>NZ_CP017634.1:4800000-6441270 GCF_002777255.1 Candidatus Formimonas warabiya | reverse complement strand
TATCGCCCCTTCCTCCTTCAATCACCCCTATTTTTTAGGAACCTGCACCCCGTTTTTTGACGCCAGCTTATTCATCAAAGACTTTAAGTTTTCTTTATTGGATTTTGATACGCCACCTTTTTCAAGTTCACCAATAATTTGATTAATGATTTTTAAATTTCCTTCAGATAAGGTCCCTTTGTGATTATTGATCAGCGATTTCAGTTCTCCTAAAGATTTAACTTTCGGAATAGAGCCCATGATGATCCCCCTTTCTTTCCTGCCTGTACCTTATCTTATGTTCAAGAGGGCTACGAGTGTTACTAAATTAGGATTGCAAAAAAATATCACCAGGAACGAGAGCATCATTCCGGATCCGGATCCCTTTGGTTGATGTCATAAACAAAACTTTTATCGTCAATTTGCTTAAAACCGTTTTTCAGCCAAAAGCCTAAGGCCTCTGTTGATGACGTGACAGCAATTTTATGGAAACCGTTTTCTTTAGCCCACTGCACCAGAATCTGCATAATCAGTGCTCCTAAACCTTGGCTTCTCTGATTTGTGGGTAATCTGAGAAAAAATAGCTGCAGGATATCTTCTTTCACTCCTAAAGTAAGATAAAAAGGATCATTTTGCGATCGGGCCCACTGAAAAGTAATCACCACATTTTCCGGTTGACCGGAAACATCATACCCTAAAGATTCCCGCAGCACATTTTCTAAACCGCTTTTCAGATGGGGGATATTGATCTCGGCAATTTTAGGCAATCTGCTCCTGACCTCCCGCTTTTTAAACAACGCCGCTTCCCAAATGCTAAAGGTATACAAAGCAACATAAGCTAAAACAGTGGTGATAATGGCGGGAATATACATGCCGCTGCCGCTGGCCAGGCCTAAACCACTTACCAGCCAAAGGGTGGTGGCTGTCGTTAACCCCTTAATGGTGTACCCTTCCTTCCAGATCACCCCGGCCCCTAAGAAACCCATGCCCGAAATTACCTGGGCTGCCATTCTGGCCGGATCCCTTTTTACCGCTTCAATGTGGTCAAAACCGGTAAAGCCATAAATCGAAACAATCATAAATAAGGCGCTGGCCAAACACACCAGAGAATGGGTCCTGGCCCCGGCAGGCTTGTTGTGAAAATGGCGCTCCGAACCGATCATGGCGCCGATAATTAAAGCAAATAACAACCTAAGACCCAATTCCACCTGAAGGCTAATATCTACTTGAATCCCCTCCTTATCTTCCGCCAAATTCTATGCCCCGGACAAGCTTTATCCCCTGTTTCCGCCAACGGCTTTTTACATACTAATATTCAAATCAATAAATTTTTACGACAGGATCACAGGCATGAAACAAAAATAGGCCAACCCACGTCTAAACAATAAATTGGCTAAGGAGGAAAAAAAGTGAAAAAGTTATGGTTATTTGTTGGCCTGCTGTTCGCTCTGGTCTGTTTGACGGTCCTAGCCTTTAAACCCGTTTCCGCGAAAAGTGAAGGGGAAATAAAAGATTGCTTACCTACGGTAGGCTCCTATGAAAACTTGAAAAAACTGCTTGCAGCAGCACAAAGCTCTCGGTCGCAAATCTTGCGAAATGGGGCAATGGGTGTGACCGGCAGTGCACAATTTGCGGAAAAAGCGGTTTCAGCGCCCCTTGAGTCCCCGGGGGGGACAGGGGAGGATTATTCCTCCACCAACATTCAAGTTCAGGGGGTGGACGAAGCCGATATTGTGAAAACCGACGGCAAGTACATTTATCAGGTCAACCAGGGACGGGTAATCGTCCTTCTCGCCCAGCCACCTGAAAAAATGGTTCTTAGCGACACAATTAAATTTGAGGACGGGAAATTTTCTCCCCAAGAATTATATGTGGATGACAAATACCTGGTTGTGATCGGCGCTGCCTCTGAAAACGCCTATGTTGACGAGCAGAAAATTGCCCCCGGCATCCGAATCTATCCTCCTGTTTGGGGAAGGGGTACCGTGAAAGCGGTTATCTTTGACATCAGTAAAAAGGACCAAATCAAACAGGTGAGAGAAGTGGAGTTGGCAGGAAATTACCTTTCTTCCCGGAAAATCGGCGATGAACTCTATTTGGTGGCCAACAAATACCTGGACCAGCCCCTCCGTCCTTCCTATCGGGACTCCGCCCGGACAGACAGTTTGGTAGAAATCCCCTATCAAGAGATCCGATACTTTCCTGAATGTGTGGAACCGAACTATCTGCTTGTGGCAGGACTAAACCTGGCTCAGCCGGACCGGGAAATGAAAGTATCCGCCTACCTGGGGGCGGGAGAAAATATCTATGCTACAGAAAAAGATCTCTATGTGGCGGTGACCGGGTATGAAACAAAGGCAACAAAACCGGCGCCAGAGATGGAAACCATGGTCTATAAGTTCACTCTGGAAAACGGGCAAGTCACATACGCGGCGAAAGGCGAAGTACCGGGAACCATCCTCAATCAATTTTCCATGGACGACCATCAAGGTTACTTCCGTATTGCCACGACAAAAGGGGAAATCTGGCGCACCGATGAAAATACCTCTAAAAACAACATCTATATTCTTAATGCTGATCTGCACATAACAGGAAAAATCGAAGATATTGCGCCAGGTGAAAAGATCTACTCTGTAAGATTTATGGGCGACCGGGCTTATCTCGTTACTTTTAAAACTGTCGATCCTCTTTTTGTCGTTGATTTGCACAATCCGGAAAAACCGCAAATTTTGGGTGCCTTAAAGATCCCTGGTTACAGCGATTACCTTCACCCCTATGATGAAAACCACATCATTGGTTTTGGGAAAGACACCACGGAATTAAGTCAAAAGGACTGGGAAGGAAAAGAATTCGGCACCATGGCCTTCTATCAGGGGATAAAAATTGCCCTCTTTGACGTGACCGCTGTGGCCCACCCGGTCCAAATGTATCAGGAGGTGATCGGCGACCGGGGGACAGATTCCGAATTGCTGCACAACCATAAAGCCCTGTTGTTCTCCCGGGAGAGAAACCTGATGGCATTCCCGGTAACCGTGATGAAAATAAGCAATAAAGAATCCTTACCGGACAATGTGATCCAATACGGAGAGTTTTCCTTTCAGGGGGCCTATGTCTACCAGATCGACCTGAAAGAAGGATTTAAGCTCAAGGGAACCATTACCCATCTGGACCCGGATGACAACTTAAAAGCAGGGTATGATTGGTACGCCAGCAATAAAAATATCGAACGGATTCTTTATATCGGCGATACCCTATATACCTTATCTAAAAGCATGATCAAGGCCCACGATTTGAGGGAACTAAAAGAAATCTCCCATTTGAATATTCCCCAGTAAGTAAAAAAGAAAAGCGCGACCTCGTCGCGCTTTTTCGGGATTAATACTTTTTTATTCTTTATTTTCCTGCTCCCTCAAGAGTGGCTACTTTTGCCTTTCTTACTACGATCACACCATAAACTAAAACAGGAATCGCCAAAATCCAGGGAATCAAGGTGGCAAATGTTTCTCCTACTATTCTCACCACATGTAACGCCTTATCGTGAACAATCATACTGGTCGCCGTATGAGCCAGTACGGTAGCGCCCAGATAAATAATGATGGGGAATTTGTCCATTAAACGAGCCAGCCAGGTGGCGCCGAAAATTAAAATGGGGATCGATACCGATAAACCAAAAATAATATATAAAACATGGCCTTCCGCTACTCCAGCCACACCCATTACATTATCAAAGGCCATAGAAATATCCGCTACAACAATCGTACCTACCGCAGCCCAAAACTTGTCGGAAGCTTTCACTTCGGCCTCTTCTTCTTTACCCGGTTTAATGAGCTTATACGTAATAAAAACTAATATGAGTCCGCCGATGGCACTCAGATAATTAACCGTCATCAAATAGGTGGCCATAGTAGCAAAAGTAACCTGTAAACAAACGGCGCCGCCGGCTCCAAATATAGCCGCCTTTTTGCGCAGATTTTCCGGCAAATTCCGAATCGCCAAACCTACCACTGCCGCATTATCCCCGCTCAGCACTAGGTCAATGAGCGTAATTGAAAAGATTTTTCCCAAAACCTCTAACATAATTTTCTGTCCCCTCCCCTAATAAGAATAATAGGATCTCTGTCATCTTGTTTTTTTGTACGCACCCCCTCTTGGCCTAAACAAAAAAATATCATTTTGCCTGATTTTTCTTTAATTGATCATAAAAAAACCTTTAATTGATTATAAGTATACCAAAATAATTTTATAAAAGCGATATTTTGATCACAAAAATAAATCAAAATCTTTTGAAACAATGATATTTTTATTATCTCTTATTTGGCCTATCCTTTAATTATAGAATTACAATTCAAAAAAATAAACCCTTAATTCTTGACAATTTCCTTTTTCCCACGAAATTGATCATATCGCTACTTTCATTAGTAATTCTCGCGGTTTTTTAAGACTCGAAAACTTACATAAGAAAAGAGTCCGCCCGGGACTTTCGTCCCGGGCGGCTGATTCATGTCAACTCTTTCCTGTCTTCAAATTGCTGTCGTCAAAAAGTCCGTAGCGCCGCATTTTACGCACCACAGTTGATTGGTTGACATCCAGCGCTTCCGCCATCTTGTAGGTATTATGGAATTGGGTGAGGGCCTTCTTCAGCAATTGCTTTTCCACCTCTTCCGTAGCACTTTTTAAGCCGCATAAATCCAGCACCATCACTTTTCCTTTCTTGCTCTGTTCCCAATAAAGATATTCCGGTAAATGACCGGGCAAAATTTCATTTCCATCTACCGTTACCGTCAGTCTTTCCATGAGGTTTTCCACTTCCCGGACATTACCCGGCCAGTTATAGTCCTCCAGGACCGTGAGAGTTTCCGGAGAGACCCGTTTGTTCATGTCATATCTGGCGTTACAAACATCAAGAAACCGGTTGACCAATTTTCTGATGTCCTCTTTCCGGTGTCTCAACGGGGGTATGACGATAGGAATCACATTCAGCCTGTAAAAGAGGTCTTCCCGAAACTTATTCTCATTTACCAGATGCCTGAGATTTCTATTGGTGGCCGTAATAATTCGAATATCAATCTGCACATCCTGGGTGCCGCCGATGCGTTTCATTCTTTTTTCCTGAATCACATGCAACAGTTTCACCTGCAAATTTAAGGGCAAGTCTCCGATCTCATCAAAAAAAATCGTTCCCCCGTTGGCCATTTCGATCAGGCCTTTTTTACCTTCGCGCCGTGCGCCGGTAAAGGCTCCTGCCTCATATCCGAAAAGTTCCGATTCCATCAGGGTTTCCGGAATAGCGCCACAATTGACGGTAATAAATGGCCTGCTTGCCCTTTTGCTTAATTTATGGATCCTGGCGGCAATCAGCCCTTTCCCCACCCCGGATTCACCCTCAATCAAAACCGTGGAATCTACGGCAGCCACTTTTTCTACGATATTTAGAATATCCTTCATGGGAGTACTGGCGTATACGATATCTTCTCCAAAATTCAATCTTTCCTTGTGTAATTCGGCAATCTTATTTCTGTACGAGTCTACCAGTTTTTCCGTTTCTTCCAGTCTTTGTTTCAGGTTACTCAGTTCGGTAATATCCCGGGAGTTTGTCACAACCCGGATAATGTTTCCTGCATCATCAAATACGGGATTGCTGGTGACAACTAATTTCTGCCCGCCTTTGGTATTCTGCATGGAAGTAACACGTTTCTTTTCCGCTAAGGCTTGGCTGGTGACATTGGGAGAAAACAAGCCCTGTCTTTCCAGCTCTTTTACATGTTTTCCAATCAATTCTTCCGTCTTCACCCCGTAAAAACGTTCGCAGGCCCGGTTTACGCGCACCGCATAACCCTGTCCGTCCGTAACAAAAATTTCATCATAGGAAGAATCAAAGATGGCTTCCCATTCCCTATTTAATTTTTTCATACTTTCTAATTCTAAAGCAAGGCTGTCCAGCCCGGTCATGTCCTGAAAAGACACGACTGCTCCGACCAGCTGTTCCTCGGAAAAGATGGGGTCTTGATTGGTGAGAAAAATTTTACCCCGGAGGGAAACCTTCTCTCCCCATAAAGGCTCCTCTGTGTCCAAAACCCGAAAAGCAAAAGATTCCGGTAATAGGTCTTTTAAATTTCTGCCCATGATTTCTTGGGGCAAAACTTTTAAGATCTCCCGGGCTGCCCTATTGCATACCACTACCCGGCCCTCGGCGTCAATGATTACCAACCCATCGTGTGCTACTTCCACGCCTGCACGCAGTAACAATCAATTCACCTCCAGATGAGAGGTTTCCTCTTGTACTATTATTCTACTAAATCCAGCCGAAATTGACGACATTTTTTTCATTCAGATTTTAAAAATACAGGCAGATGAGGGCACCTGGTGCCTGTACCGGCCTGTATTTTTCCGTGATCATATTCTGAAGCTAGTCCGCTGTAGGCTGTGGTAGCCTGCGGGCATATTTACCCCTGTACAAAAGCTATTTTTTAAAAACCAGGTCCACAGCTTCCCCAAGAATATTCATGGCCTGCGCCAGCTGTTCATCGGTGATTACCAGAGGCATCAGCATCCGGACGGTATTTCCCATTACCCCGGCACTAATAATCAATAAACCGCGTTTAAAACATTCCTCCAGGATTTGATTGGTTTCATCTTTCGCCGGTTCTTTTGTGCGGGGGTCTTTTACCAATTCAAAGGCAATCATGGCCCCTAAATGCCTGATATCGCCAATTTGGGCATGTTTCTGCTGCATTTCTTTGAGTCTCGGTATCACATAGGCGTTAATCTTGTTGGCCCGGTCGGCAAGCTTTTCCCCTTCGTATACTTCAATGGCTGCCAATGCTGCCGCACAAGAGAGGGCATTTCCGCTGAAAGTACCCCCAATTTGTCCTCCGTCGGGAGCATCCATGATGTCCGCTTTTCCCACCACAGCACTTAAGGGCATGCCTACACCGATGGACTTGGCCATAGTCATGAGATCGGGCTCCAGGCCAAAGTTCTCTACGGCAAACATTTTCCCGGTCCGGCAAAAGCCTGATTGGACTTCGTCGGCAATAAAAACAATGCCTTTTTCCGCACAGATTTGTTTTAATCCGGGCAAATATTCCGGGGGAGGAACAATAAAGCCGCCTTCCCCTTGAACCGGCTCAATGATCATGCAGGCTACCGTCTCAGGGTCTACTTCCGCCTTAAAGAAGGTATGGAAATGTTCCAAACAATGCATCCCGCACCCCGGATAGGAAGAATTCCAGGGACACCGGTAACAGTAGGCGGAGGGAACCTTGTAGATTTCCGGAGCAAAGGGTCCGAAACCGAATTTATAAGGCCGCACTTTACTGGTTAAGGACATAGCCAACAAAGTCCGCCCATGAAAGGCCGATTCAAAAGCGATCACGCCGGCTCGCCCCGTATAGCGCCGGGCAATCTTCACGGCATTCTCTACACATTCCGCCCCGCTGTTTACAAACATCGCTTTTTTGGGGGAGTCTCCCGGGACGATTTCACAAAGCTTTTTCGCGAGTTTGATATAATTTTCGTGGGGAATGATGGTGTGAAAGGTATGGAGAAATTTTTCCGCCTGTTTTTTGATCGCGTCTACTACCGGCTCAGGACAATGACCTGCATTTACCACGCCGATTCCCCCGAAAAAATCAATATAAGTATTTCCATCCAAGTCCTTGATTACGGCGCCTTTTCCTTCTTCGATAAAAGCCGGCTTACCGGTATTTACACCCCGGGCGCAGTATTTGGCCCCCCACTCCATCAAGGTTTTGGTCTTATCGCCCTGGCCCTGACCCACTTTCGCTAATTCTTTTCCTGTAAGCATTCTGTTACCTCCTTGATTTTCACCCTCTGAAACTGAAGGGGTTATAATTTAAAATTCCTTAAGAGTTTTTATTGCAACATTTATGCCAATTTTTTTCTTCGGTCCGGATCCCCCAAAGCTATATATCCTGATACTTTCATGATTTTGGTCATCCACGCTTAATGCTATTTTGCATTTGCATTTAACATTTAAGAAGCGGCACGATACTGGCAGTAATGCTCTATTTAATGCAGAAAAGCCGGCAGTTAATGCGTATTTGCATTTAACCGCCGGCTGGTATAACCCAAATTTTAAAAAAGCGTTTTTTTAAGAAAAAAATCTCACATAAAATAAATCCCGGATATCCCGGGATTTATCCTAGCAACCACAACCGCAACCGCAGCCGCTGCCCTTTTCCTTTTGTTCGTTTGCTACCCTGTTCAGGTCCACCATCAATGCATCCACATCTATCCCATGAGCCATGGCTCCCTGTTCTATATTTTCGAACCTGGCTGCAGCACATCCTAAGCACCCCATCCCATGGTTCATAAAGACATCTGCAGTCTCCGGATATTGGGCAACAACTTCCATAATACTCATATCCTTGGTAATTGCAGCCATTAATTTCACCTCCTCATAAATATATCTTAAGTATACTGACATTAGGCAGGTTTGTAAAGGCGGACATGTCAATTTTCTGTATTTCCATGAACTGTCAAAAAATTTTCTGTATGTTATAGCTGCCATCGGTTACAAACTAATTTTACACAAACATAAATTGGGGACATTCCTCGCTACAAGAGTCAAGATGTAAGAGGCAAGAAACAAGATGTTTGCTCTTCTTTCCTGACTCTAGCTTCCCTTTCTTGCTTCTGGCTTCTGGCATCTTGCTTCTTGGATGAGGTGTGTCCCCTGACCTTAGGAGGAGATAATTTCATGGAAAAAGAAGTAACGATCTTCACTACGCCCACCTGCTCCGCCTGTCGTCAGGCAAAAGAGTTTCTTGCCAGAAAAGGAA
Organism: Candidatus Formimonas warabiya; assembly: GCF_002777255.1. Classification (GTDB taxonomy): domain Bacteria; phylum Bacillota; class Dehalobacteriia; order Dehalobacteriales; family Dehalobacteriaceae; genus Formimonas; species Formimonas warabiya. The sequence goes on along the minus strand of NZ_CP017634.1, from coordinate 6,432,487 downwards.
TTCCTTTTAAAGAACATGACGTGGCTTCAGATGCCCAGGCGAGAAAAACCATGTTTCAAAAATCCGGGAGAATGGCCGTTCCCACCATCGTCATCGGAGAAGAAATTATCATTGGCTTTGATATCCACGAAATGGAAAAGATTCTCCATTAACGCTGCCCTTATTTTTACCCCATCACCTGATCAATTTTTTCTTCCAGGCCCTTAAAATGGGAGATGATATGATCTTCGTTTAAAATCAGCTGCCATCTTTTTGTTTTGGGTAAGGTGCAGAAGGCGGACAAATCACTTTTTATTTCGGCTAAGAGCGCATTTTTCCGCTCCATTTCCCGGTATACTTCGTTCGATGCTTCCGCTTGGGCAGCAGCAATTTGCCGATAAGCTGCTTCTGCCTCTTTTAGTTGTTCCTCTTTTTGTTTCATCGCTTCCCCTTGTTCTTGTATTTTTTGTTCCAGGCTTTGCCTGGCATCTATCTCAGATAAGCTAAACAGCATGGTCTCGACAAAATCTTGAAATTTGGTTAAGTGATTTGGCTGGGGCGCATTTTTGATGGTCAGTAATTCTTGTTTCATTTTTTCCACATCACGATAGAGCCTGTCCAATAACTCAAACATTTTTAAAAGACTTGGATTTCGTTCCACCATCGTGCATAACTCATCCATGATCTTTCCCCGTAATTCATCATTCATTTAAATACCCTCCCCGTCTTTCGAGTAATTAAATGATAACAAATTTATCTCGGAGAAATTGCCGAAAAAACAAGATCACGCCACAAAAATTATCCCCCAGGGATCGACTATTTTTTATATTTGATGGGGTCCGCAAAACCTGCTTCCCGGAAACCCTTTAGCCTTAAGAGACAGCTGTCACACACACCGCAGGCTTCTTCTCCCCCTTGATAACAACTGGTCGTCAAGTGGAGAGGGGCACCGTTTTTCATGCCCAATGCGACAATTTGCGCTTTGCTGAGGTACTGCAGCGGTGTTTCCAGGGAAATTTTTTTCTCTTCAATCCCGGCTTTGGTAGCATAATCCGCCACCTGCTGAAATTTTTGAATAAATTCGGGACGGCAGTCGGGATAACCGGAATAATCCATGGCATTTACCCCAATATAGATTTTTTCCGCCTTTTCCACTTCTGCCAGCCCTAAAGCATAGCTTAAAAAAATCAAATTCCGGGCAGGAACATAGGTGACGGGAACATCCTGACGCTGTTCATCTCCTGCCGGTACCTCAATGTCATCCGTGAGGGCGCTCCCGCCGATGGCCCGCATATTGGTCTCAATCAGCACATGCTTTTTCACCCGGTAAAAATCAGCTACCGCCCTGGCACAGGCCAGTTCCCGGAAATGCCGTTGCCCGTAATCGAAACTAATGGGAACCGTTTCATAACCTGCCTGCTGGGCAACGCTCATACAGACGGTGGAATCTAAACCGCCTGACAACAATACGATTGCTTTCATTTTGGCACCTCACCTTGATCCTAAATATAATTGTTGATCAGATTTCTGTCCGGTGTTTGATCATAGTAATAATGCTGGGGCGGGCTGACGATCATGGAATAGATCAGCCAAACAAATAAGATCACTACAATCACATTCACCACTTTATATCGTTTGGCCAATTGCCAGATCCTATTACCGATCTTAAGTGTGAGCAGGAAAAATATGACCCGGCTGATGATAAACAGCGCCGGTGCGTCCAAATTGATCACTCCGCCCAGCAAAATATAGGCGGTGATGGCAATCATCCGATAGACAACGAGATACAACAAAACCCAGATCACTGTCTTGGTTAGAAAAAACATCAAAAAAGCAAATACCGCCAAAAAAATCAATTCCAGCAAAAAACTCACCTCAAAATAATTATATCATAATCGGTTATGGGAGGTGAGAGCCCTACTTTTTAATTTTATGCAGAACCGCGATCAAGACCTGCTCTCCTTTTTCATCATACACCACTTCTTTGACCATGCCAATTTTATTGACATACCAGCGGTCTTCCTTAATGCCGAAATTGGTTCCCTGGGTTGTAAAAACGGAAGTAAAACTAATTCTTAAGGCATTTTTGTAGGTTTGGGCCGGAGTAGAAACCGTTTCCGCCTCTTGAACAACGGCCTGTACAGTTCCTGTTGCTACGGCTTCCTTTTTCCCTAAAGGAAGCAATTTGCCGGACCACTCCCATTTATCTCCCTTTTTTAAAGGAAATTTCAAAAAAACCTGGCTCGGTTTTTTGGCAAACTGACCCTGGACGTTATCAATCCTGGGAAACATAATAGTTTTATCTTCAACCGCATAATATTCAATTTGGGTAGGAAGAGCCTGTTGATGATAGGAATAAGACAAAGGATAAGCAAGCTTCCCCTCGACTTCTTTTTGCTCCCCCACTTGAACCTGCATCTCTACTTTTTCTCCCTGAATATCAACATCATAATACCAGGTAACGCCCGGATTCAGGGGCAGGAAATTTTTCGCTTCGTTCCTTGCGGCACAGCCCGCGGAAAACAGAAACAGACAGCTGATGATCATGAATAACTTGTACGAAGTCTTCATCAAAGAACCTCCATCCTTATTCTTAACGGTATTTTGGCTCTTTGCCTCAACAAACATACATGCAGAAAAAAGCCCTGGAGGGCTTTTTTCGGGATCCGGGTACCGGTTACCGTGGTCCGGGCAGATAAGCAACGGACAAAAACTCTTTCAACTTAACCAGGTCCTGCACATAAATGTCTTTTTTACTCCGGTCATAAATCACGGAGGCGGGATGAAAGAGGGGAAACAGATGGCAGCCGTACCGGCGGGAAAAAATCGCTTTGCCCCGATAATCACCCACTCTCACGGTTCTCCCCAAGATTCGGGATAAAGGCACCCCACCCAAGGTCACGATTATTTTCGGGTTGACCAGACGGATTTCTTCATCAAACCAGTTGGCACAGGCATTTATTTCTTTCACCAAAGGCTTACGATTGGCATAATCTCCATAACGGCCCCTGGTGGAAGGTTTCGTGGGACGGCATTTTACCACATTGCCGATATAAACATCCTGCCGGGAAAGGTTCAGGATGGAAAGGAATTCCTCTAGTTCCCTCCCCGCCTGGCCGGTAAAAGGCTGACCGGTTAAATCCTCATCTCCTCCGGGAGCCTCCCCCGCTAAAAAAATCCCGCACCCCTGATCCCGGTTTCCACAGACCACATTGTTTCGTGTCAACGCCAAATCACAATTCCGGCAGCTTCTTACAGCTTCCCTTAGTTCCGGCAAGTTCGCGAACAACCTTTTTCACCATCTCTCATCAATAATCTTCCCTAAGGGGCTTTATCGCTGCCAAACCATCAGCCCGGTAAAGGCCTGGACTTCTTCCCTGACCACCCCGTCTGTGGATTCACTGATTACAAAAGAGTGGATCTCTCGATCCATATCCGGTGTTACTTCCCCATACTGAGACACCCAATCCCGGAGCAGCATTTCTGTTTCTTCCACGGAATTGTGATTTGTCCAGTCGGAATGTAAAAATTTCACGGCCGGCAAATAACCCGTGGCATAGAGCATATTAAAAGGATAAATAAAATCGGCGGATTGCTCCGGCCGGTTTTCCCGGAATAACCGGCCCCAAATTTTTTCATGCAGGTTATTTTTTCGGGCCCGGGCAAATTTACTTAAAAAATAATACTTATTTCCGGCAGAAATCATTTTCATCAATGTCTCGCCGTTATGGATACCCGGTGTCATGGCGGCCATGACCAGATCAAATTTGTACTGCCACTTTTCTTTTTCCAGATCAATCTCTTCCCATGTTTTATGCATGTAAGTAATGTTATCTATTTTTTGGGTACGGGCCCGCTCTTTCAGGATATCCAGCATGGTACCGGCTGGATCCAGAGCCCATACATGGGCAGCCCTTTTTGCGATCGGCAACGTATAATTACCCGGTCCGCAACCGATATCAAGGACATGAATGCCGTCCAGAACGATACCGGAGGACTCCATAAAATTTAGGACCACCTGCTGTCTGCCCCGGTTGTCCTCCCCTTGGGTATTCTTGGCATAATTTCCCGCCCGGTTATTCCATAAAGAAATCGCTTTTTCCCCGGCACCCGAGGCCCTTGAGAATTTCTCCTCTCCGGACATCGCTTCATCCCAGGCCTTAATCCAAAAATCCACGTTTTGAATTTCCTGCTGAATTGGTATTTCCATCTTTTTTCACCCTTCATCAGTATACCATCCCCATGTTTCCAGCGGATCATGTAAGTTCCTTCAGGTTGTCTTTGGGGAACCATCCTATTTCGTGATTATTTAACCTTTTGCACCAGACCCAGCCGTTCAATTCCTTCAGCCCTTGCACCACTTCATTCTCAGCCATGGTCAGTTCTTTGGCGCTATAGTTCTCCTTGATCACACCGTCTTCGATGCCCCGACTAATGATTTGTTCGGGAACCCACCCCCCTTGGGACCGATCCGGTTTTGAGCAGAAAACCCAGTGGGGCCAATTCTCCTCTCCTTCATATGTCTGCCCGAGTATGACCCGCTCTCCTTTTCTCAGCACAATCGGGTCAGGAGAACTGCTTTCATAAGACCTAATCACCATGTAGAGCACCTTTACCACTCCTGCTCAGTTTAATCAGAGAGACAACATCACCATCGACCTAGACTTAACCCCCAAAGATTAAATCAAGAATGTTGCTCAGATTATTTTTTCCTTCCAGAATTTCCGGGTTATACAGTTCGGTAAACCCGCATTGCTGGCAGGAGACCGCAATAAATTCGTTATGTTGAATATCAAACAATTTAGAAAGGCCGGTCCCTGTTGCGGCAAAACGCTTCACACTGGCCCGTACATTCCCGCATTTCGCGCATACAAAACGCCGTTCAATTTCATGATCCAGATTCATGGTTGACACCTCCCAACTATTTTGGCAAACCCGCGGTACGCAGGTATTTGATCAAACCCACTAAACCCTTGGACCCGAACAGGAGCAACAGGCCGATAACCAGTTTCAGACCCGTAGTTCCCAGATTAATATACTGGTTCAGTGGCCTAAAAGAATCATCGATCTTTAGATGGATGAAGGCAGAAATCAGTGCTGGTAAGGCATCGGCAACGATGATGATGCCCACCACGGAAAAAGCAATGCTCTGCAGACCCTCGTAATTAATGTTTACCTTTTCATTTATTCCCGGATTTTTTACCATCCGGTCGGAGATTTCATCGGCATACAACCACAAACACATGCTGACAATCAAAAGCAAGCATATTGGAGCCATAAACGTGATTATTTGTAAGGATGCACTCGTTTGGCTTGACGCGGTTGACACGATATCAAAGATGTTATACGCAGATGGAAGATAAGTAATAAATTTTATCAGGGTAAAAATGGCGAGTACTTTCACCGCAATCGTGGCGGCGGCTTTTACATTCATTTTTTCTCCTCCCAATAATATTTATTTGTCATACTACTAATACAAATCCCTTAATCAACTCGCCTCACATCCTTTAAATATAGTCTGCTTCCTAAAAATTTTCAAGGTAAATAATCCGCACGCACCGGGGAAAACACTTCTATGGCCACAGAGTCTTCTAAAATTTCCGCCCCATGTTCCGTGCCGCCTAATATAGCCCAACTGTCACCAGGCTCCATATCATACTTTTCATCCCCAATCGTTAACAGAATGTGCCCGGATACCAAATAGCCCGTTTGCTCCTGAGGATGTTGATGTCTGGGTAAGACATGACCTTTTTCCAATCTAAATTCCGTGAAAAGCGTATGCTCGCCGTAAGTGAGGGTTTTTCTCTCCACCCCGTCTAACACGCGAATGTAACCTTGATCAGATGCTTTTGAAGTTCCCACATAACGCATATTTTTTCCTCCCTGTCCGTAAAAATCCTGCCCCATATTTTCTGTGGCTTTTTTTACCAGCCTATGCTTTATCTATTCTCCCATTTTTCGCCGCTTCCTGCTTCTTGATGGGAAAAAGCCCTTTAAGGATTTTACAAAAAACCCTTAAAGCGAATTTGCTTTAAGGGTTCCTATTTTAACCGATTTGGACCTCATTATTTGACCCGGTAAATTGACTGTAATAAAGGTCGGCAAAGAATCCTCCCTGCTTGAGCAGTTCCGTAAAACTGCCCTTTTCAATGATACGCCCGTTATTCATGACCAGAATCAAGTTTGCGTCCCGGATCGTGGAAAGCCTGTGGGCAATGACGAAGCTGGTTCTTCCTTTCATCAAAGCGGTCATCGCCTTTTGAATATTGACCTCCGTTCTGGTATCCACGCTGCTGGTGGCTTCGTCCAGAATCAGAATCGCCGGGTCGGCCAGGATAGCCCGGGCAATGGTGAGAAGCTGCTTCTGGCCTTGAGATATATTGGATGCTTCTTCATTGAGCACGGTATCATACCCTTCAGGCAGGGTGCGAATAAAATGGTCGGCATAGGCCGCCTTGGCTGCCCGGATTATCTCCTCCTCGGTGGCATTCTCCCGGCCATAGGCAATATTCTCCTTGATGGTACCGTTAAAGAGCCATGTATCCTGAAGGACCATGCCAAAAATACTGCGTAAATCCCCCCGCTTCATGTCCCTGATATCGGTCCCGTCCACAGTAATCCTGCCCCCGCCTATTTCGTAGAATCGCATGAGCAGATTTACCAATGTGGTCTTTCCTGCCCCGGTGGGTCCGACAATGGCGATGGTTTGCCCCGGTTTGACGTCAATACTCATGTCCTCGATCAGAGGAACATCTTCCTGATAGCCAAACTGAACGTTTTGTAAGGCCACTTCTCCTTTCGGCACTCGAATCACCGTGGCATCATCCCGGTCCGGGCTTTCCTCCATTTCATCCAGGAGTTCAAAAACGCGCTCCGCCGATGCCACTGTGGATTGAATCACATTGGCAATATTCGCTGTCTGCACGATGGGCCAGGTAAACTGCCTGGAGTATTGAATGAAAGCCTGAATGTCGCCGATTTCTATTTTTTTCTTCGTCACATAGATGGCGCCAACCACGCAGACCAGCACATAGCCGATATTATTGACAAAGTTTAAGAGAGGCATAATAATCCCGGAAACAAACTGGGCTTTCCATCCTGCCCCATACAGTCTTTCGTTAATTTCATTAAACTGGCGGATAGATTTATTTTCATGTCCAAAGGCTTTGACGATTTTATGGCCGGTAAACATTTCCTCCACATGGCCGTTCAGCTCCCCTAATTCCTTCTGCTGGGCGGCAAAGTATTTCTGAGAACGTTTTGCCACATTAGCCGTGATCACAAAGGATACGGGCAGAGTGACCAGAGCAATCAGCGTCAATACCGGGCTGATCACCAGCATCATGATTAAGATGCCGATTATCGTCCAGAGGGATGTGATGAGCTGGGTCATACTCTGCTGCAAGGTGGTACTGATGTTGTCCACATCATTGGTCACCCGGCTTAAGATTTCCCCATGGGTGCGGGCATCAAAAAACTTCAGAGGCAGCCGGGAAAGCTTATCCTGAACATCACGACGCATATCAAAAACAATTTTCTGGGCCACGCCGGCCATAACATATTGCTGAATATAACTGAAAAATGCACTTAAAAGATAAAAACCGATTAAGATCAGGATGATTTGGCCGATATAAGGAAAATCCACCTGGGCGCCCGGCACATGCCGATAGATTTGGACCATGCCTTCAAATAGCTTGGTGGTAGCTTTTCCCATCACTTTCGGACTGACAATACTGAAAGCGGTACTGAGGATAGCCATAGAAATGACGATCAAAAGCTGTGTCCTTTGAGGCTTTAAATAGCCTAGGAGCCTTTTCAGGGTACCTTTAAAGTTCTTTGCCTTTTGCACCGGCATCCCCATGGGTCCTCCTCCTCCTCCCATGGGACCTCTTCCTGATCTTCTCTCCGGTCTTTGCTGTCGATCCTCTCTACTCATGCCAACTCCTCCTCGGAAAGCTGTGAGGATACTATCTCCCGGTATACCGCACAGGTATTTAGAAGCTCTTTATGGCTGCCCATACCGGCAATTTTCCCTTCATCCAAAACAACAATGCGGTCGGCATCCATCACTGTGGTCACGCGTTGGGCCACAATAAGCACCGTGGCATCTGCTGTTTCTTTTCTCAGGGCGGCACGCAGCCGGGCATCCGTTTTAAAGTCCAGGGCGGAAAAACTGTCGTCAAAGACATAGATTTCCGGCCTTCTCACCAGGGCACGGGCGATGGAAAGGCGCTGTTTCTGGCCGCCGGAAATGTTGGTACCCCCTTGGGCAATCTGGGTATCCAAGCCGTCTTTCATCCCGGAAATAAATTCCGTGGCCTGGGCGATTTCTGCCGCTTTGCGCACCTCGGCCTCAGAGGCGTCTTCCTTGCCAAAGCGGATATTCTCCTCAATCGTGCCGCTAAAAAGGAGGGCTATTTGAGGAACAAAGCCAATTTTTGCCCGCAAGGCTTTCTGGGGCATTTCTCTCACATCCACCCCGTCCACCAGAACCGCCCCTTTTTCCACGTCATAAAAGCGGGGGATGAGATTTAAGAGGGTGGATTTTCCCGATCCCGTACCGCCGATGATCGCCGTGACCTCCCCCGGACTGGCCCGGAAAGAAATATCTTCTATTACCGGCTCTTCAGCACCGGGATAGCTAAAGGTGACGTCTTTAAATTCCACGAAACCTCTTTTGCGGTCAGCCAGCTTCACCTGTTCTGCGTCCTTGATTTCCGGCGTAATTTCCAGGACCTCGTTAATTCTCGTGGCAGAGGCAGAAGCCCGGGGAATCATCACAAACATCATGGAAAGCATCACCAGGGAAAACATGATCTGCATGGCATATTGGAGAAAAGCCATCATATCACCGATCTGCATCTCCCCGTGGGATACCCGGATACCGCCAAACCATACAATGGCAATGGAGGTAAAGTTCATGATCAGCATCATTAAGGGCATTAAGGCTGCCATGATCCTGTTTACTTTGATCGCCGTAGCGGTAAGGTCCCGGTTGGCTTCATGAAAACGTTTTTTTTCGTAGTCGATGCGGTTAAAAGCCCGGATCACTCTGATCCCGGTAAGGCCTTCCAAAAGCACCCGATTCAATCTATCCAGTTTTACCTGCATCGCTTTAAAAAGAGGTACACCTTTCTTGGCGACCACGAAGATCATGCCGGCCAGGAGGGGAAGGACAACCACCAGAATCAAAGAAAGCTCCGCATCCTTTGATACCGCCATAATAATGCCCCCGATACACATCATGGGAGCACTAATCATCATGCGCATGATCATAATTAATACGTTCTGAATCTGCATGATGTCGTTGGTGGTCCTGGTAATCAGAGAAGCCGTGCCAATCTGGCCAAACTCGTGCAAGGAAAAGCTCTCCGCCCGGGAGAAGATTTTGCCGCGCACATCCCGCCCAAAGCCCACGGATATTTTTGCAGACAAAAAACCGGCCCAAACAGAACAGATGCCGCTCACCCCGGCGACAAGCAACATCAGAGTGCCAATGCGCCAAATAAAAGGGATATCCCCTTTGACAATCCCTGTGTTGACAATATCTGCCATTAAGGTCGGTAAGTATAATTCTGCCAGCGATTGAAAAAATAAAAGGACCAAAACACCGGCCACAGAGAATGTAAAAGGTTTTAAAAATCTGAACAATTTCAGCAAAATACCATCTCCCGCAAAAAACTTGAAATAAAGATCATGCTAACTATTATTCGCAAATATTCTTTCCCCATGCAGGGAGAAAGATGATTTATCCTCTTCAAAGACGGACATCAGGTACTTAAAAGCCCTTTCAGGGTTTCTAATCCTTCGATGATTTTATTCAGATCATCGGGAGTGCCTTTATTGATCATATTTACAAAGTACTCGTCGGATCTTCTATGAAAGTCCTCATGAATCTCTTTGAATCTAGGCGTCAGGCTTACATAAACAACCCTCTTATCCTCGTTGCTTCTGGTCCGCTCCACCAGTCCCTGTTTTTCCAAGCGGTCAAGAATCCCGGAAACGGTAGCGTTTGATAAACTAACCATCCGGCTTAACCCGCTTACCTTAATCTTCTCAAACCGGCACAGAGTGTGGATGATCCTGCTTTGAGGGCCTGTCATCCCAATATCTCCCAATGATTTGCTCATATTATGCCGAAAAAGTTTGGTAACTTCCATAAAGAGTTTGCCAATTTTTTTGCTTTGCTCCAACGGTTCCGCTTGTTCCATCTCTTCACCTCCACGCACTGTTTTTTTGCAAAAAATATTTAGGGTACAATTATTTCGTATGCGAAACAATTGTACCCTAAATATCCTGCCGTGTCAAATATAATTCCTATTTTTCTTGGCGAAAAAGATAAGTGGCGCATGCCAATACCAAGAAGGCAAAAAGGAGGATAATGCCGATATCTGTGAGGTAGTTGGCCTCAAGCCGGAGCACTACCCCCCGTAAAAGATCCACCCCATAGGTGACAGGATTGATGGTAATGAAAGGCTTGAGCCAAAGGGGAACTTTATTGACCGGATACAAAGCGCCGCTAAGAAAAAACATGGGCATGACTAAAAAATTATTGATGGTGCCAAAGCCTTCAAAGGACGACATTCTGGCCGCAATCAAAATACCCAGGGATGTAATGGAAAAGGCAATCATAAACATGGCGGCAACAATAAGTATGATTTGAACAAGGGAAAACTTCAAGCCCACAAAGGGAAATAAGACTAATACGATGGTCCCTTGCAGGGTGGCAATGGTACTCCCGCTTAATGTCTTTCCAAAAACAATGGATGCCCGGGAAACGGGCGCAACCATGATCTCCTTGAGAAAGCCAAATTCCCGGTCCCAAATAATCGTCGTCCCTGAGGTAATAGAGGCAAAAAGGACATTCATCGCTAAAATGCCGGGGAAAATATACTGGGTGTAATTAACCCCCCCAGGGAGTACGCTAAAGGAGCTTCTCAACCCGGTGCCCAAAATAAACAACCACAGGATGGGCCGGGCCACAGAACCTAACAGCTGGCTTTTCTGTCTTAAGCTGCGCGTAAGATCTCTCCGCGCTATCACAACCCCATCTAACATTCCCGTGATCACCGCTTTTTTCGCCTCCTTACCGATACCCGCATGCGGTCCGTGCTGCTCGCTTCTTCCTCCCGGATCTTTCTTCCCGTCAGTTTAATAAAAACATCCTCCAGGGAAGGCTTTTTCAGGTCCACGCTGGTAATTCTGCCTCCGGCCGCTTCAAAAAGGTGGGGGAGGAAGGTTTTCCCATCGGGTACAGGCACCTTTAAAAAATCCCCGTCCCGGTCAGGGGTAATGCCGAATTTCTCTTCAATCAACTCAAAAAGCTCCTCCTGATGATCCGAGACCAGGGTGATGATATCGCTTTGGATGCTTTTTTTTAAGTTTTCCGGCGTATCAAGGGCGATAATCTCGCCATGATCCATAATGGCCACCCGGTCACAGATTTCCGCTTCTTCCATATAGTGGGTGGTCAGGAGCATGGTCAAATCTTGCTTATCCCTCAGGCTAACCAGGTACTGCCAAATATATTTTCTCGTCTGGGGGTCCAAGCCAATGGTTGGTTCATCCAAAAACAGCACCTGGGGGGTATGGATGATGCCCCGGGCAATTTCCAGCCTTCTTTTCATACCTCCTGAGAAGGTATAAACCAGGTCCTTTTTTCTTTCGGAAAGGCCCACCAGTTCCAAGGATGCGCCAATCCTCCCTTCTATTTCTTTGGCCGGCACATGGTAAAGCTTGGAGTGAAAATAGAGATTTTCCCACGCCGTGAGCCGGTCATCCAAACTGGGATCCTGGAAGATGATGCCCACCGATTTTCTCACCTGGTTTTGCTCCTTCTGCACATCATGGTGATTGATGGCAGCATCTCCCCCGTCGCTTTTGAGCAGAGTGACAAGAATCTTGATCGTCGTGGATTTGCCTGCCCCGTTTGGCCCCAGCAGTCCGAATATTTCTCCTTTTTCCACATCAAAGGAAATCCCCTTTACCGCCTCGGTGGCACCAAAACTCTTTTTTAAACTGTCCACATGGATCATGTGCAAAAAATCCACCCTCTTTCTTTTGGTCCCCGCCACCGCCTGTTCTACGGATGCACCACATTTTGCACCATTTTTTTCAATAGCTTTAAGGCCGTGTCTTTTTCCTCTTCGGACAATCCATCAGAGAGGATTTCTCTCCAGTTTCTCAGGGCACTTTGTACCTCAGGCTTAATGCCCATCCCCTTGGGGGTGACAAAAACCCGGTATGCTCTTTTATCAAAAGCATCCACACTTCTTGCCACATACCCTTCTTCTTCCAATCTTTTGAGCGCTTTTGCCGTAGTAGCCTTGTCAATTTTCAGGTGGTCGGATAGTTCTTCCTGGCTGATACCGTCATGCCGGTATAAAGCCAGAAGAAAAATATACTGGCCGCTGCCGATATGAAGAGGTTCTAATTTTTTGCCGATATAGCCCTGTCCATAACGATAAAGAATAGAGATCAACCTGGCAATAGAATATTCATTGTTAGGCAAAAAAGACACCCCTTCCTTTCAAAATAGTTGCATTTGCAACCATATTATATAATGGGATAGTTGCTTTTGCAACTAAATCCTTGCATTTCCTGCCAAAAAGTCAAACTCCCACACTTGGGGGGTGATCCGTAATCTTTTCTCCCCCATCCGGTTCTTTTCCTTCCATATATTGAATATAGCACACCGGAAGCAGGATAATGCCCATGCCGATGAGCTGCATTACATGCAAATTCTGGTCCAGGAGCAGAAAACCCAATATGGTTGCCGTTACAGGGTCTAGGGAGTACATCAGGGAGACATAGGTGGGCTCGATCCGTTCATAGGCTTTTCCATACAGGAGATAGGAGCCGACTAAAGGAAGGAGTGCAAAACCGAGGAGAATCAGCCATACGCGATATCCATGGACGGAAGTCAATTGTACCGTTTCACGGGCTATTTCCCAGAGAGGGGTAGCACACCACAAAGTAAGGGCAGCAAAAAAGTTGGTATAAAAGAATACGGCCGTAGCCTCTATTCCCCTGGTCAGATAATACTTGAACAGGGTAGCACCCAGCGCAACCAGGAGCGCCCCCAGGGCCGCCCACATGACTCCGGCCAAGTTCAGTGACCCGGCCACTTGATATACCTCCAGAACAAGGCTGAGTCCCACCAGGACGATCAGTATCACTGCCACTTTTTTCCTTGTAATCTGATAACCAAATACGATCCTGGTTGTAATCATCAAGAAAATGATATGACAAAAAGAAATGATAGACACAATCCCCACCGGAAGAGCAGAAACTGCCTGAACATAGCAAAAGGTAATGCCACTGGTGATAAAAATACCATGTAAAGCAATTAAAGCCAGTATCTTTTTGCTGATAAAAAGCGCTTTGGGCTGATTAAAAAGAATTTTGGCCAAGAAAAAGGAAATTACGATCGTAGGTGACATGGCGGCAATCGTCATGCCCTTAAATCCGGCATCTCCCATCAACTTCAGGAAGGTCCCGTAAGTTCCCCAAAAAACAGCCGATATCAAGGCAAAGATGAATCCCCAGCTGTTTTTATTCAAGTTCCCCATGTCAGAATGCCTTTCCCTTCCATTTTTGTCCTCTTATGTCTTTCAGTCTAATCATACGCTAATTTTTTCTTTTCTCCAATCTTTTGGAGGATGCTTTTTGCCCATGCCGTCCCTTTATTTTTTTAGCCTGAGGAAATAATGATAGAAAGGTTCTAAGATTTTAAACCCATCTCTTAACACAGGGACAAGTTCCTTCTCAAATAAGAGCTCGTCTATGTTTCGGTTACAGACAAAATATACCTCTTTTCTTTGATACCATTCGTTCAACTCTGCCGTTAAATTGGCATTCAAGATTCTTTTGTATTTCTCCCCCTCGATACGGAAGATATTTTGGCTTTGATAGAGGTGGTGAATTTGCTGAAAGTCTTTTTTCTTTTCATCAATCATCTCTCTCAATTTGTCCATCGTTTCCCGGGGGGTACAATAAAAACCCATGCCGTATCGGTAGAAATCGGGAAATATTTCAAAAAAGTAGGTAGGCTCTGCTTTCCAATCCAGGTATTGTCTCTTAAAAGAAATCCACATATTGGACCGGTAGGGGCTTTTATCATGGGAAAACCGGATATCCCGATTGATTCTGGAAATCGCCTTTTTCGGGCTAATCTCAAAGAGGGCATCAATGGATAACATAAAGGGGCCCAATTCGTCTACCAGTTCACGCAGGGGCTCTTGGACGAAATTCTGATACGTCGGTTTGTTTGCTTCAAACCATGCTTTGTTGTTATTCTCTTTTAAGCCTTGTAAAAATTGAATTGTCCCTTCAGAAAAACCCTGAAACATTTTCCCCACCCCTAATTTTATTTTCCCTTGCGCATGGCATGCCCTTGGGAATAAAAAAACCGATTTTCCTCCACTCAGGACGATCGGCTTTTTTAGCGTATCCGGATAACCCGTAAAAAATATCTGGCTACTGGGCATACTATAACAATAGGATAAATCATGAGAAAGAAAAAGTCTATTCTTTTTTGGTCCTTTACCTTATATTTTTTATAGATTCCTGCACTTGAATACAAAAGGAGGTTGCTGTATGGAAAAGATCAAAATCCCCTCTAGGCCCTTTGGCCCCTTCCCCACTGTGCTTGTGGGAGCGGAGGTCAATGGCAGACCGAATTACGCCACCCTCGGGGCCTGCGGGGTGGTAAGCCTAAACCCGGTGCTTGCTATCTCGCTGAAAAGCACCCATTATACCACCAGGGGCGTCAAAGAAAACGGCTACTTCAGTGTCAATATCCCCTCCCCCGACCTGGTCCGGGAAACAGATTATTGTGGCATAACATCAGGGAAAACAGCCGATAAGTCCCACGTATTTACTCCATTTTATGATGCGCAGGGAAAAGCCCCCATGATCCGTGAATGCCCGATGAATTTTCTCTGCAAGGTCATTCAAAACATCCCTGTCTTTGACTTTGAAATGTTTCTAGGCGAAATCATGGCCGCATACCTGAATGAGCAATGCCTGACAGAGGGTAAGCCTGATCCCCTAAAGATCAACCCGCTGATTATGATAGGGGGCAGTTACTGTCATCTAGGCCAGGTAGTAGGGACCGTATTTAAAGAAGGCACCGCATACAACAATCATTAGTGTAACCGTTTTCTCCACTCAGGGCGGTATGAACCGCCCTGAATTTTTTGGATGCGCTGATTTAAGAAAGCCCCTTAATTTACGGGAGAAAAGAACAACGTCCACACACCATCTTTCAGGTATGCGGAAAAGGGTGTTTCCCCGTCCTGCCGTGTCACAGCGCTGCTGATACTCTCCTCTTTCACATCATATAGAACTAATTCGATGTCATTTTTATCTGTCCCCTGATACAGCTCCTCCAAATAGCTTACCGGATTGTCGTATCCATATGCTTCTATTTCCGCAAGCATATCCGGTGTAAAATATTGGATTGCCTTTTCATACTGGCGGCTCCTGATCAGTTCCGTGAACTCTTGGAGAAATATTACCCCTTCATGCCCGTCGTATTTCGATATATCTTCTATCGGCGACAGGCTTGCTTCCATTTCTCCCTGCCCGGGATCTTCATTTGCCGGCTCTTGCACCACAGATTCTTCACTTTCTTCTTCTGTCTGGGTAGAAGTATCCTGTTGCTCTGGGGCAGGCGATGACGTCTTCTCACCGGAGCAACCGATAGTGAGAAATCCCAGTGCGATCAATATGATGAATAGTTTGACATACTTCATGCGGACCATCACCCTTTCTCTATTTAATTTATATATCTGGATTTTTACTCTTTCAAGTTTTCTTTTCCCTTGGTTTAAAGGGCCGGCACTGAAGAAGGTTTATCCGGGGTTTTTCTTCATGATCAAAATTCACCGTAAATTCGATATCTAGCGGATTCTGATAGCATTCTTCCAGTACTTTTTGCATGGCTTGGATCTTGTTCACAAGAGTGGCGTTATGGAGAATCCTCGTTTCCGGTACCGCCGCGTCCTTCCAAATATGGGTATGGCTAGATAGCCCTGCTCCTGAACGATCCGGGGAAACACATTCTCCATGGTACACTCTCGAGATACGCTGCACCAGAAGGGCCATTTGCTCATCTTGCTCAGCAAAACCCCGCTGCTGAGGGGAATTTAAGGCATCCTCGTTCATGGTACTGGCATAGGCTGAACGGACTGCATTTTCAAATGCCAAATACCTTTGCTCAGGTGTTCCTTGATTAAGACACAAAATACCTTCCCCAAAAAGGCTGCTGGAACGGATCACCATGGGGGACTGGCCAAAATGTTCCAGCATTCTTTTGAATTGTTCTCTCACTGCTTCCGGTAGTCTGCCTTTCATCATTTTTTCCTTGAGTTCTTTTGCCGCCTGAACATATTTGTCTTTTCGCTTGAGCTCCATTCTAAGTTTCCACCAGCCGTTTTGGATTAAAAAGGTATAGAAAATATCCGAACCAAGATAAAAAGAATCGTGAGGTTCCAGGAAATCAGCCCATTTTTCCTCTTGGTTTTTCTCCAGGATTTTTCGTGCCAACAGCATTCCCGCGCTTTTTTCGCCAATGAATCCGGAGCCAGTCATGCGTGATCGAATACCTAATAAATCCGCCAAAGTAAAATATTTTTGCGCTAAATCAAGAATGGTTTGATCTTTGCTTAATAGCATTTTGCTGATGGTTTTCACTAATTCCTGTCCTTTTGCGATGCATATTTTCTCCTGTTTTCCTACGCCTTCAAATATCTCCCCTGCTTTAAAGAAAACCTGGTCCCAATAATCCCAGCTTCTTTCGCTTTTGCCCAGGCCTCTGCTTAAAACGTAGGAAAATAGTTTCGTCTCGTCCTCACCGCTGGTTACCGGGACAAAATTTTCTCCTCTTTGCACATGGGGGAAAAACATATACGGTGAATAACGGTTTTGGACTTTGAGCGGGTGAACGAAAATATCTCCTTCACAATTGTAAATATCCAAAAGCAGTTGTGTTGTCTCTCTGATGGTAGCCACCGTGGAAAAAGAATTATGGTTCCTCAGGATGGAAAAATAAGCCACCGTATTTAATTCATATAAATAAGGGCAGGTAATGGTAAAAAAATTGCCGATCATCAAATCGGTTGCCCAAGCAGACAAGAGCTCTGATAGACAATCAAACACATAATAAACGCCCTGTCCTTCCCGGGAAGCAATGCGGTGAACCTGGGTAGAAAATACCTCAAAACCCACATTGGCGTCGATGTAATAAATTGTGACATTTTCCCCGGGAGCGACTAATGGTTTGTGTTCGGCAAATCGAATGTATACCACTTCTTTGCCGTCTTGACAGGCCTGCTCGACAAAAGAAGTAACAAAATAGCTATAGTCATCGATGGTATCCACCAGCAACACAACATTGTCGCCCAAACGCAGATAATCAATAACATAGTCCAGCCCCGGCAGACCGGTACTAGGTTTATCAAAGCGGGTAGTGCTGAAGCCTGAAGCAAGACGGGTGGAATCCACCAATGAAACCTCCTTTTTGAAAAAACATGCCTCGATCACTTACAAAGTTCCTGATAGCGGAAACAATCAACTACATGATCATTTACCAATCCGGCCGCCTGCATAAAGGCATAACAAATCGTTGACCCCACAAATTTGAATCCCCTGCGCATCAAATCTTTGCTCATGGCATCCGACTCGGCGGTGCGCGGAGGAATTTCCCTTACCGATTGCCAGCAGTTTATTCTTGGTTTGCCTCCCACAAATTTCCAGATATAGGCGTCAAAACTCCCAAACTCTTTCTGAATCTGGAGAAAAGCCTTGGCATTTGTCACGGCAGAAGCGATCTTGAGCCGGTTTCTAACGATCCCGGGATCCGATAACAGTTCATTTATTTTATTGGCATCATATTGAGCCACCCTCTCCACATCAAAATGATCAAAGGCTTTTCGATAATGATGCCGTTTTTTCAGGATGGTGAGCCAGCTTAAACCAGCTTGTGCCCCATCTAGAACAATCATCTCAAACAGTTTTCCATCATCGTGTACGGGCACTCCCCACTCCCGGTCATGATAATCAAGGTAAATCGGATCGCTTGTAACCCAATCACATCTTTTTGTCATACAGGCACCTCAATTTTTGCAACATGTTTTTCTCCATAGGGGCAACCCACACCCCAGGATGAAGGTAATATGTCCGAGATATACCCCAACAAATACAGGATACTTGCACTAAGTTACCGGCTAAACTGTCCGTGCTTTATTCTTGAAATTAATTTCTTGTATACCGTCTGCATATGCGGTTCATTGCTGTAGATATTTACTTCATCTATCGGAACCCATTTCACACCGCTGTTTTCATCTTCTTTAACCATAAGGGGTTCACCTTCATCGGCCTCAAACAAATAGGCAACGGAGAGATGCACATGGGCAGATACATATTTTTCCCTTTTAAAATGCCCCAGCACGGGCAGGATATCCAAAGAAAAAATATCGCCGGTCACCGGGTAAATATTTTTTACGCCGGTTTCTTCTTTTACTTCTTTGATTGCCACAGATAACAAATCCTCTTCTCCATCGGCATGGCCGCCGGTCCATGACCATGAATGATAGATATTATGATGGATCATTAACACCTTGTCTTTCATCTTATTCACGACAAAGGCCGAACTGGTAATATGGGCAATCTCGTTATCTCTCGTTAAAATGTTATCGAATTTGTCGATACAATCTAAGATTATTTCTTGATCCTTTTTCTCCTGCTCTGTTTGGGCAGGATATCTTTTAATTAATTCTATCCAGTTCATCTTCCCTCTCCTAAGTAAATTCAGTAAATTCAGGGACGGTTCTTGAATTGAATTTTGGCGATCGGGACAGCCGTTCAAATCCTCATTACAGAGATAAGTGAAGACTTTTCACCGGATCTGACATTCCGCTGCTTCCCCTAGTCCATTATTTCAGAAACCATTCCTCAAATTTGGTTAATAAATATACGTGCCTTTTAGAGTTGATAAAATACTTAAATCCGAAACCTCATTTCCTTGTACCCCAAACCATTCCAAATTAGCCAACCCTTTTAACGGGCTCACATCACTAATCCTATTATCTTGAAGCCCGAGTGACAGCAGACTCGTTAATTGTGCCAAAGCTTTCACCTGTTCAATCTGATTGTTTTCTAAAGATAAACCCTGTAAAGTTCGGAGCTTGGCCAAAGGGCCAATATCCGTCAGTGAATTATGACTGAGATCCAGGTGAAACAAGTTAGGCATGCCGCCTAATGTTTCTATGTTTCTCATTCCACAGTCTGCTAAATGTAACACCCTAAGCTTTTGAAGTTCCTGGAGCGGGCTTAAATCCTGAATTTCGTTTCCGGAAAGATACAGTTCCTCTAAATTAACCAAATTCTTTAAAGGACCTAAATCATGAATGCTGTTTTGGGAAAGGTTTAACTCCCGCAAATCAACCAAAGACTCCAGTCCTTTCAGGTTGGAAATCATTTTCCCCGGAGCCGACAAGTAGGTAATCCCTTTTAATTCACTTTGATAAATAGGACCCTTCTCTTGATCAATTTCTTTTCGGACTACCTCCTCCAAATTCCGATCAGAGAATGTAATGATTGGATCATGTTCATGGCTTAAGGACGGATTGACCAGCCGAAAATAATTTTCTCGTTTGATTAACCGGCCTTGATACAGGTGAAAATAACGACGTATACCCTCATTATCGTAAAGCTCCCTCTTAATATCCAGCCAAAGCTCAGCTTCCCCGCTGATGTGATTGTCTTCCACTCCCCAATCCGCGATCATATCATATTCGGAAGTAATATCAAAATCGGAAAATTCCCCGGTTTCCCTGTGATATTGTAACATATGGGGCCATCTCGTCACATACTCCGGCTGGGGATAATCTACAGAATAAAATATTTCCGGAACGCTATCCTGATCAATATCCCCATACTGAATATTGATATTGCCCTTGTGCAGGTCGATCGGCGGGAAATCCAATTTGATATAACGGAATTTCTCCTGAGCAGAAGTGGCATAAATCAGATATCCCGGAGCAGAAAAGTAATCATCATTTTCGTCATAAGGGTTCGCCACAAAATATATTTCATCCTTCCTGCCATCCTGGTTAAGATCGAGAAAATGACCGTCAATAATGATCAGATCATTGAGATCCTTTAGTCCAATGCCGGTACCGGCCAACCGCGCGGAAAAAGCCCCGTCGGCCCGGTCTCCGACTTCTACTTTGATTTCCGCCCATTTCGTCCCAACAGTGCCTTGTTCCGTAGTGGGAATATATTGAGGGCTGATCACTTCCAATAAATAAGCACCTGGATCAGGAAGGTTTACTTGGGCGGATAACTGGCCCTTCACCACCGGAATTTGAATTTGATCGTATTGCCGGTACATGTATCCATCCAGTTTCGTGATGATCAGGCGAAAGATATTATCCCCGAAGCTGGTCCCTTTTAGATAACCCTTAAAATTTAACGTACCGGGAAGTGCCAGCCTCACATAGCCGCTTTTCGGTTCGGTAATTTCAAAGTTTTCCCGGCTGCTTTGATTAATAGGAGACCCGCTACCATAAGAAATGGGCACTATTTCGCCATCTCTCACTTCCCTTCTGATCACAAAGGGCTCCTCTCTTTGAAAATTCCCCTTCCGTACCCACAGGTAAAAGGGATTATCCCCCGGTTTTAAGGGAAGGGTTAGTTTTTGCTGAAAAAATTTCTTTCCTTCTATGGATAGTTCCTGTTTTTCACTACTGTCCCAAGAAGGGGAGAGCCAAGAATTTTCTCCCTGAATGACACTGGGTACATCCAGCCCCACCTCGTACAAGGCGATTAATGTCTGCGCATCATCTTCTACCTGCGCGGGAATATGCGGCTGATCAATTACGGGAATATCCCAACTAATGGTCAGTTTATTGTCCGTGTAGGACAGGTTTGTCCCTAAAGCCTGATCCAGGGATTTTACCGGAATATAAAAGATGCCGTTTTTGATGAAAGGGGCAGGTACCGGTATTTGGTAAACAGCTATACCCTCCTCATTCATAAAAGATACGAAAGGTTTATTGACCTGGTAGCGAAGATAGGATTTCTGTTCCGGCACAGTCACATCCACATAATTATCCTTGGTATTCCATGTCACCTGACTCAATTCACGCATCAGGCGCAAAGGAAGGTAAAGTCGGTTGTCTTTTAACATCGCCGGAGTAGTGGCAAATGGTTTTCCATCATACCAGGCATCAGGACTGCCCGGCTTTATTACAAGCTGGTGCTTAATCAGAGAAACTTTGAAATTCCAATTCTCATCAGCAAAACCTGACCCTGAAAAAGTAATTGCGATGATCAGGACTATCGCTAACTTCAACAAATGTTTCAATACAACCATCCTCCTATTTTTCCCGGAAGTTTCATTCTTTTCGTTTCCCTCTTAACCGCAGAATACCCCCAAAAATTAATACCAACGAAATAATGATGGGAAAAATCAAACCTATCAAATCCGGAGTATTAAACCCGAACTGAAAAAATTACAAATATAAATACCAAGGGCTACTGCTAAACCGGTTTCGATCATTCTCGCTTTAATCGTCATGGTGTTCCTCTGCCCTTTTTCTAATTAGCAATCGTTCCTTAATTTATATTTAAAAATCAATAACTGTTACTTTATCAGTTTGCCTATAATTTTCCATATTGTCCTATGGATTGAATGTGGAAATCCCACCGGATTTGCATACATCAAAATGCATTCATGATGGATCAGGTTTAAGCCATTTTCTTTACCATAAGAAATGGCCTTCTCAGATTCTGATCTTTGCTGAATCCAAATATTGTCTATTCCTAACTCCTTAGCCTCTTTGACTATTTTTTCTGTCTTTTCCGGTGCTACCGTTATCAATACCCCTCCTACTTTTTCAGGCAGATTGCTCAGAGAAGCATAGCAAGTTTCCCCATCATAGTCCTTCATCACCGGGTGGATGGGATAAAGTTTATATCCTTTTGATTTCAGTTCTTTGTACGCTAAATTCCCGAATTTCTTCGTATTCCGCGATACTCCAACGACAGCTAAAGTCTTTTGGCTGAGAAACTTATCAATGGCTGTTTTTGATATCATCATAAATCCTCCTTGGTAATAGAGCTAGGCAGATTTCCTTCCAAACATCACAGCAAAATGATCATATTGCTTTTTATAAACTACGTCCTCTCTCACTGTTATTCTTTACTTGCCGGGGCAAGTCGCAGCAAGTCGGGAGTCTTGTTTGCCAGTCCCGAATTGTTTTTTATTTTTTCGTGACAACTGAGGCAAAAGTTCTCTGTATTCCCTTATGATATGTCACCTGGGGGTATCCAAAAATCACGAATAATCCTTCTTTGCTGGGAAATTTTATTCCTTGACTTTCTCGGAATTTTTTGGCTCTTTTTCCACTTTGGATCAAAGGATGGACTCCTCCCAGCATACACGTTCCTAAACCAAGTGATTCCGCAGCAAACATGGCATATGTGGCAGCCACAACCGGGTCGGCTGGATCGCAGTATGGAGAACCGTAAAAGTACATCGCTAGTGGAGCATCATAATTTACCAGATTAACGCCTTTACGCATATTATTCGTATAGGTATGAAACAATGGTTTCACAAAGCCTCGAAACAGCTCATCATTTGCCTTGCCCCAAAACGGTCTCATTAATGCTAAAAACCAAGTGGATACCAGCCATTTCATACCGTCCAAGTAATCACAAAAATCTTTGGCAAAAGCCCGGACTTTTTCCTGATTATCTAAAATCAAAACGTTTACATCAGATGGCGGCAATCCCATCGGTGCGGTTTTGGCGGCATCCAATATTTTCTCAATCAACTCATGCTCTACCGGCAAATCTTTAAATTCTCTAATACTTCTTCGCCGTTTAAGAAGAGTTAACAATTGCTCGTATGTCGCGGCATCTTTCTGACCTGGCAAATCAAACAAATCATTGGGGGATAATTCACGCCCATGTATTTCTATGGCGTTAGAGGGACAAATTGCCATACAATGCCCGCAGCCAATACATCCAAAAAGGGGATTTGGGGATGATTTTACCTTTTTATTTTCCAATTCCAGGCCAAAGTCCTTGCAGACTGATACACATAATCCACATCCGGTACATTTTTCCTCATTAATCTTAATTTCTGCTTTTTCTTTCACTCTAGATGTTGGAATCGCCATTTCTTGCCCCCCCTCAAAAAAATTTTCACACATAAGCGTTTCATTTTTTCATACTTTTATAATTCTACAACATAAGCACTGTTTCATTATCTACCATTCTCAGGTTATTTTCGTTTACCTCTTAACCATTGTATACCGCCAAAAATTAATATCGATGAAATGATTAGGGGGATCATCAAACCAATCAAATCAAAGGTCTCAAACCCGGACTGAAAAAATACTAGAAATACCGGAAAAAAATAAAGATTCCAAGCGCAATTAAGAGTATGGAAAATTTTCCTAGTCCCTTTACTGGCCTG
Organism: Candidatus Formimonas warabiya; assembly: GCF_002777255.1. GTDB lineage: Bacteria > Bacillota > Dehalobacteriia > Dehalobacteriales > Dehalobacteriaceae > Formimonas > Formimonas warabiya. Next base: position 6,409,017 of record NZ_CP017634.1, on the reverse strand, counting down.
GGGACACGTCCCGTGCCTATGTAGTGTCCGGGATTATATTGGTTATTCTGCCATTCCCTAAGATCCTGGATATCCCTTTCAAATTCATTTGTCTCTTGAAATTCATCATACTTTTTCATATATTTAGCAACTCTTTCCCGAATTTTATATAACCAACAAAACTATCGTCGTCAGACAAGAGCACCGTCCCCTTCATTTCTCGACGTCTACCCATGTTTATAAACCAAATCTTTTCTTATATTTATCATATTGTCTTTGTAATAACTCTCTGCTATTGCTAGTTCCATGAGCTGGTAGAAAAATCGAGCAACCTGTATCTAAAAGTTTTCCCCAGCTTTTTATCATAAGCTTTGGATCATCAGCAAAAGGCGGATATACAGATTCTTTAAATATTCCAAACATTGCATCACCAACAATAGCTATTTCATTATTAATAATTATACTAATTGAGCCTACAGTGTGTCCTGGGGTATGAATAATACATGCTTTAAACCCAAGTAATTCTAGGTTGTAATTATCATTAATAAGATAATCATATTTGGCTGGACTATATTTTATCCTTTGTAATATATCTGTCGCGAATAAATCTGTAAAAAATTTTGTGATGTAATTTGTACCGTTGATGCTTGGATTCTCTCCCTTCATTAAATATTTAGCTTCAGTTTGATGGACGTATAGTTTAGGCTTAAATTTTTCTTTTATTTTTAACACATTTTCAGCATGATCAAAGTGGGTATGTGTTAATATAAGTGCTATTAATGAATTCTCGTTGACCCCAAATCCTTCGAGTCTTTGAATAAGACTTTTATAGCTATTTTTCCTGCCCGTATCTATAAGAATAAATCTTTTCTCGTTTGAAAGTAAGAATGAATTGCTTCGTCCACTTAGAATCTGATATATCGTACAGCTGCATTTTGTTTCCCACTTTTTCATATCTTTTCCTCTTTGCTATTCAATTCAAGGGACGGTTCTTGAATTGAATAATAAAAGTTTAAAACGTTATCATAAAGAAGTATAAACAGTCAAATAATCCTATTCAATTCAAGAACCGTCCCTGAATTGAATTACTTTTTATTTCCCTTATACCAATTAAACTTTTTTACTAATTCCAAAGCAGCTTCAGTGACTTCTCCTGCTCGAGAAAAACGTTCAGTAAAATGAACAGATTTCCCTGTAGGAATGCCCCATTGGTTCTTAAAATCCTCCATTTGCCTCCAAAGAAATTCTTCACATTCATTTATGGAATTGCCTATATAATGACTAAAACATGATGACCTCAAATTATTTGGATTTATTACATCTTCAAAACTTGCTAAATAAGCATATGTCTTGCCAGAAAGCTTGATTGTAATATTCTTTTTTCTTTCTCGGTCGATATACGCGCTGAATGTAATGGAAAAAAGGTTTTTTGTTCCTCCCACCCATGATGACCAATTGTATTCAATAGCCCGGTCAACTAAAACAGTAACTAATCTTTCAAATTCTTGTTTGCGATATATCTTCCAATCCACATTTTTTGATTTAACAAACCTCCTCCAATTCTCTATGTCTATAGTTTCAATTTCTTTTATGCCCAACACAGACGCCAATTCAGCTAATCCCAGTGAATATTCCTTTCGAAAATCAGCATATTTCCGATCAGCAAGCAGCAGAGGTATATTACAATCTCTGTATAGAATAGGAAGTAATACAATCTTTTTCGTGTTCATTTGCTTAACCCATGCTGCACTTATTTCACTCTTAACCCATGAAGAATTGAGCGCTTCAGGCGATAACACAATAGCCAAATATTCATTTTCCCGAATTCCATCCTCAATTTTCCATGTTATGGAGTCACCAACCTTAATCTCCCACTTGTCAAACCATACGTTTACTCCAAGTTTTTTTAAATCCTTTCCCAGCTTTTCTACAAATGGCTTGTCGACACTAGTATGACTTAAAAAAACACTTGGCACATAAACCTCTCCCTTCTAAAAAAAATTTCATATAACTCCAGGATTCAAGGCATTTCAGAGTCGCTCTTTACTGAAGAAATGTAGCGGAAGCGACCTAGAAAGCAGTTATTCAATTCAGGGACGGTTCTTGAATTGAATGATAAAGATTTAGAACATTACATAAAAAAGTATAAACAGTCAAACAATCTTATTCAATTCAAGAACCGTCCCTGAATTTACTATCAAAGGAATATTTCACGCCTATGTTGGTAACGCTAATATCCAATCTATTTACCTTTAGGGGATGTATCGGTGGACCTTAATCTTCCGTATTTGTATTATTATTTAATTTTTGCCTTTGGTCTGCTTTTTTTAGTCCTAGCTTTTATTCCTAAAACCGGAATCCAGAAATTGTTCTGGTTTGGCTTGGTATGGGGGTCCGGTTCAGATTTTATCGTTGAGCATATCTACTGTTTTGTCCACTTAACAAAATATCAGCATATGGAACCTTTCAACGTTGGTCTTCTTCCTTTATGGACAGTTTTGGCCTGGACTCCTGCAATTATGCTATTTGTTTACACCTTACCGCAACGGAAAGAAAAATATCTTACCTGGATATATATATTGATGTGGTGTATTGCCGTTACTTGCGTGGCAGTTATCCTCAAACAGCTTGATATTCTTGTATTTGTTCATGGCGGTCCCTGGATTTGGTTTATAGGAGGCTTTGTTTTTCTCAATCTTCAGGCCAAGCATTATAGATATTTGCAGGCAAGCAGTAAAAACATGGATTGACTTTTCAAAGTATTGATGATGATGAAAATCCCCAAAACCTTCCTTATCCGCCACACGTGAATACTTCTTTAGGCAGGAACAAATGAAACCACTTTTTTACATATTTCTATTCAAATTCGCCTTTCCCTTCCCATCCTTGTCATTATTTACAATATCTTCTGATGATATAAAAGAGCGTTAGGTAATTAACCATAAAAAAATAAATAAAAGCGGTTAATAGCCGTCAATATGACGAGTTAATAACCGCTTAAATGTTAAACACCGGAACCTAACATATACAGTAATGTTTCGGAATAGTTGAAAATTTTTTTAAAAGAGATAACCATCAGGATTTAAATACTTACTCAATGGCATTGATAACAACCGTCACAGCCTCCGCTCTGGTAGCGTTTCCCTTAGGTTTAAAAGTGTGGTCCGGATATCCTTTCATGATTCCCTCCATGGTCGTCGCCATTACGGCTTCCTTTGCCCAAGGGGCAATCCTATTGCTATCTGTAAAGGTAAGTTGACCTGCGACCGGCTTGAGTTCTGCCGCCTTCATCATCATCACTGCCATTTGCTCTCGGGTAATCGGATCGTCCGGCGCAAAAACCGTATCGCTATAGCCATCGACTATGCCGTATGCCGCAGCTATGCTAATAGCATCCTTTGCCCAGTGATTGGCGGTATCGGCAAATGTCTTACCTTGTTTTGTGTCCAGTTGGAATGCTTTCACCAGCACTACCGCGAACTCGGCCCGGGTGATGTTGCTGTCCGGCTTAAAGCTGCCGCCGGGATAGCCGCCGATGGCTCCCCGGGACACCAGGGTCTCAATATTGGCCTGGGCCCAGTGGCCGGCGATGTCGCTAAAAGTTGACGATACCTTTTTTTCAACCAGCACGGCATATTGGGAAAAGTGGTCCACGGTCACGGTGATGCTGTTGCCGGAAACCGTACCGCCCAATCTCACCCATTGGGATTTGGCATCATCGTAATAGTACACCACCGGTTCTTCCCCCGCCTCCAGTTGATCTGTGTCGAAGGTGAAGGTCAGGGTTACGGGCTTAGCGAAATTGTAATGTTCCTGGTTGTTCACGGTAAACTGATAGACACTGCCAAGTACCTGGAAGCCGGCCGGTGCCGCCGGGGGTGAGGCAACCTGCTGCACGGCCATCTGCACACTTCCATTTTCCTGCAGGGCATTAGAGGGGATGGTCACCTGAACATCACTACCCAGGCCCACGGTACCCCCCTTTGTGCTGACCGTTGCGGAACCGGTAGTGGACTTAACCGGCTGGCTGGTATCGGAAGAACCGCCGCCGCCGTGGTTTTGCCCGCCGCCCGTCCTAACATCAAAACTGGCCGTGCATTGATTTCCGCCTCCCACTACATCGACCGCCCAGGTACCGGTGGGGGCAGACGCCGGCAAGGTAAATTGGAAATGATACCCGTCTGCACCGGTTTTCGTTTCGTCCACAAAAACAACTCCATTTGAGGGGTTCTTAATGGTAATTCCTACGGATGTCCCTTGTGATATTCCTGGTGCCGTGCCGTCAATTTCAATAGAATTACCTGGTGAAGCACTATTCGGAACATTGAGGGTAATCCCCGCTGCCAGCGCAACATTGCATACCAACAGCCAGATCAGTACCAAAACCAAATTGAAAAGAACCGGCCGTTTCTTATTGAAAGAGTTCATAGGTCTCCTCCTTGTATATATTTTACCGTATATATCTCATAGCTGGTCCCTACATATCCCAAAATAACATGCCCTGGGGAACTTATTCCTCATACATAACCATGAGACACGGTTTACTCATCTAACAAAATAAGGAACAGATTGAGGGAGCAGGAACCCCGCCCCCCCTATTTGTGAAACCAATTAGTCGACGTTTATTGAAGATTCTACCGGATCCGCCAGTGACTGCCAGGAAGCAGTGTCAGACCAGTCGGTCCAGTAAAAACCCTTTATTGTGAATGTTCCACTTTCTGTGGGCTGATAGAGCACGGAATATTCCGTATCCTGATCCCCATATGTTTTAAGCGTTTTAACCCCGTTGAGGAAAATGGGCTGGGAGCCGTCAAGGACTTCTAAAATCGCCAAGCCGAGGGCATCACCGTCAGAATTTTTCCTGGCTGTCCAGGTCAAATAGTACTGTTTGCCCTGTTCCAGATGGCCCGTAACCGGCTGCCGGTTTTCGTCCACCACCGCAAGGCTTTCGATGGTAACGGTTTTCTCGTATTCGCTATTCTGGATCCGGTGTTCTATTTGAGCGGTGATTCCTGTCGTTCCCGCAGCTCTGACAGCGTCGGCCAGGGCATCTCTGATCAAGATGTAGGTATCAACCACATTGGTTGCGTCCAGGAAAGCGCCGAAACCATCCCCGCCTCCGGCCATAAAGTTGTTGGTTGCCACCTTGTAGGTCTCCGTGGTATCGTTCATGTCCACCGGGGTACCGTCACTCTTCGTGATGCTCAACACCTTGTTGCCAAACTCCTGGTCAGGGTCATAGGTGAATTTCAGCCCGGAAACCTGAATACCTTTACCGCCCTGTTGGGCTACCGGTACGGAGGGATCCACACCCACAGCCTGTTCCAGCAGTAATTTCAGTTGAGCGCCGGTCATGTCACAAGTTACGATGGTATTGTCAAAGGGCATAAACTGGTAAATCGTGGACATGGTAATTTGACCTGCCGGAATATCACAGCGCAGACCGCCATTATTCTGGAAACCGAACTCGGCTTCACCTGCGCTGCGCGTGATATCTGTAGCCCAGTTGCCCACCAGTGATTCCCCATAGGGAGAATCGGACTGCGTCCGATCCAGGCTAATCTGGGCCGATCCCAGGACCTCGTTTAAAATGGGGCCTTCCTCAACCATGGTATCGGCAATAATCTGTTTTACAGTTTGGTCCACAATGGGTGTGGCCGCTTTATAGCCATAGGGGTAAACCGTACTGGTGGTATCCTGAGCCACATAGGCCGAATTGGCATTATCGAAACTAATACTGCCGTCCTCATGCAGGATCAGCTTGAGGTCAATATAACCCTTGCCGTTATAGTTGCCAATCTCCAGGGGCAGGCTTTCTCCTGCGTTTGTGGTCACCGTGGTACTGACGACATTATGGGTATGGCCGCCCAAAACCGCATCCACTCCCACCAGGTTCTTGGCGATGTCAACGATGGGTCCGGATGCGCCGTTGTTATAATTGTCTCCTTCATGGATCAGGGCAATGACGATTTGCGCCCCGTCAACCGTACGGGCCTGCTCCGCGTATTTGTTAACATAGGTTACATTGCTGAGCACGTCATAATCCTTAATGTAGTCGGCGAGAACAATACCCGGTGTGGTCTCGGTAATCCCGCCCACGACGGCGATCCTCACCCCGTCCAGGGTAAATATCCGGTAGGGGTCGAACACGGGATCGGTCGTATTCCCTTTGGGAAACAGGTTGGCACAAATAATGGGATATTGGGCCGTTACCGGATGGTCTATATCGGTAACCTTCTCCAAACCCCAGTCAAATTCGTGGTTGCCCAAGCCCGAGGCGGCCACTCCCATATAATTGAAGATTTCCATCACCGGCTCGCCGTATTGCAGGTTGGAGATGGCCGTTCCCTGGTAATTGTCTCCCCCGGACAGAATCAAGGTGCGGTCCGGATTGTTGGCATAAACGTGGTTTTTAATATTCTCCGCCAGCACCGCCGCCACCTGGTTGCCGGAGGTATCGCCGATATTGCCGTGCAGGTCCGTGATCTCGACAATGTCAAAAACCTTGTCGTTAGCGGATAAGGCTTTTGTGATATCGGCAGCGTTTTGCACGAGAAGCTGGGGATTGTTATAAATGGAGGCTACGCCAATCACATTTACCGTGTCCCCCACATTGATCCCTGTCAGTGAGGGCATTTTATAGATATTGATAGTATTGCCGGCTGCGTCGGTTAAAGGGGTGTTATTGTCTGCAGTGGCTCCCAGGGTCACGTTTTCAATCTTAACGCGCTGTGATTCATAATCCTGAAGCTGAGTCTCAAGCTGGTCGATGGTCACCACCTGAGGCGCCGGCAGGGTGTTGTTGCTATTGAGAATAGTAAGGTCTGCCGCCGCCGGGCTCATCTCCAATAAGCCGTGAAACAGGCTTAAGGGGCCGGATGCCCGAATGAGATCTCCTTGTTGCGGCACAGCGGACAGTCCTGAGGGAACATAAATATTCAGCCCTGCCGTATTGTCCTGGATATAGAAGTTTCTCCCGTCCGTGTAGGTTACGATCCCGGTGACCTCAGCGGTTTGACCGGCACCGAGATCCCGGGCATCCTGGATCGTTCCGGCTGATTTGACGATGTGGGCGGCGCTCGGGACAATCAGCTGGGGAGAGTTATAGACTGCGGCGATGGCGACGATATCCACCTGGTCGCCGGCGCTGATCCCCGTCAACTGGGGGATTCTATAGATCACCGAACTGCCTGAGGCATCCGTAACCGTCGTACTGCCGCCGGTATTAATGGTCCCTAAAGTGGCATTTTCAATTTTCACCAGTTGGGACTCGTAATTGGGGTACTGAGCCAGGGTGACGACTCTGGGTTCCGGAATGGGATTGTCGCTGCTGAGGATGATCACATCTGAGGATGACGCCGGCGTTATCTCCAATAACCCGTGATAAGGGTTCAACGTGCCGGTCACCTGAATTCTTTCACCTACCTGGGGAGCAGGGGACAAAGAGGTATTATAGACACAAATGCCGGCCGTATCATCCTGGATGAAATAGGAGCCGTCCGTGGTAGGATTGACACAGGTCACAATACCGGTTACCGTCGTTGTTTCCCCGGCATCGAGATCCCGGGCCTCACTGATGGGAAAGCCGGCATCCGCCGTGGAGTATGTTACATGAAGGGTTGGTTTTTGTGAATCGCTGCTTGAACCTTCAAAAGATTCGGCGGTCCTGTTCCCGGTGCCGCTCAACAGGAAAGTGATGGCGTTTCCGGAATTCCAGTCGTTTTTATCGACAATTTCCTGCACCAGAGAAGCCAGATTAGGCGTTTGCTGGGCGGGACCGGCGGCATGTTCCGTTGCCCACTTGCTATCGTCGTCAGTCCCGTAAATCGCCCATGTAACGGAATCAGTTGTTTTGTTGGCATACTTTGCGGAGATGGCCCCGTTCACATTCTCAATGGCAGATGAATTCGCAACATCTTCCGCGTAAATATTGACGTTAAAGGGATTTACGCTCTTCTCCGGCTCGTCTACGGAAAACTGGATATAGACATCCGTAATTGTAGCTCCTTCAGGAATAGCCAGACCGGCAAAACGAATGCCGATGCGCTGGCTTCCCGCATCGCCCGGTTTTTCCCAGGTAATCTCCAGGTCGGAACTATCAAAGTCCAAGCTGCCGTCCGCACGCTCTTCCGTATCATCCAGAGCGGTTTGCACCGGTACGGTGATCTCTGTTCCGGCTCCGGTAATAACGGTGAGAGACAAGGCATTACTTGTCACAGTTTTACTGCCGACAGTAACCTGTGCCGTAATTTTGACAATCACATTACGTTCCGGAATATTTTGAACGGTTACCGTTCCATCTGCCGAGATGGCTAGAATATCGTCTTTATCCGTCTGATAGGCCACAGTGGCGGAAGAAAGATCCATGTCAGCCCCTTCGGTATCTTTTCCCGTTAAGCTGAGCTGGATGCCGGTGGTTGAATCAGCCGGTAAAGTGCTGCTGTCCGCGGTTAGGGTAACTTCCGCCAAACCGTAGGGGACCGTAACCTGAATATCCACCTCGTTGCTTTTCACAAAGCTGCTTCCGTTATATACCTCCGCCCAGACCTTGGCGGTTTTATTCATCGCAGGCGCATTCTTTACGGTCACGGTGCCGTTGGCCTCTATGGACAGAAGGTCAGAGTCATCCGTTTTGTATAATACATAAGCATCGGAAAGATCTACCGCAGTTTCCTGACTGTCTGTCGCGGCCACACTGAGTGTAATGCTAGGATGCGTCGCATCCAAAGCAGTTCCGGATGGGGTAACGGTCACCTGGGCCAGATCGAGGGCGGGCTGTGCTTGCTTATTCATGGTGTAGGTGTCGATCATGGCCATGGTATCCGTTCTGTATGTAGAGATGGTAAAACTTTCGTCCGTTACACTGATATGGGAGAAGGTGGGCACCTTAATCTGCTCTCTTACCGCAGCATAGGTTTCCGGAGTGGCTTTGAGGTCGTAATATTTGCTGCCGCTGGCGGAGTTTAGGGTCATATAGAGCGTGCCCAGGACATTCTGGCCTGGCAAAGGCTGGTCTTGGTACATCTGGTACGTTCGCGTAAAACTATGGTCATGTCCGTTTAATACCAGATCAATGTCATACTGGTCAAATACCGGGAATAGGGCTGCACGTAAATTTAAAATGCTGCTCTCGGTGGAATGGTCGGCCGAACCGTAAATATCATGGTGGAACATGACCACCTTCCAGACCGCGTCGCTGTTTGCTTCCACTGTTTGCTCAATAAAGGCCGCGTGGGTAGCGCCGCTGGAATTATTGGAATTCAGCACCATGAACAGGGTGTTGCCGTAGGTGAAATAATAGTCGCTGCTCCCCGGATTGGTGATCCCGTATGGGGAGGAATGAGGATTATTGAAATGGTAGCCGTAATTGGCCGCCCCGTTGTCATGATTGCCCAGTATCGTGGCCAGAGGCAGGCTTCTCAGTTCCGGGGGCGAAAAGAAGCCGGTGTATTGGGATTCATTGTTGTTGTTTTCCACCTGATCCCCCAGAGAAACAAGAAAACTCACGTCGGGGAACCGGTCAAAGGCCTTAGACATGGTATCTTTCCAGCCATAGGTGTCGCTTGACACACTGGCCCCCGCACCGATCTGGGGGTCACCGACAGCCAGGAAACTGAAAGCGTCGGTTTCTTGTGTGGTAAAGCTGTAAACCGGACTCCAGTTTTCATCATCGCCGTCCCCCACCCGGTAGACATATTCGGTGGATTCCTCCAGGTCGGTGACAGTAACCTTGTTGGAGAAAAGGCCGGTGACTGCTGCAGAGACAGTGCCGGTAAAGGTGGTTGCTTCATCGACCGGGAAATCGTCTCCGGTCATGTCGGCTTTTGGGGCAACCTGAACGACGCTATTTTGCGCATTAATATCAGAGTACCAGGTAAAACACAGTTCTGTGGCGTCTCGCCCCGGGCTAAACGTAATATCATATACCTCTCCCGATACGGTTAATGCGCTTCCTTGCTCATCGCCGTTATCGTTGTTATTGGCTGCAAAGGCATTGCCCGGGATTACAATGTTGGACAATAGCAGGCAGATCAAAAGTACAATTGATAAAAACTTTTTTTGAAATTTCATAATAACCTCCATTTCACCCTTCAGGACGGCACAAGGAGAATGCAAATTATTTTGTGCTTCTGAGGGGCTTTTTTATTTTTTATTTTCCTAATACCAATCTCCCAGGTGTAAGAATGACTTTGTCAAAATCAACAACTTATCTGTCCATGGAAAGTATCGGCACATATTGGTCCCCGGTTTTTCGCCTTCGGAAAATAACCAGATAATACCACTGCACCAACTTCGGCATTAATTCTAAAAAAGCAGCACAGGTTTTCCGCATTCTTTCTTCTCCCTCCCTCCCCAAAGCGTTTTGTATCTTTCTTCCATAAAGCATATCAATTGCATGTTAAACAATCGCTCTGTAACTGTTAAAAATAGGTAAAAAATCCTTGACTTTGTTAATTTTTAGCCGTCTGGATCCCAGTCGCTCATGACAATTTTTAACATTGTTTTAACATCATCTACATGGTGTTATTTTGGAATAAGTGTATAATATGGCATGCTTAAATCACGAGATAAAGAAGGGGTGCTAAATGAAGCATGCAAAGAATTTTAAAATAACGCTATCCGTCGTCATCTGTCTTCTTTTTTTCACCTTCCTTTATTTTTTTAACACCGGTGACCAGGCACAGCGGAATCTATCCGGCGCGGTCACCGATGTAAAATATGAAAAGGCAAAGGTTCTCAAGGTCCTTAGCGAGTCGCTGAATCGTGAGGCTGCCTTAGGCGGGTTGTACCGGGGCACTCAGGATCTGGAAGTGAAGATTCTCACGGGAAAGCATCAGGGAGAGGTTCATCCTGTAAAAAATTATTTAAGTAATTATTACAATGTGCTTGCCAAAGAAGGCATGTCTATCATTGTAAACATTGATTCTGCCGGCGCCGAGCATACCCAGGTTTCCGTCTATAATTATGACAGAGCGCCGATCTTATATGGCTTTACCTTTTTATTCCTGGCCGGATTATGGGGGATCGGGGGAAAGAAGGGGTTACTTTCTGTTTTAGCTCTGATATTAACCTTCGTCTGTATCCTTTTTTTGTTTATACCGATGTTATATCGGGGATACTCACCCATTTGGGCTTCTGTGTTAGTTGTTCTACTCTCCACCTGTATCACCCTCATTTTATTGAACGGTTGGACGTCCAAATCAATTTCCGCCATCCTTGGCACAGCGCTGGGGATTGTCCTTGCCGGTTCCGCTGCCGTGGCAATTGGTTCCCTGACCCATATCTCAGGGCTCAATTCCCCGGAAGCCGAATCATTAATCCTGATTGCCTCAAAGACCAACCTGCATGTACCTGAGCTGCTCTTTTCCGGTATTCTGATTTCCTCCCTCGGCGCCATCATGGATATCAGCATATCCATCGCCTCGGCGGTTCAGGAAGTCCATCTGTCCAATCCCAAGCTCAAGAGTAAGGAACTTTTTTTATCCGGACTAAATGTGGGGCGAGATACCATGGGAACCATGTCCAACACGCTTATTCTTGCTTTTACAGGCACCTCCCTCAATACGCTCATTTTGATCTATTCGTATAACGTGTCCTATTATCAACTGATCAATATGAATCTGATCGGCATCGAATTCTTCCAAGGGTTATCCGGAAGCTTGGGCGTGATCTTAACCGTACCAATCATTGCCTTTATTGCTTCAAGGCTGATTCCTGCGATGAAGCAGAAGGAAGAACCGGTCAAAAAAATCAACCCTAAGCGGGCTAAGTTGCCGGCCTAGGGTTGCTCGTACAGCAAATATTCTTTCTTAATCATTAAAAACTTAATTCCCTGTTCTCGATACTCTTCATGATCGCAGTAATTTTTTGATCGATCTCTTTAGGAATGGGAACCGGCTTATGCCGCGTCATGATCTTTTTGATCTTTTTCTTAATGTTTTCCGCAAAGCTGCCCCCGCCGGCCAAAACATTATGAATGTTATCCCGGTTAATCAACTCCGGCAGCCAGATTTCTTCCCGGAAATACCGGGCGGTGGTGTCCTCCTGCAGGAAGCTCCCGCCAATGCCTACCTGACAAATGGTGTCGACCAGCAGTTTTTCATCACTCAAATCAATACCCCGGATCAGCCGTTTCACCAGGCCGATCATCTCATGACAGGCCACCAAAGAGTCAATGGAATAGACCATTCCCTGCCCTAAGAATCCCACGTCGTGAATCAGGTTTCCTCCGTTCATGGCATTGATCAAGAGGGAAAACATAGCTTCCATGGAGGCCTGCTGGTCAAAGGTAATGGCATCGGAACTGCCCCCCCAGGTAAAGAGGGGCAGGTCATAATACCGGCCCATTTCCGCCAGATAAACGGCATTCAAATGCCCTTCAGGCGCATTATAGCAGCAGCTTCCGGTCTTCATATCCAAAGGAGTGGCCGCACCGCCAAAAATAAAAGGAGCCCCGGGACGCCGGCACTGGTGTAAAACAAGGCCGCTCAACAATTCACAGACAGCAACGACCAGTCCCCCTGCGACTGTAATGGGAGACGCGCCGCCGATCATGGTGGCGGGAACATAGGTAATCGGCATGCCGGTATCGGCGGCAAGAATGGCCTTTTGAGCAACCTCCCTGGCGTGACGCAAGGGCGAACTGGGCTCATTGTACAGCATCAGATTTGGTTTTTCACCGATAGGGCAGCCAATCACCAGTTCATCGATCTCAATCATGGTTTTGGTGTTAATCTCATCATGGGCCGTAACAATAATCGGCTTGGTGGAATTTCTCAGCATGGCCACGAACTGGTGAATGTCCGATATGGGTACCGGGGCATCTGAGGCTAAGCCCATGGACATGATAAAGTCTATATTAGGCAAGGCATCCGCCACAATTGTTCCGTTTATGGTATCTTGCAGGACAGCTCTCCTGACCTGATTGGTTTCAAAATCTTGCACATAAGGCGTATCCGATCCGGTGCCGAAATAGAAGCTTCCTTTTTCCAGGGACATCTTTTCCGCACCGTTGCGGTCATAAATCACGACCCGTCCGGGCGCACTTTCAATCGCTTCTTCAATCATCTTAGGGGAAATCCTGGCAACTTCCCCATCAACTTGCGCGCCATGGTCTTTTAGGATTTTCAGGGCTTCCTCATCGTAAAATTGCACGCCTACTCTTTCCAGCACTTCTAAGCAGGCTGCATGCAAACGTTCTTTTTCCTGTTGGGTCATGGCCCCCATGCCTATTGTTTGCCGTCTCACAAAATTGTCGTCCAATTTTTATGCACTCCTCTCTTTCCGCAAAAATTAACCCCCAAACACTTGCTGTGCCTCTTTGAGGGTTAACATCATCTGAGCATATCCTTTCCTTACGCCAGCAGCATCCGGTCGTTGTCTATGGTATCCCCGCTGGCCCGTTCAAACATCTTCAGCAAGTCTTCCACACAGGTATTTTGCTTTTCCCGGCCCGCCAGATCCAGGATGATCTGTCCCTCGTGCATCATAATGGTCCGGTTTCCGTATTTAAGGGCATCCCGCATATTATGGGTGACCATCAGCGTGGTCAGGGAATGGCCATTGACAATTTTTTGCGTCAGCTCCAGCACTTTAGAGGCGGTTTTGGGGTCCAAAGCGGCTGAGTGTTCATCCAGCAAAAGCAATTTGGGGCTGACGATGGTGGCCATGAGTAAGGTCAGCGCTTGGCGTTGGCCGCCCGACAGTAAGCCTACCTTGGCTTTGAGACGGTTCTCCAGGCCCAGTTCCAACTGAGCCAAATGCTCCCGGAAAAAATCCTGCTCTTGCCGGGTGATGCCCCAGCGCAAACCTCTGCTCTTGCCGCGGCGCAATGCCATGGCAAGGTTTTCTTCTATCGTCATAGAAGCTGCCGTACCCATCATGGGATCCTGAAACACCCGCCCAATGAATTTGGCCCTTTCATGCTCCCGGCTGTTGTTCACAGCGATACCGTCCAGTACAATGGTACCCCGGTCCACCGGAAAAACACCGGCAATAATATTGAGCAGGGTAGATTTCCCGGCCCCGTTCCCGCCGATAATTGTGACAAAATCCCCGGGTTCCAGGAACAGGTCTACTCTGTTTAAGGCACATTTTTCATTGATACTTCCTGGATTAAAGGTTTTACAAATATTTTTTACCTTAAGCACTTTTCTCACCCTTTCCGGAGGCAACCCAGCTCTGCACCTTCCCTTTCAGAATGGGAGATGCTAAGGCCACAGTAACAATTAATGCCGTAAACAGGCGCAGATCGGTAGGGTTCAAGCCCAATTGGAGCACCACCGCTACCACAATCCGGTACACTAAAGACCCTAATACAACGGCAATCAAGGTCCGCATGATGCTTTTGGTGCCAAACAGCACTTCACCAATGATCACGGAAGCCAACCCTACCACAATCGTACCAATCCCCATGCCCACGTCGGCAAAACTCTGATATTGCGCTACCAAGGCACCCGATAGGGCTACCAGGGCGTTGCTAAGGCTGAGGCCGATGATTTTGATCCGGTTCGTGTTCACACCGAGGCTTCTGATCATCTGGGCATTATCACCGGTGGCCCGCATGGCAAAGCCCATTTCGGTATTCAAAAATAGCCATAAGATCACCACTGCCAAGACGGCAACGAGCACGCCAATCACCAGCACGGCCCATTGTTCCGGTACACCGATCGCCGTGATTTTGCTCATCACCGTATCCAGGCGCAGCAAGGAAATATTGGCTTTTCCCATAATGCGCAGGTTAATGGAGTAGAGGGCGATCATACTGAGAATACCGGACAACAGCGGTGCAATGCGAAACTGGGTGTGCAAGATTCCGGTAATCATCCCGGCGACCGCACCCGCAACAATGGCTAACAAAGTTGCCGTCCATGGGTCATGCCCGCCAAAGATCAGCCTTGCTGCCACAGCAGCACCCAGAGCGAAACTGCCGTCTACCGTCAGGTCTGCATAGTCCAGCACCCGGAAGGTCATGTACAGGCCCAAAACCATGATTGACCAGAGCAGCCCTTGTTCAATTGTCCCCAAAAAAATTGTCACATACATTTAAGGTGTCATCCTCATCCGTTTTATTTAATTACTTCCTTGGCCTGATCCAGAATTTCCTGGGGAACCGTCACGCCCATGCGGTCCGCGGCGCCCTGGTTAATGACAATATCAATATCCTTCAGGCTTTCGATCGGCATTTCCGCAGGTTTTTCCCCATTTATCACTCTTAACGCCATTTCACCGGTCTGGCGTCCCAGTTTGTAATAATCAATGCCAATTGTCCCTAATGCGCCACCGTCAACCATGCCACGTTCACTTACAATCAGGGGCAGCTTATTCTTTTCTGCAACGGAAACAACACTGGCAATAGAAGATGCCACCACATTATCGCCCGGTACATACATGGCATCGACTTTTCCCACTAATGATTGAGATACCTGCATCACTTCAGCACTACCGGTCACAGTAGCCTCTACTATTTCCATCCCTAAATCTTGGGCCACCCCTTTCGCCATCTCAACCTGTACCTGGGAATTTACTTCACTGGAATTGTAGATAACCCCGACCTTTTTAGCATCCGGCACAATCTTTTTAAGCAGATCAAACTGCTCTTTGATGGGCGTCATATCGTTTGTACCGGTAACGTTGCCGCCGGGATGTTCATTGCTCTGCACCAATTTTGCCGCTACCGGATCCGTCACCGCCGTGATTAAGATAGGAATCTCTGTTGTCTCACTGGCCATGGCAATGGCAGATGGAGTTGCGATAGCCAGTACCATATCTGCCTGGTCTGTGACAAACTTGGTGGCAATGGTTTTTAGATTAGACTGGTCTCCCTGAGCGTTTTGATAATCCACAGTGAGATTTTCTCCCTCTTTATATCCGTTTTCCCCTAGTACATCCAAGAAACCCTGGCGGGATGCATCAAGAGCCGGATGTTCCACAATCTGGATGATCCCCAGTTTTAAACTTTTTTCTTCCCCGGTCCCTGTACTTGCCGCCTCATCTGTCTTTGTCCCACACCCTACAGCAGCAAACGCCAATACCATGATCAAGCTCATCAGCCAAACAATTCTTTTCATTTTCATTCTCCCCTTATTTTTTTTACAATAAAAAAAGCACTCTCCGTTGAAGGGACGGAAAGTGCACCGCGGTACCACCCAAATTGGTTAA
This sequence comes from Candidatus Formimonas warabiya, assembly GCF_002777255.1. Lineage (GTDB taxonomy): Bacteria > Bacillota > Dehalobacteriia > Dehalobacteriales > Dehalobacteriaceae > Formimonas > Formimonas warabiya. Next base: position 6,392,877 of record NZ_CP017634.1, on the reverse strand, counting down.
AACCCACTCATAAGGTACAGGGATGGCAGTTAAACCATTAAAATGAAAAAGCTTTTTGCCCTTAAGGACAAAAAGCCAATAACCACCCTATGGTTTACATAAGTACAGAGTACTGCTACCCGATACCCCTTTTCTGTAACGGGAAAAACCCGACAACAACTACAACTCTAAAGAAATCTTTAGAGGTTCACTGTGCAGTTCCGGAGGGAATTTCGGTTAACTTCACTTTAAGATGCTTTCAGCCTCTGGCATCTATTCCCTGTAAAAGTACCCATTAACTTACTTGTCTCCGTCATGACCTTTTATTTATGAAGTTAAAGATATTTTATCATAAAATTTTGTGTCTTAGCAATAAGGGAAAAAGTAATTTTTTCACCTGATGCTTTTAGGGCCAAGTGGTAGAATAAAAAAGCACACCACGACAGGTGTGTTGATCATTTCACCTACTGCTGCCGTCCTAACCCTCCTACTGTTTTACTTGGGGTTTAATTCCTACCATTCTTCTTTTAGCATATACGGGAATGGCGGATCTGTCAATGGAAAATCTTACAATATAACACGCCCAGTAATCCTCTCCGGCGCAGAACCATAGTCTTTTGAAAAGCCCAGGCCATGACGAGGGTATCCAGTTCCTCTTCCGAAAATCCTTTTCCTGGACGTCCCTTCCCTTTTTCTTTTACTTCGGCAAGAAAAAAGCCGCCCGGTTTTAAATTATGGTAAACATTGGAGACAAACTCCTGCCGTTCTTTTTCCTTTTCAATGATATTGAGCACAAAATTGGCCAGCACCAAATCCACATCCATGTGGAAACAGGAAACCATCGTGGATACGACTTCCGGAAAATGATACCGGGAAATTTTGTCCCGGATCTTTTTCAGGTGTTCCGGGGTCTCCGCCACCACCACCTGAAACCCCTGCTCCTGTAAAAAGCAGGCGTTTCTCAGGTTCCCGGCCCCGTAATCCAAGACATAATTCACCTGGTGCTTTTTCCAGTAAGGAACCAGAGTTTTTACACTTACCGCAGCGCCCACAGGCAAGCCCTCCCTGATGATCCAAGTAACCGGTCTTTCTTATTGTGCGGTATTCGGGCAAGCCTTATTCCTTTTCTGAAACACACATATTGGGCCCAGGTTCTGAATAATATTTCTGTAAAAATCCCTGATTCTGCTCCTAAGGAGGTTTATAATGACCTATTTTCGCACCGGATCCATGATGTCGGATCTCCCCGAAAACATTTCCCGGCTTGGTGAAATGGCCTACAACCTCTGGTTCAGCTGGCATCCGGAGGCTCAAGAGCTTTTCCGCATCCTGGACAAACAATTGTGGCAAGAAGTAAACCATAATCCGGTGAAGCTTTTGCTTTACTTATATCCGGAAAGGCTGGAAAAAGCCGCTGCCGATCCTTCCTACCTGGCCCGCTATCATAAAGTAATGGAAAGCTTTGATCACTACCTGAACGGAAATACCTGGTTCAAGGAGAACGCTCCCCAGGATTCCTCCTTTTTGGTCGCCTACTTTTCCGCAGAATTAGGTATTCACGAATCTGCCCCCGTATACAGCGGAGGTTTAGGGGTGCTGGCCGGAGACCACTGCAAGTCGTCCAGCGACTTAGGGCTTCCTTTGGTAGGTGTAGGGCTTCTCTATAAAAACGGCTACTTTGGGCAGAGAATTACCCGGGAAGGCTGGCAGGAAGCGATTTACCCCTTGATCGACTTTCGGGAGATTCCCGTCACCCCCTGCACCCGGCAAGACGGCAGCCACCTCCTGGTCCCGGTCGAAGTAGCGGAAAGGACTGTTTCCGTAAAAGTGTGGCAACAGGAAGTGGGCCGGACCCGGCTTTACCTGCTGGACACGGATATTCCTTTGAATCAGGATCAAGATCGCCGGATCACTTCTCAATTGTATGGAGGAGATCAGTCTACCCGCCTGTCCCAGGAAATCATTTTAGGCATCGGCGGCGTAAGAGCGCTCCGGGAGTTGGGATGGTCCCCCACCGTCTGGCACATTAACGAAGGCCACGCGGCTTTTCTGATCCTGGAACGGATCCGGGAACTGGTTCTAAAAGGTCTTACCTTTTTCACCGCGGCGGAAGCAGTCAAGGCCAATACCGTTTTTACCACCCATACGCCTGTTCCGGCCGGGCATGATGTTTTTGCCCAGGAAATGATCACCCGGTATTTATGCCACATCCGATCCGACATGAAAGTGGACCCGGATACTTTTCTTTCCCTGGGTTGGGATGAGCAGCGGCACGTATACAACATGACGAAATTGGCCCTGTCAAACTCCTCTTACACCAATGCTGTGAGCCGGCTGCATGCCCGGGTGAGTAAAGAGCTTTTCAGCGACCTGTACCCAAACATCCCGGGGGAAGAAATCCCTATTCATGCGGTAACCAACGGGGTGCATTTAGAAACCTGGGCGGCCCCTGAAATGACCGCCCTGTTTGAAGAATACTTAGGGTCAGACTGGCAAAGCCGCCTTACCGATGCGCACCTATGGCAAAAGATTCATCAAATTCCCGACCCTGTGCTCTGGGAAACCCATCAAAAGCTAAAGGACCAAATGATCCATTTTGTCCGCTCCAATCTATACCGGCGCATGAAACGAAATTTTGAGCCTGTGGAATCCCTCCGGGAAAGCTTGAACAAACTGGGGCCTCAGGTATTAACCATTGGATTTGCCCGCCGTTTTGCCTCCTATAAAAGGGCTAACTTGCTGCTGAAAGATCGAGAGCGGTTAGCCAAACTGCTCAACAGCCCGGGGCGGCCGGTGGTGATGATTTTTGCCGGCAAGGCCCATCCTGCGGACCACCCGGGCCAGCAAATTATTAAGCAGCTATGTGATTTGGAGAAAGAGGAGGGATTTCGGGGCAGGGTGATCTTTGTAGAAAACTACGACCTGCATGCCGCCCGCCATTTGCTGCACGGGGTAGACCTTTGGCTCAACACCCCCCGTCGGCCCATGGAAGCCAGCGGTACCAGCGGACAAAAGGCTGCGGTGAACGGTGTGCTCAACTGTAGTATTCTGGACGGCTGGTGGCCGGAAGCCTATAACGGGAAAAACGGGTTTGCCATCGGCTCGGAGCAGGATTTTGCCAACGACAACATCCAGGATGAGGAAAACCTCCATGCCCTCTTTGACATTCTGGAACAGGTAATTATTCCTTGCTACTACCAGGAGAGCGCAGGTATTCCCTCAAAATGGATCAGGCATATGAAAGAGAGCCTTGGTACCATCCCCCGGTTTTTTAACACAGACAGAATGGTAAAAGAATATTATGAAGACTTTTACCTGCCCTGCTCGCAGAGGGCAAAATTGTTTTCGGATCAGAATTTCCAAGTAGCGGCAGAAACCCAAACGCTGAAACAGCTCCTGAGGGAAAATTGGTGCAGCATTGATTTTCAATCGGTACGGGTGGAACAGCCCCCCCATCTTCCGGCAGGGCCGGATCTCGTGGTGGAAGCCGATATTCACTTAGGACCCATTGCCCCAAAGGATGTGGTGGTCGAGGTTTACACGAAAAAGGCCGGAGAAACCGGCCTGGAAAACGTGGTCCTTTTGCCCATGTCTGTGACCGAGGATTTCGGTAACGGCACTTACCGGTTCCGTCGCACCATAGAGATGACACCGGGAGCGGCAAAATATGCCCTGCGCGTCCGCCCCCACTGTCCCTATTTTGCTCATACCTTTGAGCTGCCCTTGGTGAAGTGGACCGATATCTTTTAAGTCATTCTACCTGTTGTAGAGGAAAGTCAGTTCCCTTAACTTTTTTTCTATTTCCCCGGTCAGGTCCTTTTTCAGAAAGCGCCATTGCCAATTTCCTTGAGCGGTGCCGGGAAAATTCATGCGGGCATCACTGCCTAAGCAAAGTACATCCTGCAGCGGTACCACAGCTAGGGCGGCCCTGGTGGAAAAGGCGAACTCCATCAGGGTCCAGCATACCTCACTGGGCCGGGCATACCGGGAAAGCCCCAGATATTTTTTTAATAAGGCTGCCGCTTTCGGTTCTTTTTTTAAAATATTTTGAAACCAGCCCCATGCTGTATCGTTATCGTGGGTTCCGGTATAAACCACACAGGACTGATCATAGCCGCGGGGAGAAAACGCTTCTGTCGTGCCGCTTTGAAAAGCAAATTGGAGCACTCTCATGCCCGGATACCCAAATTTCTCTTTTAATGCGATCACCCCGGGAGTAATATAGCCCAAATCTTCCGCAATGGCCGGAAGGGGCCCCAAATATTTTTCCAGGGCGGCAAAAAATTCTTCTCCCGGGCCTTTGACCCAGGTTCCCTTGACTGCCGTTCCCTCCCCGGCCGGTATTTCCCAGGATGCTTCAAAGCCCCGGAAATGATCGATGCGCACCAAGTCGACCAACCCCAGCAGGGTGGTAAACCGTTCCCGCCACCAGCGGTAGTGATCCCCTTTCATCTGGTCCCAACGATAATGGGGGTTACCCCACCATTGGCCGGTCCGGCTGAAATAGTCCGGAGGCACTCCGGCAACTTTTAAAGGCAGGCCCTTTTCATCCAGCTGAAACAGCTCCTGGTGCGACCAGACGTCACTGCTGTCCGCCGAGACAAAGATAGGCAGGTCACCCATGATCCGGATTCCTTTGTCCGCGGCATATTTTTTTAGCTCGGACCACTGGCGGAAAAAAACAAACTGCAAAAATTTCTGGTAGCCCATCTCCTCATGCAAAATCTGGGTATAGGATTCCAGAGTCCTGCGCTCGCGTCGGGCCGCAGTTTCCTCCCACCGGTACCAGGGCTTGCCGTGAAAATGTTTTTTCAGCGCCATAAACAGCACAAAGTCAGGGAGCCAGTAGGCATTTTTCTCTAAAAAAAACAGGTAGTCGTCCTGTTCCTGCCTGTTTTGAAAGCGCTGATAAGCCTTGTGCAAAAGCTTTTCTTTATAAACCCTTCCTGCATCAAAGTTTACCCGCTCTTGGGTAAACAGGGGAATGGGCACCAAGTCCCTTTCCTCTAAAAGCCCTGACTTCATCAATAGGTCAAGGCCAATCATCAGCGGGTTTCCCGCAAAAGCAGAAAAGCACTGATACGGGGATTCCCCCACATCAGGGGGATTTAAGGGCAGTACCTGCCATAAGCCTTGATGACTCCTGGCCAGGAAATCTACAAAACGGTATGCTTCCTCGCCCAAATCCCCCATGCCATACAACGAGGGCAGTGATGTGACATGGAGGAGGATGCCGCTATCCCTGTTCAGTTTCATGATCTTCCTCTTTCACATAGAGTTTCCCTTCCAGGGGACCTAGGCAAATTTCCTCCCATTCCCCATGAAAGCCTACTTCTTTTTCGGCCAGGAGATCCTTCATTTCCTGGGGACACCATCGGCCCACGTGAACAGGCACAGATACTTTTTCCCGGGGGTTTCTGTTCAGGAGGATCAAAGCGGTACCGTTTTTCGCCTGCTCATGGAACAGGTCACGATGGTTCGTAATCTTTCGTACGTATCCGTACACATCCCCCTGGGCATAAACGGGGAACCAAGCTCCCGTTCTCAGGACCTGGTAGCGGTTGCGCAAGCAAATCACCCGTTGATACCAATCCACCAATTCCATGTTTTCTTTTCCCCAGGGATAGGTGCCCCGGTTTAAAGGGTCATCATAACCTTCCATGCCGGCTTCGTCTCCGTAATAAACAGCCGGCACCCCGGGAAAGGTCATCTGCCAGAGGCAGAGCAATTTCAGCCGGCGCACCGCCAGCTCTTTTTGTTCCGGCGCGAGGCGAAACATGGCCTGCTCAGGCTTGGGCAGGGAAGACTCCAAAGGAGCCTCCCCCAAGACCGTTAAGATGCGGGCCACGTCATGGCTGCCCAGCAGATTCATGGTGGTATAAAAGTGGTAGCGGGGATAGTTTTCCGAGAGGCTCATCAAAGCCTGGTGGGTTTTCCACCCGTCCTTGAGCCCTAAAACAAAATGAATCAGAATGTTCCGGAAAGGATAATTCATCACGGAGTCCAATTCATCCCCCAGCAGGTATTGGCGCCAGTTTCCGTAACTGACCTTATTGGACGCATCTTCCCATACCTCTCCGATCAAGACGGCAGCTGGGTCCGTTTCCTTCATCACTTTGCGAAAGCCGGCAATAAACTCGTCCGGCAGTTCATCCGCCACATCCAGGCGCCAGCCCTTGGCCCCCTGTTTGATCCAGTACCTTAAGACGCTGTCCGGACCGTCGATGATAAATTCCCGGTAGCTTGGTTCCATTTCATTGACGTTGGGCAAAGTTTCGATCCCCCACCAGCAGTCGTACTTGCGGGGAAACTCCTCAAACCGGTACCAGGGATAATAAGGGGATTCCTGAGACTGGTAGGCCCCTAAGTCCGGATAATTTCCCTCTTTGTTGAAATAGATGCTGTCGCTGCCGGTATGGCTGAAGACACCGTCCAGAATGATCTGAATCCCCATCTCCCGGGCCCTTTGGCACAGATCCTGAAAAATCTCATTGGTCCCCAGCATGGGGTCAATCTGATGATAATCTCCCGTGTCGTACTTATGATTGCTGGGGGATTGAAAAATGGGATTAAAATAGATGATGCTAACGCCCATTTCTTTTAAATAAGGGAGTTTTTCCTTCACTCCCTCCAGATTCCCGCCGAAAAAATCAAAAATATAGGCCCCGGTATAAGGATGTTGAAAATAGACGGGGGTATCCTCCCACCGGTCATGGATAAAGCATCCTTTTTTCATGTGCAGGGCTTGCCCTCCTGAACCGGCAAAGAAACGGTCGGCAAAGATTTGATAAATTATCCCTTCCCGGAACCACTGAGGGGGCGGCGGGCCTTCCCGGTAGACCGTAATCTGGTACTCAGGGGGATAGCTTCCCATCCATAATTCCCCCTGGCCGCCCAACTTTTCCCCGTTATTGCCGTAATAAAAAACCATGCCCTCTTTCTCAATGACAAAATAATACCACAGCCATCCCGGATCCTCCGGCGCAGCGATCTCTGCCTGAAAAACCTTTCTTTCTTCCCGGTCCTGGTAAAGATCCATGTTTATGTGCTCGGTCCCGGCACCCTGCCTTCTCACCCGCACTGCTGCAGAGCCGGAAAATAAGGGGTCCTCAATTTCCAATCTCAGGGTAATTTTTGTCCGGCAGGGTACCGCGCCAAAAGGAGCGCGAAAATAGGCATCATAAGAATTATGAAAGACCCAGGAGCATTCCATTTTGTTTCTCTCCGCTTCATTAGGATTATTTTAGGACCAGCTTTTGATAAAGATCATGATACTCCCCCATGGACGACTGCCAGCTGCAGTCGGTGCTCATGGCATTTTTTACAAGAGAACCCCATATTTCTTGATCATGATAATATCTTACTGCTTCTTCTATGGTATGAAGCAGATCCTGGGCCTGATACCCGGCAAACACAAAGCCGTTCCCTTCTTTGCTCACCCGGTTGAAGGGCTGAACCGTATCCTTCAGTCCTCCTGTAGCCCTTACCACCGGCACGCTTCCGTACCTGAGGGCAATCATCTGTCCCAGACCGCAAGGTTCAAAAATAGAGGGCATCAAAAAAATATCCGAACCGGCATAAATGCGGTGAGCTAAAGCATCGTCAAAACCAAGGTGCACGGACACCCGGCCCGGATAGCGCAAAGCTGCCGACCTGAACAGCTGATGATATTTTTCCTCTCCCGTGCCCAGCACCACCAGCTGAACACCCAGGTCCATGATGGGGTCGAAAACCTCTTCCATCAGGTCCAGGCCTTTTTGCGGGACAAGACGGCAGATCAGGCCCAGCAAAGGGATATCCCTTTGTTCGGATAAGCCCAAGGATTTTTGTAATGCCGTCTTATTATTCTGCTTTTTTTCCCAGGTTTTATGATTATAGGGGAGAAAAATATTTGGGTCTGTTTCCGGATTGTAAACCGTGTAATCAAGGCCGTTCCTGATGCCCCATAATTTATCCCCTATTTTTCTCAGGATGCCGTCCAATTGTTCCCCAAATTCCCGGGTCCGGATTTCCTGGGCATAGGTTTTACTGACCGTAGAAACCAGATCCGCATACACTAAACCGCCTTTGAGAAAATTTACCTGGCCAAAAAACTCCAGTCCGTCCATGGTAAAATATTCCGCGCCCAATTCCAAATAGTCCCCCAGAATGCGGGCGGGAAATACCCCCTGATATTTTAGATTGTGAATGGTAAAAACAGTGGGCACCCGGACATACCCTTGATAAGCCTTCAAAAAAACCGGAACCAGGGCAGACTGCCAGTCATGACAGTGCAGTACATCCGGGGCAAAATCCAAATGGGGAAGGGCTTCCAGTACCGCCCGGCTGAAAAAGGAAAAACGTTCCCCATCATCGGCAAAACCGTATAAGCCCTGACGGTTAAAATACTCGTCCTGGGAGACAAAATAGAAAACGATCCCCTGGTGGTCAAGTTGTTCAATGGTACACAGCTGATTTCGCCAGCCTAAGCGCACCGTCAGGGTGGCCCGGGAAATCATCCTCCTCTTAAAATGATCCGGGATCCCGCCGTATTTGGGTAAAATTACCCGGGCCTCAATGCCCCGGCGGCCCAATTCTTGGGGAAAAGCCCCCAAGACATCCCCTAATCCCCCGGTTTTGATAAAAGGTTCCGCCTCAGACGCGATTAACAGCACTTTCAAATTTCCTCACCTACTTTGCCGTACTATAAGACACTTTTCTTTCTCACCACGGTGGGGCCATCGGCCGTGGCACCGATGATTTTTCCTTTCGTCACCCGGACTTCCTTATCCAGAATGGCATTTTCCACCAGGGCATTCTCTTCGATGACGCATTTCTCCAGCAGAATGCTCCGGGAAACCCGGGCCCCTTTGCCTATTTTGACGCCCCGGGAGATCACGCTGTTTTCTACCCTTCCTCCGATCACACAGTCGTTGGCCACTAAAGCATTGGTTACCGCGGCGTCAACCGTATATTTGGCGGGAGCACTGTCTTTCACCTTAGTAAAAACCGGCCCCGCGGCAAAAAACAGTTCCTGCCAAATAGGCGGTTTCAGTAAATCCATACTATGCTTATAGTAATTGCGCAGGGAATTAATTTTGGCCAGGTATCCGGTGAAAGGGTAGCCGTAAATTTTCAGTTCCCTCAGGTTTCCCATAAAACCGTCCCGCACCAGGTCCCATTTGTTCTGTTTCACACATTCGTCAATTAACTGCAGGAGCAAAGTTCGGGAAAGCAGAAACATTTCCATACAGATTTTGTCCCTGTTGGACCGGCCGGAGGTCGTTCTCACCCCGGTAACCTGACCCTCTGTCGATAAGTCCAGAGATAAATAGGGAGATAAATATTCTTTTTCTCCCGGAGGTACTTCTTTAAAAATCACCGTAATATCCGCCCCATTTTTTTGGTGAAAATCAAGCACCTTTTGGTAATCAATATTGCACACCATGTTGCACCCGGAAATGATTACATACTGCCGGGTGCTGGTTTCCATGTACCCTAAGCGGGTAGTAAAGTGGCTGACATCCCATTTATTGGGACTGAACAGATATTTGGAAAAATCCGGGGGCAGGAAGAATAAGCCCCGGCGTTTCGTGTCTAAATTCCATTCCCGGCTGTTTTTTAAATGGCTGACCAGAGAACCCATTTTAAAATGGGTAAAAATGCCGATACTTTTAATCCCCGCATTGACCATATTGGATAAGGTAAAATCAATGATCCGGTAACGGCCGCCGATAGGCACTGCGGCCAGCGTTCTGTTTTCCGTAAGTTCCATTAAAGCCTGTTCCTTTTCGATCACATTAATGATTCCCAGTACATTAAACATATCTCCTCACTCCCTTCTCTGACTTGGAGGATCGGTGCTGTTCAGATATTCAGAATTCAGTAAGCAGTAAACAGTAAACAGAATACTCCCGGACAATCAACGGTTCTTTTAGGCCGACTCCTCGCTCCTGGCCCCTGACCAGTCGCCTTTATTCTTCTCTTCCAGCGGAATGGCGACACAATCCGTAGCCGAACAGCACATATAGCATTCCGGTTCATGGCAAAAAATCCGGCTTTCATCGGCGATGACGGTGTCTTCATCCACAATGGCCCGTTCAATCCGCACGTTGGCGCCAATTTTTACATTGGGCATGAGGATGGAATCTTTTACCACGGAACCAGGGCCTACCGTCACAGCCGGGAATAAAACGGAATGGTCTACCTCGCCCAAAATCACACATCCCTCGTTGACCAGAGAACTGGTTACTTTGGCCGTGGGGCCAATGAATTGGGCCGGTTGATTGGGATTTTCGGAATAAATGCGCCATTCCGGATCATTTAAGTTCAAGGCCGGCTGGGGAACCAATAAATCCATACTGGCCTGCCAATAACTTTCGATGGTCCCCACATCTTTCCAGTAGCCATGAAACCGGTAGGCAAAAATTTCCTCTCCCGCCTTTACCAGGGCCGGGATCACGTTTTTGCCGAAATCGTGGGCGGACTGGGCATCTTCATTATCCCGCTGGAGATGTTGTTTAACAAAAGACCAATTAAAAATATAGACACCCATGGAAGCCAGGTCACTTTTCGGCTGAGCGGGCTTTTCCTCAAATTCTACAATCCGGCCTCCTTCCTGGCATTTCATAATACCGAAACCGCCGGCCTCCTCCCAGGGCACCTGGATTACGGCCACGGTAGCGGCGGCCTTCTTTTCCTTGTGAAACTCCAGCATCAGCGAATAATCCATTTTATAAACATGGTCCCCGGACAAAACCAGCAAATATTCCGGGTTATACAGATCTACAAATTCTATGTTCTGATAAACGGCATTGGCTGTCCCCTGATACCATTGGCCACCCTGCTGCTTCACATAAGGAGGCAACACGGTAACCCCTCCGTTGGTCCGGTGCAGGTCCCAATTCCACCCGCTGCCGATATAGGAATTCAGCACCAAAGGCTCATATTGGGTCAGCACCCCTACCGTATCAATGCCTGAATGGCTGCAATTACTCAAAGTAAAGTCGATGATCCGGTATTTCCCCCCAAAGGGGACAGCAGGTTTGGCCAATCTTTTGGTGAGAAAGCCCAGCCTGGTCCCTTGCCCGCCCGCCATCACCAAAGCGATCCATTCTTTTTTCATGCTTCATCACCTCCGAACATTCTTTATGCATGATTGGGATATACCACCGGTGTGTGCCCAGCCGCTAAAGGGCAATTGGTTTGAGGCCGGTTTGAAATACAGGATAGCCAATCCAGGAACCTTAATTTTCAGGCTGAAAGGCTGATTGTGCCACGGCTCTCTCTTCGCCTGCAAGACCCCTGTATTAACCTGTCCTGTCCCTCCAAAGTGCTCCTCATCGCTGTTTAAGGCCTCAAAATACGCTCCCGGAGCAGGAACCCCAATCTGATACTCGGCATAGGACACAGGAAGAAAATTACATACGATCAGCGTAAAATCTTCCTCCTTCTCGGCTTGCCTTAAAAAGACAAGCACACTCTGCCCCCTGTTATCCGGATCAATCCAGGCAAATCCCTGCTCACGGTTGTCTAAAAGCCAGAAATTTGGTTCCTGCGCATAGTAATGGTTAAGAAATTTTACATACCGGTGCAGCTTTTTATGCATATCAAATTCCAGTAAACCCCAGTCTAATTCTTGGTCATGGCGCCATTCCATGAACTGGCCATACTCGCCCCCCATAAATAATAATTTTTTTCCGGGATGGGCCATTAAATAACCCAGTAAGACCCTTAAGCCGGCAAATTTTTCCGTGTAGCTTCCCGGCATCTTATTAAGCAAAGATTTCTTTCCATGAACCACCTCGTCATGGGAGAGGGGAAGGACAAAATTCTCGGCAAAGGCATAGAAAAAAGAAAAGGTCACCAGATGATGATAATGCTTGCGCTGGGAAAATTCCGTGCCCACATAACGCAGCATGTCATTCATCCATCCCATATTCCATTTAAAGTTAAAACCCAAACCGCCTGCATGCACAGGCTTGGTGACCAGGGGCCAGGCCGTTGATTCTTCCGCGATAAGCAATGCCTCAGGGAAATAGGAAAAAACCGTTTTGCTTAAATTTTGCAGAAAAGATACGGCCTCCAGGTTTTCCTTCCCTCCATGGATGTTGGGAACCCATTCCCCCTCTTTCCTGCCGTAATCCCGGTACAGCATACTGGCTACAGCATCAACCCGGATGCCGTCAATATGAAAAACCTCCAGCCAAAAAAGAGCGCTGGAAATTAAAAAGCTCTGCACCTCCGGCTTGCCCAGGTCGAAATAAGCGGTGCCCCATTCCCGGTTTTCCCTGCGCCATTCCTCTTGATACTCATAGAGAAAGGTGCCGTCAAAGCACCTTAAACCATGCTCGTCCGTGCAGAAATGCCCCGGCACCCAGTCCAGAATCACGCCAATCCCCTTTTGATGGCAGCGGTCCACAAAGAACATAAAGTCGTGGGGGGTGCCATACCGGCTGGTCACGGAAAAAAAACCGGTTCCCTGATAGCCCCAGGAGCCATCATAGGGATGCTCCGTGAGCGGCAGCAACTCCACATGGGTATATCCCATTTCCCCTACATAATCAACCAGTTCCGCCGCCAGTTCCCGGAAGGTGAAGAATTCTCCTGCCCGCTTTCTCCATGACCCCAAATGAACTTCATAGATATTCAAAGGGCGCTGATAAGGAGGCCTTTTATGCATTTGCCATCCCATATCTTCCCATGGATAATCTGTTAGTTCACAAACAATAGAAGCCGTATGGGGCCTGAATTCCGCCCACACGCCGCAAGGATCCGCTTTATATCTCTCCTGGCCGTCTGCCCCCCGAAGCTTATATTTATATAAACACCCGGGGTGAATTTCCGGAATAAACACCTGCCAAAGCCCGGAATCTCCCCCTTGCCTCATGGCCCATCGATCATCTTCCTGCCAATGATTAAAATCTCCCACCACCCAGACCTGTTGCGCATGGGGCGCCCAAAGGGCAAACCGGACCCCGGAAACCCCATCCACCATCATGGGGTGTGCCCCTAAAAACCTGTATATATGGAAATGTCTCCCTTGCTGGAATAAAAAACGATCCACATCACTGATCAGTTGCCGATCCATAGCGTCCTCCCTTCCCCATCGCAGGCTGCAACACTGGTGGAAAGAATACAGATAAACTGCCCGATTTGCGTAAAGATTTCTCCAAAATGCCATTTTTTCCTTTGAAGAAAATGGTAAAATTAGGTAATATTTTGCAGACTCTTATCGACGCATTTAATGAATTACCTTGTTTTTGTGACAAACCGGTAAGCTTTTCTCCCTGTTTCAGGAACCGGCTACCGGGTACCATAAAAAAAGCTGCCCATTACAGGCAGCAAATTTCGTGCGCTACTTCTCTCTATCCAGATCCTTATTTTTTAAATTGCCGGCTCTTGGGAATCGGCAGGAGATGATGATGCGGGAGTATAAGAAATGATCACCAGTCCGGCCAAGACCAGTAACATGCCGCCAAAAACCGGCAGGGAGGGCCTTTCCCCTAAAACTACGATGCCCAGGAAAGCAGCTGTCAAAGGTTCCGCTAAAGACAAGGTTACGGCGGTGGCAACAGGAATTTTAGCCAACCCCCGGGCAAAAAACACATAGGCCAAAGCAGTGGCAATTAGCCCCAGGTGTAAAGCGACGAAAAACCCTTTTACCTGGACCAACCAGTGCAGATCTGCATAAAATAGAAAGGGGGACAACAATAAGGCACCCAGACAGAAAACCACGGCCACCACAGCCTCCGGCGGGTACTGATCCAGCAGTCGCTTACTTACTGTAGCATAGGCTGCATAGGAAGTGCCTGCCCCTAAGGCCAACAAAATTCCTAAAGAATTGACATTGAGGCTGCTTCCGGAAGCACTCAAAAGAACGCACCCCACAACCGCCATCACAGTCGCCATGGCCCACCGGAGTCCTGGCCGCTCCCCCCGAAAAAGGAAAGCCAATAGTCCCGCGATCACAGGAGAACTGCCAATTGTCACAACCGTTCCTACTGCCACACCGGTTTTAAGTACTGCAGCAAAAAAGAACAGCTGATAGGCAGCCATGCAGCCTGCGGCTAAGCCGGTGGCGATCACCGGCCAGGATTTCGCACCCCTTAAGGATCCCTTAAGCAAAGCTATGGCCATAAGAGCAGCCCCGCCCACAGCGAGCCGGACCGCACCTACGGTGAGCGGGTGGGCACCCGCCGGTGCAAAAGCCTGGGCCGTCCCGGTAGTGCCCCATAATATCGCTGCCAAAAGTACCAGCCAGCGGGGGTCGATACCTTTTTCACCGCCATGGATACCCATACGTGATCAAACCTCCTTCGTTCGTCCTCCTGTGCCGGCATTCTCTATGAATAACAAAATTAGTTTCGGCAAAGAATGGATCATATCCTCCTGCCCGGGATCGTTTATTTTTTTAAAGGAATGACATTCCTCACATGGAAAATACTACTTATCCTTACAATTTTATATGCTATAATAAAATTGGTTGTCTCGGGGTTCATTATATTATTTATTTAAAGAGGGAACATCAATGACACAAAGTTTTTTCTCCTGGGAATCACTTACTTTAATTATTACGTTAATGATGGTGACAAATCTTATCCTTGCTGTGGTATTGGTACTGTTTGAACGGCGCAACCCCATGACGATCTTGGTTTGGCTCATGGTCATTTCCTTCTTCCCCATTTTCGGTTTTCTTCTGTATCTTTTTCTAGGTCAGGACCTGCGTAAAAGAAAACTCTTTATCCTCAAGGGCAAAGAAGAGGATAAACTGATTCGGACCATCCGCTACCAGCGCACCCTGTTATACGGAAATCAATATAAATTTAAAGATCCCCGGATTCAGCAGTATACCGATATGATCACACTGCAGCTCGCCAGCAGTGATGCCCCCCTAAGTGAAGATAACGATGTGAAGATTTTTGCGCAAGGAGAAGAAAAATTTGCCGAACTGCTGAAATGCATTAAAAATGCAAAAAAATTCATTCATATCGAATATTACATTATCCGCAACGACTCTTTGGGCAGACAAACTGTTGAACTATTAGCGGAAAAAGCCCGGGAAGGGGTTGAAGTGAAATTTCTCATCGATGGGATGGGGGGAATTAGACTGCCCCGTCACTTTTTTGACCCTCTCACCCAGGCGGGGGGTAAAATTGCCGTATTTTATCCACCTTTTCTTCCCTATATCAATTTACGGGTTAATTATCGCAATCACAGAAAAATTTGCGTTTTTGATGGCGAAACCGGCTTCGTGGGCGGGTTTAATATCGGTACAGAGTACTTGGGGCTCTCCAAAAGATTTGGCTTTTGGCGGGATATCCATCTCAAAATCGGGGGCAGTGCCGTAAACGACCTGGAATCTCGCTTTATGCTGGACTGGCGTTTTGCTTCAGGCGAAGAAATGCCTTTCGACGATGTTTATTTTCCCCAGCAGTCCTGCCGGGGCAATACCGCGATCCAAATCGTCTCCAGCGGTCCGGATTCCAAATGGCGTCCCATCAGAAACGGTTATCTGAAGATTATCCATGGGGCCCGGGATCATGTGTTTATCGAAACACCCTATTTTATCCCGGATGCAGAAATCCTCTGCGCTTTAAAAATAGCGGCACTGTCCGGGGTGGATATTCGGGTGATCATTCCCGAGAAACAGGACCACCTTTTTGTGCACTGGGCCGCCATGTCCTATATCGGCGAGCTGCTGGAGGCCGGGGTGCGGTTTTTTGCCTATCAGAAGGGTTTCATTCACAGCAAAATGATCACCGCCGATGGTTTTGTCAGTTCTGTCGGTACCGCTAACCTGGACATTCGCAGCTTTCGCGTCAACTTTGAGGTCAACGCCTTTATCTACAATGGCGATACTGCCCAGGAACTGGACGAACTTTTTATCAATGATATGTATGACTCTAGAGAGATCACGCTGGAATATTATAATCAACGACCCCTGCGTGCAAAGACCAAAGATGCCATCTGCCGGCTGCTGTCACCGCTGCTCTGAAAAAGAATAAACTCTGCATCAAGAGAATTAACTGTCGACATTAACATACTATGCCATTTGGTCAGGTCAATTTGAATATATCCAAACATTCTCTCATAAATGGTTTAATCATGCCGCCATCTACGCCGGGGACGGTTACATTGTGGACGCTTCATCCTCAAAAGGGCAGGTGGTCTACCGCAAGCTGTTCAGTGGGCAGGTGCTTTATGGAAGGCCGGGGATTTAATAAACAATAGCTATCAATATATCGCCCTTCATTGACAGGCCAAAAATGATGTGATAAGCTGAATATAGTCAGCACTAAGGAGGACGCTTAATTTATGGGTCTGATTTGTGATTAGTAAAGTGCAATAAAAAAGCTGCAATCCATCCGCATTGATGGACTTTTTTGTTGTGCTTACTTTTACGAATTAGAAGCATAAGTTTAGCTCTGAAAAGGCGCTGTTGTATTGCAGCTTGCATTTTCTTTCCTTGTGCTTTATCGTAAGTATGCAGACTAAAATCCGCTTTGTGGATTTGGTCTGTTTTTTTGTTGCTCTTTGGGATATGACATACGATCACAAGGAGGAAACATAAAACATGAAACATTCTATTGCTAAATGGCAAAAAACATTTTATACAATTTGGGCGGGCCAGGTAATTTCTTTGATTACAAGTTCCATCGTTCAATATGCGATTATCTGGAACCTAACTGCTATCACAAAATCTGCAACAACTTTATCTATCGCTGCGCTTGTCGGATTTCTGCCGATGGCCTTATTCAGCCCATTTATTGGGAGTATCGTAGACAGATACGACCGCAAAAAAATAATGATTTTCTCCGATTTATCAATCGCTACCGTCGCGTTGGCTATGGCAGTGGCGGGAATGACGGGCAAACTTTCAATCCCAGTGATGCTCCTTGCACTCTTTATTCGTGCCATTGGTTCGGCTTTTCATCAGCCATGTTTACAGGCGGTAACACCGTTAATTGTTCCACAAGAAAGCCTTGCCAAATGCAACGGGTACACCTATTCGTTCCACTCGTTTTCTTTGATACTTAGCCCCGCCATCGCTGCCGCTATTTTCCCGATTATGCCGCTTCATTTTATTATTTTGTTGGATATACTCGGTGCAGCTATGGGTATCTGCACATTGGCTGTTTCTGTTATCCCGAAACTGCCTCAAAACAATGAAAAGAGAGAATTTCATATTTTGGGGGATGCATTAGATGGCTTGAAACTTTTAAGCAGTAATAAGGGACTTTTCATCCTGATGTTTGTTGGAAGTCTGTTTTCATTGGCTTATGTTCCGGCCAACAGTCTGTATCCTTTACTTTGTATGACTTGGTTTGGAGGAACTACCACTCATGCGGGAATTGTTGAAACTGGGTTTTCAATCGGTACGCTTTTAGGTGGTTTTTTGCTTGGATTGTGGGGAGGCACAAAAAATAAAATGCATACAATGATGCCTGCTTTAACAGTCATTGGAGTTTCCTTAATGGGAATAGGGTTACTTCCCGCCAATGGATTTGTCTTTTTTGTAGTGCTGGCTGTTATCACAGGGCTTGCCGCCCCTCTCTTTTCTTCACTGTTTATGTCACTTATTCAGGAAAAGATTAAACCGGAATTTCTTGGCAGGGTATTAGGCGTTACATCTTCCATGATGGCGTTAGCGTGTCCTGTTGGACTAAGCCTATCGGGTGCATTTGCTGAAAAAATTGGCGTGAACAACTGGGTTGTGCTTAGTGGTGTGTTGACCTTGCTTTGCGTTTTACTCTGTTTATCAAATAAAAATGTTCGCGAGGTTAACAGCTCATTAGAAAAATAGAGGTTTATTAGGAGACATTATTATGTATTGTTACTTCATATAATCATGCCTTTTGAAAAAGGCAATTACATGACCCTAAAGGACAAAAGTTTGTTTTTCATTTTTGTTATTAAAAAAAAGCGCGACTAAGTCGCGCTTTTTTAGAGTTCTTTAACTGCATTTTGACGGGCAGGGGATTTTTTGCGCAGGTGCTTCCTGCCCCAGTTTTTCAGATCGTCCAGGATGGTATAAATCACCGGCACCACCACCAATGTCAAAAGGGTGGACGTAATTAAACCGCCAATAATGGCATGGGCCATGGGCGCCCGGCTTTCCGCTCCCTTTCCTAAAGCCAGGGCCAGCGGCATCATCCCGAAAATCATCGCCACAGTAGTCATCATAATCGGCCGCAGCCTGGTCACGGCTGCCTTCAGCAAGGCCTCGCTCCGCTCTACTCCCTTTGCCCGCTGCTGCTTCGCAAAGTCAACCAGCAGGATGGCATTTTTGGTGACCAGTCCCATTAACATGATAATCCCGATCATAGACATCAAACTAAGATCGCTGCCCATCACCCACAATCCTAAGACCGCCCCGATAATCGCTAAAGGCAAAGACAGCATAATGGCGAAAGGATCAATATAGCTTTCAAATTGGGCTGCCAGGATGAAAAAGATAAAGAGCACGGCGGTAAAGATGGCCATTCCCATGGAGCTAAAAGTATCCCCCATGAGTTCCGATTCACCACCGGCGAAAATTCGGTAGCCTGCAGGCATGTGAACTTCTTGAGCAAATTTTTCATTGAAAAGCTTGTTGAATTCCCCGAGAGAGATGCCATCCAGGTTGGCCGAGATTAAAATTTCTTTTGTCCGGTCATACCGTAATATTTCACTGGAAGAAGTGTTGAAAACCTTTTCTGTCACCTGGTCCAGGGGAATCATGGGATTCTCTCCGTTGGCTCCGGCATAGCGGCTGGGCAGATAAATATTGCTGAGGTCATCGATATTTTTCCGGTTGGCATCCTGGAGCCGGACCCGTACATCAAAGCGGTCCTCGCCTTCCTCGAATTGTCCCACCACCGTACCGCTAAACAGGGTATAAAGGGTATCGGCTACCTGGCCGGTGCTGATGCCCAAATCTGCGGCCAGGTCATGCTTGATCTCAATCTTACTTTCCGCCTTTCCCGGTTTATAACTGCTGGCTACATCCACTGCTCCCGGAATACTGGCGGCAACCTGGAGCGCTTTTTCCGCATAGCCTTGGAGCAAGGTATCATCCTGCCCTAAAAGATACCATTCTACCGTTTTGGCACTGTCTATGCCCGAATTCGTATTGATCGCCACCTGGATTCCGGCAAAAGATTTAAACTTTTCCCGTAAATCCCGGGCAATATCCCCCACGGAACGTTGCCGCTCTTTCTTGTCAACCAATTCTACAAACATATTGACATTATCTGCTTTCACTTTGGAATAGGTACTGACAACCTCCGGAAGGCTGCGTACCGCCTTTTCCATTTCTACCGTGATGTTTTCTGCCGCTTCCAGGCTCAATCCGGAATCGAGCTGGGCGGATACATTCAATTGCCCTATATCTGCACTGGGGATAAAGCTGGAACCCAGAAAACCCACCATCATCAGGCTACCAACAAACAAAACTGTGGCAAGGCCTAAAGTCAGCCAGCGGTGCCGGAGGACGCCTTTCAGTAATTGGGCATAGCAGCCGGTTATAAAGTTTAGGCCCTTGTTAAACCATCCTAAAAATACGCCCACAGGCCCTCTGATGCGGGGCTCTTCCTGTTTGAGCACCCGGGAAGACATCAGGGGTACCAATGTGAAAGAAACCAGCAAGGACATCAGTACGGCACAAACAACCGTCAATCCGAACTGTTTAAAAAACTGTCCGATAATCCCCGTCATCCCCGCCACAGGCAAGAATACCGCTACAATCGTCAGGGAGGTGGCCGTCACGGCCAGCCCGATTTCTGTAGTCGCTTCCTTGGCGGCGGTTAAGGCTGATTTTCCTTGACTCATGTGCCGGGTAATATTTTCGATCACCACAATGGCATCATCGATCAACAAGCCGACAGATAAAGAGAGGGCCATCAGGGACAGGTAGTTCAAGGAAAAATTCAAGGCCCGCATCATAAAAAATGTGGTAATGATGGAGGTGGGGATGGACACGGCGCTAATAGCCGTACTGCGCCAATTGCGCAAAAATACAAAGACCGTGAGGACAGCCAGAATACTGCCCTCAATAATGGTACGGAAAACATCCTGCACCGATTCTCTGATGAAGGAGGAATTATCTGTCACAATATTTACCTTTACCCCATGGGGTAACCCCTTTTGCAGTTCCTCAACCGTCTTTCTCACCGTATCGGCAACCTTTACCGTATTGGTTCCCGACTGCTTAATGATATCCAGTCCGATGGTCTGCTTTCCCTGGTACAGGGCCAAGCTGCTTTTTTCTTTGGTCCCATCCACTACCCGCGCCACATCTTTCACATAGAGCTGCACGCCGGATCTCCGGGCCACGGGCAAATTGGCAAAATCCTCCACCCTCACCATGTTTCCTGCCGTACGCAAGGTGATTTCCCTGCCCTCGTCACTCAGCTTGCCTCCCGGAATATCCAGATTCTCGCTTCTGAGACTGTCCAGGATTTCCACTGTGGTTAACCCGTACAGAGCCATTTTCTCTTTATCCAGCTGGATTTGGATCTCCCTTTCTTCATCCCCGTACATATTTACCGCACCCACGCCCTTCACCGCTTCCAGGGGCCTTTTGACCTGATCCTCCACAATGGCGGTGATTTCCCGGAGAGAAATATCTCCCGTCACAGCCAAAGACATAATGGGCACCGCCATGGGATCAAATCGGGCGATCACCGGCTCCTCAATATCTTGAGGCAAGTCGCCGCGGATGGTGCTCAGCTTATCCCGTACATCCTGCGCCGCCACCGCCGAGGGCGTTTCCAGGGTAAACTCCGCCCAAGTCATGGAGACACCTTCATTGACAATGGAATAAATATGTTTAATTCCCGAAATTTGCCCGATGGCCTCTTCCACCTTGAGCGCAATCTTGCTTTCAATCTGTTCCGGGGAAGCCCCCTGCTGGATAATGGTCACCGCCACATAGGGGAACTCCACTTCCGGGTAATCATTGATATTCAGCCCAAAATAGCTGAGAAAACCCAATACAACCAGGGCTAGGATGGTCACGGTGGCAAATACGGATCTTTTTAAACTTAAATTGGTTAAATACATGGTTTTCCCTCCTGTTATCGGGCAACCGCAATTTTATCTTGGTCTTTCAGCATATTCACATTCGTTACCGCCACTTGCTCTCCCAGCGCCAGACCTGATTTGATTTCCACGGACTGGCCCACCATTTGGCCAATTTCTATCTGCCGGCGCTTGACATGATCAGCCTCCACCACAAAAACAAAATATAATCCCTCACTGCTTGTCACAGCATTCATCGGCACCGCCGGGACTTCCTTTGCCTGCCCGATCTTTATTTCCACCTTCGCAAACATACCCGGCATGAGCAGGAGCTTCTCGTTCTTAACTTTGATCTTTGCTTGAAACACTCTGGCTGCCTGATCCAGAGAGGGGTTAATAATATCGATGGCACCTGTAAATTTTTGCTCCGGATAGGCGTCAACAAAAACATCTGCCTGGAGTCCTTTTTTTATTTTCGCCAGATCTTCCTGGGCAATGTTTACCGTCACAAAGACAGAAGAAATATCTCCAACCGACATCAACTGCTGTCCCGCGGTCACCACCTGGCCTAATGTAACGCTCCGGTCGTGGACAAGACCGTTTATAGGAGCGGAAACAGTGGCATTGTTCAAGGCATCCTGCGCACTGGCAACCCCAGCGGCGGCAGAATCGACATCATTTTGGGCAACCTGTAAAGCAGTCGTCACATCTTCTAAGTTCTGCTTTGCCACGACGCCATCTTCATAAAGGGTCTTGACCCGTTCATAATTACTGCGCGCCGAAGCAAGGCCTGCTTGAGCCTTCTCCAAGAGGGCCTGATAATTATCCAGATTATTATTTAACTCATCCGTTTCCAGCACCACAAGGGCCTGGCCGGTATCAACCCCGGTTCCGTTATCCACCAGGACTTTGCTCACCTTGCCCCCGATTTTAGCGCTGATCAGGGCATCCGTCTTTGCCTCAATATCCCCTGTTAAAGATAAATTCTCTGTTTTATCCACCGTTGCCACAGCCGCCGTATCGATGGTGAGGACAGGTGCCGTAGCTTCCTGAACAGGTTCTTTCTGATGGCTGTTCAGATAATTTATCCCTTTGAGTAAAACTAAAGCAAGGACAATTACCACCACTGTCCCGATCAGTTTACCGTTTATTTTCATCCTAATTTAGCCCCTCTCTTTTAATAATGCCATAGAGAATAATTTCTATGACCCCTTCTACTGCTTGCATAAATGAGATGTGATTATTTTGGGAAAATTCATAATCAACTGCTTCCATCAGCCGGTTATCTAATAACAGCTCAATAATGGGAAATTGTTTCATCATCTCCGGATGGACTTCTCCTTCATCGATTCCCTCCTTGATCAAATCCAAAATTTTTTCTTTATTTAAAGCAGACAGTCCTTTGATCTTTTTCCATTCGTCCGGATAAAAACGCTGCAGTTCAGGAATCAGCCAATATTTCGTCCGATGGGCCCGGTGGCTCACAATCCGTTTTATCTTCTCAATCCAGCTGCCGGGAAGGGAAACCGCCTCCAGGGTGGATTGCTTCTCCAGTTCGATATGGAAATCAACGGCGCTGCTAATTAAGGCATCCTTGTTTTTAAAATGCTTGTAGATGGTTTTTTTACTGATGCCTAAATTTTCCGCAATACTTTCCATGGTGAATTTGCGGAATCCATATTTTCCTATTTCCTCTATCGCGGCTTGAATAATTCTTTCTTTCATCCCACATCCTCCTCAGGAAACGATAATCGTTTCCTCCGTTTCCAAAAATAACTTTACGCGGGGGATGGGTTCCTGTCAAGAGATATTTTCCCGAAAAAATAAAAAGGTGAAAATCCTTAAAGTATATGGTCCGAAAACAGAAAAAATGCTGCCTCTGTCAACCAGAATGCAGCATGAGCAGTTCTATTCTTGCTGTTAGGCTAAATTATTCGGATCCCCCGCTCCGTCAACCATGATAAAATACATAATAAAATACTTGACACTTGAAATTAAAAATTCATGTTATATAATATTGCCTAAATATAAAGCGCAAGGAGGTTAAATATGTATGTTCCGTTGATCCTAGGCAAACCCTTACATCTTTGGCTTGGAATAATCATGATATTTTTGTTGGTCTTTCAGGTTTTGACAGGTAAAAGAATACTAAAGCTCCCATTTGTATACCACCGCCTTAATGCCATTGCCATTATTATCATTGCAGCTGTTCATGCTTTTTTCGGGCTAGGTATCTGGTTCTTTAATTTTCAAATTAGATAACAAAAATGATGAAAAGGGGTTGGATCAATGAAAAAAAATTTATTAATCATCATGTTATTAACCTTTTTATTTGTTACATTGATATTAATAACCGGATGCAGCGGTACCACTCAGGCACCGGAATCAACTAGTGAACAGCAAAACTCAGCCAGTAACTCCATCGCCATTGAAAATTTCGTATTTAACCCTGATACTATTAAAGTCCCGGTCGGAACATCCGTTGAATGGATTAATAAAGACAGCGCTCCCCACACCATCAAGGCTGAGAAATTTAATAGCGACAGTCTATCTACCAATGATTCTTTTAAGTTTACCTTTGACTCCCCTGGTACCTATGAATATCAATGCGGTATTCACCCATCTATGAAAGGAAAGATAATTGTTCAGTAGTTCCCCCGGGCCCTGGCTCTTCATGAAACATAATAAGTTATGAAATAAATGAACCGGCTTGGAATCCTAACCGGTTCATTCTTCTATAACTTTAGCAGCCTGCAAGTCCTTTTGTGCTTTGTTTGAGTGAAGAGTTAGGTAAAAAAACGCTGCTGTCAAGTCAGGGCTAAAAAATTATTTGTAAACCAATAATATTTTCAAAATAAAACGTCTTTATCTATACCGTGCTAATTCTTCTTTCGTCAGAATATATTCCTTAATAGGGCTTTTTCTATATCTTAAATTCGTTTACCTTTTACTTTATAGAAATACTCCTCTGCTTTTCATTGATATATGGAAGGTTATCAGTGATTATATTTAGGTCATAACCGTTTTTATAAAATATGTCATAAATGTATTTATAAAGCTCATATGAATCCTTAATAGAATTTAGCTTTGTTGGTCTAATCTTATACTTTTTTAGAGTGCTATTTCGAGTCTTGGTATAGAAGATTATCCTGATTACCAATATAGTGAACAATTTTATTTAGTATATATAAATAATGTAATCAATCAACAACTATCCGTTTTGAATGGTTTGAGGTTAGGTGAATATAGATGCCATTGTTATCGGGCACAAGATAAAGAAACAACGCTGATGCGAATGTTCATGACCATAAACTTGTAAGTGGGCATAAAATAAGGCATTGAGAGACTACATAGAAATGCATGTTATCCTAACGCAAACTATTACGTCGCACATATATTGTATATTCTGGACTACCGGATAGGCCTTTAGACGTAGCAACGTCCCAGCTTTTTTGCTCTTTCATATCATGAGCAAATTTTTTAATATTTTGTAATCCCAAATAGCATCCGCATTCAAAAACAATACATACACGAGCATATAAGGATTTGCCATCGTCGTATGGACTTAAAGTCCAACTAATTCTGTGTTCGTGATCGGCGAGGCCGTGTATTTGAAAAGCATCTGCCAATGCATCAAGATTGTCAATTTCAAACAAATCACTTCTGTAGTTACCCGGCCATACCGCATAAATTTTTGCTTGTTCATTGACGGCATTTTTATAAGCAGCTAATATTTCACTATATTCATTGCTTATCTGTGTAACCTCGCCGCACTTATCCACTTGGATATAACATACGATGGGAGAACTGTATGGAAAACTCTCGGTATCCTTTGCACTTCTCACAGCATTGTACTCCTTTTTATGGTCAAGGATTTATTAATTACCTTTATTATACTGCAGATGAAGAAAAAGGCAATCAAGAAAATCGTTCCTATAGATTGATTTCTCAATTCCTATAAAAACGATTTTGGTGCGAGTAATGTGTTCATAACGATAAGTTTGCAAACCCGCATAAAATAAGGGCACTGAAAAATCCCCGTTTTTAGAGACGGGGATTTCTCAGTGCATAAATATGCGTTGTAATTTTCGTAGGAATAAGCGGAAAATTTGTTGGGTTTCGCTTGAAATAAAAAAGCAGCCCCAATCAGGCCGGATTTAGTGCGGAAAGCTTAACTATCCGCTTCACATTTACCACAAACGCTGTAAAATACGTTTGTAATCGCATGGCGTCAAGCCCCACGGAATCGGCTTTGCCAAGACCGTGCGCCACTTTCATTTCACCGTTTTTTTCTTCAATACGGTGCCGGATTTTCAGCCGTTCACGGAAGTATTCACCGGCTTCAAATTCAAGTCTTAGGCGGTTTTTCTCGTTCGGCTGCGTGATGCTGTAACTCCGTTCTTTCGCTTTTGATTTCCCAACACGGCACTGCTCCCATAGCGGGCATTTTCGGCACTTGACTTTGCTAAACACATATCTCAAATAGGTATTCCCATTCTCTGCGGCCCTTTTTTCAACACGCATAGCCAATTCCCCTGCCGGACATTGTAACAATCCGGCATCTTTGTTGAAAGAAAAACCTTCATCCAGCGACGAGGCGGCAGCAGCCGCCACAGCGGAATTCGTTTTAGCGAAAAGCATCACGCCGTCTTCTTCGCAAGTATCAAGGTTATCTTCGCTGACATACGCCATGTCGCCAATAATTTCCTTAACCTCAACACCATTGTTTTGGGATTTTTCAAGTAGTGCCGGAAGTTGCTTGCAATCCGCTTCTCCACCGTGTGTGACTTCAATGCCTGTTATGATCCGCTCTTCGCTCATAGCCAGATGGCTTTTATAACCGAAAAATGTACTGGTTGCCGTTTTGTGCCCAAAGCGGGCATCCTCATCGTTTTTGGAACGTATTTCACGAATACGCTGTGTGTCCAGCAATTCCTTAATGCGCTCATACAGTTCAATCAGCGAAATTTTCTCGCTTTGCAGTATGTCCTCTTTGACATTTTCAAGCAAGTGGTATGTATATTCGATTTCCTCCGCCAATTCTGCGGTTTCGCTTGGCTTTTCCGGAAACTTTTCGGAAAGCTCTATCATCTCACGGTAAATCTTTCTGCGGAATTGTTTGCTAAGTTCTCTCAGTACCTGTGTGACCGTTTTGGGCCGTGCCGCCGAGTTTGTATGGGTAGAATCCACTATGATCGCTGTGGATTTGATGATTCCTTTTTCTATCCCTTGCCGTATGGTTTCTCTTAGCATATCTTCCAAAATATCTTCTGTAATGCGGGTCTTGCGAAATTTTGTGAGCAAACTTGGATCTATCATTTCAGCTTCTGGGTCTAAATCCAGAAAGTATTTGTATGCCATGTCGGTCTGCGCGCCACTTATTAGCTTTTCGTCAGACAAATCGTACATTTTTTTCAAAAACATCAGCTTGAACATCATCTCCGGCTCCTTAGCCGGGCGCCCGAAGTTTTCACAATACTGTTTCCGCAACATGGGATTCACAAAGCTGAAATCTATATGCTCTTTGATTTTTCGCAACAGGTGTTCTTGGGGAACCACGATATCATAAAGCCCTTGATATGGTGACAAGGACAATTGCATTTGACTGTTGTCCCTCAGCATTCTCTCCCGCTCCCATCCATCCTTTCTTTCTATGCATAATTATACCAAAAATATATGAAAAAATCCATCCCGCTTATGCGAATGGACTTTTTCAGTGCCCTTATAAAATAAGGCTTTACGGTTATAAGCAAACGAATAATTACATAGCTTTCTTTATGGCATAATAAGTTTATTTGCAGGATGGCATTACTATGGGGTCATAGAAAAGAGTATCCTGCCGTTACCTATTGATGAAGGAAATGAACGGGCACAAACTTGCGGTACAAAAAACGTCGCAGAGATGACAGGATGATAGCAGTACGTTTTCTCTTATCCAATCGAATTATCTCTTTTCTCATCTTGACAATTTTGTATTGTTGAAATACAATATAAAGAAACGTATTTAAACAATACAAAATGTGGAGGGAGATTGTATGGAAGCTCTTAACAACAGACTATTGCAGTTTAATTCAATGATGCTTCTTAACAAACGCGAGGTATTGGAGTCATTCGATGATTTTGTTGCACACCATCGCAAAAAAGATAATGAGGAGGGTTATAGTGAGGGTAAGCGAAAAGTATTGCTTTCGCTTTGTGATGAGTTTCGGAATGAATTGGAGAAAAGCGACATTCCCACACTGACAAAACCTTGGCTCTATTATGATTACTCCATTACCAATGATGGTATTGAATTATCATTGTTCAAGTGCGACAATGATATTGAATTTGATGATGAAGGCGAAATATCTTCCATGTCTTCCAGTGAAGAATATACTTTGGTGAAAGTAAAGTGCGACTATCTGACTGTTGAGCAATATGCAGAATTATACGATGTTACTACTACTACGGTGCGTCAGTGGATTCGCCGTGGAAAACTGCGAACGGCAAAGAAAAAAGGGCGTGATTGGCTTATTCCTGCCTTAGCCGACAAGCCTAAGCGAGGGTTTGAAAGCGCCACATATCATTGGAATGTACTATCCAGTGATATTCTTGCTGTATTTCCTTTTCTAGCCGAAACGAACCGTGTGTATCTTTTTCAAGATGATGAGGACAAAAAGTTATTCAATGCAATCACGGGCTGGCCTGGGGAAAATAATCGGCAACAAGTTAAACTAACAACCAAAGAGCGTGAACAACTGGAAATCATGCTAATTGCTGCACCAGGGGTAAAAGTCGAAGATTTGAGTACAGGAGTTCGTTATGTGCCAGCCAAACGCAATTTTTTGCTGCCAGTTCTTTCTTATCAAGATGATAGTATGACAAACAAAACGTTTTCGTACAGTAACATTATTGTTCAGCAGCATAGTTCAGATACGGCTCATTTTTCGCCCGACAATGAACCAAGGGATTCTTTCAGCTTCGATTACACATCGACATATCTTGTTCCTGTTCATTGGACATTTTGGGGTGTGCCGCATGATGCTGACGATATTTTCTACGATGCTTTGGATAACGGTAATTACGCCGATTGTACAAAAATTGGTGTTCTTTCTGGACAGCTCATATTATGCAAGCAAATGATAGCAAATGGCTACGATCCGCTTACGGTGTGCGATGATGAATCAGCCGATTTGGAGTATGTAATGTCTGCCCTTGTTGATCAAGGTGGCCCACTAAATGAATGGACTGGAGAACCCTTATTGGATATTTTCTATATACATGAACTAACAATAGAAGAATCCTTACAAAGACAAGGATTGGGGAGTCGTATTTTACAGGAACTACCTTGTCTGTGTCGGGAACTACTGCATGTCGTGCCGGATATTCTCACATATTATCCTGCACCGACGGAACGCAACTGGCATACAGAAAGTGAAAGAGAGGTTGCTCTGCGTAACATAGCGGTAGAGCGGGTTGCAAAAGCCATTACACCTGATCATAATGTGAATCAAAATACCTCGAACACGATTTCCTTTGCGGACAAATATCGATTCAGCGACGATGAAACCAAAATGATTATGGGGTGCAGGCATAGTGGTTCTTCCTACCCAGAAGTCTTAAAAAATATACGATTGATTGCTTTTTATCAAAAGAATGGATTTCAGGAGTTGGGCGATACTAGGTTGTTGTACGCTTATACTGAAATGTAGGAGGAATATATCATTTCGCCCTTAAGTATATCATGTCTAAATAATACATAGGGTTTACTGAAAAACCTAAAAATCCTTGATAATACTGGGAATATAGGGAGACTTTTGGTACAATAATGTAAGGAAAATGACAAATTTCTTCAAAAATCCTTGCATCGGGAGGCCAAAAATGTACCGGAAACGTAACCGCAAACAAATCACATTAGTGGAAAACTTTTTCCTTCCGTTTGGAGGAAAACTCAATAAAAACAACCGTTGGGTAAAATTAGCTGAAATCATACCCTGGGATACCATAGAAGAAAAATATGCAGCCACGTTTAGCGACAACGGGGCTCCAGGGAAGCCGGTCCGTATGGCCTTGGGTGCAATAATCATCAAAGAGAGATTAGGGTTATCTGATGAAGAAACATTGCAACAGATCATAGAGAATCCTTATCTTCAGCTGTTTATCGGATTACAAGAATACACCAATGCCGCACCTTTTGATGCATCATTAATGGTGCATTTCAGAAAACGTTTTGACCTAAAAACCATGCAAGAGATCAACGAAATGATCTGCTTAAAAGAAAAAGAGGCAAACCAAAGAGGAAAAGATGATCCTCCATCTACGGGAGGTTCAAGCCCCGATCAAACAACAAAAGAGCATAGTACCTGTGCATCTATTGAAAATACCAACAAGGGTAATCTCATATTAGATGCCACCTGTGCCCCAGCTGATATTCATTATCCAACAGATACCTGGCTCCTAAATGAAGCCAGAGAAAAACTGGAAGACATCATGGATGAGCTACATCAACCTTTGGTCGGTAAAGTAAAGAAGCCAAGAAACTACCGGGAAAAAGCCCACAAAGAATATCTACGATTTACCAAAAAGAGAAAACCAAACAAAAAGGCGATTAGAAAAGCCCTGAGCAAGCAGCTTAGATATATCAAGCGGGATCTAAAAATCATCGAAATCTTGTCCCACCAAAGTTCTTTAAGCCTGCTGTCAAGGCAGCAATATAAAGAATTATTGGTAATACAGGAGATTTTCCGGCAGCAGACATTGATGTACCAAACCGGTACCCACCAGGTAGACGACCGGATCGTAAACATCAGCCAGCCCCACATTCGCCCTATTGTAAGGGGTAAAGTATCTGCTGAAGTAGAGTTTGGAGCAAAGGTAACCATCAGTGTCAAAGACGGATTAGCATTTATCGAAACATTAAGTTTTGACAATTACAACGAGAGCAAAATACTAATAGAATCGGCAGAAAAGCACAAACAACGATTTGGATGTTACCCGGAAGCGATCATGGCGGACAAAATCTTCCGGAACCGGGAAAATCTTCAGTTTTGCAAAATAAACCATATTCGCTTAAGTGGTCCGAGACTTGGCAGACCGTCAGCCAAAGAGCTGGAGGAACATCGCCAGCATCAACGAAGCGATGAAAGTATTCGCAATGTTGTGGAAGCAAAGTTCGGCGAAGGGAAAAGAAAGTATGGCTTAGGCCGAATCATGGCACGTCTTCAAGAAACCAGTGAATGTGTAATTGCTTTACAGTTCTTGGTCATGAACCTGGAATACAAACTCCGGAAACTTTTTTTACTCTTTTTCAAAGACCAATTTATGTTTTCGTTTTTCAATTTAGCTTGGTCTGTATGATAAAAAATGATTTTTTCAGCAAGCCCTACATAAAAACAGACTGACGTTTAGTCAGCCTGTTTTTGTCGTTACGACCATTCGAAGGCCATTCGTAGTGAGAAGTTAGGCCAAAAAACGCTGGTGTCAAGTCAGGGCTAAAAATTTCATCGGCTAAAATAAAAAAACAACTCTGCGGTAAGCAGAGCTGTAAATAAAAATAATAGGGGTTTCAAAAATTACACCTCCCAGACAGCAAAACCGCCGCATTTCTACGACGGCTTTCACGTATTCACATTCATTTGCTTTTGTTTACAACAGCCAGCCATAATCCTGCCGACAGTCTACCACGGCGGTGATATAAACGACGTTATCCTGAAGCTCATAAAGCGCCAAATAATGTTTTTCAAAAAGCATCTTGCGGTATTTTTGAAAGGGGATTGCTTCATGCTCCAGCCATGGATTTCGCTCCGGCATGACGGCAAGGCCACCCGTCATTTCAATAAACGTTTCGATCAGCCTGTTGGCGGCCGGCACACTGACGTTCGCCAGAAAGCGTGCGTGCGCTACGAGCATATCCCAGGAAGTTTCCGTGATTTTGACCGTGTACGGCTTATTCCTTTCGGGCATCGGCAACCTCCGCGACGGCCTTGCGCATGGCAGCTACCGTTTCCTCTACTGAATAGGTCCGACCCCTTTGGATGTCGAGCTCCGACTGTAGCAGTTTTTCCTTGAGCTTGAGGAGACTCTCGCGCCGGGCAAACGACTCCACATCCATCACCACCAGATCGCCCTCGCCGTTTTTGGTGAGATACACCGGCTCTCCTGTCTGTCTGCACAAATCAGAAATCTGATTGTAGTTTTTGCGTATGGCCGCGGAAGGTTTTATGTTCATCATGAAAATCACCTCACTCAGTAGCATTAAGATATCCTTATTATATGCTTATTATACTACCTATGCGCTGATTTGTCTATCAATATCTCGTGTTCAGAACCCATACCGTCGTTCATCTATACGCGACGACGAAACCGTCTATAAACTAGTAAAGGATCGCTCTAAATAACGGTCGGACTCAGTGTACGCGTTTGTATAGAATTATAAATCGTTCAGCATAACCTCCTGCTCAATTGTAACGTCATAAAGCAGGAGCGCTTTTATTGTATCTGCAAACACGGCGTTTTCCGGTAAAGCAAGAAAACTTTCCAACTCTTTCATGTATCTGCTGTTTCGCTTAAGGCCAAGGAGAGCATATCGTTCTACTTCCATTGCCCCCATTTTCCAAGGAATAAGCCCCGGAGCTAGATTTTTAAGTTGACTGAACATTTTAAAGCCGCCAATATCGATGTCTCCCCAGAATAAGTACTCGGTATATGCTGGGCACGAAGATAGGATCTGCGATACAAATTTCTTTTTTTGAGGGCTTAAAAAGCCGCCGTGGAATACGACCAACTCGTCATTCCGATGGGCTTTTTCTATGTATTCGTTATAATTGGTCTTGTTTTCAATGAACACAATTTTATCGACAATGTCCATATGTAGTTTTCGGATGCCGAAGACCGCTGTGCTTGTCACAGCGCATCCAAACCTGGAAAGCGAAGAAAAATCGCAGATACCATCCTTGGTTTCGATGGCCAACGGCCCGGCAAATTCGTATATCTCCGGGCAGGCATATATCCCCAGATAGGCAAGCTGTTCCCGGTCGCTCAGATTCTGATCTGAAAGCAGTTCAGCCAAGGTCGGGCCATACGCGCGGGCAATAGCCAGAAAATCGTCCCGGATATTTTTTTCGAAGTATTTGGAATCATGGTAACAGGCAATGCTGAAAGCCCGCATGGTCATTCCGCTGTCGTCAAGCCGGTCATAATGTTCCAAAGCGTTAAGAAGGTCTGCGAAATGCGCGGGACCTTTCTTATAAAGACCGGATAGACGATCAGCGGAACTGAGTTTTTCCGCCTGCGCAGTCAAGAACATTTTAAGCCAGGGTGTGTTCACGCGTTCATCCAACGCTTTAAGTAAACTGCAATACGTATCGATCTGGTTTTGCAGCGGTTGGCGCCCTGCCAGTGTATAAGACGTTTCAAGCCTTTCGAGATTCAACCAGAGCTCTTTGACTACCAACTGCTTCCGTCCCGGCAGCCACTCGGCAAAAATAACCTTTTTTTCTATTAAATCACGAATTGCAGCATTGAATGCGTCTCTGATATTTACATTTTGATAATCATATTCCGGCAGACCGTTTTCCGATGACTTGATGAGTACACGCCGGTTGGAGCGGCCTGGTTCGTTGAAATGCGCGCTCTGTTCATATTTATCCAGCAGTCGGTTCAGAATCAGCTTTATCTCATTCATCCAGCTTGTCCTCCAAATCCTTTGACCAGGGTAATATTTGCATTCTGTACCCGTCTTTTAAAACCAGCAGTGTACGATCCGCTTCGGGCATGATATCAGGAAGCTTGTCCGGCGGCGTGCAGATGACGGCTTGCAGTTTCATTTTCCGAAGCAGCCGGATGCTCTCGACGATACGTTCGCTGTCCATCTTATTAAAGGCTTCGTCGAAAATAACCAGCCGCATGGTATTGCCGAAGCTGCTGGTATCATTGACGCGATAGATCTGTGCGAAAGAGGCGAGAATGGCTATATAGAAAGGCGTCTGCGTTTCTCCGCCGGACTTTGTGTTCAAGGTTTTACTGAGCAGTTGGACACTGCCGTTTTGATCCGTCGTCTCCAGATCAAAATGCAGATAAGTCCGGTAGTCAGTATATCGCTGAATATTGGCCTGCAGCTCACTCTGCTTCCTCTCATTGAGCTGCGAGTCGTCGGAGGCAACGATTCGACTGAAAAGGCTATCAATCAGCGCTTCGTATCTGTTCAGAAAGGAAGATGAAAATAATCCGCCGCTCTCCTCCATAAGGTCCGGATCCATAATCATGTCGTAATATTCCGCATAATCCGGGTGTCGGCCTACGATAAATCTGTAGCTGTCTGTTCCAAACTGTGCTTTTTGCAGAGCGCGGTTCAGATCTCGTACTTGTGCCTGCACCGAATCAATATTGGTTTTCAACTTGGCCAAAAAATCGTTCTGAAATTGCTCAAAAGCGCTTTCTCTGGCTTTTTGTATTTTTTCTCTGTATTTTGGAAGTTCGCTTTCCGAAAGTCTCTTGAGCTCCGCGGCGAACTCCTCGTTATCCATGGCGTCCGGAATAAAACGGCAGGGCGGGTATGAATTTACATAGTCTCTCCTGGCAAAGACAAGCCTGCGCCTGCTGTCGTCGTACTCTTTTTTGCTTTGCTCCTGTCGGCTGTGCCCGAAATTATTGAAGATCGTGTTAGCCCGCTTCAGCCTTTGTAATTCTTCCTGGTAGCGGGGCTCTCCGGTTTTTTCAACATATTCCGGACTGAACAAATCCTTAAACGTACCCTGTTTCTCCTGTAGGGCTTGATAATGCGCGGGAAGAACTTCGCATTCCAGTTCATGCAATCGCTTTCTGCACAATTCCCGCTGATTTGAGCATAGCTCCTTGTCGTCCAATTTTGAGGTTAATTGTTCCTTGACCTTGAAAATAACATCGTCTATTTTCATAAGCCAGGTCAGATCCAAAGCGTCGTATGCTTTTTCAAGATCTGTCAGCTGACCGGCAAGCTCTTCGGTGCGGCCGAATTTTTCAATGGAATCTCTGATAACGGTCTGAACATACCTTTCAGTGATCAGCGGTTCTTTCTCTTTATGTTGGATCAAAAATTCACGCGTTGTCTTAATCGCCCTGAGTGTATCGGACAGTGTTTGCTGCGCAAGCTCAAGACGCTCAAGGCGCTTCTTGATCGCAAGTTTTCCGATATAGGCATCGGCCATCAAGGCCGGAGAGAGCGGACGGGCCACATAACCCTGATACAGCATACCGTCCGGAGTAATAGCTGTTCGGTATTTTCGCAGTTTTGAGACTTCCAGGCAGCGGACCACCCGCCCCAGCAGATAATCAATGTAGGAACGGGCAAGGTGGTTTTTCGTCTCCACAACCACGGCAAGGCTATCCGGATTTCGCCTGAGATTTTCATTTTCACGGAGCTTGCCGATATCCACAAGACCGTAACTGTGTAGGTCCTCGTTGCGCTTAGCGTTGTCGAAAACATGAAGGGCCGCCTGATAATGCGCGGGTTCGACCAAAAGATAGAATTTCTGCGTGTTGAGGTATCCCTCAATAGCGCCCTGCCATGTTTCGTCTGAAATCTCAAGCAGATCGGCAAGAATATAAACATTTGTTCCCGGACCGAACCTTTTGCCCAATTCTTCTTCTATCGCCTGCCGCAGGCGCAAAAGCCGTTTGTCATAATCCTTGACGCCCTTTTGCAGCTTGGCGATGGCGGCGGAGTTGGAGTCGTATTCCTGTTTTTTTTCGGAAAGCAACTTATCGGCATTGTAGAAGCTCTCGTCAAGCTGATTTTTAAAAGAGCGCATTGCGATTTGTACAGCCTCAAACACGGATAGATCAATACGGCCGAAGTCACCGGGAGAAAATTGCTCCACTTTTTTAAGTTGTGCTTGCAACTCTTTTGAGCAGACAATCAAATGGGAAATATCAAGCACGTGATCGCGTGTGTTTTCGCCGCCGGAAAGCTTGCTGCAAAAACCAAGCCACTGGATTGTCTCGAGCCTTAAGTCCTGCGCCGTGTTTTTCAGTTCGTCCAAAAGTCTTTTGCGTTCGGATTCCACGTGGAATTTTTGCTGTTCCAGACGCTCGCGTTCTCTGAAGACATCGCTGTTCGCCCTGTCGCTGATAAGCTGCTCCAGGCGTTTGTTCAGATCGTTTATCTCACCTTCAAACGCTTCATAGCGCGTCGTCAGTTCACCCGATAGCTCTGTTTTGTCCCGCCGCTCGTTTTCTAGCTTTAGAATGGCACTTTCCTCTATCTCTTTTTCCGCGCGGAGAAAGAGATAGTGATGCAGCCGCATCCTGTTCAGGGCACGTTCACTGCTTAAATACAGCTCCTGAATGTTG
This sequence comes from Candidatus Formimonas warabiya, assembly GCF_002777255.1. Classification (GTDB taxonomy): domain Bacteria; phylum Bacillota; class Dehalobacteriia; order Dehalobacteriales; family Dehalobacteriaceae; genus Formimonas; species Formimonas warabiya. Next base: position 6,357,609 of record NZ_CP017634.1, on the reverse strand, counting down.
AGTAGGGCAGCCTGCTTCTCCTCCTGGCGCTGGGCGAGCCGCTCCTGATGTTTGTAATCCTGGATGTTCTGCTGCATTGCGGTAATATCTAGCCGGTCGGGAAGGTCGCAGACATTTTCGGTAATAAACTGCTGGATGTTGACGATCGGCCGAAAAGATACCGCCTTTTTCAGCATGCTGAATATTTGATCCGTATGGATATTCCATTTCGCGGCGATGGCGCTTTTATATTTTTTGTGGCTGTCATACATCTCGCCCCGGGATTTATAGTTGTTTTTTATATATGTTCGGAGCTCTGAAATATCCATCGGTTCTCGGTTTTCAATAAAACAATTATCCGGTATAGGTCCGTCAAAAGAAAAGAACTGGGGGCGTTCGCTGCCGTCGTTATAGCAGTCAAACACAACACCAATGGTAAATGGTTTTCCCGTAAAGTCATCGCCGAACTGACAGGCTATATAAGTTTCAAAAGAACGCCCTTTCCTTGAATATGGGTTATTATCATCCATATCCGCACGCAGATATCCTCGCAGCGTGCGTTCGGAGCTTTCGTTAGCCGCCTTATTGAAGTTTCTGCTACTCAGCTCGCCAAGCAATACGATCTGAAGCGCATCGATAAAGGTTGTTTTGCCCGAAGCGTTTTTGCCGGTAAGAAAGTTAATATCCTCGAAGCTGATCATCTGCTTTTCAAAATACAGCCAGTTAATCAACAGCGTTTTCGTCAGCTTCTTCATCGCTTTCATCCTCCTTTCGCAGCTTGGCAACCAGCGCGTTCAGTTTCTCCGCGGACACAACCGTCAAAATGGTCGGCAGGATGGTGAATCTGCAATCCGCGTCAGAGTATTTTCCTTCCAGACCTTTGATTATATTATGGTCTTCAAGCAACTTCATAGATCGCCTGAATTCATCCATGTTGGGCTTCTGCCGAAACACACCGAAATCCGTAACGAGCTTTTCCAGGACCCCCTTTACCTCGCAGAGCACATCCTGAAACAGGCCAACCCGTTCGCTGTTTTCATCATAGATAAGGCGCAGAGCCAACAGGATTGCGGTTGGTTTGCTGCCAAGTATCAGCCTGTTGGCGTCGAGATTGTTTATGACATAGAAGTAACCATTGTATTCATCTTGATGCAGCTCCCAACCCAAAAGAGAGAGGTAGCTTTTAACGGTTTCGGAGCGGAGCGCAAGAAAATTGTATTCCGGGTTATTTACGGTGCTTCCGTCAGGCTGATAAATTGTTCTAAGTAAGAAAGTCTGTCCGAGAAGGTGATTGCAGACAGACGTAAACATCTCTTTTTCTTTCGCTGTAAAGTCATTGATGTCCGATAAATCCAATTATCGCACCTTCTTTCTTATGAATCTTACAGACGGCAGTTCGTATTTGTTTGAAGCTACGACACCACTAACCGGTTCAATGCGGTAAAAGCTGTCTCTGTCACTGGCGGCAATCACAGCCAGCCCAGAAAGAATATAGTCCATATCATTTTCGATGGGCATATCCTTGGTATAGGCTATATCAGCGTTTCCCAGCAGCTTTTCCATATACGCACGAATATTTTTCTTATTGTATGGACTGTTTATTGCAGCTCCAAACTCGTCCAAAGCTTTGCGGCTGAGATCTACGGATTCCTCACTTATCAGTACTGGATCGCACTTTTCCCTTTTCCCAGGCCTTCGCTGTGAATAAAGGCTTCCTTCGCCCATCCAGGATTGGGCAAAAATCTGAAAAACGGGCTGAATTCTATCCGTAAGTTCAGAAGCTTTCGAAGTGTCGGAAAGTGCGTTAAGCAGATAAACCAAATTGCCGCGGACTGTCTGATCGTTATTGGAAAGGCTCTCAATTTTTTGTGTTGTCGCCCGGGTATACCGGCGAACCTTTATATCTATTTCATTGAGGTATTCATTTTCAAAATCCTCATAGCTTTCCTTGACAAAAAAAAGTTTGGAAACTATATCCGCACGACATTTTTCAAGAGAATCAAATCGTTTTTCCTGCAAAGCCGCATTTGCCATCGCATTCAGGAGATCGTTATCTTCCAGCCACGAATCCAAGACCTGCTGGATTGGCACTTTATATTTTGGAATCGAATCTTTAATTTTAAGTGGACGGATATATGCTTCGACAACATGCTGTAAAAAATCATCGAAATGCATAGCAAGCACCTGATTGACGTCGCGCATGTCAATCTGCTGCTGAAAATAGCGGTTAATATTATGATATACGGTTTTGAGCATCTTGATAAGCGCAAGGGTCTTGTCATACGCCCCGTTGAGCGCCATCATTTTTTCATAAGCCCCGCCGTCCGGATCTTCATGAGCCATACGGAGGGTGGAATATGTATCATAGACAAAGGAAAAGCCGCTTGATCTATTTTCCGAGGTCAGTTCGGAAAACAGCTCGAGAATTTTGATACTGTAATCAGGCAAAATTATGTATTCTTCAAAGTCGTCGCCGCGTTCAAGTTCGATCCATCCACGCTCCTTCAGCTTTCGGATCAGAAAACGCGCTCTTCCGGAGAGGTCCTGCGCCTCTTCTTCAGAAATCCCATCTTCGCTGAACTCAGAACGTGCAAGCTCATCCTCCAGCCTGCTTCGGATCATGGTGAAAAAGGTGTTTTTTTGTATTTTTAAATTCTCTCGAAAGGCATCGTACAATACTGATAGAGCATCAGCATATATAAGCCGATTCGGAGATGCAAGTATGGAAAACAACTCCTCCGGGACTACATCAAACAGGCGCATAACTTCACTCCCGATATACCCTCCATCATTTTACTGACAAAAAATTTCAGCGCTAATGAGTAGTATTTTATCGAAAAAAGTAAGTTTTTGTTATTATTGAGTTTATTTTAACACAGCATAGAATTGCTTGTCATTATTGATATATTTTTGATTTAATTCTCTTCCTTTCTTAATTGGGTGGGAGAAAAGCTCTATCATCGGAGCTTCCTGTTGATTTAACATGGGGCTCGCGCCCCAGACTGTGTCAAAAGCTCCTGGCCCCTAAAGGGGAGAAGCTACGGAGAAGTGCCAAGAAAAGCAGGGATTACGCCCTGCAGACAGCCTGTATTGTTCTCTTCGCTCCCAGAATGTTGATTACCCGCTTCATGTTTAAAGCTAAAAAGGAAAGCGTAAATTCACCGGGCTTCATAATCAACTCAAATTTCTTGTATTTTTCTATGGTTTGATACAGTCTGGCCCCATACCCCGCGAGGATTCAAGTCCCTGTTCGCGGCAACACAAAAAAACTGCTGTCGCGATGATAGCAGGTTTGTTCTTTCATTGGAAGATTATAAGAAAAAATACCATTAAAAATCTTGCGCGAACTCCGGCCATCTACAATAATTCGTCCATTATTACCTGCCGTATCTATTATATCTACAATTGATCTTGCTCGTATTCTTGTCTTAACCTCAATAATACCCAAAACTGATTCACCAGTACATATAACAAAATCACCCCCTCAAAATAGCAGTGGATAAGTATTATCGTAGACAATAATGTCAACTTGGCTTGTAATTTCGCCATCGTTGTTTCTGACAAAACCAGTACCAACGGAAACATTTTTGGGAACAATACGCCTTAAGTAATTCATTAATATAATTTCTTTAAATCTGCCTTCTTCTGCCCAGCTTGCATCATCGATCAAATTCCTAACCCTATTTTCATAAGCTTTAAACTCTCGTGCAATGATTTTTGATATTCGAGATAATCTGGCATATGAAATCCCCCAATTCAAATATATAATAACGTCCATCTTCCTTTTCTTGTAATATTTCTTTAGGAACAGCAAACCATTTGGTAAACTAAAATCCATATCATCCGTGACTTCAAATAGGGAACTTCACGTTTCTTTGAAGTTTGCAGATTAATCAACCGTTTTCCCAAATCATTGTCGGAATCTTCTACGGTATCTGAGAGAAGCCGGGAAAAATCAACAGCACCCTTCGCAGTGATAACAGGTTTTCCGGTTCGCTTTTCGACAGCACGTCTTGCTTCGCCGGCTGCCTCTCCGCAAGAATGGGCAACAAGCTTATTTTCCTCAAATGTTTGCGGCGTCTGTTCCTTCGATATTTCTATGGTCGTGGCTTCGGCCAACATATTCAGTACCAGTTCCAAGGTGGACATGTTATCGCGCAAATTCTCCTTTTTAAGTTTCTTAAGGCGCTTGTACTGCCGTGTAGTCATACCAGACTAAGCTTTTGTAATCTCGTCCGTAAGGATGGCATATTCGGCACCTTGCTTTACACCACGATTATCCCACTCATCGCTAAGTTCTTTTTCCGCACTTGGATTGCCTGCAAACGCTGGTTAATCCATTCACGGCTATACCCCTTTTTCAGATATGTAGCAAGTGCGCGGTCTTTGGTCAGTTCAGGGTCGATTGTTTCTTCTATCCGCTCCCGCCCGACCGATGCCAGCCACAACTTAAACGGCTCAGCTTTTGGGGAAGGAATTGATTGTATAATACGCAAAAGTTGTTCAGTATTTGCAACATCGGTCAATCGCTTTTTCCCATCTGTGGCAGTCATTTTCAACTGCTTACAATTTGTAAGCAGTTCAGCGCCTTCTTCAATCAAGCGTTTTTTCAAAACAGCCCAGTACGTACTCGCACTGCGTGGTGTTGCTTGATCGGTTAATACAGCCACAATATCCACAACAGAAAAATACCATTCCTGTTCTTCCTCGTCCCAAGCCGTGCGAATTCTTTTATCCTCAAACAACTGTATAGTATTGTCATTCATCTGGTTTCCCTCCTTAACATTCTTGATCAGCTTCTGTGTTCCCATCCACTCTTGACAATATAATTATAATCCAGCTTGGCTTTTAATTGTGGCAAATGCGCCATAATTAAAACTCGGATATTCCTGTACCATAACATTCATTTTTGGATCTCACTTTATGCTTGCCCGCTAAGCGAACTCATGTTCTATTATATTCTTTTAAGCTATATTATTCAATATTTTGAGTACGGGAATAGAATATTTTGTAAAAATATAAAAAATTAAAGAAGCCAATCACTTTACGAATGCAGTAATCGACTTCTTTCGATAAAGTATTATGGAAAGTTAGGCCAAAAAAGATGCCCTAGCTTCAGTAAGCAGGAAAAAGTATCACCGTCACAGAATATGATGCCAATCGCGTCGTGTGTAAAGAATTCTCTCTACATCAACGACTTTTAATTCTTCATCTATCGTGAAAAAGACAATATAATTCTTTACGAGCAACTTTCGATATCCCATCATTGCAAGCCGATCATCAGTTACAAGAGGGCATTTTTGTATGACCGCTAAGCCCGTGATGGCTTCCTCAATGGTGTCCGTCATCTTGAGTGCGGTCATCGGTGCTGACAGCTGTGCTGAGAATATCGGACAATGTCACGCAGGTCGTTTTCGGCAGGTTCAGATACATCAACCCTATATTTTGCCATTAGTTATCTCCTGCCGGATATCTCGCATCACATCTTCAAGTGGACGCTTTCTTCCAGCTATTACCGCTTCCCTGCCCTCATCAAGCAGATGATAAAGTTCGAGTTTACCGTTGAGCATCTCATAGGTCTCAATGCTCATAACGGCCAAATCTCCTTGTCCATTTTTGGTAATAAAGACGGGCTCTCTGCTTTCATGGCAGAACGTAGAGATCTCATTGTAGTTGTTCCTTAAGTCCGTGCTGGATTGAAACCATCCTCCTTGCCTAATCTAAAGATTTATGCACGAATTTCTTTAGCTTATCAAGCCTAAGTGATGGGAGGATGGGCCCTCCGTCCCAGGTAAAGACAGGCTGCAGGTACTCTTGGGCAAATTCCTTTTTCCCAACTTATGAAGCTAAAATAGTAAACGGCACCTTTATACCGCAAACTAAAAAATATGGAAGCAAATTACTCCCATCTCTAAAATTAAAGATTAGGGAGGAATTCGTTGCAATGTATGGAACTAAATACCTGTGGGGTTTGTCTGAAAAATCTTAGGAGGATTTAAAATGGAATTGTGGTTTTCCGAAAAACACACGGATCATTGCCTGTTTTCGGTGAAAGTAAAGCAGCATTTGCTTTCCGAAAAGAGTATTTACCAACAAATAGATGTTTTTGACACGGAAGATTTCGGGATCATATTAGTGTTGGACGGATTCATCAATGTATGCCAAAAGGATGAATTTATTTATCATGAAATGATCACCCATGTACCGATGGCAAGTAATCCGGACATAAAAAGCGTCTTAATCATTGGCGGAGGAGATGGAGGCACAACCAGAGAACTCTTGCGCTATGACACCATAGAAAAAGTCGATCTGGTGGAAATAGATGAAGCAGTTGTTCAAACAGCTTTAAAATATTTGCCCTTTACATCCTGTATGCTGCACCATCCCAAATTAAAGTTATATTTTGAAGATGGGGTAAATTTTGTCAATGAAAAAAATAATTTATATGATCTGATTATTATTGATTCCACCGATCCCATCGGACCGGGCGAAGGACTCTTTACGAAAGAATTTTATCAAAATTGTTATCAGGCGCTTACGGAAAAAGGGATATTAATCAATCAAAATGGAAGCCCTTACTACGAAAGAGACGCCCTGGCCATGATCAAAGCCACTAAAAAAATGGAAAGCATTTTTGACCTGGTTAAAGTATATCAATATCATTTGCCTACTTATCCTTCCGGTCATTATTTATTTGGTTTTGCGTCCAAGAAAATAGACCCCACTGCGCATCTGGACGCCGATCGCTGGAACTCTTTAGGCCTTGCCACCAAATATTATAATACTGCTCTTCATTTAGGCGCCTTTGCTTTACCCAATTACGTGATCGATCTGATTAAATAGGAGGAGACCCATAGTTTATAATCGTATCCATTGACTTAAATATTTTATGGCAGAAAAAAGCCCGCAAGGGGCTTTTCAGGATTAAGCGGAATGAGGTGATATTTTGATCAGGCAACTGAGTATCCGGACCAATAGTCAAACCGAGTTTATCGATATTACCGGCAAAATTCAGGAAATAGTAGGATCATCCCAGATCAGTGAAGGCATCTGCTGTATCTATGTGCCCCATACTACGGCAGGCATCACCATCAACGAAAACGCCGATCCGGATGTTGTCAAAGACATCATCAAAGAACTAAATAAAATTGTTCCACTCACAGACAGCTACCTGCACCGGGAAGGCAATTCGGCCGCCCATATTAAAGCCGGCCTCATGGGCACCTCTTTACATGTGATTGTCGATCAGGGCCGGCTCCTGCTCGGCACCTGGCAGGGCATCTATTTTTGTGAGTTTGACGGGCCGAGAAACCGGAAAGTGGTCGTCAAAATGATTGAGGGGTAGTGTACCGCTTAATCAGGGTTTCCAGGTACCGTGATTTCATCTGCTTTCTGGCCATCGCCTGTTTTATGGGGGGAAGCTTCAAGATTACGCCCAGGAGGGCCGCCATCGCCCGGTGGTTCAAAGATACCTGGTTATCAAAAATTAAATCCTGTAATTTCCCGCGCTCAATCGCCATCATCACTACTCTGTGCACAGAGTTGAGAGGAGTAATCACCCGCTCCGGACGTGAAACCAGGGTAATGCTTTTTTTCGGACAGTTCCGAACACAAACACCGCAGCCCAAACAAACACTGCTGTCCAGTTTGGGTTTTTTCTTTTTTAACCCGTTGGAGGCAGGGTCTATTTCCATGCTAAACCCATTAACGGGACAGGCAGCTGCACATTTTCCACACCCGATACATGTTTCGGCACAGACCTGGGGGATAAAATTGGTGGTGTGCACGGGATGAAGGAACCCAAACCTCTGGGCGGCAATCATGGCTTCACAACAGCACTTGCAGCAGTTGCACATAAAAGTCACCGCTTCCCGCACATTCTCCCCAAACTGTACCAGGTTATGGGCATAAGCTTGCTCCAGTAAATCAAGGCCTTCAGCAGTATCCACCTTGCGGGCATACCCGTGCTTAATCAATGAACTGGCCGTGTTGTTAAAGGTGAGGCAAATTTCTTTCGGCGCCCCACAATCCCGGCCCAGGTGCTGCATTTTATGCCGGCAGTAACAGATCCCTACCCCAATACTGGAAGCGCTTTTGATGACTTCACTAGCTCTTTCATAATCGAGCACATGGAGGGCATTATCCTGGGAGAGGGCCGGCTCATGGACAAATACCCGCCCCAGCTGGGTTTCCCCCGAAGTAAACAATCCTTTGATAAAATCCTCTTCCACCGTGAGATATTGATAATATAACTCCGATAAAACCTTTTGATCGATATCTGTTCTAATCCGCATCAGGGAAAACTCAAAAAAGCCCGCCATGGGCGGAGGCAACAGGTATACCTGCTTCCCCTGGTAGTCCGTATCGAGCAGGATCGCTCTGGAGGCCAGTTCATCCAAAATCTTCTGGGCTTGTCCCAGGTTCATTTTCCAAATCTGGCTGGCTTTTTCCGCGGAAAAAGGCTTAATGGGCAGTTGGGCAACCAGTTCCGCCTCTTTTTCACTGAACAGCATTTCTAAAATTTGATAAAGCAGTTTTGAAGGAGTCGCTCCTTGGGGAAACTTATTTAACCGATTGACTAAAAATTGGTAGCCTGATCTTGCCGTATGATGCGCCATCTCTTCATCTCCTTCCCACCTGATTTAAATAACTTTCCCACATGCTCAATTGGACAAATATTTACCAAATCCTTTTTCCCTGCGATCATAAATTTCCGGCAGGAGAATGGGTTTTTTTCGCGAAATTTATCGCTTATGTTTGGTTATATTAGATTGCACAAAGATGAACTGAAAATCCGGGAATATTACCATTTTAGGGCCTATTACTGCGGACTCTGCATGGAGCTGAAGCAGCGCTACGGTCAGATGAGCCGCTTTTTGCTTAATTATGATGTTACCTTCTTAGGCCTGTTTTTATCCTCCCTGACATGTACCCGGGAAAAAACGGCCTTAAAAAAATGTTTTCTTCACCCTGTGAAAAAACGGCCGGTGATCGTAGACAATACCTGGCTGTCCTATGCGGCCGATGTCAATATCCTTTTGGCCTACCATAATATAAAAGACAATTGGGCCGACGACCGGTCCCCAGCGGCCCGGTCCGGATTGGTCCTGCTGGGCAAGGCTTACCGGGAAGCGGCCCGGCTTCATCCCGAGATCGATCAATTAATTGATGAGCAAACCAGGGAGTTGTCCCGGTTAGAGCAGGAAAAGAGCCCCCATATTGACGCTGCTGCAGATACTTTTGCCAAAATTTTAGAAAATATTTGCCCCACAGGCGGTCTTCAGGAGTCCGCTGCCAAAGCCGTTAAATGGCTCTGCTACAATCTGGGCAAATGGATTTATCTCATCGATGCCTTTGATGATCTCCCGGAAGATATCAAGAAAGAGCGGTATAATCCTTTTCTCTATGGATTTCATTATCAAGGTGAAGCCTGTGAGAAATTCCAGGAATCGATCCGGCCCAAGGCGGAATTTCTTTTGACCTATTCTTTGAGCCAGATCGCTGCATCCTACCAATTATTGGACATGCCGGCCAACCGGGGCATCCTGGAAAATATCATTTACCTGGGTATGAACAGGCAAACAGATCATGTTTTGAATCGAAGGAGTTGTGGAAAAAGTGAAAAAAAATTATTACGAAATTCTTGGTGTCAGGGAGAATGCTTCGAAAGAAGAGATTCGTAGCGCTTACCGGGAATTGGTGAAAAAATATCACCCGGACCAATACCAGGCCAACCCCCTTGCCGGCCTGGCAGAGGAAAAACTGAAAGAGATCAATGAAGCCTATGATTATTTGATGAATCACACCGATAACCATTACGACACAGAATACCAGGAAAGAACATATCATGATTATCAAAGCAACGGGGAATTTGACCGAGTGCGCACCTTTATTCGGTCCGGGAATTATGAGGCGGCGTACAGCCTGCTCCAAACCCTGGACAGAAATCAGGCCGACTGGTACTTTCTCAACGGTTTAATTTCCCTCAACAGAGGATGGTACCAACAGGCCTTTGAACAGATTCAGACCGCCATCCGCATGAACCCGGGCAATCCTGAATATATTTCCACATTGAACAACATGCGTCAGGCCACCCACCACTACCGGGCCTCTTCCCGGGAGCGGGGATCCGGCCAGCCCGACCTTTGCCAGCTGTGCACCTGCTTGTATTGTTCCGATTGCTGCTGTGAATGTTTTGGAGGAGATATTATTGAGTGCTGCTAATAAAGGTCCTGCCCAAAGGGTTGCTTATAGCGGCATTCTTGCCGCCTGCTGCCTTTTGACCCTTTTTCTGGCCACGGTTCTGCCCACCAACCGGATCTTCTTTTACGGCTTAAGCTCTGTTTTCGCCGCCATCATCATTATTGAACACGGTACAAAAGCCGGGGGAATCTTTTACGTCGCCACTTGCCTTTTGGCCCTCATGATCATCCCGAATAAACTCCGGCTGATACCCTATATTTTTATCCTGGGCCATTACCCCATCTGGAAAACCTGCTTTGAAAGGCAAAAAAACCGGGCCGTAGAAATCCTTTTAAAGCTCTTGGTCCTGGACCTGGGCACCTTGGCCGCTTATTATGTTTTTACCGGGCTGTTTTTTCACAACCTCACCCTGCCGGTAGATGTAAAGCTGATCCTGTTGGGACTGCAGGTTTTATTTATTGTTTATGATTATGTTTTTACCCTCTTCATCAAGTTCTATCTGGATAAAATCAGACCGATGACCAATCGCTGATCCAGGGTGTTTCCTCCCCTTAGATACCGTAGATTCTTAGTTGCTCTTATGTGTTGTTTTCTGATCCTCGATCAAGGACAGGAGCGGATACATATCATTGTAATGTTTCTGAATAAACAGGGGATTCCGCTTCTGGTACAGTTTTTCCGCCAGCCTGTCCGCGATGGGAACCAGTATTCTTTCGTGGGCACAGAGCACTGGAGAAACCTTTTCCATACTGCCTGTGGCCTGCTTATTCAAGCAGCCGCAGTGATGATTGCACCGGCTTTTGATGGCACACCGGCTACAGTCTTCCTTTTCCGCTTCATTAAATCCATAAAGAGCTTCCCGTCTTTTCTCATTGATCCCGGTGTCCACATGTCCCATGGCAAATTCCTTTTCACCGACAAACTGCACACAGGGGAATAATGTGCCGTCCGGGCCGACGGATATTTGTTTTTTCCCCAGTTCGCAGCGTTCTCGGATATAGGTTTTACCGTTAATATGAGAGCTGATTTTGACTTCAAAAGGGCTCAGATAAAACTTATTTTCTGCCCGGGTCCTGTCCAGATAAAAAGCGGCCAGTTTCTCGTATTGGATCTTCAATTTTTTCAGGTCCCGGTCCGTCCACGCCGCAGCATAATTGAGAGAGCAGATCAAATACCGGAAACCGCTCTGGTACAGGTATTGCACCGATTCGGCATAAAACTCCACCGTGTCGGGACTCACGACCATCAATACAGGTGCATAGGGACGTTTCGAGAGGAGCAGCTCTATTTTTCCGGCAAGCTTTTCAAAGGTTCCCTTTCCCTTATTGTCTACTCGGTGCTTGTCATGGGCTTCCCGGATGCCGTCATGGCTGAAGGCAATAAAAATATGCTCCTGCAAGGAGAATTCCATAAATGCTTCATCCAGAAGGAGGCCATTGGTGGTAACTTTATAATGAAATCTGCCCCGGTGCTTTTTTTCCAGCCATGTGCAATATTCTACCGTTTCATAAATTAAATTCTTCTGCATCAGGGGTTCTCCCCCAAAGAATATGATTCCCGTGGAGTTCTTTGCCTCTGCCGCCATATTCACCGCTTTTACTGCCGTCTCTCTCTCCATGGAAATCACCTGGTCTTTATTTACATAACAGTATGTACAGGCCATATTGCACTGATTTGTTAAATGAAGTGTGTAATGCATCATCCACCCCCTAAATAATTCCCTGGGCTTTCAGCCAGTCCAGGAAATCCTTTACCTGCTTTTTCAGTTCCTCGGCTGCCATTTCTTTGGTTTTCAGCTTCATGGCCTCAAAGTCATCCTGTTCCAGGCCCAGTTCCTTTAATTCTTGGTAGGGGGTCATGGGATTATAGAATATGCCCAGATGCACCTCGCCGTTTTTTCCATCCGTCCCTTGCCGGAGCATCTTGGCGGTGGATGAGAAATCAAAATCATCCACTGATGAACGTATTGTCTGCTCTTTTGACCATTGCTCGTAATCTTCTCTTGAGACAAATTCAAAACCTATTTTCCTGGATTCGTCGTATCCATCTAATGAAAGGTCTCCCCGCCGTGTAGAGTCTATTTCTTCTCCTCTCTGGGAAAATTCTTGAGATTCCCCTTCCGGCTTCAGATAGTATTTCGTTTCGGGAATTTCCACTCCTTTTAATTCAAAGGCGTCCCTTTCAAAGACAATCCCATATTTTTCAGCCTCTTCCTGGATGACGTCATAGGCCTCTTCCTCCGACAGAAACGATGGAGGTGCCACAGATACACAGCCGAAGCTTCCCCTGCCCTGGCCATGTTCAAAAATAGGGGCTGCGGTCACTTTGCCGGGCTGATTCCGGGAAATTGTTTTATCATCCTGAGATGATGCGGTGCAGCCTGCCAATGAAAAGGCTAAAACCGAAGTCAGCGCCATGCCTATATAGGCATTTCCTTTCCATCTTTCCGGAAGTGTTTTTAACAGGGCAGGCTTATCTAACACCAAGGATTTTTCCGGATAGCGCGGCGTGTGATATTTTTTGACAGGTTTAAGATCCATATTGGTTCATCCTCGTATTATATATTTACAGTCATATTTCTAGCTATTATTCCAATCCATAAATGACTGCATAAGAAAACTGAATTGGAATTATCAGAAGGGGTCTTCTTGAAGTATAATTTTTTTCGGGTTACAAAAAGGTTAGTTCTTATTCATCCTGTTGCACCGTATGGTGACTTCAAAGAAAGACTGTTCCCTTGTTCAATTTGTTAACTTCAAACCCAGGTGTTGTTCCTGCCTGCTTGGCGCTGTGGGTAGCAGCCGGCATGACAGCCAACAGACAGAGTTCTGATTTGTGCGAGGGTGTTGATGCATTTGAACCAAGGAGGCTCCTTTTGGTAATTCCAATATTCTCTTACGAAAGGTGGTGTTACCATGAAAAAGCAATTGCTATCAACACTCTTTATCGGTATAGATGTGAGCTTACGCGCTCACCATGCTGTCATTCTTGACTTCTTTGGAAATCAACTGGCTTCTGTTTCTTTTAACAACAATTTATCTGGAGCTTCATTGATCACTTCGGAGATCCTTCGTACAGCAGTTTCTTCCAAAGCTACTCATGTGGTCACTGCAATGGAAGCTACTTCTTTCTACAGCTTCCACCTTTGCAATTATCTTTTTCAGTCGCCGGAGCTGGCAGCTTTGAATATCAAGGTTTACTGCCTGAATCCCAAGGTGACAAGTGCCTATCAGAATACTTTTGTAGATATGGATAAGACTGACCCCAACGATGCCTATGGTATTGCCGATTTTGCAAGAACCGGCAAGATTACCTCTGAGCCCTTTAATGGTTCTGCTTTCGTTGCCCTACAACGACTAACCAGAGTAAGACTTCATTTGGTTGAGAGCCTCGCTAGGGAAAAGTCCTATATCCTTACCAACATTTTTATTAAATTCAGCGAACTAGCTGTCCTTAATCCAAGAGATAAAGAAGATAATCCTTTTTCCAATAGGTTTGGTGCAACTTCTGTTGCAGTTCTAACTGACTATTTATCACCGGATGAAATTGCATATGCTCCAGTAGAAGAACTTATTGATTTTCTCTGCGAAAAAGGTAAAAGCCGTTTTTCTGATCCTGAAGCCAAGGCTAAGCTGCTTCAACGTGCTGCACGTGATTCCTACCGTTTGGATAAAGCGCAGTATGAGCCGCTAAACGCTGCGATTGCTGCTTCCTTTAACTGCATTAAGTCTTTTGAGAAGGAAATTAAGACAATTGATTCTGCTATTGAAAAAGCAGTAAAAGGTTTATCAAGCAACGGCTATCAATGTCTTCTGTCAATACCTGGCTTTGGGCCTGTGATTTCTGCCGGTATTATCGCTGAAATTGGTTTTATTGACCGTTTCAAATCGGAAGAAAAGCTGGCAAAGTTTGCTGGGCTTACATGGCGTAAAAAGCAATCCGGACGCCTTACCAGCGATATTACTTACATGACTAAATCAGGTAATAAGTATCTTCGCTATTATTTGGGCGAAGCCGTTATGAGTTTAATCAAAAACCATAATCCCGAATACACAGCTTTCTACCATAAAAAACGTAATGAAGCGACTCGCTTCCAGCATAAAAGAGCACTCGCACTGACTTCACGAAAACTTGTCAGGTTGATTTATGCACTGCTACGCAATAATCAACTCTATATTTCAACGAGAGGAGCTGTTGAAGCAACCACTTAACTAAATACAAACCTTTAGTCCTGTTTTTTTGATGCTTTTAAGGACGGGTTTGTTTGCTATACCCTTTTTTACAAAACCCAAGACAAGAATATTTAGATATTGTCTTGACATATCACCAGATGTCTTTCATTTAACAGGCTAAAATTCCCTCCAGAAAAAGATCCACAAATGAAGTGTCCCTTTTTACTTCTGTGCCCGGATTTCTTAAAGATGAGAGATTTTTCCTCTAAATACTCTATGGTGTTAGACGTATTCCGGGGGAAAATAGTTTCTGCCCAAAAAGTATTCCAACCCAACAGTAGTTCCATCAAACAAAAAACGTGCAAATTATGTTTTAAACTTGCACGTTTATAAAATAGAGTCGTATTTAATTAAAGGACCTGATTGAGGCTGAAATATTTTCCAGGCTATTTCGGTTGAATGGACAGTCTTAAGCTCTGCCACATATCATCGGTGACCAAACCTAACCGCCACAGGGCAATTCCCCCCAGGTGATAACGTTTCGCAATGGCCACCTTGGTGGTGATGCTTTCCCCGGACTCACTAGGGGCCGATATGCCCAAAAACAGTTTTTGCGGGGGAACCGAAGACGCAGCCATTTCTACCGCCTGTTGGACCAGGCTCACCGGTTCCGGTTGGGTACCGTAATCATAGGCCATAATAATGATCTGATCGGCCAGCGTGCCCAAAGCCTGGTAATCATACCCCTTGTAGGCGCTGTTGGGCGCATGCAGGGTCAGGGTGAGGGAATGGCCGGTGGCATGTAATTGCTGAGATAAAAGAGAGACAAAAGCGGTAAAACGGTCCTGAACCTCCTCTAATTGCTCGCCTTCATCCCGGTACCCCAGACCTTCGAAATCAAGGTTAACCCCCTGGTACAATTCGGCTTCTTCCCCAATGGATTGGACAGCTTCTTCCATGGCTGTTTCGTCGGCCAGCAGGTCGCTGATGGTACTGTCGCTATCGGTCAGGTGAACAACCATTTCTGTGGACATCCCATATTCCCGGGCAGCCTCCAATACATCCTCCCATCCATCAGGCTGTTGCCAGCCTGTTGTGCTTTTGGTGAGAAGAGTTCCTTCCCGGTCAAGGCTATACCAGCCCAAGGCCAGATCACTGACCAGATCGGTATTTCCCGTCCCTTTTGCCGGATAGGGTTGGGCAAATAAGTCTTCCCAACTGCTGGTACGGCTATCGCCCAGGGCATAGAACCCAAAAACAGCCATCTTTTGTGACGGCGAAGTAATCCTCACCTCTCCCTTGGCGCTGTCCCATACTACCTGACAATTATAGGCCTCGCCAAAAAAGCGGAGGGGAATCAAGGTCCTTCCCTCTATTATCTGGGGCAGTGCATCCAAAGAGATGGGCACATCATTGCGGTAAGCAGTAGTGCTGCCGATCTGCAGCATAACGTTGACCACGCCGTCCGTGGCTGTAATCGTCCGGGTTGCTTCATCCCAAACTACAGGTATATTCAATGCTTCCGTGATCGCCCGAAAAGGAATTAGCGTTCGACCATTATCCAGTAACGGCGGTGTATCCAGGGGAACAGCCAAGCCATCGATACGAACGGTGATTTCTCTTTCCTGGGCAAATGCGGGCAGCGCAAAAAAGCAAACGAGGACTACGCAAGTAAGTAATGAGACAAAAGCTTTCATGAGAATTCTACTCCTTTTACCAATGGTTTTGTTATAATTTCTCTTTTGTTGTCGAAAATCCTTTGGATTTTTAGGATATAAAAAGAAAAAAACGCCTTCCTGTAAAATCCGGCAGAAATTTTGACTCCATAAAGTAAGACTTCGTTAAGCCGGAAAAGGTTCCCCATGTATTGAAATTTTTTCTCTTACTTGCCTGGTGCTTTTGATCACCAACCATTTTTCTATGTTTCAACATAGGTAAACAAGAGGGGAGCAAAAGAACCGCCCCTTTGCTCCCCTCCGGCTAATCGTCAGAAGAAGACAACTTATAATTTTTGATCGCCTTAATAAGGACTTCCCTCAAGTCCTGGGCCGCATCATTCTGCTCATAGCCCATACAACGGCTGTACTTCTTGATCGCAGGAAGAAAACGATTTAATATCTCTTCTATAGCGGCCTCATCCCCTTGCTGGGCGCGCGAAATTAATTCCTTCAGCCGTGGACTCATGCGATGATCCCTTGCCTTTCACATTCTGCCCTCATGTGCACCAATGCTTTCTTTTTCAACTGGCTGACCCGCTGTTGGCGAACACCCAGTTTTTGGGCAGTTTGCTTTTCACTACGCTGCAGCATATACATTTCTATGATTACTTGCCTCTCTCTGGGGGTCAGGCTAAGTAGAATTTGTTTTACCAAGGTATGTCTCGTTACTTTTTCTTCTATGCCTTCCTCACTTATTGGGACGAATTCTCCCCAGGTCCTTTCGTCTTCCAAACCTGGACCACTTGCTGGTGCGTCAAATAACAGGATTTCCCTTTTTCCCTGGTCACGGTATTGAGAAGCTTTTCGAGCAGCAGTATGACGTAGGGCAGTGATTAAATACATGGTAATCTGGGCATCTGATTGTACCATTATTTTTCACTCTCCTTCTTGGTAGTACTTTTACCGATTTGGGTCACATGCCAACCGGCCATCGCGGTAGAGGCAACAACCAACCCGTTTAAGAAACACGGCAGTAATTTGTTCCATGCGAACTGACCATTAAGCCATGTGGTTAAGATAGTAATTGTCTCAGCTACTGCTATTACTATCCAACGTGTCGGGCAGCGTTTCACCGGTTTGAGATCTTTTATCAATTCTACGATTAAGGTCGTAGCAGCAGCGGCTCCAGCTATCGTACCTAAAAACTCATTTGTAAAAGGTTCTTGCATCGAAACACCTCCCTTAAGTCAAAAACCTGCCTTCACGCAAGGCAGGTTGGACCAATCTTTTTTGCGGCAACCAGGCAGTCATAGCTTACTTGTGCTTTAGACCCACGGCTTTGCGTCCCTATCTTTCGATAGGTTTGCCTTTGATATATTTTTTCATGAAATTACCAACTACTCGTAGGTGATATCACCACCTTTAAGAACTGCCTTTACTATATAGAGAGACATTCCCTCTCTTTTTTACAACCCTTTCATAAATTTATTTACATTAAATGGGAATCATTTTTCTATTCTCTGGGTCCGGGGCGATCCATGATCGGTAATCTCCTGTTAAATTTTTCCTATGTTGATAAGACTTATTTTAGCCCCAAAAGGTTCCCAATCGTTACATAATTTTTCCGACAAATAATTTGTTTTTTCTACTTTAGGTTTTATCAAAACTCAGCCCGGAGAATTTCTTCAAAAGGAATAAGTCCCGGCCAAAAAGCAAAAATTAACCTCAAGAGATTAAACCTTACGAGGTGAAAAAATGGACCCTCATGAAATCCACCACCGTATCTTAGTAAATTTGGCCAAACAGATCCGGGAGGGAGGTATCAAAGACCGGGAGAAGTTCATCAACAATATTATCACGGAATGCTTGCCGGACCGGAAAGAAGACCAGCAGGTTTATCATGCGGTCGAAAAAAGACTGAATTTCCTCCTCGATGAAAGGAAGGATGCACCCCCGCTGGTGGAAATCATGGAAGACGTTTGCCCGGACTGCGGTCCGGACTTGCATCCCTGTACCGAGATTTGTCCTACGGAGGCCATTACCTGTACCGGAGGAATCAGGCACATCAACCGGGACCGGTGCATAGAATGCGGACAATGTATCAATGTGTGCATCTCCGGGGCAATCATGGCCCGTTCCGAATTTGCCCAGGTAGCAACCATGCTTTTACAAAGCGATACCCATCCGGTATACGCCATCCTGGCCCCCTCTTTCGTGGGACAATTCGGTCCCCAGGCAACGCCGGAAATATTCAAATCCGCCTTAAAGGCGATGGGCTTTACCGAAATATATGAGGTTGCCCTGGCCGCAGATATCACGACCTTGTTTGAGGCGGAAGAATTCAGCCAGCGCATGGAACGGGGCGAAAAATTCATGATCACCTCCTGCTGCTGCCCCGCTTTTATCAAGTTTATTGAAAAATTACGGCCCAAAGTGGCCAACCTGGTTTCCCCCACCGTGTCCCCCATGATCGCCCTGGGCAAGATGCTGAAGCAAAGAGAGGAAAACTGCCGGGTTGTTTTTATCGGCCCCTGTATCGCCAAAAAGAACGAGGCCAAAAGACCTGATCTGCAGCCTGCCGTGGATTGCGTGCTGACATTTAAGGAAACAAAGGCCCTTTTGGAAGCAGCAGAAATCAAACTTGACGGATCTTTGGGCCGCATGGACCTAACGGATGCCTCCCATGATGGCCGCATCTACGCCCATACGGGCGGGGTTACGGAAGCCATTATCAGGGCAGTTCAAAGACGGGATCACCGCTTATCGGTTAAACCGGTCAAAGGCAACGGGCTGAAACAATGCGGAGAACTTCTGCAGCAAATTGAGGAAGGCACCATCCAGGCCAATTTCATGGAAGGAATGGGCTGTCCCGGCGGATGCATCGGCGGCCCCGGGACCTTGATAAAAGTTGAGGAAGCAGCGCCTTACGTTCAGAACTTTGCAGACAGGTCTCCCTTTGATACCCCCAATGATAATCCTACGGCGATCCAATGGATGGAGGATTATTACAAAATGACCGATACCCTGTCCGAAAAAATGTCCCTGAAAACGGAGCACGCCCCTTCCCCCGCATATCCCCACCCGTCCGGGGAATACTTGTCTTAACACGATTTTGAATCATAGGGAGGTTGGACCATGAGCAAGCAGGAGCCGGAAAACGGACAAAACATGGGTCAAAACATACAAGGAGCCGTCGACACCCTGGTGCAAAAGGCTTTAAAGGCGCGGGAAGAATTTCTCGACTTAAATCAGGAGCAGATTGATGAGATTGTGCGGGCGATGGCCTTAGCGGGCCTGGACCAGCACATGGAGCTGGCCAAGCTGGCCGTTGAAGAAACAAAGCGGGGCGTCTATGAGGACAAAATTACAAAGAATATCTTTGCCACCGAATACATTTATCACAGCATCAAATATCACAAAACCGTAGGAATTATTAAAGAAGACGAAGAGGCAGGGTATCTGGAGTTTGCCGAACCGGTGGGCGTGATCACCGGGGTAACTCCGGTGACGAATCCTACTTCCACAACCCTGTTTAAGTCCTTGATCAGTATGAAAACCCGGAATCCGATTATTTTCAGTTTCCATCCGGGGGCCCAGCAAAGCAGTGCCGCCGCCGCCCGCATCATGCTCAAAGCCGCTGTCCAGGCGGGGGCGCCGGAAAACTGCATCAGCTGGATTACCGAACCGTCCATTGAGGCTACCCAGGCTTTAATGAATCACCCCAAAGTGGCTTTAGTCCTGGCCACCGGCGGGGGCAGCATGGTAAAATCCGCTTACAGTACCGGCAAACCTGCTCTGGGTGTGGGGCCGGGAAATGTCCCCTGTTATATTGAAAAAACGGCGCATATCAAAAGAGCGGCCAATGATTTGATCTTAAGCAAAACTTTTGACAACGG
Source organism: Candidatus Formimonas warabiya (assembly GCF_002777255.1). GTDB lineage: Bacteria > Bacillota > Dehalobacteriia > Dehalobacteriales > Dehalobacteriaceae > Formimonas > Formimonas warabiya. The sequence continues at coordinate 6,337,701 of NZ_CP017634.1, read as the reverse complement.
CATGATTTGCGCTTCCGAGCAGGGTGTGATCGTAGACCGGGAAATTGCCGCCCCGATCAAGGAAGAATTAATGGCCAACGGCTGTTATTTTCTCTCTCCGGAAGAGATTTCCCAGCTGGAAAAGCTGGTCACGGACGACGGCACCTGTTCTTTGAATCCCAGCATCGTGGGCCAGCCGGCATCCTTCATTGCGGAAACCGCCGGCATTTCTGTTCCCAAAGATACCAAAATATTGATTGCCCCCTTAACCGGCGTGGGCAAAGACTTTCCTTTGTCCCGGGAAAAATTAAGCCCGGTTCTGGCCTATTACGAAGCGGAAAACCTGGAGCATGCCTTTAAATTGTGCCAGGACATGATTTCCTTCGGCGGCATGGGACATACCGCCGTGATCCATTCGGAAAACGACGAGGTGGTGAACAGGTTTTCTAAGCGCATGATGGTGGGAAGAATTGTGGTCAATGCCCCGTCCAGCCACGGGGCCATCGGCGACATCTACAATATCATGATGCCCTCCCTCACCCTGGGCTGCGGCTCTATGGGGCACAATTCCACCACCTCCAACGTCAGCGATATTAATCTCATCAACATCAAAAGGGTGGCCCACCGCCGGGTAAACATGCAGTGGTTCAAAGTGCCGGAACGCATTTATTTTGAGCCCGGTTCCGTGCAGTACCTGTCAAAAATGCCTGGGATTAAAAAGGCGGTAATCGTCACCGACAAAGTAATGGTGGATTTAGGCTATGTGGATAAGGTGGTTTATCACCTGGACCGGCGCTCCGAGAAAGTAGACGTGGATATCTTCAGCGATGTGGAACCGGATCCTTCTGTTGACACCGTGCGCAGAGGCGTGGAAATCCTGAACCGGTTCCAGCCCGATACCATTATTGCTTTGGGCGGCGGCTCGGCGATGGACGCGGCCAAAGGCATGTGGCTGTTCTATGAGCACCCTGACGTTGAGTTTGAATTCCTGAAATTAAAGTTTCTGGATATCCGCAAACGCACCTATAAATATCCCAAATTGGGCCGGAAAGCAAAAATGGTGGCGATTCCCACCACCAGCGGCAGTGGTTCCGAAGTGACCGCTTTTACGGTGATCACCGATAAAGGCGCGGAAATAAAGTATCCTCTCGCCGACTACGAATTAACCCCCGATGTAGCCATTATCGATCCGGAATTTGCCTATTCCATTCCCCCAAGCCTCACGGCGGACACGGGCATTGACGTGCTTACCCATGCCATCGAAGCTTATGTATCCATCATGGCCTCTGATTATACGGATGCCCTGGCCCTAAAAGCCATCGATCTGGTCTTCCGGTATTTGCCCACGGCCTACCGGAACGGAAAAGACAAGGCAGCCCGGGAGAAAATGCATAATGCCTCCTGTATCGCAGGTATGGCTTTTACCAACGCATTTTTGGGTGTTACCCACAGTTTGGCCCATAAACTGGGCGGGGAATTCCATATCCCCCACGGCAGGGCCAACGGCATTTTCCTCCCCCATGTGATTGCCTATAACGCCCGGAAGCCAAGCAAATTCGTTTCTTTCCCCAAATACGAGTATTATATCGCCCCGGAAAAATACCGGCAGATCGCCCAATTTTTAGGTCTGCCCGCTTCAACTCCGGAGGAAGGGGTAAACAGTCTCATCGACCGGATCAGGAATTTGATGCAAGAAATCAATATTCCTTTTTCCATTGGGGAACTGGGTATTAATCGGGAGGAATATGAAGCAAAAATACCGATGCTGGCAGAAAAAGCCTTTGAGGATCAGGTGACCATCACCAATCCCCGGCTGCCCCTGGTGTCCGAATTAGAAGAATTGTTTCGCCTGGCTTATGGGGAGCAGCCCAGCCAGGAGGACAGAGACGATCAAAGAAACCGCCTGATCAATCCGGATTTAGGGCATATGCTCCCCAGAGAACAATATGAGCCCAGCCAAGGTTATATTCATTGAAACAAGTTCTTAATTCAGATGGAGATTCTTTTACTCTATCTGAATTTTGACGCAAGTTCTTAACTTGATAAGTGCTTTTCTTACCAAGTTTTAGAACTGCTAATACCGAGTGAGAACTGCAAATGCATGACTAACTTGGCGTTGCACTCCCGAAGCGGGAGACCTACGCCAAGTTAGTCAGGTAAAAAAAAAGCGCCTTGCGCTTTTTTTAATGAATTTTCCCGTCCCAGAAATGATCTCCATTTGATCATTTTGCCGATGATGGGGAAGAAATTAATTCTACCTTTTCCTGCCGGGATAATTGTTTAATTAAATACTCCCGGTGCAAGGCTTCTTCCTTCACGGAAAACTCTTCATAATATTTTAACTGCACAGGAAATCTTCCCCTGGTATATTTGGCTCCCTTCCCTTTATTGTGCTCTGCGATTCGCTTTTCCATATCCGTGGTCCACCCTGTGTAAAGAGTGCCGTCTTTACATTCCACAATATAAACATAATGCATCACCAAAGCTCTCCCTCATCAAGTCTCTACAGCCTTTGCCAAATCAGATTCCGGACCCAGTTTCGGATCACCCGGTTTTCCCTCGCCTATTTAGACAGGCTCCGGTCCTCAAGATGAGCATGCCCAAATGCACCGGGTTTGGGCGTCCGGTAAATCCCGAGCCAAACACCAAAGGTGAGAATCGTTGCCCCCGCCATCTGGAGAGGCGTGAGAATCTCGCCCAGAGTAAAATAAGAAATAATAATGGCGGAAAGAGGCAAGAAGCTATTGATCAGGCCCGCATTTGCCGCTCCCACCACGATAATTCCCTGATACCAAAAATAATTGCCTAAAGCACCGGGAAATAAGCCTAAATAGAACAGCCACAGCCAGCTCTGTGCCGAGAAAAGCCTAAAATGGTTGCCTAAGATGATTGCCACAGGAAGAAGACAAATCACGGCACAGGCAAACACCCAGAACAACCCTTCCATGGGATCCATCCTGTCGCCTAAAGCCCGGTTCAAAATAGAATAAAAAGCCCAACAGAAACCGGAAAAAACAAAAAACAGATCGGCCGCCTGAAAAGAAAGGCGATGCCAAACCCCCAGGTCATTGCCGGTAATCACCAAAAGCACCCCCAGCAGCGAAAGCACTAACCCGGTGATGCGACGCCAGCTTAATGGCTCATGAAAAACAAAATGGGCCATAAAAACAATTAAAGCCGGATTAATGGAATTAATCAGGGTGGATTTCCCCGCCGGGACATATTGAAGGCCAATGGCAAGGGCGAGAAACATCCCCACCACTCCCGTCAGACTCATCCCCAGTAATAGGGGCCAATTGGCTTTAAAGTGCGCAAAAGAAGGAGGCTTTTTCATCCAGAAAAGAAGGCCGGCAAAAATGATCATAGTAAAAAAGGTGCGGCAAAAGGCCACTAAAAAAGGATCGCTTCCGGCGAGAACCAAATAACGAATAACAGGGTAAGAGGTGCTCCAAAGAATCACTGCCCATAAAGTCACGGCGAAATATTTAATTTTTCTGCTCTGATCGCTAGTACAAATTATTTTCATCATACTCTACAATTCCACTTCATGATCAATTTTCCTGCTAAAACTTTTCCCGTCACCCGGCTATAAGCTGGAGCCGTCACTCTTTCCCGGAATAAGGACGGGCTTGAAACGGTCAAGAATCAAAAAAGGTAGATACAGCAAACAGCACATAACCCCCAGCACCAATTCCAGGGAGAAAATATACCAGGGCCAGGGCCCCAGATAGTCCAGAAGAGAGGGGGCGGCCGGTTTATGGCAAATATAGAGATAGTTTGCTCCGATGCACCAGTTAAAGAAACCGATGAGAACTGCATAGAGGTTGGTAGCCAGGATCGTTTTCCCTATTGATTTAACCGAGGGCCGGAACCTCTCCACAAAGGTAAAGAAGAGGCAGGTGATGATAATCATCCCATGGGAAATAAAAAACTGGAGTAGCCAGAATAAAGGAACCGGGTTGCTGCCGATATCGGGGGTCAAAAGAGCCTGCACCGCGCCGCCAAGTCCCCAAAAATAGACCAGTTCATAAAGAATAAGGTGATTCTTCAGCAGGAGAATCGCCGAGAGGAGGGCGGAAAGATCGCAAAGCTGCAGGGGCGCCGCCCAGGTAATGGACCACTGGTGATGCAGGATTAACCAGATATGCCCCGACAGTTCGTTGCCTACAATGATCACAAAGAAAATACCCCGGATGATCCTGTTGATCTTCTTTTGCCTGATCATCTGCCGAAAATGAAAGAGCAGGAAACCCAGCAGGGGAATCATTGCAAGGGCTCCCATATGATAAAAGGAAAAGGGACGAAAAGTAAGGCCAAAAACAAGGGCATGCATCCCGATGTCCTCCTTCGGTTTTCGTTTATATTGCGGCCAGAGCACGCAAACGGCTCTCTTTATTCTCCATTAAATTTGCATAATTGCCTTTTTCCACAATCCTTCCCTGGTCCAATACGATAATCTGGTCTGCCTTCCTGATCGTGGATAACCGGTGGGCAATCACCAGAATCGTTAATCTCCCATGAAGGCTTTCAATGGCTTGATAGATTCGTTTTTCATTTTCCCCATCCAAAGAACTGGTGGCTTCGTCCAGGATCAGCACAGAAGGTTTCCTTAACAAAGCACGGGCCAGAACCATGCGCTGACGCTCTCCGCCCGACAGGCGCACGCCCCTGTCCCCAACCACAGTATTCAGCCTCTCCGGCAGATGTGCGGCAAATTCATCTATTGCCGCCATCTTGAGCGCTTTCCATATTTCTTCTTCTGATGCCCCGGGATGGGCCCACCCCATATTATCCCGGATGCTGGCATGAAATAAAAAGGCATCCTGAGGAACATAACCGATCCCTCTTCTCCACAAATGCAGAGCACTATTGGCTATGGGAGTACCATCAATGAGAATCTCTCCCTGTTGAGGGGTAATCAGGCCGGTAATCAAATCTGCTACCGTACTTTTTCCGGAACCGGAAACGCCGACGAGGGCAGTGGTGGTTCCCGCTGGAAGGGAGAAACTGATATCTCTCAGGGCATAGCTGGAAGACTCTTGCTGATAGCGAAAAAAAACATGCTTCAATTCGATGCCGGATCTTAATTCTATGGGAGCATAGGCAGGCCCCTCCAAATACTTCTCCTGGTCCCGGAGACATTGGCTTTCAAAGTCAAGCACAGCCTGAAACGCCGGAAGCATCATCGCCACTTGCTGAAGCCCCACCTGGAGAGAAGACAGTCTGGGCCAAAGGCGGGCAAAAATCACCACCATCAATAAAAGCTCCTCAGCTTGAATCTGAAAAATTTCTATCCCGCTGTACAAAAAGATGCTGATAAAAACCGCCGCGCCTACCCGATATAACATGTCTGTGCCGCTTTGAATCCGGTTGAACCGGACAAAGTTGTTTTCAATGGCCTGGCGCAGTTTGATAAAATTTTCGATTTGCCTGGTCTCCATGCCGCAAGTCTTTACCTCTTTGATGCCGTTCAAATGCTCAGTCACATCAAAAAATAAATTCCGGGTATGCTGGGAAATAGATGCCCCCGTCTTTTTCGCTTCCTTTACATACCTCTGCATCCAGCAAAAAAACGCCATCCCGCCCAGGAGCACAAGGAAAGTCAATCCGGGAGACAACAAAAAAGCAATACCGATTTGGATCGTTGATATCACGGCGGTTGCCGTCATCTGCAAAACATATTGGGTACCCCCGCTCACCCGGGCCAATTCCCCGGTTAACAAATGGGTAACATCCGATTTTTTCCTGGCCATTAAAGAAGACCATTTGGTATAGGCCAAGGCTTGAAACATCCTGATGCTTAAAAAACTATAAAACCCTTGCTGAATCCGGGTGTTTAGGTTCGATTGATATCGCCGGAGCCAGCTTTGGACAAAGATGATGCCGGTGTAAATCAGGAGAACCACAGGCAGACTGATGGTTGTCCCCAAATCACTAAAAAACTGTTTCAACCAGAAATCCGCTCCTCCTGCGGCCGTTGTTGACGATAGAATCCCGGCAATACTGAGAAAGGGGATCAGCATCAGGATACCGATCCCTTCCAGCAAGCCCAGCAGCACCATTAGGACCAAATTAAGCAAGATCTTTAATTTTGCATAGGCATATAAATCCTTGATGTAGAATAAAAAGTTTCTCACAGCATCTTTCTCCTTGAAAAACTGCTCAAACGCCTGCCCAGCCAGGTCATCGGCCTGATCAGATAATAGAGGGGATACAAGCTGTCCGGAAGGGAAATCAGCCGGAAATCCCGGCTCGTAGGCTGCAATAAAGAAAATAGATAGGTCACCTTATTCCGCCATTCTGAACGCAGCCGTAAATGATACCCATTGTTCACAATAAAATTCCTCCGGTAGGAAACTGAAGGCCTATGGTCTTCCTTGTCATACAATTGATTGATCACTAAATTAGCCAGTGCCCAGGCTTTTTTATCACGCAGAAGAGACGGTGCGATGGGATCAGGAACAGGTGCTTTCAAAAGCGCATTGGTCAGAAGGATGGTCTGGTGCAAAACGGTTCTTAGTCCGGCATGATCAGCAAGAGAAATCAATTTCTCCCAATCCATATCCCGCTCCTGCCCCATCCATCTTTCCATATCACACAACCAGCGCAAACGGAACCACTTGTGACTGGATCCATGCACCATCAGATAGATAAACCACTCTTCATCTGCCATCACCGGCACCGCATATCCGGCAATATCTACTTTTCTGACCTCGAGATTTGATAGGGTTTGATATTTTAAATCAATTTTATGCATCTTCCAATGCAGTTCCAGACATACGTGCCGCTCCGCATGATCATAATTGAAATGATGAAATTTATCTAAATAGTCCTTTTTTTGACGCAGTGTCATAGGAACATCAAACAGATTATTTTTATATCCTTCCTTTTCCAGGATTCTGCCCGCTTTTTCCAAATCTTCAAGTCCCACCATGATATCGATATCCTTGGATGGTCGCAAAGCAACATCGCCATATAGCTTAAGGGCGAGAGGAGCGCCTTTTAAGATGAGGGACCTGATTCCATTTTCTTCAAACAGTTGCATGATTCTTACCATCTCACCGGTCAGGCCCACAGCTTTTAAAGCATTTTTCCGGTACTCCTGGTGCAACGCCTCCGTCACATGATCGGGGACTCTCGGGTTATCTATACTGCTCAATGTTTTATGTGCCAGGGGAAATAATCGATGGTGCCTGGCCAGCTGCAAAAATAAATTCCAATTGACGGATTGAGTTAACAGCCTGGCGATCTCCTCTTCTTCCCCATTTTTGTCTTTCGCACACAGGAGTAATAGCATCAGTTCCGGTGAAATTTCTCTAAACAGGCGGTTATACCCCATATCCTATACGATCCTTCCTATTTTACATTTATTGTTTTGGGTCATTCATGATCTCTGAAAAACAAGATACAACCTTAAACTCGTCCCTCCCATGCCTGCCGCTGATTATTGCCGGTCCTACCCTGAGCCAGGCATGGGCAACCAGCTCATTTTTTTCATTCTTCCTTACCCCAAGATACAAGGTATTTGATATTCCCATCTTCCTCATCAGAATCTTTCCAGTTATCGCTTGAACCAGGCACTTGCTTTCCCACGGTGTATACCGGCTGATCTTTGCGATCGCCCGGCCAATTTTTCTTGCAGCTTCCCTCTTGACCGAGTCCTCTTCTTGAGATGATTCTATCCCTTGATGGCCTAAATGCTTGGCTATCCATTTAAAAGGCAGGAGCAGAATCAACACTCTTACCATACCCATCAAGCAAAAAACTTTCAAAAGCATGAAACGGTCCGCCCGGGGGAGCAAAGTCCACTTTTTCAGAAGCCTAAACAATGGATACAAGTCCTTCATCAACCATCTTATTTAAGAAAACAAGCACATCTTTTTGGCAGGTAGTTTCGTCAACATCGTATTGATCCATCAGCGCTTCAATCACCTCTTTCACAGTCACAGGTTTCGCAATCAATTCCCAAATACAACTCCCCGTGGCATCAAGTCCGTAATACTTTCCCTTCTCTACACTCATCATGGCCTTTTCTCCGTCCAGATCGGCGGCAACCAAACCCGTTGTCTGTATAATAACCGTTTCAAGCTGAATTTTAAATGGCTGATTCATTTATTTCACTTCCTTTTTGTAAATCACTTTCGATTAGATTAATCTGGTCTTCCACGCAAAACACACTATCCAGCCTGGTGATCCTAGAAACAGAAACCTGTTTCGCCAAGGCGGCAGAGTAGCGAAAAGTTTCTTCCTTTAAATTCAACCCGCTGACAAAACTCAATCGATAAATATTGTTCATAATTGTGGCAAGCTTGTCCATGCCGGAAAGTTTATTCATGTTTACATTTTGGCAAATTTCTTTCCTCACCTCGTATATTCCTACCAGCTTTTTAGGGGTTTCACAAAATTTATCCTGTATCGTAACGGCATATTTATCTATACGTCCATATATGTTGGATAAGGAAGATACCTCATGCCCCATTGATTCTAAGCTGTCTTTCCACAGCTTTTGCTGGGGATACGACGGGTAAACCCAGGGAATCCCTTCCGCATCGAAAGCTACGGCAGCGATATCATCCGTTAAAATAGCATATCCCTTCTTCCTTAGGGCTGCTGTCAATGTTGACTTGCCTGCCCCTTGGTTTCCGGTAACGATAAAACAGTATTCATTGACAACAACGGCACTTCCGTGAATAGGAAAAAAACCCCTTTGGAAGAGGATTGCCCCCATGGCTGAACCCAGCAGGAATAAACGAATTGCTTTTTTCTCTGCATTCGGAGCAGGCTCGATCATAATTTGATTTCCATTTTTGATATAATAGCTTCCCACATTGGTGATATGAAACAGCAATTGATTTTTGCCTGCCTGATAATAGGCATTAGAGTCAATAGCTCCCTCAATTTCTTTAGGCACTTTGCCAATAGCAATATTTATATCAGGCATGCCAGAACAGGGTTGCAGTTCCGGTATCGGTATTTGGGAGGCGATTTTCATTCCAAAGGCGCAGTATTGATAAACAGCCGCCATTTTTCATTCATACCTTTCCATAGCACAATTTCAGTTATCAATTCAGGCAAACTTGAGAGAACCTGTTAGAATTAAGAACCGGTAACTATCGGATCTTCCGAAGCATCTTGAAAAGCAATATCAAACCCATCGTATCCCCCGCCATGTTCCGTCTTCATCATAGCAATCTCTACGATTTGGGGAATTGACCATGGTTTCTTGCATGTATTTTTCTCCATTTCAATATTCCTTCCTTTCACCGCACAAAATGGTTAGTTTTGATATATTCTCACCCGAACCTGTTCTGCGGTATCATGATGTTCATTCCAGGTCATATATAGTTTTCCGTGATACTCCTGAAATGTGATTCCGGAGGATGCTTGTGAAACGTCATAATTAATGCTGCCGTTGTCTGCCCAAGTCCAGGTGTCTGCCCCTTCATCATAGGCTTTGATCCTTACTTTCCCATTTTCCGTCCATGCAGCGTATACAGTCCCGTGATATGAGAACCCGTTTAACATGTATGCCCCATCGTTTTGATTGTTGTTCAGACTAGCCCCGCCATTGATTGGTTCCCATGTTGTGCCATTGTATTTTTTTGCCAGTACCTGGTAGATCCCTGAAGCATTCTTCTCCCCCCAGATGAGATACAAATCGCTGCCATTGACGATGAGGACCGGCATGTCGGCGACCTTTGTACTGTCGTAGTTGAGGCTGGTATTGCTGTCTGCCGTACTCCAGGAAGTTCCCTCATATTTTTTTACTCGAATTCTGCCGTTTTCACTCCATGCGCCAAAAAGATCATCGTTGAATATCTTAATATCGGGAAGCGATGCGGCCTTTGCGGAGCTGTAGTTTACCGTCCCCAGGTCTGCTTCGCTCCATGTGCTTCCATCATACTTCCTTGCTCTGATCTGGTCTTTGTTCTCATGGTTTTTCTCTACCCAAACGGCATACAAAAAATCATTGTCAGCTGCCAATTTAACGTTAAATGCCTTATTGCTGCTGCAACTGATATTTTCGCTGTTTCCCCAGTCATTTGTTTCCCGGTCATATTCTTTGATGTATACCTGATAGTTGTTGCTGTCAACAGTTTGTTCGTACCAGGACAGGTATAAGGTGCCGTCCAGTTCCATCAAGATCGGGTTATAGGCATCCTTTTGCGTATTTATGTTCAGACTTCCGCTGTCCGCGCTGCTCCATGTGGTGCCGTTAAATTTTTTAACGCGGATTTGGGTGTGCCCGCCGCTGTTTTCCATCCAGGTGACATAGAGGTCACCATTATATTCAGTCATATTGGGGGTGATTGCCCTGCTGGAAGAATCTATGTTTAAGCCACCATGGTCGAAGGGCGCCGTGGAGTTATTAACTACCTGATAAGTATTGGCCCCAAATGTTACAAGCATCCCTCCGTCGGAGGAGGTCACTTGTCCTGCCGCTCCCGTGTAAGCCACCTTTACTGTCTGTCCTTGGTATACCTGGCCAATAATCAGATCTATGGTATTGTTATTAACCCCTAATGATACGGAACTTACCGTTATGGGCTGGTTTTCTGCCGTGACTGTAAAGGAGCCCTGTTTGCCGGCAGGATCTGCCATTTCCTTACTGAAGGTGATCATAAGCTTGCTTCCCGTTGGATCCACTGTCGGAACGCTGTCTGTCACCACTACAGGGTCGGTAATCAGACGCTGAATCCGGTGATTTAGTGTATCCGGTACGTAAACGTTTCCCCCTTTGTCTACACCAATTCCCCCGGGTTCATCAAACTGGCCTTCCAGGCTGCCCTTTCCTCCCCACGCTGTAAGAAAATTTCCGTCGGCATCAAACTTCTGGACGCGGGAGTTTTCAGCATCCGCCACGTAAACGTACCCGGTTCCGTCTACCGCCACCCCGGAAGGATTTTTAAACTGCCCGTTGCCACTACCGAAGTTTCCCCATGCAGTAAAATTTCCCTCTGTATCAAGTTTTTGAATCCGGTGGTTATCTCTATCGGCAACGTAGATATTACCCGTCTTGTCCACCGTTAACCCACAAGGATATTTCAACTGACCATTTTCGCTCCCCCTGCTCCCCCATTCTCTGACAAAACTGCCTTCGGAGGTAAACTGCTGAATCCGGTGGTTATTTGTATCTGCCACGTAGATATACCCGGCATTGTCTACCGTTAGCCCCTTGGGATAACTAAATTTACCGCTGCTAAAACCGAAGCTCCCCCATTTTTTAGTAAGATTTCCCTCCCCATCGAACTTCTGGATGCGGCAGTTGTTTGTATCCGCGACGTAGATATTCCCGGCCATGTCGGCCACAACTCCAGAAGGAGCGTCAAACTGGCCGTCGCCGGTGCCCAAGCTTCCCCATTTTTTCACAAAGTTTCCCTGGGCATCATACTTCTGGATGCGATTGTTTAACGTATCGGCCACGTAAATATTCCCACTGCTATCCACCGTCACTCCGCCAGGCTGGTCCAGCCACCCCTCTCCGCTTCCTTTGTTTTCCCAAACTGTGAGAAAGCTACCATTTAAATCAAACTTCTGGATCCGGTTTTTATTGGTATCGGCGACATAAATTTCTCCACTAGCGGTGACAGCAATGCCATAGGGGCCGCTGAACGTATAATCCCCGCTTCCCGCCCATTCCGTGATAAAAGTACAGTTTGAATTAAACTTCTGGACACGGTTATTGTCTGTGTCTGCTACATAAATGTTTCCCTCATCATCCAGGGCAATCCCGTACATCCAATTAAACTGGCCCTGACCCGATCCCTCGTTTCCCCATTGTGTAAGATAATTTCCGTAAGCATCAAATTTTTGGATGCGGTTATTTGCTGTATCCGTTATATAAATATTTCCGTTTCTGTCACCGGCCACGCCCGTGGGCCAATCAAATTGACCTTGACCGGTTCCCTGGCTCCCCCATTTTATCAGGAAATCTCCGTCTGAGTTAAACTTCTGGATCCGGTAATTATTGGCATCGCCTACATAGATGTTCCCGTCACTGCCGACTGCGATCCCGTATGGATTATTGAACTGCCCGTTGCCGGTGCCCGTACTTCCCCATTTCCCGCGGAAATCGCCTTGGGAATCAAACTTTTGGATCCTGTTATTGCCTGTATCGGCTACATAGACATTCCCCACACGATCCACCGCTATTCCCTTAGGGCTGTTGAACTGCCCGTCACCAGAACCCTTGCTTCCCCATACTGTTAAGATATTTCCCGCGGCATCAAGCTTCTCGATGCGGTTATTTGCTGAATCGACCACATATACATTTCCGCTGCTGTCCGCGGCTAAACCGGTGGGGGATGAAAAAGAAGGCAGGGGAAAAGACGGCACAACTTGGGTAAAATCTGCCGCCGCCACATCCGCTGGACTTAACACAATCACAGCGCTCAGCGCTATTATGAATAAGGAAAACAAAATTCTTTTCCATAACTTTCGTAGCCCCAATAACTCCATGCGTTTCATTTATTTTCACTCCCCTTAGTCTTAACCTATCTACTCAATATAATAGCACATAATTTTTATAAATTTTATATATTTTGTCAATTTTTATCATTTATGGGCTTGTTCTTGTCTTTATCCTCAACATTGGCACTCAGATGATGGTATTCTAAAAATAAAAATTAAGATTCGCCAAAGTAATGTCAAAGGGGCGTCTCATAAGTCAAATTCTTATGAAAACAGCCCCACTTGTTTATAAAAATAGCATTTATCGATTTTCTCTCAAATACCGGCTGAAAATAATACTTCTTAATAACATCCGAAAGTCATAATCGTTTAAAGCATCCATCTTAGTTAAGTCAATTTCTTGTAAAGTCCGGTGTATTCTTTCCAGATCAAGGTACCTTTTTTCTTGATCCGACTTCCCGATTTTCATGATTTCTTCCTTAATTTCTTGTTCCAGCGGCTGCAATCTTTGGACAAAATCCGCACTTTGCTGCCCACGTTCTTTGTAGTTGAGCCTTACTTTATCGGGCAATATCCCTTCCATGGCCCGTCTCAGCAACGATCTTTCCCTGCCATTTCTGATATATTGTTCATCAGGTACGCTCAAACAAAACTCTATCACTCGTTTATCAATAGTCGGATCCCGCAAAATTAAATGATGAGATAGGGATATTTTAGTATAAATACCCGCTAAATGACTGAAGTGAGCAGGCGATAGCATCATTTGTCTGTACGCAAAAGAGTCCATTTTTTTGATATAAAAAGGATCGTACCGATACCTTTTAAACCTGCCTCTGCGGCCCATTTGCTTCGCAAATTGGGGGTTAATAGGGGATAATTGAAAGGGGGTATCCCAGTTCTTGTTTCTCATCTGATACCATCTTTCTTGTACTTCATAGGGAAATAATGATTTGACTAAATCCGAAATAATCTTAAGGGGCTTTGTTTTTTTAATCTTGGAATAAGCATTTATCTCACTTATTAACATTTTCCATTTACCCGAATGCATGAAGGAGATGAGACAATGTCTAAATATTCCATATGAGATAGTGGTATTACCCATACCTCCGGTCAGCATGATTCCAACGTTTCTATCCTTTGCCTGAGCTAAAATTTCGTCAATCCAAAACAGGTTTTCCAGTATTTTATAGGGCTGCTCAAAGACCGAGAAAAAACGGTCCGTATCGCTCAATGAATGTTTCCCTTCACACCGGCAGTATATCACGTCAATATTTCCGGAATAGTCCTTTACTGCCTCAATATACGGTGTTTCATCCGCTATTTTTTTCGCGGAAAGCCTGTTATGATATCCAACCATCGGTATGGAGCTGAACGCCTGAAGAGTTTGTCCTCTTTTCTTTAGCTCAGTGGCGGCCAGGCACGCTACGGAAGTGGAATCAAGTCCTCCGCTCAACATTACTCCCACCGGTTTTATGCTCCTGAGCCTGCTGTTTACCGCCTGTCCCAAAACATGTCGTAAGGCTTCTTCATATTCTTGATCGGATTTAAGTTTTAGCTCTTTTTGCTTTTCCATCTTCCAGTAAACTTGTTTGCTGATTCCTTGCCTATTCACCATTAAGGTATGGGCGGCAGGAAGCAAAAGAATGTCTTGATATATCGTCAATTCACTATCCAGTTGGTGAATCACCGAAGGGATGGAGAGAAAATCACAAATCCATGCATCAGAATAATTTTTTTTAATTTCTCCAATTGCAAACAGGGGCTTGATAAGAGTGGAAAAGGCAAACAGCCGGGGGGAGGTGTAATAATAAAAGGTCCTGTTTCCCGTGTGATCGACAGCGCAAAATAACTTCCTCACATTTCCGTCCCAAATGGCAAAGGAAAAATCGCCCACAAGATGGGCAGGACATTCTTTCCCCCATTTTTGATAGGCTTTTAATATGAGAAGACTATCCGGTGTTTGTGTACAATTTTGTCCAGCAATACCAAATATATTTAACAGCTCTGCTCTGTTATCCAGGATGGCATCTGCTGTAATGGTCATATTTGATTTACTATCATGATAGGGCAGCCTCTCATGAACTGATTCCAGAGTAATGAATTGGGTATAGCAGCCCATAAACACCTGACCTTTTGTCCAGGTATCGGAAAAATCCCCTTCATATCTACCTAATTCATGCATCATGAAACCGGATATTTCAGGATTAATACTATCCCCACTTAAATCAAAAATACCGCAGATTGCCCCCATAGCCGCCCCCATAATTTTTTGTGCGCCAGATTCATTTGATTACCAACACTACTTATATGAGAATTATTCCAAAAACACTTTCGACCAGTTTGTTTTAATTCCTCTTTCAGAAAAATCATAAATGATTTAAACAATCATTTATATCCTGTAAGGGTGGGTCTCTGTGCCTGCCCGTTTCGGTATTACCATCATCATATGCAAATGATCATAAGAAAAACCGGCACAGAGACCGCCGCCTACAATGTTACACCACAAATTTTGTCTGTCATGGGTACATTAAGAACCCACATCAGTCTCTTCTTCTTGTTCAAACAGGTCAAAACCACCAAATCCCCCGCCAAGCTGGGTCATCTTAATCTCTATCTCGATGATTTGGGGGCTTTCCCATGGTTTCTTGGTTGTTTCTTTTTCCATCCGGCCATTCATTCCTTTCCTATGCGGGGCGGCACAGAGACCGCTCCCTACGCCCTTAATGTACCTTCACGCGAATCTGCTCGGCGGTACCATTACTTTCCTTCCATGAAATATACAGTTTTCCCTGATACTCCATAAATGTGAGCCCGGAGGAGGCTTTTGACGCATCATAATTGATATTTCCGTCACCTAACGGTACCCATGTTTCTTCATCTTCATCATAGGTTTTGATTCTCACTTTTCCGTTTTCCGTCCAGGCGGCATAAAGAGTACCGTGATATACGGTGCCGTTCAGCATGGATGCCCCCTGGCTTTCATCATCATTCAAGCTGTCGCTGCCTGCAGGTGCCCAGGAGGTGCCGTTATATTTTTGCGCCCTGACCTGGTAGATGTCTGAAGCATTCTGCTCCAGCCAGATGAGATATAAGCTGCCGTTGTTTAACAAAATGGGCACGTGGGCGGTTTTGCTGTCGTCATAGTTGAGACTTCCGTCATCTGCGCCGCTCCAGCTTCCGTCATATTTTCTTAATCTGATCTTTCCTTTTTCACTCCAGGCCACATAAAGGGCATCGTCGTACACTTCTGCACTGGGAATGGTGACGTGATCAGCCGGATTGTAGTTTAAGGTATTATTATCGTCTGCCGTCTCCCAGGTGCCACCATTAGATGTCATTTTAACCCGGATCTGGTTCCTGGTTCCATTGTTCTCTACCCAGACGGCATAAAGGGTATTGTCATAAACTTTAAGCTTGATGTTGAAGGCTTTATAATCGCTGTAACTCAATTTAACACCCTCATCCCAGCTCGTTCCCCCGGCATATTCTCTGATATATACCTGATATATTTTGTTAGTGCCCGGGTCTTCATACCAGGCCAGGTATAAGGAACCTTTGAATTCACGTAGGGCCGGGTTATAGGCGTTTTTGCCGGAATCCATGTTCAGGCTGCCGCTGTCCGCAGGGCTCCAGTCGGCGCCGTCATATTTTTTGACTCTGATTTGGGTATGCCCGTTTGTATTTTCTACCCACGCGGTATAGAGGTGATTGTCGTATACCGCCATGCCGGGGGTGATGGCCCAATTTTCCGATTCATAGTTGATCCCCCCGTTGTCTATGGTCCCTCCCATCGTCACCTCTAACTTGGAGGGCGCATCCTCCAAGCCGCCGCTGCTGCTCTCGGCCACCACATAGATGTCATATGCCTGTCCGGCCCCCAGGTCGGTGATGTTTGTGGTTGCTTGATAAGAAAACTTCTCGATACGTTTATTGGGCCGGTCCGATACATAGATATTGCCGGCGCTGTCTATAGCTACTCCATAGGGGTAGCTGAACTGTCCGTCGCCGCTGCCGCTGCTGCCCCATTTGCTGATAAATGTCCCGCTGCTGTTAAACTTCTGCACGCGTTTGTTGTTCCCATCCGCCACATAGACATTGCCGCAATGGTCTACCGCGATTCCCTCCGGAGAGTTGAACTGCCCGTCGCCGCTGCCTAAGTTGCCCCATTTGGCTAGAAAGTTTCCGCTACCGTCAAACTTCTGGACGCGTTTGTTGCTGTTGTCCACCACATAGACATTGCCGGCGTCATCCACAGCTACGCCCACCGGCAGGCTGAACTGCCCGTTGCTGTAGCCGCTGCCGCCCCATTTGGCCAGGAAAGTTCCGCTGCTGTTGAACTTCTGGATGCGGTTGTTGTGACTGTCTACTACATAAACGTTGCCGGCTGCATCCACCGCCACCCCGTAGGGATAGCTGAACTGCCCGTCGCCGCTGCCGCTACCGCCCCATTTGATCAGGAAAGTCCCGCTGCTATGAAACTTCTGGACGCGATTCAGGCTCCAGTCCGTCACATAGACATTGCCGTCCGCATCCACCGCCACCCCGCTAACATTCTGGAACTGGCCGTCATTGCTGCCGGGGCCGCCAAACTGGAGCAGCCAGTTCCCGTTGCCGTCGAACTTCTGGACGCGGCCGTTGCCATCGTCCGCCACATAGATATTGCCGTCTTTATCCAGGGCTACCATGTTCGGAGTATCGAACTGCCCGTCGCCGCTGCCGCTTGTGCCCCACTGGGCGACGTAGGCCGTACTGACGGCCACCGGTGTCCCGCCGGTCTTCAACTCCGCCGCCGACGGGGCGTCCGTCCCGTGGCTGTACACTTTATAATAGGCGGTGCCCGCCTCGTCTATTTTAACGGTCAGGTCCAGCGTGGTCTCCATGACGTTGGCGGCTTTGGGATAGCCGCTGTCAAGTACCGGCGCTTTGGTAAAGGCCTGGCCGGAAGCGAGTATCGTTCCGGAGGGCCTCCCTGCGACACTGTCCCCTTTCACCCTGACCTGCACCGCTCCCGCCGCATAATTGCGGTTTCCCAAGTGCAGGGGGTTGGCCGTGCAGTCGGACCAGGTGGCGCCGCCGTTGACGCTGTATTCATAATCCTCAATGTCAGGATAATCAAGCACGTTGGTCCAGCCGAAAGTGTTGTCGAGGTCGTCTACCGCCGGGTCTGTCGGCGCCGCCGGCACCGGGGCAAACTGGGTTGTGACCGTTTTGTCCCCGTCCATGAAGAGGGTTGCCGGGTTGGTGCGGCCGGTCAGGGCGCCGCTCCAACCCTCGAAGTAGCAGCCGGCGTCAGGAACCGCGGTCAGGGTCACGGATTCGCCGGTGGCAAAGGCCGTCCGGTCCGGGTTCCTGGTGACGCCGCCCGGGCCGGCGATGTTAACTGTCAAGGTGTAGATCTGCTCCTGAGGATCGTAGCTCACATCCACGCCCCGGCCCTGCAGGACCTGAATCGCCCCCAGGTCCGGGGAACCGCTCACAATATCCAGGTGATTGTGGGTGACATTCACGGTGTCGCCGTCGCCCAGCCCCGTGTTCGCCACCAGGGCGACGAGGTCCTCGATCAGGTTATGCTGCAAATAGACATCATGCAGCGCCGTCAGGCCGGCCAAGGCCGAGAGATCGCTGATTTGATTGTTCGAAAGATCGAGTTCGGTCAGGGCGGTACAATGCTCCAGGCCGGAAAGGTTGACGATGTTGCGGCCGCTGGCATTTAATGCGGTCAGGGCATCTAGGTCGGTCTGATAAATATTTCCCGCCGGCTTGCTAATGGCCTCCCGCACCGCTGCTTCCAGACCGGCATCGGGGAACCGGACCACCGTGGCCATCGTCACCTCTACTTTTGTCGGACTGGGCTGCAGGCAGCCGCCGGTGTTCTCGGCCACCACGTAGATATCATATGCCTGCCCGGCCAAAAGCCCGGTGATGTTGGCCCTGTACAGGGAAGAAAACTTCTCGATGCGTTTGTTCAGCCGGTCGGACACATAGACATTGCCGGCGCTGTCCACGGCTACTCCATAGGGTTCGTTGAATTGCCCGTCGCCGCTGCCGGCGCTGCCCCACTTGCTGACAAAAGTGCCGTTTCCGGTAAACTCCTGAACGCGATTGTTTCTCATATCCCCCACATAGACATGGCCGTTCTGATCCGCCGCGATTCCCTGGGGTTTGTTAAACCGCCCGTCACCGCTCCCGCTGCTGGTGCCGCCCCATTTGGCCTGAAAAGTCCCGCTGCTGTTAAACTTCTGGACGCGATGATTATCGCAGTCCGCCACATAGACATTGCCGGCGCCATCCACGGCTACTCCCACCGGCAGTTTAAACTGCCCGTTGCCAGTGCCGTTGCTGCCCCATTTGGCCAGGAAAGTCCCATTGCTGTCAAATTTCTGGATCCGGTTGTTGTGACTGTCCGCCACATAAACATTGCCGGCTGCATCCACCGCCACCCCGTAGGGATAACTGAACTGCCCGTTGCCGGTACCGCCGCTGCCCCATTTGGCCAGGAAATTCCCGCTGCTGTCAAATTTCTGCACGCGGTTCAGGGTCCAGTCCGTCACATAGACATTGCCGGCACTATCTACCGCCACCCCGTTGACGTTCTGGAACTGCCCGTCGCCGCTGCCGGCGCTGCCGAACCGGGCCAGCCAGTTCCCGCTACTGTCAAACTTCTGAACCCGGGCGTTGCCATCGTCCGCAACGTAGATATTGCCGTCTCGATCCACGGCCACCATGTGCGGCGCATTGAACTGCCCGTTGCCGCTGCCGCTACCTCCCCACTGGCCGGCGTAGACTCTGCCGGCCGCCAGCGGGATCCCGCTGCTCTTCACGGCCGCTGCCGACGGCGCGTCCGCCCCGTGGCTGTACACCTTATAATAGGCGGTGCCCGCCTCGTCCATCATGGCGCTCAGTTCCAATGCGGTGTCCGTGACGTTGGAAGTTTTGGGATAGCCGCTGTCAAATACCGGTATTCTGGTAAAGGCCCGATCGGAAGCCAGTATCTCTCCGGAGGGCCTCCCTGTAACACTATCCGCTTTTACCCTGACTTGCACCGCTCCCGCCGCAAAATTGCGGTTTCCCACAGGCTGGGGGTGGGCGGTGCAGTCGGACCAGGTGGCGCCGCCGTCTCCGCTGTATTCGTAATCCTGGATGTCAGGATAATCCGGCACGTTGGTCCAGCCGAAGGTGTCGTCAACATCGTCCACGATCGGGCCCGTCGGCGCCGCCGGTATCAGCGCAAATTGGGCCGTAACCGTCTTATCCCCATCCATAACGAGGGTGGCCGGGTTGGCGGTGCCGGTCAGGGCGCCGCTCCAGCCCTTGAAGCAGCAGCGGTTGTCGGGAACTGCGGTCAGGGTCACGGACTCGCCGTTGGCAAAGGCCGTCCGGTCCGGCTCCCTGGTGACGCTGCCCGGACCGTCGATATTGACCGTTAGGGTGTAAACCGGTTCCTGCGGTTCGAAGTTCACATCCACGCCCCGGCCCTGCAGTACCTGAATCGCCGTGAGATCCGGGGAACCGGCGCCAAGATCCAGGTGGTTGTAAGTGATATCCGCGGTGTCGCCGGCGCCCAGCCCCGCGTTCTCCACCAGGGGGGTGATGTCCTTGATCCGGTTATGCTGCAGGTTGACGCTAAAGAGCGCGGTCAAGCCGGCCAAAACCGAGAGATCGCTGATTTGATTGTCCGACAGGTTGAGTTCGGTCAGGACGGTACAATGCTCCAGGCCGGAGAGGTTGGTAATATTACGGCCGCTGGCATCCAATGCGGTCAGGGCATCCAGGTCGGTCTGATAAATATTTCCCGCCGGCTTGTTAATGGCCCCCCGCACCGCCGCCTCCAGGCCGGCATCGGGGAAATGGACCGCCACGCCCATGGTTACCATGACCTTGGTCGGACTGGGCTGCAGACGGCCGCCGGTGTTCTCCGCCACCACGTAGATGTCGTACGACTGCCCGGGCGAAAGCCCGGTGATATGGGCCGTATGTACGGGAGAAAACTTCTCGATGCGTTTGTTGGGCCGGTCGGACACATAGACATTGCCCTCGCTGTCCACGGCTACCCCATACGGCTCGTTGAACTGCCCGTCGCTGCTGCCGGCACCGCCCCATTTGCAGATAAAAGTCCCGTTGCCGTCAAACTCCTGGATACGTTGGTTATTCATATCCGCCACATAGAAATGGCCGTTCTGATCCACCGCGATTCCCTGGGGTTTGTTAAACTGCCCGTCGCCGCTGCCGCCGCTGATCACGCCCCATCGGGCGAGAAAACCCCCGCTGCTGTTAAACTTCTGGACGAAGTGGTTATTGCAGTCCGTCACATAGACGTTGCCGGCGCCGTCCACGGCCACGCCCACCGGCTGGTTGAACTGCCCGTCGCCGCCCCCTAAAGTGCCCCACTGGGTGCTATAAGTCCCGCTGCTGTTGAATTTTTGGATGCGTCTGTTTTGACTGTCCGCCACATAGACGTTGCCGGCGCCGTCCACCGCTACGCCGTAGGGGCGGTTGAACTGCCCATTGCCGGTGCCGCTGCCGCCCCATTTGGTCAGGAAAGTCCCGTTGCTGTCAAACTTCTGCACCCGGTTCAGGCTCCAGTCCGTCACGTAAACGTTGCCGGCGCCATCCACCGCCACCCCGTTGACGTTCTGGAACTGCCCGTCGTTGCTGCCGCGGCTGCCGAACTGGAGCAGCCAGTTCCCATTGGCGTCGAACTTCTGGACGCGGGCGTTGCCATCGTCCGCCACGTAGATATTGCCGTCTCGATCTACGGCTACCATGTTCGGGGTATTGAACTGCCCGTTGCCGCTGCCGCTTGTGCCCCACTGGGCGGCGTAGGTTCTCCCGGTGACCGCCATCGGGGTCCCGCCGCTCTTCACGGCCGCCGCCGACGGCGCGTCCCCTCCCGGGCCGCAGATCACATAGTAAACGTTACCCCCCTCGTCCATTTTGGCGCTCAGGTCTACCGTGGTATCCGTAACGTGATCGGCTTTGGGATAGCCGCTGTCAAATACCGGTATTTTGGTAAAGGCCCCATCGGAAGCCAGTATCTCTCCGGAGGGCCTCCCTGTGGCACCGTCCCCTTTCACCCTGACCTGTACCGTTCCTGCCGCATAATGATCATTTCCCACGGGCTGGGGGTTGGCTGTACAGTCATTCCAGGTGAGTCCGCCGTTAACGCTGTATTCGTAATCCGCCAGGGTTTCATAACCCGGCGTATAAGTCCAGCCGAAGGTGTCGCTGTCATCGTCCGCCACCGGGTTGGTGGGGGCCGCCGCCCCCTTGAATTGGATGCTGATGTTTGGGCTGATCAGGCTTCCTACCGCCCCGCTTACCTTGGCCTTAACAATGGTGAAGGTTAGGCCGCTTACGCTATCGACATCGGTATGGCGGGCGGCCTGCCCGGTGACGGCGATGGTCAGATGGGTCCCGTCCGTCCTGATGACGGTGTAGTCCAATCCTGCGGGCAGGTTCTCCGCTGTTACGTCCCCTTTGGTGATGTCGGCCGCCAGGGTGCCGCCGGCGATGGTGATCACTACCGTATTGGGGTCAAGGCTGCCGTCGTTGGCTAACCCCTCGGTCAATACTTCAGGTACCGCGGATGCGATATAAGCCCCGGATGCCGTCCCCGCCATGGTCACCATGACCTTGGCCGGAACAACTTGCAGGCTGCCGTTGGCGTTCTCAGCCGCTACGAAGATGTCATAGGTCTGTCCTTCCGCCAAGCCGCCCGTGATCGCTACGGACACTTCCCCGGTGCCCGCGACGGTCAACGGCGTGCCGCTGGCTTTCAATTCCGCCGATGACGGGTTGCCCATCCCCACGTCATAGACCTTGTAATAAGCCGTCCCCGCCTCATCCAGCTTTAGCAGCAGGTCCAGGCTGGCGGTCTGCACATTGGCCGTTTTGGGATAGCCACCGTCGAAGACCGGCGCCGTATCCATGGCCACCGTCACCTTAACCGGTGCCGGATGCAGGTAGCCCCGGCTCTCGGCCACGGCATAGATGTCAAAGGCCTGCCCGTCCATAAGGCCCTGGGTGACGCTCGCCGTCTCCATAAAGGCGTACTGCTGGACCCGGTTGTTCCCTGTATCCGCAATATAGATGCCAACCTTTCCCGCGGCGATTCCATACGGGTGGCTGAACTGTCCCGCGCCGCTGCCGTAGCCGCCCCACTTGGCGATAAAGTTTCCGCTGGTGTCAAACTTCTGAACACGGTTATTGCCCGATTCAATGACATAGATATATCCGTCGCTGTCTACGGCCATGCCATCAGGCCAATAGAATTCGCCGTCGCCGGAACCCTGCTGGCAATCCGCCCGGCCCCACTTGAGCAGGAAGTTCCCGTCCTTGTCAAACTTCTGGACACGGTGGTTCAGCTCATCGGACACATAGACATGGCCGTTTTCGTCCGCCACGATGCCCATGGGTCCCTTAAACTGTCCGTTATCCGTACCTTCTGTGCCCCACTGGGTGAGATAGTTCCCGCTGCTGTCGAATTTCTGCACCCGTTTGTTATTACTATCCGTCACATAGACATGGCCGTCACTGTCCACCGCAATTCCTATGGGGCTGTTGAACTGCCCGTTACCGGACCCGGCGCCCCCCCACTGGACAAGGTAATTGCCGCCGCTGTCAAATTTCTGGATGCGGTTATTCGAGGCGTCCGTCACGTAGATATGGCCGGACCTGTCTACCGCGACGCCGAAAGGCCTGTTGAACTCCCCGTCGCCGCTGCCCTGGCTGCCCCATTGGACGATAAAGTCACCGTCCCGGTCGAATTTCTGGATGCGGTGGTTCATGGTATCCGCCACATAGACATTGTCTTCCGCGTCCGCCGCGATGCCGAAGGGCATGTTGAACTGTCCGGCGCCGCTGCCGCTGCCCTCCCATATGGCAACAAATTTCTCCGCTATGATCACCGGTGTACCGGTGCTCTTAAGCTCTGCCGAGGTGGGTGGGGCCACCCCCTGGGCAAATACCTTGTAGTAGACGGTGGCGGCCCGATCGGTCCTAAGCAAAAGGTCAAGGCTGGTATTTTTCACGTTGGCCGTGCGGGGGTAACCGCTGTCGAATTCCGGCGCCGAGTCATTGGTCACTGTTACCCTGGCCGGCTCCGCCTGCAGATTGGCAAACCCATCCTCCGCCGCCACGTAAATGCGATAAGTGCCATTCGTTAGTGACGTTACTGAAAGACTTGCTTCATGGTCAGCTGTCAGCGCCACGCTTCCTTTCCGGTTTGCCGCCACCGGCGTGCCAACCGCATCCTGCCCTGCCTTGACCTGAAGCGCACCAGGCGCCTCCGCGCCGGAAGGGAGACAGACAAAGTAGGCCGTCCCGTTCTCGTTTGCCTTTACCAGTACCTGGGCCGCCGTATCACTGACCGTCCCGGTCCTGGGATAACCTGCGGACCATGTTGGGGCAACCGCGTCACAAAAAACCTTGCGGATGCGGCTGTTGGCACAATCGGCGATGTAGAGATGGCCCGCGCCGTCCACTGCCACGCGGTAGGGAAGATGAAGCTGAGCGCTGGTGGGAGCTCCCCCGTCGCCGTCATAGCCTTGGCTTCCATTGCCGGCCACGGTGGTGATGATGCCGGTGCCGGCCTCCACCTTGCGGACGCGGTTGTTATAACTATCGGCGATGTAGAGATTGCCGTCGCTATCCACGGCCACTCCTCGGGAGCAATTAATCTTCGCGCCGGCGGCGGCGCCCCCGTCGCCGGAATAACCTAGCATTCCATTGCCGGCCACGGTGGTGATGATGCCGGTGCCGGCCTCCACCTTGCGGATGCGGTTATTATAAAAGTCGGCGATGTAGAGATGGCCCGCGCCGTCCACCGCCACGTCTTCGGGATTACTGAGCTTGGCGCTGGTAGCGGGACCTCCGTCGCCGTCATAACCCTCCGTCCCATTACCGGCCACGGTGGTGATGATACCGGTGCCGGCCTCCACTTTGCGGATGCGGTTGTTGTTCGAATCGGCGAAGTAGAGATTGCCCGCGCTGTCCATTGCCATGCCGCAAGGACGGTCCAGCTTGGCGCCGGTGGCGGGCCCCCCGTCGCCGTCATAGCCTTTGCCTCCGGTACCGACCACGGTGGTGATGATGCCGGTGCCGGCCTCCACCTTGCGGATACGGTGGATGCCCGAATCGGCGATGTAGAGATTGCCCGCGCTGTCGATCACCACATCCTCGGGATAACTGAGCTTGGCGCCGGTGGCAGGGCCCCCCTCGCCGATATCTCCTTGACCGGCGGCATTGGTTCCATTACCGGCCACGGTGGTGATGATACCGGTGCCGGCCTCCACCTTGCGGATGCGGTGGTTCCAACTATCGGCGATGTAGAGATTGCCCGCGCTGTCCACTGTCACGTTGTAGGACTGATTAATCTTCGCGCTGGTGGCGGGTCCCCCGTCGCCGTCATAGCCGCCGCTCCCCGTACCGGCCACGGTGGTGATATACGAATAACCCACCCCATATGCCGCCGTTTCCGGGAGCCCCGCGGACATCACAGCTAGAGTCAGAATAAAGGATAAAAGCTTGATCATCATTTTAAATCCGGTTTCTTTCAATCTCACCCACTCCTTGTTTTTTCCGTACTACTCTTCCATTTAAAGCATATAATTTACCTGTTTTCCCCTACAACGTCTATTGGTACAGTCGGCCCAAAAAAAAAAGCACAGTCATATTTGCACCATATGACTGTACTTAGGACAATTGACTTATGAACCCACATCAGTCTCTTCTTCTTGTTCGAACAGGTCAAACCCACCAAATCCCCCGCCCAGCTGGGTCATCTTAATCTCTATCTCTATGATTTGGGGGCTTTCCCATGGTTTCTTGGCTGCTTCTTTTTCCATCCGCCCATTCATTCCTTTCCTATGCGGGGCGGCACAGAAACCGCCCCCTACGTCCCTTAATGTACCTTCAGCCATGTTTATTCACCCCCTTGGTATACCTTTACCCGGATTTGCTCTACGCTGCTCTCATTGCTTTCCTTCCAGGAGATGTACAGTTTTTCCTGGTACTCCATAAATGTGAGCCCGGAGGAGGCTTTTGACGCATCATAATTGATATTTCCGTCACCTGACGGTACCCATGTTTCTTCATCTTCATCATAGGTTTTGATTCTCACTTTTCCGTTTTCCGTCCAGGCGGCATAAAGAGTACCGTGATATACGGTGCCGTTCAGCATGGATGCCCCCTGGCTTTCATCATCATTCAAGCTGTCGCTGCCTGCAGGTGCCCAGGAGGTGCCGTTATATTTTTGCGCCCTGACCTGGTAGATGTCTGAAGCATTCTGCTCCAGCCAGATGAGATATAAGCTGCCGTTGTTTAACAAAATGGGCACGTGGGCGGTTTTGCTGTCGTCATAGTTGAGGCTTCCGTCATCTGCGCCGCTCCAGCTTCCGTCATATTTTCTTAATCTGATCTTTCCTTTTTCACTCCAGGCCACATAAAGGGCATCGTCGTACACTTCTGCACTGGGAATGGTGACGTGATCAGCCGGATTGTAATTTAAGGTATTATTACCGTCTGCCGTCTCCCAAGCGCTTCCATTTGATGTCATTTTGGCCCGGATCTGGTTCCTGGTTCCATTGTTCTCTACCCAAACGGCACAAAGGGTATTGTCATAAACTTTTAGCTTGACGTTAAATGCTTTATAATCGCTGTAACTCAATTTAACACCCTCATCCCAGCTCGTTCCCCCGGCATATTTCCTGATATAGACCTGGTATAATTTGTTACTGCCCGGATCTTCATACCAGGCCAGGTATAAGGAACCGTTGAATCCACACAATACCGGATTATAGGCGTTTTTGCCGGAATCCATGTTCAGGCTGCCGCTGTCCGCAGGGCTCCAGGCGGCTCCGTCATATTTTTTCACTCTGATTTGGGTATGCTCATTGGTGTTTTCTACCCAGGCGGTATAGAGGTGCTCGTCGTATACCGCCATGCTGGGGGTGATGGCCCAATTGGCGGATTCGTAGTTGAGGCCGCCACCATCTATGGATGCGCAGGTAGTCACCTCCTTCATGGTATATGCCGTCTTGTTTCCGGCTTCGTCCTTAACGACGACATTGAAGTAATAGGTTGTGCCGGCTGTCAGTCCGGTGATTTGCTTTGTATTGATGTCCGCTGCGTATGAGCCGACGGCCGTGCCGTTGGCCTCTATATTCACCACCGTGTCTATATGATTCGAATCCGAGCGGTATACCATGTACTGCAAAGCCGATTGAGCGCTGACGTCGTCCGTTGCTTTATTCCAGCTCAAAGTTACTGACGTATCCGAAAGACCGCTGGTTCTGATCGTACTGTCTGCTACTTCCGGGGCGGTGATATCTCCTTCCCGGCCTTCACCCAGAACAAAATCGCTTAAGGAGGTCATCCCTGTGGCCTGGGTGCTGGTAGCATTCCGGGCACTGATATCCGGGTATGTCCAGGCAGACCCGTCGTATTTCCCGATAATGAAGCTGCCCGTGCTAGCGCCGGCATCGATATTCCCGGCGGTAAAGTTAAAGATGGCGCCAAAGCTATCAAAGACAGTACCTGAATTAATGAGCGTCCAGTAGACATTGACGTTCTTCGACGGGTCGATGGTGGAAGTACCAATATTTGGATGGTCCCCGGCTGTGGCTTTGACAACCAGGTTTCCTGCTGTGGCGACGTTCCCGAAGGCTACGGTCACCGGATTATAGTTGGTAGCCGTACCGACTTCGAAAGTGCGTGTCGTAGCTCCGGCAGCGATAATTTTCTGCAAACCGCCCACGATGTAATTATTGCTGTTAGCGCCGGATATTGTACCCGAAGCGTATGACAATATGACTTTATTAGTCCCGGTAGTAATCTTACCGCTGGTTAAGGTAAGCGTATTGGTTATTGTCACATCGCTGTGAATGGTGAGACCGGCGGCATTGTTCAGAGTCAGTCTCCGGAAGGTAGTCGATCCGGTCATTTCCTGGACTCCGGCGCCGTTCAAAGTAACTGCATTGTTCGAGGCAGTGAGGCTCCCGTTATTGGTCCAGTTGCCGCCGAGCGTTATATCCATGCCGTTCTGGTTCAGCGTAACGCCGCCGCCGATGGTCAGGTTGCCGTACACGGTCAGGGGCCAGAGCGGTTTTTTAGTACCGCCGCTGCTCAGTACCAGGTTGCCGTAGCTATTACCCGGATACCAGACATCCTGGTTACCGGAGGCGGCGTATTCTACCGTCAGGCCGGTCAGGGAGAAGGTGCTCATATAGTACTGATTGTACATATGCTGCTGACCGGTGGTCCGGGTGACCTTGATCGTCCCGGAACCGGTCAAGGTACCGCGCGGCCCGCTGCCGTTGATAACTACATCCGCCGCGGGATTTAAAACGGCGCCGGTGTTGACCGTCAGTGCTCCAGTGCCGCTGCCGCCGGCATTAAAGTTCTGACTGGCATTAACGGTATCGGAAAGCGTCAGATTATTGAATGAAGTGACAGCCGAGCCTCCGAGCGAATGGATGGCGGCGCCGTCCAGGGTAACTGTGCTGGTCCAGGCGGTGAAGCTTCCGTTATTAGTCCAGTCGCCTCTGACGGTCAGGGAATAGCCGTAATTTTGCCTGGTATCCAGGGTCGTTCCGGCGCCGATGGTCAAATTACCATTTACCACCGTGTTACCCTGCAATGTCTTGGTACCGCTGCCGCTGGTGGTCAGGTTGCCATAGGTCCGGGCGGCGATATTTTGAATACCCAGCCGGTTATAGTTCACGGTGCTTCCGGAAGCCAGACTATAGGTAATATAATTCGCCGGGAATAAATTTCCGCTGTTAATAAGCAAAGTGGCATTATCCTGGAGAGTCAATGTCCCAGTTGATGTTGGGGTATTATGGTTGGCGGAAGAGTTATCCAGGTACAGAGTGGTCCCTGACCCCACAGTAAGGTTTCCATAAATTGACGCCATATCATTGGTCAGGGTCTTGGTGCCGCTGCCGCTGGTAACCAGATTATAGTAATTTCTGCCCTGGACGGTCTGGTCTCCGCCGCAATAATCCACGGTCCCGGTCCCGTGAATCCAGGTACCATAGTAGTTAATGTTGGTTATTGACCCGCTGATTTTAAGCGTACCGCCGGCAGACATATCGACGTTACCGGCGTTGTCTCCATTACCAAAAAGCAGTG
Source organism: Candidatus Formimonas warabiya (assembly GCF_002777255.1). Taxonomy (GTDB): domain Bacteria; phylum Bacillota; class Dehalobacteriia; order Dehalobacteriales; family Dehalobacteriaceae; genus Formimonas; species Formimonas warabiya. The sequence goes on along the minus strand of NZ_CP017634.1, from coordinate 6,309,180 downwards.
AATTTACCGTGATGGTCTTACCGGCCAAGAAGCGTAGAGTCCCGGCACCGCCGGAGGCTCCTGCTCCGCCCAGTTGAATTGTTCCTGCCAGACCATCAACAACATCAACCGTCAGTGTAGCATTATTTTGTATTATTACCGTATCCGAAAGGGCGGGTTGCCCGCCGGGACAGGAGCCGGCGGTGATGGCACTCCAACTCGTATTAGCGGTAATCTCAAACCCGCTCTCGAACCTGGCCTCGATGGTATGGTCGGCAGTAACATTGCTAAAGGTATAGCTGCTTATCCGTCCCTGCGAGATGCCATCCACCAGGACATCTACTATGATATAACCGCTGCCGGCCTGAATATTGAATGCCCGGCTGGCCCCGTCATTTACCAGGACCTCACCCTCAGGGGATATCGAGCCGCCGGTCCCGGCGCTGGCGGTAATTGTGTGGGTAACGGCATTCTCTACAAAGGTAGCGGTGACGTTCTTATTCCCGTCCATGGCAACGGTGCTGCCGCCGGCATCCACATCCCCGCTCCAGCCGCTGAAGGTCCAGCCGGGGGCGGGCTCGGCGGCCAGGTGTACTGCCGTTCCTTCATCATAGAGATGGTCACCGATGTCTGGGGTAACCGTGCCGTTACCTACTTTGATCACAGTCAGGGTATATTGGACGGGCGGGCTGGTGGTGAAACTAAAGCTGTAGTCAGCTGCCAAGGGGACAGCCTGGAGACTCTCCACGGCAGCCGCAGGAACGGTTACGGTATAGTCGCCATCTTCCAAGCTGGAAGCAAGATTGATAGTGAGCACGTTCCCGCTGATGCTGTAATCGTATCCGATGGCGATACCATTAAAAGTAACACCATTAATGCCGGTCCCGGCCTGAATCTTTTCACTGAATGTAATGCTGATAAACTGGTCCGAACTGACGCCGGCAGCCCCATCAGCCGGGCTAGTGCCGATAACGGCGGGAGCCTCGGTAACTCCTGCCAGATAGGGATAGCCCCTGTCTTCCATGATACCCCAGACGGTATTGAAGTTCCAGCCACTGAATGTGGCCTGTTTTCTAAGATTCGCGGAGGACTTCAACGAGGAACCGGTAACGGTACCGTCACTATAGCCCACCAGCGAGGGACCACCGGTAAGGGCAGAGCTGCTGCCGATGATGCCGCTGTTACCGCCCACCAGAGCGCCAGAACCCTGTCCGGTGCTGCTGACAGTCCCAGTAGCGTAGCAGTTGCTGATGGTGGAGCCGGTATCATTACCTCCCACCAGTCCGCCAGTGCCGGTGCCGGTGTTGCTGATATTCCCTGTCGCATAGCAGTTGCTGATATTGCCTTGACTGCCGGTGCTATCATCATTTCCGTTACCGCCCACTAGGCCTCCCACGCCGTCACCCTGGCCACTGACATTCCCGGTAGCATAACAACCGCTGATAGTGCCACCCGAATTAGCACCTACCAGTCCCCCGGCCCCGGTCTCACCGGTTGGGTAGTTGGTAGCACTCACGTTGCCGGTAGCACAGCAGTCGCTGATATTGCCTAAGGTGTTGCCTCCAGCCAGGCCGCCGACAATAGCAGTCCCGGCCACATCAGTGGTAGAATGACTGTGGCTAATTCTACCGCCGTAATTTAAGCCGACCAGGCCGCCGATGACGATTCCATTACCGGTACGCACCTTTCCGGTGACAAAGCAACCACTGATGTTTCCCTTATTCTGCCCAGCCAGCCCGCCGACATATTGCCCATTGTCGAGGTCGATATCTACGTTTTCCAATCCGAGGTTTTTAATCTCGGCAGTTGGGGAAGTATAACCGAATAACCCGATATTTGCTCCTCCCGTGCCTCCGATGCTCAAATTCCGGATCACATGGCTATTACCGTCGAAGTTACCCCTGAACGGATGGCTCGCTTCCGCGCCGATGGGCGTCCAGCTTGCCACGCCGCCGAGGTCGAGGTTATTCATCAGCTTATAATATTTGCCGTCGGTCTCCCCGTTGGCCGCGTCCGTCCCGACCTGCTCCAGATTGGCCACTGTGTTGATCTGATACGGATCGCCCGATGAGCCGTCGCCGCCGCTGTAGGCCAGCGCAGCATTTGGACACAGCCCGCCCCAGGCCAGCCAGAGCAATACTGCCGCCACCAAAACCGGGCCGGTCCGGGGAAAAAGATTCTTTCTTATTTCATATCCGTACATGGTCTTCCCCTCCTATTGATCGTTTTGTACATGCGGAGACTCCCACCGCTTGTCATTGGAGCCCCCATTTGTCATTGCGAGCGTTCAGCGAAGCAATCTCTCCTGTGAGATCGCCACGTCGCTATCGCTCCTCGCGATGACAGGATGGGGTGTTTAATTACTCCTCCTTGCGATGACAGACTAGTCTTTGTTAAATTAAGTCTCCGAGTCTATTCTCGTTGATATGGACTGTAACTCAGAGCCTTTTCTTCAGGGCATAGGCGATCACCCGTTCCCTTTTTTTCAGATGCACCTGCTTCATAATCCTGCCCATATGGTACTTAACGGTACGCTCCTTTAGCCCCACGGCTTCCCCCGCTTCCCGGTAGGTCAGCCCTTGGGCCACTAGGCCCAAGATCTCCTGCTGCCTGGCGGTGAGCTGTACAGCTTCTCCATTCTCTGCTGCCGGCACAACCTGTACCTTCTCTGTCATCGGACCGGCCCGCTCCCTTTCCGCCGCCAGCCGGGCAATGCCCTCCAGTACCCGGGCGGTCAAGCCGGGGGAGAAGGGGACCTCGCCCCGTTCCAGGTCGCCCAGCTTCTGCAGCAGTTCCCCGCCCTCGATGCTGGTGAGCAGGTAGCCGCAGGCCCCGTTTTGCACGGCGGCGATCAGGTTTTCATCACTGTCCGCAAAAACAATGATTTTGACCGCAGGGTTTTCCGCCCTGATCCGGCGGATGGCCTCCAGCCGGTCCTGCCCGGTGCCGGTGACGTCCATCAGAACCACATCCGGGCCAAGCAGCCGGGTCTTTTCCAGGGCTTCCGGACCGCTCAGGGCCATACCCGCCACTTTGATTCCGTTAGACTGCAAGAGGCTCTGCAATCCTTCCAGGAAGAGGACCCGGTTGTCTACCAGTAAGACATTCATGCCATATCCCCGCCTTATCATGTATTTTTGCATACATTTACCAGATGCTCTTTTTCACTTAAAGAATATAACTTTGGCCATTTCATTTACAATGTCCCCAGGTACAGTCGGTCCAAAAAATAAAGTACAGTCATATTGCACCTATGACTGTACTTTTCTGGAAAACTATATTCGATTTACTTAACGGATGCACGTTGTAAAGTAAATGTCCTAATCATCTGCCAAGTCAAAAAAATATCACACCTGCTTTTCACAGAAGTAATATTTCAATCAGAAATACTATCCATTACCAATTTATAAATATCCTCTGCAATTGTTATACATTCTTCAGCTTCTTCATTTGGTACATTAAGTGGATTATCAGCCGGGTAACGTGTTTCGATATAATACTGATTTACAAAAGCACAATTTTTTAAACTTTTCTTAAATTCAATATTATAATTGGTAGCTTCCTTGCACAAGTAAATAAGGCTATGCCCTTCTGCAACCTGCCCAGTGTGCTTAAGCAAAAAACCCTTTAATGACTTCTCTATAGCTTGCTGGCTGTGAAAAGCAACAACATCGTTACCACAGTCATTCTGTTTTAATATCTTTGCTGATTTTATATCTCTTTTCGCTTTTTCAAGCCAATCATGATATCGTTTACTATCAACCATATATGACAATTCCTTTCTTATTAATTAGGTATGCAAAACTGGAAGTGTCATTTATACATTCATTCCATTCCGCTTCTGTATAAAGAAGTAGATCAAAGGGTTTTTTGCTCTCAATATTCAGATACATATCAGGTAATAGTTTTCTTTTATTATTAGTATTCTTTATTATACATAGGTCTATATCACTTTTTGCAGTAGCAGTTCCGTTTGCATACGAGCCAAATAATATTATTTTTGAAGGATTATAGCTTGAAATAATTTGATTTTTAATAAAATCTACCTCTGAATGAATACTAGATGCTATTGAAGCCTCTCCCATAAATACCGCCTCCGTACTCAATAATTATATGCTACCATATTTTTCAAAATTAGTATATACAGAAGAACAAGTCGTTTATACCTTTCTGAACCGCCAGCTTGATTTAATCTCAACTATTTGATCTTGTCGACTCGGATGGAGCTTTCCCGGGCGACATGGGCGATCACCTGGGCCCGGTTTTCCAGACGGAGCACTTCAAGTATCCGCTCCATATGATATTTGATGGTGCGCTCGCTTAAGCCCAGGACCGCTCCGATTTCTTTGTAGGACATGCCCTGCGCCACCAGGTTGAGCACCTGGTTCTGCCGCCCGGTCAGTTTGCCGACCCGCTCCTCCCGTCCTGCGGCTTCCTCCCTGTCTATCAAGGAATCCTGCCTTTTTTCTGCCGCCTGGCGGGCAAATTCCTCCAGCAGCCGGGCAGCTAGTCCGGGAGACAAAGGGGCTTCTCCCTGTTCCAGGGTGTGCAGCAAAGCGATAAGCTCCTCCGCATTCAGGTTCTTCAGTAGGTAGCCGTTGGCCCCTCTTTTCACGGCCTCAAACAGGTTTTCGTCGTCATTGAAGGAAGTAAGCAGCACTATTTTTACCTCCGGCATTTCCTGTTTTATTGGGCGTATGGCGTCAAGCCCGCTGCCCCCCGGCATCTCGATATCCAGCAAGATCACGTCGGGTTTGAGCGTGCGTACCCTTTCCATGGCCTGAGTGCAGTTTCCCGCCGTACCCGCCACCTCGATGCCATGGGTCTCCAGAAGGTACTGGAGCCCTTCCAGGAAAAGCGAATGGTCATCCACTAGCATCACTTTCATTTTCCTTCACCCCTATCTTTGTGGAACACGTAGCAAAATCCTCGTGCCCTCTCCGGGGTTGGAGTCAATCCTGATGTCCCCTCCTATTTCCCCCGCGCGTTCCTTCATGATACTTAATCCAAAGCCGTGTGCCGGCTCTTTTTCATACTTCATAACATCAAAGCCCTTGCCGTTATCCTCTATCCGGGCAAAAATTTCACTCCCGGCAACTTTGACTTCAATGGATACCTGCTTTGCCTCGGCATGCTTCCGGATGTTGTTCAGGGCTTCTTTGGCAATATTGATCATATGAAGTTTAATATTCGGCTCCAGTCCTTCGATCACCGGCTCGTCCGAGATCCGGAGCTTTACCTCGATGCCGGTTTGTTTTATGTATTGCTCTATTTCCTTTTTTACGGCAGAGACGAAATTCTTTTCAGCTGCCGCAGTGATTTTTACGTTTTGGATGTATTCCCGCATTTCCTGGTGGGCCGACTTGGCCACCTCAACCAGTCTTTCCAGCTTATGGGAGGCTATGCCGATTCCGGCGCTTGCCAGCTCATGCTTTATTGCCTGGGCCTGGATGTTGATAAATCCGAAGATCTGTCCCAGGTTGTCATGCAGATCCCTGGCCAGCCGTTCCCTCTCCTCCGACATGGCGAGCGCCCTCTCTTGCCCCAGCAGCCGGGCCTGGACCAGCCGCCGCTCGGTCACGTCATGGAATATGATGGTCAGCCCGTTATGTTTTCCCCGCCTGTCCTGCAGAGATAAATAAGATACCTCGAATGTTTTCCGATCGCTCTCATTCTGTATCACCAGTTCTCTGGGCAGCGTCTCCCTGCCGCAGCTTATTTCCGCGAAAGCCGGTTGGTTTTTAAAGAAGGCTTCCACCTTCTGTCCAATTGCCCGGATGGACGGAGGGCCGAAGATGGTTTTTGCCGTACGGTTCATATCCGCGATCCTGTTCCGGGCATCCAGCACGATCAGGCCGTCGTCCATGTTTTCGATGATGTTTTCCCGGGCCACCGGGACAATATCAAACAGCCTGTAGCGAAAGATGCCCCAGGCAATGTAAAGCCCGGACACACCCGCCACCACCGGGGTCAGGTCATAGCGAGGAACGGGATGAATGCCAAAAATATACAGGGCATTTTGGATAAAAAGTAAGGCCAGACCGATAAACAGAGCCCGGGATTGCTCCCGGTATAAAGCGGATTTTCTGCGTAGGGACAAGGCCAGCAAAGACTCGGATAGAATATTCAGCAGATATGAATAAGCGGCGATGACCCAAAACCAGGGTCCAAAGGTCTTGGCTACCACAGGAAAAGGGCCGTTGATATCCAGCCGGGCATTTTGCCACATCAAACCGTGCAGGTTATTGGTCCAGGCCAGGATCACCGTGAGGAAGGGAAGGATGAGCAAAAGCAGGATATTTCGCCTGGTTACCCAGTGATCCCGTTCAATAAACCGGAACACCATAATCAACCAGAGCACCGGAGCAAAACTATAGGAGATGCACTGGACATTGGTCCAAAAAAGTTTGGTAAAGAGGTCCGTTCCGGCTAATTCCAGAGCATAGCTCCCCGACCACAGGGCAGTCAAGAACATACAGATGCTGAAAGGAACTGCTCCCTTGACATCCTTGTGCTGCAATGCATAAATCGCCAGGGCCAAAATGACCAGGGTAGAAGCCAAAAGGGTCCAAATAAAAGGAACATACTGAAAGTACATGATTATTCCTCCCAATTTTCCTGGAGGGAATAAAGTTATTGCTTATTCGTCCAACAGTCGTATGATATAAATATTCTATATTTAGTGAAATTTACCTTCCATGTTGTTCCTCATAATCTATCACAAGGGTTCAATTATTGCACTTAAGACGTTTTTAAGAATTTTTCTACAATATAGTCCATTCTATTTTTGTATTTGAGAGGCTCCAGCCATCGTTGCGGAATGCGGCCAAATCCATAATACACACCGGCAAGCCCCCCTGTTACGGCACCGACCGTATCCGTATCATCACCCAGGTTTACTGCCTCTACAACAGTATTCTCAAAATCATCACCAGCCAAAAACACTTTCAGGGCGGCAATCAGGGTATCTACCACATATCCGCTGGCACGTAAATCTTGTTTTCGTAAAGAGGCAACCCGCACCAAACGCCCGTAAAGTTCTTCTGTGCCCCACGTTTTAAAATCTGCTTCCAGTTCCTTTAAAACAGTTCTCAAAGCACCTTCTTTATTTTGGTCACCAACCAGTTCGGCAGCATAACGGTTATAAAAGGCACACGCCATTTCTGCCTCCGGATCCTGATGTGTCATGGCGGCAATTTTTCGGGACATTTTCGCCATTTTGCCCGGGTCCCGGAGATAAGCAAAGGTAACAGGCAAAGTGCGCATGAGGCAGCCATTGCTCCCCACCCGCCCGTGCAGCAGTCTTCTCGCCTCACGGGCGGCCTTTTCCCAGTCGCCCGTTTCAGCAAAGCAGGTCAGGGCCGTGCGGACGGTATTCCCTACATCCGGGGGATTAGACCTGAACCAGCTCATAAACCCTGCCCCGATTTTACCAACCGGATCGTCCGGATCAGCTAAGAGTCCTTCTGCCACAGCCATAGTCATGTAAGTATCATCGGTAAATTGACCCGGTTTGAGAGATAACCACCCGCCGCCGATCATTTCGCTGTGACGGCCATACTTTTCTTTAATCTCCCGGGGAGTCAAAAACTCCACCGTCGCCCCTAAAGCATCGCCCACCGCCACACCGTAGAGGCCTCCCCGAATTTTGTCTTCCATGTCTACCCCTTCCTTCCCAAGCCAGCTGATGAACAAACCCCCATCTATGGATCTGGATGGGGGTCTTGGAATAGGTTCAGATGATATGCGGATTAATAATTTTTCTCCAGTACCTCGAAATAGGCTCTGGGATGGGCGCAGACCGGACAGACATCCGGAGCATCCGCTCCCTCATGAATGTGGCCGCAGTTCCGGCACTTCCAGACTACTTTATTGTCTTTTTTAAAGGCTTTGCTTTCCTGGATATTTTTCAGAAGCTGGGCATATCGTTCTTCATGCTCTTTTTCAATCTTTGCTACCCCGTCAAACAACTTGGCAATGTCCTCAAATCCTTCTTCCCGTGCTTCCGCAGCCATCTTGGGATACATGGAAGTCCACTCCCCATTTTCTCCGGAAATACCTGACTTCAGGTTATCCTCTGTACATCCGATGCCATACAATTTTTTAAACCAGATTTTGGCGTGCTCCTTCTCGTTGTCTGCGGTTTCCAGGAAGAATGCGGCAATTTGCTCATAGCCTTCTTTTTTCGCTACGGAAGCAAAATAGGTATATTTATTCCTCGCCTGGGATTCCCCGGCAAAAGCTTCCCATAAGTTTTTTTCCGTTTTTGTTCCTTTCAGGTCTTTCATTTTCATACCTCCCTAAGTGATCATTTACTTCTTCCAGAGTCCATGTATGTTGCAATATTCTCTTACTTCTATTACTTCCGGCTGTTTTACGGGAAATTCCGCCATTGGCTTCTGGCCCGGCACTAATTCGGCCCGCAGCACTTGCTCTTTTGTCAATACTTCAATAAACCGGATGGAATGCTTCTCTTCCATGGGATGCTCCACGCTGCCCACCTTCACCACAATTCCTGCTTCCCCCGGCACTATCACAGGAACATGCTTCTCATTTCCCGCATCTTGCGTTTTCGCTTCCAATTTTTCCATGGGTTGATTGCAACACACTAAAGCCGGCGCGCCCGGATGAACGATTTCCACCACATTGCCGCAGACGCTGCACTTATATAGATCTCTCAAATTGGTCATCAGATTCCCTCCTCAAGTTTTTTCCTTACTTCCTCTAATTGTTCCCGATCAGGAATGTACTGGATGCGCACCTGTTCCATGAGATCAAAGCCCAGACTCTTAAGCACCTCTTCCACCAGGCCCACACTTTGTCCTCCCCAGCCATAAGAACCGAAAGCCAATCCGACCCGCTTTTTGGGCGCCAGCCCTTTTAAGTATGCTAAAAATGCTGCAACTGTGGGCATCATGTTGTTATTGAGCGTAGGTGACCCCACACAAATATATTTAGCCGTGAGAACTTGGGTCATAATATCGGAAATATGATTGGTCTTTAGATTCATCATCCGGGTGTTGATGCCCTTGTTCTCAAAAGCAGCCTGAACGGCATAGGCGATCTTCTCCGTAGAATCCCACATAGAATCATAGACAATGACCGCTTTGTCTTCCGTTTCATTAGCTGACCAGTTCCGGTATTCCCGCAGCACGGCCGGGATATGGGAGCGCCAGATCAGACCATGGCTGGGAGCAATCACGTCAATTTCTAAGCCGCCCACAGCTTCCAAAGCTTTTTGAACCTGGCTGCCATAAGGGAGGACAATATTGGCATAGTATTTGGCAGCCTCCTCCAGAATGATATCCAAAGGGAGCTGGTCGTCAAAGCGTTCAGAGGAAGCAATATGCTGCCCAAAAGCATCGTTGGAAAATAAAATTTTTTCTTCCGCCAGGTAACTGGTCATATTATCCGGCCAGTGCACCATCGGCGTATGGACGAAGGTGAGGGTCCTTTTTCCCAGGCTTAAGGTCTCTCCTGATTTCATAACATGAAAATCCCAATTCCCCTGATAGTGCGCTTTCAATCCTTTTTCCCCGTTTGGCGAGGTAAAGATTTTTGCCTGCGGGGTCACTGCCATCAACCGGGGCAGACCTCCTGAGTGGTCCATTTCCACATGGTTGGACACCACATAGTCAATTTTCCCCGGGTCAACGATGGCTGAGATGCGGGCTAACATTTCATCAAACAAGTAATGCTTTACCGTATCAACCAGTGTTATTCTTTCGTCGATGATGAGATAGGCATTATATGTTGTGCCTCTTTGGGTTAGGTAACCGTGAAAATTCCGAATATCCCAATCGATCCCTCCCACCCAATAGATGTTTTCTTTCACTTGTACAGGTTTCATTTCAACACCTCAAACACGCGATTTTATTCGGCAGGTTCAAATTGATCCTTTCCTACGCCACAAACGGGACAAACCCAATCCTCCGGAATATCTTCAAAGGCTGTTCCCGGGGCAATGCCGGAATCGGGATCACCTTGGGCAGGGTCGTAAACATATCCGCATACGGTGCACTGATACTTTTTCATTTTAGGATCCTCCTTTGTTCCTTCTGGTTTATTTTCCACGTTTTTCTCTTCTTTTATGTAGGTAGGAGCCGTCGGGGGGGCAGAGCCTCGCTTCACCTGGTGATAGTACGCATAGGTCATGGGCTCTTCAGTGCTTAGCACCTCCGCATCAATCACTTTGCCGATAAATAGGGTATGGGTTTCCACCTCAATGCTGTCAATTACTTCCGCCTCCAGATAGCCTACGGTTTGTTCCAGCAGAACCGGCGCCCCGGTAACACCCGGTTTAAAGGACACTTTTTGATATTTATCAATATCTCTTCCCGATTTAAAGCCAAAATGTCCGATAAAATCCAGCGCGACTGTTGTTGGTAAAATGGACACAGAAAAAACTTTGCTGGCTTTAATAAATTCATTGGTGAGGTTGTTTCTGTTAATACTAACGGCTACCGTGGCAGGATCGGCAGAGATTTGAAAAACGGTGTTGGCAATCTGGCCGTTGAAGGCTCCTTCTCTTGTTGAACCGATCACGTAAAGGCCGTAGCTAATCTTGTGAAAAACTTTTGGATCCATGGACTTCAGCTCCTTTCATTGTATTTATATTATCTTCACCAATAGTTCACTAATTCCTGCATGATTTTGGTAAAAGGTAAAAAAATTTTAGTAATAATAATTATTATTAATAATTGTAAAAATATTGCCTATCCTTTCTGCCGGGATTTCCCTTAAAGAATTCCGGCCGACTTTTTCAACCGCTTTCTGTCGTTCGCATTCTCATCGCCCTTCTATGCTATAATGAAGGAAGCAAAAGAAAAAAGGAGGCCGGAGAAGCGGATGATAAAAATAAAAATCCCTGCCGGGCAGGAATTAACACTGGAACATTTGGTTTTAGATTACAACGGGACACTAGCCGTTGACGGGCATTTAAAGCCACATGTGAGAGAAAAACTGAATTTTCTCGCTCAGGATCTCACCATCCACATCATTACCGCCGATACGTTTGGAATCTGCGCCGCAGAATGTGAGGGGATCCCCTGTACCCTGCAGCTTTTGGACAATTCATGCCCGGGCGGACCGCAAAAAGAAAATTTCATTCAAACTCTCGGTCCGTCAAAAGTGGTTGCCGTGGGAAACGGCGCAAACGACAGGCAGATGCTGGCCAGTGCTGCATTAGGCATTGCAGTCTTGGGAGATGAGGGAACCTGCGCCAAGTGTCTCATCGATGCCGACGTTATGGTGCGAAACATCTTGGACGCATTAGATTTACTGATTCACCCGAAAAGACTGGTTGCAACCTTAAGACAATAGAGGGAAAAGGATCTCTTTTTCCCTCTATTGTCTTCCTTTTAGCGAAAAATCCTTTCTATCCGCGCTTTCCAGGGCCTGCCCATCTTTATTGATTTTCCGGCAGACCGTCCCCCAGACAAAAATCAATAAAGCGGCGAGAATGCCGATCAGCAATGAATCTATCTGGAAAGGAGAGAAGAGCTCCCAGGCAATGACTACTAGGGGTCCTGTCACAATCGCCCAGGTTCCTGCCCATGAAGCTACCCTGCCTTTCGTAAGTAAAGCTGCCGTCAAGGGAATAAAACAGGTGGCCCCCCTTAATCCCATGGATAAAAAGCTCCATTGCAGGATGAGAGATTTTAGGTTTCCGGAGACAAAAAGCAAGGCCAAACCCAAAACCAGGCAAATAAAAGCTCGGGTCAGCTTCAAGATGGCCCTTTCATCTGCTTGTTGTTTGAAGTACTTTTGATAGATATCATGAGATAAGATGGTGGCAATCCCTAAAGAAAGGCCGGCACCAGTTCCGATCACGGAAATCAGAAGGGTGGCCAAAACGACCCCGCCCAACCAGGGGTTCAGGAATTTGATCACAAACAAGGGAAAAACCTCTGCCGGGTTTATTTCTGGAAAATGGGCCTTCATAAAAAGACCGATAAAAATTCCCGCCATGCCGATGGGGGGAATTAAAACTGTACTGAGCCAGCAACCCCGGCGGGAAGTCTTGAGATCCCGTCCCGCCAATACCGCCTGAAAATAAGTCTGGGTGGACAATACTCCCACCACCAAAGAAAACCCGGCAGAAAAATCTTTTTCCCATCCTCGCCCAAACAAACTAAACCAGGGATAAGAAGGAAAGACTTGATGGGCCCCGGTAATTCCTCCCATGAAAACATAGGCAAAAGTCCCGGCCAGTAACACGGTAAAATAGAGCAGGGCCACTTTCACCATCCCCACCATTCCTGTACCCCAAACACCGCCGAAGGAAACATAACAGGCCATTAAAACGATGCCGAGAACGGCTGAAGCATAGGTACTTAGATGAAACATGGCAGACAAAAGGGCAACCAGGGCAATGACCTGGGCCACAATATTGAGGAACATGCCTAGGGAAGCAAAAACACCCGCAAACAGGCCGGCCTGTTCGCCATAGACATGAAACAACAATTGGGGGATTGTTTGAGTCCCGGAATCACGCATGGGTTTGGCATAAAAGGTGCCCAGAAAAAAACAGCCGATGCCTGCCCCGAGGGTAAACCACCAGGCAGAGAAACCACAGACAAATGCCATCTGGGCAGTTCCGATGGTAGATGCTCCCCCTACCAGGGTTCCCATTATCGTACCCGTCACAATACTGACTCCGGCTTTATTTCCCCCGTGAGAAAAATCACTGTTTCCCATAACCTTTTTCCCTGAGTAAAACCCGATGCAGGCAACCAATAAAAGGGTACCTATGATCATAATGACATGCTGGGAATGCAATGACACTTCCAATTTTTTCTCCTCTCTTTCTGAAGCACCCGAGCTCATTTTACCGTAAGGACATTTGCCCCGGCCAAAAAACGATCTGAATTACCTTTGGTCCTATTCCCATGCAAATATCAATAAGATTGCTAGACGTTCTTCACTTGGGATTCTTCTGGTATAAATACAGACTGTGTACCGGCACTTTCCTGATATTTATCTGTTATTAAAGGCTCTGGAGATCCAAAATCTTCTCGAAGCCATTTGGTCGTAGAAATAGCCAGAATGACCAGCAGGAACAGCTCCGGTACCGATGTTAAGACCGAGGACAACTGCACGACGTCCATGCCACCTACTAAAAGTAATGCCATCGCGGCAAAAAAGATCATCAGGGCCCAGAACATGCGAATCCATTTCGGTGGCTCCACGCCGTCCTGAATCTCATAACAAGTCATATTCGCCATCGTGAAGGAAGCGGCATCCAGGCCGGTGGCTGAAGAAACCGCCATGGTAAAGATAAAGAAGGGAATGACCAGTGCATCAAGAGGCAGCGTTTTTAAAAAATTGCTGACAACAGCAGGGCCGCCCTGTTCTTTTAAAATGTCCGCAATCTGAGCTCCCTGGTTCAATATGGCGTCAACCTGATAACTGCCAAATACTAAATAAAAGAGCAGGCACCCACCTGTAGCGGAAAAAATCATGTTCATAATCAGGGACCTCAGGGTACGTCCTTTGGAGATTCTCGCTGCAAACAGACCTACGTAAATGGCCCAGGAGAGCCACCAGGCCCAATAGAAAACAGTCCAGTCCTGAGGAAACCCTGACTTGGTGATGGGGTCTGTATAAAAACTCATGCGCAGAAAACTCTGCAATAATACCCCAATATTGTCGCCGAACAAAGAAAACATGAAAGCGGTCGGCCCGACAAGCATCACGAAACCAAGCAAAATAAAGGTTAAGTACATGTTGAAATCCGCCAGTTTGGCGATTCCTCCCTTTAAACCATTCCAACAGCTCCAGCAATAAACGCAGGAGAAAAGACAGCACACCACCAGTTTAAAGCCGATGGTGTCTGCAATACCGAAGTAGTTGGAAGAAATATCGGAGAGCATGGGGATCACAAAACCGAGCGTAGTCGCCATCCCTCCAACCATGCCGATAATTACGAGGGCATCAATGACCTTCCCGACCCACCCGTCAACCATGTTTCCTAAAACTCCCCGGCAGGCATAACTGGGATAAAGGAAAGGCCTTTTACGCACATAATACATATAGGCAAAGGCAACAGCCGGAACGCCGAAGGTGGCCCAGGCACTGAAGCCCCAATGAAAGATGCCGTAAGCCAAAGCATATTGGGCAGATTGCGGGGAGAAAGGTTCCAACCAGAACGGCGGATACTGAAGATAGTAAATTGGTTCAATCAATGCCCAGTAGACAAGACTGGCACCTGTACCGCCGCAAAACATCATCGATACCCATGTAAAAGTGGAAAATTCCGGTTTATCGTCAGCTCCCCCTAATTTCACATTACCGTAGCGGCCTAAAGCCAACCAGGCTAAAAACACCAGGCACCCGAATACCACAAATTCCCATACCCAATCCGTGTTGTGGGTAATGACGTACATAGCCTGATTAACCGCGCCCTGTGCCGACTTTTGGAATACGACCATGGGCCCATAAAATAGCAAACAGGCCAGTACAGAAATCGCAAACACCATGTTGTTTACCCTGGCATATATTGGTTTGGGATTCCCATTATTCATTTTTACCCCTCCTTACGAATAGTTGAACAACAACATCGACTTTCTTTAACAATCTTTTTCTTTTTTTCTTCTGTTAAGCTTCTCCACACCTCCTTTTTTATCTGATTTTCAAACTCCTTTCCCCATTATGGAATAATCTCTTTATACTGTAGTCCTCTTCGCTTTCCAAACATATTGTTCCCGGGAAACCCACCGGAAGGGGGATGGGTTGAGGCAGCAGATAGTAGGGACTTTTTAACCACTATTTATCAGCAAATATCCTGCCACCTTTTGTACCAGCCCACAGGCAAGCGGGCAAAAGGGAGGGAGAAAAGGCGCGATGTAAATTTACATTACTTTTGGCCAGAGAAACCCTGAGTTCGGGTCAGGCCCCGCGTATTTGTTATCTTTCTCACACGATGTAAATTTTCATTACTTAACGTAAATTTGCATTGCCTGGGAAATAACTATTTTAAAGGATACAAAGAAAGCCCACATCCCTTGCGATGCGAAAGCAACGTGAATGAAACAAAATCATACACTTAAAAAGTAAAGATGGGGAAAATATTGAGACGAGGTATTTATCATGAATACCCGTGCAAAAACGAAAAAGGAGCTAGCTCAACATAACTTTTTAGAAGTTAAAGAGAGATATCTCCTTCTTTAGACGGTTCCTCATCATAACACTACATGAGAAGAAAAGCAGCATGATGGTTCATAGCAGGTTATCCTTTTCATCGAACGCCAAAGAAAACGGTGCGCCCAGAATCTCCATATTTTCTCCCGTTAATCCCGGTAAGCAGGGCTCAGAAACAATCATCTCGCTCAACTCTAAGGTGTTTTTTATTCTGATGATTTTAGACTTCTCAGGACGAACCCTGCTTGTGATTAAAGCGACTTGCAGAGCCTCCTTTTCGGAATTTAAAAAAGGGGGAATTTTTTCCATGGAGCCACTGGCGATATCATTGGTGAATGTCACCTTAAAATCTATTTTCGAGATCATCTTGGTAGTCGTAACATCAATGTATCCCATCCCGCATGCATTCCCATGGGTACGTTCAGTCAAATCCAGCACCATAATTTTTCCTATGGAAGGAACTTCATCAAAACCTTCCACTCGCCCGATAATATTGTTGTCCATGCCGGCGCCGCTGATATCCTTACCCATCTCATTCACAATCAGGACATCTATCGCATCAAGGGGCAATCTAGGCATCAGTTGCTTCGCTGTTTTCAAGAGCTCCGGTTCTCTTTTCCATATATCCGCTCCAGGCACCGCCTCAATGATCGCGGTTTCTTCATAGGCGTTTTCCAGGACAGCTACACCAATCGTAGGTGGGGTATGGGCCAAAATAATCTCCCCAACTTTCGGAATTAACTGGCGAAAGTTCTCAAAGCCCTGGCGATGAATAGAGGATGCCCCCGCATGGTTTCCCAGGCCAATCACCATCATCTTGATTAAGCCGCTCTCAATCGGGCCCTTAAAATCCGTATGGGGTTTCACCCGATTTATCAATACCACAGCATCCGAATGGAAGGCAAAGTGATCATAATAGACCGGTTGACCATTGATCTCACCTACCTGAACCACATCCTGAGAAGAATGGATCGAAGCCCCCACTTCGTCCGGTGTAATTCCATAGCCGGCCAGTACTTCCCGTTGCCCTTCGGCAGTTCCTCCCCCGTGACTTCCCATGGCCGGTACAATCACCGGGATGGCGCCCAGCTTTTTTAGCTCGCCCACAACAGCCCTTACGATTTCTTGAATATTGGCAATGCCCCGGCTCCCTACGGCTACCGCAACCCGGCATCCATGGGGAATCCCGGTGGCCACCGGTGTTTTAGAAAATTCCCGATGGACCTGATCCGGAATATTTCCTACCTTGATTCTGTTAAATCTTTGCCTGATTTTCACAAATCGCGGGAAGGTAATATCCTTTAGTCCTTCGATGGCAAGAGCAAAATCCTGTACTTGCATTTTTAACACCTCTTACGTTATTTTTACTTGTCATCCAAGAGGCGTAAATTAACACTTCGGGCATCAGATATAATTCTCATCTGTTTTCCAATGCTTTCTCAACACCATCTCTGCGGCGGCAGCATCTCTATTCATAAAACACTTGATCAATTCCCGATGATCATTGTTCAGATTCGTTTGCAGTTCGGCAAGTTTTTCATCATCATTACTGATATATTTATTAGGAACAAAATTAAATTGCAGGGAGCGCACCAGCTTAATCAAGGAATCATTGCCACATTTTTTTGTGTACGCGTCATGGAACTCCGCGACCAAGGCCTGATATTTGGTCCAATTTCGATATTTAATGCACACGTCAATCAACTCAACCAATTCCTCCATGCGCAAAATATCCTCGTCGGAAAGCCGGGTAGCGGCCAGAGAGCCCACCAGGCCATCTAAAGCTCCCATGATTTCATATTTTTCTAATTTTTCCTTTTTGGTAAAATCCTTGATAAAAAATCCCTTGCGCGGTATTTTCACCAGTAAATTATCTGCTGCCAGCCTAATGAGCGCCTCTCGGACAGGTGTACGACTAATGCCCATTTCATTGGCCAGAGACTCCTCGGTAATTCTCTGATTGGGCAATAAATCACCCGACTGTATTTTGGACGCCAGCAAATCGAAAATTTCATCTTTGAGTAGCCTGGTATTCATCTCATCTTTCCCTCCAATGTAAAAATAGCCCTATGTTCTTGCCATATAGCAGTATGATTTGTTGGCTGCAGATATTTCAAAAAAGGTTCATCAACCGCGGACAAATGCTGAGATTATTCATAGTTTATCATTAAAATGATAGATAAACAAAGATCATGGTTTCTCCGTTTTCTTTCGCAAGCAAGAATCCAAACACTATTTTTAAAAGGAGTGAAATTCCCATCTACTTGCCAGGCTCAAACACTTCACCGAGAGGCCTCCAGCACCATTTCCGCTAAATGTTTCACTTTTACCGGCACATGAAACAACCTGGCGCCGCGTTCCAACTGCATCACACACTCAGGGCAGCTGGTAACGACGATGGAGGCGCCGGTTGTCCGAATATGCTCCATTTTCCTTTCCAATACCGCCAGCGATAATTCCGGGTGGGTTGCCAGATAGGAGCCGGCAGCGCCACAACACGCATCCTCTTCAGGCAACGGGACAAAATTGATTCCGGCAATGGATTTTAATACTTCTACCGGCTCCTGCCCCGCTTTCAGCCCCCGGGCCATATGGCAAGGCACGTGATAAGTGACAGTTTGATTCTCGTAAAACAGGCTCTTGCCGTGATCCATCTTGGAGAGCAGTTGGGCAAAATCTACTACTTTCGTGGATAAACACAAGGCCTTTTCATAATAAGGGTCGGTACGTTCAAACAATTTGGCATAGTCCTTCAGCTGACTGGTGCAGCTGACACAGTCTGACACAATATATTCATATCTGTTCTGCAAGAATATGTCAATATTTTTTTTGGCCAATGCTCTGACTATTTCGCTTTGGCCATAGGTCAGTGCCGGCAACCCGCAGCAAAAGGTTTCCGGTATTTCCACCTGGCATGCCATTTTTCTCAATATGTTCACGGCAGCCATGGCCTGCGCGGGTTTCAGGAGGTTGGTGGCGCAGCCTAAAAAAAAGCCCACTTTCCATTTAGGGTGATTGGGATTCGATTCCAGGCTTCCTTGTTGGTCGCGAAAGGTGGCACTGATGCGGGGGATAAAATCTTCCGCTTTGGCGAGCGGTCCCAGCATATTGATCAGACCGCTTTTTCTCAGCAGGGAACGCAATCCGGCATTTTGGTAAATTTTTAACAGCCGGTTGGTTAAGACCAGCCGTCTGGGATAAGGGAGAAAATGATGAAACATTACACGTTGAATCAAAGGTGTTTTTCGTGCGGCAAATATTTCTTTGGCGCTATATAAAATATCGGTGACCGGAACGGCGGAAGAGCAGTTGGCCGCACAGCTTCCGCACATTAAGCATTCATAGATGCCGTCTTTTAGTTCTTCATCAAAGGGCAATTCTCCTGCGGCGGCGAAACGCAGCATAGCCAGCCTCCCTCTCGCTACCGATCCTTCCCGCTTTGTTTCCCGGTATATGGGGCAGACAGATTGACAATCCCCGCATTTGGCGCACTTAGAAGCGTTTTCATGAATCCACTGTAAATCTTTCATATCGCTAGCCCTCCTAATGTTCTGTCCGGGCTGAAGATTTTTTTGGGGTCCAGCATTTCCTTCAAACGCAGGCCGGCAAAATCTTTCGGCTTATTTCCCTCCCAGATGCAAATGCCCGGGTCGGCTTCTAAGGTATGGGTGCCAAAAACAAATGATTTTCTAAAATCGGCTCCCATCTCCGTGATAAAATCGGCCAGGTCTTTTTTGTCCCCGGAGAAGGCGGCATATAAGAGACCGCTCGCCCCATCCCCATAGAGGGATACTTTTCCTCTATGGCGAAATCTCAGCACCTTTTCCATCCAGCCGGGAAGATCGGAGAAGCGCAGAGAACTTTTTAGCACCGCTTTGTTGTCGCCGTCAGGCGGAATATATTTGTCATAGAATGCTCTGCCGGGAATATAATCGGGGTCTTCGTCTTCTTCCCATAAGGCTACTTCCTTGTTTACCAGTTCATTGAGCATTTTTAACTGCCGGTCTACCGATTCCGCTTGACCGCTGATGCCAAGATTCACATAGTGTTTTTGGTCATGAACGGCAAGATCAAAGCTAGTGAGGGCCAGATCCTTCTGTTGTACGGAAAAAATAAAATCGATGAAGGCCTGGTAATTTTCCGACACATAGGTTCGATGCAGCGCTTTTCCCGGTAAGGGAAAAATTTTTACCGTAATTTTGGTGATAATACCCAGTGTGCCCCAGGATCCTACAAAGAGTTTGCGCACATCGTATCCCGCCACATTCTTGATCATCTTGCCCCCATAGTGAATGTTTTTTCCATCGGCCGTAACAACTTCCAAACCCAAGACCAGATTTTTTAAGGTGCCATATTTGAGTCTTAAACTTCCGGTGCTGTTAGCGGCAACGATCCCCCCCAGGGTGGGAGAACCTTTTTCCAAAGGATTTACCGGCAGCATATAGCCTTTTTGATGCAACATCTCTTGAAAGACGTTCAATTCTACACCCGCTTCTACCGTAGCAGTGAGATTTTCCCCGTCAATTTCTATGACCTGATTCAGATTGCTCAGTTCGGCAATCACATCATAGGGCTTACCGTAAGTGCCTAGGGATACCTTTGTTCCTTTCCCCCACGGTACGATTTTGATATCATATCGATGTGCCAGCCTTACCATCGTTGCTATTTGCTCAACACTTTCGGGCCTGATCACACACCAGGGTTGATGATCGTTCAGGGAATAGGCTTTTCTTGTTTCCTGATCAAAATGTATGCCCCCGATTTTAGCAATTTCCAGTTCCTGTGCATATTGATCTCTGCGAAAATCCTCACTGAGGGTGCCGGAGATCTGTTCCGTACGCTCCGTCGGCATCTGGGAAATATTCTCCGGAATTACCTTGCCGGGATTTAATATTTTCTTGGGATCCAAGGCGAGTTTGAGCCGCCACATGAAGCTCAATTCCTCCCGGGAAAAGAGTAAATTCATTCCTTTTAGTTTTTCTATCCCCACCCCATGTTCCCCGGTAATCGTCCCCCCCAGCTCTATGGCATGT
This sequence comes from Candidatus Formimonas warabiya, assembly GCF_002777255.1. Lineage (GTDB taxonomy): Bacteria > Bacillota > Dehalobacteriia > Dehalobacteriales > Dehalobacteriaceae > Formimonas > Formimonas warabiya. Next base: position 6,289,027 of record NZ_CP017634.1, on the reverse strand, counting down.
TCCATCATCTCGCTAAAGCCCAAGTGGGCCCGCTTGGTTTCCTCCTCATCATGGTCGTCGTAGATAATGGTGGGGTGAAAATTTCCATCCCCGGCATGACAGACACTGGCAATGACCAAAGCATATTTCCCGCCTATTTGTTTGATGATATTGAGCATTTCCGGAAGTCTCGTGCGCGGAACCGCCACATCCTCCTGGGCATAGGTAGGTCTTTTACTGACAAAGCAATTCAAGGCCTCCCGCCGCCCCAGCCAGAGGGTTTGCCTTTCTTTTTCTGTTTTTGCAACTCTGATTTCCGATGCCTTGCTTTCATTACAAATGGAAACAATTCTTTGTACCTGCCCATCCAAAGTTCCGGCAAAACCGTCTACTTCTATGAGAAGCACCGCTTCGGCATCCAGGGGATAGCCCAAGGGCATGGTTTCTTCTAAGGCTTGAATGGCCAGGTGATCAATGATCTCCAGAGCGCTGGGAATCATTCCCCGCCCCATGATTTGAGATACGGTTGTTACAGCATCCTCCAAGGTAGGAAAGACCGCCACCAGCGTCTTCACTTCCTCAGGCAGTTTGATAATTTTCAGCCACGCTTTCGTTATGACGCCAAAGGTTCCTTCCGAACCATGCATCAGGCCCGTCAAATCATATCCGGCACCAGCCTGCACAGGGCCATGGGACAAAATCACCTGTCCGTCGCTTAACACCATCTCCAAGCCGATCACATTATCGGTGGTGACACCATATTTCACGCAACGCATGCCCCCAGCGTTTTCCCCAATATTTCCCCCGATGGTGGCCACGCCGAAACTGGCCGGGTCCGGGGCAAAAAAGTATCCGTGGGGCTCCAGCGCTTTTTGTACGGCCATATTGGACACCCCAGGCTCCACCGCAATATAGCGATCTAAGATGTTTACTTCCCATATGCGATCCATTTTCGCCATTTCCAGAATCACAGTTACCCCTTGGGAGAGGGTATCGCCGCACAGGTTGGTTCCCGCCCCCCTGGCAATAACGGGGACTCCATAGTGAGAAAGAATCTTTAGCACTTCTGAAACCTCTGCCGTATTCTTGGGGAAAACAACCGCCGACGGCGGGGGGCCGGACAAATGAACGGAATCCCGGTAGGCGGTCAGGTCCGTTTTTTTCGTTAACACATCCTTCTCGCCCACCACACCCCTTAGTTTTTTGAGCACTATTTCTAAATTACTCTTCTCCAGTGGAAACACTCCTTTCTAGCTATTTTTCTGAGTCACCGCCCAAAGGCTTAATCCTCTTGCTGCCTGTTAATGATCAAAGCATCTACCGCGCAGACACCTTTGCCTTTGGGATATACCATCAAAGGGTTGATGTCCAATTGGCTTAAGGTATTTTTGTGATCAGCGGCAAAACGGGCAATTTTTACGATCGTTTGGGCCAGAGCTTCTATGTCAAGGACATTCCGCCCCCGATACCCATTAAACAAGGGAAAGGCCTTTAGTGACTGAAGCATGGCTAAGGCTTCACACGAATTAAGGGGCGCAGGAGACAAGGATACATCTTTAAATACTTCCACAAAGACGCCGCCCAAACCGCATAATACGACCGGACCGAATTGGGGGTCATTATGCACACCCAGGATCATTTCCAAACCCTCGGGGAGCATTTCTTGAATTAATACACCATTTACTTTGGCCTCCGGTTTATGTTTTCTCGCATTGTCCATAATCCGGCGGAAGGCTTCCCCGGCAGCAACATCATCCCGGATGCCTAACATAACGCCGCCCATATCCGATTTATGTAGGATTTCAGCCGATTCCACTTTCATCACCACAGGATAGCCGATATCTTTTGCCGCCCTTGCTGCTTCTTGTGCACTGGTAACAATCACCTCTCGCGTCACCGGCACCCCATATTTCTTGAACAATTCTTTGCTGGCATGCTCAGAAAGAGCCTGTAGGGGCAGGTTAGTGGCTGCGGTGTCGGGCAAGGCCAGTTCCCATGCCCTCTCTTCCGTACGATAGTTCACAAAATCAGCTAAATAGTTCAAGATGGAAAATGCATAATTGGTAGGAGGCAAGATGGGCACATGAAGATTCTCCAGTTTATCCAGGTATTCCTGATTTCGGGTGTTCTCCACAAAGGGAATAATGGCAATGGGTTTGGCATTTCCCTGGGCAATCACCTTTTCAATGGCTTCCGTGATATAATAAATGGCCGGGTCGGCAATATCCAAGAGCAGCGTATACCCGATCAACACCATACCGATCTGGGGGTCATCCATCACGGTGCGCAGGGCCTTTGCATAAAGATCACTGTCGTAGGATAAGGTGGTCGTGGTATCCAAAGGATTGTTCGGCGTGGCATAATAAGGTAACATCTCCACCAATTTGGCATTCGTATCCCGGGTAAAGTCCGGGAACTTAATCTGATGCAGATAGCCCACATCGGCACAAATCCCCGTCTCTCCCCCGGACAGATTCATGGCGGCAAAAGTGTCCTTGGCCGGGTATTGGTCTAATACTGAGAACAAGACAGATGCCGCCAGCAATTCTTCCATATCCTTCACACGGATCACCCCGAATTTTCTAAACACGGCATCAAATACCTCATCCGCCCCCGACATACTCCCCGTATGGGACGCCGCGATTTGGCTGCCCTTTACCGATCTGCCCGTTTTCAAGACAACCACCGGCTTTCTTTTGAGGGCGGCTTTTTTTAATACTTCTGCAAACTTTTTCGGATTGTGCAATCCTTCAAAATAGGCGCTGACGACCTTGGTATCTGCGTCTTCTACCAAGAAATCCAGGTAGTCCTCAATGGTGATCACGGGGCTATTTCCCGCAGAAATCACATAAGAAAACTTAATATTGGGGCTTTCCATCAAAGACAGGCACAGTTGGCCGCTTTGGGCAACCAATCCCACATTTCCTTTCCTGTCCCGGTCTTGAGAGATAAAGGGAAAGCCCACCACCCCGTCCCGATAATTGATAAATCCGGCACAGTTGGGCCCCATCAAGGCAATATCCAGCTCTTGACATAAATCTATTAACTTCTTTTCGTCCTCTTTGCCTTCCCTATTGCCTACTTCAGAATAACCGCTGGCAAAAACCACAGCTCCCCGGCAGCCTTTGGCCCCAGCCTGCCGGAGTAGGTCGTTGACCGTTTTTTTAGGCGTACAGATAATCACCACATCCACATCGCCGGGGATCTCATCAACCGACCGATAGCACTTTTTCCCGTGCACGCTTTCCCATTTCGGATTGACGAAAAAGGTCTTTTCCAACTTTCCATATTTTTTAATATTGGTACAAATATCCCCGCCAAAGGTGCCCTCCTTTTCGCTGGCCCCTATAATTGCCACGGTTTGAGGTTTTAAGAGTTTTACGATATCCATTAGGTTCCCTCCCTTTATTGATTTTCGTGGCACAAGGCACAGCCTAAATAAAAGCACTTGGCATTGGCCGGATTTACTTTTCCTTTTCCGGCAAAAAAATCATCAATCCCTTGGGCAAAAAATTCTTTCTCAAATAACTTGGTTTTTTCCACAAAAGCGCCCAGCATGGCCAGGTTGGCCCCTCTCGGATTGGCAGCCTTCGCCGCCACTTCCGTAACAGGGACAGGAACGATATCAATATCTTTGCGGAATTCCTTCCCGCACACGATGGAGCTGTTTACAATCATGAAGCCGCCGGCTTTTACCTTGCCTTCAAATTTGTCTACCGCCAGCTCATTCAGGGCAATGAGCACATCAATGTCTCTCACAAAGGGGCTGGCAATCTCTTCGTCGCTGATCTTAATATGGCAGTTGGCCGTGCCGCCGCGCATTTCCGATCCATATGAAGGAATCCAGGTGACATTCTTCCCGGCGTCAACGCTGATCTTGGCCAGAATCAACCCTGCGGTTAGAACGCCCTGGCCCCCAAAACCGGCACAAACAATATTGGTGGCCATTTATTTTTCACCTCGCTTCATGTACTCCCCAAGGGGATAAACGGGCAAAACATCTTTTTCTATTCTGGCGATGGACTGAAGGGGCGTCAGGTTCCAGTTGGTGGGACAGGGTGAAAGGATTTCCACAAAGGAATACCCTGCCGCATTCATTTGGGCTTGAAAGGCATTTTTCAGATATTTTTTGGTCTTATTAATTTCCCCCACACTGGTCACCGCTCCCCGGGCCAGATAAGCGATATCGAGCGTTTTTAGCATCTCAAGCACTTTCAGCGGTTTGCCGGTTAAGTTTACATCCCGGCCATAGATACTGGTGGTGGTTTTTTGCCCCTCCAGGGTGGTAGGGGCCATTTGGCCGCCGGTCATGCCGAACACACCGTTATTGACATAAATGACGACTATTTTTTCATTTCTTGCCGCCGCCCAGATCGTTTCAGACAAACCAATGGCAGAGGCGTCGCCGTCGCCCTGATAGGTAAACACCGCCTTTTCGGGCCGGCACCGTTTCAGACCCGCAGCGACAGCTGCCGCCCGGCCATGGGGAGCCTGGATCTGATCAACGCCGAAGGTATCCATCAGCCAGCAGGCGCAGCCCACTGCAATGGCACATAAGGCGTCACTTTCCAGTTTTAATTCTTCTAATACTTCTCCCACCAGTCTGGTGATAATGCCGTGTCCGCACCCAGGGCAATATTTACTGTCCTCAATGATCGTTTTGGGAAGAATTTTTTGCATTTAGTACACCGCCTTCCTGGTATCCCGGAGGATATCCTTCACTGCCTCGAGGATATCCTCCGTTTCCGGAACAGCGCCCCCGCTTAAGAAGGAATAAGCCGGGACGGCACATTTTGTTGCCAACGCCACGTCCTCTATCAATTGACCCAGGCAGCTCATCTCTACGGATAAAATCCCTTTTATGGAATCCGGCAGTTGTGCAAAAGCCTTTGTGGGAAAAGGAAATAAGGTCACCGGCCGGATCAGCCCCAATTTAATACGGGATTTCCTGGCCAGGTGGACAGCTTCTTTACATATTCTCGCGCTAATTCCGTAACCGACCAATAAAACCTCTGCGTCCTCAACCTGCACCGCTTCCCAGCGCTGTTCCTGTTCCCCCATGGCGCGATATTTATCTCTCAGATAAGCCTCATAGGCTTTGATGTCCCCATTTTGGTCATAATAAAACCGGGTCGTTACCTGTTTGTGCTTGCCGCTTTTGTTGCCGGTCATGGCCCAGGGGAACCGATCCGGATCATGGGTTTTGCACGGAGGCAATTCAACCGCTTCCATCATTTGTCCAATCGCCCCGTCAGATAATATCAGCACAGGGTTTAAATATTGCTCCGCCTTATCAAAGGCCAAATAAGTGAGGTCGGCATTTTCCTGCACGGAGGCCGGGGCATAAACCAGAACCCGGTAGTCCCCGTGGCCGCCCCCTTTCACAGCTTGGAAGTAATCCCCCTGGGCCTGGTATATATCGCCCAGACCGCTGCCATATCTGGCCACGTCCACCACGACACAAGGCAACTCTGCCGAGGCAATATAAGAAATACCTTCTTGTTTCAGGGTAAAACCCGGGCCGGAAGAGCTGGTCAGGGCCCGAAAGCCCGTCGCTGCAGCGCCATAAACCATGGAAATGCCGGCAATTTCCGATTCGGTCTGGACGAAAGTCCCCCCCACCTCCGGCATTCTCCACGACAAATATTCTAAAATCTCACTTTGCGGCGTAATGGGATAGCCGGCAAAGATCCGGCACCCCGCCCGCACCGCCGCTTCAGCCAATGCTTCATTTCCCTTCCATAATTCCTTCGCCATCTGTTCTCCTCCTATTCGGCAATCTCAAACACATAGTCCGGGCAAATAATATAACAAGAGCCGCACTGGACACATTTTTCTTCATCGACAACAACAGGCTGATAGCCCTTTTTATTGAATTCGTCTGACTCCGATAGGGCATTTTTCGGGCATGCCTTGATGCAATAACGACATGCTTTGCATCTGTCCCTATGTAAAATCATTTGAGACATTCGGGTTCCCTCCCTTATTTGTATACAGTACACTATAATTTATTTTTATGATAATCTTGCGGTTATTATAACAGTCAGATATAATTTTGTCTATATATAATCTATATTTTATCACTTTATTTGTGGATTGTAATTCTTGTTTCTATTGTATACATTATTTCTAAATATATGTTGTATACAATTGAGAATGTGCTGGAGATAGGAAGAATCTTAAAATTAAGAAAGATGGGTTCGTCATGAATGGAGCAGAGTAATCAAACTATCAAAATGCTCCAGAAATCTTTTTCGTTCTAAAGAAAAAGCAGCGAAACGGACGCTGCTCAAATTGCCATTATAAATACAAGCAGAAATATTCTGAATCAGCCATTTTTATTCCTGATACATGCCTTTTCTATGGGCAGTAAGGTAACCCATGCAGAAAGCATCTTGCGCCAGCAATGCCTGGGCGCCGTAAACAAATCCCATCATTGTTTTATCAAGAGGATTCAAGATGTAACCATCCATTCCCCTGCCCATGGTGAGAACCATGAAAAGCCGGTTCAATACCGCTCTGTTGGGAAGTCCAAAAGAAATATTACTTAACCCGCAGATTTTATGTACCTGGGGAAACTCTTTCGTAATAAGATCAACTGTATCCAGCACTTCAATTCCCGCATTGTTGCCCACACTGATTGGTTTTACCAGCGGATCAAAGTAAATATTCTCCTCCGGGACACCGGCTTCTGTCAATCTCCCGTGCAACGCCCGGGCTACTTTCATTCGTTCCGTTCCGGTATTGGGCATACCATGATCGTCCATACACAAAGCCATAATTTTTGCCTGATACTTTAAGACCAGAGGAAGAATCTGCTCAAAGCGCTCTTTTTCTCCAGTAATCGAATTGATCATGGGCTGGCCATACCGGGCCAAAGCCAAGCCCGCTTCAATGGCTTGAGGATTAGGACTATCCAGACACAAGGGAGCCTGTACCGCTTCCTGGACTGTATTCACTAACCATTCCATGGTTTCAATTTCGTTAAAAACCTGGGTGCCGCAATTCACATCAATATAATTGGCGCCTGCTTCCAACTGGTCAATAGCAATCTTCTTAATTCCTTCCCCATCCCGTTTTTCCACTAGTTCGTTAATCGCTTTCCGGCTCGTATTAATTAATTCTCCAACAATCAGCATGAAGATCCTCCTTTTATTTCCGGTTATTTGCTCTTTGGGGCATCTCGTGCACATTTTTCGGTGCTGCATCCACAAAACAGGGAATTTTGAATTGTTTTTGCATCGTTTCGATCGTTTTCATGCGCTTCATCCGGACTTCGGCCACGTCGCTTCCCGTATGAATCAGCCTGGCCACCCAAGAACTCTGTCCCGGCCGATAATTCGTGATCGCCTCTTCCGCCCCAAAAAAGTTTTGGTGTAAAAACATGGGGCCCCGGTCCGGTATTTTGTGCTTGCCAATCGTCTCCATCCTTTGAGATGTTACTTTCACGTACTCGGATATCACAGCCCTGGCATCCCCAAAAGTCAAAACGGTATCCATTATGCCTCGTCGATAAACACCATCCAAAAGGACTAACATGTTCAAGCCCGTTGATTTATATACGACAATAGGAGTCTCGCTGGGCAATTTAGCGGTAATCCCCAGCACCTTGAGTGTTCCCTGATGATCAACTACTTGAATATTGGCTATTCCCTCCAAATTAATCATCGCACCCATCTTTTCGCCCAAACTGCAAAATTCTTGCTGGTGTTCATAGGTTAATTTAGTGGGAGCAGATACACGTTTGCAATCAAAACACCGATCCATGTCTAAATCAGTTACTTGTAAAGTACGATATATGCCTTGGCATCCAATCACTTCAAGAGAATAATAATCTCCCTTTAAAAATTGCTGAATCACCAATTCCTCTCGCTGGGCCTGATTTTTATCCAAAAATCCGGTTAATCCACTTTGGGTGGATATGAGCCGGCTTTTCTCTTTAAAGCCCGCAGGTCTCACCATCACCGGCAGGTCACACTGAGGCCAATGACCGGGTGCGGGAATTTCGTGGTGCTGGAAAAGAATATGGGACTTTAATCTGGAGGAAGTGATAGAATAGCAGAACCGGTCAAAAATCATGGGACATTTACATTGGCCTGCCAACCCGACCAGGCTATCCAATGTTCTTTGATCCTGTAAAGCAGGAATCACCAAATCTGCTTCCTGAGCGATTTGGACAAATCTCTTTCCTTCCTCATGAATATCCAGTTGAAAAAATTTGTCGCACATACCCGTTGCCGGTGCACCAGGATCTTTATCAATTAAAATCACTTCCCAACCGGCCTGATGGGCCAAATAGGCGGCTTCTATCCCGGGCAATTTTCCCCCCACGATCACGATCTTCATCTCATCACCCGGCTTTAATCTGACGCTTTCTTAATTTCTCTTTTTCAGCAGTGATAAAGCTTTGGTATTCCTCCAAGCTTGCCGCTCTTAATCCCATTTGATCCAAGATAGGTAAAACTCCCTGCACCGTCCGGTATCCTTCATTAATATCTTTACAGCTTTGTGCTACTCCGGCCAGACCCAACTGAGGGGGGATCAAAGAGGTAATCACATTAGCCCCCGCGTTCAGTCTGGCTTGCAAGCCTTCCACACCGTCTATATCCAAGGATGCCGGTATGAGGCGATCCGGAAATAGCAGGCGAAAAACGGCAATCACCACCAGTTCTCTGATCCGGGAAGGCATAGAACAGGCTGCCAACGGGGTTCCTGCCTGAGGAACGAAACTCATCACCCGGATTTGCTGGGCCCCCAGGTCCTCCATATTTTGCACAGAGCTGGTAATATCGGCAATCGATTCCCCGATTCCCACCATGATTCCCTCTTCCACCAGCAGCCCTGCCCTTTGAGCCAGCCTTTTGCTTTCCATCCGGGCGGAATAGCTTTGATCCAGTCTTAACCGGGAGAATAATTCAGGATTATGGGTCTCCTGATAACAAGCAAACCAATCTGCCCCCGCCGCTTGAAACAGAGTCAGAGCATCCCCCGGTACGACCCCAGGTGACACCATGATGGGAAAACCGGTCTTTTGCTTCACCAGCTTGACCAGCGCCGACAATTTTTCAAACCCATTCTCCTGGTAATAAAAGAGGGGATCTTCTCCTAAAGTTAAATCAATCAGGTGCACACCCGATTCAGCCAGTTGGCAGGCGGCTTCTACGGTTTCTGCGTTGCTTTTTCGATAACGCTGGCTTTTCTGATTCGCGCGCCGAAAATAACAAAAAGTACAATTGTTGCGGCACCAGGTGGAAAAATATAAAAAGCCATATAAAAATATCTTTCGCTGAAAATATTCCTGCCGTGCCCTTCGGGCAGCCTCAAAAAGCATATCCAGCTCTGTGCTGTCCTGCAGATTTAAGAGAAATATAATCTCCGCAAAGGACAATTTCTGGTGAGATAGTGCTTTGTTGATCACTTTTTCCAATGTATTCATAAACACCCGCCTTTCCTGGACGGTGAAAAATTGCTTGTTAACTTCCCCAAATTCTAGAAGAAAAGGGGAACAAACCAGCAGAAAGCGAAGCCGTTCTGCTGGTTGTTCTTTTTACCGTAGAAACATCCTGTCAGGATGATCCGAAAAGGTACTAGTTCTCCTGGGCTGCCGAAATAATCCGGTCAATTTCTTTATTAACCTCATCATGGAGCGGTTCCACCTGGTGGGTAGCAAGAATTTCTTTCGCTTTCCGTTTCGCCGCATCTTCTAATGTTTCTCCTTTTGCCGCCCACTTCTCGAAGGTCTGTCTGTCTCCCAGAGGCGGAACCCACAATTCCCCTGCTCTCAGGAACTTCCTGGTATGTTTATGGGTCAGGAAATTGCCTTTACTATTAACCACATCTCTAATCACTTCTACCGCTAAGGTATCTTCCGAGACGGTAACGCCCTTAATCGTTCGCTGCACGACCGAAGCAAGTTCATTGTCAATCACCAGCATGATTAGGCAGGAAGCCAAACAATTGTCCAAAGAACCGGCAGCACCGATAATATCCGTGCCGACCAGGGCAGGCAGTAAAGCATTATATAAATGCTCGTACCCGCTCTGGGTTCCTGCGATCTTGGCCGCTCCGGAATAGCCGACAGCAGTGGAAGGGATGTGATAATATTTGGATAATTGAATGGAAGCCGCTGCGGCCAGGCCCATTTCCGGCATGGCCCACAAGCCGACGCCAGATTTCATATCCATAAAAGTGACCCGGGGAGACATTACCACCGGTGCCCCTGATTTTACCATCTGGCTGGCCACCACACCGGCAAGAATTTCCGCATTATGCTGCGCCACAGAACCAACCAGTGTCATAGGGCCGGTAGATCCCATCATGGGGCAGGGAACAATGCCCAAAGGCATCCCGGCTTCTACGATATCAATTAAGGCTTCCGCAGGGTGCAAGCCATATTCCAGAGGACTTATCGAGGAAACTTCAATATAGGCTACGGGTTTTTCCCGCATAGCAGTTTCCCCTCCGGCCACAGCCGCCAAAACTCCTAGAATTGACTTCATTTCATGGCTGGATTCGGCACAAATGCGCATGGGTTTAATCGTATTGCGCAGCATGGTAGCCGTTTCCACAGTCACAATAACATCCTGGGGGACATCTCGCGGGAAAACCGGGGAAATCACGTCGATAAATTCCAGGGCATCGGTAACCCGGGAAAATTCCGCTAAATCCTTAAGATAACAATCCCGTCTTTCTCCAGTGTCAAGGTCCATAATAGACGGCGTACCTACACAGGTATGGGTATATGCTTTTAATTTGCCCATTTCCAAAGCACAACGGCCATTGCGGTCATAGATATTAAAAGCCGCCGGAACCGTTTTCAGCGCTTTCTCGATCACCGTCTGCGGAAAAAGGATCCGGTCTCCTTCTTCCAGACAACCATTTTCCAGGAGCAACTTTTTAAACCGCTCGGATAAAGTATGAATCCCGATCGTTCCCAATATTTTTAATGTCGCTTCATGAACTTGCATCAATTCTTCGTCGGAAAAAAAGTCGAATCTCATGTGCTCACTCCCCCTTTATTTATAAATTTAATGAGTTTTTCCCATCAGCTTTTTTGCCACCTCAACTGCTACCGTAGCGTCTTCCGCATAACCGTCCGCACCAATTTTGTCGGCCCAGGCCTGGTTAATGGGCGCTCCTCCGATCATCACCTTAACCGACTTCCTCAAGCCTTCTTCTTCCAGAAGTTCAATGATTTCCTTTTGTCTGGCCACGGTTGTCGTAAGCAGGGCCGAAATCCCAACGATATCCGGCCTTTGCTCCTTAATTTTCTCAATAAATTTCTTTGCCGGCACATCTATGCCCAGATCCAAAACCTCAAAGCCCGAGGTTTTGAGCATCATGATCACAATATTTTTTCCAATCTCATGCAAGTCGCCTTCTACCGTACCCATGAGCACTTTTCCCAAAAAATCTCTGTTTTTCCCCGCTAAAAGAGGCTCTAAAATTTTGATTCCTGCTTCCATCGATTTAGCCCCCAATAATAAATCGGGCAAATAGAATTTTCCCGCCGCAAAATTCTGCCCCACAATTTCGATACCCCTGGTCAATCCTCCATTAATGATCTCCAGAGGCTCAATCCCTTGTGCAACTGCCAGATTGGTTACCTCTGCCACCTTTTCCTCATCGCCGTCAACGACTGCCTCGGCTAAATCCTTTAAGATTTCTTCTTTTGCCATTATCATCAACCTCCTCCATTTTTTTATATCATTTCATGCTTAGCTTCGCCACTATTTCTTTTTTACGCCGTATTCCTTTTCCGCTTCTTCAATAATTGCCCGGAAGGTTTCGGCTGCTCCCGCCGGCAGGGGGTCAGGTTTATAGTTCTCCAAAATATCGATGGCCTGTTCATATGCCCGCTGGGTAAAGTCTTTTGCCCCGTCAGCGAGCCAGGCCTCCCGCATCCTCCGGTCTATGAGCCGGGTGGTCGATTGGACTCTCCGGAAATGATGGAAGGTGTGTTCATGACTGACGAATTCACCAGCGGCACCTACCTGCTTGATGACATCCACAGCCAAATCCTCATCGGTAACATCAATTCCTCCCACCGCTTGCTTAATCATGCGGGCAATTTCATTGTCCATGACCAATTGGGCGTAATCCATGGTCATGCCCAATTCCAGCATGCCCAGCCCGTAGATTAAATTGGCTCCCGCTAATGCCGGTAAAATTGCGGTAATCGTCTTCTCATGAGCCGCCTGGGCATCCGGGACTTTACTGTCCGCCTACCCTCCGGCTACCCAGCTGGGAAGTAAATAATACTGCGCCAGCTTGGCTACCGCGGCATTAATCATGCCCAATTCAGGACATCCTACCGGAGAGGTGGTATATTTTAAATCCATCATGGTGGTAGAGCTTCCGTAAATCACCGGCGCTCCTTTACTCGTCAGTTGATTTAGGACAATGCCGCCTAACACTTCTGCATTATGGGTAACAAGAGTGCCTGCCAGTGTCACCGCCGATGTCCCGCCGGCTAAAGCCATGGACAAAATATTAATGGGAACGCCCAGCCGGGCACACTCAATAATTACTTCCGTGCTTTCGGGAACTAACTGCAGAGGGCTTACCGGGCAGGTAATACAACTGTATATGGGCCGTTCTCTTAATTTATCTTTACCTCCGACTACTGCAGCGGCCATTTCCACTACTTTGCGCAGGTTTTTGGCCCCACCGCAGCCCTGGAAGAGATGTTTAGACGTATTGGTCAGATTAATCTCAACCTCGTGCAGGGGGGCTACCGCTGCCGGCACATCTTGAGCCGAAACTGCTCTTTCATGAACATCAATGGCATCCAAGGCGTCACAAACACGGGCTACATCCCCTACATCTTTCTTTGTGGTACGTCGATAGGCTTTTGTGTATGGATCAATGATCATAATGCCTTCCCCAAAATTGGTAAATCCCGTTCGATTTGCTTCCAATACGATGTCATTTTTGGGGTTCCGACCCGCCAGTAAAAGGGTACTGGGAGCGCTTTGAATGGCATCTTCCACCATGTAGGGGGGAATTTTGACGATATTGTTTTTCCGGTCTACGATGGCCCCTCCGCCATCATAAATATCTTGGGCTTCCTTGCTTAAGATCCTGATTCCGGAGTTTTTCAAAACATCTAAAGTGGCACAATGGATGGCGTATAATTCATCATCGGAAAACATATTTAGACCAAATCCATCCTGCCGGTGGTATCCTGCCTTTAAATTTCGACCCACTTTCTGTCACCTCCATGAATTTAAGATTAAGTTAAAGCTTAAAACAGTTCCCTCCCTTCTATCAGTAAAGCTTTATTTATTTGTCGTGGTGTTGATTTTTAATACCATTTATCTAGAATGGGCTACTAAGCCTATAATAGCGGAGCAAACTGCCGCTATGAAACCTTTTATTTCTTAACGCCAGTTTGCTTTATTTAAGAGAAAGCACTATCTCCTTTTTATCCTGTGACGGAAATATCCTCAGTATCTTCTAAAGAAGGTTTGCGTTTCAGAACTAAAATCCCCACGGCGGCCAAACCGCCTACAATACTCTGGCCAATCAACCAGGCAAACATATAGTTGTAGCCTGCGTTTCCATAAGCATCCAGCCAGTAGCCAAACAGGGGACCCATATACATATCGGCCAGATACCCAACGATGGAAGCGATGCCAATGGCAATACCGGAATAATAGCGGGGAATCTTTGATTCTTCGACGGTAGACCACATCACACCCTTCATGCCGGCTCCTACGAAAGCCACCAGCAGCATCAAAACCATCACCATCACCACAGCGGGTTTTGCGGGTAAGTTTAGGAACACCACCAGAAAGCCGATCACGATCATATTTCCCCAAATTAAGATTTTACTGGCCGATTTGATTTTATCTACTACATAACCGGTAGCAGGGCCGCTCAATAGCTTCACACCATGAGTTCTGATAATCGCCAGGGCTCCCGAGAAGGTAACGGTAACCCCCACCACAGCCGTTAAGTAAGGAGTAAGATAGGTTAACCCTACGTATAACCCATAAGTTGTAAGGACGATAACACCAACCAGCCAGACTAACGGGCTCTTTAACGCCGCCAGTACTTCTTTAACACCGACTTTCGGTCTTTCACTAATCGTTTCCGTCATGTAATCTTCATATAAGAACCAGGTAAGTATTCCCGCCAGAATATTGAAGCCGGCATAAACGATAATCACTGTTTTAAAACCGGCAACCTGGTCCAGATACCAGGCAAAGATCCCCAGAGCGATGGTACTGATAATGACATTAGATAGTCCCACCAAGGATTCAAAGAATCCGAATATTTTGCCCTGCTCTTCTTTGCTCCCCAGCAGTCGCACACCCTTTAAAACCGCGGCCCAGTATGCAAAAGTGCCGGTTAAGGGAAAGAGACACCAGACAATCCAGCCTACCGTAAGACTCATGGATAGGGCAAACCAAATGGTAATGATTCCTTGCGCGATCATCGATATCGTAATAATTTTTCGGGCAGAAAAGCGGTCCGCCAGCCAACCTCCGGGGATATAGGTAAACAGGTTGACGAAAGCATAAACGGAAAGCATTGCTCCTAATTGAAAATTTGTGCAGTTCAGAGCTGACATCATCGGATCATAAAAAATATATTTAGCATAAGGAACAGTAAACGCAGATGCATAACCAAAGGAGAGGGCAAAAAGGGCCAGCCACTTTTTGATACTATTCATAAATTTATCCTCCTTGTTGATTATAATAGTACTCATGGATGTGCATTTTCCCCAAGCATGACTGGTTTTCAGGACTGCGGCCATCAGCACTGCCAATCCTGTATCGTTTGGATAAATGGGATTCTATTCAAATGACTCACAAATTTCTGATCATACACGATCCCCTCCCCGAAAAAGTATTGCTGGCCCGAGCCACCATCGGAGTGATATGCCATTGGAAAGTCTCCGTTGATTGCCATCGTTGAAGAATGGCTCTATACCAAGCAGATGGTATATTCGAAAACCAATCAACCTAAGAGATAAGCAATATACATGCCAAAACAAGACCGCTCATCTTTCAGGCAGGCTGAGGCCGGAAAATTACGGCCTGTGCCAACAAAGAAAGGCCCCCAGGGCAGTTCTTGCCGGGCCAGGCCAAAATAAGTCCGGGGCCGGACCAATGGATATTTGCATTAAAAGATGATTCCCGGCGGCAAACAAAGTGTCCCTAATCAAAATAAAAAGATGATGGGAAATTACATTGACCAATGCAAAAAACCATCATCTCTTCCTATTTAGGCACCGAACGCAAGAAACACCGGTGGGATTTTTTTAAAAGCAAAGGGCCATTCCTTATTTTTTTGGAACAGCCCCCTTTTCTATTTACCTTTTTTTAAAAGCCGGACAATGGTCGACTGATCGACCTGAAGTATTTTTGCCGCTTTATACGTAGAATGGTAAATCTCATAAGCCCGTTGCACCAGCTGGGTCTCTAATTCTTTTTTTGCTTCTTTTAAAGGCATCAGGTTGGTGCAAATAACCCGGGACTCGTTCACAGATCCGGCATTAAAATTGTCACAAACGTTTTCATAACCGATGGTATCGGCATAATTGACTAAAGTAGCCCGTTCTACCACATGCTCCAATTCCCGC
Source organism: Candidatus Formimonas warabiya (assembly GCF_002777255.1). Lineage (GTDB taxonomy): Bacteria > Bacillota > Dehalobacteriia > Dehalobacteriales > Dehalobacteriaceae > Formimonas > Formimonas warabiya. Next base: position 6,273,456 of record NZ_CP017634.1, on the reverse strand, counting down.
ACATTACCGGGCCAGTTATATTCCGAGAAGGCCTTGATCACTTCCGGGACAAATCTTTTGTGCATTTGATACTTATTATTAAATCTTTCTAAAAAGTATTCTGCCAGAGCAGGAATATCCTCCCGCCGCTCTCTTAGGGGCGGGACCAGGATGGGAAAAACATTGAGGCGATAAAATAGATCCTGCCGGAAACGTCCTTCCCGGACCATTTGTTCCAAATTACGATTGGTGGCCGTAATCACCCTGGTATCAACTTTTATTTTCTTCGTCCCTCCCACCCGGATGATCTCCCGGTCCTGTAAGAATTCTAAAAGTTTTACCTGGAGCAAGAGGGGCATCTCGCCGATTTCATCCAAAAATAAGGTGCCCTGCTGGGCCAGTTCAATTTTCCCCAATTTCCCGCCTTTACTTGCTCCCGTAAAAGCGCCGCTTTCATATCCGAACAATTCAGACTCCAACAGGTTTTCCGGAATCGCCCCACAATTAATTTTTACCAAAGAATGACTATTTCTCGGGCTTAAATTATGGATCAGTTTCGCCACAACTTCCTTCCCTACGCCTGACTCCCCCTGAATGGAAACCGTCATATCCGTACTGGCAATCCGTTTGATCATTTCTTTGATGTTATTCATTTTGGGACTTCTGCACACAAAATTGTCCTGGGCGAATATTCCTTCCCGCAGGGCATTAAATTGTTTGTTCTTTCTCTCTATTTCCGTATTCTTTCTTTCAATTTCCTCCATCAGTTTATTAATTTCCTGTACATCTTTGGAGGTAATTAAGACCCGAAGCATTTTCCCGCTGGTATCAAAAATGGGAACTCCCGTGGCCAGAACGGTTTTCCCCGATTTTAGCTTCTGCAATATATTTACTTTTTTCTTCGCCCGAATCACTTCCAGACTAATACTGGAAGAAATGATTTTTTCTCTTTCCAAGTCGGTAACATGCTTCCCAACCACATCAGCGGCTTTGACGCCGCAGATGCTTTCCGCCTGGGGATTGAGAAAACAGATACAACCTTTCTCATCCGTGACAAAAATTTCTTCTTCCAAGCATTCTACGATCTCCTGGTAGTCAACAGCAGGATGATGGGGGCGGGGCCGGTAATTTAAAACCTTCACGAAAAGGCCGGCATCGTTAATGACGCCCACCGGACGACGGTTTCTGGTGACTACCAGGACCTGAGTTTCCGGCACTTGACACAAATCTTCCGGGGCAGATTCTTCATCCACGAGGAAAAAGTCTTCTCCCCCGCCCAAAGCGCCCAGGCTTCGGTCCCGTTGTGCGGGCAAGCTCATTTGCTTCAGCAGATCCCAGCCGGAATAAACTTTCACTATTTTTTCCTTGTCCGTAACTATCACCTTTTGCCCGTCTTCCATGATGATTTTTTCTTGTATTTCACCGAGTTTTCCATCGGAGGGGAGTACAATGAAGGCCTTGCTGGTAAAATCCGTAATTCTCAAATTATTCCCGTCCCCTTTCTGTTGACAACCCATTTTGAAATAACATCCTAAACATGGATATTAATTAGCTCTTTTTTTATAAAACCCTCTCGGCACGGCATAAAAAAAACAGCGAAAAACTCGCTGTCTTTAAGTCCATTTTTCCTGATCAAACTTTTTTGCCCATATTTTGAATCGCATCCTAATTCAGGACACGGTTCCGATCTATCCTCTGATCTCACTTGTTTAAAAGGTGCAAGGCTTTATTCACAGCATCTGCCGCATCCTCACCATAGGCGTCCGCACCGATTCTGTCTGCCCAGCGCTGGGTGGCAGGGGCACCGCCTACCATCGTTTTAAACCGGTCTCTCAGGCCATTTTTCTTTAACTCATCTTCTAGTTTCTTTTGTTCCACCAGGGTAGTCGTCAGTAAAGCGCTGGTGCCAATGAGGTCTGCTTTCACTTCCACAGCTTTCTCGATAATTTTGCCCACCGACACATCCCGGCCCAGATCAATCACTTCAATCCCCTGAGTTTTGATCAGGGAAATCACAATACCTTTTCCGATATCATGAACGTCCCCTTCTACGGTGGCAAAAACCATTTTTCCTTTCTTTTGGGGCCCGTGTCCCTGGGCAGTCCCCTCAAAGAGGGATGTCACTGCCTTCATCACATCGGCAGAGAGCATTAACTCCGGCAAAAATACTTCTCCCCGTCCGAACAGATCGCCCACTTTTCGAATCCCGGCGCTAAAGCCGTCGGTTAACACCTCTACAGGATTTAATCCCTGGCTCAGAGCCATCTCGGCTATTTCTAGTGCTTTCTTTTGGTCATACGTTAATATGGATTCGATCGCCGCCTGGATGACCTCTTCTTTATTCATGCCTTTACCTCCCCCAAATTGTTTTCATATTCCGGCTTCCTTTTTAAATTTTTCCACGCTATTGATGGAAATTCCCATTATTTCCGCAATGCGAAACTTGGTCTGGATGCCCACCCCGGCATTGGGACGGCTTTGGGTAGTGCCCATATTCAAATCTTCGCGCACATCTTTCATCACGGCACAGTCGGCGAGATCCTTCACGCCTACCTGTAATTTTTCCGCCACGAAAGTTTTCGCCTCATTAATTTTCATCCCAGCCAATTCCATCCGGAAGACCAGATCTCCGGCTGACCGGATGCCCCCCATACCGGCGGTAGCCTCATGGGTAACCGCCATCCCGAAGGTATCTCCTGCGCCTACCTACAAGCCGTCCACTTTGGCAATTTCAATCAGAGCCTTGTCAACCCGGGAAACGGCATCGGCTGCGGGAATCAGGGATAGGGGAATTCCACCCACACCCATTCCCACATTGGCATGCACCGGAATGGTGGAAACCTTTACCGTTTCCTTCGCAAAAGTGCACACCCGGGCCAGGTTCCAGGCTAAAGACATGTTGCTGTTGGTATTCACCGCCATCCCAAAGATGGACACGCCGCATTTTTCCGCCATTTTAACCTGTTTATGGGGATAAAGACCGGCAATGCGCTCTCCGTCAATCTCCAGTAGTCCGTGCATCCCCATATTGAATTCTCCCGCCATCCCTGTCTCAAAGCCGATCTGGGGATATTTTTGTTTCAATATTTTTACCGCTTCCAGGCTGGCTTTCACGTCCGCATCCCCGGAGGCGCCCACCGTATCCAGATTAATGCCGTCCGCTCCGCTTTCAATCATCTGGGAAGCAACAAAAACAATATCCCGGATGGCATGCTGGATGGCTTCTTCCTGGGCTTCTCTCGCTTCCGCAATCTTACCGGCGGGAAGCAGTTCCGACCAGTTGCCCACCGGGCCGTCCGGCCTGGTATAGAGGCCCAAATTGGGCATGGCACCGTAGAGCAGGGGCAATGTGGTCATTAATTGGGCCTGTTCCATGGTTTGTCTTTCTTCGCTGATGATGGCCTTTACCGGTTTGTAGCTGTAGTCCACGTGGCAGAGTTCAATGCTGTCCGAGGCCAGCGCTCTTTCCTGGGTCAGGATGGCCTGGAGCCGGTCCATGGGAATACCGTTTCGCACCGGCAGTTTCAAAGTACCCGCATCAAAAGATACCACAACTTCATTGCCCGGTTCTACGGAAACGATTTTCTGGGGGCTGATGATAATTTCGTAAAGATAATCCATTTCATCCTGGGTTAAGGGAGGGATATGGGCCCGTTCCGCTGCGTCCTGGGAGCCGCTTTCAATGTCTGCTTTAATTTGGTCGCCACTGATAAAGTCGGCATAATTGTCGCCATAACGCGTCAAATATTTTTTCATCAAATTTTCTCCTTTCTTACCAGCGATTTTTTTAGAAACACCATTTATTTTTCAGACTGTGCCACCTCCGTTCTTTTTTCAAAACAAAAATTTGACACAGTTTGCCCCAAGACGATTTTGTACTTGTATTCCGAGCAAACCGGAGATAACCCGTAAAGGCTGTCTCCCTATGATCAGTCCTTTGACTATTCGCCGGGGTACAATGTGTAAATATCGGTGGTTAAATCCTTTGCCATGGACACAATGGTTTCGGCCAGCTGGGTTAATTCATCAACGGCAGGTGTAATTTCTGTGAGAACAACCGCTTGGTGGTTGGCTACGGTAGTCACTTCTTTGATCGCGGCATTGATCTGTGCTACAGCACCTTTTATTTTGTCCAGGGTTTGCCGGATGTTTTTTGTGGAAACCGAACTGGATTGGGCCAGCTTCCGCACTTCTTCCGCCACCACGGCAAAGCCCCGGCCATGTTCACCCACCCGCGCCGCTTCAATGGCCGCGTTTAAACCGATTAAATTGGTTTGATCGGCAATTTTACGAATTACTTCAATAATTTCATCGGTTTCCCCCACCTGAGAGGTTGTCTCCTGAGAGATACTGCCCAATTCTTCCCCTGTTGCGGACAGTTCTTCTGCTTCCGCTGCTATCTGTTGGATGGTGGTATCAAATGTTTTAATCGTCTGATCCAGGGATTTCACAATTTCAAAGAGCTTCTCTTTCCGCCCTACGGATTGATAAATGCTGATGCCGCCCACCACCTTCTCATCCTCAAAAATCGGCATTCCTACGGCCACATAGGCTACACCATATACTTCTCCGCCGACTTCCCGGGTCAGACGCCTTCTTTGCTGCATCGCCTCATATACAACCCAGCCGTTATCCGGATTGTCTCCCAGATAGGAAGCTTGGGGAAATTTAAACGTTTTGGGAGCAACTTCCCAGATCACCTGCTCCGTGTCACAAATAAAAATACCCATATCATCAATGGTTAATCGGTTGATATAGGGGGCAACAGTTAAAAAATGTTCCAGTGTTTTACAAATTTTACGATTTTCGCCCAAGATTCTTCCTCCTTTAGTAATAACTACCTTGGGCATAGAGATAAGCAAAAATAATGCCAAAATGGAAAAGCCCCTGCACCAAGCTTTTTCCCATAGGAGAAAGCTAGTGCAGGGGCGCTTCGTAATGTAAATTTACCTTAAGACGACAATGTCTCCTGACGGATCCGGGCCATTTAGCCCATCAAAAGAGATGCAAAATCCCATCTATCAATGCAAAAATCCATCACTCTCAGACAAAGCATTCCCTTTCCTGCGCCAAGCAAGACCCTCTAGTTCATCTTACTGGTCCTTAGAAACTCAAGTAAATCTAAAAAAATAAAGGGACACCCTGGAATATAATCCGCCGTCTTCACCTGCTTCAAACAGTTTCCGATGCAGACCGTCCGCTTGCCGGCATCCGGCCTGGCCCCGGAGCCCACCGCCAGGGTCAAACCCTGCCATTTTTCCAGAAGCCCTTCTTTTCTCGCCTGGGTTAAAGCCCGGTTAAGCCCGGACAGGCAACTGGTACAAACATTCCCGGCTACCAGGTCCACCTCGGGAAACATTTTTTTGAACCCGTCTACATTACCGGAAGCTTGCTGGAAGCTTTGTTTCAGATCAGTTAGTTTTTCGCCCAGAATTTCAATTTTATCTAATGCGGCAGTTCCCCATCCCTGATCATGGGCTAACGCCAGATATTTTACCTGGGCCGGGTCCACTCCCATGGCTAAGGAGCCCACCACATCCACGGACACGACATCCGTGCCGGCAATCAATATGTTCATTTCTTTGGGTTGATACAGCTCACTGCCGACAATGCCGTCAATAATGGTCAACCCTGGTTTGATGAGGCCGGTCAAATCTGCAATCGCCTGATTCAGTTCCCCATAGTGAAACCGTCTCTTTTCCTGGTCCGGAATCAATCCTTTGAGGTTTTTCATGCCCAGGCTTACGGGAACAGCGGTGATCGTCTTCAAGGTCGGTACATTGATCACCAAATCTGCCTCAAGTACCGGACGAAAAATTTTAATGCGGTCAAAGATGAGCCCCTTCGCTACGGGAATCTCTTCTACCGGCGTCTCTTTCAAGTCTACCAGTTCAACCCCGGTCCGTTCAGCCATCGCGGCATATCCTGTTGCTTCGAAAACCTCTTTGGTATCCACGCCTACAATTGCGGATTCAGCGACCAGGATGTTGGGGACACCGGTACTTTTTAAAACATGAATCAAGGCCTCAATCACGAAGGGATCGGTAATGATCCCGCTCTGGGGTCCGGCGACTACGCCCACATTAGGTTTGATCAACACCCTTGGGGCCGGGAGCCCCAAAGCACCTGGTCCGCCCAAAAGCTGCAGGCTTTTTCCCAAAGCTGCTTCCACATCTTCCATTTTTGGATTCCCGGGAACTTTCATCAAAGATACCAGAGCCAAAGGGAATACACCTGCCTTTTTTCTGATCCATATTTATTCGATCAATTCCTTAAAATACCTTTTTAAGTCGGTGATCTGCTCAAACTGGTTCGGATATGCCAGGTCCGGGCGCTTGATGATAATAGATGTCATGCCCAGGTGTTTTGCCGCCGTGAGTTTGTGATCAGTGCCCCCCTGGACCCCGCTGTCCTTACAGATCAATATAGCAGCCCCCGCCTCTTTAAACATGAGATAATTCATTTCTTCAGAAAAGGGCCCCTTCATGGCTATAATATGATCCGCATGAAGCCCCAAATTTTCTAATTTGAGAATGGTCTCTGACTGGGGCAGCACTCTTATTTTCAGTCTTTTTTTATCGCTGATTCTGGTCACGAATTCTTCCACATGATTGATCCCGGTGCTAATAAAAATGTTTCCTGTCATCTGCTCTGCCCGGTCCGCCGCGTGGGCATAACTCGCGCACACAAGGACGGCGCCGCCTTCTTGATGCCAGGCAGGCCTTTCAAACCGGACATAATCAATGCCTAGCTCCTGACACACCAGAATCGCATGGCGCGAAATGTTTTCCGCATAAGGGTGAGAGGCATCCACCACATGGGTGATTCCCTCCTTCTGGAGATATTTCTTTAAGTCTTCCCGGTCCATTTTTCCAAAAATAATCCGGCCCGGGAAACGGTCCCGGGAAACCTCAAAGCCATACTCTGTGGCCGTGCTGATGGTGACGTTTTCTGTTAATTCGGATAATGTGCAGGCAATATCCAAAGCATCACCGGTTCCCCCAATGACCAAAATCATAGTTGATACCCCCGGGATGTGATCATCCGTCCGTGGGCAACATAAGTCTTACTGTTGCCGATGATAACGGTGCAAAACATATCCACCGACTCCGGATCAAAATCCGTCAATTTGGTAATCACTATAGACTGGTCTTCCCGATAGGCATTGCGCACGATACCCACCGGGGTATCCCCGTGCCGGTATTTTTTTACCACATCCATGGCCTTGTGCAAGTACTCCGGCCGGGCTAGACTGCGCGGATTATAGAGGGCAATGGTAAAATCCCCCGCACAGGCATTTTCCAACCGGGTCATAATACGCTCCCAAGGAGTCATATAATCACTCAAGCTGATGGTACAAAAATCTTCCACAATGGGAGCACCCAGAAGAGAAGAACAAGACAGGGCGGAGGTAATTCCGGGGATCACTTCACAAGAAATCTGCTCCCGTTCCCCGTGATCTTTCAACAGCTCCAGGATCAAACCTGCCATGCCGTAAACGCCGGCATCTCCACTGCATACCACCCCTACCGTGTTCCCCTCCAAAGCCTTTTCCAGGGCAATCTTGCCCCGCTCAACCTCTTGTCCCATCCCTTTCTTGATAATTTCCTTCCCCTGAGAAAGTTCACGCACCTGCTCAATATAGACGGTATAGCCCACCAGAACCTGGCAGCTTTCTATGGCTTGATAGGCTCTGACCGTCATATTGCCCGGATCCCCCGGTCCCAAACCAATGACAAATATTTTCCCTTTCATCATGACCTCCGTAAAAATTCTGTTTCAGGTTTCCGCGTTTATTCCCTGATCCCTATCTATCAGCCTCGTTTTTTACATTCTGATTATCCCATGTTATAAATTTCATTGCCTCGCTCTTCATAGATACAAAGGGTTATTCCCTCTAAGGCTGTTTTGGGCACCCGTAATTTTCCCTGCCCTGAAACGATAAAGGCGGCGGGTTCGCAAACACATCCCACCCCGATGGTCTTTTTAACAAAATCGGAACAGGCAAACCTTTTTTCTATGGGTAATATTTCCCCACGGTCCACAATACACAATGGAACGGCCAGTTGTTCCGCCAAACCAAGGATCGCCGGCTCATCTTTTTTTACATCCACTGTGGCGATCGCCTTCACGGCGCATAAAGCAAGATTATGCTGGTGAAAAAAGGCTCTTACGGAAGACCGGAGTTTTTCCCCGTCCATCCCTTTTCTGCACCCAATGCCCAGGACTAAATTCGGCACCCGGAGTTTCGCCACAAAAATATCCCCCTGGTCCCATCCCAGTTCTTCCTTATTTCCTACATAGATCACGGCATCCGGTTGCTCTGCAGCGACCTGCTCTAGATCCCGGCGTTCCAAAGATAGGTCCAAATGGATGGGGCTATCGTTCACCAAAACCACTTTCTTTCCATTCACCAGGCAGGAGGTGACTCTTTTTACCTGCTCCATATCCTCCATCACGAAATGATACTTTTTCGCAATCATGTCCACCGATTCCAGGCCTAAATTATCTGAAGCAGTGGTAATGACGGCGATGCCCCCTGTGATAGAGGCGACCTTTTCCGCTAATTGATTGGCACCGCCCAGGTGGCCGGAAAGAAGGCTGATACAAAAATTTCCCCGTTCATCCAGGACCACCACGGCCGGATCCGTCAGTTTGGAATCCAGATAAGGAGCAATACTCCGCACGGCAATGCCGCAAGACATGACCAAAATCAACTCCCGGTAAGTGCCGAAGATGCCGCCCATAAACTCTTTCAGACCGGTACGAATGGGCCGGTAGTCGGTGCCCGGGCAGTATTTTTCCAGGGTAAAAATGTCCCCGCCCATTTCCTTTTGAATGCTTTGCGCCGTCTTCAGTCCTCCAGTAGTAACGGACAGAATTGCCCTTTTCACTCTTTTCCTCTCCTGTACATATGGCTGAAGGAAGCATCATAAAGCTTGGAAAGCTCATATTCTGAGCCCATGAAATCCCCCACCAAAATTTGGGCATGACGGTCAATTTTTTCTTCTGCCACTTTTTCGGCGATATCTTTCAGCGTTCCCCGGATGATTTTTTCCTCCGGCCATGTCGCTTTATAAACTACGGCCACCGGCGTATCTTCATCATAGCCGGTAAGCAGTTCCTCCACTACCTGGCCGATCGACTGCACGGAGAGGAAAATGGCCATGGACGCCCGATGCTTCGCCAGCTCGGAGAGTTTCCCCCCTTCGGAGGAGCCTGTCCGCCCTTCCTTTCTCGTAATAATGATCGTTTGAGACACCCCGGGCAAGGTAAACTCTGCTTTTACCCGGGAAGCGGCCGCCACAAAGGAACTCACGCCAGGAATGATTTCAAATTCAATGCCCCGTTTCCCCAGTTCGTCCATTTGCTCCCGGATCGCCCCGTAAATGGAAGGATCCCCGGTATGAAGCCGCACCACACTTTTTCCCTGGTCTACACCCTGCTGAATCGCCTCGATCACTTCAGGCAAATCCATCTCCGCGCTGTTGTAAACCTGCACGCCCTCTTTGCAATAGGCTAAAATATTTCCGCTCACCAGTGATCCGGTATAAATCACCACGTCGGCATTTTGCAGTACTTTCATTCCCTTTACGGTGATCAGCTCCATGTCTCCCGGTCCCGCCCCAACAAAATAAACCATTTTATGACTCCTTCCTGCTCAACACAATCGATAAATATTGCTTATCTCCGGACAAAGCCTCTTTGAGGTCGTAATGAACGGAGCAGTCTTCAAAACCGCATCTTTTCACTAAAACGCTGGAATCCTCCATTTCATACTCTTCCAGTAGCTTAAGGACCTTATCTTTTTGGTTGTATACTTTCATAAAAACCACACTATGGGTGACATCCAACGCCATTTCCATGAGCCGCTTTGTGGACGTAGCCGGAATAATGGAGAGAATTTCATCTCCTTCCGCCAGAGAGCGGTTTACCCTAGCAGCCGCAGCGCAAAACGAAGTAATTCCCGGTACAGTCTCGATTTCGATATCGGCACTAAGGTGTTTCACAATATAGTTATAGGTACTGTAAACCGAGGGGTCGCCCAGGGTAATAAAGGCGGTATTTTTGCCCTCCCGCACATATCTTTCCACTACTTCAGCCGCCAGTTTTCCGGACTTATTGATGATTTCCGTATCGGTAACCATAGGAAATTCTACACTGATTAATTTGGCTTCGGGATTAATGTGTTCTGCGGCAATTTCATAGGCAATGTTGTTGTTGCCCTTTTGGGACTCGGGTAAAAGCAAAACATCAATGGATTCCAAAATCCTGGCTGCCTTGATCGTGAGCAGTTCCGGGTCTCCCGGACCTACGCCGATGCCATAAAATCTTGCCAATCTATTTACACCTCTCTTTGTTCTGTGCTCTTCACCGCACTAATGATATAAATCGGGTTCAGTGCCTTCATCATCCACCCGGAATGTTTTTCCCCCCGGGAAATATTCACACAAATGCACTCCATCTCTTTAAAACCGTGTTCTTCCAGTAGTTTCAATATCTTGTACGTACTATCGAGCAGAATGGTATTGGCCACAAGAATCCCATTCACGGCCAAATGCTCTTTGGCATAGCGCACAACCTCCTCTAATTGGTTGCTTGCTCCCCCAATAAAAATCCGGTCAAAATTCAGGTCCGGCAGACACTCCGGGGCCGGGCCCTGAATTATTTCTACATTGGACAGGTCAAACTTTTCTGCATTTTCCCGGCTTAATTGCACGGCCTCTTCATCCATATCCACCGCCCAAACCCGTCCTTTCGGGCAGTGCAGGGCAGCCTCCACCGTGATGCTTCCTGTACCGCATCCCACGTCCAATACCAGGGAATCCGGCTGCAGTCTCATTTTGGCCAGGGCGATTACCCGTACTTCCGTTTTGGTAAGGGGCACTTTCCCCCGCTTAAAATAATGCTCCGGAATACCCGGGGTGCTATAATTCCATGCCATCTTTTTCAATCACCACCACACATAAATCACCAAAGCTCAGATTCCTGATCTCTTCCGGCCGCCCCACCACAATCCGTTCATCCGCGTAGGACAAATTTTCTCCCACAGTGATGGTACACGGGCCCAAATCCTGAGAAATTAAAAAATCCGCGATCATATTTGGGTTATTGGTCCGGTCAGTCAAGAGAAACAGACCGTCCTTTTCCGCCAGCTTCTCTTTCATATCGGTATCTCTGCCATGCATACTGCATAAAAAAAAGTTTTTCCAGGGCTTGGCCAATTTGGCAAAAAGATATTGGAAGGAACTAATTCCCGGGATCACTTCCAGGCTGTCCCTCCCTAATTTCTTGAGGAAAAAGTCCAGCAGGCTGTAAAATCCGGGATCACCGGACACCACCACGCAAATTTTTTTCTCCTGTCGCGCCTCCTGAACATAATTGAACATATCTTCCATGCTGGATTTAAATTCGTAGACTTCCTTGTTCAAGTGTTGAAAGCTGTCCAGATTTCTTTTTCCCCCTACCAGGATATCAGAGCGGATGATCGCCTCCAATGCCGCAGGCGTAATATATTCCAGCGCGCCCGGTCCCATCCCGGCAATGCAAATTTTATTCATTTTTTATTTCCCCCAAAATGCTGTCTGCCTGGGCACTTTTTGCCAGCAGTTCTTTCATAGAAAAAAGCACCACGCCGATGTCCAGATTCCCATAGATATAGGTCCCGCATCTTTGCGCGCATTTTTCCGCGATGATGCGGTACACATCCTGGAATCCTGCCGCATCAATAATGGGAAGAGCCTCTTCCGTCGTGATACAGTCCATAATCTTTCTCAAATACTCGGTCGTCATCCCCATCACAGCCAGATAAGCCGTAAGAATTTCCATCCGGGTGTCGCTGACCCGGCTGTGGGTATAGAAGATGCCCCCCGCCGGTTTGACCAGTTTGGCCAGATGCCCGGCCAGAATTACTTTTTTGAAGCCCAGTTCGGCGCACTTTTCCAGGGCAAAGCCCAGATAATTGCTCATTTTCACCGTTTCTTCCCTGGGGATGCCCAGCCACTGTTCACAAAACCGTTCGCCATAGCTTCCGGGCACTAAAATCACCTTATTTTTCCCCGCCGCCTGCCGGCAGCGCAGTTCCAAGGCAATGGTATCCTTGAGGGCTTCTTCTGACATGGGCTCCACAATACCGGTGGTGCCCAGAACGGAAATCCCGCCCACAATCCCTAATCTGGGGTTAAATGTTTTTCGGGCAATCTCCTCGCCTTGGGGAATGCTCAGTTCGATTTCCACCCCGGCTCCGTCCGGAAGCACTTTTTTTACCTCCTGCATAATCATGCCCCGGGGCACCGGATTAATGGCAGGCATCCCTACCGGAACCAAAAGTCCGGGACGGGTCACCTTGCCGATACCCGGGCCGGCGCTAATCACAATATCCGTTCCGGCAATTTTTTTTGCCTGGGCAAAAACTTCAATGCCATCGGTGACATCGGGGTCATCCCCCGCATCCTTGATCACAGAGCAGCGGGCTGTTGTGTCCTCAAAACAAGCCTCTTTGAGATCCAGGTTTAGTTTCCATCCTTTCGGCGTATCAATTTCCACCCGGTCTATTTTTTCCCCGGAAAACAGCATCCGGGCCGCCCCCTTAGCCGCTGCTGCAGCGCAGGATCCGGTAGTATATCCGGTACGAAGTTTTTTGCCGTTTTTATAGACAAACCTGCTATTTTCCAAGGTGTTTTACTGCCTCCCTAAGTACGGCGTTTACCAAAGCCACGCCAATGGTGCTTCCCCCTTTACGCCCTTTGGTAATGATGGAGGGAATAGGGGTGGCCCACAAGGCTTCCTTCGACTCCGCCGCGCCGACAAAACCGACGGGAACACCGATCACGGCATCTGCTCCCAGTTCTCCGGCTTCTGTGCGTTCTAAGATTCGATAAAGAGCCGTAGGGGCATTCCCAATCACAAAGACCTTTCGTCCCGGAAGTTCAGCGGCCAGATCAATGGCCGCCATGGAGCGGGTAATCCCTTTTTCCCGGGCTGTTTGGTAGGCCGCCTCACTGTCTACATAGCACTGGATTTCGACGCCCAGCTGAGCGGCTAATTTTTTACTAATCCCGGCCTTAATCATATTGGTATCGCTGACAATGGTGGCGCCGGCCAAAAAGGCGTTCAGAATTTTTGTTTCCACCCCATCCTTGAATTGGAGCAGATCGCCATAATCCAGGTCGGCGGTGGTGTGGATCACCCGCTTCACCATATCCATTCTTAATCCGGATCCGTTCTTTTCTCCCAGTTCCGCACTGATGATCTCAAAACTTTTCTTTTCGATTTCCTGAGGATCTTTCACATAATCATGATCCATTTTACCATTCATTCCTTTCCCAGGCCCAAAGTTATATGGAAATTAAAATGCGTTCAATTAGGCTATGCCCCGTTGGCAATTGATCATTCCTCTTCCGTACTCCACTTGGATTCCTTTCTTTTTCATTGTCAATTGTCCAGGGTCAATTGTCAATCTATTTTCGCTGATACTCCCGGCACCGGCTGATAAAATTATGGGCAAAATTCATATTCGAGGGGAAATAAATATGGGGATACATGCCAAAGACATTTTTGTAGGCCCGGCCGCACTGCCATTCCACCATCTGCCCATTCTTGATCTTTTGCGCTTTGACACAATAATCCACGTCCGTTCTCTGAATCAAAGACTTGTGGAACTCATGGGCCCGAATGCGGTCGCCCTTTTGGAACATCACGGTATCCACCAGTCCCTCTAATTCCAAATAGCCAAAGTGCTGCAGCCTTTCCGTCAATACCGTAGCGCCGTCAAAGATGCCCACGAATTCGAAAGTCTTTCCATCTGTCCGGGTAAAGCTGCGATTCAGGTACATATATCCCCCGCATTCGCCGAACATGGGCAGCCCGGCCTCTGCTTTTTCCCGAATATCTTTTTTTAACAAGGTGTTGGCGGCTACCTCTTCGGCAAATACCTCCGGGTAACCCCCCCCGAAATAAACACCGCTGCAGTCCTCCGGCACAGAAATATCATGTATCGGGCTGAAAAACTTTAAATGAGCGCCCAAGCGCCGTAAAATTTCCAGATTCTCATAATAATAAAAGCTAAAGGCCTTGTCCCAGGCAATGGCAATATTCATCTCTTCCGGTTCACTTTGACAGGAAGGAAGTTCTTCTCTGTCCCACAGAGGGGATTGTTTCGCTGTAGTCAAGAGAAAATCCAGATCAATATGGTCCTGCATGAGATCGGCCAGCCGGTCCACAATGCCGGCTAAATTTTCCGTCTCGCTGCTCTGCACCAACCCCAGATGCCTGCTTTTCAATGCGACTCCGGAAGTCTTGGGCAGAAAACCTGCCACTTTGATGCCGGTATGATTTTCCACCGCCTGTTTTATGGTCCGGTAATGGTTCGGCGACGAAGGCTGATTGATGATCACCCCGGCAATATTGGCTTTGCCGAATTCTTTTAAACCGTAAAGCACGGCGGCGGCGCTGGCCGCCATCCCCTGGGCGGTCATGATCAAAACAATGGGGGCATCCAGGATTCGGGCAATCCCTGCCGTACTTCCCTGGAAAGGATCGTCCCCATAGCCGTCATACAAACCCATGACTCCTTCCACAAGTGACAAATCAACACCCTGGGCATAGCGCACAAACATTTGCTTGATGGATCGCTCATCCAGCATCCAACCGTCCAGGTTCACACTGTTTCTCCCGGTAATTGCGGTGTGAAAAGCAGGGTCAATATAATCCGGGCCTACTTTAAAGGGTTGCACGGATAAACCCTGCCGGCAATAAGCCGCCATCAGTCCCATAGAAAAGGTGGTTTTTCCGCTGCCGCTGGCCGGGGCAGAAATCACGAGACGGGGAAGGACTCCCCTTTTTTTCTCATCCATGGCAAGATAAAACCTCCCTCAGCACCTCTACCAACCGTTGATTGGACGGACGGTCCTTTACGGCGAGACGGAAATGATAGGCCGATAAATAATTAAAACCATCCGGTGTCCTGATTAAGACCCCTTTTTCCAGCAGGCGGTTTTTTAATGCCCAGGCATCCATCTTTCCCCGGCTGATTTTTGCCAAATGATAATTCGCTTTTGAGGGATAAACGGTCAATCCATCGATTTTACTTAATTGATGAAAAAGGAACTCCCGCTCTTCTTTCACCCAGGCCCGGGACGCGGTGATATATTCCTGATCCCGGTAAACGGTGCACCCGGCCAGTACCGCCGCCGCATTCACGTTCCAGGGCTCTAAATGCTCCCGGATGCCCCGGATCAATTGCTTGTTTTTACTCACGCCAAAGCCTAAACGAATCCCCGGCATGCCGAAAAATTTGGTCGCGGCCCGGATCAGGATTACGTTGGGATAATGACCCAGCTCCCCGATCATACTGTTTTCCGGATAGTGATCGGTAAACTCAATAAATGCCTCATCGATGAGTAAAAAACAATCCTTTTGGGCCAGTTCCCGGGCCAGGAAGCACATTTTTTCCCTTTCCACAAAGGTTCCCGTAGGATTATTGGGGTTGCACAGCACCACCAGGCTGTTTGGGATCAATGCCGCAAAAAGCAGGGAAAAATCCAGATCCGTAAAGCTGGCATCATAGATATTTAAATCAATGACTTCCACGCCGTTTTGCCTGGCCGCCCGGGCATATTCGGAAAAGGTGGGGCTTAAATTGATCATCCGGGCGCTCTCTAAAGCTAGGATGGTTTTATAAATGATTTCTACCGCGCCGTTACCCGGAATGACCAGCTCAGGATCGTCAAAACCCAGATACTCGGCCAATTCTGCGCGCAGGGCCCGATATTGGATGTCCGGATAACGGGTGAAATCAGTGATCTTCTCACATAAGGCCATGCGAAAACTTTCGGGCACGCCCAAAGGATTGATATTGGAACTGAAATCCAGCACTTCTCCTTGGCACGAATAAATATCTCCCCCATGAAAATTCATATCAGCTTCCATTCCTTCCCCATGCCGTAATGTCAGTTGCTATTCAGGTATTCAGAATTCTATCTGCCCTATGATAAACCAATAGATAAAAGAAAAAAATATCATAACCAAGACGGAGGATAGAACCATCATTCTGATCGCCCATAGGATATCGTCTTGCTGAACCGGCCGAAGATCATCTCCTATGGTCGGTTTATGTACAACCTGATTAAAATAGGTGTGGGTACCGCCCAGTTGGATGTTTAAAGCGCCGGCCGCCGCCGCTTCCGGATAGCCGCAGTTGGGACTGAGATGATTTCTCCGGTCCCGGATTAACACCCGGATGCTGCCTAAATAATTCAATTTCAAGAAAAAAGCGGCCAGGGTCAAAAAAAATCCGGTGATGCGCGCCGGGATAAAGTTGGCTAAATCGTCTAATCTAGCGGCAGCCCAACCGAAATCAAGATATTTTTCATTTTTGTATCCTACCATAGAATCCATGGTATTAATCGCTTTATAGGCCAAAGCCAGGGGGGCTCCCCCGATAAACATATAAAAAAGGGGGGCTACAATCCCATCGGCTGTGTTTTCCACCACCGTCTCCACAGTGGCCTTGGTTACTTCCTCCTCATCCAGGACGCTGGTATCCCTGCCTACAATATAAGAAACGGCAGTCCTGGCCTGCGCCAGGTTTTCTGCGTCAAGGGCCCCAAAAACCTTCATGCTTTCCACACGCAAAGATTTTGCCGCTAAGCATGTCCACATCAGTACAATATTGAGAAAATAAAATAACCAGATGTTCAGCGCCTTTACCCCGGACAATACCCCCCAGGTCAAACCATAAGTAATGAGCACGGTGCTGATGGTCAGAAAAATCCCCCCCGCCTTCAGCGCCAAAGGGGAAGAAGCAATTCTGCGCACCTGCCCTTCCACAAAACTTACATATTTTCCTATATAGACCACGGGATGGGGAAACCGGTAAGGGTCACCCAGGATCAAATCCAGTACATAGGCTGCCCAAATACTAACCATGTAAGCCGGCCTCCACAATTCGGTAGATCTTGTCCATGTTCAGGTTTTTTCTCACCACATCCGCCAATTTGTTGTACTGTTCCTCTTTATATGCCCAATAGTCCTGGACATCGCTGGCGCGGGGGGCTAAATTTTTCGCCATGCGCACTTGATTGAGGAAACTCCTGGTAAAAGCGGCACTGTCAAAAATCCCATGAAAATAAGTACCAAAAACGGTTTTATCCTGATTTACCGCACCGTCCCTTAAATTTGTCGCCGTGCCGTTACGGGATAATACCTGAATCAAAGGAAAAACCCCTTCCCGCAACACCGTTTCCCCCATATGGATCTCATAACCTTTGACTTTGCACTGAAATGCTTCATCTATACCTTCGGAAAGAGTCGTTGTTTTTTCTCCCCGGAAGGTGGTCACGGCCTGAATTAATCCTAATCCGGAAATACCGGACAAAGAGGATTCTACATGATCCGGATCCCGGATTTCCTCTCCGATGATTTGGAAGCCGCCGCAGATGCCGAAAACATAGCTGCCCTGATCGTGGCACCGTATTATTTTTTCTCCCATCCCGGACTTTTTCACCATGTCCATATCGGCCACCGTACTCTTGGTGCCCGGAATCACAATCACGTCAGGATGGCCTAATTCGTCATCCAGATCGACAAAGCGCAGATTAACGTCCTCATATAGTTTCAACACATTAAAATCCGTGAAATTGGAAATATGGGGAAGCTTGATAATGGCGATGTCTATCTCGCCGTTCTGCTGTTTGGTGAACTTGCCCCATTCCGTTACACTGTCTTCATCTTCCAGGTTTAAATGGAAATAGGGGATCACCCCCAAAACAGGAAGATGGATGATCTCTTCCAGCATGTCCAATCCCGGTTTCAGGATATCCAGGCTGCCCCGGAATTTATTAATCAGTACCCCTTTCACCATTTTCTTTTCTTCCTCATCCAGCAAAAGCATGGTTCCGGCCAAAGAGGCAAACACGCCGCCCCGGTCAATATCACCGGCGAGAATCACCGGGGAAGCGGCCATTTTTGCCATGCCCATATTCACCAGGTCATCCTGTTTCAGATTGATTTCCGCCGGGCTTCCCGCCCCCTCAATCACCACAATGTCGCTTTCCGCTTCCAGTTCGTGGTAAATGGCATTAATCATCTCTATTAAGCGGGGCTTATAGGCGAAATACTCTACCGCATCCATGGTTTCATGAACTTTTCCCTGAATCACCACTTGGGACTTGTGATCCGAGGTAGGTTTCAGCAGAATGGGATTCATCACCGCCCGCGGTGCCCTGCCGGCTGCTTCCGCCTGCATCACCTGGGCCCGGCCCATTTCATGGCCTTCATAAGTAATAAAAGAATTATTCGACATATTTTGGGCTTTGAAAGGATTCACCCGGTACCCGTCTTGCGTAAAGATCCGGCACAAAGCCGTGCACAAAATACTTTTCCCTACAGATGAGCCCGTGCCTTGAATCATAATGCTCTTGTTTTTCATAGAAGCACGTCCTTTTTTCTCTCTTACGGTTTTTGATTAATCTTTTTCACAATACAATAACCCTGTTCGACATCGATCAGGCTGTATGCACCGTGGTCAAAGGTAAAGTGCCAATAACCTTCGTATTTCATATTGAGCAGAATACACATGATAATGCGCAGGCATCCTTGGTGGGTTACCATCAAGAGGGTTTGCCCCTCATATTTTTCCAGGGTCTCTTTGATACTTTGCTTGACCCGCCGGTACATGCTTACAAAAGACTCTCCCGCAGGAGGAGAGGCCTTTTTCCAGTCCTTTACCCACAAATCCCAGTTTTCTTTGTCATGATCCTGAATCACCTGATAGTGTTTTCCTTCCCAGGCGCCAAAATTTAATTCTTTCAGGCGTTCATCCAGGATAATGCGGTCGGGATCAGACCTGCTCACAATCACCGCCGTCTCCCTGGCTCTTGTTAAGGGGCTGGAAATGACCGTGTCAAAATGAACATCCTCCAGCATCACCGCCATTTTTTCTGCTTGTTTGATCCCTTGGGGGCTCAGACCATCATCTGTCCACCCGTAATAAACCCCTTTTGTATTGAGATCGGTTTCTCCGTGTCTCACCAAATAAAGGAGAGTCATCTTTGTCAGCTCCATTCCAGGGTACCAAAATTTCTCATATTATTTTAATTTTATGGGTATGCCGGAGACGACGAAATATGCTTCATCCGCCTTTTCTGCCAAATATTGGTTAACGCGGCCGGCAATATCCCGAAAAATCCGGGAAAGGGGATATTCCGGAACAATGCCGCTGCCTAATTCATTTGTCACCATCACGATGGTCGCCGGGGAGGAGGCAATCCCTTGCGCCAGCCGCCCTGCTTCTTCTAAAATCCTGGTTTCCGCCTGCTCGATGCTGTTTCTGCTAAAGTCTTCCTGTTGTATTTCGGGCAAATCGAAGAGCAGGTTTGTCACCATAATGGTGATGCAATCAATCAAAATTCCCTGGTATCGGTCCCCCTGGTCCGCGACGATTTTGCCTAAGCCCCGGTAAGCCTCTACCGTTGCCCAATCCGCTGGTCTGGACTGCCTGTGCTTTTCAACTCTCAATTTCATCTCTTCATCAAAGACCTGGGCCGTAGCAACATAAAGGACCGGTCCGGCTAAATCCTTGACCAGTTTCTCCGCAAATTTACTCTTCCCGCTTCTTGCTCCCCCGGTAACTAAAATTGACTTTCCCATTATTCTCTGATATCCACCAAGGTCTCGCTCTCGATGGCCCCTTCTTCAAATGTGGCCATATCACGCATCACCGCCGCCGCGCTTTCAATGACATGGAACATTAAGGGGCACCCGGTGCCTTCCCCCAGCCGCATTTTCAGCAGAAGCATGGGCTCCAGGCCGATTTCTTTCATCAGATATTCAACCCCGGGTTCGGCCGAAAAATGGGAAGGAATCATGTATTCCCGCGCCAAAGGACTGATCCTGGCAGCCACCAAAGCTGCCACTGCGGAAATAAACCCGTCCACCACAATGGGTACCCGGTGGAAGGCCGCCGCCAAATAGCACCCCACCAAACCGGCAATATCAAAGCCCCCCACTTTTGCCAGCACATCAATGGGGTCGTTTTTATCCGGCTTATTTACGTGAAGGGCCGTCTCGATCACCCGTTTTTTCTTGGTAAAGTCCTCTTCTGTCAATCCGGCTCCTTTTCCCACCGCGACTTCGGCAGAGCACCCGGAAAGGCTCATTAAAACGGCGCTGCTGGTGCTGGTATTGCCGATGCCCATTTCGCCGGTGCCCAGCAGGTCATAGCCTTCTTCCACCAGCCCGCTGACCACTTCCATCCCTGTTTCTATGGCCTGGATGGCCTCATCCCGGGACATGGCCGGGCCTTTTGCCATATTGGACGTGCCCGGGCGAATTTTTTTCCGGATCAATCCCGGACAGTCGATCTCCCCGTTGATGCCGATATCGACGATGCGCACGTCTGCGCCCGCCTGCCGGGATAATACATTAATCCCGCAAATACCTTTAAACATATTACCTGTCTGAATCAGGGTAACAACCTGGGGAGCAGCGCTCACCCCTTCATCCATCACCCCATTGTCGGCAGACATCACTACGGTACATTTCTTCTCAAATTTGTTTTTTACTTTACCGGTTACACCCGCCAATTGGATCGCGATATCTTCAAGCCTTCCTAAACTGCCGATCGGCTTAATCAAATTATCCATGCGGTTTTTCGCTGCCGAGACAGCCTTCTCATCCAGAGGTCTGATTCCTTTTACAATTGCTTGATAACCCATCATGAACACACTCCTTTTATGGTTATAACTAAAAAACCGCACTCGAAGTGCGGGAAATACCAATGACAATATTTCACCCCTCCTGCCCGAGGTAGAAAACATTTCAAGGATATGGCAGGTTTCCTGGCTCATGGATCATCTTACTCTCCAGCCTTCTCGGGGTTTCCCAATGGCATTGTTGGATTTCATACCCATTACACAGTAGCGGGGGCTGCAGCGGATTGTAACCGCTTTCCCTTTTAACCCTCAACAGGGCACCATATCCCAGCTTATGCTATTTTTTGCTTCCGGTCATGAAACTATAATCTTACCAATCAGTTTAGCAAAAGTAGTCCATCCCGTCAAGTCTAAACTGCACAGAGGATATTTGCCAATTCCCCCGGGGAAAAAACCAAATAATCCGGATTGCTTTCGTGCAATTTATCGGCCCCATGCCATCCCCAGGCTACCCCAACGGTTAAAGCACCTGCCTCTTTTCCCTCAAATATGTCGCCCTTGGTATCCCCCACATAATACGCCTGTGCCTCCGGGTAGAGACCCATGACCGCTTGAATTTTCTTGATCTTACTTTTTTCCGTCTCCGATCCGATTACCTTTTCAATACAGGTCAGGCCGTACCGGTCCAGAACACGCAGCACGGCGCCGGCGATGTTGGAAGTAATAATATAAATTTTGTGAGAGCCGGAAATCCTCGTCAGAGCGGTATCCATGCCGGCAAAAAAATCAATCCGGTCCAGCAAGATGTTTTGCCGTTTTTCATAGCTTTCCAGGATCCGGTTAATTTGCCCGTCGTCCAGTCCTAATTCCGCCATGGACTTATAAACATTCCCTTCATATAAATTAAGAATGTCCTGTTCGGTATTCACCTTCTTACAGTCATTTTCATGAAAGGCACTCAAAAAACTTTTCATATGCACTTCAAAAGAGTCGGCAATCACGCCGTCATAGTCAAACATTACCAAAGCCATATGCGCGTATCCTCCCCGGTGTTTTGAACGCGGATCAGGGGGACAGTATAGAGCCGTCCCCCTGGTCCGCTACTCTTTCATCTGAGATTGGTCCCGTCCGCTCAGCCTTTTAGGCTTCCCATTTGGCATCTCCGGCCACTAAATTGGGGAAATGGGCCCGTACTTTGGCATCCAGTTCCGCAGAAAATCTAGCCGGGTTTTCTTTGGAGAGAATCCGGTTCGCTTCTTCCACCGCCCGGTCTCTGGCCGTCAACTGGCCTGAAACAGCCCATTGGGCCCGCATTTCCCGGCCCGCTACTTTGGGGAAGAAAGCCACTTCCCGCATATGCTCCAGGGTATGCAGGGCATCCATGTAAGAACCGCCCGGGCCGATTTCTTTAATCAGGTCGAGGCAAAGGCCCTCTTCACTGAATTCTACGCCCCGCTTCACTTGTTTCAGCATCATGGCCATTTCATTATCCATAATCGCTTTGGCATAGTCAAAGGCCATCAATCCGCCCAGCAGTCCGCCCATATTAAACAGGTCGCCCCCGGCCAGCAAGGCGGCAGCAGTATTCATTCCGGTCTCATAGCCGGATTGGGCATCAGTGGTTTGGGCGTTGGTCAAACCGATATAACCGCCGGAAGGAATATTATAGAATCTGGCCATCATGGTATGGGCCATCTGAAGAATCCCTGTTTCAATGGCACCGGATGCATAAGCACCGGTACGCATATCGGCTACCGTACTCAAAACCGCATAAATATTGGGTGCCCCCGGACGAATCATTTGCAGCAGGCAAGCCAGAGCCAAGAACTCCGCATTGCCCATGGTTAGCGTCCCCAATAAACTCATCGGCGAAGTCAGACCGGCATTCGGAACAATCGTGCCGTATACGGGCAGGCCTTTTTCCGTTAAATAAATCACCGCTTCCGTAGACTCCACATCCATGGTTAAGGGAGAAACCACCGGGCAATAATGGTGATTAATAAAGGGCCGCTCCAGGTAAGCTTCTTTGCTGCCTGCAATGGTATAGCCTAATTCCAAAACCATTTCCAAATCCCGAATGGTAGGCGTATTGCTCCTGACCGGTTTTGTACAATTTTTTAAAGCAGGATAAAACCGGGAGATACTGATCTGATCCTTGGGCGCGTCATCGGCTAAAACCGAAATGGAGAAGACGTCGAAAGCAGGAAGCTCATTTATTAAAAAGGCGATATTTGCGATGTCAGTTGAAGTCGCCCGTCTTTCTTTGCCAGTCTTGGGATCAATAATGTTGGGGGCGGAGCTTGCCGTGACGACTACCGGCCTGTGGTCAGGCAGTACCCGGTCAAATTGAGGATCACGAGCAGTAAAAGTATATTTAGGAACAAAGGATTGACGGCATTGTTCTACTACCTGAGGAGGAAATTTCACCAGACCGGTCTGGGTATCGACCGTACATCCATGCTGGGCAAAAATATGGCGCGCCTTTTCATTATGTACCAAAAGGCCTATGTTTTCCA
Organism: Candidatus Formimonas warabiya; assembly: GCF_002777255.1. Taxonomy (GTDB): domain Bacteria; phylum Bacillota; class Dehalobacteriia; order Dehalobacteriales; family Dehalobacteriaceae; genus Formimonas; species Formimonas warabiya. The sequence goes on along the minus strand of NZ_CP017634.1, from coordinate 6,250,307 downwards.
AAATTTCTAAAGATGCCTCGTGAATTCTTTGCGCTTCCGCTTGGGTAAAAAATTTCGCAAATTCCATGATTATATCCCTTTCCTTTACTTCTTTTTTTTTGCCTGCTGGATCATATCCTATACAGAACAAAATATTTTTATGTACCGCACATAAGTATCCGCCGGACCTATTCCTTTCGGAACAGATCCGGCAGATGTGCACTACTGCTTTGGAAAAGCTATTTATTTACTTTGCCACTCCTGGGGTAAATAAGCCAGCCTGCTGGTACCATAGTCGGTAATTTTGTATTTAATCGTCAATTCATTGTTGTTCAAAACCGGTTCTGTTACTTCGATCATGCCTACGGCGCGCAGGGAGTCCAAGTGGTTGGAAACGCCAGATTTCGTAAACTGTCCGTCGCCGCTGTATTCGTTCTTTAAATCCTTCAAGAGATCATCGACGCTCACATCACCCTTTGCCTTGGAAAAATAATGGAGAATACGGAATTTTAAAGGTAGTAATTGTGCCATTAGTTTCCCCTCCTAGTTTCTTAATTTTAACAATTCTTTGGGATTCGCCACAACCAGAATGGTGCCTATAGTGATAATGGCCGCACCAATGATCGCCTGGGTAGAAATGGAATAGCTGTAAACACCTAATTTGGTGAACAACAATGCGAAGGGGATACTCCACAAAGCATAGGTCACGTTGAAGGCCATGGCACGGCCCACTCCTGTCATGTTAAGGGCCTTATACCAAGCCAGGTAAGACAGTCCACCGGACAAACCGGCTGCGGCCACCCACAGCATGGGCTGTACAGCCGCGAAAGCGCCGCCGAAAATGTTCCAGCCGGCCATACCTGCCCCGGCAATAAAACCGGCGATGGGAATGACGATGAAAAAGAGAATCAGTCCGGAGAAACCTTCCCGGATGCCAATGGCAATGTCGGGGTCAACCATGTCCATGCCGTAAGTGGAGATCACACCCTCTGCCGCCCAGCCGATAGCCGGCAGGATGGAGAAGAAGATGCCCAAATAGAAATTAGGATAATCGGCGATATTTCCCGGAGGTGAATAGGATACAATCAAGGCACCGATCATGCAGGCAATAATACCGATCCAGACCCGGGGACTAATCCTTTCTTTCAGGATAAATACGCCCAGAATAGCGCCGAGAGCGGGATAGCAGGCGGAAATAGATAAAGCATAGGTGACACCGCACAAATTAAGGCCGATCAGATAGCCGCCCATGCCAATGGGCCCGCCGAACAAGGCAGCCAGCATCACAATCTTTCCGGGTCTCGTCTTTAAGGTTCTGGCATATTCCGCAAAACGCCCGGTGAATAGATTGTAAAGCACCAGCCAACCGCCGGCAAACAGGTCGTGCATCGCGGCAGAAGCCAGGCACGCTACGATCACGACACCCAATGAATAACTATCGAGCCAAAAAGGAGCCATATACCCTGCGATTGTAAGCAACACTCCGTCCAAGCCCCAGGTAGCCCCTGAAATGATCCCCCATACCAGACCCCTTTTTGCAAAATTCAATTCATGGGCCTCAAGAACCTGTTGCGCGTTATTATTTGCCATCGTATTACCCCTTTCCGAAAAACATTATTTTTTTACTCATCCATTTGAATTAGATGGATTTAATCAGATCTGCCAAATGCGGTTTGTGCTCCTCAATCCATTTCATCAATCTTACCTGGTGCATGAGATAGGTTAAATACTCGTAAACATTGAGATTCTCCGGCTCAGCATAATAGGCCGCCAGACACCAGTTAATCAGGTAGACGTTAGCTGCCGCTACCATAATCGGGAAATATTCTTTCTCTGTTTCATTGATGGGATCCAATCCGCCTAATTCTTTGAGCTTTTTCTGATAAGCCTTCAGGAAAATTCCGCATTTGTCCAGGCGAAGCATGCCGTCGTAGGAACCATCCGGCAAGTCTTCCCAGGCACAGCAACTATAAACCAAGGCCAGACACACATCAAACAGGCGATGATCAATTTTTGCCCAGTCAAAATCGAAAATACCTACAGCCTTACCGTCTTGAAACTTTACGTTTCCGGGGTGATAATCGGAATGAATGGGGTTATAGGGCATCCTAGCCGCTGCTTCTGGAGGAATTTTAATTCTGTCGATCACTTCCATAATTTCATCGAAGCTTCTTAAATAATAGCTGTGGAACTTATTATTGATGTCGGTTTTGGTAAATTCTTTAAAGGTTTTCGGAAGCGTGGGAACAAACTCTAAAATCTTTGGCTCAACTCTTTCCCGCCCTTTGGGGTCAAAATGCCGGGAGGCGTTGTGCAAGGTAGCCAGCACCTCGGCAAAGCTGGCAAACTCCTCATCCGTCAAATAGGGGTCGACCCAGGTATACTTGTCTTCCCCGGAGAGAAAATCATAAATGGCAAAATAACGGTATTCTACTTCCCCATTTGACGTTTCGGACAGTTTGACAAAAGTTTTCCCATCTTTGGTACGAATCAAGCCTGCGGCAATGTCAAGTCCATTGGCAATGGAGAAATCAATCAGGGAATGCTCCAGCTCCATTTCCTTTTCCATAATTCCCTTCTTGTACTTTCTCACAAAATACTCATATGTTTTTCCATCTTTTTCTGTATAGATTCCATAGCTTTTGTTAATATACCCACCGAAAATCTCATAGACATCCGTTACCGTCCCTAGATCGTAAAACTTTAACGCATCCACAATCTGATTACGAACCAAGGACAACTCCATAGCTGCACGAAAATCCGAGGCAATGGCTGTAAGTTTTTCGCTCTGAGCAAAAAGCGTAAACAACTGATTCGTGTTCAACTCTGTAAGCTGAAGCATGCGACTAGTATCCATTTTGCCCTCCTTACTAATGATAAGAGTGTATTTCTTCCCAAATTCAACTTTTACCGGCAGGTTTGGACCGCCATCTGAACACATAGGTACCCTATGATCAAACGAGCTGTCTACCCTCCTTTCAACAATATGATACCTGAAGGCAAACAATTCTTACCGTTCAGGCTTCTCGCTATCTATTGTAGATAGCAAAAATCGTGCCATTCCTTTATTTTTTGTAGAGCCCCGGCAGAGAAGGCTTTGGCTTCCGGATGGTGGCGGGCAACAAGTCATTTATGACTTCCTTTGAGTCAAGGAATACTCGGCTGTCGATGATCATTTTCCCCTTAATAAGTTTTCCCTATACACCGCACAAAACCCTTTTGTAAAAACTCGTCCTGTTCCGACAAAATCCGTCAAGATTAAGCCTTGGTTAATTATCTTTTAAATTAAAGGAATTCCCTTTTTTTCGTCGAAATTACAATGAGTATTTGTAAAAAAATACAATGTTCAGAACAATGTTTTTTTGTTATAATAATATTCTTGTAAACGGTATTTATATTTAATATCCTGTTAAAATTATCTTTTTTTAAACTACACTGCTAGTTTTTTCAGCGGAACAGGAGGTAAGAGCATGGCACATCATAAAAAGGAACCCGTAACTCAGTTGGACTACAACACGCTGAAAAAAATTTTGGATCATTCTTTCGATGAGATCTATGTAACAAATGCAGAAGGTATCGTGATTTATGTGAACAATGCGGCGGAAAGACATTATGGCGTGAAAGCATCGGAAATCATCGGCAAAAGCTCACAGGAAATCTCCGAAAAAAAATTATGGGGACCCCGGGTGAGCCCTATTGCCATCAAACGAAAAAGGAGTTTCACATTAGAACAAAAAACCTGTACCGGAAAAACGCTGCTTACTACCGCCACACCTATTTGGGATGAAGAGGGACACCTGGAGCTGGTGATTGAAAACTCTCGTGATATTACCGAGCCCGAAGGCCTTAAATTCGAGCTGGACAAGAGCACCCAATTGTTAAAGCGGTATAAAACCGAGGTGGAAGAACTGCGCAAGAAAGAAATGAGCACACCGGACTTCATTGTGCGCAGCAAAAAAATGTCCGATCTTCTGGAGTTGGCCCAAAGAATCGCCTCTGTCGAATCCACAGTTTTGCTCCTGGGCGAATCAGGAACAGGGAAAGGCATCGTGGCCAAATATATTCACAAAAACAGTTCCAGAAAAAATGGTCCTTTTATTCCCATTAACTGCGCCTCCATTCCCAGCGAATTAATGGAATCGGAATTATTCGGCTATGCCAAAGGGGCCTTTACCGGCGCCCATGAAAAAGGCAAATTAGGCTTAATCGAATTAGCCAACGACGGTACCTTATTTTTAGACGAAATCGGCGAACTTCCCATGAAAATGCAGGCCAAACTACTGCAGGTCCTGCAAGACAACCAGTATTTTAAAGTGGGCGGCAGAGAAGTTCAGCAAGCCAATTGTCGCATTATTGCCGCCACCAACCGCAATCTTAAAGAGATGGTGGAGAAGGGAGAATTTAGAGAAGATTTATACTACCGCCTGAATGTCTTCGAAATTGAAATTCCTCCGCTGCGGGAGAGAGAAGAAGAAATTATTCCTCTCATTCATTATTTTCTGGATAAATATAATAATAAATACCGGGTTTCCCATCAGATTTCCCAAAATTGTCTAAATATTCTTTCTAGCTATTGGTGGCCGGGAAATATCCGGGAATTGGAGAATACCATTGAACGTTTGGTGGTCGTAGCACCGGAAACCATTATTAATGAGAGCCATTTACCCAGACATTTGCTCGATAACAGCCAGAAGCATGAGTCTCTGATTCTGTTTCCCAAGGCTGTGCCGCTGGACGAGGCCATTAATGAAGTGGAAAAAAACCTCATTGAAAAAGCCTATAAAGAGTTAGGCAGTTCCTATGAAGTGGCCAAGGCCTTAAAGACCAGCCAAAGCAAGGCGAGCAGGCTGATTCGGAAATATTGTACGAATAGGGAAAAAACCAGTTAGCCCCGGGGGCGGGGAAATCCATTTTACAGTACAGGGTAGCGTTCATGTTTAGATCTTGTTATAGTCTAAATTAAAATAAAAGAGAGGGGCCGCGTCTCACGGCTCCTCTCTTTTATCATAAATATTTATTTGCCTTTTCTCATGGCTTCTTTTTCTTTGGCTTTGATTTCAGTCGTCTCCGCTTCCGCTTCCGCGACGATATCCTTTAATTGTTTCTGAATGTTTTCCGGCAGCGGCGTGGGCTTATAGTTTTCCAGGATTTCGTGGGCCTTTTCATAGGACTTCTGAACGATGTCCTTGCTGCCGGCCGCCTTCCAGCCGTCACGATTGTGCCGGTCCAAGAGCACCGGTGCGGATAATCTGCGGAAATTCTGGAATGTATGTTCATGGCTGATGAATTCACCGCCGGGTCCTACCGACTTAATTACTTCCAACGCCATTTCTTCATCATTTACCGGAATTCCTTTCACGCAATGGAGAATCTGTTTCACCATTTCATTCTGCATCACCAGCATGGCATAGTCCCAAGTCAAACCGCCTTCGAGTAAGCCAAGACCATAGATCATGTTAGCGCCTGCTAACGCTGGTAATAAAGCGGTCATGCAAAACTCAAATGCGGACTGGGCATCAGGAACCTTGCTGTCAGTCTACCCACCGGCTACCCAGACAGGGATGTTATAAAATTGAGCCATTTTCGCACATGCGGCACTGAACAGGGCCAATTCAGGGCTTCCCACACAAGCAGTGGTGGTTCTCAGGTCCATTATGGCCGTAGAAGTCCCGTATACCAGGGGATGGCCCTTCTTCACCAGTTGGGCCAGGACAAACATGCTGAGCATTTCGGCGTTGTGGGTAACCAGGGTGCTGGCCAGGTTCACACAGGTGGTGCCCCCGCAGAGACCCATGGAGTTAATCTTCGCCGGTACCCCGCACCGGATCGCTTGAATTAAGGTATCGGTAGCGCCCTTGGAGTGAACCAGGGGACTCACCGGGTCCGTACTTTGTGAGAAGAGAGGCCTTTGTCGGAACTGGTCTTCCCCACCGGATACCACATAACCCATTTTCGCGACAGCGCGCATGTTTTCCGGTCTATTCATGCCTATGTAAGCGTGTTTGGTACAATTGTTATAGAAAGACTCAGCAATATGAACCTGAGAAACATCGGGATCTACCTCGGAAGGTCCCAGTGCTCTTTCAAAAATAATGATCTGGTCCATTGCTTCGCAGAATCTGGTAACATCATCCACGTCTTTCTTTTTGGGTTTCCGAATTTCCTTGGTATAGGGGTCAATCATTTGCACCGCTTCACCAAAGTTTACGAAACCGGTCCGATTATTCTCATTTAACCAGTCATTTTCCGGATTGCGCCCGCAAGCCCGGAAGGTTTTCGGAATAGACCGCAGCGCATCTTCCACCAGGTAGGCAGGTATCTTCACATTGTGATTGGCCCGGTCAATGGTACATCCGGCACCGTCAAAAATTTCAACAGCTTCTTCGCTTTCTACTTTGCACCCGATGTTCCACAGCACATCCAGTGTTGCTAAATGGATGTCGTAGAGTTCATCGTAGGTGAACATATTCAGCCCAATTCCCTCCATGCGGTGGGAACCGGCGTGGACACCTCTAACTGTCAAGAGATTCACCCCCGTATTTGTCACTATTTTTATTGTTTCACCGGTCCAGGTAAATTCTATTCGTACAATCCGTTGCGATGGGCGGTCAAATACTTCATGCAGAATTCGTCTTTACCCAGGAGGGCCTGGGACGCATACACAAAACCCATCATGGTCTTATCCAGGGGATCCAGGATGTAGCCATCCATGCCCATAGTCATGGTCTGGATCATGAAGACCTGGTTCAAGATTTTCCGGTTGGGCAATCCGTAGGAAATGTTGCTTAAGCCGCAGATGCCGTGGACTTTAGGATATTTCTGCTTGATCCCGTAAATGGTGTCCAGGACTTCCAAACCGGCTTTGTCTCCCGTGCTTACCGGCTTCACCAGGGGATCCAGATAGATGTCGTCTTCCGGTACCCCGGCGGCAACCATGTCGCCCACCAGCCTGTCGGCAATTCTTAAGCGGTCTTCCGCAGTTTCCGGCATCCCGGAATCATCCATGCACAGGCCGACGATCTTGGCCTTATATTTTAAGACAAAGGGCAGGATGGTGGCATAGCGTTCTTTTTCCGCGGTGATGGAATTAATCATGGGCTGGCCGTGCTTGCACAGGGAAAGCCCTACTTCCAAAGCTTTGGGATTGGGACTGTCGATACAAAGGGGTGCGGTCACCTGGGACTGCACGGTTTCCACTAACCAGGCCATAGTTTCTTCTTCGTTGAAAACCATGGTGCCGCAGTTCACGTCGACATAATCGGCGCCGGCATCCACCTGTTTCTGGGCCATATCTTTAATAAAAGCGGCATCTTTAGCTTCTACTGCCGGTTTGATCGCTTTCCGGCTGGTGTTGATCAGTTCTCCAACGATTAACATCTATTACTTTCTCCTTTTTCAAAAAAATAGGTTCTTCTGCACATGTGCGGGTAGTTCACCTGGTATGAAAAGGATCTTCTCTCTTTGGTTTTCCCGGATCCGGGTAATCAGTACCCGGATCCCGAAAAAATTTTTATCTTAGGCAAGCAGTTTTGCACAGAGTTCTACAGCAGAAGCGGCGTCGGGAGCAAAGCCGTCGGCGCCGATCTCATCAGCAAAGTCCTGGGAAATAGGGGCGCCGCCCACGATACATTTTACTTTTAGGCCTTCTTCTTTGATTAATTCAATGGTGTCTTTCATATGCAGCATGGTGGTGGTAAGAAGAGCGGACATAGCTACGATATCCGGGGTATGTTCTTTGATTGCAGCCACAAATTTTTCCGGAGGAATGTCGATGCCTAAGTTAACTACACTGAAGCCGCCGCTTTCCAACATCATGCCCACCAGGTTTTTACCGATGTCATGGAGGTCGCCTTTCACGGTGCCCAGTATGATTTTGCCTTTGCTGGGCATATCTTTGTCGGCGATCAAAGGTTTGACGATTTCAATACCGGATGCCATGGATTTTGCGGACATGAGTACTTCCGGAACAAACATTTCGCCGTTTTTGAACCGGGCGCCCACCACGTTCATGCCGGCGATTAAACCCTGGTTGATAATATCAAGAGGGTTTACTCCTGCGTCTACCAGTGCTTTCGTTTGTTCTTTCACCTGGGCTTCTTTTCCGGAAATCACACTTTGGGATAATGCTTCAAAATTTGCCATTTTTTTAATCTCCTTTATTTTAAGATTTTTTTACCGTTGTTTTTACAACAGCTTAACTTTATTCCCGCCCCAGCGACGGTTTCTCTCTAATGGGTCCATCATCCCTTTTCTCCTGAAACATCCCTCCTTTTTAACCTGTAGGTCAGCTAATATTATTATTGCGCCACAGGGTAAGATAAAATACCTTAAACCCCGTGGAAAATGTAAGCGCGCTCCTTCACCTATAGACTGGACCCCCAAAACTGATTTAAATAGGTAGCAGAATATTTCTCCAACTTCCATTGGGGGATTTTACAGCCCGGGCAAACATGGAAAAACCATTTATTACGCAGCCACCTGGCGGCCCTGCTGTTCTTAGAATTACGAATAATAAACCGTTCATTACAATGGGTCACTATTTCAGCGGTATTACCCGTGATTTTCATGGACCTGATCCCATGCAGCGTGCCATTTCTCGAAGGCCATAACTTAATTTTTTCGATTAATTTAAAAAAATCCACGTTCTTGCGGTAATATCTTTTCTTTTCTTTGGACGCAGGTTTTTGCACCTTTTCTTGCGCTTCCACCATTCCGGCCCCCCTCATTTTTCAGGCATTCCTCTTTTTTTAACCTTCCGGCAGGAGGTCAATATAATGATCCAGGGACAGCTCTTGCCTCACCTGGTCAATGACCCGGCATCTTTTTTCCCAGGCTTCCTGTCTGTCGGCACCCGAAATGATCAGCGTGGCAACCCAGTCCTTTTTTCCCGGACAGTAATTGGTAATGGCTTCATCAGCACCAAAAAAGTCCGGAATCAAATGAAGGGGTCCGGCTTCACTCATAATATGTTCTCCACAGACCTTAACAGCATCCATTGATACTGAAATGTGTTCATAGACCGCTCCCCGGTTGCCGGGCCATTCTTTTTTCCTGGTTCCCTGTACCTGAGTACAATGATTACCTAATATTTCCACCATATTGATCCCAGAAGATTGATAGACCACCGTAGGCGTTTGGCTGGGCAACCTGGCATCGATTTCCAGGACCTTTAATTGTCCTTCATGCAAGATTACTTCCACATCCATGATCCCGGATAAGTTGAGATGCCGGGCAATCCTTTCGCCTATTCGGACAAATTCGTTCTCCAAAACAAAGTCTAAGCCGGCCGGAGCCAGCACCCTTTTGCAGTCATAATGTTCATCCATTTCCAATTCTGTGACCTGATAACAGGTAAAATGGCCCTGCCATCCAATTACTTCTATGGAATAGGAAGGCCCTTCCACAAATTCTTGCACCACCCATGTTTCCAGTATTTCCGGACGTTCTTGAAGTTTTTCCAGGTCCTCCCGGTCCCTCACTTTAAAAACCCCGTCACTCCCACTGGAGCCCGAAGGCTTAACCACCAAAGGCAATGTGCACTCCGGCCATAACTTGGGCATGGGAATGCCCGTCTCCCGAAAAACCTGGTTCGAATCAATTTTCGAGCAGGAAATTTCGTAGGACGCCCGGTCAAAAACCAAGGGAACATCTAGCTTGTCCGCCCAGCGGATCAGGCCGGCATGGGCTTCTTTATTCTCCAAAGCAGGCAGGATAAAATCAACTTTCTGGAAAAGTGCGCTCAGCTGTGCATCCTGTTTCGTCACATCCCATAAATAAAATTCGTCACACAATCCCTGGGCAGGCACCCCGTCTTTTTTGTCGATCAGGAACACTTCCCAGCCGGCTTTCTTGGCCAGATAACAAGCTTCTACCCCCTGCAATTTTCCTCCCACGACAGCTACTCTCATATCGTTGCCTCCTTGGCAGGGATCCGGCCGATCCTCTTTTGTTTCTTCTCCACCCAATCTATGTACTGGTCCAAAGAAGCCGGGCGCAATCCAAGATCCTCAACTACTTCGGCAACCCGTTTCACCGTCCTGTTTCCCTCATCGATATCCAGAGAATTATTGGATACTCCCGCCAAACCCGCCTTGGGGGGAATAATAGATGTGACCACGTTCGCCCCGGCATTCAGCCGTTGTTTTAAGCCCCGAATACCGTCCACATCTAAGGAGGCCGGAATCAACCGGTCGGGAAACAGCAGCCGCATCACCGCAATGATCAAGATTTCTCTCATGCGGGGGGGCGATACCCATTTTTCCATGGGCGTTTCCTCTTGAGGAACAAAACTCATCACCCGAACTTGCTCTGCCCCTAATTCTTTCATGGCTTGAAAAGAATCAGCCACATCCTCCATGGTATCTCCGATTCCGGTCAGAAGCCCCTCTTCCACCAGCAGTCCCATGTGGTGAGCGGCCCTCTTGGCTCCCCAGCGCGCGTCATAGTCTTGATCCAGTCGCATTTTCGCATACAAACTCCGGTTGTGGGTCTCCTGGTATAAAGCGTACCAATTTACGCCCACTTCTTGAAATCTCTCCAAAAATACCTGGGGAACCAGCCCCGGGGATATCATCAGGGGCAGGCCGGTATTTTGCTTTACATCTTCGACAATTTTTAGTAATTTACCAAAACTCCGGGGACTATCCATCAAATACTCCGGATCCTCACCCATACACAAATCGAGCAAATGAACACCGGATTCCGCTAAAGAGTATGCCGTGTCCAAGATTTCCCGCTCACTTTTCCGGTAACGTTTTAAGGAACGATTGGATTTTCGATACAAACAAAAGGTACAATTATTTTGACAAAAGGTCGAAAAATAGACAAATCCGTAAAGAAAGAGTTTTTCTCCAAAATATCTTTGACGCAAATCCCTTGCCACCTGAAAGACCTGACTGATTTCTTCCTCTTGATTCAATCCCAGGAGAAAGATGATTTCCGCCTTATTTAAAGGAATTTCCCGGTAAGCTTTATCCAATATCTCTCCCAGCTGAAATTCTTGAGAGCTTATTCCCATTCTTTTCACCTTCTCCAGTTAACAGCATTCACTAAATGTTTAACCTCACACCGTCTAAATAGGTAATGCTTTTCGCCATTCTTTGAATGTTTTGGCCGCCCTCGCGCACCATGAGTAAACGTTCCAATCCGAAGCCAATTCCAGCCCAGGGATCAATAATTCCCCAGTTATCATCTAAAGGGTGGGGTCCCATGGCACCGGATCCTAATTCGATCCCTGCCACCACATCAACGGTGTCGCCATAAACCACAGAGGTTTCGCTGACCAGGTCGTAATGGTCGATGCCGGCAGTTTCCATCACCAAAGCAGCCATTTCCTCCAGCCAGGTTTGCCGCTTCTCCAAAGGGAGTCCCAATTCCGTGACATTTAACATGGTGAACTCATTTAAATGATGCGCGCCCTGAGATTCTTTGCGAAAGCAGGAACCGACTTCAAATATCCGGATGGGCTTTTCCCATAACCGTAACAGTTCCCGCCACAGGGCATACAAATTCGGCGCCAGCATAGGACGCAAACATTTTTTTTCATCAAGCCAAAACACCTGAGAAAACAGAGGATGCTCATCATGAATGGACATTTTCGCCAGGGAGCCCTTCGCTAGAATAATGGGCGTGACAACTTGCACAAAACCCTCTTTCGTTAAAGCATCTACCAATTTACTTTCCAATATAGAAAGAGCCGGTCGTTTTCTCTCGTCCTTTAATCCTTGTAATCTCTCTTTCCCTTTTTTGACCAGTTTCTGTTCCAATTCCTGAAAAGCCCGGTCCCGTTTTTCATTATTTTCAAACAGCATTTCCTGCTGCTCTTCATCGGCATTCAATTCTTTCAGTCTTTGTTTTTGTACAGGCGTCCATGAATAAACCAATTTTCTTCCTCCCAAAAAAAAAGATACGCTGAACTTTGTTTTTTGGCGGGGAGTCCGGGAGTCACACCCGGCTACACGAATTTAGAGTCCGCGCGATCTATGCGATCCACCCCCCATATGTTGGTTTCAGAACCAGGTAAAAAACAATCTCTGCGTAAGCTTTTGCAATTTTTATGCCAAATATCCCAAAAAAAACTGAATATGCATCATGAGCCGATAAACCGGGCGTAAGCATTGAAAAATTTGACTTCCTCGGTTCCGGGTATCCGCTCATGGTTTTTTGATCCACCTCCCTCTTTGGAAAACACACCCTTTTCTGTGAGTCTAGAAAGACTCTTTTCAGTCAGAATTAACTTAAAAAAGCCCAAAGGGCTTTTCGGGTGATATCCTTCTTTTAACCCAGCAAATTTTTTAATTGCTCCCTGTTTCTGGGGGACTGGGGTTGGTGCCGAATCATATTTTTTGCCACCAAATGATCATAAACTTCCAGCACCCACGGTTTGACCAGATTTGCCCGTCGCAAAACTTCCTCATTGCGAAATATTTCTTCCGGATTCCCCTGGGCAATAATGTTGCCGTTTTCCATGACAAAAATATCATCTGCCCAGGCATAAACCTCATCAAGATTGTGGCTGGTTAAGATCACCGTTGCTCCTGTCTGGTTAAACTGGTCCAGTAACTGCATCATTTGACCTGTCCCCACCGGATCTAAACCTGCCGTGGGCTCATCCAAAATAATGATTTCCGGCTCCATGGCCAGAATTCCCGCGATGGCCACTCTTTTCTTCTGTCCATGACTCAAAAAGTGGGTCGGCTTGTCCTTAATACTCCAGGTACTGGTCTTTTGCATCGCTTGTTCCACTTTTTCCCGCACGACTGCTTCCGGCCAACCTAAGTTAATCGGTCCGAAAGACACATCCTGATAAACGCTGGCGGAAAACAACTGGTTATCAGGATCCTGAAAAACAATACCAATGCTTTTTCTCAATTCCTTTAATTGTTTATTGCTGTAGTCTATTTTTTCTCCCTTAAACCTGATCACCCCTTTACTGGGCCGGTGCACCCCATTAAAGTGAAGAAAAAGGGTGGTTTTTCCCGCCCCGTTATTCCCGACCAGAGCAACTTTTTTTCCGCGCACAATATTGATCGATAAATTTTTGATCGCCTTGGTGCCGTCTAAATAAGAAAATTCCAGGTTGTTTGCCTCTAAAATAAAATCCGTCACAGGTAGGCCTCCCTAAATCAGCGCTAGCATCACCAAGCCGCAGTCAATGAAACAAAAAACAAAGATATTTCCCCAAGAGCATGTGTACCTGGGGTTTAAAACCTTAAGCTCTCCTTCATAGCCCCGGGACATTAAGCTGTCCAGCAAAGCCCGGGATTTTAAAAATACTTTTCCCCACAGATTGGCAAAGAGAATACCAAAGGAATAAAGGGACCTTCTAAAATTACAATATCCCCAGCGGGATGATTGAGCGGTATAGATGTTAAAGGCTGTTTCCACAAAGACAAAAATAAAGCGGTAAATCAGCATCATCAGCTCGATCACCAGAGCGGGGACTTTACAGGATTGCAGCACAAAAATCAATTCAATCATGGGAACAGTGAGAGCCAAAAAATATAAACAGGTCACAGAGCTCAAGGCCTGAAGAAAAATGAGCCCGGCAGTTTTTAAGCCTGCTTGGGAAACCCCCAAATAATACCCGCCTATTGGGAAACTTGCCGCCATGCCAAAATCAGTCCTGCCGAAAGACAGAGCAATGGTAAGCACACCAATGACCAAAAAACTCATGGGCACCGACATCAGTTTTAAAACCACCGGCCAGGGAATCTTGGCTTTTAGAACCAACATCCCCACCATGATGCCGATCACCAGCAGATCAATGAGAAGGCTCTTTGCCGTGAGACAAATGATCATGGTGACAAAGGAAAAAACAGCTCTTTCCCCCGGGTGATACCTACGCATTTTATTGGCATAGACAAATTGGTCGATATAAAACATAATTCTCTCCTATGATCTGCCTTCCATTTCCAAGATTGCCTCAATTAACCCTTCAATATGATACTCTTTCCCTTCCGCAGCCACCTCCAAGCCTAATTCCTCTGCAGTGGCCCGGGTTACCGGCCCGATGCAGGCAATTTTTACCCCCTGGAGCAGCGGCCGGTTTTCCTCGCCCAAAATTTTCACGAAATTCCGGACGGTGGAGGAACTGGTAAAGGTGACAATGTCGATCTCCTTGTTTTGGAGCCATTCCAAAAGAAATTCTCTTTTTCCTTCTCCGGGAATCGTTTTGTACAGGTCCAGCTTGTCAACCAGGGCGCCGTGCTTGATCAATTCTTCTTGCAACAGTTTTCTGGCAATATCGGCCGTGGGAAGCAGTACTTTTTCCCCGGCCTGAATCTGTTCCTTTAATCCGGCGGCCAGCATTTCCGCCTGGTATGTTGCCGGAATAAAGTCGGGAATAATTCCTTTCTCCGCCAGGGCTTTCCCGGTGGCAAAACCAATGGCAGCCATTTTGACGCCCTGGAGGGAACGAATATCTAGTTTACGCGCTTTCATGCGGGCAAAAAAGGCCTCCACGCCATTGACGCTGGTAAAAACAATCCACTGGTATGTCCCAGCCTGAGAAAGCTTTTCATCAATAGCGTCAAAGTCGTCCGGTTCCACGATTTTAATGGTGGGAAAAGAATAAACATCTCCCCCCAGATCCTCGATTTTTTGCGCCAGGACGCTGGCCTGGGTTCTGGTGCGGGTAATTAATACTCTTCTCCCCGATAAAGGCTTCTTGTCAAACCAATCTAACCGGTCATGAAGATTGACCACTTGGCCGACAATGATGATGGAAGGAGGAAGCAAATGGACATCTTTTACTTTCTCCTCAATATCAGCAAGGGTTCCAACCACTTTTTTTTGGGCAGAGGTAGTTCCTTTCGAAACCACGGCCACGGGAGTATCTTCCGGCTTTCCCCACTCCATAAGATTTTTGCAGATATTGCTTAAATTTGACAGGCCCATCAGGAAAATTAACGTCCCCTGGAGTTTTGCCAGTACCTTGTAATCCAGCCAAGAGGAATCTTTCTCCGGCTTTTCATGTCCGGTAATAATGTGGACAGAAGAAACAAAATCCCGGTGGGTTACGGGTATGCCTGCATAAGCAGGAACAGATATGGCGGAAGTGATCCCCGGCACAATTTCAAAAGGAATGTTTTCCTTGCGGAGTTCTTCCGCTTCTTCCCCTCCCCGCCCAAAAACATAAGGATCTCCGCCTTTTAATCGTACGACTGTCTTCCCTTCCTTGGCCTTCTTCACAATCAACCTGTTAATTTGCTCCTGGGGAAGAGAGTGAAAACTGCACTCTTTACCGACAAAAATTTTTTCCGCACCTTCCTGCGCAAAATCCAACAGCCTTTTGTTTGCCAACCGGTCATAAATCACCACGTCGGCTTTTTTTAAGCACTCCACAGCCTTCAAAGTGATTAATTTATAATCACCGGGGCCTGCCCCCACCAAATACGCGGTACAAGGTTGATCCATTTTTATCCCTCCCGTTTGCCTAACCATAAATTTAGCCTCTATTCCAACTTTTTCCGGATTTCTGCCAGCCGCTCACTGATTTCTTCTTTTCGTCCTTCCCGCATCAAATCTAATAGATCGGAAGACACCAACGCCTCAAAGTACGCTTTCCGTTTATCCCCATCGGGAATTTCCCGCAGGGCCGCCTCCCGCTCTTGCCCCAATAAACGGAGAAAGTCTGCATATTCCTGGCCGTAACGCACCTCTAACTCCTGTCTGATTTTTTTTGCCAGCAGGGGGCTTTTCCCATTTGTGGAAATGCACAAAGATAAATCTCCCCGCTGTATTTTAGACGGCACGATAAAATTACCTAAGGAAGGGTTGTCCGCCATATTTAATAAAATACCCTCGTCCTTGGCTTCATTACAAACCTGGACGCCTACCTCCTGATCATCGGTAGCTACATACACCAGACGGAATCCTTTCAAATCGCCCCATTGATATCTTCGTTTCAGAATGGTTATTTCCCCTTGATCCCCCATCTGGGCCAGCGGTTCCAGGATCCGGGGACTAATCAAGGTAACCGCGGCGCCTGATTCTTTCAGGGAGAGCACTTTCCGGTAAGCAACGGCTCCTCCCCCGATCACCAAACATTTTACCTGATCTAAGTCTACCAGCAGAGGATAGTATTTTTTCAAATTACACGGTCTCCTCCTTATACATGGCTTCCAAAATCTCCGCAAAATTTTCCGGCTTCTCCAGGCCGGAAAACTGTTTTAATCTGATTAAAGGCGGGGAGTATATTTTTTTGACAAAACTTTTTAACAAGACGGCAATTTTAGCTTCATCGTCCGTGTTTTTCAACCGCCCGATCAATTTAGGCATCTCCCGGTTCAGCACATGCTCATGGTAGTTTTCAATTTGTTTAATCACCGGAAACAAAGGAATGCACTGGAGCCATTGATAAAACTCCGTAATGCCGTTTTGGATCGTTTCTCCCGCTGCCTCGCCGGCCAGACGCCTCTTCTCATAATTTTCTTCCTGAACCCTTTTTAAGTCATCCAAATCGATCAGGGTAATTCCCTCCAGCTGGGCGATAGACGGGTCGATATCTCTGGGCACAGCCAGATCGATAAAGATACTGTTTTTTTTGTACCGGGTAATTCTTTCTTTTTTAAGCACCAGATGGGGCGCAGCGGTAGAACTGATTACCACATCACAAAGAGGCAGATATTCTTCAATCTGGTGAAAATCGATGACCTCCAGGCCGGGGGCGATCTCTTTCAAGGATTCCGCCGTTTGGCAGGTGCGGTTCGCCACAAAAATCTGGTGAAAACCCATGTCCTTTAAATAGGTCAGGGCCAAACGGTTCATTTTACCTGCTCCTACCAGAAGAAGATTTTTCCCCAAAACATCCTCCATTTGTTTCGCTAAATATTGCACGGCAATATAGCTGATAGATGTAGGATTTTGAGAAATTCTCGTCTCCTGGCGCACTTTTTTCCCATAGGTAATGCTGTCCCGGAAAAGTTTATTCAATACCCGGCCCGTGGCCTGTTTTTCCAAAGCAGTTTCATGGGCTTCTTTCACCTGCCCCAAAATTTGGTCTTCCCCCAACACCTGAGAATCCAACCCTGCGGTGACCAGAAAAAGATGCTCCACACAATCCCTGTTTTCTTTGATATAAAAATAGTGGGTAAGTTCTTGATGATGAAAGCCATGAAAACCGGCAAAAAAATCCTTCAACAGGCTGATGGAAGATGTGCCCTCCGGACAGACAGCATAAATCTCGCTGCGGTTGCAGGTGGAAAGAATCACCACCTCATCTAATAAATGACTTAATTGTTCATAAGCACTCTCCAATTTCTTTTTCGAAAAAGAGAGCTTTTCTCTGACATCTATCGGTGTATTTTGATAACTGACGCCGACAACCACAATGTCCATCTTCTGTCCACTCTTTCCGTTCTTATTCAACAGCTTTCGCCCGGTCGACCAGAATCCCTGCTAAGACCGGTTCTACCCCGATCGGTTTGGCCAATTTAAACCGGATATCCGGATAATCCCGGGAAATTTCATCAAGGAGATGAGGAATATCTTCTTTAATATGGATCCCTTCATAAAGAAAATAAGGAACAAAGACAATTTCCTGAGCGCCGGTTTGGGCCACCTGTTCAATCGCCTGGGGTATGGAAGGTTTGCTATGTTCCATGTGGGCCCCGGCGACCTGGTCGAATTCCCCTTTCTCCCGAACCAAATCTACAATTTCTGTGAATGCCGCCACAGCATCCTGGGATCTGCTTCCGTGACTGATGATAATCAAAGCTTTACTCAAAGTTGTTCCTCCTTTTCCTCATTAAAAAATCCCTTAGCTTCCAAGCTAAGGGATGGTACCCGCTCCACCAATCCGCATCAATTTGAACCAGCCTGCCCTTCCCCAGGCAGCAGCTGACATTTAGGCAGGTCTTCTGGCTTACGTGTCATCCTCCTCCCCCGCCTTCCCGCAATCTTCTCAACTGCAGTGACATTAAAGGGGGAATCGTCTCCGTTTACAGCAGCGGGTCCGCACCGGAATCGCACCGGTTTCCCTATTCTCCCTATCAAAGGACACCTAAAAGGTTGTATTAAATTATTATATAAATTATATCACAAATAATTTTAAAGGAAATAAAAACTTTTATTCAATTCAGGGACTATTCAATTCAGGGACGGTTCTTGAATTGAATAAAAGTCATGGCAAGGAAATTCAATTCAAGAACCGTCCCTGAATTGAATATTAACATATCATAGGCCAAGTGAATATTGTATATCAACTAAAATAATTTTAGGAGAGATGCTTAGCATGCCCATCAGACGTCCTACAGAATCAATTTCCTATATCATTCAGCCTGGAGATACCTTAGGACAAATAGCCCAGCGGTTTAATATCAGTTTAGATGGAATAATTGAAATTAATCCGGAAATAAAGGACGATAATCGGTTGGAAGTCGGCCGGGTCATCTTTATTCCGGGGATTCGGCCGCCTTCCTCAAAGCCCTATACTTTTGGTCTCACCCAGTATACCATTCGACCCGGCGATACCCTATGGGAAATTGCCCATAGGAACAGGACCAATATCGAGACCATATTATCTTACAACCCAGGGCTCGACGCCAACTCTCTGCAAGTAGGCAAGATCATCAGTCTCCCCCGGGCGGCGGGGCCGGCATTATCTAGTCCCATGGGCTTTATGACTTATACCATCCGGCCCGGCGATGCTCTATGGAGATTGGCCGAACTGAGGAATACTACTGTGAAAGACATCCTGCGCTATAATCCCGGGCTTAATCCCAACTACCCGCAAGTAGGCAGGATGATCTTCCTTCCCTAAGCGTAACGGTCCGCACCCTTTCGAGCCGAGGAAGATGCCGGCTACCGGTAGGCGGCAAGGAAATTTCCTTCATCATTTTCAAGTTATCACATAAATTCAGGTGCAGAATGATTTTTCATTCTGCTTTTCTCATTATAGATGACAGCTTTTTTTTCACTACCTTTTCATCAATACGTGGTATGATATTGATGAGGTGATTTTATGTGGGCCCGCTTTGGGGAAACTTTACTAGTATCGTGCGCAGGAGGACTTCTTTTTCAACTCATCCACACCCCGCTTCCCTGGATGCTTGGACCATTGTCCTTGGTAATGGTTTGGCGACAGTTGTTAAAGCGCCCCCTCTGGTGGCCGGTGGAAATCCGCAACACAGCTCTCGTCATTCTGGGGTATATCATTGGCAATTCTTTTTCACCGGTTGCCGCCGTACAAATCTTCAGGCAATTACCGGCCATGTTTATCTGTACCATGGCTACCGTCCTTTTCAGCTTACTCATTGCTTATCTTACTTCCCGGGGAACAGGCATGTCCCTGTCCACCGGTATTCTGGGGAGTATCCCCGGGGGTTTAACCCAAATGGTAGCCTTAACTGAGGAAATAAAAGGAGTAGATATTTCCGGCGTAATTTTTTTGCAGACCTTTCGCCTCCTCGCCGTGGTCTTTGTTGTTCCTTTTTTGGTGATCCATGGCCTTTCCGGAAATACTGCCCCGGGAAACGCCGCCGGCGCATCCCATTCCATCTGGACTTTTACTCCGGTGGATCCTGCCGGATTGGCCATTTATGCTGCGGTTGCTTTGGCTGCTACTTTCCTGGCCTGGCGTTTGAAAGCACCCACTCCATTTTTAACAGGACCCATCTTGGGGACTGCGGTCCTGAACATGTTTGGGGGGACCGGGCCGGAGGTACCAAGGCTCTTGGTCATAGTAGCACAGCTTTTTATGGGCGCTTATATGGGGCAACAAATGCAACTGGCCGGTCTCAGCAACTGGAAAAGGATGCTTCCCTTTACTCTGATGGGCAGCCTGTTCCTAGTGCTATTTTCCCTTGTCTTGGGAGAACTTCTTAGTATGTTCCATTCAGTAAAGCTGGTTAATGCCTTTTTGAGCACCGCTCCCGGCGGCATATCGGAGATGAGCATTACCGCCATCCAGGTACAGGGAGATCTTTCCCTGATTTCCGCCTACCAAATCTTCCGGGTTTTCTTTATTCTTTTTCTGGTTCCCCCGCTCCTCAAACGCTGGTTAGGAAGCAATACGGCCAAACTTAGTAAATTCGGGGACAGTTCTTGAATTGAATTATGGGCGCAACCCAACGGTTGTTCAGGGTTTGCCCCATACTGAGAAAAGGAAACCTAAAAATTAGATCTGCAAGAATAAGGAAAGAAGTATCAGGGAGCGTCTTGCCTTTTCCGATCAGTCTGCCCCGATAAATTGGATATCCAATCCTGTATCTTTAATTTGGACGTCCGAGGGAATGCGCAGATAAAGTACGCTCTGTTGCCACATCATGCTCGGCCCGTGATCGAGATAACGACTGCTTTGGTCCAAAAATTGAGTCACGGTAAAATCTTTTTCAAACCGGCTTAATCTGATTTCATAAGGGTCCGGTTTTTTAATCTGCAGTTTTTTTCCTGAGAGCTCCATTTGGGGCGATTTGATTCTCTCGGAGAAGTCCATATTGTTTAATAGGTTTTTTCCCGCATAACAAAAGGCCTCGATCGTATCATCCTGCTCATCTTTTCTCTCTACGATAATTTGCAGATTCAAATCGTTTCCATGGGGAGACACTAATTCCAGTTCCTTTCCTGTATAAATGATGTTCTTTTTTCCAAGGAGATGGATACCGGGGGTTTTATCTAATCTATGCTCTTTCGCAACCTGAAGCATGTCCTGAGAACGCTTTAGCTCCTCATCTATTTGGCGGTCTGATAAGGGAGACAAAAAACCTTTATCCGGGATCAGATAAAATACGGCTACACTGACGCCCAACAACGTACAGTAAAGGATAAAAATCCATTTTACCCAGCTCCGGCGGAGATAATTTCCCCTCAAAAGCACTTTGCTTTTGGAGATCACCACCAGGGTAAAGAGAATTACCATGATCAGGAGGAGCAGCAAAAAAAGAACTATACTCATTTTCTCACCTCCACTCTGTTGGAGAAAATGATGGCTCCAGTGAACAATATGGCGGCAGTAAGCAGTATTTTTACCGTAAATAGAAGAAAAGATTTTTCGTAGCCAAAAAACTGAATAGACTTAGCGAATAGGGTTGCTTCACTCTGGGTAATATTTCCCAGAAATAATGCGCCCAGGAATAACACAGGCAGAAAAGCCAGGCAGATTTTGTGCACCTGGGCAAACATGCCCAGAAAATAGCCCAAAGCACTGAAAAGAATGATATAAAGAGCAGCGGCACTCATACCGACAACTAGTTCCCTTGGTGTCATAAAAAAATTTTCCCTGATGATGTTGTGACTTCCTGCGGAAAAATACATCATCACCCTTACCAGCGGACCGTACAGTGAAGCCGTAACCCCGCCCACCAGCCCGGCGGTCAGCAAAAATCCAATATTGGAAAGATTGCTGCTGATCCGATTGGATACGAAGGTAAAGTCTACATCTCTGTATGATTTTGTGGTAAGGATCACTGCCACCGTCAATGCCCACAACATTGTGGTACTGATGATCACTTCGCTGGAAAACCTGTATACTTGAAAGCTTACGTAGTCGCTAGAGGATCCTTCCATGCCAATGCGGCCCCCCGACAAGCCAAACACCAGCAATTGAATCACTGCCAGACCAAAAAATAAACCGACATAGGCTTTTAGCTTATAAAAATACTGTTTTTTTGCCACAAAGAGAAGGTTAGTTTCTGTCAAAGACATGGTCGATTCCTCCTTTGGTTTTGGCAGTAAGGTAAACACAGAGATCCTCAGAGGACACCGGCGATATCTCTACGCCTGCCCCTCTTGCCTTTTGCAGTTTTTCCCCGGCCAAATTATTCCTCACCACAAGATACACGTCGTCTTTCCCCAAGCTCTCTTGATGAAATATTTCTTGATCTTTGACCAGTTCTTCCATCATATGCGATTTCCCCCTTAGACCGACAGCCAGTTCCGCAAGGTCGGTAATCGGCATGTGCAGACGTTCTTTTCCCTCATGGAGCAGCAGGACATCTTCCATCAAATCCTCGATTTCATTAAGATGGTGGCTGGAAATGAGCATGGTCCGGGGATATGCCATATAGTCCTTGAGCAGCGCCCGGTAAAAATCCTTTCTGATGGCAGCATCCATTCCTGTCGTCGGCTCATCAAATATGGTTAAGGCACAACGGGCGGAAATGCCGAGAATGGAATTGAAGGTGCTTTTCATCCCCTTGGAAAGGCTGCTATGCGGTTGGGCCAGCTTCAAATCGAAATACTTGAGCAAACCCCCGGCAATTTCTCTGTCAAAGTTTTCGTAAAGAGAGCCGGCAAAATCCACGATCTCATCCAGATTTAAAGAGGGCGGAAACATCATATGGTCGTCTACAAAGATTATATTTGCCGAAACTTTGATGCTGTTAAAGGGTCTTTCCGAAAAGACAAACACCTCACCTGAAGTCTTATGTAGAAAACCGGCGATTAATTTTAGAAGCGTTGTTTTTCCTGCTCCGTTCCTGCCAATCAAACCGGTTATTTTGTTTTCTTGAATATTTACAGACAGGTCATTTACCGCTTTTAAATTTCCATACGCCTTGGTAAGCCCATGGCACTCGATTACATTCACGATCCTTCCTCCTCCCATTGATTTGGGGCTGTTTCAATCATATCGATTAATTCATCTCTGCTCACACCTAAACGCTTTCCTTCCCTCACCAGCTCGAAAATCATTTTCTTCAAGGTTTGGTTTTTGCGTTTCTTCAGGATCATGGCTTTACCATTTGGTGATACAAACATACCTAAACCGCGCTTTTTATATACAATATTTTCATCCGCCAAAATATTCAGCCCCTTGGCAGCGGTTGCCGGATTAATATTAAACATATCTGCCAGTTGATATTGGGAATAGATTTTTTCATCGCTCCCAATATTTCCGGATAATATTTCCGTTTCCAGCCACTCGGCAATCTGCACGTATATTGGCTTCATCCCGTCGGTATCCAGTATCACGGCTTCACCTCCTTTATCCTTTAGGGTGATATAGTGCATTACTGTTGTAATCTACTATATGATAGCAGCGTAAAAAAATCAAGAGGATCACTCTTGATTTTAGGGTAATTTTATTTTGTCGGAGGAATACTTAAGAACTATTTCGCCAGACGAAGTGATGATACCATTTTCATCTTTTTCCTAAATAAATCTTCTACAGAAGCTCTAAAGAATAGGTAATATCGTCCTTCATAGACGGATCGTCCGTCTGCAAAATAAACTCACGAAACAGGGTATCTCTTTGTTTTCTTAGCTTCATGAGATCCAGGATTTTCGTACGGAGTCCGGAAACGATCTTTTGATTTGACTCATGATAGGCGGCTAATTGTCCGGAAGCTAAAATATTAAATTGTATCTCCCGCCGGTCAGATAACAGAATCACTCCGGAAGACTCGTTATTCTCGTTTAAAATAATGATGCCTTTTAAACCCATGTAGTCAATTTTGGAAATTTCCGAAATTCTGTAATTGATTTCTTCCACCTTTTTGATAATATCATGTAACATCATGAAACCTCCCCACATGAAAAAATCCTTAATTCCAGGCAAAAAGGCCTGGAACAGACAAAACGGTTACAAATCTCCCTTTTTAGAACCAGGTATACATGTGCCCTATGTTTCATGTGGGTGCGTATAAATAAAAGAACGCCCAAGACCCCTTCCCAAAAATGTGCAACAAAAAACATATCACTTCCTCCTTTGATTTTTCACAAAAATCCCCGGAGAATCATTTTCGGCAGCTGGCAAGCATAGAAAATTTCCTTAGCCCCTCTAGCTTTGCGTCATCACCTTTCGGTGATTTTGCCTTTCTCGTTCGATTTTTGCGATATGTTAACACCTGCATAATAATACAATTACAGACAAATTTCAATCTTTTTTGTAGAGATTTTTTGTTCTTTTTCACTAAAATACTATTTTTTGATACGTCATGCTCCAAAAAGGCTTGATGATACTTTTATCATGGGATTTTATTGGGCCCATTCTATTTTTCAGGGGAAAGCAAGCAGGTAAAAAACAGAAAAAAGGGAATTATATTTAAGGAAAAATCTTTGTGAAAAATAACCTGGAGGGATCTGTTACCATGGAACCAACGTCAGTAAAAAAGTTGTCTCGAGAGACAAATCATTTTTTAGATAAGAAAGTGAGAATTGAAGGTTGGGTACGAACATTACGGGTGTCTAAATCATTCGGTTTCATCGAAATCAATGACGGTACTTTTTTTGGCAATCTGCAGATCGTTTTTGACGAAGGCCTGGATAATTTTCTTGATGTAGCGAAACTGACCATCAGCTCCGCCATTTGTGTGGAAGGAACTTTGGTTGAATCTCCCAGGGCCAAACAGCCTTTCGAGCTGAAAGCGGAAAAAGTGGAAATTGTGGGCTTGTGTGCGCCTGATTATCCCTTGCAGAAGAAAAGACATACCTTTGAATTTCTCCGTACCATCGCGCATTTAAGGCCCCGGACCAATACATTCTCTGCCGTTTTCCGGGTAAGATCAATTTTGGCCTATGCCATTCACAAGTTTTTCCAGGATAAAGGATTTGTCTATGTGCACACCCCCATCATTACAAGCAGTGACTGCGAAGGCGCCGGCGAGATGTTCCGGGTCTCTACGCTGGACCTGTGCAACATGGCAAAAGACGAGACCGGAAATGTGAATTTTGCCGAGGACTTCTTCGGCAAAGAAACCAGTCTGACGGTAAGCGGCCAATTAGCGGTAGAAACCTACAGTATGGCTTTTAAAAACGTATACACCTTCGGCCCTACATTTCGGGCGGAAAAATCCAATACACCCCGGCATGCTGCGGAATTTTGGATGATTGAACCGGAAATCGCTTTTGCCGACCTGAGCGACGACATGCACCTGGCGGAAGAAATGATCAAATATGTGATCAACTACGTTTTGGAAAATGCCCCGGAAGAAATGGCCTTCTTCCACAATTTTATTGACAAGACGTTGTTGGAACGCCTGGAAAATGTGGTGAATTCGGATTTCGGCCAGATCACCTATACAGAGGCTGTTGATATTTTAAAAAAATCCGGTGTGCCCTTTGAATATGCCGTTGACTGGGGTAAAGACCTGCAGACCGAACATGAAAGGTACTTGACGGAAGAAGTGTTTAAAAAACCTGTGTTTGTCACAGGTTACCCCAAAGAAATCAAAGCCTTTTATATGCGGTTGAATGACGATCACAAAACGGTTGCTGCCATGGACCTGCTGGTTCCCGGAGTGGGTGAAATCATCGGGGGCAGCCAAAGAGAAGAACGGCTGGACGTGTTGGTAAAGAGAATGGAAGAATTGGGGTTGAAAACAGAAGATTATTGGTGGTATCTTGACATCAGAAGATATGGAGGGACGAAACACGCCGGATTTGGCCTGGGGTTTGAAAGGGTGCTCATGTATCTGACCGGAATGACCAATATTCGGGATGTGATTTCCTTCCCGCGCACCCCCAAAAATGCGGAGTTTTAATGATCCCTTTAGACAAAGTAAAAGAAGAAAAATGACAGGAGCCTGTTTCCTGTCATTTTCCTTGTGTGCCTGAGTTAAGTCAGATGGGGCTGGGCGAAGAGGCAGGAGCATATGCGCAAAAAATAACTTCTGCTCCTGTCAATTAAGGGTTCCCTGGCTTAAGAATCATCCCCGGCGATCGGATTCTTACCTGGCACGAAAAAAAATGTCCAGACAGTTCAAAATAAAATAAAAAAATCGATGAGAATGATAAGAATAATTCACAGTTTAAATATGTCACTCATATTATGCAGTACAGGCTATGGGATCTTCAGGAGAAAGGAGATGATCATGATGGCTACGATCAATTTGCCGGCCATCGATGATTCATTCGTCGATTCATTTCAGCCTACCCTTAATTATGGGAACTCCCCAGTACTACTGGTGGGAAAACTGGTAGACGGGATCCTGTACCGCTCCCTATTGAAATTTGATCTTGCTTCCATCCCATCCGGGGCTTCCATTATATCTGCCCAGTTAACACTTGAGATGAATTTCGATTATAGCGGTGCAGGAACCATCGCCTCTATTACCCCTTATGCAGTAGCAGACAATTGGAGCGGCGCCACCGTAACCTGGAACAACCAGCCGGCTATCAATCAGGCCATCGCCGGCACGACTGCAAATGTTACCGTTACCGGACCTTACTCCTGGAATGTTTTAAACCTGGTAAACGGATGGTTCACCGGAAGTCTGGCCAATAACGGCTTGGAACTGAGAACAGGGGAAAGTACCTCCCTGGAAACAAAAAGTTTTGTCAGCAGCAATGCCGCCGCCCAGAGACCCGTTCTGACCATTGCGTATGAGACCGATATTCTTCCTGCAGCGGTAACAATTGCCGGGCGTACGGTGGAATCCGGGCATGAAGATGTGACCACGACAGATTCGTTCCAGTACTCCGGGGCCAGAGATACCTCCCAAATGACTGCAGTCAGCTTTGTCGTCAGCAACACAGGTCCAAACACGGCAACGATAGGGGCTGAAGATAGCAATGACGGTATCAACTTTGTGACGGAGTATACCTTCGGATTAGCGCCAAATATTACGACAGTCGTGCAATACTCTTTTTATTCAAGATTTAAACGTCTGTCCTACAAATCTTTAAATCCTGGCCAGCCTACCACAGTGTCCATCGACTATCTGGCCCGGACATAGGCGGAATCTTCTTTTAACGGGGGCTGTCTCAAAGTAATCCTTTCAGACAGCCCCATTTTCCCTCTTTCTATACGCTCCATGAGAGAGAAAATTCTTTTTAGGTGCACTGTGTTCTTTCCGCAACAGCAGCCCATCCGGCAAAATGAATTTTAAGGTAAAATTAAGAATCATTGCCGGTATTATGTTCATATTTTAAATAGGCAAAGCATATGATGCAGTACGGGCTATCAGATTTTCAGGAGAAAGGAGATGATCATGATGGCTACGATCAATTTGCCGGCCATCGATGATTCATTCGTCGATTCATTTCAGCCTACCCTTAATTATGGGAGTTCCCCTGTCCTGCTGGTGGGAAAACTGGCAGACGGGATCCTGTACCGCTCCCTATTAAAATTTGATCTTGCTTCTATCCCATCCGGGGCTTCCATTACATCTGCCCAGTTAACACTTGAGATGAATTTCGATTATAGCGGTGCAGGAACCATCGCCTCTATTACCCCTTATGCAGTAGCAGACAATTGGAGCGGCGCCACCGTAACCTGGAACAACCAGCCGGCTATCAATCAGGCCATCGCCGGCACGACTGCAAATGTTACCGTTACCGGACCTTACTCCTGGAATGTTTTAAGCCTGGTAAACGGATGGTCTACCGGAAGTCTGGCCAATAACGGCTTGGAATTGAGAACAGGGGAAAGTGCCTCCCTGGAAACGAAAAGTTTTGTCAGCAGCAATGCCGCCGCCCAGAAACCTGTTCTGACCATTAAGTATGAGACCGACCTTCCTGCAGCGGTAACAATTGTCGGGCATGCGGTGGAATCCGGGCATGAAGATGTGACCACGACAGATTCGTTTCAGTATTCCGTGGCCAGAGATACCTCTCAAATGACCGAGGTCAGCTTCACTATCCATAATACAGGTGGAAATACCGCCATCGTAGGAATTCAGTATAGCAATGACGGCCTCACTTATACCCCCCAGGAATTTTTTGACGCATCATTTCCCAACACCGTGATACTACTCCCTGCCTTG
This sequence comes from Candidatus Formimonas warabiya, assembly GCF_002777255.1. Lineage (GTDB taxonomy): Bacteria > Bacillota > Dehalobacteriia > Dehalobacteriales > Dehalobacteriaceae > Formimonas > Formimonas warabiya. Next base: position 6,222,684 of record NZ_CP017634.1, on the reverse strand, counting down.
GTCTATTCAGGCTTTAAAAGGGTAGCTTACCGGTCCCTGGCTTCAGGCCAACCTACCACATTGGCCATCGATTATCAGGCCCAGATATAAGATGAATATTATTCTGATGGAGCTGTACGAAAACTTTTGAAGGAAGACCCGGATTCCGGGTCCAAAGATAAGAGAGCCCTCCTCTGGTAGCATCAATAAACTACTCCGGGAGGGCTTTTTCCATCAAACCGGGGCCATTTTAGCAGGGAAAAGCGAAAATTTTGACTGTGAAAAAGACTCCCACAGCCAGAAGAACAGGGCGGTTTCTAATTTCGCGGCACCCACAGAATAATGGAGATTCCGACCAAGCACACCAGCGCGCCGATCCAATCGTAAATATCCGGTACTTTATTGTCCACACCCCATCCCCATAATAATGACATCAGGATAAATACGCCGCCATAAGCAGCGTATACCCTGCCAAAATTAGGAAACTGCTGTAAGGTTGGGATCACACCATAAACAATTAAGATCAGCCCGCCAATGAAACCATACCAGAGAGGTTTGCCTTCCCTCAGCCATAGCCAAACCAGGTAACCCCCGCCAATCTCAGCCAATCCGGCTAAAATAAAGAGTACGATTGCTTTTAACATAACTTCCTCCCGGACAAATTTGCCTTTCGTCCTATTTTAAGATCAATAACAGAAAAATTATACTATAGAATCCCGCCCAAAAGTAAAAGGAAACTTTATAATATTCTCACAAAAATAATTTTGATGGAAACTTTTGTGCCCATCCACTAGTCTATATAAGTAAATCATATCGGGAGGGATTAAAGTTAATGAAAAAGACTCTTGCCCTGTTCATCATCATGGGACTGATTCTGGCTACCGTGCCTCTGGCCTCTATTGCTCAAGAGCCGAGCAATGCCCCGATCCAAGTGGAAAAAGCCATCGAGATTGCGAAAGGCCTTTTCCAAATTTCCTCGTCCCTTGACCAGTTTGACTCCACTTATGAACAGAACGAATATGCCAATGTCTGGTCACTGCGCTGGTATAACAACAAAGGCGATGGTGAGGTCAATGTAAGGGTTGATGCGGATAGCGGTGAAATAGCGGGGTATAACGCTTATGACCCCCAGGATTATACGGGAAAATACAGCAGCATTCCAAAAATATCCCGGAAAGAGGGGGAAAGCATCGCCCTTAATTTCATCAAAAAGGTTGCGCCTTCCAAAGCAAATCAAATTATTCTGAAACCTAATAACGAAACATCCTACGGTGGACCTGTATTTCATCAGTACAGCTTTAACCGCGTGATTAACGGAGTGGAATATCCGGCCAACAATATCAGCGTGGAAGTCAACGGCCAAACAGGTCAGGTACGCAGTTTCAATGTGAGCTGGGAAAAAATCAATGTTACGGCTAAAACGCCCAAGCTGACCCTGGGGGAGGCAGAAAAGATCTTCACAGAAAAATTCGGTTTTGAATTAAAATATTTAAAGCCTCAAACCAGCGGGACCACCAGCAAGCCCATTATGACGATTTATGAAATCAACAACCCTTATCAGGTCGCCATTGATGCTTCCAGCGGGGAAATTGTGCAAGATGACTATTACGGCCCTTATTATGACCGCAAGAGCATGATGGGGGGCGGCGAAGCAGCCAATGATGCCCAAAAACCGGCCTTATCACCCATTGAACAAAGAATTGCCGATGAATTAAAAGGCTTGATTTCCAAAGAAAGCGCCTTAGAGATTGCCAAAAAAGCGGCCGGCGTCCCGGACAATTTCAAGTTAAACGGGGCCAGTCTCAATAAAGATTGGGATTTTCCGGAACTTAGAATCTGGTCCTTCCAGTGGAACCGGGAAGAAAAAGACCATTATGGCTGGGCCAGTGCCGAGATTGATGCCAAAACCGGAAAAGTCCTGGCCTTTGATTTTAGTGAAAACAACAATCCCATTGATAGCAGCGTACCATTGGATCAAAGGTCTCTTAAAATCAAAAGTAAATCCGCAGCAGAAAAACTAGTCACCAGTTTTTTGGAGGACAATTATCCTGAAGTTGTGGGCAACCTGCGAGCACAAACCGACAATTATGTCAGGCCTTATCCGGCTCAGGACGACAACAATCAGCCCAATTATTTTTTCCCTTATGAACGGTTAGTCGACGGCATTCCTTTTAGCCAAAATTATGTCAATGCTACGGTGGACAGCTACACAGGGAAAATCAGCAGTTTCCGGATCCGCTTTTTAGACCTGGATTTTCCCGCAACCGATCAGGTGTTGGATCAGACCCAGTTTACTGCTGACTTTTTTGCCGAAAATCACATGATCTTAGTCTACTCCAAAGATAAGGATCAGAATTTACGACTGGTTTATAAGCTTGCGCCTCTGGAAAGCTATCGTTTCAACGCCCAGAGCGGCGAAATGATCGGCTTTGACGGAGAACCGGTCAAAGATCACAATGTTTCGGAGATTACGGATATTAAAGGCCATTGGGCAGAACAAGCGATCAACACGCTAAACCAATTAGGTTTACTGCATTATGAGAACGGTCTTTTCCAACCCAATGGGGAGATTACTCAAGCCGAAATCATGAAAGCTTTAGTGAAATCAACAAACAGCTACCTCACGGATTCTACGGAAGGAAACTGGTATGACAGCTATTACCAGCAGGCAAAACAATCCGGCCTGATCACGGCAAAAGAAATGAATCCTTCCGCGTCTGTCACCAGGGAAGAATTGGCTAAGTACCTCACCCGTACTATGGTAGGCGACAAATATGCCACATTAAATATTTACAAGGTTGACTTTAAGGATGCGGCAAAGATTACGCCAGGCTATGCAGGCTACGTGGCCATTGTCAGCGGACTGGGTATCATGAGCGGGGACGGCGCCAACTTCAATCCCCAAACGAAAGCCTTAAAAGGCGAAGCTTGCGCGATTCTGGTCAAATATTTGAAAACAGAAAAATAGCCTGAACTCATAGCAGACTTTTAGTGCCAAATACGTGCCCATGCCGGGCACATAAGAAAGAAAACCGGTACTCCATCCAAGTACCGGTTTTCTTATTTTCAATTCTCCTCAATTTTGTTTACCGTCCAAAAATATTCCTAACCCAATAGCCTTCCTCTCCCGATCCGTCAGCTTATCATTACCCGTACAGATGGCACGCGACATAGTGACCTGAAGCAATTTCCTTTAACTCCGGCCTTGCCTCCTTACACCTGTCAAAGCAGCTCTGGCACCTGGGATGAAAACTGCAACCGGAAGGCGGATTCTGAGGGTTAGGTACATCCCCCGTTAGGATGATGCGGTGCCGCTTCACTTCCGGGTCCGGTACCGGGACAGCAGACATCAAAGCCTTTGTATAAGGGTGCAGGGGGAGATCACTAATTGCCCTTTTTGCCGCCAATTCTACCAGCCTGCCCAAATACATCACCCCGATTCGAGTGCAAAAATGTTTGACCACACTTAAATCATGGGCAATAAAGAGATAGGTCAGTTTAAACTCCTCCTGCAAATCCCGCATCAAGTTCAATACCTGGGCCTGAACGGACACATCCAAAGCGGAAACAGGCTCATCGGCAAAAATAATTTTAGGCTGAAAGATCAGGGCCCGGGCAATCCCTATTCTTTGCCGCTGACCCCCGCTAAACTCATGGGGATAACGATCCCCATGGGCCCTGGTTAGACCAACCACTTCAAGAACCCGGTCTACCCGTTCTTCCCGCTCCTTTTTGCTGTACTTATGATGAATCACAAAAGGTTCCAGGAGAATTTTCCGAATCGTCATTCTCGGATTCAGGGAAGAATAGGGATCCTGAAAAATCATTTGAATATCCTCACGGATCCGGCGCAGCTGGTTAAAATTCATTTTCGTCAAATCCTTGCCCTGATACCAAACTTCTCCGGAAGTAGGCGGCAACAATTGGAGCACAGTCCGCCCTGTCGTTGATTTTCCGCATCCGCTCTCTCCTACTAAACCAAAGGTTTCGCCATCCTGTAGCGTAAAAGAAACGTCATCGACGGCTTTTACATCCCCCACAATCCTTTGGAAAAAGCCTTTTTTTACGGGAAAATATTTTTTCAAATTTTTTACGATCAAGAGATCGGGTTTTCTCACCTTATCATCCATAAAAGTTCCCTACCCTTCTAAGAATAGAGCCAGCAGCTGGTAAAATGTCCCGGCCCTATTTCTACTCTAGGTGGTTGATGATACAGGCACTGGGCCTGCGCTGCCTCACAACGGGGAGCAAAACGGCATCCTGCAGGCATTTCCTCGGGTAAAGGAACTGTTCCCTTAATAGAAAAGAGATATTTCTTTCCTTCTCCTTTGCTGGGAATAGAATTCATCAGCCCCACGGTATACTGGTGCTTCGGATCCCGGAAAATGTCCTTCACACTTCCCTCTTCCATTATTTTTCCTGCATACATAATCATGACCCGGTCACACATTTCTGCCACGACACCCATATCATGGGTAATTAAAATAATGGCCGTTTTGAATTCGTCCTGCAAACTCCCCATCAAGTCCAGAATCTGGGCCTGAATCGTCACATCCAAAGCTGTCGTAGGCTCATCCGCGATCAGAAGATCCGGATGACAGCACATGGCCCCGGCAATCATCACACGCTGGCGCATACCTCCGGACAATTGGTGGGGAAACTCATCCATGATTTCTTCCGCTCTGGGAATACCCACCTTTCTCAACATCTCTACGCTTTGGGAAAACGCCTCCTTTTTCCGGCACCGGGTATGTTCGCTAATCCCTTCCATCAACTGACTGCCGATGGAAAAGACCGGATCCAGAGATGTCAAGGGATCCTGGAAAATCATTGCTATCTCCTGTCCCCTCAGGCGGGAGAACTCTTCTTCCCGAAACTGGTGGAGATCCTTACCGTTAAATCTGATTTTACCCTCTACGCGGGCGGCCCCTTTTGGCAAAAGCCCCATGATGGATAAGGCCGTGACGCTTTTTCCGCATCCAGACTCCCCCACGATCCCCAAAGTTTCTCCCTTGATCATCCCAAAACCTAGGTTTTCCACCACCGGGACAAATCTCCTGCCTTTTTTAAAAGACACCGTGAGATCCTTTACCTCTAACAGTTCTTCCATGTTTATCCCCTTTGTCCCTGCACCATTTTTTCCAGATAGTTTACCACCTGAACATCTATATACCCATTTTCCAGGATCCGTTCATCAAAATTTTCCATAAGTTGAAAGCTGTTCAGCGCCTCGTAAAATTTTTCATCAGAAACCGGCCCCTCCTGGAGATACGCTAAATCCCGCAAATGGTTTTCCAGCGTCCGGCGCAGTATGGCGTCGATTCTTAAAATGTCTTCCGGCCGGGGCGGCTCAAAATATAATTTATGCAGTTGATATAAGCCTATTAAAGCCGGAATCGGATCCCGATGATCATCAATGCGCAAATCCACCGCCCGGTCATGTCCTCCATAACCCGCCTTTTCTTTTACCACAAGGATCGCGGCGGATTGCCTTCCCCGCCGGTCTCCGCCGGCCCGGTCACCAGCCAGCAAAGCGTGGAGCAGGCGCTGGGCCAAATGTCCCTTTTCGGCCTGAAAACAATCTACCATCGCCTTTATTGTTTCTTCCCCCACAAGGATGTTGCCCTGACAAGCAAAGTTAGGTCCGGCAATGCCTCCGGCCCAGGTAAAGCACTTTTCCCCGGTAAACGTGGCGCTTTTTCCCTGGGCATTCACCATCCCCACCTGGCGAACGGCAAAATCAGGGTCATTTTTCAGAATCTGTCTCAGCACTTCTTCCGGTGTCCCACCGGAAGCAAGCAGTTCGAGGCCTAATAAACCATAATCCGAATTGGTTAGGGACTGGGTGGCCACCGCTCCCACCCCTGCTCTGGCAAAAGGGACAAAAGCTCCCACCGCCAGGAATTTGGATGCCACCGCTACCCCCAATTCGCCCGATTCCGGGTCAAAACCGACAATAGAAAATGTCACGCTAATCCACTCCTTTATTTGTCTTAGGATCCAGGGCATCCCGGAGACCGTCTCCTAAAAGATTCAGGGACATCACGACCAAGAAAATGGCCAGGCCGGGAAAAAGACTGGTGTGCAGGGCTACCCGAATATATTTTCTCCCTTCACTTAACATCACACCCCATTCCGCCAGGGGGGGCTGGGCACCAAGTCCTAAGAAGCTCATGCCGGAGGCTGCCAGAATCATCCAGCCAACGTCCAAACTGGCCGCCACGATCAAGGGAGGAAGACAATTGGGTAAAATATGGCGCAAGACAATGTGGAAATGCCCTGCCCCCATCGCCCTTTCTGCCATGACAAACTCCATTTCCCGAAAAGTTAAAGTTGTTCCTCTCACGATCCTGGCATAATATGGTATGCCGACAATACTGATGGCAACCATGGTGTTCATGAGGCCCGGACCCAGTGCGGCAATAATGGCAATGGCCAGTAAAACGTAGGGAAAAGCCATTAAAATATCCATCGAACGCATGATCAAAGTGTCAAAATAACCTTGAAAATAACCGGCAAGCAAACCCAAAATAGTGCCGAAAAAGCAAGCCGTCGCTACGGCCAAGAAACCCACGGCCACAGAAGCACGTCCTCCCCAGATTAAACGGCTGAGCAGATCCCTGCCCAATTCGTCGGTACCTAAGAAGTGCCCCGAAAATCCCACCGGGGAAAGCCGCAGGGTAAGATCAGGTTTATTAGGATCAGCGATCGGCAACACCGGGGCCAGAATACCTAACCCAATAATCACGATCAGAACAAATGCCCCCACAAGAGCGGCTTTGTCCCCACGAAGCTTTTTCCAGGCATCCGCCCAAGGGCCGCCTTTCCGGGCCTCCGGCGCCACATTTTCTTTCCGGCGCACTGCCCCACCTCCTAGTTGTATTTGATCCTGGGATCCAGGTAGGCATAAAAAATATCGACCACCAAATTTAGCAGCACATAAGTCGTGGCAACAAAAAGCACAATCCCTTGCACCAGCGGAAAGTCACGGGCTAGAATTCCTTTTACCATTAAAGTTCCAATTCCCGGCCAGGAAAAAACTGTTTCCACGAGAATTGCGCCGGCCAAAAGAAACCCTACCTCCATGCCGATCACGGTTAAGATGGGAATAAAGGCGTTCTTGAGGGCATGCCGATATACCACCTTCCATCTTCTCAAGCCTTTGGCTTTTGCAGTTCGAATAAAATCCTGCTCTAAAACTTCCAGCATGCTGGACCTGGTCATCCGGGCAATGATGGCGCCGGACCCCACAGACAGGCTGACAGCGGGCAGGATCAAGTGACTGATCATGTCAAAAAATCCGGTTTGTCCGGGGGAATTCATGCCGGAAATGGGCAGCCATTCCCAATGAAGTCCAAACAGAATCTGCAGCATCACACCCAGCCAAAACACAGGAATGCAAAAACCCACCAGAGAAAGCACCATTAAAAACCGGTCCACAAATGTATACCCTTTGCTGGCGGCGGTCACCCCAAAAACAATCCCGCCCAGGGAAGCAAGGACCGCACTGACCATCGTCAAAATAATGGTGGCGCCGAAGTGCCCCCAAATGAGAGGCAATACGTCCATTTTCATCTGAATGGACCGCCCCCAATCTCCGCGCAGGATATTTCCCATCCAATTCAGGTATTGCTGGTAGATGGGGAGATTAAGGCCCAATTCTTCTCTCATCTGGCGGAGAGCCTCTTCCGTAGCCTTCGGCCCCAAAATAATCTGAGCCGGGTCTCCGGGAGCAAGATGGATAATGGAAAAAGTTAAAATGCTCACGCCTAGTAATACAGGGATCAGAGCGATCAGTCTTTTGCCAATATAGAAAAGCACTCCTTTTCCCCCCTGCCTTTTTTATTGAGTTTATTCAAGGTCAACCTGAGCAAACCGGAATACTCCGTTGGGCTGGAGCTTAAAGTTCTTTAACCGGGGACTGGTGACCACAATCTGTTTTTCATAATCAACAGCAACCCAGGGAGCATCCGCCATAATCATTTCCTGCACCTGCTCATACATTTGTGCCCGCTCCTGGTGATCTGCCGTTTTTCTTGCTTCCTTTAACAGTTTGTCGACCTCCGGATTCTGATAATAGGAATCATTGAACCCTACCGGAGGAATTTGTTCCCCACTCAGCAGTCCATAAAGAAAGTTATCCGGATCCCCGTTGTCCCCGATAAAAGACATCTGGTGCATATCTAATTCACTCTTCTCCGGAGCTACATATACTTTATCGAGATAGGTGCCCCATTCCATCTTTTGAATCTCTACTTGGATGCCTACTTTGGCTAAATCAGCCTGAATTGCGGCAGCCATCAATGTAGGCTGCTGCATGCCCGAGCCGGATTCAGGGATCCAATAACTACATGAAAAACCATCGGGGTACCCTGCCTCATCCAGCAGCTGCTGCGCTTTTTCCGGATTGTATTCATAGTTCTTCAGATTAAAATTATGCCCCCACACAATGGAAGGAAGAGGTGAATTCGCCATCTCTCCGGTATCCTGAAGGATGTTTTTCACAATGGCTTCTTTATCAATGGCATAGTTGATCGCCTGGCGCACCTTGACATCATTAAAAGGTTTCTTCTGGCAATTAAAAGTGGTAAACCACACGTGCATGCCCGGTTGTTCCACAATGGGGAACTGTTTTGCCTCTTGAATCCGTATTAAATCATCAGGAGGCACGTTGACGATGAGATCCAGATTACCTGCTTCCAATTCGGTGACCCGGGTCTGATCCTCCACAATAGGCTTGAAAATAACCTTGTCAATCTTAGGAGATCCTTTAAAATAATCCGGGTTTTTTTCTAAAATCACTTCTACCCCGGGGGTCCAACTGACAAATTTCAACGGACCTGTCCCCACAGGATTTCTCGTGAAATCCTTGCCGTATTTTTCTACTGCCGCAGGACTGACAATGCTTGCCGAATGCATCGCCATATTGCTGAGAAAAGGAGAAAAAGGTTCTTTCAGAATGATCTTAACCGTGTAATCATCCACCACTTGAACTTCTTTCACCGGACCAAAAGTTAAATCAGCATAAGCGAACTCTCCCGTATCATGGTAAGGGTGATTGGGGTCAATCTGCCGGTTAATGGTAAATTTCACCGCTTCGGCATTGAAGGGGGTGCCGTCATGAAATTTCACATCTTTACGCAAGTAAAATGTGTATTCCAGGCCGTCGTCAGACATATCCCACTTTTCCGCCAGGCCCGGTTCAATCTCCGTACTTTCCGTCTTAAACTCTACCAGCTGATCATAAATATCTATTGCGGCACGGCTGGTATTATAATCCGCAACCTGAGAGGCATCCAAAGTAGTTGGTTCCGCCTGCAAACCTACGATCACAGTCTTCTCGCTCTGCTTTCCGCTTCCCGCACTTGGGGAAGAACTGCCGCACCCAGTTGCCCCCAACGCAAGAATAAGTACCAGAAAAATCCATAATACCCGTTTCATTTTCTCCCTCCTCATTTTTTATAAAAAAAGAAACAACCCTAAGAGAATTATAGCAGTTGTTTCCTGGAAGATTTTGCACTTTTATTCATAATTTTTGTAATATTCACCCAACTTATTGCTAATAGCGAACACCTTTGCCCTTAGCCAGGCAAAAAACGGATAACAAGACACAGGTTGAAGCGCTGCTGATTAAAACCCCGTAAGGACCCCGGCAGTTAGGAAAATATAGCTCCGCTACCAAAGCAGCAACAAATCCAATCAAGGGAAAAAGCCATACGATTTCAGGAATCGGTTTACGCCAAAAGGAAGCAAAAATGAGTAAAATACAGGTGGCCCCGTGGATGATCCCAAAGGAAATAAAAACATCCATGATACTCCAATCGCAAAATGCAGCCAGATATAATCCTAAAATTACCCCCAAAAACAAGTAGTTTCCTGTTTTAGAAAAGTAATTATCCGAGGTAAAGTCGGTAAAATTATGCCCCATCGTTCTTTCTAATCGATAAAAATAAAAACTAAAGGTAAAGAATGCCATGATCAGGAGCAGGGAAACAAAGAGGCAAAAAGTCACAAAAGAAGCGTCTTTTTCAATGAGCAAGAGAATCTGGTGATTATAATAATCACTTTTTAAATTGTTGGCAATCGTCACAAAGGTCACTGCGGAAAAACCTAAGGCCACCGTAGACCAAATGATCGCCGCCAGACCAATGCCCCGCATCGTTTTCTTGTCGCTGTGAAAAAAATTTCGATCATGGACACCTAAAAACAATTTACTAAACATAATCATCGTGGCTGCCAAAAGGAAGGGCATCCAGCCATTCTGGCTTAAATGCAGGACTCTGGGATGAAAATGAAGCAGATCATTGTAGACAGTTTCCAGCCCTTTTTGCAAGAAGGCATAAATAGGCAAATAAGCTGCTAAGCCCAGATAACACATTAGTCTGATATTGTTTTCCCTAGGGTTTTCATGCCTTCCTCTGGGATATAAAAATATACTGCCTGCCAAAAAAACAGTTACCGTAATTAGTTTATTGATCCCAAAAAATTCTTCTAAAAGAAGCATTCCTACGATACCCTCGGAAATCAGGAATTCGGCCCACATGAATCCTGTGATGATGGTGATGATCTTTTTACTGGAAATAAACGTTGTCTCGGGATTTAAGCCGGATGTATTCCTGCGCTGAAGAGATTGATTCAAAAGAAGAAATAAAAGGAAAGCCAGCAAAATAGCAAAAAACAAACCGATGCCGCCGAAAACACCATAGAAAAACACCGCCTCCTCAGCCAAAAAAATCAGGCTTACGGACAATCCATCCAAAATATATTTCACACTGAGTAACGGTTTACTATTGCTCATGGAAGAATCCGTCTCCTACCCGATTTAGCTTCCGATACTCTTTAGGAGCTTTACCGGTAATCCGTTTGAAAGCTTTGCAAAAGTAATGCTGGCTGTTAAATCCGGTTTCATCGGCAATCTGCTGAATAGACCAGTCTTTGTTGATGTTTAAAAACAGCTTGGCCATCTCCACCCGGTAATGAATTAAATATTCGGAAAAAGGCATCCCCATTTCTTCACTGAAATGACGGCTGAGAGAAGATGTGCTGATATGCAGTCTCTGGGCTACATCAGCCAGCAATAATTGATTCTTATAGCTGGTTTTGATCACATTGAGGACTTGCCAGACCAGCTCAGAATGATGTTCCATTTCAGGGTGCTTCTTGAGAAATTTTTTGAGAACTTTGACTAGTTCTTCTTCCACCAAGGGCTTTACTAAATAATCCATGACGCCCAATTTGATCGAATATTGAGCATACTGAAAGTCTTGATAGGCCGTAACAATCACAAGCTCCATTAAGGGAAACTTTTCCTTTAATTCTGCGGCCACTTCCAGTCCCGATTTTCCCGGTAGTTTAATATCGATAAAGGCCAAATCAAAACATTCTTGTTTTTTTAAGGCGATCTGAGCCGCGGCTAAGGCGTGAGATTCTTTGGAAGCTTTCACAAACTTGAACATCGGATAACAGGAATGAATCATAAATTCCAGCTGTTCCAGTTCTAAAGGCTCATCTTCAAGCAATAGAATATTCATCAGAATTTCCTCCGCTGATTAACTTTCACCTGACTAACTTGGCTTACTCTGTATTCGCAGTTCTAAGGTTTGGTAAAAAGCAACCAAACCAAGAACTTGCTTCAGTCTCCCGCCTCGGGAGTCCAACGCCAATTAAGTCATGCATTTGCAGTTCTCACGCTGTATTAGCGGTTCTAAAACTTGCTAAGGAAACCACTTAGCAAGTTAAGAACTCGCGTCAAAATTCAGATGGAGTAAAAGAATCTCCATCTGAATTAAGAACTTGCTTCAAGGGCCAACAAGCTTTGATCATTCCGCCTTGATGCAAAGATGAATTTACCACTACTTCCAATTTGGCCTGATGGGAAAACAAAAGGTTGATTCTCTTGGCAATATTGGTTAATCCAATGCCTTTTTTTTGATCCTGGTCATCTTCCCTTTCCTCCAGTGGGTCATAAAGAAATCCCGGCCCATTATCCTGGACCACTAATTCAACATAATTGTCCTGGTTGATTACCTTTTTACAGATGGTGATCCACAGGCAGGCTCTTTCTTCAACCTGCTCCAATCCGTGTTTAAACGCATTTTCCACCAGAATCTGAATTAAATAAGATGGAATCATCGCTCTGTCCAAGCCGGGTTCAACCTGCCATTCAATCTGAAGGCGATCCCCATAGCGCAAATGTTGAATGGCCAAATAATGCTTGGTATGGTCTATTTCCTGATCTAAGGGATTTAGCTGACATTTTACTTGATATTTATAGCGCAGATAGAGTACTAAATGTTCAAAGGAAGGAATGAGCTGGTCTAATCTTTTGAACCTGGCCAGGCTCAAAAGAGAATTTAAGGTATTGAATAAAAAGTGGGGTTGAATTTGTTGGGTTAACTGCAAGTACTCGCTTTTTTGCAATTCACTTTCCAAGAAAATCCTTCTGTTTTCAATCTCTAAAACATGAATCTCCTGCTCCAGCATGCTGTTAAAGACAATTAATAAAATTCCAATTACCGGACCTAGAATACTAATTAAAGTAATAAGAAAAAACAGCTGGTAGGATACCATCAATCATTCCCACCTCGTTTTTATGTTTCCTAGAATTTCCTCAAAAGCAAAGAAAACTCCTTCCATGATGGTATTTATTTTAGCATAGGATGATATTTTTATCGGGTCCTCCAATTTCTTTTTTTTGCACTTTCTTGTTTTTAAATAGCAATTGCATCTAACCCCAAAACAGTGCATGTAATGATAAGAGAATAAAGGTATTTCCCAAAAGTAAAAAAAGGGAGTGGCCCAAAGTATTTATGGGCACTCCCTCTGATAGGAGATAACTTAAGCGCTTGGTCCTCTGGTTTTGCCGGCGGCCAACTTAGCGGCACGCTCCAGTTTTTCTAATTCATCCGCAGAAAGCAGTTCATGCTGCAACTGTAATTTCCCCCGCATATAAGTAAAATAGTAAATCGTTAAGGCCACCATAATCCCGGCAAATATTTTGAATGTAATAAAGTTTGGCGGCAAGACCACGGCAATACTGATATACAGATTCCACAGAATCGCGACGACGGCAATCCAAATTCCATGTTTACCCAGGTTCCAGGGACCCAACTCCGTCCACTTCCCTTTTAGCTTGGCCCGCACAGCGATAATAATGACGATAAAATAGCCAAAATAGAAGCCCAAAGTGGCAATGGAGGTTACCGTGGACAAGACGGAGGCCCATATGGTCAACACGGCCATACAAATAGTGCCCACGATCGTTGCCATATAAGGGGCGCCGTTTTTATTCACAGCCTTCAGCCTGGATGAAAAAGGCAGGTTACCGTCCCGGGCCAAGGAAAAAATAACCCTCTGATAAACGGTCATGCTGGAAAGACCGCAGGCAAACTGGGCCAGGGCGATAATGGCCAGCATGATCAAGCCCCAGGTGGATCCCATTACCTTTTGAATAATATAGGTGGCCAAGGATGTGGTTTCCATAATCTTAGGAATCTGATCCATTTCCGGCAACGCCAGGATTAATCCGAATAAGACAAAGGAACCGAAAATAAAAGAGGCGACAACGGCAATCACCATGCCCCAGGGCACATGATGCTGGGGGTCCTCTGTTTCTTCACTCACGTCGGCCGAAGCGTCAAATGCTGTTAAAGTCCAGGCTGACATGAGAATAGCAGGCAGAAAAGCAACCCAAAAGCCGGGACTTGCTAAACCGCCGATGTCCCCAGTGGGGGTGGTCGTGCTTAAAATATAGCTGAAAGGATGGGCCTTCCCCCACCAAAGAAGCAATGTGAGTAACATAATCGTACCGATCATATGCACCCAGACACTAAAATCATTAAACCAGGCCACCAGCTTAATGCCAAAGATATTCATCACCATATGGATCGTCATAATAATCAAAGTAATCGTCACAATGGTTGGCGTGGTCATCTGCAATCCAAACCAGCCGGAACCTGCCAGTAATGTGCCCAGGGAAAAATCAATCGCCACCGTAACTGCCCACCAGGCCATCAGGTTAATCCAACCGACCCACCAGCCCCAATGGGCATTGCCCAAATGGCGGGCCCACTGGTAAATACCCCCTGCTAAAGGAAAACTAGAGGCAATTTCACCCATGGCCATGGCATTGAAAAGCTGGAAAAAGGCCACCACAACCCAAGTCCAGTAAGCAGCTCCCCCTACCAGACTGATCCCATATCCGAACATAGAAATAAGGCCTGTTAAAATGGAAATAATGGAAAAGGATATGGCGAAATTTGAGAACCCACCCATTTCTCGCAACAGTTCTTGTTTGTAGCCAAATTGAGCTAAGTGCTCCGCATCTTTTTGCTTTTGGCTTACGTGTGTTTTGCTTAAATCTTCTGCCATTTGTTTGCTCTCCTCCCTTTTTAGTGCTTTTTGTTCTTTCCGTTTCCCTGTGTCATCAGAAAACCTCTCTTCTCCTTCCCTCCTTTCGCCTTTTCTTAGTAAGGTAGCCAGCTAAGCGCCAAAAAGAAAACCCTTCAAATACGGTAGCAGAGATTAGGGAAATATCTGCCCCGTGCTTTGAAGGATTACTTGCGCAAAGAAAAGGATCAGAGCGAAAAAGCAACAGCTTTCCAAGCACGGTATACCGTATCTCGGAAAGCTGCATCGCTTCCGTAATTGGAACGCGCCGTCACGCTCCATAGCTATAAATTTAAGCAATGGCAATAATTGGCTGCGTCTAGTATCATTTTATCAAATTTTTACAATGTGTCAATATTCAGTTTTTTTAAATTTTCCGATCCCCAGGTACAATGGAGTCTCCCTTCCAAAGACTGAATCACTCACTGCGCAGCGCTTCGATGGGATCAAGTTTGGCTGCTTTTCCGGCCGGATAAACACCAAAAAATACCCCTACCAAAAGAGCAAAAAGCAAGGCGATCAGAACGGCGCTTAATGAGATCGCCGTATGAATGGCGGGAAAGGCGGCGGGAAGCAGACGTGCTCCGCCAATTCCTGCCCCCAGACCCAGCAGCCCGCCGATGATGCTGATAAATACGGCCTCAATGAGAAACTGGACTAAAATGTCCCGGTTGTTCGCGCCAATGGCTTTGCGCACCCCGATTTCCCGTGTCCGCTCGGTGACGGAAACCAGCATAATATTCATGATGCCGATGCCTCCCACCAGCAGGGAGATCGCCGCAATCCCGCCCAGACCGGCAGTTAATATGCTTAATATATTATTAATGGTATTCAGCATATCCTGTTGTCTCAACACCGTGAACTCGATCTCCCGGTGGTGCTGTAACAGGATGTCTTTCACTGTTTTTTCGGCTCTGCCCACTTCCTCGGCGGATACCGCTTTGACCGTGATCTGGCTGACCTTTTTCTCTTTAGATCGGTCCAGCATTTCTGTCACGGGAAGATATATTTTTACATTTAAATCTTCTCCCTGGGGTCCCATGTTTTCCGGCTTTTCATAGCGCAGCACCCCTACGACCTGATAATCCTTTCCATTGAGCTGAAAGGTTTTGCCCACAGAATTCTTCCCATGAAACAGTTCTTTATTCGCTTGCGCACCGATCACCGCTACCCGCTCTTTTTTTTCCCGTTCGCTCTTGGTAAAAAACCGGCCGAATTGGAAACGGAATTGATGAATCTTGCTGTGATCTTCATCAACACCGGTGGTAGAAACATATATCTTCAGGTCATCAAGCCAGTCCACTCCGGGATAGATGCAGGTAACTCCCGCAATTCCTTTTTTGCCCTTCAGTCTCAGAACATCCTCATAGGTTAATGTATTTTGCCCTTGTCCGGTACTTCCTTGACGAACGCCCAGCTTGCTTTCCCCCGTTTTCATTTCCATGTCGACTTTGCCCGGAAAGACATATAACAGGTTGGCACCCAAGGACTCTACCTGTGAAGTGACTTGAGCCTTAATCCCTTCTCCGATGGAAGTAAGCATGATGACGGAAAAAATACCGATAATAATGCCCAGCATGGTTAAAAAACTGCGTAATTTGTTATGAAAC
The DNA here is from genome assembly GCF_002777255.1 of Candidatus Formimonas warabiya. Classification (GTDB taxonomy): domain Bacteria; phylum Bacillota; class Dehalobacteriia; order Dehalobacteriales; family Dehalobacteriaceae; genus Formimonas; species Formimonas warabiya. The sequence continues at coordinate 6,206,707 of NZ_CP017634.1, read as the reverse complement.
AAAGACTTAAAACTACTGCGGAAGCTCTCGCGCACCCTCATTTTTTATGCCTCCCTGACCACGCCGTCGTTAATATTAACGATCCTCTTTGCTTCGTGGGCGATCCCTAAATCATGGGTCACGATCATAATTGTTTTTCCCTCCTGATTCAGTTGCCGGAAGATATCCAGAACTTCCCTGCCGGTTTTGGAATCCAAACTTCCCGTAGGCTCATCAGCCAGGATCATGGAAGGAGAATTGATGATCGCCCGGGCAATGGCAACCCGCTGTTTTTGACCGCCGGATAACTGGCTTGGCCTATATTTCATGCGGTCTTCCATGCTTAGTGCGATCAATGCCTGTTTCGCCCTTTCCCGTACAGCTTTAGGAGAATCGTTACTGTAAAGTCCGGCCAGTTCTACATTTTCCAGCGCAGTATATTGGGGCAGCAGGTTAAAGGATTGAAAAACAAAGCCAATGTGCCGGTTTCTGATGGCAGCCAGTTTTCTGTCGTTTAATTTTCCCGTATCCTCACCGGCCAGGTAGTAATTGCCCTTTGTCGGCCGGTCGAGGCAGCCGATAATATTCATCAAGGTAGATTTACCCGACCCGGATGGACCGATCATAGCCAGAAACTCCCCGTCCTTAACCTGCAGTGTCACATCTTGCAATACCTCTGTGATCTGGTCGCCGTTCCTGTAGCTTTTGTACACTCCCTGAATGTCAATTCCCATGTAAACAACTCCCTGGCGTCAGCATTTTGTTTCCGGACCAGATTTATTTTTTACATAAATAAAATGAAATATGATAAAAAAGCCCTAGCGGGCTTTTTTCGGGATTCAGGGTTTCGCTTTTTCAAGAAGTCAGCATCTGGCTTACTATTTTTGAGCTTACTTGCTGATATCCATAAGGAACCATTATTGGGGACATTCCTGTCTCTTAAGTCAGACCACAGCTTCAGCAGGTGTGTCCCCTTTCCGACTAATCCAAGCGGCAAGCAGAACGAGATGAGCATGAGGTCGACAGCGGGTCCCACTGCAGGACGCAGTGGGTCGGCAACTGAGACACGGATGTCGCAAATTTAACCTGTGCCCGCTGGAGGCCGAATGGGAGTCCGTTCCTGCTCCACGAAGGTCTAGGGTGACGTTGGGTGTCTGTAAGTAAGCACGTGGAACCATACCTTCAAACAAAAATATTATTTCACTTTTGTGCCATCTTCGATTTTTTCATCCGGAGAGAGAATAATTTTTTCCCCCTCTTTTAGTCCTTTGAGTACTTCAACTTTTTCATCGCTCTCGATGCCCTTTTCGATGGCCCTGAGCTTTGCTCTGCCATTTTCTATCGCAAAAACGTGATCTTTGCCTTGATATTCAAAAACGGCATTCTCATCAATGAGTAAGGTATCTTTCTTGCTTTGCGTGATGATTTTAATATCTAATTCATATCCGGGCTTTAAAATTTCCATATTGTTGGCAAAAGCAATTTCTACCTTCACCCTCTTTTGCTCAATACCCAGCTCTGACGTTTTGCTAAAGGCTTTGGGATAGATTTTTCGTACCGTGCCTTTGCCGTCTTTGATGCCTAAATCTTCATTCTCCATGAACACTGTTGCGCCTTGCTTCACATCGGCGATTTCATCGGCTAAAATATCACTTTCCAGGAAAATGCCCTTTTGATCGCCCATCTCAAAGAGCAGGGTGCCCGGCTGGACGAAGCTGCCCGGTTCAATTTCTTTTGCCATCACGACACCATCCATGGGTGCTTTAATCGTTAAATCATTGCTTTGCTTTTGTAATAGACCGATCTGGGCCTCAATCTCCCCAATTTGCCCCTCATATTGCTCCCTCACGTTTGCGGAAGCGCCTTTTTGCGCCACGGCCAAATCGCTCCTTGCTGTTTCCAGGCCGGATTTCTCCGCAGCAAGCTGAGTAAGTGAATCCTGATAAGCATCCAAACTGATGGCGCCGCTTTCGTATAAAGCCTTATTATTCTCCGCAACCCTTTTGGCCTCGTTATAGGAAACCTGCGCAGACTGCAGCTGTGCCTTCAACTTATTAATCTCTTCTTGGTCCGCCGGCTCTTTTGCTTCCTGATACTGGGCTACGGCCGATTGTTTTTTGGCCTCCAAAGCCTGTATTTGCAGGTCCACTTCCCTGTCATCCAATCGGGCCAGCACCTCTCCCTTTTTGACGGTATCGCCTACCTCAGCCATAACTTCTATGATGCGGCCTCCTTCCTCTGCATATACCGAAGTATGGTCCGCCATCTGCACCACTGCCGTTTCTGCCACATATTCGTCAATATCACCGCTGCTCACCGTGCCTGTATCTACCTTTACGGCTTGACTACCGGACATCACCCCGTAATATCCCACCACCGCTAATAATATGGCAGTTCCGATCCAAATCATTCTTTTTTTCTTTTTCATGATCATTTTACTTTCCTCCTTATGAAATACGGCTTTTTAGGGCATCAATAAAGTTTAGCCGGTAAATCTTTTTCCGCGCAGCCAGTTGGGCAATAATGACAAAAAGAAAAGTAGATAATGCGGCATAAATAAATGTCTTAGGGGTCAGCATCATGGGAAAGGTCATCATGTCTGTACTGAAGGAATTCACAATACCCTTAATCATGCCGATACCGAGCGGAACGCCCAAGAGCAGGGCAAAACCTGTCATCAGGAAATTTTCTTTGCTTACCAGCCGGTAAACATCTTTTTTATCAAAACCCATCACCCGCAGGGAGGCAAACTCCATACTGCGTTCAGAGATACTGATCACTGTAGAATTATAGATGATGGCAAAACCTAATAATCCTCCGAACAGCAAATATAACCTGGTGCTGATAATCATCATATCCATATACTCCAGGAATGCGTTTTTCATATCGTTGAGCGAATTGATCGAACCAATATTTTTCACATCCTTTAGCTTTTCTTTCACATCATCCTGAGAGGCAAGGGAAACGCCTGTAATCATTTCTTTATCCACCAACAATTCTTCCATAGCCTCCAGGTCCATATAAGCGTTAGCACCCAGATACTGCTTGACGATACCGCTTACTTTTAGTTCCAGATCCTCTTTCCCCGGCACAAAATTTTTAATGGTAATCTTATCCCCCCGGTTGACCTTAAGCGTTTTCGCCAAGCCCTCCCCAATAAAGAATCCCTTTTCTGGAAGCTTCACTTCCCGATTATTTTCATCTTCAAATTTATAAAAGGAAGTATTCCTGGGTATCCCAATAATACTGACCGTTTTCTTACGCCATCCGTTTTTTAATTCAAAAGGATACTCTAATTTTGGTTCGACCTTACTTGCCTGAATCAGGTGACTGATCTCATTGATCACTCTCTTATTCAGAGGCTGGTTGAATTCAATATTATAGTCCATTTTTTGATATTCCCCGTATTGCACGGTAAACATTTGCGGGAAAACCTCTGCCTCAAAGAGAGGTACGGTATTGATCGCATAAGACAAAGCGAGTCCCAGGACTAAAAAGGCAAACCTCCCTTTCGTTCTCAGGGCATTTCTAATCACCATTTTCCAACTGAAGGAAAGGTGCCGCCAAATAATATCAATCTTTTCCAGCATAATGCGTTTACCCGATTTGGGCGCTTCCGGCCGCATGGAATCCGCCGGCATGATCCGCAGCACGGGCCGGGCACCCAAAATTCCTGCCGTCATGCAAAAAATGGCCGTCAATAAAAAGGCGTTTACCATATAAAAATAATAGATCTCACTCTTCATGATCGGAATATTGAAATACAGCGCATAGACCTGGATCATCGGTCCGGAAAGAAGGATGCCGCCCCCGATGCCTACGATTGACCCCAGGATGCCAATGGCCAGGGCATATTTGGTATAGTGGGAAAGAATGCTCCTGTTGCCGTACCCGAGGGCTTTTAAAACACCGATCCCCATCCTGTCGTTTTGCACAATCCTGGAAAGCATGATAAAAATAATGAGGGCGGCAACCAGGAGAAATAAGACCGGAATGGTTTTAGCCATCTTCTCTATACCGTCCACTTCTTGGGTCAACATTTGATTACTTAATTGATCTTCCCTTTTAATAATTCTTTTCACACCATATTTATCCAGCTTCTTTTCCACGCTGTCTACAATATCGTCAATTTTACCCGGATCATTCACGGTCATAAGCAGCTCATTATAGCTGCCCTGATACCCGGAAACCGACTGGGCGAATTCCTCACTTACATAAGCCACACCAAATTTCTCCGGGGCAGGCAGAAGGGACTGTTCATTTTCCATTAAATAAACAAATTCCGCACTGGCGGCAATGCCGGAGACAGTCAATTGATGCACCCGGCCGTTAATAAAGGGTGAAATCGTGTCGCCGGGTTTAATATTTCTCGCTTTAGCAAACTGCTCCAATAAAACCACATTGTCATTGCCGATTTGGGCCCGATGGCTGCCCAGCCAATAGAGCCTATTAATCTTTTCTTCATCCTTGGGCAGAGAAATGATGCGGATATTGACCTTTTCATCCGCATTCTTTACCCGGAGAGGCACATCTATGCTGACCCGTCCCTGCACCTCTTTGATGCCATCGATTCCTTTCAGCGCATCGATGGCTCCTTGGGGAATTTTCACCAGCTGTACATGAATGTCATTAAAATTGGTCAGGTCGTAATAATTACTGATGGCATTCTTCAAGTTAACGGCGCACATATTAAATAACATATAAATGCACAAAGCAACGGCCACGATCACCGCAACGGAAATAAACTGACCTTTGGATTGCCTGATCGTCCGGATCAGACGAATATCCAGCTTCTTCATTACCACTCAATCCTTTCCGGAGGAATGGGATTTTGGTTTTCTCTGATTTCGACGATCCTGCCGCTTCTCATTTTAATCACCCGGTCCGCCATATCTCCAATGGCCATATTATGGGTGATGATCACCACCGTTTTATGAAAGGTCTGGTTGATTTTACGGAGCAATGCCAAAATCATAATTCCCGTCTGATAATCCAGGGCACCTGTCGGTTCGTCACAGAGAAGCAGAAGGGGATTTTTTGCCACCGCCCGGGCAATGGCCACCCGCTGCTGTTCACCGCCACTCATTTGAGAAGGGAAATGGTCCTTCCGGTCGCTGAGCCCTACCGCCTCCATGATTTCATCGATATTCAAGGCCTCTTGACACAGTTCAGTGGCCAGCTCTACGTTTTCCCGGGCAGTCAGATTTGCCATCAGGTTATAAAACTGAAAGACGAAACCTACCTTATCCCGCCTGTATGCGGTTAGTTTTTGATCATTGTATTTCGTAATCTCCTCACCCTTGACCAAAACCCGTCCCTCTGAGGGCAAATCCATGCCCCCCAGAATATTTAGAAGGGTACTCTTTCCGGAACCGCTGGGGCCAAGGATCACCACAAATTCTCCGTCATATAATTCGAAGCTGGCGCCTTCCAGGGCCTGCACAGAAACTTCCCCCATTTGATAGTTTTTACTCAAATTTTCGATCAGCATCAGAATATTATTTTTCATCTTCCGCCCCCTCCTCTTTCTTTAGCTGTTGAGGACTCTCGATACTTCCTAGTAAACCGTATTTGAGAAAATCGAAGAAACTATTTAACATTTTCAATCTCTTGCTTTCGTCCATGTAATAATCTCTCTTCACAGCAAAAGCGGTGGGCAAGTGCAGCAATAGGTTTGACACAAACTCCACATCCAAAGGCCGGATTTCCCCTTTTCGGATCCCATCCTCTAAAATATAGCGCCACATCTCCAGTGTCTTCTGTTCCTTAAAGGGCATCAACTTAGCCAGTACATTAGGCCGCTCCATAATATCTTTGGAAAGAATGGCCGGAGTTTGTCTTGAGATTTGCAAGATATAGGTATACAAACATTCTACTTTGTCAAAGGTGTGATAATTTTGGCCAATTATTTCCATAATTTTATTTGTATGGACCATGGAATACTTCATCAAAACCTCGATAAAAAGGTCTTCCTTGGACGGAAAGTGTTTATAGACGGTCATCTTGCTGATACCGGCCTCATGGGCAATTTGGTCGACCGATACGCCATTATAACCATATTTCCAAAATAACGCCTCCGCTTTTTCCAGCAATCTTTCCAGTTTCCTCTGACTTTGGGTTGCCATATCCTTCAACCTTTCCAATATTGCACAAATTTTTGTACTTTTGTACTTGAATAGTACATTTTATTATATTCTCCCCATCGGAACTTAACAAATAGCAAAAAACATCTGATTTCCCCGGTTTGGGCCTCCAGATGCTTTTTAAGTAAATAAACATCATTGTTTTGTGATCTTGCTCATTGATGCGCATTTTTTAAGTGGTTGCCGGGCAGGATCGTTGTTGACGCCGATCACACCATGAAATATAATTAATTTAGCTAGTTTAGCTAAATTAGCTAGAAAGGAGTGTGTGTTTCCATGATCGTCAACTCAACGGAAGTGCAGAACAATTTTGGCAAATATCTGATGCTGGCAGCCCAGGAAGATATCATCATTACCAGAAACGGCAGGGAAATAGCAAGACTATCGGCCCTAAAAGATCCCCTTTCAGACTTCGGCGAAACGCCCGGAACGGTGATGGAAAAAGCGGAAGCATACGGTTACGGGGGCCGAAAAGCTTCCTATGAAGAGTTTCTGGAGCTGACAAAAGATAACGAGGAAAGATACGAATACATTGACGGTGAAATATACTTTCTGGCTTCACCTAAAACCGCCCATCAGATCGCATTGACCGAACTGTTTGTTATTTTTTACAATTGGTTTCAGGGGAAAGATTGTACGCCCCTGGTCGCCCCTTATGATATTACCCTGAAAAGAAACGCAGAGAATATCAATGTGGTCCAGCCCGATATCATGGTCATCTGCGATCTGGCGGAAAAGCTGGACAAAAACGACTATTACCAGGGCGTGCCGTCCCTGGTGGTGGAGATTCTCTCCGAGGGTACCCGAAGCAAGGATTTGATCAAAAAGCTGGACCTTTACATGTCCTGCGGTGTGCGGGAGTACTGGATTGTCAACCCCCTCAACAAGGAAGTTACCATTTACCTTTTTGAAGATAAAGACATCCGTAACCATACTACGTACCGGAAGCACGAAACCGCCCCATCCTACATTTTCACGGGACTATCCGTGGAGCTTGACCGCATCTTTAAGTATTAAATACCGTGTGACAATCCACCCTTTTCTACAAAAACGGTAAAGGTGCCATCCCCATTGTCGGCGACCCGTAAAACCCGGTGGTTTTCCTCCTTAAAGCTTCTGGGCACATTCCGGATGGGCTCGCCCTCATTCATTTTGATTTCCAGAATCTGTCCATCCTCCAGCTCCTCAATGGCTACTTTTGCTTTCACAAAGGTGACCGGACAGACTACATCGGTGATATCTACATAGGCGTTTGCCTTCATTTCACTCATCTTCATTCTCCTTTATCCCTTGATACTTTGGCAATTTGGGCGACCCTGGGCATTTTGTACATTGCCCATTGTCTATTTTATTGCCTCTTTCAATTCATCCTCAAGCCGGTCCCAGCCAACCCTGTCCAGAGTACCGGCAAATCTTTCCCCCGGTTTTCCATGTTTCCGGACGAATTGGAGGGTTGTTTCGATGACCGTGTGTACTTTTTCCTGATCAAATAGAATAGGAAGCCGCTGTTTTCCGATGGCAATCCTATTTCCAAACACTCCCCCAAAATAGAGGATAAATCCCCTTCTGCCTTCCCACGCTTCCCCCGGGCAAGACTGAACACACCTGCCGCAGGCATTGCACAATTGCCCGTCAAAAGCCAATGTTTGCTCCTGATGCTCTATTTTTATCGCCTTGGTGGGACAAACAGCTTCACACAACCCGCAATAGGTGCATTTATCTTCCAGCCACTGCGGCATCAGACCGCCTTTTATCCCCAGGTCATTCTCTTCCGCTTTCAGGCAATTGTTTCGGCACCCGGTGATGCCAAGCTTAAACTTATGGGGCAGGTCTCTGGCATAATACCTTTGGTCGCATTCTTTTGCCAATGCGGTGGTGTCAATCAGTCCGCTGGGGCAAATGGCGCACCCCTGGCAGGCTGTGATCGTTCGCACCCTCGGTCCGCAAGCCCCCGGCTGCAAACCGGCCTCTGCCAGTTCCTTTTTAACGGTCTCCACATCCGCTAACTTAATAAAGGGTATTTCCATACTTTGTCTTGAGGTCATGTGCACATATCCCTGTCCATACTTTTCCGCGACCTGATAAACTTTTTTTAATTGGGCTGCCTGCAGTTGCCCGCCTGCCACTCTTAACCTTAATGAAAAGCGGTCTTTTTGCACTTGTTTCATAAAGCCGCCCTTTTTCAATTCTTGATAATCAACTTGGACCATTTTTTATGCTCTCTCCCCTTTCCTTTTCCTGTTAGGCAAAAACGATCTTTTCTTCGCTCACTTCTCTGTCTTGGATCCGGAAACTTTTCAATACAGGATGATCCTGATGCATCAGAGATAGGATCAGGTAACTGGCCACCGGATCAAAGGCTAAGCGTTTATCCTCATCAGAAGGCCTTGACGGCGATTCAGGATGGCTGTGAAAATTCCCCAACAGCACCCAGCCGTTGCTGCGGATATCCTTTATGGCATGGAACTGCTCTTTTGGGTCCATGGAAAAATGCACCGGACTGTTGTCGACATTCGTCAGCAGATAGACTTTTTCCACTACCCTTTTATCATCAGCCAACTGACCTGCCAGGAGCCCACAGGCTTCATTGGGTAAAGCTTTCCGTGCATGATGCACTATTTCTTCAAACTGGCCTTTCCGTAAAACAAGCATTTTTCTCACCTTCTGTCTCTGTGAAAATCGCCCTATCAAGGCTTTACTTATTTTTTTACTTCGCAAACCGCCTGCTCATAATCAATCAGTTCCCGAATCGTGGGATTCTCCCCACAAACCTGACATTTTTTGTGATGGGACAATTTCACCTTGCGGAAATTCATGTGCAGGGCATCATAAGTGAGCAGGTGTCCCGTAAGCAGTTCTCCCAGGCCAAGCAGATATTTTATTGCTTCCGTGGCCTGAATGGTACCCATGACGCCCCCCATCACACCTAAAACGCCCGCCTGCTTGCACGTAGGTACTGCCTCCGGAGGAGGAGGGTTTTTAAAGATACAGCGATAGCAGGGTCCCTGGCCCGGGACATAGGTCATGGTTTGTCCGGAAAACCGGATGATTCCCGCATGGGAAAAAGGCTTTTTGTTGAGAACACAGGCATCATTAATGAGGAATTTGGCTGGAAAATTGTCCGTTCCATCGATAATGAAATCATAATCCCTGTCTTTGATGATGCCGGTGATATTGCTGGAACTAACCCATTCCCGGTATCCCACCACTTCCACATCCGGATTCATCTCATGGATGGTCTCTTCTCCGGAAATCACCTTATACTTTCCCACATCTTTTGTGAAGTGAATAATCTGCCTTTGGAGATTGGATAACTCCACGGCGTCGAAGTCAACCAGGCCAATGGTGCCGATTCCGGCAGCAGCAAGGAACATGGCCGCAGGAGCGCCCAGTCCTCCGGCGCCGATGATTAATACTTTGCCATTGAGAAGTCTTTTCTGCCCCTTTGCCCCCACTTCTTTTAGGATGATATGCCGGGAGTACCGTTCCAACTGTTCATTGGTGAAGCTCATAAAGCGCCTCCTCCCATGAAATAGAGAAATTCCACAATGTCATTTTCCCGAACAGTGAGTGTTTCGAAGTCCTCCCGATCGATTATTTCATCATTGATCTGCACGGTTACATACTCCTGCATTTCCACATTCTGAGCATGGAGCATTTCCGCTACCGTGATTTCTTTTTCCAAGATCACTTCTTTTCCGTTTATCAAAATTTTCATCCGTTAAAAACCTCCTTATCTCTAAAATTTACAGGCAACCCACGTTTTCCTCGTTTCCATCCGGATGCCCTAAAAAGCGCAAGCTACTGAATACTTTTTGTCTGCTGTCCAAATCCCCAAAAGTTCATCTATGACTCAGCTCCGGTTAAACAGCTAGACACACCGTCAACCCAAGCATCAACTCCTTGATTTTATTTTCGCATGTTATTTATTAATCCTATCATTTTAGTATGTTTAGATGTAAAAAAATAAGAAGTCTCCCGAGTAATCATTATTATTCTGATAGTTTTTATCTGTTTTATTTTAGGCCACCCCAAAATAATTGTCAATAGAAAACAAAGAAATACATCACAGGCTAAAATCGAAGCAAATAAGAAGGCTGGGAAGCAGTAACTTCATATTGAAACCTGTGGAATTACTATGGTTGTAATCCGCAGGTTTCAAGGCTTAAATGCTTATTATTCTGACTACTTTTGACTAGATCCATGCCGATTTTACGATACGGTTTTTATCACCGATGAATACGGTATGATATCCGGCTAAGGAAAAGGAAAGTAGCTCTGCGATGATACATAGGGCATATCTATGCCAGTGCACTGCCGCCGTCTCTATAAACCAACTCATTCAAAAGGCGGATCACTAATCCATCTTTATCACAACATCTCCAATATTTACCTGGGCGATCATCTGATAAGGACCGTCACCCTGTCTTTTTACGACGGAAACAGATTTATCATTTAATATCACATTACCTAAACCCGAACCGAGAGTAGCAATATATTTCTCCTGTGATTTCGGGAGATTTAAGCTGATGTTTCCTGTTTGCAGCCAAATATCAATATTGCCATCCACAACTCCGCTAACCACTACATCGCCCGCCTTATTTTCTACATTGAGGCCGGTGCAAATTATATTTGGCATGTGAATCAATCCCATTTCCCCATTAACCGTAATCTGCTGTGCGTTCATGGAATCCACTTTAATTTTCCCGATTTTCGAATCAATGACAATGCTGTCCAAAATTACATCTTGAGGTACGGTAATCGTGATGTGAATGTCAGATAGGATCTTCCCCACATCAGCAACGAAGCCACCTTCTACAGTATTGGCAATTACTAATTTTCCTTCCTTAATTGTACAAATAGGATGCTCATATGTAGTATAGCCAACACTGTATTCATTCCCGTAAAGGATGTTAATATCGGCTACATCATTTTGCATTTCTATTGCGGAAAACGGTTCTGTAACAATACTCCCTGAAACGGTTTCTTCAGGAATAACTTCTCCTCCGCTTCGTTTGTCCATGAGAAAGACGATCATGATACATCCCATGACGAAACAAAACACTGGTAAAAGGATACGTACTCGTTTATCTAAAAAGAATCTTTTATCCATAATTTACACCTATTACTTCGATATTCTTGAAGAATTTACCGGAAGACAGCAACAGCCTCGGAAAAGTCGACTCCTTATAATGGACTAAGAAAACTAGACAACAAAACAGCCTGATTTAAAGTGTATAATGAGGTATGCGAAAAACATTTACAGGAGAATTTAAAGCCAAGGTTGTACTGGAAATTCTAAAGGAAGAAAAATCCATATCCCAGCTTGCTGCCGAATATGAAGTACATCCAAATCAGCTGTCTAGTTGGAAGAAAGAAGCAATTGAAGGGCTCCCTCAGATACTTGCAGATGGACGCAGGAAGGATGACGAAAAAGAAGATCTAAAAAAGCAAGTGCAAGATCTGTATACCCAGCTTGGAGAGGTCACCGCCCAATTCAATTGGCTTAAAAAAAAATCTGGGATCGACCCTGCCAAGAAGTGAACGGATTGCCCTTGTAGATTTTGACGATCCCGAAATGTCCGTTTTTGTGCAAGCTCAAATGCTTTCTCTCAATCGGAGCAGTCTTTACTATAAACCAGTTCCACCATCAGAAGAGGAAATTCGGCTTAAGCATGCCATTGACGAAATTTATACTAAATCACCCTATTTCGGTTCGAGAAGTATTACGACGGTCTTAAAACGAGAGGGACACTTGGTTAGTCGGTCAACGGTTCAAAAATATATGCGTGAAATGGGCTTGGTTGCAATACATCCTGGTCCTAACCTCAGCAAAAGAAACCATGAACATAAGGTTTATCCATACCTACTTAGAAATATTACCGCCAGTTATCCAAACCATATTTGGGGAACTGATATTACCTATGTCCGCTTACGACGCGGCTGGCTTTACCTTGTAGCATTTCTGGACTGGTATTCACGTTACGTGGTTTCATGGGAATTAAGTGATAACCTTGAAGTTGATTTTGTTCTTTCCGCATTGGAAGCAGGTCTAAAAATCGGAAAACCTGTAATTGCCAATAGCGATCAGGGTAGCCAATTTACATCCAGACGATATATAGATACGCTGATAAATAGTAGCATCCAAATTAGCATGGACGGAAGAGGCCGGGCATTAGATAACATTTTCACAGAACGATTATGGAGATCTGTTAAGTACCAAGAAATATATATTAATGATTATGCAAGCCCTAGAGAAGCCAGGTATGGTATTGGAAGATATCTTGAAAGCTACAACACATACCGGCCACACCAAGCATTGAAGGAACTTACTCCGGCAGAAGTTTACTTTAAAAAATGACTTCTTAAAACCCTGGAAGGGCTCTGCCCCTCCAAACCACCCCGCCCTCGCCGGGAGGCAACCGGTCTGTTATGAACAGACCGGAAACAAAAGGGTCTTGCTGATCAACATGTCAAGGGCAAGCAGCTTCGCTGTCGGCAAAGCCGACCCTTGACATAATATCTAATCCAGTGGAAATAATTAACGGAATTACCAATACGTTTTTAAATAAACTTACAATTATATACAATTATCAAGGAGCGAAAGGTGGTGTGAATACACCTTAAACAGGGTCAAAAAATTGTCTTGACAAAGTAGTCCACCATACCTGCCATGTCCATTACCTCATGAGTAACGGCCGAGGCAGTGCAAACTAACGAAGCACCGCTTGTTGAATACATTGTTGCCGCCGGGGCGGACAATACTTGGAATGCCCTCCCCGGTGACAACACAAAAACAGGGGCATTTTTCAGAAAGACAGCAAGTTGCTATTTATCGTCATTAATTCGGTACACTAGCCCCAATCGCTTCGCCGGTAGCGCCATCAATAAAAGGTGTACCTTTAGCTTCTGCCAGTTCTTCTTTCGTTGCAGTATCACGTAGGAAGGGGAAATAGGGCAAAAGGTATTTGAGCTCTGTGGGCTTGGTCAGCTTAGACACCACGATCATGACGATAACCGAAATGCCCAGACCCAAGATAACCGGATGGATAGGTTTCTGGCCAATGAAAAAATCCCAAAAGAAGTAGACAAGTCCGCCTGTGACCATCCCAGCAAAAGCCCCCTCTTTTGTCGCACGTTTCCAGAACAGACCGAGCCATAAGGGCGCGAATATGGTTGATGCGTTGATGCCATAAATATACGCCAACAGAACAATCACCAGTTCCGGCGGATTCAGGCTGATAATCATCGCGATACCCCCTGCAACCAGGGCAGCGATACGAGTAGCTAACACCAATTTCTTACCGGTCAGCGTGCGCTTTGTGGCGACGCGATAAACATCGTAAATCGCAGCAGTTGCCACAAGGAGAATCTGGGCATTGGCCGAAGAAATTGCCGCAGCGGCTATCCCAACCATGATAATACTGCCGAGGAAAGGAGAGAAGTACTGAACCGCCAGAAGCGGATAGATCCAGTCTTGGTCAGTTCCGACAGGCAGCGTGGGGATGAGCACGCGGGCGCCCATGCCCACGAAGGCGCTGGAAAAATAAACAACGAACATCATCAGAACAGCAAAACCCGCCATCATAACTGCGGTTTTATTGTTCTTTGCGGCAACAGCACGGATGGCATACTGCGGATTCGCCCCACCGCCAACTCCATTTGCCAGGAAGATACCAAACAGGAAGAAGGGTGTAAATGTATTCATTGCCGTGGGATGGAGCAAGGAACCTTTCACCGTTTCGGCGCCACCTGCCAACGGAGCGGTACTAATCAACGCGGCCGCTTCATTAATGGCTGTAAAGCCACCTGTGAGTTTCAGGATACAGAACGCGCCAACCAAAACACCGATGGTCAAAAGAGAGAAATTCAGTACGTCTGTCAAAGCAACGCTGCGGAAACCTAATATGGCTGTATAAAGAACCATTAATGCTACGAACAAAACACCCATTGAATAAGGAATGCCTAACATGTTCGCCATGATAATGGCAAACCCTTTCATCTGAATCACAGCGAACAGAGTGAAGACGATCAGCATAATACAGCCCATAAGTAATTCCAAAGCGGGAGAATTGAAACGCTTTACAAAGAATTCCGGGATCGTCGTCAGCGGAACACGCCGTATTTTGTAACCAATAGGAATCAGAACGACGGCCGAACCGACAAACCAGGCAAAGGGAGAGTAAATCAAATAGGAGTAGCCGTATCGGAAAAGAAACCCGGGACCACCAATCATGGAACTGGCGCTAACCCAAGTAGCGGCAAAGGCACAAAGGGTAAGAACGTAACCCATCCGATGGCCGCCGACCATGAAATCACCCGCGTGTCTTGTTTGCCGGTGCGCTACGTAGCCAATCACAATTAACGCGGCTACGTACAAAACCAACATAACAACGTATATCGAAGTATTTGACATGTCATCAGTCCCTTCTTACATTAAATTAAGAAAAAACGAAGAAAAACCAACTGTGTTGTAATCTGCAAATTAATTTTTCGCATCTTCTTCGGGCATCGCTCTTACGCAGAGCCAGGAAATAATTACCGGAGCCACACAAGAAATAGCAAACGGCAAAAACACGCAGAGCCAAGTCATCACCGGAATGCCAAGCGCTCCCATAGACCCAAAACTATCAGTCGGAATCAGGCTCAATACGATATACATAATAATATAGAATCCAAAGGTGTAACAAAGGGGACCTGCAAAGATTTGCCAGTCTCGTTTTTCTTCCGGATGCATAGTATACCTCCATTCTTCTTCTTTCTTTGTTCAGCATGATTACTGCTCCCAAGTTATCAATGGTCTGGCAAAATAGTAAATAATCCTTTTTCAGTCTAAAACATTGCTGCAGCGGTGGTTATTTACACGATACTATAAAAGCATACACCTCCTTTTTCTTTCTCGTTTGCAGTCATGTTTACTAGGCAACATACCTCCCTTCCTTAAAATTTTATTGTTTCTCTATAGGGATACTACCTTCCTGGGATACTTTGTTGACTAATGATGCGATCTTGCGGAGTATTCTGTGAAAAAGCTTAGTCCCTCTTGACGATCATCGCGATACCTTGGCCACCGCCAATACAAAGTGTGGCGAGACCCGTTTGAGCTCCCATCCGTTTCATTTCATAGAGAAGGGTCACTAAAATCCGGGCACCGCTCGCACCGATGGGATGCCCCAAGGCAAGTGCGCCCCCATGATGATTGACCTTGTTTGGTGGGAAATTCAGTTCTTGGGCAACTGCCAAACTTTGCGCTGCAAAAGCTTCATTGGCTTCGATCACATCAATATCCGCCAAAGTCATGCCTGCCTTTTCCAAGCATTTTTGGACCGACGGTATCGGTCCTGTGCCCATCACTGCCGGATCCACACCGGCAAAAGCGCTGGCAACGATCGTTGCCAAAGGCTGGATGCCAAGCGCTTGTGCCTTTTCTTTGGACATAAGTACCACGGCGGCGGCGCCGTCGTTGATTCCGGAAGCATTGCCCGCAGTAACGGTGCCTGCTTTCTGAAAAGCCGGGCGGAGTTTTGCCAGAACTTCTATGGTAGTTCCTTTGCGGGGAAATTCATCGGTATCAAAAATGATCGGCTCTCCCTTCCTTTGCGGAATCACGATGGGGACGATCTCCTCTTTAAAAACGCCATCCTCAATGGCCGAATTTGCTCTTTTCTGGCTTTGTACGGAAAACTCATCTTGCTGTTCACGGGTAATATGGTATTTCTCGGCTACATTTTCCGCCGTAACGCCCATATGATATTGATTGATCGCGCACCAAAGCCCATCTTTGATCATGGCGTCGGTCACGGTAGTGTCTCCCATCCTTGACCCCCAGCGCATATTGTCTGAGACATAGGGGGCCCGGGACATATTCTCCATGCCGCCGGCCACGACGATCTCGTTTTCCTCCGCAATGATGCTCTGGGCAGCCAAGGCAACGGCTTTTAGCCCGGAACCGCAAACCTTATTAACTGTCCAAGCCCCGGTTTCCCTGGGCAAGCCCGCTTTGAGAGCTGCTTGGCGGGCCGGGTTTTGCCCTAACCCGGCTTGGAGTACATTACCCATAATCACTTCGGCAACTTGGGATTCATGAATACCCGCTCTGTTGATTGCTTCCTTTATGACCGCGGCCCCAAGGTCCACGGCGGTTACGTCTTTCAAACTGCCGCCAAAACTGCCGATGGCACTTCTAATCGCGCTAGCGATAACAATTTCCTTCATAATCAATATCCTTTCTTCTTATCATCTCGATCGTGTAAGCATTTACACAGATGCGCGAAGCCCCTATTTCTTCTTTTTGGCGATAAAAGCATTCATCCGTGTCTGTTGCTCTCCGTGGCCAAAACAAAGTGCAAAGCAATCAGCTTCGATCGCTAATCCGGAACTCAATTCCAAGGATAAGCCCCGGTTCATTGCGTTCTTTGACAGGGATACAGCGTAAGAGCTGTTTTTGGCAATGACTTGAGCAGTGTTGATAGCCGTGGCCATTAAGACTTCATTTGTGGGTAAAACCAGGTTCACCAAACCGATTTGGGCAGCTTCCCGCGCATCAATGACCGCCCCCGTATACAGTAACTCTGCAGCCTTTGCCTTACCCACAATTCTGGGGAGAAGCTGACTGCCGCCGAAACCAGGCGTGATCCCCAAGGAAACTTCCGGCTGACCAAACCGGGCATTTTCTGAACAATACCGTATATCACAAGCTAAGGCCAATTCACAGCCGCCGCCTAGGGCAAAACCATTTACCGCGGCAATTACCGGTTGGGGAAGCTTTTCAAGCAAGCGTATGACGGTATGTCCCAGCGACGCAAATTCACGTGCTTCCCCCGGGGTTTTATTTCTCATTTCCTCAATATCCGCCCCCGCTACAAAAGATTTTTCCCCGGCACCTGTTACAATCAAAGGCGTGCCGTCGCCCAGTGCCAATAAAGAAGACAATACCTCTTGAAGCTCTTGGAGCACTTCGGTATTCAAGGTGTTCAATACCGCCGGTCGGTTGATTGTTAAAAGAGAATAACCTTCGTTTTTTTCAAAAATAATATTTTTCACTTGTATTACCTCATTTGTGATATATTTACCACTGTTGAACGCTGCTCTATTACGCACCTTCCGTTTTGTTTGTCTCTTTATAAATGTATCTTCTTTCCCAAACCTCCCTTAGCTGATCCCGGAAATCAGGATGGGCAATCTCAATCAATGCCTTGCCCCGGTCGTTCAAAGTTTTGCCCCGCAAATCCGCAATGCCGTATTCGGTAATGATATACTGTACATCGTAACGATTCGTAGTTACTGCTGCCCCTTCATCCAGAATGGGGACAATTTTAGATGTTTTACCTTTATTTGTGGAAGGCATGGCGATAATGGACTTGCCTTCTTTACCCATAGCGGCTCCACGCACAAAATCAACCTGACCGCCTACGCCGCTAATTTGCTTGTAACCAATCGTTGTGGAAGCGACTTGACCCATGAGGTCAACTTGAACGCAAGAATTGATGGAAACCATTTTGTGATTCTGCCGGATAATGTAAGGGTCGTTCACATACTCTACGGGATATAACTCGATCATGGGGTTATTGTGCGCAAAATCATAGAGTTTTTTGGTTCCCATGAGGAAGGTAACGATAGATTTCCCGGGATGAATGGTCTTTGCTTTGTTGGTGACAACGCCGTCTTCAATAAGATCGACGACACCATCGGCAATCATCTCTGAGTGGATTCCTAAGTCTTTTTTCTTGTTTAAGAATTTCAAAAGCGCATTGGGGATGCCGCCAATCCCCAGCTGCAAAGTAGCTCCGTCTTCGATTAATGAAGCGCAATGTTCCCCGATTGCTTCTTCAATCGCACTAGGCAGGAGAGGAGGAACTTCCAATAAGGGCCGGTTGGTCTTGACGGCATAATCGATTTCCGTCAAATGAATGAAATTATCTCCCCATGTGCGAGGCATTTGTTCATTAATTTCGGCAATGACAATCCGGGCATTTTGGGCTGCGGCCTGCGTATAGTCATTCGAAATTCCATAACTGCAAAAGCCAAATCTATCGGGAGGGGAAACCTGGATCAGAGCCACGTCTACGGGCATTTGGCCGTTGGAGAAAAGAGCGGGAAAACAGTAGAAATAGACAGGCGTAAAATCTCCTCGTCCGCTAGCAATTGCCTCTTGCGTGTTTTTTCCCACAAAAACGGAATTATGGCGAAAATGCTTACGCAATTCCGGCGCAGTATACAATCCTTTGCCGATACAAACCATGTGGACAATTTCCACATCCTCGTATTGGGCATAATTCTCTACCATGGCTGTTAAGAGCACGCTAGGCTCTCCTGCTGCATGGCCCACGACAACACGGCTATGAGAAGGGATATGTCGAACTGCCTCCTCTGCAGATACAAATTTGGCTCGGGCATTATTATTACTGTTCACTATTGTTGTGCCTCCTGTTTCAAGGTTTTTAGTTCTTTAATGATATTTAATACATCTTCCTGTGACCTGCTAAGCCAAATTCTTTTGTCCTTGTATTCAGGGGGAATTTTTGCGCAGGCAGAGAAGCAGCCGCATAACAGAATACAGCCATCGACACTGTTTGCTTCTTGATCAAACTGCTCCGGCAAAGAATTTCGTATGAGCTGGGCAGCTTTGCATCGGTCATAACAGGGGTTACATCCTCCGCAATAACGAAAAAACAGTGTCATCCCATTACTCTGTAGAATCTTTGATACCGGCAATTTCTTTTGCTAGCGCGATCTTATGGTTGAGATTCCCTTGGCGGGCGATGACAATCTTTTGCGCCTGAGGGGAGCCAGCTCCATGAAGCGATTCCGTGCGATAGCCGACGGCGGCGGTTCCCAAAGTCATATTCTCAATGAGGCGCAAAATGCGCAACCGGTCCGTCGTACTGTAGGCGGCGTTGCCCCGGAGATACTTTCTGACATAAGGCCCCAGCTTTTCGTCCCTGAGATCCTTTTCCGACGGCATCGTAACCATCAAACCGCCGGCAATATCTTCGGCCATGCGCGTAATTTCATAGGGGAAGCGCGTAACATTCAGTTTACAAATATTCGCCAAGAGTAGATTGATTTGATAACTCCCCGCCTTAGTAACCGCACCTTCGGCGGAACAAGCGATACCGCAAGCATATAAGGTTTCATTCAGATGGGTCATTTCAATCAGTTTATCTTTGATGTGAGACACGGAGGCGACGCCATTATGCTCTGCAGCCAAAGCTGTTGCGCCGATCAGAACATCTCCCACGCCCACTTTGCAACCGCCATAGCTTTGACGATGGAAGCCGGCGAAGCGCTCTACCAGCATCCCCGCAAATTCCGTTTCGCCGTTTAAGAAAATACGCTCATTGGGCACAAAAACATCTTCAAAGATGACAAGACCTTCATGGCCGCCAAAAGTAGGGTTTCCCAGATCAATTTCCGCGTTTTCCTCCAGTTTCCGAGTATCACAGGACTGTCTGCCATAAATGATAAAAATTCCTTTGGTGTCAACAGGAAGGGCAAAGGAAACCGCCCAGTCCTTGTCTTCTTCCCCCATCGCAATGGTGGGCATCACAAGCACTTCATGAGAATTAATAATTCCGGTCTGGTGGGCCTTGGCTCCTCTGACGACAATACCGTCTTCTCTGCGCTCGACAACCCTTAAAAAGAGATCGGGATCTTCTTGTTGATGCGGCGGCAATTTGCGATTTCCTTTAGGGTCGGTCATGGCTCCATCCACCACTAAATCGTGATCCTGGACATAAACCAAATACTTTTTAAAACGCGCAAAATACTCGGTTCCGTACTTTTCATCAATCTCGAATGTTGTGCTGTAAACAGCATTGAAAGCGTCCATGCCCACACAACGCTGAAAACAGGATGCGGTTTTTTGCCCCAACAGTCGAAGCATCTTCACTTTGTTGCGTAAGTCATCCGTGTTCTGATGAATATGGGTAAAGCGATTGATTTTGTTGCCGGTGAGATGGGAAGTCGCTGTCATGATGTCTGCATATTCTTCTTTTTCCGCCAAGTAATAGGTCATCGCTACCGAGTTGGTGGAAGGACGGATAATGGGATGATCTAAGTAATTGTCCACTTTTTCCCCAAATAGGTAAACCTCTGTCTTCATTTCTCTGAGACTTGCGTAATACTGCTCCCTTGTTTTTAATGCCATAATAATTCCTCCTTTTCATCCTGCTATAAACTACTGACTTAATTAATTCCCGCCTAAATGTAATGCTCCCAAGACTGAGGCAAAATGGTGTGTAAATATGTGATAGGAGTGGCTTTCAGCTTGATAAGTGGCTATAGCAATTTCTGTGCCAGCCCTGGCATTTGCTTTAAAAGTACAACTTGCCGCCATCTACGGCAGTCACTTCTTACCGGTTGACCTAAACCCCGAAAACTTGGACAACAGGAATGATCGTCACATGGAACATGTCTTTCCAGACCCAGGCAGACTCACGCAGAACGGTTACATAGAAAGTTTTAAAAAAGCACTATAGACAAAAAAACAACCGGTGACTTTTATCACCGGTAACTAAAAGGAATGCGATATTTTCGTCTAACAAGACACTCTGATGCGATGAATCATGCAGGATTTTTCCTATGGTGAAAACCGTCACCATAAATATGCCTGAATTCACCACCAGAAAGGCTGGTGCAATTATATCGTCGGTCCAATAGGAATATAACCACGTCAGGCCCTATTCTTTATTGGAGTAGCTAACCCCCAAGGAATATGCAATAAAACTTTTAAGTATTTACTAATATTCTTGGTGTGCGAAAATTGGGGGCAGGTCAGAGAGCAGTATAGACAAAAGCGGCCGGTGACTTTTATCACCGGCAACTTAAAGAAATGCGCTATTTTCGTCTAACAAGACACTCTGATGCGATGAATCATGCAGGATTTTTCCTATGGTGAAAATCGTCACCATAAATATGCCTGAATTCACCACCAGAAAGACTGATGATAAATTGGATCATATCACACGATCAAATATCGCTTTGCATGCAATCCCGGTTTTTAACAATCGTGGAATGGTCGATTTGCAAGGCCTCTGCCGCTTTTCGGGTGGAGCCATATTGCTCCATCGCCATGGTAATAAGCTTTGTTTTTAACAGGTGTTTCGCTTCATTAAGGGGTATAAGCTTGTGAATAGTTAACACATCCGTATGCTCATTGTCGATTGCGAAATTGGGGAAATGCGCGGTTTCAATACGTTCGGTATCGCTCATGATATAGGCGCTCTCGATCACATTTGATAACTCACGAACATTGCCCGGCCAGTTATAGCGCAATAAGAAGTCCATGGCTTGAGGGGAAAAGGTTTTTTCTATATGATAACGCTCACTATTCTTTTTTAGGAAAAAGGTGGCTAAAAAGGGTATATCGGCTTTGCGTTGACGCAACGGAGGGATATAGATGCTGATAACATTGATGCGATAATAAAGGTCGCGGCGAAAATTACCTTCTTCGATACTTTCTTCTAAATTGCGATTGGTCGCAGCTAATAAACGCACGGAAATCATTTTTTCTTTGGTGTCCCCAATACGCTTGATACGTTTATCCTGCAGTACCTGCAAAAGCTTAACCTGAAGATTTAGAGGCATTTCCCCAATTTCGTCGAGCAACAAAGTGCCATTATTAGCAATTTCAAAGACCCCTGCTTTCCCATCCTTTCTCGCGCCGGTAAACGCGCCGCCGGCGTAACCGAATAACTCGGACTCCAACAGGTTTTCTGGAATAGCGCCACAATTGATTTTCACAAACGGGCCGTCCTTATACATACTGTTTTGGTGTATGATACGAGCGATCACTTCTTTACCGACACCGCATTCCCCGGTAATCAAAGTAGTGGCATCAAAACGCGCTACCCGCAGGGCTGTTTCATAGACCGCGAGCATTTCCTTGCTCTTCATGACAAATTCACCGTGGCCGACCTGGGCCTCTATCTCTTTCAAGCGGTGCATGTAAAGCTCGGTCAAACCCCGCGTTTGTGCCAATTCGACTTCCATTTCTTTGAGCTTGGTAATATCCCGAACATTCGTAATTACCGCGATGATCTTGCCGGTATCGTCACAATAGGGATTGGAGGTCACCAATATCGTTTTGGTATCTCTAATGCGCTGCAGCAAAGATACGGGTGCCTTTGTCCTTAGCACAATCAGCGTTCCAGATTGAGAGATAATCCCCTCTTCTTCCAGCGTTTTCATATGCCTGCCAATGACTTCGGTCCGCTTCAGACCGGTAATATCCTCATAAGCTTTGTTGATGCGTAATGTGATACCTTCGCCGTCCGTAATATAGATCCCGTCCGAAGATGTTTCCATGACCATCTCCAGAAGATCATAATCGTCGTTGGGGGATAGAGCAAGAGTCGTATGTTTGATGGGTGGGGCCGGTTGGAAGGTCACAATTGCGCAAACAATTTTGTTTTCGCGGTGAAAAGGCATACGATTGCAATAGCAGCGCGTGTTGCCCACTAGTGCGAGATCACCGGTAAAAGTCTTACCATTCTGTAAGACCTCTCCCAAGGGTAATCCTGAAACGATTGATGACCATTGTAACCCGCAAATATTCGTACCGTTAGGCGATAGGTATTGTTTGGCAAAAGTATTACACCAAACGATGCTCTCCTCTTGATCAATGATACAGAAGGCCTCCTGTATATTCTCAAGGAATTGCACCAAAATTCTTCTCAGTTCTTGGGGCATGATCCTCCACCTCTTTCGTCTGCCTTCGCGTTAGGACCAAATATTGTCTACAGTTTTCTTGCTCCAAGATGAAGTGACGAGGGAATCTTTGGCCCTTGAAGTGGACAATTCCCTTATATGCACAAGAGTGACAGCCATATCCAACCGGATTGCTCTGTTCCGCGGTCTTCCAAAAGAAATTCTGATTCGCTTCCGGTAAAATACAATCGTCTGGCATGGTTTTTGCACGATATATTTGTGATTATTTTTAAGAATGATAGCTTTGCGATCGGTTGATTGTGCTGTGTTCCAGTATTGTGGCAAATTACGAACTATTCCGATTTCTGTACTTAAATATAGTATAGCATATATTTGCCTTAGCTTCCAAGGGCAAATCTGGTGACAAGATACATGAATACTGCCAATGGAGGGGACTTACATGGAATTCGCGTTATATTTGTTTGGCACGGTTCTTGCTTATTAAATAAAACAAATGGCTTTGCGGTTATTCATAATTACCAGAGGGATAGAAGTCTGTGCAGAGAATCTATACAAATATGATATGTAATACAATAGTATCTATTATTGATCGAATAGGTGCAGAAAAGGAGAAGCAAAATATGCGTACCAGAATTGCCCTCATATCCGGGTTTTTGGGTGCGGGAAAGACAACCTTCATAAATAAAATTCTCCCTGCCTTTGATCCCCGGAAAGGCATCGCAATTATTGAAAACGAATATGGAGATGTCAATGTGGATGCGGACCTGATTCCATCTTCCGGAGTTCAGATCAAAGAAATGAATCAAGGTTGCATCTGTTGCTCATTGTACGGAGACTTTGTGTCTGGGTTGATGTCCCTGGTTGATTCCCATGGGCCGGAGAGGATTATTGTGGAGCCGACCGGTGTAGGAATGCTCAGCGATATCCTTGACGCCTGCCACGCTGCTGCTAAGCTGTGGCCATTTGATATCGATATGCTGGTTACGATTGTGGACGGTGTCAATTATCATTTCAATTCTGGCATGTTTGGCGCCTTTTTTGGCAATCAGATTTCCACGGCTTCTACAATCGTTATCTCCCGCATCCAAGAACTTAGTGAAAGCGAAAAAGAAATGGTCTGTATCGATCTTAGGAAGCGCAATCCAAGCGCCATGATCCTGGCGGCGCCGTGGAACGATCTGTCCGCTTCAGATTTTGTGGAGCTCTGCCAATCCGTGAGCCCGCCCAATGAATATCTACATCCGGAAGAAAGGAATCAGCATGACCATCAACTTAACCATCAGCACCGTCATCACGGACTTGATTTGATTGGCTCTTGGAGTTGGCAACAGACTGATCCTATGCCGAAAGAGGAATTTGAAGAGCGGTTTGCCCGCAGTATTGCGGATGATTTATGTGGCAAAATCGTGCGCGCCAAGGGATTTATCATTGTTGGTAATAACGAGCGTATTCAGTTTGATTATGTAACCGGCAAACTCCTGGTGAGAGATTTTGACCAGGAGACAGACGGACGCCTAGTATTCATCGGTAACGCGCTAAATAGAGAGCGTTTACTGACGATTTGGCAACAAGAATCCTGTCCGCATGAAAAATTGTAACTGGGTTGCTTATGGAAAGTTTCTGGTTATTTTTCACCAAAAACTATAAAAAATCTAAGGAGGTTGTAAGAATGTCTGAATTACTGGTAGGAGATTATGGAAAGGTTTGTGATGATTTTTCACCAAAACTATAAAAAATTCTAAGGAGGTTGTAAGAATGTCTGAATTACTGGTGAAGATTAAGGATGCATTGGTAGAGCTTGAAGAGGATGCCGCCGTATTGCATGTGAAGGAAGCACTCGAAGCGGGGGTGCCTGCGCAGGACATCATCGTGGAAGGCCTTCAGGGAGGCATGAAAGTCATTGGCGACCGGTTCGCCAGCCGTAAGTATTTCTTGCCCGAGCTGATTATGAGCGCCGAAATCATGAAAAACCTTGCCGAGATCGTAAAACCCTACGTGAAGGGTGAAGGCGAAGAAGCTAAGAAGGCGGTTGTCGTGATCGGCAGCGCCAAAGAAGACATCCATGACATTGGCAAAAATATCGTGGCTCTGACCCTGGAAGCAAACGGTTTCGAAGTATACGACGTGGGGGTAGATGTTCCTTCCAGCGCTTTTATTGCCAAGGCCCAAGAAGTCAACGCCGACATTATCGCGATTTCCGCGTTGCTGTCCACGGTTGTGGGAAAAGTTGCCGAAGCCATTAGCGACTTTAAAACCGCCGGTTTGACGGCAAAGGTCATCGTTGGCGGCGCCGCATTTACCCAGGCTGCCGCTGATGCCGTGGGTGCTGATGCCTATGCCCTGGATGCTTGGGCTGCTCAAGTTGCCATCAATGAACTTTTGGCGTAAATAAAAACGAGGAGGATAGGACTATGAATACCGCAGAAAGCAAGAAATACTGGGCAGCTGCGTTTGAGAGAACGGCTGCTGTGAGAAAGGGCGAATTCCCGGACCGCGTCCCCTGTTCCATTACTTGTGATGAATCATTGGCTTCCAGAATTACCGGGTTAACCGCAAGAGTTTTGCTGAGTAACGCCAAGCTGTTGGCGGAAAAGAGCGTAGAATGTGCGGAATTCCTTGGGGGAGATAACTTGGGCCTTGCAACTCCTTTCTATGGCGGCCCTATGGAAATTGATGCCGTTGCTCGTGTGAACGGTAAAGCGGACGCCATTGTTTGCCATGACTACGCCTCCCGTTTTATCAAACAAGGTATCATCGCAGCTACGGAAGATGACATCAACAACCTGATTATTCCCAACCATCGCAAAGATGGTATGTGGCCGATCTTGTTTGATGCT
This sequence comes from Candidatus Formimonas warabiya, assembly GCF_002777255.1. Lineage (GTDB taxonomy): Bacteria > Bacillota > Dehalobacteriia > Dehalobacteriales > Dehalobacteriaceae > Formimonas > Formimonas warabiya. The sequence continues at coordinate 6,181,077 of NZ_CP017634.1, read as the reverse complement.
GCCTGTATTTTGCGGGAGAGATACAATTACATGCCGGTCGTCAGCTTGGGGATAACCTGGCAAAATGTGCAGCAGCTTCGTGGGTCCAAGTGCTTCCAGGATATTCGCCGCAACCCTGATCTTCTGCTCAAACTTTGTGAAAAGATCTATGAATCTCAGATCGACCTGATGGATACCTACATCGAAAAACTCGGTAAACCGGCATTGCTGCGCAACACCCAGTATGCGTTTAACAGTATGATGCTCAGCTTTGAGGATGCCTGGAAATTTGAGGGCCAGTTTGCTGCCCGTGCTTGTAAAAAGTATGGCCTGCCGCTCCAAGTGCATAATTGCGGTTTTGAACCGTATTGGGAACAAATGATCGATCGGTTTGCCGAAGAAGGTATCAAGGTTATCGCCATCGAAACTACTCGCCCCAAGGATATCAATTATTGGGTCAAGTTCCGCGAAAGGTACCCGGATATTACCATCATTGGGGCCAATATCTATGTGAATGATGAGCTCCTTCTTGGTACGCCTCAGGATGTTGAGCTTAAGGTCAAAGAAAACATTCAGGCTTTGGGACCGAAGAGTTACTTTATTGCCAGTCCGCAATGCATCGTCGGTTGGGGTATGTCTTTGAAGAATATCCAAGCTTTCAGAACCGCGTGTGAAAAGTATGGCAAATATCCGATCAATTTAAGTCTGTAATGCGGGTGCGGATGGAATGGGGAGCCGCCAATGGTCAAGAATTGATCAACAACCAATGGCTTTGGGGGCTCCTCGCCTTCCTTTTCCGGAAATATCATCACCAAAGGCTCTGCGCAAGCTTATAGCAGGAGGTATTTTTATGAAAATAATGGTAATTGGTGCCGGTCAAATGGGCGGTGGTATCGCGCAGGTCATGGCGGCAAATAATCATGTAACCTATCTGAACGACATTAGTATGGAGTTGATTCATAAGCGGGTTGACTTTATCGGTGCGATTTTGCAGAAGAATGTGGATAAAGGCAAAATCAGCCCGGATCAGAGGATGGAAACACTCTCCAGAATATTGCCTACCATCAGTTTGGATGATGCCGCCGATTGTGATCTCATTATTGAAGCCATAGTTGAGAATATGGAAGCCAAAGCATCTATTTTCTCGAAGTTGGATCTGATTTGCAAGCCTTCCTGTATTTTTGCCTCCAATACCTCTTCGTTACCATTGACCGAGATTGCCGCCTGTACCAATCGGCCTGACCGTGTGATTGGTATGCACTTCATGAACCCTGTGCCCGTTATGAAACTGGTCGAAATCATTCGCGGCCTTGCTACCAGCGATGAGACTTATGAAGTGATTAAACAACTGGCCAAAGATATTGCCAAGGTTCCCGTCGAAGTGAGAGATGTCCCCGGCTTTGTCTCTAACCGTGTTCTCCAGCTGATGATCAATGAAGCAATCTATTGTCTATACGAAGGCGTGGCCACTCCCCAAGGGATCGACACCGTGATGAAGTTAGGTATGAATAACCCCATGGGACCATTGGAATTGGCCGACTTTATCGGCTTAGATACGGTATTGGCCATCATGGAAACGCTCTATCACGGTTATGGCGATTGTAAGTATCGTCCCTGTCCGCTTCTCCGCCAATATGTGAAAGCGGGCTGGTATGGCAAAAAATCCGGTAGAGGATTCTATCAGTATTGACACAGGATAGCGGCAAACGATTATTCCCCAAAGAAAGTTTTTTCTAGCTCAACTAACCAATCGTTTAGTTGAGCTAAGTTGTCGAAAAAGTACCTCTAATGTATTCAGAAGGAGAGATCAATCAATGTTAATAGTGGGAGAACTGATCAATACCAGCCGGGCGGCAATCAAACCTGCTGTAGAAAGCCGGGACGCCACATTTATTAAAGAAATCGCTCAGAATCAGGTAGATGCCGGTGCGGATTATGTGGACGTAAATTGCGGCACAGTGGTATCTAATGAAGCAGAAACTATGGCCTGGTTGGTAGAAACAATACAATCACATATAAATGCTCCATTATGTTTAGACAGCCCCAATCCCGAGGTTCTGAACACGGGTCTGTCCCTGATTAAAAACGGGCAGCCCATGATTAACTCTATTACGGCCGAGAAGGAGCGTTTTACCAAGGTCCTGCCTTTAGTCTTAAGATTCAAAGCCAAGATTGTCTGCCTCTGTATGGACGATTCCGGGATCCCGAAAACTGCTGCGGACAGATTAAAAATTGCCGTCAAAATGGTCGGGGACATGGTTGAGGCGGGAGTGCCGGAAGACGATATTTACCTGGACCCCCTGGTACAACCGGTGAGTGCCGCTGGACAAGCCGGTTTAGAAGTGTTAAAGACCATTTATGGAATCAAGCAAAAATATCCCAAAGTACACGGGATCTGCGGACTGAGCAACGTGTCTTACGGTCTTCCCAACCGGAAAATATTGAATCAGGTATTTATGATCCAGACCATGACCATGGGGATGGACGGATATATTCTTGATCCTTTGGATCAGAGCATGATGGGATTTGTTTATGCTTCCCAGGCTTTACTTGGCGAAGACAAATTCTGTATGAAGTATTTAACCGCCCACCGGAGGGGGTTGTACGCATAAAAGGGACCCCTTCCGTATCGATCCCTAGGCAATATATACTGGAACATGAAATTAGGCTAAATATCCGGGTCTGCCCCAGATACTTAGCCTACTACGCTATTGTGCCTTTTGACTCTTGATATAGGTATTTTAATCATCGCACAGCGGCAGAACTTATTTCAGAACTTTTTTAAACTCTTCGGTTAAAACGGGTACTGCTTTAAATAAATCATCAACAATTCCATAATCAGCTACTTTAAAAATATTTGCCTCCGGATCTTTATTGATCGCCACAATCGTTTTTGACGTTCCCATCCCGGCTAAATGTTGAATAGCTCCGGAAATACCGCAAGCAATATATAATTTAGGGGATACGGTTTTACCGGTTTGACCTACCTGATCCGAGTGCTCCCGCCAGCCGGCATCCACGGCAGCCCGTGAAGCACCGACAGCAGCGCCAAGAACCTGGGCCAAATCTTCCAGCAGTTTAAAATTTTCCGGACCTTTCATGCCTCTGCCACCGGAAACAATGATTTCCGCTTCTGACAGTGGTACCTTTCCCGCTGCTTTCATCACGATGTCTTTCACGAAAACACGCAAGGAATCACTAGGGAGATTTGTTTCAACCTGTACAATATTAGGCATTTTGTATCCTGTATCAAAATTAGTACTAAACGAATTTGCCCGGAAAGTGGCCATGGCCACTTTCCCGGTAGTGACAACCTGACAAAATGCCTTGCCGGCATAGATTGGTTTGGTAAAAATCAGTTGGTTGTTTTTTATTTCCACCCCTGTACAATCTGAAACCAGCCCTGCACCAATTCTTTCCGCAACTCTTGGTGCTAAATCTCTTCCCATCGCCGTATTCCCCCAAAACACAGCCCTGGGATCATTGTTTTTCACTAAATCCGTTAGAACGCTAGAAAACGCTTCTGTCGTATACTGAGCGAATACCGCACGATCTGCTAGGTAAACAGTATCCAGCCCAAAGGAGCTTACTTTTTCCGCTAAGCCGTTCATATGATGACCAAAAAGTACGAGCGAACAATCTTCTTGAAGTTTGTTGGCCAAATCCCGCCCCATCGTCAATAATTCTAAAGTAGTCTTACTTAAACTTCCCTCTCTCTGTTCTCCAAATATCCATATTCCACCGGACATCTTTCTATCCCTCCAGCTAGATGATAAAATGCGCACCAAAAATTAAACTACTTTGGCCTCTTCATGCAATATACGCACAAGTTCAAAAGCAGTAGCGGGAAATTCTCCCCCAATTATTTTTCCTTGCTTACGGCCAGCGGGAAGAAATATGGTTTCCCAAACACTTTTTACTTCATCCCCGTTTAATTGTTCCAGGTCTAATTCTAATTCCGCTGCCTTTATCTTTCGGATCACTTTCTTTTTCGCTTGCATGATTCCTTTCATGGACGGATAACGGGGCTCATTAATCCCTTTTTGAGTAGTAACAAGGCAGGGAAGCTTCGTTAATAAAATTTCTCTATTTCCATCTACTTCACGCCAACATTCCATTTTTTCTTTTTCCAGATTTAATTTTGTCACCTGGTTGACTTGGGGCAAATCAAGCCGTTCCGCCACGCGCGTCATTACCTGAGCTGACCCGTCGTCAATCGCCATATTTCCGCCGATAATCAAATCAAAACCTATTTTTTTGGCTACAGCTGCTAAAATAACTGCCCTAATATGCTCATCAAGTGTTTTGATTTCTCCGCTTGCTACTAAAATTGCCTCGTCTGCTCCCATCGCCAGAGCCTGACGCAATTGTTCCTGAACATTGTCTCCCCCAAGAGACACCACAATTACTTCACCCGTGCCCAATCTTTCTTTAATCCTTAGTGCTTCTTCTACAGCAAACTCATCATAAGGATTTGTAATATACTTAATTCCCTTAGCATCAATTTTCCCTGAAGCATCTAAAGAAATTTTGGCCTCTGTATCAAAAGTCTGTTTTATGAAAACTATAATTTGCATCTATTATCGCCCCCCGTAGCGTAGTTTTTCAATTCTCAGGGTATTACTTGACTATTTCAGAACATGATTCGCAATGACCATTCTTTGCACCTCGGAAGTACCCTCATAAATCTCAGTAATTTTTGCGTCACGCATATGGCGCTGCACCGGATATTCCATCGTGTAACCATAGCCGCCATGGACTTGGACAGCTTTAACCGTGTGACGCATGGCAGCTTCCGAAGCATAAAGTTTTGCCATCGCCGCCTCTTTAGAGTAGGGGAGTCTTTGGTCCTTCAACCATGCCGCATGATAGACCAATAAACGAGCGGCCTGGATATCCGTAGCCATATCGGCGATCATCCACTGGACCCCTTGAAATTTTCCTATGGGCTGGCCAAATTGGCACCGTTGTTTGGCATATGCTACAGACTCTTCAAAGGCCGCTTGAGCAATCCCCAGAGCCTGAGCGGCAATGGCGATCCTGCCGCCGTCCAGGGTATGCATAGCAATTTTAAAACCTTGTCCCGGCTTGCCTAAAACACTTTCTTTAGGAACCCTCATATTGTCAAAAGACAGCTCGCAAGTTTGGGACGCCTTAATGCCTAATTTATGAATCGGCGCACTGACGCTATATCCCGGGGTATCCCTTTCTACGATGAATTCCGTCATTCCCTTATAGCCCAAATTTTTATCTGTTTTAGTTAATAAAATCGTAATTCCGGCCACACCGGCATTAGAGATAAACATCTTGGATCCATTAATCACATATGCATCTCCGTCTAAAACAGCGGTGGTCTGCATGCCGCCGGCGTCCGACCCGGCATTGGGCTCCGTTAACCCAAAAGAACCGATAATCTCCCCGGTGGCAAGCTTCGGCAAATACTTTCTTTTCTGTTCTTCCGTCCCCCAGGCTAAAATCGGTTCCACCGCTAAGGAAGTATGGGTTTCCACAATTACTCCCGTTGACGCGCAGCCCCGGGACAATTCTTCAATGGCTACAATATAACTAAGAAAGCTTGCTCCGCTTCCCCCATACTCTTCGGGAATCACCGTTCCTAATAGCCCTAATTCACCCAGCTTCTTCATGATCTCATAAGGAAATTCTCCGGTCTCATCAAGTTTTTCCGCAACCGGCTTGACCTCCTTTTCCACGAAATCTCTTACCATTTCTTGGATCATCTTTTCTTCTTCGCCAAGATGAAAGTCCACACAAATATCCCCCTTTTAAATTTGTGAAATTTACCCTCTGTTTAAGCCTAAATACCGTGATTTCTGATCATAACCACTTTTACGCCTTCCTGGACGATTTGATCATCCTGGTTCATGATTTGTAAAAACAGCTTAACAATGCCTCGGTCAGGTTTACTGATACTTTCTTTTTTATCTAATACCTTTACTGTCACGGATACGGAATCCCCAAAGAAAACCGGCGCTTTAAAGCTCCATGATTCTATTCCCAAAAAGGCAATGGCCGTACCCTCCAAATAACCGCTTCTAAACAGCAAACCGTGAGATATAGACAACCCTAAGAGGCCATGCACAATTCTTTTGCCGAAAACGCTGTCTTTACAAAATTGTTCACTGGTATGAATTTCATTATAGTCTCCGCTCATCGCGGCAAACATGACCACATCCGTCTCCGTAATGGTCCTGGACGGAGTCCTGAATGTCTCCCCTACCGACCATTCGTTAAAATACTTTCCCCCCATGATGCTCCCTCCCTGTTATCTAAATTACCGGCGCCCATCGTCCTGCTATTCTCTTGTTTTTTAAATTTATTTGAGTTTTCCTTTTCTAAAAGCAGTAATGTATTCTTTGCATCGTTCATCCTGCCCCACGAGAGCCTTTCCAGCTATTGCCGATGCCATTAATTCTCGATCCCGTACATCAACAATAAATGCATCCATGCCACAGACTAAATTCATGATTAAAAATGTCCTGTTGATCAGCTTTCTTACGGGTAATCCATGGCTTACATTACTTAACCCGCAAACGGTTTTAATGCCGGAAAACGTTTCTTTTATTTTCAGAAGAGTATTAATTGTCGTCATCGCTGCAGTATAGGCCGTCGACATAGAAAAAACCAATGGGTCCAGATAGATTTTTTCCACAGGAATCTCATATTCCTTAACTTTATTGACAATCATGTTACCAATTGCAATCCTTCCCGGCACATCATGAGGGATTCCTTTTTCATTTAAGCACAACGCTACCACACTGCATTTATTTTCCGCAACCAAGGGCAGGATGACGTTTAATTTATACTCATCGCCATTTACAGAATTGATAATTGCTTTCTCAGGATCTCTCAATACTGTAAACGCTTTTTTCAATACGGCAGGGTCATCGCTGTCCAACATTAATGGAACACGATATTGACTTTGTATCAGCTCAACGATCCATGAAAGATTTTCTTCTTCGTTACCGCCGGCCACGCCTGCATTAATGTCTAACATATTTGCCCCGCTATCGATTTGCACTTTTGCTAATTCAAGAAGATATCTTTCATCATGGGCCAAGATAGCGGCGCCAACCTCCGGAATTGTTCCATTTATTGATTCTCCAATCAGAAGCATTTTTTTACCCTCCCATTCATGAGATGTTTACCATATCAGCTAAGCATGCAATCTTTCCCGTATTTCTCGCCAACTTAATCCGCTGGCTGCCAGCATTGCCATCTCAACAGCCTGTTTCGGCCCTTTCCCATAGATCCCCAACTCTATTCCCTCCACCCATTTTTTGGTCACCGGCGCTCCCCCCATGGCAAAAGGAATAGTAAGGCCCTCTTCAACCAATGCTTTGCCGGTTTGGATAAATGGCGCCATCGTTGTTGTCATCAAAGCGCTTCCTGTTATCATTACTGGTTTAAGCTCTTTCACCGCCTGAACAACTTTATCTGTTGAAACATCTATTCCCATATCTATCACTTCAAAGAAATTTGCTTCCAAAACAATCTTGACAATATTTTTGCCAATATCATGAACATCTCCCGCAGGTGCATGCATTAAAATTAAACCGCGCTTGTCCATCTTTTCAAGCCCTTTTAAAGCAACCTTAGTAGCTTCACGAATGGCATCACCTGCCATTAATAATTCGGGAGCAAAAAACCATCGGGCATCGTACAATGACACGGCAGCTTGTACCCCCGGCAGCAGCCCTTTCATTACCAGTTCTTGGGAAGGTATTCTTTTAAATAAAGCATCTTCTACCAGCTGAACTGTCTTTGTTACTTCACCTTTTAAGGTTGCCTTCGCAATGCTGCAAAAAGGTTCTTCTTCCGGAATAATATCAGCGATTAAACTTTCCATCTCTGATTGGCTTTCATCTATTTCTTCCGCCAGGTTTAGTTGCTCCCATTCGTCATCATACGACTTTTTCAATATCTGCAAAGTTTTTACCGGGTCTTTGTCATATAATTCAGATACCAGGTTACCCAAAAATTTTTCCCTACTCATTATTCCACTTCCCCCTTTGAGTCAAAGTTGGATACATTCCTTAGCAGATTCTCAAAATTCTTTTGTCCACTCTTATAATCCATTCTTGCAAGTCCTCTGCCAAATTGAGCTAATTTTTCCTCATCAGTTAATGGAACGGCAAATTCTTGAGCCGCTTCTAAAAAGGCGATTAGATTAATATCTTTTGCCTGCAAAGGGACGCTGCATTCATTACCAAGAATTTCATATCCCGCCGCTAAAGATTTTTTTGCTTCCTGCTTCACCATTTCAGGGGTGCCCTGCAATACGGAATTAATGTTGGGAACCCCGCCCCATAAAGAAAGTTTGTCCTTTACCTGCAGCTTTGCTTTAAATGGGTCAACTGCCATATCAATGTTAAAACAAGGAAATCCCGCTTCGATAATATGTTCCAAACGATCATATGTATTGCCGCAAATATGCAGCACAACCGGGCACTTAACCCTTGATAATATTTCCTTATGCACTGGCATAACCAAGTCTTTATAAGTCTTTGCGCTAACCAGGCCTCCGGTGGCATGGTCCGCAAAATCCAGCACATCAATCCCGGCTTCAATTTGCGCATTAGCATAATCAATCACGGGTTCTTTTAAGATATGGCATATTTTCTTTACTTGGTCCGGTTCGGTGGCAATCATCTTCATTACTTTTTCGACCCCAATTAAATTAAAAGACTGGGTAATCGTTCCCATTACCGTTCCTACTATCGCCACATGGGGGTATTTCTTCCGCAAAATTTTTATCGCTTCAATTACTGCTTTTGTTGATTCCTGATCTAAAAGATCGGAAGGAACGTTTATATGATCAGGGCCATGATAAATCGGCCTTAATCCATCCGGCCACTTATTTCTGTTGCCCCAGTCCATAGGAGCGCCTAGAGCAGCAGAAAGATTCCATACACTGAAGGGTACTTTAATGGTATCCCAGCCTAAAATCTCATAACTTGCGGCTGCCAGTTTAGCCATTGCTTCAGGGTCAACATGTGCTTCGGGAAAAGAGACACCAATTTTATCCATTTGCTCATGTGTGACAACAGAGGTAATACATCCCACAGGAACACGATCAACCCTCCCCCCATAGATTGCTGAAAGGATTCTGCTTCTTGGTGACATGAATTCTTTTTGCATGATTTTTCCTCCTTATAATTAATTGAACAACTATTGAAATCGTTTATTTTTTAGATACATTTTTGAACTAATTCAGCGATATCCATCACCTTAATTTCATCTGCTTTTTCCTTATTCTTTAAACTGTCCTCAAGCATCGTCAAACAGTATGGACAATTACTCACAATCAGGGAAACTCCTGTAGCAACAGCTTCGTCTGCTCTTATGTCATTAATCCTGCCCCCATTTTCTTCCATCCACATTCTCCCGCCGCCTGCCCCGCAACAAAAACTTTTTTTCATATTACGGGGCATTTCGCTAAGCGTAAGACCTGGAACAGACTGCAATACAGCGCGAGGTGCGGAAAAAATATGATTATACCTGCCTAAATAGCATGAATCATGATATGTAGACTGAACTATCACCGGTTTTTGAAGTTTAATTTGACCCGTTTTAAGTAATGTGGCAAGTAATTCTGTATGATGTATCACCTCATAATTACCACCCAATTGAGAATACTCATTTTTTAAGGTGTTAAAGCAGTGCGGACAATGGGCAATAATTTTTTTTACCCCATAGTTATTCATTATTGCAATGTTTTCTGCCGCCATCATCTGATAGAGGTATTCGTTGCCGATTCTGCGTACTGAATCACCACAGCATTTTTCTTCCGTACCTAAAATGCCGAATGATACCTTTGCTTTTTGCAGCAATTTTACTACCGCTTCCACCACCTTCTTATTCCTCTCGTCAAAGGCCCCGGCACACCCTACCCAGTATAAATATTCCACATCATTGTCTTCAGCAAGCGTCCTTACCTGATGTCCTTCAGCCCAATCTGCTCGTGAGGCCCATCCCGCCCCCCATGGATTTCCGTTATTTTCTAAATTCTTAAATAATGTTTGGATTTCCGGCGGGAAGGAGCTTTCCATCAGTACTAAGTTACGACGCAGTCCGATCAATTTATCCAAATGTTCGACAAAAGAAGGACATTGTTCTTGACAGGAACGGCAGGTAGTACAGGACCAAAGGCTTTCTTCCGAAAACACATTCCCTGCCAACTTTGTATCCACGATTGCTGTATCTTCACGGGAAGAAGAATTCCCGATACGCTGTTTTGTCCCCGCAAGCAGCCGGCCTTTTTCTTCCAGATGCTTTTTGAGATCCTGAATAAAATTTTTAGGAGATAAGGGCTTCCCGGTATAATATGCCGGACAGTTGTCCTGGCACCTGCCGCACCTCGTACAGGCATCTGTATCAAATAGTTGTTTCCAGGTGAGATCCTCCAGTTTTTCTAAACCGTAGGTTTCTGCTTCTTCATCCTCCATATCCAACAGGTCCAGGGCACCCTTTGGTTTTAATGAGGCAAAGAACTGGTTCAAAGGAGATACCAAGATATGGATCAATTTTGAATATGGTAAATAAGCAATAAACCCGAGGGCGAGGACGAGATGAAACCACCATAAGGAGCGGTGTATAACATTTAAGGTTTCCCGATCTACTCCTCCCAGCACGCTCGCGATCATCATTCCTCCGGGTGACCATAAGGCCCATGGATCACCCGTGTTTGCAATCCGAATTCCTTCCAAAATAAAACCCGTTACCAAGATAAATAATAAAAGTAGTAAGGAAATTAAATCTTCCGGCTTGTTATCGAGTCTCGCCGGTTTAAGATAATACCGCCGCCAAATAAACACTACAATCGCCAATACAGCCAGCAAACCGCAAATATCCAACAATAAAGTTAATATTAAATAGAGTCTGCCTTCCATAAAAGAAAAGCCTAAATCCGCATCAAGGGCCACAAAAAAGGTTCCTATCGCAAATACTACAAATCCCCAGAATAGTAACAGGTGCATGGCTCCAGGCATCACCTCCCCTAGTATCCGCCTGTGGCCGAAACCAAAATATATCAGGTTAGCCAGTCTTCGTCCCAACTGATCTGTTCTTTTCTCCGGCTTTCCTATGCGCCACAACTTATATCTACCGTAAAAACCCCTGACAAAAACCGCCAGACACACGAGAAACAATAAATACATCCAGTGGTAACCACTAATATTCCAGTAAATTTCTCTTGTTGGCATCTCCGTTTCTTCCTATCCAATTTATGTATCCTTAAAAAAGATTGGCTTTCTCTTGGATAGGAATGCCTCCATTCTTTTTTTGTTCTTCCATGTATACGTATTCATTTTTCACTAAAAAAAATACTCTGCTTGAACCTATTAATTAAGACGTTCCTTTCAGATGTTTATTTCCTCCTTTCCTATATCTGACGTTATCTTTTTAAATAAAATCCACACGTTTTTCGAATTATTAGCTTGGGTTCCAGGTATTCCTGAATTGGTATAGTCGGTTGACCTTTTTCAATGATGCTTAATAAATGGTCTACTGCCTTGATTCCCATTTCTTCTTTCCTTTGGGCAACTGTTGTTAAATTAACTGTACGATAGGATGCAACATTAATATCATCATATCCTACAATAGCAATATCATCAGGTACTTTTAAACCAGAGTCAAAAATTGCATTTATGGCCGCTAATGCCATTAAATCGTTTGAGCAAAAAATTGCGGACGGTCGCTTTTTTAAAGCAATTAATTGCTTAGCTGCAGTATAGGCATTCTCCTCCTTAAAACGGCCTTGCAGCACCAGTGAGCGGTCAATAGCATAACCCGCTTCCTCTAAAGCTTTACAATAGCCTTCTCTTCGTTCGACCGCAGTAGAAAAATCTGAAGATCCAGAAATATAAGCAATTTCTTTATGGCCCAAATTAATTAGATGTTTAACAGCGATATATGCTCCTTTTGTGTTTTCCGATACAATAAAATTTTCCTTTTCACTCTCTAATCGCCGATTGCATAATATACAGGGAAATTGACTTTCCACCAAATGCTGTACCCGAATTGATTTAGTAGACACTGAAGCAAAAATAATTCCATCTACCCTTTTTTGCATCAAATAATTCAAATACATTTCCATGGTATCTTCGTTATTATCAGTATTACATAAAAGAACATTATACCGTGATTGTTTAGCCCGATCAATTACACTTTTGGCTAGCTCACTATAAAATGGATTAGTGATATCCGCAAGCACAAGACCTATGTTAAATGTTTTTCCTAACACCATACTTCTTGCCAGTTGATTAGGGGTATAGCCTAATTTGTTAATAATGTCCATAACCTTTTTCTTAGTTCCCGGCTTTACATTGGGACTGTCATTTAATACCCGTGACACAGTAGGTTGGGATACTCCGGCCATGCGTGCAATATCTTTTGTGGTCAAATTTTCATCTTTTTCTCCTATTTTCATAATCAGTTGACCTATCCTTATCTAAATTTTTAATTTCTTGTGAATACGTATTCATTATTCTCCATAACATCCCGATCTCCTTCTGAACTTTAAAATATTTTTTAATAAATCTTGACTGCACCCATGCCGAGCGCACAAAATTTAAGAGAGACACTATCGTTGAAATAATATCTCTCTTATTGCTTTCCCTATCGGTTTAAGGTATGGTTGAGCAAATTTTCCTATTGAACTCGTGCCATTTTAAGGGGTCACTAATCGAATTTAGGATTACATTTGCATATGACTCAACTGAAAAACACTGGGGCTCAGCATACCGAAAATCATCGCCACATGGGCTACCACGAGAAAGATCGCCACAAAAGTGGCATGCAGTTTAAGCTTTCCTTCCTCCGTTTTATGCCGTCCCAGCAGGCCGATTTCCAGTAAACTCATCCCTAATAGAGGGATAACCCCGGACAGGTAAAACCCTACCGCAATCACGTCAGCAATCCCCCGCCACTGACCACTCACGGTCAAAGGAATCACTGCGTTTATAAAAAGATAGACAAAGATACCTAGAAAATAAAAACCTGCAATAATACCCGCAAATTTGTTCAGTTTTCTCAGGCCGCCGGAAAGGTTCCGCCCAAAAAGAATAAACAATTCCGTCACCGCAATGGTCTCGGCCAGGATTACCGGTACTGCCATAAAAATAAGCAGGTTCCATGGTTGATTGGTGGCCAAAAGTTCCATGTAATGCGTCATTGTCATCTCCATACCATTTCCTCCTTTCTCTCTTTAATAATTTTGCTTCCAGCGGCATCTTATCAAAGAATTATGGAGATTTTATGGAGATTTATGAAATTAGCCTTCTCCTTCTTCCCAGGCCAGAACTGCTCCGGGAAAAGGTTTGATCGCCCGCTCCAAAACGCCCTGGACATAAGCGATCAACACGCCGTAATTGACAATGGGAACATTGGCCTCTATGGCCTGCTGAATCCTATATCCCATGGCTCTCCTGTTCAGCATGCAACCGCCGCAATGGACGATCAGGGCATAATCCCTCAGATTGTCGGGGAACCCATACCCGGCAGCATATTCAAACTGAAGTAATTTTCCTGTTCTCTGGCGCAGCCAGCGGGGTATTTTTACCCGGCCGATATCATCTGCCTGATGATGATGGGTACAGGCTTCGGAAATCAGGATGCGATCCCCGTCTTTCAGCCTTTCCACAGTCCGGGCTCCCCGCACCAGTTCAGGCAGGTTCCCTTTATACCGGGCAAACAAAATGGAAAAAGAGGTCATGGCAATATCTTTGGACGTATCTGCCGCCACCTTTAGGAACACCTGGGAATCGGTAATCACCAGCCGGGGTCTTTTGCCCAAATTCTCCAGGGTTTCCTTGAGTTCGTGCTCCTTCGTCACCACCGCCATGGCGTCGCTCTCCAAGATATCCCGGATCGTCTGCTGTTGGGGCAGAATCAGTCTCCCCTTGGGAGCCGCCTTGTCGATCGGTACCACCAGGACGACAAAATCCCCCGCCGAGACCAGCCCTCCTACAATGCCGAACTTGTCTTCTTCGTCCGGCAAAGCCTGAATGATCAGTCTTTTCAGTTCCTCTATACCTTTTTTATTTAAGGCAGAAACCGGGCAGAGCCCTATGCCCAGCATTTTTTCCCAAGCCTTGATCTGTTCCTGGGTCACTTCACCTTGATCAATCTTATTGAGGGCGCCTATGAGGGGAATATTTTTTTCCTTGATCTCCCTGACCAGGGTTTGCTCCAGTTCCGAAACTTCCCTGTCCAGCACAAGGATGGCCAAATCCGTTTTATGTAATACCTCCATGGTTTTTTTCTTGCGCAGTTCACCCAGTTCTCCCTCATCATCCAGGCCTGCCGTGTCCACAAAGACCACCGGTCCTACCGGCAAGAGTTCCATAGCTTTATATACCGGATCGGTGGTAGTGCCCTTGACAGGAGAGACCAGGGCAATGTCCTGTCCCGTCAGGGCATTGATTAAACTGGATTTTCCCGCGTTCCTCCTGCCGAAAATCGCCAGATGAATCCTTTCGGATCTTGGCGTATCGTTCATTCCCATACCCATTCTCCTCCTTGGATGGAACGTTTATTTTCCCGGGATGCCCGGTTTCGTAACCTGAAGGGGCTCCAGAATTTGATCCAGAACCTCCAGGGGCAGAATCCCTTCTTCCCGCGCCACCTGGCGCACGGTTTTCCCGGATTTCTGAGCCTTCTTAGCAATCTCCGCCGCTTTCTCATATCCAATATGATGGACCAGGGCGGTGGCTAAAGCAGAAGATTTCTCCACGTGCTCCCGGCACCTCGTTGGGTCTGCCTCAATCCCCCGGATGCATCTTTCCTCAAAAATTTGTACGGCCCGGGTCATCAATTCCAAGGATTCCAGCAGACATTCCGCAATCAGGGGAGTGAAGGCGTTCAGCTCCAGCTGTCCGTTCATGGCCGCCCCGGTAATGGCGGCATCATTGGCCGTTACCCGCAGGGACACCTGGGCCACCATTTCCGGAATCACCGGGTTCACTTTGCCGGGCATAATCGATGAACCGGCCTGTACCGGGGGCAGTTTCACTTCCCCCATCCCGCCTGCGGGACCGGAGGCAAGGAGCCGGAGGTCGTGGGAAATTTTCGTCAGGTTGACTGCCGCTGCCTTTAACAGCCCCGACACCTCCACAAAAACATCCATATTTTGCGTGATATCCATGGGATACTCACTGCGGGCAATGCCCAAACCGGTAATTTCCTGCAGGTTATCTGTGATCAAAAAAGTGTATTTAAGGGAGGCATTCATCCCTGTGCCGATGGCCGTGCCGCCGATATTCACTTCCCGGAGCCTTTCCTCTACCTTATACAAACGCCACCGGTCCCGGGCCACTGCTTTGGCATAGGCTCCGAACCCCTGACCTGCCATCATGGGAAGAGCATCCATCAATTGGGTTCTCCCCAGCCTGATCACATCAGCCAGCTCATGCTCCTTTTCCTGCAGCGCCTGTTGCAGGGAAGCAAAAGCTTCGCTAAGGGGACGTAAAAGTCTGATGGCAGCAATGCGCAGGGCGGTAGGATACACATCGTTGGTGGATTGACAGCAGTTGACGTGATGCAAGGGATGCACCAGGGTGTAATCCCCCTTTTCTCCGCCCAAAATTTCGATGGCCCGGTTGGCCACTACTTCATTGACATTCATGTGAGTAGAAGTACCGGCACCGCCCTGGAAAGCGTCAACCACAAACTGGTCAGCACAGTTCCCCGCCAGAATCTCATCACAGGCAGTAATGATTGCTTCTACCACTGCTTGGGGTATATGATCCAGTTTCCGGTGGGCCATCGCTGCCGCCTTTTTCACCAGGACCAAAGCCTCAATCAGGTGCCGGTTGGTTTTTCTTCCGCTGACAGGAAAATTTTCCACGGCTCTGGCGGTGTGAATGCCATAATAGGCATGAGCAGGAATCCCTTTTTCCCCCAACGCATCCTTTTCCATTCTAACCTGGGTTTCCCCGCTGTTCATCATCGGTCATAAACCCCTTTCCCCTGAAATAAAAAAACACCTTTTCCTGATGAGCGGAAAAAGGCATGCATACCCTCTACCTGTCTCCTCTCTCTCAGGCCAACCCTTGAGATTAGATAAAGATTTATATTTCATCAACACTTTCATTACTAACATTATAGCAAAATACGATAGAATTTTATACAAGATTCCATGTGTAGCCGCCAAATTAATCTATAAAAGCAATAGCCAACCAATACGCGTCCTATGCATAAGAAATAACCAAGAGACCCAGCCAAACGCTGAGCCTCTTGTTCCAATCAGAAAGATACTACCCGATGAAATGCTGTGTGAACATTTTACCGTAAGGTCCCCCGTCAATAATACCAATGCCGATATGCGTGTAGTTGGCATTAAGGATATTTGCCCGGTGCCCTGCACTGTTCATTAAAGCAGTGTGGGCTTTTTCCACTGTACTGTTGCCCGCCAGATTTTCCCCTGCGGTCTTATAGGTGATTCCCTGGCTCTTCATCTGGTCAAATGGAGAACCGTACGTGGGAGAATTATGATCAAAATATCCTTTATTGATCATATCCTGACTCTTCATCCGGGCTGTATTTACCAGCCTCATATCCACCTGAAGCGGTTTCAGGCCATTGGCAGTCCTTTCTTTATTAACCAGGTCTACCATTTTCTGCTCGTCAGCAGTTAATCCAGCTACGGGACTAGTAGTCTGTCCGGAAGCGGCAGGATCCGGAGCTGTTTGAGTAGTAGTTGGTACAGTTTTTTGTTCAGGTTGGGCGGCGGAAGCGCCTTTTCCTGCCAACAAATTCGATATTTCAGCACTTCCAGAATTGTTGTTAAGCAAGGATTGGACCTTGCTTACAACCGTTGATTGATTGACGTTCTTAGATGGGGTGGCGGCTTTTGCAGAACTGGGCGCAGCAAAAGCCATCGTTGAAAAGAGCATGGTAAACATAATCATGAGGCACACAAGGAAGCTTAAACGAGATACCTGTTTCTTCATCATAAATTCCTCCATTTCATTAAGAGTTTTACACCATCCTGTGCCTGTTTATTGTAATAATAACTTATGAAGAAAATATGAAGTTTCCGAATACTGCTCTTCCCAAATATTTCTGACTTTTAAGAAACAGGCGGATTATTCATCCGCCTGCCTTGGTAAGATTACCCTAAATTCGCTTCCCTCATTTAGCTTGCTTCCTACCTCGATTTTTCCCTTATGGGCTTCTACGATGGACCTGGTAATAGTTAAGCCGATACCAGAGCCTCCCGTCAAACGGGTTCGGGATTTATCCGCCCTGTAAAAACGTTCATAGATAAAGGGCAAATCATCTTCTGCGATTCCGGTTCCGTTGTCTTTAACAATAACTTCCACCGTATGAAGCGTTCCTTTTACGGATACATCCACCTGCCCACCGGCCGGGGTATACTTCAGGGCATTAGAAAGAAGATTGGAAAGCACCTGGTTCATTTTGTCCTTGTCGGCCCGGATCCCTTCTTCCCCACCCGAATAATTTAAGGTTACTCCTTTCTTTACATAAGCGCTCTCAAAATTTTGCACCACCTGCTTAGCAAGCCCGGAAAGATCAAATTGTGTTTTATTTAAGGTAAGATTCTCATTGTCATATCTGGCCAGCATCTCCAGATCTCCCACCATCCGGGTAATGCGCATAATCTCTTCATGACAGCTCTGCAGCCGGTCGCAGTCCGCTTGCCAGATCCCATCGATCATGGCCTCCAAATGGCTGCGCAGAGTAGCCAAAGGCGTACGCAATTCATGGGCCACATCGGCAGTAAGCCTTTTGCGCAGAATCTCCTGGTTCTCCAGATTCTGGGCCATGTGGTTCACGCTCTCCGTAAGCTGGCAGATTTCTTGGGTACTGGATTTTTCACTAATTCTGCCCCCAAAATAACCCCGGGAAATCATTTGGGCGGCGTCAATCACCCGGGAAATAGGGGTGCTCAACCTTTTCGCCATCACCAGTCCCAATAGAAGGGCAAAAAGCATGGCCAAAAGCCCTGCCGCTACATTCAGCTTGTTGAGGGTATTAATAAAAGCTAAATCATTCTCCGTTAAATAAAAGGGTCCGTAATAACCAATGTTTAGCAGACCCACTTCTTTATCATCGACGATAATGGGATAGGGTTTTTCCACATATCCTCCTTTAAGATTAGGATAGTGGGTATTCATATTCTGGGACATCTGACGGATAATGCGCTGGCACATCCCATTATTATGAATTTTGGCATCCCAAATTACCTCCCCGGATGCATCCGTGACCTTTATGATTAAGCCGTTTTCCAGGGCATTGATGCCAATGCTTTCCACAGCAGCGTAATTCCACTTTTCCTCGCCCAGGTATTGTTGGCGGATGGATACGGCTACGGTATGGTTTTTTTGTTCCTGATTCTGTTGAACATATTCTCGGAACTGCTTTTCCAGGAATTGATTAGTCAGCACACTAATGAGCAGAATGCTGATTAAAGCCACCATCACATAGGAAAACGATAATTTTGCCTTCAGACTGTATTTCATTGCTATTCACCGCCAAATCTATAACCCACTCCGTATACCGTCAAGATATATTGCGGGTTTTTGGGATCCGTCTCAATCTTGTGCCTCAAATTCTTGATATGCGTATCAATGGTCCGGTCAAACCCTGCAAAATCTCCTCCCAGCGCGATGGAAATTAATTCATCTCTGGTAAACGCCTTGGCCGGATATTTGACCAAGGTCATCAGGAGTTTATACTCATTGGGGGTAAGCCCCACAATCCTTCCTTCTTTCCTCACCTCATGCTTCAAACTGTCAATGACCAAATCCTCATCATGGTAGGAGAGCACGCTGGCCAGGGGAACAGGTTCTTCCCCGGTGCGCCGCAGCAAGGCGGCCACTCTGGCCACCAGTTCCCTGGGACTGAAAGGTTTTGTCACATAATCGTCTGCTCCGATGCCCAGCCCTTTGAGAACGTCTTCTTCCTCCACTTTAGCCGTGAGCATAATAATCGGTACCCGGGACTTTTTTCTTAACATCCGGCAGATCTCTTCTCCGGAAATATCAGGCAGCATCAGATCCAGTACCAATAATGAAGGGGCTTCCTTCTCAAACAATATCAGCGCTTCTTTTCCGGAAAAAGCCGGATAAACAGTATACCCATTATGCTCAAGATATGATTTTACCACTTCCACAATTTTTTCTTCATCATCAACGACCAGTATTTTTTTTTCTCCGGCCATATTGTCTTCCCCCCAAAAGAAAGCTTTTACGTGTTGTCAGGGGGACGGGGTTGTTGACACGGTGGTGTCAACAACCCCGTCCCCCTGACACCCTATATTTTGGCTCTTTTCAGGCTCAACGAATTTGTCACCACCGATACGGAGCTAAAGGCCATGGCTCCTCCTGCAATTACCGGGTTCAATAAGCCAAAAGCCGCAAAAGGAATGCCGATAATATTGTAAATAAAGGCCCAGAACAGGTTTTGCCTGATTTTGCGGATCGTCTTCCGGGAAAGCTTAATCGCCGCAGGAATGGCCCGGAGATCCCCTCTCATGAGTGTAATATCCGCCGCCTCCATGGCCACATCCGTTCCGGTACCGATCGCCATACCGACATCTGCGGTAGCCAGGGCAGGCGCATCATTGATGCCGTCACCCACCATGGCCACGATTATGCCTGATTGTTTAAGCTTTTCCACTTCTTCCGCCTTTTTTTCCGGGAGGACTTCTGCCAGGACATTTTCAATGCCCACCTGTTTGGCAATAGCAAGAGCGGTCCTTTTGTTATCCCCGGTAATCATATAGACTTTGATTCCCATGTGCTGAAGATCTGCAATGGCTTCTTGGGAATGTTCTTTTACCGTATCTGCCACGGCAATAACGGCCCGCATCATGTTGTTTACCGCCATGAGCATGGCAGTCTTGCCTTCTTCCTCCAGTCGGGCCACAACTTCTTCCGCGTCTGTAATAGGAATCCCCTTTTCCCTCATTAGTTTTCTGGTCCCTAAATAAACCGTTTTCCCATCCACCACGGCAGATACCCCTCGCCCGGGAATGGCCGTAAATTTTTCCGGATCAGGAACCGACGTCAATTCGGTTTTTCCTTTCTCATAAATAGCTACACCCAAAGGATGCTCGGAACTTTTTTCCGCTACAGCAGCCAATAGAAGAATCTCGTCGTTTTCCGCCCCATCCAGGGAAATAATATCCGTCACCGCCGGCTGCCCTTTCGTGATGGTACCGGTCTTATCCAATATGACGGCATTGATTTTGTAGGCCATTTCCAAATGCTCTCCGCCCTTGATCAAGATCCCGTTCTCTGCCCCTTTTCCGGTTCCTACCATGATTGCCGTGGGGGTGGCCAGCCCCAGGGCGCAGGGGCAGGCAATCACCAGAACAGAAACAGCGCTGACGATGGCAGGGGTAATATTTTGTCCATGCTCAATGCCAAAATAACGGATTAAAAAAGTCAAGATGGCAATGCCCAATACGGCAGGAACAAAAATACCTGAGACCTGGTCAGCTATTTTTTGAATCGGCGCTTTAGAACCCTGGGCATCTTCCACCATTTTGATAATCTGGGCCAAGGCGGTATCCTTGCCTACTTTAGTGGCCTGGAACTTAAAGGTACCAAACTTGTTAATAGTGGCCCCGATCACAGTGTCCCCGGCCTTTTTCTCCACGGGCAGGCTTTCCCCGGTCAGCATGGACTCATCAAGGGAAGAGTTTCCTTCCGTGATCTTTCCGTCCACAGGCACCTTTTCCCCGGGCCGAACCACAATAATATCTCCCACTTCCACCTCTTCCACCGGAATGTCCGTTTCCTGACCGTTCCGGATTATCCGGGCCGTTTTCGCCTGCAACCCCATCAGCTTCTTGATCGCTTCCGAAGTTTTGCCTTTGGCTACCGCTTCCAGGTATTTCCCGAGCAGGACCAGAGTAATGATCACGGCGGCAGCTTCAAAATACAGGTCTTTCATGGCCATCCCAGGCATTATGGGCTGAAAAAATACATTATATAAGCTGAAAAAATAGGCCGCAGAAGTACCCATGGCGATGAGCACGTCCATGTTGGCGCTTTTCGCCCTTAAGGCGTAAAAGGCGTTTCGATAGAACCGGAATCCGATGAAAAACTGAACCGGGGTCGCAATCAGCAATTGAAAATATTCATTATGGAGAAAAGCAGCATCAATTCGAAATAGGGTCAACAACATCGCCAGGATTAAAGGGGAACTTAGAACAGCAGATGCAATCAATTCCATTCTTAATCTTTTAATCTCTTTTTCCCGTTGTTCCTTCTCCCGGTCCTGACTAACTTCTTCCGCCCGCTCGGCATGATAGCCCAGGTTTTCCACCGCGGCCAACAGATCGGACACCTTGACCTGCGTACTGTTATATTCCACGGTAGCCGTTTCTGCGGCAAAATTCACCGCTGCTTTTGCCACCCCGTCAATCTTGTTCAGTCCCTTCTCGATGCGAGCCGCGCAAGCCGCACAACTCATCCCGCTTAATTTTAAGGTGACCCTGCTTTCCGTAGGAGCTTTTTCGTGAATCACTTCATAGCCTAAGTTTTTTACTGTCTCCTCAAGAATTTCTTCACTGACTAGTTCAGCATCAAATTCTACAGTTGCTTTTTCTACGGCAAAGTTCACGTTGGCCTGCTTTACACCCGACACTTTGTTAAGTCCTTTTTCAATACGGGCGGCACAGGCCGCGCACGACATTCCCGCTATGGTGTAAGTTTTTTTGGTATCCATAGTTAAAAACTTCCTCCTCCTCCGCAGCAGCCCCCTGACCCTCCTGCAGGCTGAAAGGCAGCTACTTGCTGCTTAACCTCTTCAAGGTTAACTTTATTAATATCATCTACCGTTTTGACGTATCCATTCAGCATTCCCATCCAGCAGCTAAAAGAGAAATCCTGCTCAGGAACAAACTCTACCATGTTCTCCCCTTCATGAAGATCTACCTGAGAATTATATTCCGGGATTTGAATACTGGCATTACAGTTATTCAACTGTTCTCCATTTATCGTCCAACGGGTTTTTACACCCTTCTGCACCACCAATACTGCCGGAGCATATCCGTAATCATTCACATTCATGGTCACGTACTGGACACCGTCTTTGATCTCGCCTACCGCTATTTCATCCGTGGGGATGTTGCCTCCGGCGAATTTTGTTGCTTTTGACCCTGCGGCACAGCATCCGCCCCCTGATCCACCTGCGGAATAAGGATCAGCGCTCGGGAGATCTTTTTCCGACACCTGTGTCACATCCGGTACGACCGTAATTTTGCTGCTGATCATCCCCATCCAGCAAGTGTATACAATATCTCCCTCTTTTTCCGGCGTAAATTCAATTATATTATCTCCCGGAACCAGCTTTTTCTCAATATTAAATTCCGGTATGGTCAACGGGTTATTGCATCCGTTCAAGTCACTGCTGTCCGCTTTGATCGTCCATTTTACCGGGATCCCTTTTTGCACAATGATGGGCGTATATTGGCCCGATTCCATCTTAGTTGTTACCACCTGCACATCGCCGGTGATTTGGGCAATATTTCCCGTCCCCGATGAAGCCAGCGATACGGACAAACCGGACAGGTTCAATCCCCGATTTACCATCAAGACTCCCAGCACCACCACCAAGATCATACTTACTTTTAACATCCTGCGGGTAAACCTGCTGCTTAAAAAAGAACTGACAGCGCCTAATCCAAATGCCAAAGGAACCGTACCCAAGCTAAAATAAAACATGGACAGTGCTCCCGCTCCAAGGCTTCCTGTCCCCAAAGCATAAAGCTGCATCGCCTGGAGAGGTCCGCAGGGCATAAATCCATTCAATAAACCGACATAAAAAGGCCCGTATTTTTCTACACTTCCATAGATTCTATTTCCGAAGATCTTGGGCATTCTGGGCTGAAAGCGCTTTAACCAGGGAAAAACGTTCAGCATATTCAACCCCATGACAATCATAAAAGCCCCTGAAATAATCGCCACAATCCCTTTGGATGAACCGGAAAAACTAACCACAGAACCTAATGCGCCCACGGCACCGCCAATTAGGGTATAGGACAGCACTCTACCTGCGTTATATAGGAAACTAGGTTTGAATTTAGCCAGTTTGGATCTTTCACCGATAAATTTACCTGAAACGCACTGGGAAAGATTGATCCCCCCGCACATAGCAATACAATGCAAGGAAGTGAGCAATCCTACCACAAAGAGGATCCCGTAGCCCATGGATTGGTTCACCTGGGGGATGAAATTAAAGCCTACCGTGTTTTTGATCACGATATAGAGGGCCAAAAGGATAATTCCTATACCCAGCAATTGATTGATATTGGTTTTTTCGGGACGGTGCGGGGAACCAAAGATGTCATCTGCTTTTTCCATGCCCGGTTCCTTTACGACCCGGTAATCAAGTTTCTCTATAGCGGTAATAATATTTTTTACACCTGTTCTATTCGCATCATAAGTCACATCCAGCATCGCCTTACTAAAACTAGCGGCGGCCTCAATAACTCCTTCAACCATTTTTACTGCCTTTTCTATTCTCATTTCGCAGCCGGTACAGCTCATTCCTTCAATATAAAAAAATGTATGCACCAATTTCTGCTCCATCATACTCCCCCCCTACTAACAACTATAAATTAACATTCTGTCTATATTATTCTTTATGCCAATTGGAAAACAATTCGGCACTTGACGCGAGGAACTTCCCGGAGATCACAATATTGCTATCGTCTTCCGTCTTATTTTCCTGTAAAATAGGCACAGGGTTGCATCCACCCTTTATTTTCTCTACCTGTTCAATTTGAAATCTGTTTCTACAATTTTGGCATACTAATTCATTTCCCTCCTGGACATAGTAACCCCGGCCGGAATCATAACAGACCTGGCAGGTGTTTAATGCGGTGCGAATTGTGCCGTCATTCGCTTTCACCGCTACAATTTCCATTTTAGTATTGCCAAACTGATACGGATAGAACTTTGCTATTTCGGTTATTTCGTTTTTGGTGATGACTAGGTCTTCACCTGGCGCAATACCGTCTGTTTCCGTTTTACCTACGCCCACCATACTTCCCTTAATCATAAAGTTATAGATGATTAGTACCGCCATGATCCCTGCTAGTAAAAACAGGGCCCTCATCGACTTGCCCATATTCTTCACACCTCTCTCATTTTTCTAATCTCATCATAATGATTATTTGTGAAGATCTTATGAAGATTTTTTATCCTTCAAATTTTATTGCCCCTGCACTTTATCCTGTTTTCCCTCGCCATGGCAGCTTTCTCCCTTCCCTCTCATGCCCCTCATCATAAATAGATGCACTAAAGGACAGGCCAAAAGGAAAAGCCAGGAATAGTCAAATTTTGTCGCGGCTGCCTTTAATTGAGGTGCAAGTAAAATTAAACCTAGCATGGGCAGGATACAGCAAGCCATCATCAAAAGACTGTGCAAGAACCCTTTTTTATGATCCATCACTTTCACTCCTTCTTTTCTTCATTTATTTTTACTACATTCTCATGGCCATGGGCAGCATAAACAAGTAGATATTAATTGCGCCCAAAATTAAAATTAATATGGCAAAGGGGAGAAAGGTTTTCCACTCCAATTGGGGGTCTTTAAAATGATTCTTGGCGATGCGATAAACAGTATATATAGAGCCGGCAACACCCAAGCCAATCAAGCCAAACTGTAATAGCTGGATCGTTCCATTACTTACCAGAGCAGCAGATGCCCCATGGGAGGAATATCCCAAAGCTCCCATCAACGTGTAGAAAACCGATTTCCCTTCCGCCAGCAGGTGAAAGAGATTGTGGGCCATATGGGCGGCCAGATCCAGAGGAATTAGCGCATAACCGAACCTGGCAAAATTTCCCGCCGCCGATTCTTTATTTCCTTGCTTTGCTGCCCAGCTAGTCAATAATAACGCGAAAACGGGCAAGGCCATAGCGATCACAAAAGTGATGGTAAAAGTAACAAAATAACTGTCTGTCCCCACAAAAGATTCCAACCGGTTGAGCATCTCTTGCCAAATATCCAGCATGGTAATATTTTGCACAAAAACGATCCCCATGATCACAATGGCTAAGAAAGACTCTTCAAACTTAGGGTTTTTAATAAACCACAACTCCCTGGTAGGCACCCGAGGCGATAATTGAATGGAGTCATTGGGACAGTTCTTGATACAATGTCCGCAGAAATTGCATTTTGACATACTGTCCATGGTTCTGGGCACTTCAAACATGGGGCAGCCCGGCGCTTTCTCCCCCCCTTTATAACAGGACAGGGTTGTGCATTTTGCGCATTTTTCCGGAGTGGCTTTCAATTCAAAACTTCCTGCCCGGGCATAGTTGCTGGACAACCCTCCTAAAAAGCAGAGATAGCGGCACCAGGTTCTCCGCTCAAAAAAGGCGCCGGAAATAATTACGCCGGTAATGATCATCAAAAGTAAAACCCCGGATCCCCTGGGCGATTCTACGATGCCAAAAACATGATCACTCCAGGTAATCAAAATGAAAAAGATATCAATCAACCAAATGCCATATTTCTTTAGAAACTTCGGCACCTGGTAATTCACACCCACATACTTTTGCACTAAATCATTAAGGGTGGCAAAGGGGCAAACACCGCACCAGAAGCGGCCAAAGACAAGGAAAATAAGAGGTATCAGCGGCCACCACAAAACCCAGGTGCCGGCGGTACCGAAATTGTCATGGGCAGTACCAGGCCCTGCCATCAGTTCATAAACAATGAAGGAGAAAATGATGAGGATGGGCCATTGAAAAAGGCCCGGGAACCATTTACTTTTGATAAAAGAACTGAGAAAAGAAATCCTTAACAAATTGTGGTTTGCTTTAGTCTGGTTATTTTTTGCCATTACTTGCCCTCCGCTATCGTTTTTAATCTTTTTCGTCTCAAAACTGCCGCACTAAGCAATGCTGCCCCATTGATCCCGGCAAAACTGAAAATTACCGGCCAGTTAACGCCATTATCGACATCCTCACCATGTCCCTCTTTCTCCCCAGGCATGTCTTGCCCGTGGGGCTCTTGGGCCATCCCGGGCATACCCTGTTCCTCATGGACATCGCTTGTTTCAGGCATACCCTGTTCCTGATCTCCCCGATCCATCGTCATATTTTGCGGCATGTCATCAGCTGACCCTGAGGTATGAGACGACGCGGCCTGACCAACGTCAGGTTGGACCAGCACCAATAAAAAAACCCCTAAAGAGATCACCAGTAACTGATTTAAACCCTTGCCAAAATGCACGCTAAAATTCCCCCTTCTTTTTATGTCCTTCAAAATTTTTTCGATCTGGCACCAGTATAAAGGTTACATCTGAAGTTTTAATGAAGAATAAAAAAAAATAGAGCCCGCAAAAAGCGGGCTCTCCTGCATGAAAAAGGATGTATTTAGCATGTTCCTGCTTTAGTGCAGGAAAAATGACTTGGCGGCCAGATTGGCCAAATGGGACAAGGGTTCCGGATAAATACCCAAAATAAAGGTCACCACCATTGTGATGAGCAAAGTAGCCGCCACAGGGCTGGAAACAGGAATCGCCGATGGATTTACCGGTTCATCCCGGTACATCACCAAAGCAACTCTTAAATAGTAATACACAGAAACCATGCTCATGATAAAGGCGATCACAGCCAGCCACAGGTAGTTTTCGATGATGCTGGAAAAGAGATATAATTTCCCCACAAAACCTGCCAGCGGGGGAATCCCGGCCATGGACAGCATGGCCACCACCATCACGGCGGCCATTAAGGGGGACCTTTGACTTAAGCCCGCATAATCCTGAAGATCATCGCTGCCGGTTTCATTGTAAAAGTTGGTGGCCACGGTAAAGGCGCCGATGGTGGCAAAAACATACAGCATGGAATAAAAGAGCATCCCTTTCAGCCCCGACTCCGTTGCCGCCACCAGGCCCACTAAAATATATCCGGCTTGGGCAATGCTGGAATAGGCCAGCATTCTTTTCACATTCGTTTGAGGAATGGCAATCAGGTTGCCGGCGACGATGGTAATCGCGGCAAGCACTGCCACCAGCATGGTCCAGTGATCGGTTAACCCCGGGAAAGCCAGCAGGAATACCCGGGCCAGGATGGCAAAGGAAGCCGCTTTGGAACCCACGGCCAAAAATGATGTCACTGGTGTGGGCGCCCCTTCATAGACATCCGGTGACCACATATGAAAAGGAACGGCGGAAATTTTGAAGCCAAAGCCTGCCAGGACCATCACCAGCCCCAGAATTAACGCGGGAGACCACTGATCACCGGTTAAAAGAGTGCCGATCTCCGGAATGAGGGTGGTTCCGGTCAATCCGTATACCAGGCTCAGACCATACAACAATACGGCTGAGGAGAAGGCGGCCAGGATGATATACTTGATGCCGGCTTCAATACAACGGGAATCGGTTTTTCGATAGGCGACCATGATGGCAAAAGAAATCGTCATCAATTCCAGGCCCACGTATAGGGTGATGAATTCTCCCGCCCCGGCCATAATCATCATGCCTAACAGGGCAAAAACCAATGTGACATAAAATTCTCCTAAATGGCCGATGCTTTCGATATATTTCATAGAACCCAAGACCACCAAAATACCGGCCGTGAGGAAAAGAATTTTTAGATAGGCGGAGAAATCGTCTACCAGATAGAATCCGTTCAACAGGGAGGTATTTAGGCCCTGGAAATTAAAAGCCGCAATCAGGATGCCCAGCAAACCCAGCATCGTCACATAGCCCAGGCCTTTTCTGGCCTGATGGGGGATGATGATGGCCAGTACCAGAAGGAACAAGCCTAATCCTGCCGTCAGTATTTCAATCGTTAACAGGGAGAAATCAATTGTCATTTAGAACACCCCCCCTACTTGGATCAGATTACTCACTTTGGCCATTAACGGGGCGACGCCGTTATTCACCATATCCATCAGCAAGGAGGGGAAGATCCCGGCCACAATCAGCACGGTGCCTAAGACGATAATCGGTACCATTTCCGGCCCTTTAGCGTCAGGCAAAGCATCCCATTCCTTTTTTTTCGGCCCGAAAAGCACGTTGGCCAGGGCCCTCAGCACATATAAAGCAGTGATAATGACCCCGGAAACAGCGATCACGGTTAATACCGGATAAACGCGAAAAGCGCCGATAAAAGTGGTAAATTCCGGGATAAAATTCACCAGTCCGGGAAGTCCCAGGGAAGCTAAGCCGGCTAACATAAAGCCTACGGAAACCCGGGGCAGTTGATGGGCTAGACCCCCTAAATCCGGAATATAACGGGTATGGGACTTTTCATAGACAAAACCGATCATGGAGAAGAATAAGGCGGCCATGACGCCGTGGGCAAACATCCCTGCTACGGCCCCGTTGATCCCAATCACATTGAGGGAAGCAAAGCCGATCAACACGTAGCCCATATGGCTGACGCTGGAGTACCCTACCACATACTTCAAATCCTTTTGGGCCAGGGCGATAAATGCCGCGTAAGCCACACCGGCCACGGCCAGGACCGCAATGTAAGGAGCCCAGAATTTTGCTCCCACCGGCAAAATAAAGAGACCTACCCGAATTAAACCATACCCCCCGATCTTTTTCAGCACCCCGGCGTGGATCATACTTACGGCCGTAGGCGCCCCGGCATAACCGTCCGGCGACCAGGAGTGGAAAGGCCACATGGAAAGCAAGGAGCCAAAGCCTAAGGCCATAAAGAAAAAGATAAAAATCTGGAACTGGTCGCTGAAGGGGACCTGGGACAGGGCTTCGATGTTGAAAGTGGGCACACCGGTCATATTCTTCGCCTGGACAAATAAAGCAACCAACCCCACTAAGAGAAAAGCGCTTCCGATTAAGAGGTAAATGGTTAATTTCATGCCGGCATATTCTTTGGTCACCCTTTTGCTGCTCCCCCAGATGATCACCATGATATAAATGGGGATGACCACCACCTCATAGAACAGGAAGAAAATAAACAAATCCTGGGCAATAAAGGTACCCATGACTCCGGCAATTAAAATCAATAAGAGAATAAAGAACTCTTTGGGCCTCTTATCCACATTCCAGGAGGCATAGACGGCACAAAAGCCAATCAGGTTTGTTAAAAGCAGCATGGGCAGGCTAATGCCGTCCACGCCCATTAAATAAGTGACGCCCAGGTCGGAAATCCAGGGGATGCTTTCTACAAACTGCATGCCGCCCACAGATTGATTATAGCTAAAGTAAGCGAACAAACTGATACACAGCGAAGCAAAGGTGGCAGCTGCCGCGATCATTTTGATGAGCTTGTGCTCATCCTTGGGAATAAAAACAATGACCAATGCGCCAATTATCGGTGCGAGCAAGGTTAGCGTCAATAGAGGAAAGTTCATTTATCTTACACCTCCTAATACCAAATTGGCTGCGGCAGGATCCATAAAGGTCAGGGCTAAAACGATCACAATAATGCCGATAAAAATGATTAAGGCATAGGTCTGGACCATTCCTGTCTGGAAGTAGCGCAGGAATCCTCCGGCAAGCCTGGTAAAGCCGGCGATTCCGTTCACAATATTATCCACCACATAGATATCAAAGTAGTAGAGTAGTTTCCCCAGGCCATCTACGATGGTATGGTTAAACCACTGATAAATTTCGTCGATGTAATACTTGTGATAGAGCAACTGGTAAACCGGTCTAAAACTTTCCGCCAATTTGTGGGGCAAATCGGTTTTCCGGCCATATAAGAAATACGCGCCCAAAATGCCCACCACACCCAATAGAGTAGAAGAAATCATCACCATCCAATTTACTTCCGCCTCGTGATGCCCGCCAAAATGAATCCAGTAGCCAAAACCGTTTTCCGTCCAGGGCGTGCCCACCAATCCTCCTACGATGGAGAGGAAAGCCAGTACAACCAAGGGCAGCAACATACTAAAGGGGGATTCGTGGGGATGGTTTTCCGGCTTTTCTTCGCCAAAGAAGGCTAAGAAAATCATGCGCCACATATAAAATGCCGTGAGCAAAGCGGTTACCGCAGCGATGGCATAGAGGGCTACATGTCCGCTCTCTAAGGTGACCGTTAAGATTTCATCCTTGCTCCAAAAACCGGCAAAAGGAGGAATCCCGGCAATGGCCAGGCCGCCGATGACAAAGGTCCAGGCCGTAACAGGCATTTTCTTTCTCAGGCCGCCCATTTCCCAAACATCTGCCTTGTCGTGGAGAGCGTGCAGGACACTGCCTGCGCCCAGGAACATGAGGGCTTTAAAGAAAGCGTGGGTCATCAGGTGGAACATGCTGGCGGTTAAGCTGCCTACTCCCAATGCCAGCATCATATACCCTAATTGGCTCACGGTAGAATAAGCAAGAATTCTTTTCATTTCCCGCTGGGTAATGGCGATGGTAGCGGCAAAAATGGCCGTGAAACCGCCCACCCAGGCCACCACCTCCATGGCGGTAGGCACAGAAGCGAATAGGAAAAGGGTTCTTCCCACCAAGTAAACACCGGCCACCACCATGGTTGCTGCGTGAATCAAGGCACTGACGGGAGTAGGGCCTTCCATGGCATCCGGCAGCCAAACGTGGAGAGGAAATTGGCCTGATTTGCCGATGGGCCCGATGAAGAGCAGGATGGCCACCATCGTCAATAGGGCCGTATTTTCAAATCCCGGAATCAGCTGAGCCAGTTCGCTTAAATCCAGGGTTCCAAATAATATTTGCAGGAATAACATGCCCAAGAGAAGACCAAAGTCGCCGATTCTCGTGGTCATGAACGCTTTCTTCGCCGCTTCCCGGGCGGAATCTTTGTGGTACCAGAAACCGATCAAAAGATAGGAGCATAAACCTACCAGTTCCCAGCACACAAACATCTGCAGCAAGTTGCTGGACAGCACCAGCCCCAGCATCGAGGCGGCAAATAAAGACAAGTAAGCAAAAAATCTGGAAAATCCGGGGTCACCGTGCATATAGCCCAGGGAGTAAATTTGCACCAATGAAGCGACCAGCGTGACCACAAAAAGCATCATCGCGGACGTAGGATCCAAAAGGATGCCCACATTAATATTTAGTCCTTCCATACCAAACCATCTGACACTATACTCTAATGGCTTTTCAATCAAATCAGGATTTGAGAAAACGCCATACACTGCCCCTAAAGCAAGTACAAAAGAAGACAGCATCAAAGCAATGGAAATGAAGGCGCTAAGCTTTTGCCAAGGCCTGGTCACCAGTCCGATCAGGGCAAAACCAATAGCGGGAAGGAGTGGAATCAACCATGCATGTTGCATCGCAAACTCAACCATTTCTTTTCACACCCACCTTCATAAGTAGATAAACACTCAAAGGCCAAAACTACCTTTTCAGCAAGTTAAAATCTTCCAAGTCAACCGATAGCCGATTCCGGTAAATGGCAATGACAATGGCTAACCCCACGCCAATTTCTGCTGCCGCCACGGCAATCGTAAAAACTGCAAAAATCTGGCCGATAAATTCTGCCGGCGTGACAAACTTATTAAAAGCAATTAAGTTTATGTTCACCGCGTTTAGCATTAACTCCACACAGATAAGCACCATGATGGCATTTTTCTTCGCCAGAGCTCCGAACAGACCGATGGAAAACAAAGCTGCCCCCACGATTAAATAATGACTAAGGCCGATCATGTGATTTCACCTCCTTGGCAATGACAATGGCGCCGATCAGAGCCACCAATAATAATAAAGCCACCACTTCAAAAGGAATCACATATTTCCCTAATAATAGCTCTGCAATATGCTCCGCCGTTTTTTCCGGAACAGCTTGAGCAGTTGTCTGCCAGTTGGTTTTGAAAATCATCAGGGTTATCAAGGCAAAAGTAGCCAGGGCAACCAGTACGGAAATAACCGGTTTACTATTAAACAGGTTGCTTTGCTTCATACTGCCCCGATGAATCAGCATCACCCCAAAAACAATCATAATCGGCACCGCTCCGGCGTAGACAATGATTTGCACGGCGGCCAAAAAGTCGGCGTTCAACAGCATATATAATCCTGCCACACCAATAAATGACGCCGCCAGGAATAAGGTACTGTGCACAATGTTTTTGGACAGGACAACCGCTAAGGCGGAGAAAACAGCCAAGGCAGCTAAGGCTAAAAATCCCAACACGGCGATGATACTCGTGTCCATCCTCTTCTCACCCCTTCATCCCGTTATTTTCCGCGTCTTGGTGCGGTTGTGGATCCTGGGACCGGTCATACAGGGTATAGCTGGTATCTTTCCTGTGGAACTGGGCCAGTTCAAAATTTTGGTTCCAAGTCAGGGCCTGGGTGGGACAAGTTTCCACACAAAGGCCGCAGAACAGGCAGTAACATAGATCCATGGTATATTCGGTCAAATACTTCTTTTTGTTCTCATCCCGCTCCGTGGAAATGCGAATCACCCGGTTGGGGCAGGCGTTGGCACATAAGGTGCACGCGGTACATTTATCTTTGTGAAATGTAAAAAAGCCATGGGAACGGGGTGGCAGATTCGGCATTTCTTCAGGATATTGTTGCGTTATCTTTTTGCCAAAAAACTTTTTGATCGTCACGCCTAGTCCTGTAATTAAACCCTGTCCGAACATCTCATCACCATCCTAACATCCGGTAAAGGTAAACACCCACACCGGTGACAAAAATATTTGCTAAAGAAAGGGGAAAAAGCACTTTCCAACCCAAATGCATCAGATTATCCACTCTTAACCGGGGATAGGTCCATCTGATCCACATAAAGAGGAAAATCATGAAGTAAACTTTTCCCACAAACCAAATCCAGGACGGGATAAATGTTAACCCGAAGGGCGCCTGCCAGCCGCCGAGAAACAGCGTCGCGGCCACAGAGGAAACGACCACCAGGTTGGCATATTCCGCTAAGAAAAATAAGGCAAAGTACATGCCGCTGTATTCGGTAAATGCACCTGCCACAAGTTCCTGCTCGGCCTCCACTAAATCAAACGGAGCCCTGTTGGTCTCGGCAGTGGCCGCAATAAAATAGATTAAAAAAGCCACAGGTTGAAGAAAAATAAACCAAACATGGGACTGGGCGGAAACAATATCCGACATTTTCAAGGAACCGGTAATCATCACCACACCCAGGATCCCCAATACCATGGGCATTTCATAGCTGATCATTTGGGCCACGGCCCGCATGCCGCCGATTAAGGAATACTTGTTGTTGGAAGACCAGCCGGCCATGAGGATGGGAATGGTGCTCAAAGAGGCCACCGCTAAAATGTAAAAAATGCCAATGTTGAGATCCACCGAAACCATATTTTTCCCAAAGGGCACCACGGCAAACAGCAGGACCGGCGGTACAAAAATGAGAATCGGCGCCAGCAAAAAGGTCCATTTGTCCACATGTTTGGGTAAAATTAATTCTTTACCCATGAGCTTGACGGTATCAATCACCGTTTGAAAAATACCCCAGGGACCGATCCGGTTCGGTCCTAACCTTTCTTGGAAATAGGCCGCCACCTTTCTTTCCATCAGCACTAGAACTAAGGCATTGGCGAAAATAAAGGCAATAATTCCTATGATATGGACGAATAAAACCGATAGGTCGGTAAAGTAGGAATCAATATTCAGGCCTTCTAAAAATGATCTTGTCCAGGCGGCAAGATTAACAAAAATATTTTCCATACCTCTTCTCCCCTATTCAGGATTTGAATTAACAATCAACCTCACCTAAAACAATATCGTAACTTGCAAAAATCGCTACCAAATCGGCAATTTTCCAGCCTTTGACCATCTCGCTGATATTCCCCAGGTTGATGAAGGAAGGACGTCTTACGTGAATGCGGTATGGTTTCGGACTGCCGTCGCTGACGACATAATAGCCGACGATTCCTTTGGCTCCCTCAATTTCATGGTAGGCATCTCCCACTGGGGGTTTGATCACCTTGGGCACTTTTGCCATGATGGGACCTTCCGGTAATCCTTCCACAGCCTGCTCGATAATGCGCACCGCTTGCCGCATTTCCGCGCCCCGCATCAACCAGCGGTCAAAATTATCTCCGGTGGTGCCTACGGGAACTTCAAAATCAAAACGATCATAGATGCCGTAGGGTCTCACTTTTCTTAAATCATAAGGAACACCGGAAGCGCGTAAAATCGGACCGGTAATACCCCATTCGATCGCTTTTTCCGCGGGCAGGATGCCGATCCCTTTTGTTCTCGATTGAAAGATTTCGTTGCCGGTAATCAGGTCGTCGTATTCACGGAACATGGCGGGAAATTCTTTCAATAATTTTTTCAGGGCGGGCAGAAACTCATCGGGCAAATCCTGGGATACACCGCCGATTCTCATATAGCTGTAAGTCATGCGGGATCCGCACAGCATCTCAAATAAATCAAAGATTTTTTCCCGGTCGCGAAAGGGATACATAAAACCGGTAAAACCGCCTAAGTCAAGAATCCAGGAAGCAATGGCCACCATATGGCTGGCAATTCTCGACAATTCGGCGGTAATGACGCGAATATATTCGGCCCTTTCCGGCACTTCGATTTCCATCAATTTTTCCACTGTTTGCACATAGCCCAAATTGTTGAGCATGCCGGCCAAGTAATCCAAGCGGTCCGTATAAGGGATGAATTGGGTATAAGTACGGTCTTCGGCCAGCTTTTCGATGCCTCGATGCAGATATCCTACGACGGATTGGGCTTCTTTGATGATCTCGCCATCCACCTTTAAAATAAATCGGAATACCCCGTGTGTAGATGGATGTTGAGGTCCCATATTGACTGTGATTTCTTGGGTTTTGATCATTTGCTACACCTCTTCTACCCATTATTGAGAAGGGAAAGTCTATCTATTCTTTTCCAGCTGATAATCTTTTCGGAGAGGATGGCCTACAAAATCATCGGATAAAAGGATTCTTTTCATGTTCGGATGACCTTGGAAAATGATGCCGAATAAATCATACACTTCTCTCTCCTGCCAGTCTGCCGCGGGCCAAACCGAAAATACCGAGGGCAGCTTAGGGCTTTTTTTGTCTGTGACATGAACTTTTAAAGTCAGCATAACATTCTTCTCCACCGACACCAGGTGGTAGACCACGGTAAAATGTTCTTCCTCATCCACGGCGGTAAGATTCGTTAAAAGGTCAAAGCGATATTGGGGATGATGCTTTAGTTCTGAAGCCACCTGAAGTAAACTTTCCCGGGGCACAAAAATCTCTTGATTCTCCGCCACGTCCAGATCCGGGAATTTCGCCCGCAGCGATGCCATTAATTCGTTAAAGATATTAATTTCCATGATTTTTCAACCTCGCAATTTCCGGATGGATCACTTTTTTCTTTAACTGGAGCATCCCATAGATTAAAGCTTCCGGACGGGGCGGGCAGCCCTGGATATAAACATCGACGGGAATCAACGTGTCCACCCCCGGAACGACATGATAGGAATCCACAAAGGGACCGCCGGAAGTAGCACAGCTTCCCATGGCAATCACCCATTTTGGCTCCGGCATTTGTTCATAAATCCGTTTCACCAGAGGAGCCATCTTTTTGGTGACCGTACCAGCCACAATCATTAGATCCGCATGACGGGGTGTGGCCCGAAACACTTCATAGCCAAAACGGGACAAATCATAGCGGGCGGCTCCGGCAGACATCATTTCGATGGCACAGCAGGCTAATCCAAAGGTAACCGGCCAAAAAGAATTGACCCGGGCATAATTCATGAGCTTATTCACCGTTGTCAGGATAATGCCTTGTTTTTCCAGTTCCTGAATTTTTTCCTCGTCTAATCCCATTCTAATGCTCCCTCCTTCCATGCATACCAAAACCCTGCCACTAAAATGGCGATGAAAATAACCATTTCCACGAAAGCAAACAAGCCTAAATGTTTAAATTTAGCCGCCCAAGGGTATAAGAAAATGGTCTCTACATCAAATACTACAAAAACCAGTGCGTATAAAAAATAATGAGTCTTAAACTGTACCCAGGTTTCCCCTTGTGTTTCAAGGCCGCATTCATAAGTTTCCAGCTTTGCTTTTGTGGGACGTTTCGGTGTAATCAGCTTCACGAAAATAATGATTACAACCGGCAGAATCAAACCCACCAATAAGTAATAACCAATGGCACCGCTTTGCGAAAGCATATCCTCAACCTCCTTTCTTCTTTAGCGTAAGTTAAAGTAAGTATACCATGGAAAAATTCTATTCCGTCAATTCGAAATATTTGTGATTTTTTCCCCTCCTAATGACAAATTTTTACCCGTCCCCCGGATAACGACGACCGATCAGCATAGTCAAAAAATGTTGGCACTTTTTTATGAGAATGATTATAAAAAAAACATTTGTAGTATTTATGAAGACTTCTTCTATCTTGCATAGGTTTTCTTCAAGTTATATGATATTCTAGGAGAATAACTTTGGAAGGGAAGAGTCTAGATTTGGGAACAGATATTTATACCAGTTTAAAAGAAATAATTGACCAAAGCGGAGAGGCAATTTTAGGTACGGTCGTAGCTGTGGGAGGGCTGCCTCAAGAATCTGCGGGAGGCAAAATTCTTTTTTGCCGGGGGAAAATGGCGGCCTCCTTTCGCCTCAGCAATGATTTAGTAGCATCATTAGAACTTATTCATGCGGAAATTACCCTGACCAAACCCCAACTAATCCGGCATTATTTACCTTTAAGCGACTCGACCGCCTGGTTGGATGTCTACTGGGAAGGGATTGCCCCTGCTCCGGAGTTGATCGTGTTTGGAGGGGGCCATATTTCCTTGCCCCTGGTTCAACTGGGAAAAATGATTGGCTTTCACGTCACAGTAGTGGATGATCGTCCCGATTTCGCCAACAAAGACCGGTTTCCCCAAGCGGATCGGGTGATCTGTCTTCCCTTTGCCCAGGCCTTAGAAAAAATAAAAATTGGTTTGGGTACTTTTATTACCATCGTTACCCGGGGCCACCGCCATGATCAAACCTGTTTACGGGGGGTGATTGACAAATCTCCCGCCTATATCGGCATGATCGGCAGCAGAAGCCGGGTGAAAAAGATGATGCATGAGCTGGCGTCTGACGGTATTTCCCAAGAAGCCATCGATGCTGTGTACGCACCCATCGGTCTGGACATTCATGCCGACACCCCGGAAGAAATCGCCGTGAGCATTATCGCCCAAATTATTTCTGTGCGACGGGGACCGGAAACTCTGAATAAGGACATTTTAAAGGTGATCACGGAGCCCTTTTTTCAAAACATGAAAAAGGTTCTGGTGACCATCGTGCGTCGCAGGGGCTCTGTACCCCGGGGCGTAGGCGCAAAAATGCTGGTATTGGAAGATGGCCGTTGTTTTGGAAGCATCGGAGGAGGATGTGTGGAAGCCGAGGTACGCAGCCAAGCATTATTGGCCATCCATGAAGGGAATCCCTTATTATATCATGTGGATTTAACCAATGACCTGGCCGGTGAAGAAGGCATGGCCTGCGGAGGAACCATCGACGCTTTCATTGAACCGATTTAAGCAAATTGTTCATTCAGGTGGGGATTCTTCCGCCCCGCCTGAATGCTGCCGCAAGATCTTGACTTTCAAGTGGTTTTCGTAAAATTTTCTTCACTTTTATGATTTATATGTAATCACCCCGGGTTTCCTCTTTTCATCAGGCCGGCAGAAGATCTTCCTTAAAAGAAATAGCACGCTTGCTATAAATGACGGGGATGCCGTATTTCTTCGCCTGCTTCTTGATGTTTCCCATTAAAGGATGATTAATAAAATCGCAGAACACAATAATCTTTTGGACATGGGCAGGGATACATTTTTTGGTGCATGATTTGCAACGTCCGCTCCAATGAATGATATCTTGCGCCCCTTCCTCCCGCAACTTTTCACAAATGTTCCCCAGCCGATCCGCCCCTACAATCAAAACAACCACGTTTCTCCCTCCCCTTTTCAGGATATTTTCCATCCTTGTCAATTTTACCGGATATGCTCATCCTAAAATATATTATTCCTATCGGATTTATTTTATATTAGCGCATTTATCTCCCTTTGTCAAGGAAAAGGGATCAAAAAAGCCGGAAG
This sequence comes from Candidatus Formimonas warabiya, assembly GCF_002777255.1. Taxonomy (GTDB): domain Bacteria; phylum Bacillota; class Dehalobacteriia; order Dehalobacteriales; family Dehalobacteriaceae; genus Formimonas; species Formimonas warabiya. Next base: position 6,143,122 of record NZ_CP017634.1, on the reverse strand, counting down.
CGATGTGTACATCACGCCCGGCCATGATTGTCCTGATGTTTTGCGCTTTTTAGAAGAGTTAGAAGACAGGAATTACGGTGCCTTGATATTTTTCGTTGATAAAATCCCGCACTTCCGGTGAAGTAATCACCTCATTCAGCGTCTTTATTTCGGGGCGGTTTTCATCTCCCGTACGGACAACAACAATATTGGCAAAAGTCTGAGCCGCCAGAGAGTCTTTATTTTCCGACTTTAAAGCATCCTTGGTTACGTCTAATCCTGCTTCCACCGCATAGTTTCCATTGATCACGGCCAAATTCACGTCCGGCAGGGACCGGGAAATCTGGGCTGCTTCCAGTTCTTTTATTTGAATCTCATGGGGATTTTCCACAATATCCTTGACGGTAGCATTTAATCCGGACCCTTCTTTAATTTTGATCAGGCCAGCCGACTCCAGAAGCAGCAAAGCCCGGGCTTCATTGGTGGTGTCGTTGGGCACAGCGATACTATCACCCTGCTTGATCTCATCTAAGGATTTGGTTTTGCCGGGATAAAGGCCCAGGGGCTCAAAATGTACCGGAACGGTGGCGCTCAGGTGGGTATTGTTTTTCTGGTTAAAGTCATCTAAGTACGGTACATGCTGAAAGTAGTTGGCATCCAATTCTTTGTTTTCCAAAGCCGTATTCGGCAGCACATAATCCGTAAACTCCACAATTTTTAATTCGATCCCTTTTTCCTGTAAAATCGGTTGAATAAACTTGAGAATCTCGGCATGGGGAACCGGTGTTGCGCCCACGGTCAGTACCACAGGCTGGGTATCGGCTGCCTCATTCGTATCTGAATTATCCGAGGCATTTTGGTCACTGCCGTTTGACTGTTGCCCGCAACCAAATAATAGCAACGATAAAGAAAAGATCAATGCCAGTAACACAAAAATACTCTTTCTATTTTTCATGAATCATCTCTCCCTTTTATTTGTTTTTTTTATCCATTTTACGCGATAAGTAATTCCCCAAACTCTGTACAACTTGGACAAACACCACCAATAACACAATGGTCAAAAACATGATGTCCTTTTGATACCGGTAATACCCGTACCGGATCGCTAAATCCCCCAGCCCACCTCCTCCAACAACTCCCGCCATCGCGGAATATCCGATCAACGTGATGGTAGTAATGGAAGCACCTAGTATTAATGAAGGCATTGTTTCCGGGATCATGACCTTTTTGATGATTTGCCAGGGGGAAGCGCCCATGGATTGAGCCGCTTCAATCATTCCCTGATCAATTTCTTTCAGGGCAGTTTCCACCATTCTGGCCACAAAGGGCACGGCCGCAATCACCAAAGGAACGACGGAAGCGGTAGAACCGATGGACGTACCCACAATCAGCCTGGTCAAAGGAATCATGGCAATGAGCAAAATGATGAAAGGGATGGAGCGCCCAATATTGATCACCTTATCCAAGCAGCTGTGTAATTTGCTGTTGGGGAGAATACCGTTGGTTTCCGTGACCACCGAAACCACCCCTAAGGGGAGTCCAAAGAGGTAGGAAAACAAGGTTGCCGATCCCACCATATAAAGGGTTTCCCCTGTTCCCTGCCCTAACATTTTCAGATAATCCAGCAAAACATCCCCGGTAATCATCGTTCTAACTCCTCAACAATCAAATTCTGGCCTTTCAGATACCGTACCGCATCATCCACAGCATCTCTTGCCCCGGTTAACTCCAGCACTAATTCGCCCACAACCGCCTCCTTCAAATAATTAATATCGGCAAATAAAATATTGGCGTAGATACGGAACTCTAAAATCATGTATGAAATCAAAGGTTTCATCGCCGCCTCCCCGGTAAAGGTAACCTTGAGGCGCCTTTTATCATCCTGGGGCCCGTCAAAGAGAATTCTCTCTTTGGGGATTTTCTCGAATAAGTCTCCCCCCACCAAATTCTTAGTGCATGCGGTTTTCGGTTTGGTGAGAATATCAACTACTCGCCCGGTTTCCACAATTCTATTCTTTTCAATTACGGCGACTCTGTCACAGATCTCCTTTACTACTTCAATCTGGTGTGTAATCAGAACAATGGTTAAGCCCAGCTTTTCGTTGATGTCCTTGAGCAAGGCCAGGATAGATTTCGTCGTCAGGGCATCAAGGGCCGAGGTAGCTTCATCGCACAAAAGCACTTTCGGATTGTTGGCAAGAGCCCGGGCGATGGCCACACGCTGTTTCTGTCCGCCGCTCAGTTGGGCCGGATAGGCCCCGGCTTTTTCCGAGAGTCCCACAAGTTTCAGGAGCTCTTGAACCCGGGTTGCGATTTCTGTTCTGGGTACCCGGGCAATTTCCAGGGGGAAAGCCACATTATCCGCTACCGTCTGCTGCATCAAGAGGTTAAAGTGCTGAAAAATCATGCCCAAGGAGCGGCGCAGCAAGATCAGTTCCTTCCCGCTAAGTTCCGTGATATCCTGCCCGGCAATTTCTATTTTCCCGGCCGAAGGTTTTTCTAATAGATTGATGCAGCGGATCAGGGTGCTTTTTCCCGCACCGCTGGACCCAATGATGCCGAAAACCTCTCCCCGACGAATATCCAGGTTCACATCCTCCAGGGCAGTCACATCGCCGATATCGCTTTGATAAACCTTTTTTAATCCGGAAATCTTGATCATAAAACTATCTCCTTGCCGACCTATCTTACCAACCTGATGCCATGCTCCTGGCAGGCTTATTCTAGAGTATTTCCATTATCTTTATAGGATTTAAAGCAAATGACCCCTGAAATATTTTGCTGATCAGCCCTCCAATTATCCGGTTAACATCCCTGGGTTCTAAACACCATTTCTGCAAAGAACCTGTGAAAGGCCGTATCACCGGTAAGCTCCGGGTGAAAGGATGTGGCAAGCATCTGACCCTGACGCACGGCGATAATCTTCCCGTCCAAAGCAGCGAGAACTTCTGCGCTTCCGTAGACTCTTTCCACCCAGGGGGCCCTGATAAATACAAGAGGAATGGGTAGATTTGAAACCGGGTCTATACGCAGGGAAGATGTGAAACTATCCAACTGGCTCCCATAGGCATTCCTTCTCACCCGGATATCCATTGCGCCCAGGTAAGTATTTGGTTCCTCTACGATTTCCTTTGCCAGCAAGATCATCCCGGCACAGGTCCCCCAAACAGGCAGTCCCTTTTCGATTCTTTCCCCGATGGCGCGATCAAGCTGAAAATCTCTCATTAGTTTACCAATGGTGGTACTTTCCCCACCGGGGAGAATCAACCCGGAAACCCTTTCCAGCTCATTTTTTGACTTCACTTCCACCGGTTTCACGCCGGGAAGCCGGGAAAGCATCCGGAGATGCTCCGCCACGGAACCTTGCAGAGCCAGCACACCGATTTCCACCACGATTTACCACCCCCGGGTGGATAATATGTTTTCCGGGGCAATCTGGGAGATTTCCACGCCGGTCATGGCTTCTCCCAAATCCTCGGAGACTTCGGCGATGATCTCCGGCTTATCATAGTAGGTCGTGGCTTTAACAATGGCCCGGGCCATTTTTTCCGGATGGGAAGATTTGAATATGCCCGAACCGACAAAGACCCCTTCACTGCCCAGCTGCATCATCAAGGCTGCGTCTGCAGGTGTGGCAACCCCGCCGGCGGCAAAATTCACGACGGGGAGCTTTCCTTCTCTTGCCACCTGAACGACAAGATCATATGGGGCGGCCATTTCTTTCGCCCCGGCCATCAGTTCATCCGTTGGCAATCCGGAAAGTTTCCTGATTTCCGCCCAAATTGTCCGGATATGCCGGACTGCCTCCACCACATTCCCCGTTCCGGCCTCCCCTTTTGTCCGGATCATGGACGCCCCTTCCCCAATTCGTCTTAAGGCTTCTCCCAAACCTCTAGCTCCGCAGACAAAAGGGATTTTAAAAGCATGCTTATCGATGTGGTAACGGTCATCAGCGGGAGTCAGTACTTCGCTCTCGTCAATATAGTCAATCCCAAGAGCCTCCAGTATTTGAGCCTCCACAATATGGCCGATCCGGGCCTTTGCCATAACCGGAATTGTCACCGCCCTTTTTATTTCTTTGATAATTTTAGGGTCAGACATCCTGGCCACGCTGCCCTGCTTCCGAATATCGGCAGGAACTCTTTCCAGTGCCATTACGGCCACAGCCCCTGCCGCTTGGGCAGTCTCCGCCTCATGGGCATTGGTGACATCCATGATCACCCCGCCTTTGAGCATTTGGGCCAGGTTTTTGTTTAGTTCATCTCGTTCGCTCATGTTTTTCCTCCAAAGATATCTCTCAGTGCAAACTCTGCTCTCCTGAAACCATCAAAACCTAAGCAGAGTATCTTATTTTCTGCATAAGATACTCTGCCGGTTTGACATTCTGATTCAAGTCATCCCAGGGGCCCCTATTCTTTTATGGCCACTGCCTCAATTTCCACCAGGACGTCTTTGGGAAGCCGGGACACTTCCACGCAAGACCTGGCAGGATAGGGTTCCGAAAAATATGCCGCGTAAATCTCATTGATTAAGGCAAAATCATTTAAGTCTTTGATAAATACCACCGTTTTGATTACTTTCCCCAGCCCGCTTCCGGACGCTTCCAGAATATTTTTCAGGTTTTCCAGCACCTGCCTCCCTTGTGTCTCTATATCGGTTCCCGCAATATTTCCTGTCGCTGGGTCAATGGGAATCTGCCCCGATGTATAGATGTGGTTTCCCGTCAGAATAGCCTGGGAATAGGGTCCAATGGCTTTTGGTGCCTTTGATGTGGAAACAGCTTCTTTACTCATCTCTATCCCTCCTGGTCAACAGCTTTGTTCAGTGCCTGGTCAAGATCATAGATCAAGTCATCAGCGTCTTCAATCCCAATGGATAACCTGACCATATCGGGCGTGACACCGGCATCCCTTAGCTCTTCTTCGGACAGTTGGGAATGGGTGGTACTAGCCGGATGAATCACCAGGGATTTAGCATCGCCCACATTAGCCAGCAGGGAGAAAATTTCCAAACTGTCGATAAATTTCTTGCCTGCTTCCACTCCGCCCTTAATGCCGAAAGTAAAGATGGAGCCGGCCCCTTTGGGGAGATATTTTTGGGCCAGGGCATAGTATTTATTCCCCTCTAAGCTGGGATAGCTGACCCAGGAAACCTTGGGATGGCTCTGTAAAAATTCCGCTACTTTCTTTGTATTCGCCACATGCTTCTCCACCCGGAGAGACAGGGTCTCCAATCCCTGCAAGAAAAGAAAAGAGTTAAAGGGACTGACGGCGGCTCCGGTATCCCGCAGCAGTTGCACCCTGGCTTTGATGATGTATGCCAAAGGACCCAGCGCTTCTACGTATTTTACCCCATGATAGCTGGGGTCCGGTTCTGTTAAGCCGGGGAATCTGCCGCTCCCGGCCCAGTCAAATTTACCTGAATCCACGATTACGCCGCCGATTGAGGATCCATGCCCGCCAATAAATTTAGTGGCAGAATGGACCACAATGTCCGCGCCAAACTCAATCGGTCTAATCAGATGGGGCGTGCCAAAGGTGTTGTCAATGATCAGGGGGAGCCCGCTGTCGTGGGCGATCCGGGCCACTTGTTCAATATCGATCAGGTTAATGCCCGGATTTCCGATGGTCTCGATAAATACCGCCTTGGTTTTTTCATTGATCGCGGCACGGAAATTTTCCGGATCGTCAGGATCCACAAAGGTGGTTTTAATGCCCAGCTTGGGCAGGGTCACAGAAAAGAGATTATAGGTACCGCCGTAAAGGGTGCTGGCAGAAACGATTTCATCGCCTGCTCCGGCAATGTTCAGAATGGCATATGTAATGGCTGCGGAACCCGACGCTACGGCTAATGCACCCACGCCTCCTTCCAGAGCGGCGATTCTCTGCTCAAAAACATCATTGGTGGGATTCATGATCCGGGTATAAATATTCCCGAACTCTTTTAAGGCAAAAAGATTGGCGGCGTGTTCCGCATTGTTAAAGACATAGGATGTGGTTTGATAAATGGGTACGGCTCTGGAACCTGTGGTAGGGTCTGGTTTTTGGCCGGCATGAACTTGTAGAGTGTCAAATTTCCATGCTCTTTCACTCATTTTAACATCTCCTTATATCATTTTGTATTTAAATCCGACTAGTCCTATTTGTTTTATATATTATATTTTGTAACCCATTTTGTCAAGCCTTTCCCTAAAAAAAATAAAAGCAATAACCTGTTTTCGTCAAACAGGTTATTGCCCAAGTGCCCCCAGGGAAAACCATGTTTTCTCCCGCCGAACAGGGGAAGTCCTGCGCCTACGGATGGCGTCATGTCCCCTTCTGCCCTTAGGCATTTCCTTCCAGCACCTGAGAATAAACGTCTTCCGTCAGGTTTAATCCCCCCTGATACCCCACGTAAGTTTTATTTAAAACCAACTGATACGTGATCGGTACACTTAAATAAATCAGAAATCCTTTGACATCTCTTGCCAAATCCTTTTCCCAGGAACTTCCCAAGATTAAGGTTTCTTTTGCCCGGTGACCCTTTTTTCTTATTAATTCATGAATTTTCCCCCCATCATTTTCCAGCACCACTTTGGTGTCAAAATCTGCCGAGATCTGATGAAACTCTTTTTGAATCAGGTCGATATAGGAGTCGGCGGGATCATCAATCACATATTGGACCCCGGGCACCATACCTAATTCATTGACTAAAAACCGGCTGACCCCTAAGGCATAGGTGGAGTCGGCAATGGTATAAAATTGATGGGGCAGGGTATTCCGGCTTTCCGTTAAAAAATCTGTTGCTCCTTGGAGATATTCATAAAACCTTTCTTCTTCTTTTTGGATCACTTCATCAATTTTCTTTTTGTCAATGGCCCCGAAAGCCCCTACCGTCTCTAAAAACTTGCTCGTTTCCACGGCACCCATGGGGAGCACCGGATAATGCAAATAGGGGGTGCCATATTTATTTTCCAGCAGCTTTGCCGTATCTAACCCTACCCAGGGGGATAGGACCAGATTAAATTCCGCATGGGGAATATTTCTCCATTCCTCAATCCCTTTTGACCCATAACCAAATAAAATGTTTGCTTCCAGGCCTATTTTCTCCAGCAAGTGTTTTATTTCTTCCAAATCTGCTCGCCAATAAGTATCTTGAAAGGGTAAAACGGAAAAAACATTCACTAACCCTTTTTTTACTTCCGGTCTCACCTCTCCGATGAATTGGTTGATGATAGCCTGGATCACCAGTTCATGGCCTTTGTAATTATTGCCTTTAAATCCCCCGGTTTCGGCATTGACAATGGGGATCCCTTTCCTTCGGTATTCCGCCGCTACCTGTGCCACATCGTCTCCCACGATTTCTGCCGTACAACCGGTTAATACCACAAATAAATCTCCCGCCATCACTTTGAGCGTTCCCTCAATGGTGCTGCGCAGTTTTTCTTCTCCCCCAAAAACGATATCTTTTTCACTGGAATTTGTGGCGGGAATCGCGCTTCCTCCGGCATAACCTTCCCCTTGAAACCCGGAGTTATAGCATAAGGCTTCAAATATTTTGGAGCTGCATCCCGGCCCGGCATGGACGATGGGAATTGCTCTCTTGATACCCAGAACCGTTTGCTGGGCCCCAAGAGGGCACACGTACCTGGGTTGTTCAATGATCCTACTCACCTAGTTCACCCCTCTGAAATGCAAATGGATCTTGTTGATACCACCAATCGGTATAGGGAAATTTCACATGTTTCGCAATATTCTTGATAAAATTCTTGGTTTGCATCACCTGAATAATTTTTCTGCCCGTATTGATCACCCCGGCGTATCCCACGGCCAGATTCGCGTCATCAACATAAACCGATGGGATGCCTAATTTGGTGCCTAGAATCACCATATTGTCGTGCCTGGCCAGCAATAAATCAGGCTTCAGCGCTCTGATAATATTAATCAACTGATAAGGCTGTTTATTGCACACATGATAATTCTGAATATCACCGGCGCATGTGATGGCATTTTTCAAACTGTTAATTCTATCATCCTCATTATCAAAACGCTGGTCATGGTGAAAGCCGGTGATGCCGACCACTTCTATCCCTAAATCCCGGGCCATCGATAAGATACTGTGTCCAAAAGAGGCTCCCGCCACAATATAAGCTGTTTTCCCTTCAAGTTTTTTCCTTAATTCCGCCAATTCCTGCTCCACATGTTCTCGCTCGGATTGGATCAACGCTTCCACTTCTTTTTCCTTATGGGTGATCTTGCCGATTTCTCTCAGCCAGGCATCCGTCCAGGCAAAACCAAAAGGCGGGGGAGATTTAATTTCCGGCACCCCGTACTCTTGTTCCAACCCTTTGGCGATATACGTGCCCAACGTCTCACAAATATGAGAGGTGGCGGCCGCCTCGGAAATCCTTTCCAATTCTTCAATAGAAGAATGGACAACCAGGCACTTCGCCTTCAGCCCTATTTTAGCCAGCAAGGGAGTAAAAACGTCTTCATTGACGAAGTTGAAGATAGTGATCAGATCTGCTCTTTTTTCTTTGGGCGGCTTCACTATTTTCCGGAGGATGCCGTGGAAGGCCGCATCAAATCCCGTTGTCCACACCTGTGATTTGAATCCTTCGCAATAAATGGGCACAATGGGAATGCCCAGTTCTTTTTCCGCCGCGTCCACCACTCCGTCGATATCATCGCCGATGATGCCCGAGGCGCAGGAAGTGTTGACAAAAATGGCCTTGGGGTGAAAGCGCCGGTAAGCTTCCCGAATCGTTTCGGCCAGTTTTTCCCCGCCGCCATAAACCGTATCCCGCTCTTGGAGGTTGGTGCTTAAAGCTCTGATATTTTCAACCGGATACCCTTTGCTCCGGCACCCGCCCCGGAACTGGGCATTAAAAATGGCAAAATCTCCGGCGCAGCCGATGGGACCATGGTTCACCACCGCCGTATCCCTGATCTGGGCAATATGGAGAAAGGCCCGTTGGGCGGAACAATCACCACATTGGTTAAAGGAATTATCCCGGCAGGGCAAGAGCCGTTGGGCAGACTTTGCGCACAGATCTTTGGCACTGCCCTGATAGGATAAAACGGAATTCAGCCTGTTCTCCCGGATCTCCACTTCCGGTGTCTGTAAATTAATCGCCATGATGCTCCTCCTCCCCGGTAGTTTTGCTTGCTCCCTGATCATCAATATAAGAGAAAGGCTCTTGTCGGTACCAGTCTGAGGTATAGGGCAGCTTGACATGCCGGGAGATATTTTCATTGAAACGGGTATTTTTTAAGATGCGGGTTACTCTTTTGGCCACCTCGAATACGCCCAGATAGCCCATGTAATTGTACTGCTGCCCAAACAAAGGAAAGACAGGGATCCCTTGCCGGGCGGCCGACCCATTCCCGGACGTATGACCGACATAGAGGTCCGGCTTGTGTTTGGAAAAAAGATTGGCTTGTTCAAAGGGCTGACCGGAACCAATACTGAAAATGGCTCTTTCACTTTCCGGCACTTCCTCAAGGACCTCATCCAACAGCCTTGCGCCAAACCGGTCAAAATGATATCCTTTTAGCCCCATGATTTCCATGCCCAAACTGTGCAGCAATTCTGCCGTGGCAAGAATGCGGATCTCTCCTCCCGTTAAAAAAGCGCGTTTTCCTTTTAAGGCTTCCCGGTAAGAAGCAAGAGCACCGTTTAGTTCGGCGACTTCGGCATCAATGAACTTCCGGGCCCGCTCCTCCAGGCCAAAAAATTTGGCGATATCCATCACCCATTTATTGGTATTGGCTATGCCGATAGGAATGGTCCTTAAAACAAAAGGAATACCGTATTTTGTTTTCACGTGTTCCACAAAATAATCGTCATGGGTGGAACAAATACTCACATTTAATGCCGTTTCGTCAACAGTTTCAAAGTCGTCCGGGTGGGCATAACAAGGAAGGATGCGCACATTTAAATCCAGGGCTTTGAGGAGCCGGACCAATTCCACCTCATCAATTCTGCTCATGGAAGAAACATTGATTAAATTGACGGTCCGGCTTAGCCGGTATTGGCGCATCAATTCCTCTTCCTCCGCCCGGATCAGGTCCGCTTCCGGATATTTTTTCTCCATAAGGTTGCGCAGAATGCCGTGATAAACAGCATCGTAGGCCGTCGCTTGAATTTTTGTCCTAAATCCTTCGCAGTGGATGGGGACAATTTTAGCGGCTACTTGTTTCTGCACCTCGTCCAAAATACTGTCCACATCATCGCCGATCAAGGAAGGTACGCAGCTGTTCAGCACAAAAATTGCCGCCGGCCGGAATTCCTTTTCCGCGTGCAGCACAGCCGACCTTAGTTTCTCTTCTCCCCCTTTGATCACATCGGTTTCATCAAGATTTGTGTTCATCCAACGGAGCCCCGTCGCCTGCTCATCCCGTAGTTTTTGAAAATTCTTGGTTACTCCCGTCTGACCGACCAGACTGCCCCCGCAGCCGACGGGGCCGTGGACAATCAAGACCACATCCCGCATGGTCATTAAGATAGCCAGGCTTAAGGTTAATTGACAACCTTGCTGGGCCTGGGCAAAGGTCCTTTTCGCCTGAAACAGGCATCCTTTTTTGGCTGCCCGGGAGAGCTCCGGGCAGAAGCCGCCAAATGCCTGGCAGGCGGCCAGTCTGTCTTCCCGGGTCGGCGGGGTTTTTTCTTTGATAAAATCCACAAAGTATTCCTCCCTATCTCGTTCCCACCAGCGTGCTGAAAATATCTTCCGTCAAGCGCAAAGCCCCTTGATAACCTGCGTAGCTCCTGTCCAAAACAACCCGGTTGGAGATGGGGTAAGTCACGGTCAACTGGGGTACGGCAAAGCTGTCCGCCAGGTCTCTTTCGAAGGTACTGCCGATAATAAAGCCGGGATTAAATCCGTCATAATATTTTTGTCCCGCGCTTTGGGGCCAGTGCTTATTCATATGGTACTTGATGTTGGTGGCGTCGGTATCAAAAATCACCTCCGGCTTAAGGCCGGACCGGTAGTTTGTAAAATTACCTTTTACTTTTTCTTGTTGTTCTTCCCTTAAAATATCCGTCACAATCACCAATTCCGGCAGCCATCCCAAATCATCCGCCAAAAATCGGGTCAAGGCCTGGGTGTAATTGGCATCTCCGATCACCACAGCATATCGCTGCAGGTCAAGGTCATTGTAGGCATCTGCCAGACTGCTCAAATAGCCGTAGTATCGTGCCTTTTCTTCCCGGATCACCTTATCTAGAACGGAGTTTTCTACTTCTAGCGCTTTTCCTACTGTCTGTAAGAATATTTCCGTACCATGGTCACCGATGGGAAAAGGCACTGTAATATAGGGGACTCCGTGCACCTCCTGAAAAACGTCCGCCGCTTCCAGGCCAAAAGTATGGGACACGACAATATTCAGGGCGGCAGACGCCGCATTTTTTAGGTTGTCTAATGTTTCACCTTCTCCAAAAAAGGTATTTACCTGATAGCCCAATTTTTGCATAAGGTTTTTTAATACAGCCAGATTACCGCGCCAAAAAACATCCTGCACCGGTACAATGCCCCACAGATTGACCAGATGGGCTTCTTTCACAAGCTTTTCTTCGACAAAATCCCGAAATAAGGTTTTTAAGACAATTTCATAGCCTTGGAAAGAATTTCCGTGAAAACCGCCTGTCTCCGCAGTCAGTATTTTTTTCTCATGATCTTGATACTCGCGCGCGATACTGCGCACGTCGTCGCCAATCATCTCTACCATGCATCCGGTGATAATAAAATAGAGATCCCCGTCCATGATTTTTAAGGTATTTTCTACTTGCTCCCTTAGCCGGTCTTCTCCCCCAAAAACAATATCCTTTTCGTAGACATTGGAACTGGATAATAACTGGCCGGAACAATATCCGCTTTCCACATATCCTGCCCCGTTGTTCAGCGCCCCCGATAGGTTCCCGCCGCAGCCTGCCGCTGCGTGCAGAATCGGGATCACCCGGGGTAAATTTTTCAGGGTTCCTAAAGCGCCGCCCAGGGCGCAAAGATACCTGGGGCGATCAATAAATTTACTCATTACATTTCCTCCATTTTTGGGCATAAAGCAAAAATTCATCCGCATCCTTCCGGTTGGTACCATGCACAAAAAGGAAGACCCCGTCCGGTGCGATATAACGGAAAACAGTCTCCACCTGCTCCGGCCGGATGCCACAGAGCACCAGTTTCTTGCCGGCGGCTTGAATCTCCCGGCATACTTTGAGGGAACCCGGATCAGTAAAATCCTTGAAAGCACACTTATGCCCGGCCTGGTACTTGGGCACCGGATTCCATTCTATGGCGTGAAGACCTTTTAACCGGAGGACGAAAGGGAGATGCCTGATTTGATCCTGGCCGTCTAAATTAAACAAAGCCTGACCATTTAGGAAATCAATCTGCTCCTGCAAGGCCGGGCAGACAATCTCTTCAAACATGGCCGGAGAAATCATCACGGAAACTTCGCTCATCAGCTTATACCATTTCCGGGGATTGAAAATGGGCGTGAACGAGGTGATCCCCGGCAAATACCGGTTGATGATGTGACAGCTCGCTAAAAAGACTTCCCGCCAAAAACCATTAATTTTGCCTACCATCTCTTTTACCGCATCAGTTTCCTCGATAAAATCCATGAGCAGGTTTTGCCGATTTCTTAAGGCGGCCAGAATGTCAATATTGGCGCCGATATCCGTCACACCCACCAAATATCGGCCCTTTGATTCCGCACAAAGCCTGTGGGTTGTTTCCATGACAGCCTGATAGATTTTTTCATCCCTGTGCAGGCGGAATGCAGGCAGTTGATTCCAGTCCTTAATGGGCGGATCGACATCAAACCAGATGGTATCTTCAGCCAGCTTGTATGCCGCACCCAGCATGGCCGCCAGGTTGCCCGATCCAAAATCCACAAAGACGGAGGGCACCGCATCCCCGGCAAAATAGGTGGCCTGCAGTCTGTGCTGAAATTTTTCCAAGCGATAATCAATATTAAACCATCTTTCTTCCAACGAAAGAGGCGCTTCTATCTCAGGATATTGGTCTGACACGGTTTCGTCAGGCGCCTGTACGGCGATATAGGCTCCTTCGCCTTTAAATCCCTCTCCCCAGAAGGTGAGATGCCTGTTCAGACGTTTGTTCATTTCTTCCGGATGCAACATGTGGTATTTCTATCTCCTTGCCAAGTTAGTCAGGTTAGATTTCATAAATAAAGCGCTGCAGGGCTTTGCCTAAAAACTGCTTTGTCCGTTCTTCCCCCGGGTCGGTAAAAATTTTCTCTACCGGCCCCTCCTCTACGACCAAACCGTTGTCCATAAACACCACCTTGTCGGCAACCTCCCGGGCAAACCCCAGCTCATGGGTGACAATAATCATGGTATTTCCTTCCTGGGCTACCTTTTTAATGGTGGATAACACCTCGTCCACCAGCTCGGGATCCAGGGCGGAGGTAGGCTCGTCAAAAAGCAGCACTTCCGGATTCAAAGCCAAGGCCCGGGCGATGGCCACCCTTTGCTGCTGGCCGCCGGACAGCCGGGAGGGATAGTAAGAGATCCGATCGCTCAAACCCACTTTTTCGAGAATTTGCGCGCTAATTTCTTTGGCCTTTTTACGGTCCATCTTTTTCACAGAAGTAAGACCGATCATCACATTTTGGAGCACATTCAAATTTTTAAAAAGGTTAAACTGCTGAAACACCATGGCCGTTGCCATTCTAAGGGCATGAATATCTTTTTTGCTGGCCGTATCCGCGTTTACCTTTAAGGCACCAATTTCTACGCTGCCGCTGGAGGGGCGTTCCAAAAAATTAATGCTGCGCAACAGGGTGGACTTGCCCGACCCGCTTGGTCCGAGAATAGCAACCACTTCACCTTTTTTCACAGAAAGATCGATGCCTTTCAAGACATGGTGCTGGGAAAAATATTTGTTGATTTTGTGCAACTTAATCATTCCACACAACTTCTTTCCGATATTTTTAAGCGTTTTTCCAAAAGGTTCAGGCATTTTTCCAGGATGATGCAGGTAGCCCAATAAATCAAGGATACGGCAATATAGACCTCAAAAAAATTCAACGTTCTGGCGCCGATGATTTGCGCTTTGCCCATCACATCCACCACCGAGATCATAAAAACCAGGGAGGTATCTTTGATGGTACCGATCAGCGTATTGCCAAAATTGGGCAATGCCACCAGTAAAGCCTGGGGCAAGACAATTTTGAGCAGCACCTGGGTTTGACTCATGCCAATGGAGTTAGCGGCTTCAAACTGGCCCCGGTCCACCGACTCAATAGCGGAACGGATGGTTTCCGACAAATAAGCGCCCAGGTTAACGGCAAATGCCATTACGGCATAGTACACCGGGGGAATCACATTGACATCCGTATTTTCAAATAAGCCATATTTCACTTTTAGCAAATCCAAAACCTTGGGCGCGCCATAATAGGTCAGGTACAGCTGGACCAATAACGGCGTGCCGCGAATAAAAGAGACATAGAACCCGGCGATGCGCTTCAAAACCGGTACCCGATAGATCCTGATCAATGCCGTAAAAAGACCGATCATGGTCGCTATAAACATGGCTATGAAGGTCACGCCTATTGTGGTAGGCAAATATTGCACGATTTGGGGTATGCTTTCGAACATCGCGCGCACATCAAAAAATTTCATCAGAATACCACCATTCATTTTGATGCCTTCATGGGAATGGGGCCACTTCAGGCAATTATTTTCAGCAAGGAAGAAACTGCTCCGGCAAAATTTGCACCGGCAGTTCCCGCCATCTCCCGATCATTTCAGGCATACCAATTAGTCGGGAATATAATCTCCTCCGGTCCATTTCACGGACAGATCCCCCATGGTCCCGTCGGCTTTTAGTTCTTGCATCACGGCATCAATTTTTTCCTTGAGTTCTTTTCCCAATTCATCGCGGCGATAGACAAAGGCTACCGGCAGTTCGAAAACCGGTTCACCCACAGTTTCTATCTGCAACCCTTGTTCCTTGATCACGGCATCCGCATTGATTTTAAATTCTACATAAGCATCGACCCTGCCGTTGGCCACATCGTTCAAGGGATCGGTATAATTGGTGGCTTTGGTGTACTGAATTTTAATCTGATTACCATTTGCCTCATTCCATTCTTCGATCGCTGTCGCCGGTGTGGTGCCCACCACAAGTTCCAATGTTTTACCTTTCAAATCCTCCAGGGACTTGATATCGGTCCGCCCTTTCTTTACCACGAGATAAACTTCATTAGAAAAATACGGTTCAGATAAGTAATATTTCTTTTCCCGTTCTTCATTTACCGTCATTTGATCGGCAATCATTTGGGTCCGGTTGGAATCCAGTCCTAGGGTGATGCCATCCCAGGCCGTGGGCAGAAATTCCAGTTTATATTCCGGTAAGCGCTTAAATATTTCCCGCACCAGCTCAATATCGTATCCGGTAAGCGCGCCGGATTCATCCGCGTAATCAAAGGGGGGATAATCCGGTTGGGTCCCCACGTAAATCGTTTTCGGCGCCGTGCCGGATTCCGCTCCTTCCGTATCCGACTTTTCCTTTGAATCTGCATCAGATGCGGTATTTTGAGAACAACCGCTAAATGCTCCCATCAGTATCACCAGAAAAAAGATCAGCACACCCAGGCATTTAAACCTCTTCATTTTTTTACATCCTCCTATCATTTTTTTCAGTTAAATCATTTTGGTTAATCGACATTTCTTAATCTTCTGAAGGCAGAATATCCCTCCTTTAGAGAATAATAAAAAGGCCGCATCCCATGTTTCATGAGATACGACCTCTAGTTTACCAGTCAGTCATTTTTATTAGTATACCTATTTGTTTAATAACTATAATATCGGAAACGCTCCCTTTTGTCAACAAATAATTTATCGAAAATAGATCAGGCAGACTTGATGCTACGGGCAGGCAGCTCTCGTTGTCTCTTAAATATAATACATGGCGGCAGGATTTACTCTTTGCAGGAACTGTTTCGTCCTTTCTTCCTTCGGATGATGGAAGATGTCCTCCACCGTACCCTCCTCCATAATCACGCCGTCGTCCATAAATATCACATGATCCGCCACTTCCTGGGCAAAATTCATTTCATGGGTCACCACAATCATCGTGTTGCCTTCCTCCGCCACCTGTTTGATCACAGATAATACCTCCCCCACAAGCTCCGGGTCCAAGGCCGATGTGGGCTCATCAAACAAAAGCACCTTGGGATTGATGGCCAAGGCCCGGGCAATCGCCACACGCTGCTGCTGACCGCCGGATAATTGGGAAGGATAGTAATCCAGCCGGTCGCCCAAACCCACTTTCTCCAATAACTGCCGGCTTTTTTGCTCCGCTTGTTTCCGGTCCAGTTTTTGTACTACGACCAGCCCTTCCATCACATTTGCCAATGCGGTCCGATTTTTAAAAAGATAGTAATGCTGAAAGACCATGCCGGTATACTTGCGCAGGGAAACAATATCCCTTTTGTGGGCTTTTTCCGCATCGACGCATAGATCGTCAATTTGGATGATCCCGCTGGTTGGTCTTTCCAGAAAGTTGATGCAGCGCAGCAAGGTGGATTTTCCGGAACCGCTAGGTCCTAAAATCACCACCACCTCCCCCTTGGCCACGGTAAGGCTGATCCCTTTTAAAACATGATTTTTGTGAAAATATTTATGCACCTGCTCTAATTTAATCATCCAATCGCCCTTCTTTCATACTTCCTCAGCCGTTCCTCCAAAAGGCTGATCCCTTTTCCAAACACAACGCAAACAACCCAATAGATTAAAGAAACGGCGATATAGACTTCAAAAAACCTTAACCCCCGGGACCCAATGATCTTTGCCTGCCCCATGATTTCCACCACAGAGACAATAAAAGCCAAAGAGGTATCTTTAATAATGCTTAAAAAAATGTTCCCAAAATTAGGCAAAGCTACTACCAAGGCCTGAGGCAGGATAATCCGTTTCATGGTCTGAAGGGTGGTCATGCCGATGGAATAGGCTGCCTCCACCTGGCCCCGGTCTACAGACTCAATGGAAGCCCGAATGGTTTCGGATAAATAGGCGCCTAAATTGACAGCGCAGGCAAAAACCACAAAGACAATGGGCGCCACATTGTTCACGCTTAAATGCCAATGATAGGCGATTTCCATATATTCCAAGACCTTTGGAATGCCGTAATAGGCTAAATAGATCTGCACCAGCAGGGGCGTTCCCCTGATAAAGGAGATATAGAGGGCGGCAAATTGCTTTAAAACTGGAATACGGTAAATCTTCACCAGCGCTGTGATCAAGCCAAGAATCAAGCCAAAAAACATGGAAGAAAGGGCAATTTCCAAAGTAACCGGCAGGTAAACCAATATTTCGGGTAAGGATTTCCAAATATATCCCCAGTCAAAAATAGTACCCATATTCTTCATTCCTTTTCCATCAACATATCTTCTGCCCCCGTAAACTTGTGATGAATAATAATACTACAGCAATACGCTTCAAACAGGGTACTCGCTTTCGTATTACTGTAGTATTAAAAGAAGGGGGTGTAGAGTGAACTTATTATTTAATTGGTGCGTTCCACGGTAATGTAATCCGTGTCAAACCATTGTTTGGACAAATTCCCTAAAGTGCCGTCCTCTTTCATTTCCGAAAGCACCTGGTCGATTTTATCCCTTAAGGCCGCGCCCTGTTCATCTTTCCGGAACACTAAGTAGACCGGCTCTACCGTCACCGGTTCCCCGGTAGGCTCCACTTGCAGGCCCAGTTTTTTCACATTTTCGTTCACCATAATGGGATCATTCAAATAAGCATCGATCCGGCCTGCTTCAATATCCTGCAGGGTTACCGTAGGATTTGTGCCGTCATAATATTTTAAAATCAGCGCATTGTTGTTTTGTTTATTATATTCTTCCAGGATTCTCGTAAAGGAATCTCCCACCGCCGTGCCCACTTTTAGTCCTTTTAAATCGTCCAAAGTGGAAATACCTGTTCTTCCCTTTTTCACGATAATGGCGGAGATACTGTTAAAATAGTTGGTATTGGAGAAATAGTATTTTTCTTCCCGTTCCGGATTGCGCACAATCTGATTCGCCACCACCTGGTATTTGTTGGATTCCAAACCTAGAAACATGCTGTCCCAAGGAGTGGGCACGAACTCAAATTCCACATCATCCAACCGTTTATCTACTTCTCGCACGACTTCAATATCATATCCCGTCAATTTGCCGCTTTCATCCTGGAAGGAGAAAGGAGGATATGTACCCATGGTGCCGACAAGAATTTTCTGTACTTCCTTCTCTGCATCCCCCGTGGTATCCGTGTCACTACTTTGCTGGGCACCGCATCCACTCAGGGAAACCATCAGAACGGTTAAGATTACCAGCGCTAACAAGGATTTCATTTGGCACTTCAGTTTCATTACGCATCAACACTCCTTTTTATTTTTATCTTGTGAGAAGTCCGGCGTCCAAAACATACTGGGAGCCTGTGGCATATCGGGACTTTTCACTGGACAGGAATAACACGGCATAGGCGACATCCTCCGGCTCAATCCAAGGGACCGGCAATAGATTTCCCGCGGAACGCTCCGCAATTTCCCGGGGCGTAGCCCCCTCCAAAAAGGCCAGGCCATCATTCATCGGCGTATTCACCCCTGTGGCATGGATGCTTAAGACCCTGATATTGTAAGGTGCCAATTCCAGGGCCCAAGATTTGGTTAGGCCGATCAGCCCCCACTTTGACGCCGCGTAATGGGAAAGCCGGTTCATCCCTCTCAGCCCTGCGATGGAAGAGTTATTGATGATCACCCCCGACTTTTGTGCGATCAAATAGGGAATAATCCGGCGGACGACCAGCCACGCCCCTTTCAGGTTGATGTCAATCATAGCATCCCATTCCGCTTCGCTCAGTTCGTGGGCCCGCCCATAGGCGCAAATTCCGGCGTTATTAAACAGGACGTCAATCCGGCCCAAAGTTTGGATTGTTTCATGGACAGCGTTCTGTACCGCGGCATCATCCCGCACATCGCCCGCAAAAATCAGGCATTTTACCCCCTCTGCTTCTACTTCATTTTTTAATGTCTCCAGCTCATGGGAGGTGCCAAATTGATAAGCAGGATATTCAATTTGTTTTGCTACGTCAAAAGCAGCAATATTGGCCCCTTCCTTGGCAAAGGCCAAAGCCGTTGCCCTGCCCTGTCCATGTGCCGCCCCCGTGATAAAAATCGTTTGATGCAAGAATTCCTTTCCCATGGTTCTCCTCCGTCCCCTATTTTTTGTAAGCGTCCAGGTAATCGTCCAAAGGCACCTTTAAAACGGTATTAATGAGGTTCGTCGCCATCATCAGTCCGGCAAAAGCCGTTAAAAGCACGATTTCTTTTTCACTAAAAAGATCCTTTAATCGTAAATATATTTCCTGGGGAATCTGGTCAGGATTTTTTACCACCTGCTTGCCGAACTCCGCCAAAACCTGCTCTTGCTCAGATAACACCAGGTCCTCCGGTTTTTCACCCTGATCGATTAATATTTTGCGGAAAAAGGTGGAGCAAATCAGGCAATCATTTTGCGTGGAGATGGCATGGGAGAAGATGATCACACCCCTTTTGCCGATAAACGGCTCAATTTCATCCTTCAGCGTATACCATTCCATATAGGCTTTAAAAGCCGGCAGGGAATGCAGAAGGGTCCGCTTCATATTGGTAATTTTTCCATGCTTGGAAATCTGATCATCAAATTCATGTTTAATTTCGTCAGGGGATTGATCATACTCCACCAAAGAAATATAACTCATGTTCGCTCACCTCTTTTATAATATATCCGATAGGAAAAGTATGTTTTGCGTCATCTATAACATACCATTCCGATAGGATTATGTCAATCATTTTTTTCTTCCCGGGGAAAAATTTCCCCCGGGGATTTTCCTCTATTTCGTTCTTTCCTCAGCCCGGGCAATAATACGATCGATCTCCCTATTCACCTCCGGTGCTAATGGTGCCGGATGATGGTTTTCCAGGATATCTCGGATTCTCTTTTGGGTGCGCTGGCCCATACTCGTACCTCCATGGGCCAGCCATGTTTCATACGTGGTTCTGTCGGTAAGATCCGGCTGCCATTGATCCCGGAAATGACGGTAGGTATGTTCATCCCCCAAGAAATGTCCTCCCGGTCCTACCCGGCGGATGGCATCAACGGCCAGATGTTCTTTGTCCACAGGAATTCCTTGCATCAGTCTTTTCACTTGACCAATGATTTCGTTGCACATCACGAGCAAATCAAAAGAGTAGGTCAGGCCAAATTCCAGGTACCCCACATCATGGGTCAGGTTTGACCCGGTCAACGCTGCCATTAAAATATAAATAGATGCCTCATAGACCGCATGTTCATCCGGCAATTTGGACGAGCTGCACCCGGCAAATCCCCAGGAGGGCAAATGATAGTAGCGGGCCAGTTGGCAAATCCCGGCCGTTTCCATCATGGCTTCCGGTGCGCAGTAGGTTGGCTGCATGCTGACCAGATCCATGGGAGACATGCCGGCGCCAAATACGAAGGGAGCACCGGGAGATTTCAGTTGATGAATCACTAAACCAGCCAGTATTTCCGCATTCGCCTGGGCCATCGCCCCTGCCATGGTGATGGGGCCCGTTGCCCCTGCCATCAGTCCGGGAGAATAGTTAACCGGAAGCCTGTGTTCCGCCGCATAGAGCAGTTTCTCCACAGCAGTTGCGGAATGCTGCAGAGGAGAACTGGGCTCAACATAAAGGACAAAAATGGGCTTTTTACGTAAAATATCTTTTCCCCCTACAGCCGCACCAGCCATCTCCACAATATCGACTAAGGACGCCCTGTCCGCAGCAGTAATCGTCTGAGGTTTGATGGAATTACGCAGCATAATGGCATATTCATGCTGGTAAGTTAACTCCTTCTGTACATTTGAAACAATGCCCATAGACATTATAAAATCAATGTTTGATAAATAATCACATATCTTAACCGCATCCTCCACGTCTTTGTAAAGAAATTTCCGTTTTTCCCCCGTAAAACTGTCTAAAATGTTCGGGCAGTCAGAGCCGGTACCGTAATAGACCTTACGGCCCTCTAGAAACATGGCTTCTTTACCGTTCCTGTCATAAATAGCCACCCGGGAAGGGGCGGTACGGATGGCCCACTCCGCTAAAAAGCCGGGAATATAGACCCGATTGCCATTTTCCACATAAGCCCCTGCTTTTTTTAACAGCTCAAGAGCCTCTTCGTGATAAACAAGGGAGCCTACGTCTTCTAAAATGGACAAGCTGGCGGAATGGATTTCCTGCAACTGTTCTTGGGAAAGATACTGAAATTCCGTAGCGTTAAATATTCTTACTGCTTCTAACATGGTTGAATCCTCCCTCTTATTGTCTTGGATCATAAACAGGTTAAATCTAAAAAGAGTTAAACAATTTTTATATTTATATTATTCATATATATTTAGTATGTTTTGACAAACAATAAAGTTAGGAGGAGTAGACCCCCTAACTTTTAGATAAAATTGTTCATTAGGCTTCATCGAAAAGAGGTGTAGACAGGTAGCGTTCTCCCGTGTCGGGTAGAATCACCACGATGGTCTTGCCTTTGTTCTCAGGTCTTTTGGCGATTTGGGCTGCCGCGTATGCCGCAGCACCGGAAGAAATACCTACCAGTAATCCTTCACTTTTGGCAAGCTTCCGGGCAGTTTCAAATGCCTCTTCGTTTTTCACGGTAAAAATTTCATCCACCACGGACTTGTTGAAGACACCGGGCACAAAACCAGGACCAAGGCCCTGGATCCGATGGGGCCCCGGTTTTCCGCCCGAAAGAACCGGTGAATCAAATGGCTCTACAGCAACAATCTTTACGGAAGGTTTTTTCTCTTTTAATGCTTCGCCTACTCCGGTAACGGTCCCCCCAGTTCCGGCACCGCCCACAAAGATATCCACCTCTCCATCGGTATCTTGCCAAATTTCTTCTGCCGTTGTGGTACGGTGAATTTCCGGGTTGGCCGGATTTTCAAATTGCTGCGGGATAAAAGAATTCGGTGTCTGGGCAGCTAATTCCTGTGCTTTTCTAATGGCACCCGGCATCCCCTCCGCACCCGGGGTGAGGACCAAATCCGCCCCCAGGGCTTTAAGAAGTTGTCTCCGCTCAACACTAAAGGTCTCCGGCAATGTGATAATTAGTTTATAACCCAATGCAGCCGCAACAAAAGCAAGTGCAATCCCAGTATTGCCGCTGGTAGGTTCAATAATCACCGAGTCCTTGTTAAGTAACCCTTTATCCTGCGCGTCTTTGATCATGGCATAACCGATCCGGTCCTTGACACTTCCGGCAGGATTAAAGTATTCCAGCTTGGCTATGATTTTCGCTTCCAAATCAATACTTTTCGTAAAGTTTGAAAGCTTCAACAGCGGTGTATTGCCGATCAGGTCTGTTAAATTTTCTGCAATTTTTGACATTACAATCCCCTCCTCAACCATATTTCCGTATTTTCCTATCAATTTAGTATGTTTATACTAACTTTAGCACGAAGAGAATTTAATGTCAATATTTTCTTCCCATGAATGTGTTTGTATGGATGAGATAAGGTTCTAAATACCCGCTGCCTCTGTGCGAATTTCTCCCGTTTCCAAAGCCAAAAGGTGATTGCCCCATTTAGCTGCCCATTCCCTCAGCTCCTTCAATTCAAGGGGGGATGGTGTGCTTGATTCCACATGTTCTGCGATCTTTTGGGCCAGACTGGAATAAACCTTGGCTTGTTCCGAATTGGGCGCTGCTTCAATGGTGGTTTTCCCTTGCAACTCACTTTGGGTCACCGTAACTGACCGGGGTACATATTCAATCACTTTTGTATGGGTCCGTTGCACAAAATCATCAATGATTTCCCGGGCGTAGGGCGCATTGATGGAGTTGGCAATCACACCGCCCAGGAGCGCTCCTCCCGCATGGGAATATTTCTGAATGCCTTTAAACAGGTTATTTGCCGCGTAAATAGCCATAAAATCCGCGGAAGAAACGGTAAATACATGTTCGGCAATTCCTTCCCGGATGGGAACGGCAAACCCCCCGCAAACCACATCACCCAGCACATCATAAATCACAAAATCCAGATCCAATTCATCGAAAACCTTCTGCTGCTTCATGAGCTGGACCGCCGTGATAATTCCCCGGCCGGCGCACCCTACACCCGGAGCAGGTCCCCCGGCCTCTACACAATAGACGCCATGGAATCCTTCGAAAACCACTTCTTCCGCTTTCACCACATTTTTTTCCCGTAAGGTGTCGAGCACGGTAGGGATATACTTCCCACCCCGCAAGGTATTGGTAGAATCACTTTTGGGGTCGCAACCGAACTGCATCACTTTATACCCGGCCTGAACCAGGGCGGCACTGAGATTGGAAGTGGTGGTTGATTTGCCGATTCCTCCTTTACCATAAATGGCAATTTGCTTGATTTTCTTCTTGACCAATGGTGACACTCCTAACTCTATTGAAATCTAGTTCCGATAGGAAATCAATTTCTCCAGGGCTTCCTCAATAAAGTTTTGCACCCGGAAAGATTGAATTCCCCTCGAATTTAACACGCTTGCAGCGCCCGGACCGATCTGGTTCACCAGAACCACCCGGCAATCCCCAATTAAGTTTACTGATTTTCTCAGGGTATCCTCATCATGTTCTCCTCCCCCGCAAGGAGGGACGTTCTTCCGGAGCTCCACAAAGTGATATTGATCGTCCCTAATTTCAAAAATATAAAACTGACTGGCCCGCCCAAAATGCTGATTGATAAACTTTCCATCGCTGCTGGCCGCCGCGACCCTAAATGACATGAAATCTTTCCCCCCATTAGCGTGTAAAAATAAAAAAACCAAGTTTAACGTTTTTAACATGCCTAAAACATGCAAACAGAAAACTTAGTCTCCAGTGTTTCTGGTCAACTAAAAAACTAATTACTTTCTAAAACTAGTCGCGGAAAGGCTTCCTCCTCACCTCAAAAAATATTGTATACTATTCTGATATGTTTTATTTATTATTTTAACTTTTGTTAACTCATTTGTCAATGTTGGAAAAAAATTTAGTGGCGCTACTTTTCTTCTGACTTAGTCCCTTTCTTTAATACCGAATTATTGGGACCGGTTATGTCAGTCTCATCTTAATATTTTTTTCGATTTGCACTATTTTTCCCTCATGTATAATCAAGGTAATCGAACCATATCCGACACCTTTGACAATTTCAAATATTTTTTTAAAATCTTCCTCCGAAACAGTATGATTGGTTTTTTTGATGTTTTCCTTCGGTTCTGCCATTTTTTCCCCTCCCCAAGCACATTATTTCTATTCATTTTCCAGGTCGAACCTTTCGCTGGTATTTATTTGGACCACCCGGTAGTCCTGTTTCACAACGGTCACCAAACCATTTTTCACGTTTTGAATGATTTCCAGAATAACTTGCTCCAACTCCTTTCCGTACGGTTTCTTCCCGTTTGTGATACCCAAGTTTCCGTTCGACATGTTTACTCCCCCATTTATAATTTATCCGATCTGTTTAATATGATTTGGGGTATGCGATTAATTTCTGAAACAAATAAAAATGATCGCTAAGGAAATCGCCGTAAAATTTTTGCACATGCGGTTGAGACTGCTTAAAAAGTCCTGCATCTTTGCGTACCTGCTTCCATGGCGCATGCTCCCCTACAGGATAGGGGAACATTCCCCGCACAAGGATAGATCATCTATCTTAGCCCGTGCCGTTCTCGATTCCAGCACGCCTTGACTTTCGGGTTTTTGAGCAGTCTCGGCAATCACGTACTTTTTAAGCAGTCTCCGTCTTGGTACCCAACACGCCGGATTTATTTATGCTTCCTGGAAAAGAACCGTGGACAGATACCTTTCTCCGGTATCGGGAAGCAAGACGACGATGGTTTTGCCCGCGTTTTCCGGCCTTTTGGCAATCTGGGTTGCTGCGAAAGCTGCGGCTCCTGATGAGATGCCGACCAGCAAGCCTTCTGTTTTTGCTAAAAGTCTGGCCGTTTCAAAAGCCTCTTCATTTTTTACCTTAAAGATCTCATCAACCACATCCAGATTCAAAATCTCAGGCACAAATCCGGCGCCAATGCCTTGGATTTTATGGGGGCCGGGATTTCCCCCGGAAAGAACCGGTGAATCAAATGGCTCGACAGCAATAATTTTTGCGGAGGGTTTTCTCTGTTTCAAGATTTCTCCTACCCCCGTAATCGTTCCTCCCGTACCGACACCGCCCACAAAGATATCTACCGCTCCATCGGTATCTTGCCAAACTTCTTCCGCTGTAGTGATACGGTGAATTTCCGGGTTGGCCGGATTTTTAAATTGTTGAGGAATAAAGGAGTGAGGCGTTTGGCTTACCAGTTCTTCCGCCTTTCTAATGGCCCCTTTCATTCCTTCGGAGCCAGGGGTCAACACCAATTCCGCACCTAAAGCGCTTAACAGGTTTCTTCGTTCAATGCTCATTGTTTCCGGCATCGTCAGCACCAGTTTATAACCCCGCGCTGCTGCCACAAAGGCCAGGGCAATACCGGTATTCCCGCTGGTAGGTTCAATGATTACCGTATCCTTGTTAATGAGCCCTTTTTCTTCGGCATCCTTAATCATGGCGTAGCCGATCCTGTCTTTCACACTTCCCGCAGGATTAAAATACTCCAGTTTAGCCACCAGCTTTGCATTCAGGCCTTGACTGTCATTGTAGTTCGACAATTCCAGCAAGGGGGTGTTTCCGATTAGGTCCGTGAGATTCTTGGCAATCTTAGACATAATTTCTCCTCCTCAATAATTATTATTCTTATATGTTTTATTGGTTTTTTGTTTACTTTTATTTTATGCCCCCGGTGTTCTCCTTGTCAATATCTTAAACAAAATATTTTTAATTTTTCCTATCGGTTTAGTAGAATAAGCTAGCTGCTGTTAAATTTCTTCATTTTTACATTTTCCAACAGGAATTTGCCTGATCATGGCTAATATATCTCTAAGGTTTAAGTGTTTTTTCCTTGTAATATTTTTCATTTTTTATGGCAAAAATGTAAATAATCCTTGACAGAGAGGTCAATCGGCAGTATTATATTATTCATATAGGTCTACTAACCATTTAAAATGAGGTGTCATGTATGAAATTATCTACAAAGGGTAGATATGGCCTAAGGGCAATGGTGGATTTAACTGTTCATTCCACCGGGGGCCACGTTTCTCTGAACAGCATTGCGGAAAGAGAAGAAATATCGGAAAATTACTTGGAGCAGGTATTTTCTACCTTGCGTAAAGCGGGCCTGGTCAAGAGTGTGAAAGGGGCCCAGGGGGGATACATTCTGGCCGACAGACCATCCAATATTACGGTTGGTGCCGTATTAAGAACCCTGGAGGGAGATTTATCTCTCATCGATAAGAAGGTGGAAGAACTGCACCAAAATAATTCCATTGAATACTGCATTAGAACGAAGGTTTGGGATAAATTAAATGAAAGTATCAATGCCGTGGTCGATGCCATTACTTTAGAAGATCTGGCCCAGGAATATAGAAAACTAAACCAAAGTTTTACCTTAATGTATCATATTTAAGGATTGGCCCCTCATTTATTATGTATGTTCAATTTTATTTTTTTATTTTATATCCTACTAAAATAATGGAAAAAATAATCAAAGGGAGAGATTTCATCATGAGTGAAAGACAATGGAAATTTGACACCTTACAGGTGCATGCCGGCCAAAATCCGGATCCCACGACCGGTTCCCGGGCGGTTCCCATTTATCAAACCACCTCTTATGTATTTAAAAATGCGGAGCATGCCGCCAATCTTTTTGCCTTGAAAGAACCTGGCAATATTTACACCAGAATCATGAACCCCACCAATGATGTTTTTGAGCAGAGAATCGCCGCTCTGGAAGGCGGCGTGGGTGCTTTGGCTGTTGCCTCAGGTTCGGCCGCCATCACATACGCCATTTTAAACATTGCCGGGGCCGGGGATGAGATTGTCTCCGCCAGCACTTTGTACGGCGGCACTTATAACTTGTTTTCCGCAACCCTGCCCAGACTGGGGGTTAAAACCGTCTTTGTCGATTCCGATGATCCGGAAAATTTCCGCCATGCCATTACCGAAAAGACCAAAGCCCTCTATGTGGAAACCATTGGCAACCCCCAGACGAATCTGGTTGATATTGAAGCAGTGGCAAAGATTGCTCACGACAACGGGTTGCCTTTAATTATCGATAATACTTTCGGTACTCCTTATCTCATCCGTCCCATTGAATTCGGCGCAGATATTGTCGTCCATTCCGCCACCAAGTTTATCGGCGGTCACGGCACCTCTATCGGCGGCGTGATCGTGGACTCAGGTAAATTTGACTGGACCGGGAGCGGCAGATTTCCCGGCTTAACCGAACCGGACCCCAGCTATCATGGCGTAAAATACGTAGAAGTTCTGGGTCCTTTAGCCTATATCATGAAGGCCAGAGTTCAGCTTTTGCGGGATACCGGAGCTGCCGTCAGTCCCTTTAATTCTTTCCTGTTCCTGCAAGGGCTGGAAACCTTGTCTCTCCGGGTGGAAAGGCATGTGGCAAACACAAAAAAAATCGCCCAATTTTTGCAGGACCATCCCCTTGTTTCCTGGGTAAACTACCCCAGCCTAGAAGGAAATAAGTATTATCACCTGGCTCAGAAATACCTGCCCAAAGGCGCAGGATCCATCTTTACCTTCGGTATCAAAGGGGGTATTGAGGCAGGCAGGAAATTCATTGACAGCCTGGAAATTTTCTCTCTCCTGGCAAATGTGGCCGATGCCAAATCCCTGGTGATTCATCCGGCCAGCACCACCCACTCCCAGCTCTCCGAAGAAGAGCAAAAACTCGCTGGGGTAGCTCCGGACATGGTCCGACTCTCCATCGGCATTGAAGATGTGGATGATCTGATTTGGGATTTGGACCAGGCTTTGAAAAAAGCGGTGGAGCAATAACGATGATGACAGCACAGGAAAAATTGGCCTTGTTAAAAAGCAACCTTCAATCTCTGGGCCATGTAATGATTGCTTTCTCCGGCGGCGTCGACAGTACTTTCCTTTTGAAAGCCGCCCATGATGTGCTGGGGAATGCCGTGACGGCCGTGACGGCCCGTTCCGCAACTTTTCCGGAAAGAGAGTTTCACGAGGCAACCGACTTTATTCAAAAACTAGGAATCAAACACCTGGTGGTTCTTTCAGAGGAATTAGAGATTAACGGCTTTTCAGATAATCCACCCAACCGGTGTTATTTGTGCAAAAAAGAGCTGTTCTCCAAAATCAGGAAAATAGCGGATGAACAAAAAATAGAACACATCGCAGACGGTTCCAACCTAGATGATTTAAAGGATTACCGGCCGGGCCGACAGGCTTTGCAGGAACTGGGCATTATCAGCCCTTTAAGGGATGCCGGCTTGACCAAAGAGGATATTAGGATTTTATCCAGAGAGATGGACCTCCCCACCTGGAATAAACCGGCTTTTGCCTGTCTGTCCTCCAGGTTCCCTTATGGGGAAAAAATCACCAAAGAAAAACTGGCTATGGTGGATCAAGCGGAGCAGTATTTGATTGATCTGGGCTTTAACCTGGTGAGAGTGCGCTGTCACGGAACCCTGGCCCGGATTGAAGTCGCCATCGAGGCACGCAGCAAATTTTTTAGTCAGGAATTAATGGATCAGGTCTACCAGGAATTTAAAAAGATCGGTTTTATCTTTGTGTGTTTAGATTTAAAAGGTTACCGGACAGGAAGCATGAATGCTACCCTCCCCCAATGAGAGAACGAACAAGGATGATGATTCGATGAAACAATTACATATAGAAACAAAAGTCGTTCACGGCTGTAAGAGTTTTGATCCCCATACCGGATCAATTAGTTTTCCCATCTACCAAAGTGCCACCTTCCGGCATCCGGGCCTGAACCAGTCCACCGGTTATGATTATTCCCGGGAAACAAACCCCACCCGGGAAGAACTGGAAAAAACGCTCGCCCGGCTGGAAAACGGCAAAGCAGGATTTGCCTTCTCCAGTGGCATGGCTGCTATTGCGACCATCACAGAATTGTTCTCTCCGGGAGATCATATTGTCGTTTCCGATGACCTTTACGGGGGGACCTACCGGCTGTTTGAAGAAATCTGCCAAAGGCACGGTTTGGAATTTACTTATATTGATACCAGCAATCTGGGAAATTTAAATGCCAGCCTCAAAAAAAATACCCGGGCATTATTCATTGAAACCCCGTCCAATCCCATGATGAAGGTTACCGACATTCAAGAGCTGGTCCGGATTGCTAAATCTTTGGATCTGATCACCATTGTCGATAATACTTTCCTCACCCCCTATTTTCAACGACCTTTAGAACTGGGCGCGGATATAGTGGTGCACAGCGGAACAAAGTATCTGGGGGGACATAATGATGTTCTCTCCGGGTTCATTGTGATCAAAGACGGCACCTTCGAAGAAAAACTAAAATTAATCCAGAAATCCATTGGCGCCGTATTATCCCCTTTTGACAGCTGGTTGGTCTTACGGGGAATGAAAACCCTGGGACTTAGGCTGGAAAAGCAGCAGCACAATGCGATCCGGATCGCAAATTGGCTCAAAGGACACCCTCTTGTGGAAAAGGTTTATTATGTCGGCCTGCCGGAACACGAAGGCTTTGCCATTTCCCAAAAGCAGTGCGCAGGATTTGGCGGCATGATCTCATTTACGATAAAAAAGGCTGAATTTGTGGAAAAAATATTAAGAGACGTAAAAATCATCGCTTTCGCAGAAAGTCTAGGCGGTGTCGAGAGCCTGATCACCTACCCCATGGTGCAAACACACGGGTCGATACCCCAGGAAATAAGAGAAAGATTAGGTGTAAACGAAAAACTGTTAAGGTTATCGGTAGGCATCGAAGCTGTGCAAGACTTAATTGATGACCTTGATCAGGCAATGAGGTAAAAAAAATGAAATTTGGCACAAAATTAATTCATACCGGTCATGAAATGGACAAAAGCACCGGGTCGCTGAGCTTCCCCATTTACCATGGATCTACTTTTCACCAGGAAGATATTGACCAACCCCGGGAATATGATTATGCCCGGTCCGGGAACCCGACCCGGAAGGCCCTGGAGGAAACCATCGCTTTATTGGAAGGGGGGGATCATGGCTATGCCTTTTCCTCAGGAATGGCGGCTACTTCCTCCGTTCTCTCCATTCTCTCTGCGGGAGATCATATTCTGGTCTGCGAAGATGTCTATGGAGGAACCTACCGGATCAGCAACAACTATTTCCGCCGCTTCCATATGGATATTACGTTTATCAACGCCACCGATTTAGATGAAGTTAAAAATCAGATCAAAAGTACTACCAAAGCTATTTTCCTGGAAACTCCGTCGAATCCTTTGCTTAAAATTACCGATATCAAAAGTGTCGTCAAACTTGCCCAGGAACACGGTTTGCTGGTATTTATCGACAATACCTTTATGTCACCCTACTTGCAAAGGCCGCTGGAGCTGGGTGTCGACGCCGTCATTCACAGCGCCTCTAAATTTTTAGGGGGACACAGCGATATCATCGGCGGGCTGGTGGTGGTGAAAGACATGGCCCTGGCTAAAAGAGTGTATGCCGTGCAGAATGGGTTTGGCGCTATTTTAGGGCCTCAGGACTGTTGGCTTTTGTTAAGAGGAATGAAAACCTTAAAGGTAAGAATGGATTACCAGCAAAAAAATGCGGTCAAACTGGCCGAATGGTTGACCCGCCAAGAAGAAGTAAGCCACGTCTACTACCCGGGTTTAGAAAACCACCCGGGAAGAGATATTCATTTTGCCCAGGCAGACGGACCGGGCGCCGTACTCTCTTTTACTACAAGGGATCGGGAAAGAGCAAAGAAATTCATGAAGACGGTTCAATTGGCGGCCGTTGCCGTGAGCCTGGGGGGAGTGGAAACGATTGTTTCATACCCGGTAAAAATGTCCCACGCCTCTATGCCCGTTCAGGAAAGAGAAAGGCTAGGCATCACGGACAACTTAATCAGAGTGTCGGTGGGATTGGAAGAGATCGACGACTTAATAGCAGATTTTAAAAGAGCACTAACCATATAAAATAATTAGGGACATTCCTCCGACGGGAGAGGAATGCCTGAAATAGAGGAATGTCCCCTAACTTTAATTGGGGACATTCCTTCGCCAGGAGAGGAATGCCTAAAATAAAGGTGTGTCCCCTAACTTTATAAGGAGGTCGATAGCATGTCTAAGATTGCCAAGAATCTTACGGATCTAATTGGCAACACCCCATTACTGGAACTGACAAACTACAGTAAGAAATACAATCTCAATGCCCGGTTAATTGCCAAACTGGAATACTTCAATCCGGCGGGAAGCGTCAAGGACCGCATCGGTTACGCTATGATTAAGGATGCGGAAGAAAAAGGCTTGATCAAACAGGATTCGGTCATTATTGAGCCTACCAGCGGCAATACCGGTATCGGTCTTGCCTTTGTTTCCGCGGCAAAAGGATATCGGTTGATCCTCACGATGCCCGATACCATGAGCATTGAAAGAAGAAACCTGTTAAAGGCCCTGGGCGCAGAATTGGTGCTGACCCCTGGAGCAGAAGGAATGAAAGGAGCTATTAGAAAAGCGGAAGAGTTGGCTGCCGAAACACCCCACTCCTTTATTCCCCAGCAGTTTAAAAACCCGGCCAATCCGGAAATTCACAGGACGACAACAGCGGAAGAAATCTGGCAGGATACAGACGGTGCAGTTGATATCTTTATCGGTGGGGTCGGTACCGGCGGAACGATTACGGGGGTAGGGGAAATCTTGAAACAGAGAAAACCTTCCGTAAAAATTATCGCTGTTGAACCAAACGACTCCCCCGTTTTATCCGGGGGAAATCCCGGCCCGCATAAAATCCAAGGAATCGGGGCCGGATTTGTGCCGGAGATTCTGAACCTGGACGTTGTTGACGAGATCTTCAAGGTAAAAAATGAAGAGGCTTTTGAAATGGCCCGGAGCCTTTCCAAAAGCGAAGGACTTCTGGTCGGTATCTCCTCCGGGGCGGCCGCTTTTGCCGCCACCCAAATTGCCAAAAGGCCGGAAAATGCGGGCAAGACTATCGTCGTCTTGCTTCCCGATACCGGGGAAAGATATTTGTCCACCCCGCTTTTCCAGGAAGTATAATACCAAACGATGGAGTTAATGGAAGGCTAAGTTTCTCGTGAAAAGGAACTTGGCCTTCTTTATTCTTCCAGCGCATTACCTAGTAAATTCAGGGACGGTTCTTGAATTGAATAAATTCAAGAACCGTCCCTGAATTTACTGCGCCAGCGGCGATAAGCCCAACGTTTCAATCAACCATGGGAGAAGGTATCTGCCCGGTGTTCATAAAGGAGATCTCCTAAGTCACCCCCTTTCCCCGGGATGCCGCAAGCATCCGCCCGGCAGTGCTGGCAATGTCTGAACACGGGCAGGTATTTTTCCGCCGCTTCCCGGGCCTTATTCAATTCATGGCAATTAGGCGCACGGAAGTTTTTCATTTCATGCTGGGGGATTAAGGGAATTATGTTGATAAGAGATGCCCCCACTGCGGCAGTCATTCTGGCGATCTCTCCGATATGCCCCTCATTAATTCCGGGAATAAGCACGGTATTTATTTTTACCACCGCACCTAACCGACTTATTTTTTGAATGCCGACTAATTGAGCGGGCAGCAGCCATAGAGCAGCTTCCTTCCCGGTCATATACCGGCCGTTATAAACAATATGGGAGCATATCTGCTGCAGAATATCGGCATGGACCGCATTAACAGTCACCGTAACAGTTTTTACGCCAACTTTCATGATCCGCTCCGCCTTTTCCTCCAGCATCAGCCCATTGGTGCTCAGGCACTTCATTAGATGAGGATATTTTTCATGGATCAGATCGAAGGTATCAAGAGCATGGGGGGTGGCAAGGGTATCGCCGGGTCCGGCAATCCCTACTACCGTGATCTCCGGACACAGCTCTAAAGCGCGGGTGACCACAGCCAATGCTTTTTCCGGAGTCAATAGGGACCCGGCTACGCCCGGTCTTTTTTCCCATTTATTAAAGCTGCGCCGGCAAAATTTGCATTGGATATTGCATGCCGGACTTATCGGCAGGTGAATGCGTCCGTATTTAAAATGGGCCTCCCCATTGAAGCAGGGGTGCTTTTTCACCAGATGGTCAAATTGATGGTCTATTTTTGCCGGAAAGCAGCTTTCCATAAAAACATCTCCTCTGCAAAACAAAAGGCCAAGTTAAACAACCTTCTCTAAGGTCGAAAACCTAGCCTCCAGTCTCTCTGGTCAACTATATCTCTGCAGGATCGTCGAGCAATATATACTTATCCTATCTATTTACTATATATTAAAGTATTTCATTTATGTTGTCAATGGGTATAGAAAATATTCTCATTTTCACGGCCAGAGAAATTTATCTCTCTAATTTGTTGGACAACCCCACTCAACCATTTTTTATACGACTTGCCCTACACTTGTTTTATTTAGTGTTTCACTTGCCGAATCAGTCTGAGGAATGCCGATATAATTTCCCACCGCGTCATAATCTTCTTTATGCACATCATATTTTTTCGGATTGGCACACACCATAAAGAGGGAAATGGTTGTGCCAATGCACACAATTAGCGCCGGCACACCCCCCACATTACTGGCAGACTTCGCTCCATTAATACCGCTGAAAGAAATCATCACCCAGGCTACGGCACCCAAAAGTAATCCCCAAATTACTTTTAACCAAATGGGCGGTTCCGGACTTTCCGGGGAAATGCCCCCGGAACATAGGCCGCCAATCGCCGTACACATGGCATCCGATCCTGTTACAAAGGAAAGGTACATGGCAAAAGTAAATATGGGAATCATCAAAAAGGCCAGAGGATAATGCTGGAAAAAGAAGTATGCCGCCGCTTGAGGCCCTTGTTCCAGTACAATTTTCGCAAAACCCAGGTGTTCTACCACTTCCATATGAAGGGTGCCCCCGCCATAAATGATCATCCACAGGCCGGCAAAGAAAGCAGGAGTTACCAGGTTACAAAGGACACAGGAACGGATACTGTAGCCCACACTGATTTGTCCAAGGAAAACCGCCGTAATGGGAGCCCAGGCAAAATATATCGCCCAGTAGAAGATGGTCCACCACTGGGGCCAGGGATCACCCGCCGCAGTCCCCTGAATTAAAGTCCTTTCAAAAAAATGAGTTAAATAATTGCCGAGCCCGTCCATGCCGATTCCTAGACTGTACCCGATCGGGCCAAAAACGAAAGCAAAAATAGCCATGCCGATAAACAGTTTGGCGTTGGCATCGCACAACCATTTAATCCCGTTGGTAATCCCGGTGATGGCGGAGGCAATAAATGTTCCCACAATCACTGCGTCCACCAGCAGCCAAACAAAAGGATTTGCGGTGATGCCGAATAAGGTCTCAAGCCCGCTGGAAACGGACATAATGCCCTGACCTAAGGATGTGGCCATTCCGGAGATCAAAGAAAAAGCAACAAAAGCATCTATCACTTGTCCCCATACACCGTTTACTCTGTCGCCAAACAGGGGAACAAGGGTGGATCCGAAAGAATAAGGCTTGCGCATATTATAATAAGCAAAGGCAAACATTACGGTGGGCACCGTATAAATTGCATAGGGGCCAATCGTCCAGTGCAAAAGCACGGTGGACATGGCAAAGATAATAGCATCCTTGCTGCTAGGTGCAATACCCAGAGATTCCGGGGGGGCGGCATAATGTAAAATCGGCTCCGCAGTCCCCCAGAATAATATGCCGATGGCAATTCCGGTACAAAGAGTGACGGCCCACCATTTGAAAGGCGTAAGAATGGGTACAGCCTTTGATCCCCCGATTTTCACTTTTCCCAATGGAGATACGCAAACAACCACACAGAGGATGACCATCACTAAAGTGGTAAAACTATAAATGGGACCCATGCTCTTAAAAGCCCAGTCCTGAGCAGTAGTCATGACTTTTGTAAAACCGTCGTAATTGATAAAACTGAAAAGAACAATCGCTAACAATAAAACAAACGGCGGAAAAAAGACAATTGGCTTAAACGGCTTACGTTCAGACTTAATACCAAACATATTAACCCTCCCTTATACTTTTATCCTTTTTTATCTGCCTGAACCCATTTCACTTAAGACATAGCACCACCTCCATATGCCCCAGAGTATTTATGAACATCCTGCCACCTGTACTGCTCATGATTGGATAGAATAATTTCACCCGATTCACTGATCCCGTATAAATATTTTTCAAATGGAATCTTGAATAAATCCGCGGTCTATGGAGGCTTACCTAAATATTTGTTTATATATTCTACTATTTGTTTAATATTCCTGCCAATTTTAAACTTTATGTTGAATATTTTTATATATTGTTTAAATTCTTGTTCAAAAAAGAAGTAGTCACATAACATATCAAAATCACATTACTTTCATTGGTCATGGGACACATGGGGTACAACAAAAAGCGGGGGAAACTTATCCGCCCGCTTCTAGGTTCTCTTTTTCTTAGTCATAAATAGTTTGTTTTTTAAGCGTTTTTAACAGTTTCTTCGATTCTTCCTTCCACATCTTTTGGCAGCCGGGCAACTTTGTTCTCCAATAAGATCCGGCTGATCTTTTTCTTCAGTTTGTCTCGAAAGCTGACACTTCCCGTTCCTTCCCAAGAATAATAGCCATCCCGGTTAAACAACTCCGGAATCCATATTTCCTCTCTAAAGTTCATGGCCGTATGTTCCGTATTCATATAGGTTCCGCCAATACCAACACGGGCGATTTCATCGAGAGCAAACTTTTCTTGGCTCAGGTTAACTCCTTTGATCATGCGTTTAATACAGCCGATCGTCTCATTTCCCGCAACCAAGGCCTCAAGGGAAGCGATCATCCCGCAGCCGATAAAACCAACATCATGGATCAAATTGCCTCCGCTCAGGGCCACAGCAAGGATGGTATACCCCATCTCAATCCCTGCCTGAGCGTCATAGTCATTGGATTCCGAACACCCTGCGGCATCAAACACGGGAAGATCATAGTATCTTGCCATATCCGCAAGGCAAGCATAATTCAAAAAGATCTCCGGCGCCGCGTAAGTACAGGAACCGTTTCTCATGTCCATGGTGGGGGTTGCTCCTCCATAAATAAAAGGGGCACCCGGACGTTTTAACTGATGAATGACCAGCGCACTCAACAATTCACTATTTACTACGGCTAAAGCACCCGCTAATGTTACCGGGGAGCCTCCCCCAATCAGACAGGCAGGAACGTAGGCCACAGGTACGCCTTTTTCCGCTGCCAGAAGCAGTTTTTGTGCTGACTCCATGGGATGGCGCAGCGGCGAAATGGGCTCCGCATAAAGAATCATATTGGGCTTCTCCATCACTGGGGATCCTTTTGCCATTTCACTGATTTGAATCATGATATCCATGTTACGCTCATTATGGGCGGTAAAAATAAAGGGCTTCACGGTATTTAACAACATCGCTTTAACCTGATAAATATCGGATACTCTGATCTCCGCGTCTGAGGCCAAGCCCATGGACATCACAAAATCAATGTTGGGCAGCGCATCGGACACAATGGATGCTTGGACTGTATCATTCAGCACATTCTTTCTGTGTTTCCGGGTTTCCCAATCCAACACCAAGGGGGTATCTGAACCGGTACCGAAATAGATATTCCCCTTTGTCAAATCCATTTTGACTTTGCCTTCCCGGTCATAAATCTTAATGGACCCGGGTGAGCTTTTGATTGCTGCCTCAATCATCCTGGCAGGTATTTTCGCGGTGATTCCGCTTACGGAAGCCCCGTTTTTTTTCAATAAAGCCAAGGCCTCGTCATCATAGACTTCTACCCCTACATTCGCTAATATCTCCAGGGCAGCACTATGGAGACGTTCCTTTTCATTCTGGGTCATCACATTCATGCCGATTGTCGGGCGACAAACTTTCATCAAGCACACTCCTTCTCTTCATTTAAAATTGAGGTTAATTCCTTACCGAAATACTCCTGGAATATTTTTTATTTATTTATGATCTATTTTGTTTCATGATCCTTGCACACGTGCTTCCGCTCTTTCCACGATGTCATTAAGTCCTTCTATCGTTTTTTTCGGTAATAATTGAGGACTATGGGTATTTAAAATATTTTTTACTTTTTCTCTTACTCTCTCTCCCATGGTCTTTTTGCCGTCACGTTCCCAATCGCTGTGGGACCGCCTGTCTACCAGAGTAGGATACCAAACCCGTTCCCTAAAGTGTTGGAAAGTATGCGCAACGCCCAAAAATTGGCCTCCGGGACCCACTTGATCTAGTACATCAACAGCCAGTGTTTCCTTATTCACCTCTACCCCGACCATCATCCTTCTGACCATACCAATGATCTCATCACACATTACCAGCTGATCCAGAGATCCGGTCATGCCCAGGTCCGTAAAACCCACATCGTGAATCAAATTAGCTCCGCTTAAAGCCCCGGTGAGAATCTGCAGGGTAGATTCGATTGCCGCCTGTTGATCCGTAATCTTGGCATCCGCCGCGCCGGCTGTTCCCCAGGTGGGAATCTTTAGATAGCGGTATATTTCCGTCGATGCCGCCTGTTCAAGCACAAATTCCGGAGCGCCATAACAATGCTGCATGGTATTCATATCCATGGGACCCCCCGGAATACCGGCAATAAAAGGGGCACCTTCTCTTTTTAATTGGCTTACCACAAGCCCCACCAGGTTGTCGGCGACTCCCACCACCAGTGTTCCGGCAATCGTCACAGGGGCAGTTCCTCCCATCAACATGCCGGGGGTATAGAGAGCCGGTAAATTATTCTCATTCATCAGCATCAGCTTTTCCAGCGCTTCCTTGGAATGACTTAACGGCGTGGTCGGTTCAGAGTAGATGACAAGAAAGGGATTGCGCTGAAGCTGTTCCAGCCCTCCGGCCACAAAAGCACACATATCAATAATATCTTGCAGGCCAGCCGTATTAAACGCCCAGCTTACAATAGGCTTTGTGGTATTTTGCAGCATGGCATGGACTTCATGGACATCGGCCAATACGGGCGCACAATCGGAAATCATGGATAAGGACATGACAAAGTCAATATTGGGCAGCGCGTCCGACACTTTGGCGGTATTAACCACGTCCTGCTTTACAGCCTTTCTTCTTGCTCCGGTTTCCACATCCAGGAAATTAGGGCAGGTAGGGCCCGGGCCGAAATAACTGTTATGCCCTTCTAAAAACATCTTCCGGCGGCCGTCCCGGTCACAAAGGACAACCCGGGAAGGGACCGTACCTAAAGCCTTCTTGACTACAAAGGAAGGAATTCTGATCCTTGTTCCGTCAACATAACATCCCGCCTTTTTCAGCAAAGAAACCGCTTCCTCACTATGAACTTCCACCCCGGTCCGCTCTAAAATTTCCCAAGCCGCCGACAAAATCTTTTTAATTTGCCCTTCAGACAATACCCGAAACTGAAGCGTTTGATTCCCTAAAAAATTTGATTCGATACTTTGAATGCTCATTTCATCTCATCCTTTCTTCTCATTCTGGTAGTTGAGAAACGATTTAAGCGGCAACGGCTTTTGGCCCTAAGTGGCATCGTCTTTTCGCAAAAGTGAGCATCAGCCCTAAGACGATGGACAAAAAGGCCGCCGCGATAACTCTGAATACCGGGGGAAGTAAAAACGTCACCGTATGGGCGGGTATCCAAAAAATAGGGATGGTTTTGAGACAAACAAAGGAGATATAATTGTGCCAGTTGACATTTCGGACCACCTCTGCCAACTTCGGTTTTGCCTGATTCGATTTTGCCAGCAGATCCAGATAGGTGTCTGTTAACCGATGAAAGCCCATCATCGTGGGAGCAAAGGTGATATTCATGACGGCACTGGTGCAAAACGCCCCGGCAAATTTGGAAGCGGGAACCAGCAGCAACCCCTTTTCCAGTGCCCCATTAACTCCGGTAGAGAATACGTCAAAAACAAGTACGATCACCGCACCTAGGAACCCCCAAATTACGGCCCTCGCTAGGGGCAAGGCAGGTACAACCCATTTCCCGTTTAAAATGCGCAAAGTCAAAAACTCCCCCATTGTAGCCAACATGGCGAACTTGATAAAACCGATGAAATAGGGATGGGCTTTGGTGATATCAATAAAAACCTGCCTTGATTCGGGAATGGCCAAAATCAGTACCCAGCAGAGAAAAAGGCCTCCCCACACCACATCTCCTTTTTTCACGTTATCCACTCCTTCTGGTCTAATTACTGTTTCTATTCATCTTTTTCTACATACTCGTGGGCGGTCTCTTCCCCTTTGACCACTCTCAGGGCCCCTGCTGCCAAAGCCTCTAACTCATGTTCCCCTGGAATTACTTCTACGGGAGCAATAAATGCTACTTTTTCCTTAATCCACCCGGTGATCATTTCAGAATAGGCCATGCTTCCTGTCATCACAATCCGGTCCACTTGGCCGTTAACTACAGTCGCTAATTCCCCAATCCCTTTCGCCACCTGATAGGCCATGGCATAATAGATTAATCTGGCATATTCATCCCCATTTTTGATCCGTGCCTCAACCTCCCGTGCATTGTTGATACCCAAATAGGCAGTTAAACCGCCCTGACCTCTCAATCGTTTCAGCATGGTCCCTCTCTCATATTTACCCGAATAACACAATTCCACCAGTTGCCGGCAGGGAACTCGCCCGGCCCGTTCCGGCGAGAAAGGACCTTCATCGTCAGGAATCACATCCACCATCCGGCCCTTTTTATGCAGGCTGGTGGAAATACCGCCGCCGAGATGGGTGACAATGATATTTAATTGATCATAGGGTTTATTTAATTTACGGGCCGCTTCCCTGGCGACGGCCCGGGAATTAAGGGCATGGCACTCAGAACGCCTGCTGATTTCCGGTAATCCGGAGATTCTGGCCACATCCTCATACTCATCTACTGTTACCGGATCATAGATGTAGGCCTTTATTCCCAAAGGCCGGGCAATTTCATGGGCAATCAGGGCCCCTAGATTTGAGGCATGTCCCACCAGAGGATTGTGCATCAGCCGGTCCATCATGGCTTGGTTAACTTCATAGGCGCCTGATTTCATGGGGGGAAGGATCCCCCCTCGTCCCACCACCGCAGATAATGTTTTTAAGTCAAAGTTTCTTCCCTGTAAGGCTTTGATGATAGCCTCCTTGCGCATCTCAAACTGGTCTGCCACGGTTTTAAACTGATCTGTCTCCCCTTTCGGGTGTTCGATGGTCCCTTTATATATTTGTTGCCCGTTTTCATATAAGGCAATCTTGGTTGAGGTGGATCCAGGATTAATCGCCAAAATAGAATAGGTTGCTTCGCTCATGGTTTACCTCCCATCTCTAAAGGTTAATTCCCGCGTCCAAAGCCTTCACATTCAAATCCAAAATGTCTCCCCGGAAATAGGTTTCTAAAATTTCTTTCCAGTTTACCCTTTCCAGACCCAAAGCCTTGACCAAGACACCTAAAATGACAATGTTTTGGGCCTTGATATTTCCTAAATCTAGAGCGATATTTGCTGCATCAACCACCTTTAGTTCTTTAACCTCTTCTTTTAACTTTTCGATAATATTTTCCGGATACTTTTCCTGTCCAATCACCACAGGCAGTGAATAAATTTCGCAGTCGTTTACGATTAAGGTGCCTTCCGGTTTTAACTGGCCCAGGTACCGGACGGCCTCAACCTTTTCAAAGGTCACAACGACATCTGCCTCACCGGTGCCAATGCAAGGTGAATATACTTTTTCCCCAAATCTCACCTGGGTGGTAACACTTCCCCCCCGTTGAGCCATGCCGTGGATTTCCGACATTTTGACATCGTAGCCCAATTGCACCAATCCTGCCGCCAATAGTTTCGATGCCAGAATGATCCCCTGGCCGCCCACTCCCACAAACAATACATTCGTACCCACATTATTCACCCGCCTTTGTGATAGAATCAAATTTGCACACCTGAACACACAAGGTACATCCATTGCACATGGAAGAATCAATTTCCACCCGGTCATGCTTCAGGGCAATGGCAGGGCAGCCGGTCCTGATACAGGCTTTGCATTTGGTGCATTTCTCCTGATCCACGACACAATGGAGTCCGGCTCTTTTCTTTTGCACTTCTTTAATTAAGGCACAGGGCTGCTTGGTAATAATGACAAAAGGTTCTTCAGAATGATAAGCATCCTTGACTGCATTGTTTGTAGCCGTGAGATCGTAAGGATCAATGATCCGGATATTTTCTCCTTTGATCCCTACCGCTCTGACGATCTGCGCAATATCAACTTTTGTGGTGATCTCACCCTTAATAGTCTTGCCTGTCCCCGGGTTCTCCTGGTGCCCGGTCATGGCCGTAATACTGTTGTCCAGAATCACCAATACCATGGGGGTTTTATTGTAGACTACGTCAATTAATCCGGTAATCCCCGAATGGAAAAAGGTGGAGTCTCCCATAGAGCCAAATACCTTTTCATTTCTGTTCCCTTGCATCGACCCTCGTTTAAAGCCAATGCCTGCTGATACGGAGGCTCCCATACAGATCACTACATCCGTGACATTAAGCGGAGGCATCATTCCTAAGGTATAACACCCTATGTCACCTGTGACCACCACATCTTTATATTTGCTCAGCGCGTAATAGACGCCCCGATGGGGGCAGCCGGGACACAGGACCGGAGGCCGATGGGGGGCCTGAATATCGACCTGATGGAGTTTTTTATCCTCTTTCGGCAAAAAGGCCTTTCGAATAATGTCCGGATTCAATTCTTCGCAAATGGGGAGATATTCCTTTCCCACGCACGCGAACCCAAGAGATTTAATGTGATGCTCCAAATAGGGTTCATTCTCTTCTATCACATATAATTTACCTACCACTTGGGCAAATTTTCGAATCATTTCATCCGGCAGGGGATGACTGAAACCGATTTTCAGGTAAGACGCATTGTTTCCAAATACTTCTCGGGCATGCTGGTAGGAAATGCCGCTGGTAACAATACCGATTTCCTTGCTGCCCCATTCAATTTTGTTTAGCGGACAGTGATTGGCATAATTCTTGAGTCTGGCCAGCCTCTTTTCTACCTCATAATGAATGATCCGGGCATGAGCCGGTGTCATCACATACTTTTTCACGTCTTTTTTGTAGTCTTTCACCACCCGTTCCACGGGATCTCCCGTTTCTACCAGGCCTTTGCTGTGGCAGATCCGGGTAGTGACCCTGAATAATACCGGAATATCATATTTTTCACTGACCTCAAAAGCCTCTTTAATAAAACCCTTACATTCCTGACTATCGGCGGGCTCCATCATGGCGACTTTGGCAAAAGGGGCATAAAGCCGGTTATCCTGTTCATTCTGGGAACTGTGCATGCCCGGATCATCTGCCGATACAATCACCAATCCTCCGTTTACTCCCTCGTAGGCCATGGTAAAGAAGGGGTCAGCCGCCACATTTAAACCCACATGCTTCATGGCAGCCAAAGACCGGGCACCGGAAATGGAAGCCCCGCAAGCTACCTCCAAAGCTACCTTTTCATTAGGTGACCATTCAGCGTAAATTTCCTTGTACAGAGAAAGGTTTTCTAAAATTTCCGTACTTGGGGTTCCCGGGTAAGCTGCCGCAACGGAGCACCCTGCCTCAAAAGCCCCCCGGGCAATCGCCTCATTACCCGACATCAGTTTTTTCATGGTTCTCCTCCTACACCTTCATCGTTTTTATTGATAACAACTCTTTATTGTGGTTTAAATGAGGCTTTGGTTGATTGGGTACCGGGCAGTGCCGCCAAAGCCAGGGAAGCTATTTTCATTTCCATGGTAGCCGCCCGGGATGTAAGAATAATCGGCACTTGTGCTCCCAGGATAATCCCCGCCATGACTGCTTTGCCACAGTAAATCAAGGACTTGCCCAAGATGTTGCCTACCTCAATGGTGGGAACCAAGAATAAATCGGCTTGCCCCGCCACCGGGCTGACAATTTTTTTGTGCACAGCCGCCTCCTGATCTAACGCCAAATCCAGGGACATAGGACCATCTACCAAGGCTCCTGTGATTTCACCGTGTTCCGCCATTTGTTTCAGGGCAGCCGCTTCCATAGTTACCGGCTGTTTGGGATTGACTGCTTCATTGGCGGATAATACCGCAACCTTGGGCATCTGATATCCAATCCGAATCAGGTAATCCACCGCATTTTGCAGAATTTCTTTCTTTTCTTCGAGGCTGGGATGGATATTTAGCCCCCCGTCAGTAATAAAAATAAGCCGTTCAAAACCGGGAACTTCAAAGGAGGCCAGATGGCTTAGGACTCTTCCGGTTCTTAGCCCCTCAATTTTGTCCAAGACCGCACGCATAAAGTCACTGGTGTTAACCATTCCTTTCATCAGGCAATTGGCGTTGCCAGCTCTGATTTGTCGCACCGCCTCCATGGAGGCTTTAATCGGGTCCGGTTCATCAATGACCTGAAACCTATCCAAATGGATGTTGCGTTCTCCAGCCATTTTTTCTAATTCCTTTTTATCGCCGACCAAAATTGCTGAAGCTAAACCAATCTCATCAGCATATTTCACTGTTTCTAAAACTTCCCCATCGCAAGCAGAGGCCACACTGATGGTAAACTTTTTACTTGCTTGCTGATGAATAATATCTAAAATCTCCTGAAAACATTTATACCCCATTTGTCCACCCCCGGAAATAGTTTGATTTTTTTCCATTACTGAGATTTTCGGCAAGATCGTTTAGAAAAAATATTAAAATATTTGTTTAAATATTATACATATTGTTTAAATATCCTTCTATCATTTATAAATTTTTTAAATTTTTATCTTTGCAAGGAAATTAATCATGCGTACGATCAGGAAATTTACCGCTGAAGCTGGAAAAATGATCATTAC
Source organism: Candidatus Formimonas warabiya (assembly GCF_002777255.1). Taxonomy (GTDB): domain Bacteria; phylum Bacillota; class Dehalobacteriia; order Dehalobacteriales; family Dehalobacteriaceae; genus Formimonas; species Formimonas warabiya. Next base: position 6,099,244 of record NZ_CP017634.1, on the reverse strand, counting down.
TTTGTTAAACTTTAGGTATTGTATTAAGATTTTTTATATCAGACAAAGGAGTTTTCCCCCATGAATAAGAAAGAAATCATCGAAATATTAGAAAGGATTGCCGCAGGGATTTCTCAAACCTTTGGCAATGACTGTGAAGTATTGATTTCTGATCTCAACAACCCTGACAATTCTATCATTTCCATATACAACGGCCATGTTACGGGAAGAAAGGTCGGTGATTCTCTTTCCGAATTGGGTTTAAAAGCCATGAAAGAAAAACATGTGGAACATGATTTGATCAATTACCACGCCAAGACAAAAGACGGCAGACTGATCAAGTGCTCCACCTTTCACATCAAATCCGGTAAGCACTGGCTCTGTTTGGGCATAAATTATGATTATACCAATTTAGCCATGGCCCATGCTACCTTAGAAAATCTTTTCAAAGTAGAAGAATCCATGAAAGACGAGTTTTATGCAAACCCCAATGAAATATTGGAAGGCATGATTTCCGATGCCTTTAAACTGGTGGGCAAACCGGCTTCATTAATGAACAAAGAGGACCGGATCAAAGTAGTGAAATACCTTGATGAGAGGGGAGCCTTAGTCATTCAAAAGGGTGTGCAGATTGTGGCGGAAACCTTGAATGTATCCCGTTATACTATTTACAACTATTTAAACGAGATTAATGAAGAAAAAAAGCATCCTGTTGAAAGTAAATAATCGTTTCCTTAAAAATATAAAACCTGGTTTTAGCCTGATTGCTAAATCCAGGTTATTGTTTAAGTAAACTTTTTTTCTTATCGATATTACTGTCCTATGAAAGAAAGTATCCCTGCATTTTTCTTCTATAACAGCCTCTTTTTTCACGTATAGCTCAATTTCTAAAATAATTATTTTGATATTGTTGAAATAGAAACAAAAATTTAATATATTATGGTTAATGCACCAACGGGTGGGAGGACAGGTCATGAACAAAGCAGAACAGGTCATAAGGGGTTTCAGGGACGTATACAACAAGATGGTTTTTCTTAATAAGTTTAAGATGGAAGACAGTCTTAAAGGTTATAAGTCTTCTGAAGTACATTGCATCGAATATATTGGAAGAAATGTAGATTCCAACGTGACAAAACTTGCGGAGTCCTTTTACATGACCAGGGGGGCCATAACCAAAATAACTAAGAAGCTTATAAAAAAAGGTATTATCGAAAGCTACCAGAAGCCGGATAACAAGAAAGAAATCTATTTTCGCTTGACTCCGCAAGGGAAAGTAATTTATAAAATCCATGAGGAACTGCACAAAGAGTTTCAAGAGCGGGATAAAGCCGTATTTGAGCAGGTAACCGAGGAACAATTTGACAGTATGCTTAGCCTCGTGGAAAAGTATCGTAGGCATTTGGATGCAGAAATAAAGAAATTGGGTGTAGATATTAAGTCGGAATAAAATTGAATAATGAAAATGAAACCACAGGCAGCCCAACTCTATTGAGCACAGGCTGCATTTTTATTGCTATTATTTTGTTGACAAGGAAACAAAATAATTGTACGATAAATATGTTTCCAAGGAAGCAAAACCATGGCTTTTGAAGGGAGAATTTAAATGTTCAAATTTAGATCACACAATGAACAGAACACAGAACAAACCGTAGATAAAAAGGCTTTAATATTCGGTCTTATGTCTGTGTTTCTTTGCGGAATGGGCTTCAGTATCATAGCACCTGTCGTTCCATTCTTAGTGCAGCCTTATACAAGCAATCCGGGAGAGCAAGCTATAGTTGTTACGCTGCTGACCTCTGTTTATGCAGTCTGTGTGTTTTTTGCGGCCCCCGGACTTGGAGCTTTGAGCGACAGATATGGCCGTCGTCCATTACTCTTAGTATGCCTTTGGGGTTCCGCAATCGGATACTTAGTTTTTGGCATAGGAGGAGCTCTATGGGTACTATTTGCCGGGCGCATAATAGATGGTATCACAGGCGGGACCATCAGCACTATCTTCGCATATTTTGCAGACATCACTCCTAGAGAGCAGCGCACCAAATACTTTGGGTGGGTGAGTGCGGTTTCAGGTGTGGGCGTCGTCATTGGACCTACTCTAGGTGGATTACTTGCCAAGTTTGGTTATTCTGCACCCATGTATTTTGGAGCAATCATAACTTTATTGAATGTTGTTTATGGAATCTTATATATGCCTGAGAGCCTTGACGAGAATAACAGACTAAAAAAGATTACCTTTGTAAGACTGAATCCATTCACACAGCTGGTAAATGTACTCTCCATGAAAAACTTAAAAAGGCTACTTGTCTCAGCGTTCTTACTTTGGATACCCAACGGATCTTTGCAGGCAGTTTTTTCCCAATTTACAATAGATACTTTCAATTGGGAGCCTGCACTAATCGGACTTATGTTTTCCATTATGGGCGTTCAAGACATCATTTCACAAGGCTTCATAATGCCAAAGCTTTTGATAAAACTTAGTGATGCACAGATAGCAATTCTTGGAATGGTCTCGGAAATTATAGGCTACAGTCTTATTGCAGCATCGGCTTTGTTCTCATTCTATCCTCTTCTTATCGCAGGAATGTTTATATTTGGTTTTGGTGATTCGATCTTCGGGCCTTCATTCAATGGGATGGTCTCCAAGTCTGTTGATTCTAGTGAACAAGGAAGGATTCAAGGAGGTAGCCAATCTATTCAATCTTTAGCAAGAATAATTGGGCCTATTATTGGAGGTCAAATCTATGTATCACTTGGTCATGCCGCACCCGCTTTTATGGGTATGATCCTTATAGCAGCGGCAATACCAGTTTTATATCAGGGTACGCATGTAAATATGAAAACTTCCTACTTTATTTAGGCAAGCATCCCCCTTCATTTTCCCTCCCTTATACCTTTATCCTTTTTTAACCGTTCTTCAGAAATATCCATAGGTCAAAAGCAGCCGAAATACTTAAAAATGCGCAAGTCGGCCTAAGTACACATGATCATCCAGAAATGCACAAAAAGATCCTTGCCTCCGTATGGATGCAAGGATCTTAACAATCTAGCAATCTTGTCGAAACAGCCTATGGTTCAATAAAACCTTCTGATAATTTTTGAGTGGTGATCACAATCTTAGACTCTTTAATGTTCTTACATAAAGTTATTTAAAGAAATAACTCTGCCGGGAGGAATAATGAGAAATTCCTTGTCCCACTCCCCCTTGACCAGCTTTTCAAAATAACTCAAAGACCCCTGAATCTCACAGAACTTAACCTTTAAAAAATCCGCCACTTCCTGACTGTATTTGACATACTCATCACAGTCTCCTACGGTATGGATAAATACTACCCGTTGATAATTTTTATACTCTTCATGCATCACCCAGCGGGCATTTTCTTCCCCATACTTCTCAAGATACCTGTAATAACCTGACAAAGGATCTCCCTTTTGTTTGATCCAGCCCTTGCTCAAATAATAAGTGGCTGGGAATTGTTCAAATTCCGTATCATACTGTTTTCTGGATCCTAATAACAGGCTGATGCAGTCATGAACCCGGGGAACTACGATGGTATGTTTGGGGGATTTCAAACCGGCCACCCCGTTGGAACATAAACCGTAACCAAACAGCAGGGTCTCATATTCCTGCGCTTCCTCAATTCTCTTTTGCAATTCCTGACGAAGCTTATCCGGTGTATTATGGAGTCCATATTCCAAAAATTCATGGTCTAGGTTTTCCGGCAGAATTGCCAGGATTTCATCTTCTAAGGTGCGGCAGGCCAAGATCTTGGTCTTATTCATCATACCCCTCCCAAACGTGTTTTAATTTATGATCGCCTCCGGGGCCCCTGTGGCGGAACAGGTAATTCTTGTTTCCACAAACAGATCGGCATTTAATACTTTTGCATAAATATCATCTATTTTATATTCTACCTTGGGGTCATGGGCACCTGCTTTGAGCGCATTATTTTTTACCCAATCGATCATGGATGCGAGGGCATATTCCTTGGCCCTGTCCAGTTCATCAAAGACTGTATATTCCCAGGGCAGATAAACCCCAAATCCCCCGATGGATCCATTGGGCCTAATGATAATCTCACTTCGTTCAATGATTTTGCCGATGGCCGCCCCATAGGCATTGGCCACCTCCGCATGAGAGGGAATGATCAGCTCCATATGCAGTTTTTCTTTTACCTTGGTGAGCCAGGCGTGCACCGGGGCTCCAATCCCAATCAGAGGATCTGTAATCTCAATGGAACAACGAAAAAGATTTTTTTCCTTTAATTTCAATATTTTTTCCCCAAGGATGTTGTCCAGGCAATGTCCGATAGGATATTTTTTATCTTCAAAAATGATTAAAGACTGGATGATCGCCGTCACCATGCGGTTTACGGTTTCGTCGATGATGGTCCGGGTCAGTTCTTTCTCATCCATGTCATATTGCTCTGCCAGCAATTCTACCCCTAAAAGGGCAGCCTCCCGATTCCAAATATCCAATTCCCGGGTCACGTGAAGGATATCTGTGGGGGTAAGGGAGATGTGGCCGATGGCTCCCGCGTCGACCAGGTTTTGAAAGGGAAAAAAGTTCGGATCTATGTGTAGTTGACGCGCTAATAAAAATAAGGAATGGGGCCCACCCGTTAATAAATCCAGTATTTCCTTCTCCACAGGAGAAGCGTTTTTGATGCTTTTTTCCCCTTTCAGCAGCAAAAAGCAATCAGTTTTTTGATGAATGGCCAGAGCGACGGTATCATTCTTCACCTGCTCCAGTTCGTTGATCAAATGGGGATGGATGTGGGCAGCGTAGCATAAAGGCAAGACCCGTTTCGGTCCCACCGTCACCTTTTTCTGTTTCGGATTAATCTGAATATAGCTGTCTCCCCCAATCCCATAGGTGCACACTTCCGTCGTCTTCACCCTTGTCCGCCATCCCCCCACCATGGCCCCTTCCTGATTGATCAGGGGCTCTTTATTTTTTATGAGAGCAATATCGGTGGTGGTGCCCCCCATATCCAAAATCAGGGCTTGGTCCAGGTTTAACAGGCCGGAAGCCCCCACGATACTGGCCGAGGGTCCGGAAAGAATCGTTTCAATGGGTCTTTCTTGGATCACATCAATCCCGGCTAGGCTGCCGTCGCTTTTCACAATCATCATGGGAGCAAGGATGTCCAGTTTTGTCAAGACATTTTTTACCGATTCCACCAGTTCCGCGATAATGGGCAGCAGTTTGGCGTTGAGGATGGCGGTAACCGTGCGCTCCTGAAAGCCCAGGGAATTGGATAATTCATGGGCGCAGACAACAGGCAGTCCGGAATGTTCTTTGATGATTTCTCTGGCGCGCAGCTCATGCTCGGGATTGCGGATGCTCAAAAAGCTGGACACGGCAACGGCGTCAACTTTTCCCCGCAAGCTCTGTGCCGCCTCCCCAATCGCCTCCTCATCCAGATCCTGGGCCACAAAGCCGTTAATGTCATGCCCACCGTCAACCACAAAATAATGATGCACCGGGAGCTTTTCCGGAGGCTGCTTCCCGATCAGGATAGCGCCTACTTCACAGCCTCTTCCCTCGACAACGGCATTCGTGGCTAAGGTTGTGGACAGGGCTACCATTTTGATCTCCCCGGTCCGGGAATGGATTAACTGCCTGATACATTCTTCAATCCCTTTAGATAGGTCCTCCTTGGTCGTGCGGGCCTTGGCCTTAGCCAGAATGGTTCTTGTCCGAATATCGATTAATACCCCATCTGTAAAAGTGCCGCCTGTATCAATTCCTAAAGCTGTAACCATTTATGCTCCTCCATTCAGCTTGCCCCTTTCCGAAGTCAGCTGTATTTTCCGTATTATTTTTCCCCTTCCGGTTTCTCTTTATTGGATTAACTGACTATTTGGCAACCCCTGGGTTTGGGCTATTTTTTCCGCCTGGGGTACAGAAATTTTTTTCGCGATCAGAATCCCTAATATCCCCCCTGTGAGTTGGCCGATCAAAACCGGAAGCATCAACGTGGGCTGGAAGTTTGTGGTATAGGCGAGAAAGTCCCCTATTACATAACCTCCGCAGACACTATAGGCCATACACATCACTTTATCACCGGCAGGCATCTCCCGCACCATTTTAAACATGGCAATGGCATTGGCCGAAGCAGCTAATAACCCGGCACTGCCTGTGGGGGTTAATCCGATCATTTTCCCCATGGACCGTAAAGGTTTTTGCAGGTATTTCTGAATCAGGTAGACCATGGGGAAAGCCCCCGCCAGCATCATACCGATGGCGCCTAAAAGCTCTACGGCCCGGAACTTTTCTTGATCATCGGCTAAAATAGGACTGAATCCCCAGCCGCCAAAGGTGGCGCTGAAAAAGCCAGTATAATATTCCACAATGGAAACGGCGACAATCAATTTTAACGCGGACATGAGAATTTTCCCATAATACATAAACCCTTTAATCATTTTATCCGGTATATACTTGAGCCCTAAGGCAAGGAGCAGGCAAAAAACCGTCAGAGGGGCCAGGTTTAGAAAAATATCGGTGAGCTGGAAAGAAAGATGATAGGTAGCCGCACCGGTGGTAGAAAAAGCTGTTCGGATGGGTACTTTGGTAAAATAAAGGATGATACAGGTGGTCAAAACGCCAAAGGGAATGGCAATAATCCCGGACATAGCGCCCAGGGCCAAATAACGGTGATCCTTCTTTTCCAGCATGGACAAACCGACAGGGATATTGAAGGAAATCACGGGCGCCGCCATAATTCCTACCATCATGGCCATAATCCAGTTTTCCGGGGTTTGGGCCATTTGATGGGCGAGCAAATATCCGCCCACATCGGTCGGTATGAAGGTAGTAGCGGCAATGGCAGGGTCGGCGCCGATTTTATGGTATAGCGCCCCAAAGACCTTCTGAATCAACAGGGTCAGATAAGGGACGGATACCATCAGTCCCACTAAGGGGAGAAATAAGGAGCCTACGGTTTGCAGCCCTTCTTCGAAAGCTTTTCCCAGCCCTGATTCCTCTTTCAGCACGGAAGCCACGGCTCCGCTGAAACAACAAATCATAATAATATAGAGTACCAATTTCCCGACAAAATCCATTTTACCACCTCATATTTTTCGTTTATTCCAACGAGCGCTTGTTAAGTCAAGGGGCACGCTTGTTGGTAAAAATGTGCCCATCCAGTTATTTCTTGATGGAGTCCCAAAAATTTTCCCATAGGATCTCTAACTTTTTTTGATAAACAGCCGGCTCTGAGTAATGTATTTCCGAAAAGACAGCCGCCATCAGCCCCAAGAATCCCACAATTAACCGGTTCACGTCTTGATCCTTTAAGACATGCAAGGCCATTCCTTTTAAAAAAACAGGCTCCAGTAATACCGCCACATATCTCTGTTCGTATGTGATCAGTTCTTTCCTGATCTGATCTTCTAAAAAGCTGGGAGGAAATAAGGCCGTTCTTTTCCAAAACACCATTTCGTCTTGATAGCCATCTACCCACTTGTAATAATCCGTGTAGAGAAAAAATAGCTGCTCTTGAACAGAGTCCATTTGATTGATGAATTCGTTGGCTGCTTCAATACTTTTTAACTTTTCATGCAAAAGATCATAAAAAATTTCCAGAAAGAGTTTTTCCTTACTTTCAAAATGGAAATAAAGGGATGCTGTTTTGATATTGACCGCCTTGGCGATCTCTGCCACATGGGCTCCCTCGTAACCATTTTTGACAAATAAGGAAAGGGCGGCCTTCTTGATCTTATCTCGCGTCATATCTCTTCACCTCCTACCAATATCATAGGGCTTTCGTCAGAAGCTCCAAATATCCTACCTATCGCTAGTTAGTCTATAGAAATTATAAAGGAAAAGATTGGTGAAATCAACAAAAAAATTAGGGGCAGATTCTCTGGAAAAACTACTTGATCAGGACAAAAGCATATCTGTTGGGCACTTCATCTTTTGACTGTAAGACCTGGATGGGAAGGCCCAGGGGTCTTACGGTATCAAAAACATTAATGCCTAAAGAATAACAGTAGGGCCTCCGGTAGTCCGGATTTGTACACGGCCCTTTGCTGGACAGATGGCACTGCTTGCAATAATAGCAACCGCATAAAGCATAGGCAAAAAAATTGCCGTCCAAAAAGGCCTCTTTTTCCACTGTCCGGGCCACATAACTTAAGCGATCTCTGTCCTGATCGTGAATCACCAATATTTCTTGGTATTTACCCAGCATCTCTATCGCCTCTTGATAACTGGGAAGATTAGGATGGCACCGCCAAGTACCGTATTCGGAACAGCCAATACATTTTAGCCTTACTCTGGGATCAAAAACAAGTTCCTCTGCTGAAATCGTCCTCACATTTATCGCCCCTAAGTCCAGGGCTAACTGCTCATATTTGGACATAATCTCCTGCTCCTTTCCCCATATAACTTCTGTACAGGACAACATGAAAGAACTATTCCTTGAACTTCTTGTATATGCCTATTATAAAAGGCGGCTTTACATTAGTCCAATGAATGTTTATCATTAAATACATGAATAATTTTAATTAAGGAAAGGTTACTCATGACTCTTTTACAGTTTGAAATTTTCCAAGCGGTTGTTGAAACAGGAAGTTTTACTAAAGCCGGAGAGATTCTTGGGTTGACCCAATCAGCAGTCAGTCATGCAATTGCCGCATTGGAATCGGAATTTGGACTATCTCTCTTAAATAGAAACCGGACGGGCATTTTTTTAACCGAAACCGGAGAAAAATTACTCTTTAATATCAGAGAAATCCTCAACCACGCTGAACAGATTAAGCAAAAAGTATCCGAGATGCAGGGTATCATTACCGGTACAATCCGAATCGGATGTTTTTCGACTGTAGCAGCCAAACTGTTACCGGGAATACTAAAACAATTTAGTTCAAATTACCCCGCCGTTCAAATTCAGCTTTTGGAAGGCAGCTATACTGAAATGGAAAAATGGATTGCGTCCGGGATTGTAGATTTAGGTTTTGTCCTGCTCCCAAATAAGGAGTTGGAGGTAACACCCTTAATCCAAGATGAATACGTGGTTTTGCTACCGGAAAACCATCGTTTAAAGGGCAGATCCTTTATTCAAATCGATGAAATTGCGCATGAACCATTTATTATGCCTCTAGCCGGTTGTGAGATGTTCGTCAACAAGGCCTTTAAACAAATCAAAGCAAAACCCAATGTATTATTCGAGGTTGAGCACAGTAATACCATTTTGGCCATGGTAAAAAACGGCTTGGGGATTTCCATCGTACCGGAGCTGATTTTCCAACCACCGGGTGTGTTTACTGCCAGTCTAAAGCCTAAATTGTTTAGAAAAATCGGGTTGGGAGTACGCTCGGCCCAATCAGCCGCCCCTGCAACAAAAATATTTATTACCACGGCAAAAAATTGGGTAAAACGGGGTGTCATAAATGTCGGAGAATTTTAATCTAACCATCGGCGATATTTTAAAAACGCCCCATTTTAAGGAAGCGAAATTACTGGCCGGTGCCGGGGGCGTGAATCGGGTCGTGAAGTGGGTTCATATTCTGGAAGGGCGGGAATATGTTTCGGAAAGTGTGAACGGGATGGAGCTGATCCTTACCACCGGCGTTGATTTTACAGGAAAAGACGTGGCCTTATCATTTCTGGAAAAATTGATTCACAAAAATGTGTCCGGCCTTGGCATAGAACTGATCAGCTACATTACGGAGCTTCCCGAAGAAATGATCCGCATGGCGGATCAATACAATTTTCCCTTGATTGGATTTCCCAAGTTTATCCGATATATCGAGATCACCCGTTTTTTACACACGATTATTGTGAGCAAGACGAAAAATATGTTTCCCTATATTGAAGACTTTCTAGATCAGATCGGTCCTGTCCTGCTTTCTCCCCACGGCCTAAGGGATATCCTGATGTTTTCTCACCGGTATTTAGGGGTTAACGTAGCTTATTTCCCGGAACATGGGAACCCCCAGTTTGTTCCCGAAATTTCCTCTCTGGACATGAATAAAATCTGCAAACAAAGACTATCTTCTACCCGGACCGCGAATCAAGAAGAAAACTACCACTTTGGCCGGCTGATGACCAAACCGGTGCACGCTTTAAATAACCGGTGGGGAGAATTATGCTTTTTTTCCTTTAGCCGGGAATTATCCGGGTTAGACGAACAGATTTTAGGAAAAGTGGCTCAAATGGTCGCACAGGAGATGATGCGTGAACTATACATCCAAGAAAAGGGGCATCAGGAGGAGAATATTTGGTTGGAGAAATGGTTGAACGGAAAACTGGCCGAAGGTGAAGTATACAAACAATTAAAAGCTCTTGATACCCGGTCAAAAATATCAGGATACGCCGTATGCCTATTTGAATTTAGTGCCATGACAGAGGATAGTAGATTTCTAAAGGAATTAATTTTGGCTGTCTCCATGGTGTCCCGGTCCGCCTTTGAACACCACGGTTTCTACTTTTTAAACAGCGTCGGGGACAGCCGACTCACGTGCATCCTTTTAGATAAAAATATGCCCCGGACTTGGCAGAGCAGGGTGAAGCAGGCGGTTGGCCGTATTAAAGAGAGCATCGGCTCATTCGCCCAGAAAAGCCAAATTATGACTGGGATTGGCAAGCCTGTTAATCAGCCTAGTGAATTAAAGGAGAGCCTTGTCACAGCCCAGGAAGCGGTTGCGGTCCAAAAGAGATTTAAGATCGACGAACCGGTCTATGAATTGCTTCATATATATCGTGTTGTGTCCCGGTTAGATCAGGCTATCAATCTCACCGGTTATATTGCCGATTATCTTGGCCCCATCATCGAGCATGACGCCGAGCATCAAGGGGAGTTGATCAAAACCCTGAAAACATTTTACAGCTACAATTGTTCCAGCCAAAAAACTGCAAAATCCCTCCATATTACCAGGCAAACATTGTATTTCCGGCTGCAAAAGATCAAAGATATTCTGGGGGATGATTTTGTCAGTCGTGAGAAACGACTGGCTATTGAACTGGCCATTTGTGCTTATGAATACGTAAACGGTTAAAAAGCCCAAAGGGCTTTTCGGGATCCGGTTAACCGGGTACTGGGAAAATCAATTGCTCACTTGCTCATACCCATAAGGAACCCTTCAGACCAAGCGGCAAGCAGAACGAGACGAGCATGAGGTCGACAGCGGGTCGCACTGCAGGACGCAGTGCGTCGGCAACTGAGACACGGATGTCGCAAATTTAACCTGTGCCCGCTGAAGGCCGAATGGGAGTCCGTTCCTGCTCCACGAAGGTCTAGGGTGACGTTGGGTATTAGTAAGTAAGCAGTATGGATTTAATTGTTTTTCCCGGATCCCGGTAACCGGTACCCGGATCCCGTTTTTTTTATTTTGGAAACCAAAATGTAAAATAAACTTTTGTCCTTTGGGTTCATGTAATTGCTTTGGTTCTTTTGTATCATGAAGTCATAGTGAACCCGGCTTGAAAAGGAGGAAATAGGTTTTCCATGACAAATTCTCCGTCATTATTAATGGGTGCCACCCAGAAAAGGACGTTGCGCACTATTGAGCTGCTCATATTTGTGCTATCTGTAGGCGAGGGAATGACCGCCCCGGCCATTCCCTTGCTGGGAGAAAGCTTAGGCGCATCCTACAGCTTCATTGGCTTCTTCATGACAGGGTTTTCTTTTGCTTATGGGGCCATGACACTTGTGTCCGGAAGGTTGTCGGACTACTGGGGGCGGAAATGGATCCTTATCTCTAGTATCATCCTCTGTTTCTTCTCGTCCCTCGGTTATTGCCTGGCCCAAACCGGGGGCAGCTTGCTTTTTTTCCGAACCATGGAAGGGATGGGCAAAGGAGCCCTTTGGGTTATCGCCGAAGCCATCTTGGCCGATAATACCTCCGTGGAAAATAGGAGCAGGGCTACAGGACGGTTTACCGTAGCCTATGGACTGGGGGCCATGATTGGTTGCCTGAGTGGAGGTTTCCTGATGCAATTTATTGATTTCAAAGCCGTGTTCCCCTTTTACCCTGTTTTCTGTTTCATCTCTATCGGCGTAGCTCTAAAAGGGATCAATGAGATACCGGTAAGCCATGAACATCACCAATTGTCCGCCCATAGAACGGACCTATTTAAAGAAGTCAAAGCTATTTTGCCGATTTGTTATGTGTTTTTTACCTATACCGGATTCCTCTATTCCGTCTGGGGGCTGCTCTCCATCGTTGCCTCCTATTATCAAGTTGATTATTTAGGTATCGGTGTAATTTTTGCTCTTTTTTGGTTTTGCCGGATCATTTCCTTTTGGGGAGCCGGCAGCGCGGAAAAAATTTGCTCCCGCAAGGTGCTTTTAATCGGTGGCGTGGTATTCTTAAGTGCAGCGGCCGCTCTCTTTATCCTGGCGGTGAATATTTGGTTTCTCATGGTGGCGGCGATCCTGGGCGGAATCGGTACGGGGATCTTGTTCACCTTATCCGTAGTAATAGTAGCGGACGCATCATCCCCGGGCTATAAGGGGTTTGCCATGGGGGCCATGGAATTTGCCGGGTCGGTGGGCATGGTTGCTCAAACCGCATTGTCCGGACTTTTAGGCCAATATGGCGGCATCCGGTTTACTTACTTGTTTACTTTAATTATTTGCTTACTAGGGATTGGCGTCGTGATACGCTTTGTGAAAACCGCCGGCCCAACGCCGGCACAGGATTGAACAGGCACCCATGCTTCCAGGTTTCCCTGTCTCCTATATCCAGCGGTTCAACCAGTATTTTTCATAAGCTATCTTTGCCAAATAAGCGGGAATGGTGGGCCGCAGCAAGGTGATAAAGGGACCCGGTTGATGATAGTAACGAACTGTGGAATAGCGGGCTCGCCCGAACCCGGTGAGCATAATTCAGGCGCCGTTTCCCGCGTAGCGAAATCCGGGACTCAAGCCCCGGGCTAAACGGGCGATATTGCGTGCCACCACTTCCGCCTGGTAATGGGCAAAAATGGCTGCTTTAGGCGCATAGGCTCCCATCACGGGAAGTTTTACCGCAGCTGCGTCGCCGATGGCATAAATGCCGGGATGTCTTGTCTCCATAGTATGCTGGTCCACCTCGATATATCCGCTGCTGTCCACCAGGTCCGTATGTCGCAGCACTTCCGGTGTCCAATGAGGGGCAATGCCCAATAACAAATCAGCAGGGATTTTTGTGCCATGATCTAAAATCAAGGCGTGCTTTTCTACCGCCAAGATTTTTGCTTCCGTAATTAATTCCATGCCTCTTTCCGCAAGCATTTTTCGCACGCTTTGCCCTACCTTGGGACCGGCTAAAGGTTCCGGGGAAAAATCCGGGGTGACGATGGTTAGTTTGACCTGATGGCGCAGTCCCCGCTGGCGAAAGAATTGATCCAGCAGGAACATAATTTCGTAAGGGGCGGGCGGGCACTTGTAAGGTAAACTGGAAATGAAGAACACGATCTGTCCGGAAGAAAAATCGGTTAACCTGCGGTTTATTTCCACAACCTCTTCAAATTGATAGGCATTCAAAACAAATTCCCGGAACCCCGGCACCGTTTCCGGGTGATACTCCACGCCCAGGGCGATGATCAGATAATCATAATCTAAGCACCTTTGTTTCGTGATGACGCGATGTCCGGCAGTATCTATCTCTACAACTTCGTCCAGTAAGGTCTCAATCTTTTTTCTTTCCAACCGCTTTAGCTCTCTGGTAATGTCGGCCGGTTTTCTTTCCCCGATCATCAGGAGCGGAAAAGATGCGGGATAATAATGGTTTGGTTGCCGGTCCACTACCGTTACCTGCATGGCCGAACCCATGGCTTTTTTCAAAACAGAGGAAGCAACAATCCCTCCCGCTCCCCCGCCCAGAATCAGCGTCCTTTGCATAATCTCACCTCAGGTTTATTTTCTCCCTGAGGTGAGAACCTTATTCTTTTACGCATTGGATAAAACAATGGCTTGGCCCTGCGGTCAGGGTCCAGGCCTTTTCCTAAAGGACCTGCAGCGTTCAAGCACTCGTTTCCGCACTTTGAGATATTTTGCTCTGTTTTTGATCATACAACCCCCAAACCACAAACAGCAGGATAATCAATAAGGGAAAGATACTGCCGCCCATTTTGAATACCCCGGCACTGTTCAGCAAATAGGTTAGCGTGGCGCCCGTACAAATGGCAAAGGCAGGCGGATCCACGTGAGCGTCCCCATGGTTATAAAATAATCTTGATCCAATATCACACAACTGGGAAGCAATCACTGCCATGGCAACGCCCCAGAAAATATTTCCGCTGGCTGCCACCGCATATGCTGCACCAATGGTCAGATGGTGCGTAATGGGCGTCCCCTGCCCGGCCTGCAAGAAAATCAAAGAAGCTGCCGAAATACAAAACCCTACAAATAAAGCATTGGAAGCGGTTGCCGGATCCGCCAGCATCACCTTCGTGACATAAGCGGAAAGCCCCCCTGCCCCGATGGCAATCATCACCTTCTGCCCCATGGTCTCCTGAAAAGCAAGCCACCGGTTGCTGCCGCCTAAAGCGAACCTGCCCCGGGCTTTGGCTTCCTCAGAAAGAACGCCGAATATTTCCTTCAGGCCATGTTCCCCAAAAACTACCTTCCCTGTTAATGCAACGATAACTACGGTTAAAGCCACCGTATCCGTTTGCCCCTGTCCCGCAAAAGATGCCACACCCATCTGAATCAGGTAGCCCAGTACCCCGAAAATCCCACCTACCAGTAAAATGTCCGGTTTATTTAATCCCATTAAAGATACTGTGACCTCTTTTCCTGATTTAAGATACCCTCTCTTTCGCGCATAGGCAGTAGCAACACAGGCGCTGGCAAAGGAAATATGGGGGCCAAAGAAAGGGCCGAAGGTCAATAAACCATGCCAGTTAAAAGTAGACCCGGCGATCCCTGCGGCAATCCCCGGCAATCCCACGAGACCGGTACAGATAAATGCGGGCAGTACGCCTACCGCTGATCCGAAAACTCCCCCGCAAAATGCAATGATCAGAAACATCCAATCGAACATTCTTATTCCCTCCTGTTTATTCTTTTTCCCCGTAAGCACTTTTGGCCGCTGACATCGCGGCATTGACCGCCGCGGTGTCGCCAAAAAACGCCACCGTATTGATATGCTGCGGACAATTGCCGGTGATTTCAACCGCAAACACGGCTCCGGCTTTTTGACCTACATCCGCTAAATAAAATAAATTGGGCAAGTCTGTTTGAATCAAGCCAATGGCATCAAACCGTTTATGCTCTAATTCCTTCCTGGGATCCGGCGCCATCCGCCTGAACAACAAGGCGATTGTTCCAGGCCGGGGAGCACGGATGATCCGCGTATTGATCACAGGGGCCGCCTCCTTTTTGATTGCTAGAATTTAAGCCGGGGATGGGGTGAGGAGATCACAGACGTGGCGATGATCACGCCTTCCCCGGCCAAATGATGAGACGCCGTATTTAGGGCCATCTCCACCGCCGGCAATTCACCGCACAGAAACACAAAGGCCTTCCCACCCATGCCCCGGGCCAGCCGGATTTCAATTAAGTGGATCGGGGCAGCTTTGGCCGCCACATCCCCGGCAATGACCGCGGACGCCGCATCCACCGTTTCAATGAGACCCAAAGAACCTTTCACCTCGGTAGTGGTAGTAGCCGTGAGCGCCGGTAAAATAGACGGATGGGCATTAGGCAGGATAAACTTGGAAATGGCAAAGGGAGCATCAAAATCATACCCGTTTTCCACCGATTCCCTTACCGCCCCCACATCCCCGGAGACAAGGGCAATAAATTTTCCCGGACAAAGAACCGTCGCCTGAAGCAATTCCACATTCCCCTGTTTTAACATTACGTCTGTTGCCATCAGTCCCCGGGCGATACTGCGATATTCGATAAAACCTAAGGCCAGTTTCACCTAACATTCACCTCTTTCCTGAACCTGTGCCGCCTGAATTACGATGAATGCCTCGTTTATTTCCCCTACCCAGCCTGCCATGCTGGAATGGTAATTGCAGCTCAGCTTTCCTTCTTCAGGAATCACCGCGATCAATTGGCCGTTTTCCACCCGGTCACCTTTTTTTACGACCGGCCGGGCCGGGATGCCGATATGCTGCTTCAAGGGTATGACGACCTGGTTGGGGAAGAGATCGACAATGCGTAAAGGAGGAGAACTTTCGTAGTGATTGAGCCCTAAACGGGATACCAGACGTTTAGTGGGAATACGCCGGTAGTCACGCCAGGACTGCACCATTGCTTGGCTCCCTTTGTAGGGATTTTTTACGTTCAGGCGCCCCAGTTCCCCTTTCACAGCTTGGTTGACCCGCCGGGGGGAAAGCCCCATGGGACAGGCAAAAAGGTCGCAAGCCCCGCACTCGGAACAGGAATAAGCCTCGGTGAGGGGAGAGCCTTGCATCCGGCCCTGATAGCTAGCCGCCAAGATCATCTGATGGGGATGAATGGCGTATCCTAAAAGGTTTCTCGGGCAGAGATCCGTGCAGAACCGGCATTGGCAGCAGATGGCCTGGGCCTGGCGCAAGACTGCGGCGAGGGGCCGGGAACTGATCTGGACCACCGGGTTGGTTTTGGGCAATACTAACAAGGCTTTGGTGGTTTTCGTCACCGGTTCCCTAAAATTTGTGACCAGCTTTCCCATCATCGGCCCGCCATTGATCACCGCGAAATCAGCCAGGTTGGTTCCCCCCGCCAATGCGATCATTTGTTCCACGCTTACACCCAAAGGGACCTGAAAGGTACCCGGGGCGGCGACGGCACCGGAAACCGTTACCCACTTGCGGGTCACAGGCTGCCCTTCCCTCGCTTCTGCCAAATTCCACAACGTCTCCACATTCAGCACCACCACCCCTACCTCCAGAGGAATCCCTCCCTGGGGCACCTGTCTTCCTGTGGTTTCATAGACCAAAACCACCTCATCTCCCGCCGGATAAAAATCCCCTAACCGTTCCACCCGGATTCTGGGGTAGGGGCCCAGGTGCCGTTCCACCTCATCAATGACTTTTTGATGCTTGGCCTTGATGCCGATGATCCCTTCCTTGGCTCCCAAAGCCTGACGTACCTCTTCCAACATTCCGCAAAGGCAGGCGGCCTCTGTCCACAGAAGGGTTTGGTCCACTGTGATCAGCGGTTCACACTCCGCCCCGTTCAGGATCACATACTCCACCTGTGTATCTAACTTCACGTGGGTGGGGAAACCGGCTCCTCCGGCACCAACAATCCCGGCATTCCGGGCTAATTCAGCCACTTTGTTACCCATGATTCACATCCTCCCCAGATCCTTCGCGCCGGTTCACGCGCTGTATTGCTCCCAGGCTGAAACAGCCGCCAAAGCAATTTCCATATCCTGTTCCACGGTGCCGCCGCTCACGCCAACGGCACCGAAGACCTTCTGTTCTTTTGCTAAGGGAAACCCACCGCCGAAGATGACAATTTGCCCGCTATTTGTCGTCTCAATGCCATAGAGGGGTTGGCCCGGTTGGGCAAGAGCCCCCAGGGTATGGGTCGGCATTCTAAGGGATGCGGCAGTATAGGCTTTCTTCCAGGCAATCTGAATACTGGTGAGCAGTGCTTCATCCTGCCGTTCCAAGACAAGAAGGTTTCCGGTGCTGTCGACTACTGCAGTAACAATAGGCAGGTTTATTTCCTGGGCCTTGGCCTCTGCCGCAGTGACCAGTTTCCTGGCCAGGTCCAGAGTAAGCGTTTTACCCGGCGGTGTGCCCAGCTTTTCCATCACCTTGTCTTTCACGAGCTGGACCAATTCCCGGTCCGCTTCCGCCCGGGCTAAGGCAAAGAGCAAATCAGACATCCTGTTTAAAAAAACAGTCACCTCGTCCCGCACTTCTTGTTGTTGCTTTAAGCCTACGACCAGCCTTTCCGCCCGACGCACCACAGTCCGGGCCAGATCCAGGGCACCGCTTCCCCCTGTTCCTCCAGGAAGAACAAATCCTGACTGTTTGGGCCTCCCCTCCATGAAACGGTCAATTTCGTTTTCCATGCGGTGAATATCTGCCGCCTCCACTTTTTCCTTTAATTTTTCCCTTCCTTCCGGCGTACTGGCCAATTCTGCCGCTACTATTTGCAGCATCCTTTGCACGCCCAGGATGGACTCTTTGATCGCGGGGCTTTTGGCCAAACCTCTGGCCAGACCGAGACAGGAATTTGCTTCGTCCACCGTACCGTAACAGTCCACCTGGAGGTCTGTTTTTAATACCCGCTTTCCGCCCCACAGGCTGGTTTCCCCTTGATCGCCTTTTTTAGTATAAATTTTCATGAGAACCACCTTCCATCGTGTCAACAATGCCAATGATGGCCGCATCGATCGGGGCGGCAACGGCACTGACGGCTTGCCGGGCCGTACTTCCCGTCACGACCAGAACAACTTCCCCAATACCGGCCCCAACCGCGTCAACTGCCACCACCACTGAATCCTTGGGCCGGCCATTTCGCTCTAAAGGACTAATCATGAGGAGTTTATATCCGATCAAATTAGCATCTTTTTTTGTCGAGACCACCGTCCCTACAACCTTGGCGATCTGCATCTTACTTAGCCACCTTCCTCATGGGCTTAATCTAACGGGAAATGCTGCCGTCTGCCTTAATCTGGATGCCTCGGTCACTGGCCAAATCCCGTGCCGCCGGTGTAATCAAGGTATTTTTTTCCACGCAAAGAACCTGCCCGGTCCATAACGCTACATCCGTAGCGCTTAACACCCGTCCATGGAAATAGGCTTCCTTTTTTATCTCGCCGGAGGGGCACCTGTTTTCCTTTTTCTCCCCTTTCACGGCGGCGCCAAGATCCTCTGCTGCGGCCAGGTTGATGCCATACTCCTCGAGGCATTTTAGGTGGGCGGAAAATAAATCCTGGTATCTTTGATTGGCCCGGGTCATCCCGAGTTTCACCCGTACCGGATTCTGGAGGTCACAAGCGTTACGGGCGGCAATCACCGGTTTGCCGAGAAACAGTCCTTGCATGATTAAATTGGTTACCAACGTATCGCAAATTCCCCCGGCCACTTTCGCAGCGGAATTAAAGGTTAACACAGGCACGAGCAGGATATCTGTCTCTTTCAGGATCGCCCCCGGATTCTTACCCGCCGCCTCGGTAAAGACCGGAACATCCCCCAGTTCCGATCGTACCCAATCTAACCCAAGCACTCTTTCCGCCGCAGGAGAAAGGGCAACTTGGCAATCGTACCCTTCGCCCATGAGTTTTTTTAGCTCTGCCCGCCCTTCTTTGGACCCAATGGTGCCCCCGCAAAAAAGGGCCAGAATCTTCTTTCCCCCACCCGGCTGAAGTTTTTTCAGCACTTCCTGGACAATTTTCTCTACTAAAATATCGGCTTCCATTCTTTATCCCTCCTTGCATGATAAAGCAATACCCAGCGGTGTCACCATCAGCGGTAAAGCGGGAAGATAGGTGGGAATGCCTGTTTCCTGCTCCATAAAGCGGTCGAAGCCGGGAAAACTGCACGTACCCCCGACCAGATACAGAGCCGGTGCATGATAACCCACCAAGTGCCGGCGTACAATAAAAGCGATTTTTTCCAGTACCGGCCTAATCACCGGAAAAAGCACCCTCTGGTGGATGGGATCCCGCTTCATAGCTTCCGCTTCCTCGGTAGATATCTTGAAGTGGCCGGCGATGACCAGGTCGAATTGAAAACCTCCCGTCGGCTCATCTGCCGTATAAATCACCTTTCCCTGGTCCAGCACGGAAATTCCGGTGGTGCCGCCCCCCACATCCACCACCACCCCTTCTTGGGTACCCAGCACCAGGGATGCGGCCGTAGGCTCGTCGATGATGGCGCACACCTCCAAATCAGCCGCTTCCAGAATATTACGGGTAACCCTGGCATTTCCTGACTCGGTCCCCGGGGGTATGGCGGAGGCGCCTATTTTCAGCTCCGTGTCCAGCCGCCGGCCCAAGGACTGGATTTGACTGCGCACAATCTGAACGGCCTCCAAATAATTGACGATGATTCCTTCTTTCACAACACGGGCCGGGGTCATTTCTCCCGCCAGAGGTATACCCTCCCCATCGATGGCCACGCTGACCACATTTGCCGTTCCCACATCTACCCCTACATAAACGGGGCCCTTTGGGGCCGGCACCGGATGAGGGGCCATGCGGCTGGCTAAACTATTGATTAAAGCATTGGCCTGCTCCAGTTGATCCACTGTCTTCATCTCTTTTCACTCTTAAAATGAAGGCAATTCACATGGGGTTCACCCTTTTGGCGGGGACATTGAGGATCATTGCAGATATTACAGGTCGCTTTCCGGGAGTTCTCCATCTCATTCCGGGCACTTGGGTCGCCGGGATTGTTTTGGTCCAATGGAGCATCCGATGCACCATCCTCCTCCAGGCGCTCCGCAGGCTCCGTTATTTCCTCTTCATCAACCCAACCCGGATTAACCGGTGTCGCATCTCCCTCATCAAATTCCTCACTTTCTTGCCCCGGCCCCCATGCCAACCCTCCATTTTCTCTTTCCTCTTCCTTGGCCTCAAAGGCTGGCACAGTTTCTTTGCTCAGAATAAACTGATCCAGATCCCGGTGAGGCCGGGGGATAATGATTTTACTTACCACGGTGCCCACCCTGGCCGAGGCCGCCGTCCCTGCCGCTACGGCAGCTTGAACCGCGCCCACGTTACCGCTGATCTTAATGGTGACCATACCTCCGCCTTTGGACAACTCGTATCCCAGGAGTCTCACATGGGCGGCTTTCACCGCTGCGTCCGCACATTCAATCGCAGTGGCCAGACCGACCAGCTCGATGACTCCGATGGAATCTAAACATGCCACGGTGCATTCACCTCCTCGTTGCGCATGGAAATTATATCTAACCATAAATTCTGGCTTTTTCTTCCCCTGTCAGGACCCGGATCACACCCTCCGCCAAGGCCCCGTTCTCATCTTCCCCCGGATAAATCAGGACGGGAGCAAAGGCCTTGACACCTGCCCTAATCAAATCAGTCAGCCTGCTTGAATAAGCAATGCCGCCCGTAATCACAATAGCGTCTATACTGCCCCCAAGGACCGCGGCATAGGCGCCAATTTCTTTAATAATTTGGTACACCATGGCTTCCAGCACTTGACCAGCACCAGAATCACCGTTGGCACTCCGGACTTCCACCTCCCGCAGATCGGCCGTACCTAAATAGGCGGTCACTCCGCCGTTCCCTTTCACCATCCTCAGCACTTCCTGCTTGGAGTATTTTCCGCTGAAACATAACTCCACCAGTTGACCGGCGGGCAAGGTGCCGGACCGCTCCGGCGAAAAAGGGCCTTCTCCATCTAACGCGTTGTTCACGTCCACCACACGTCCCTGATCATGGGCAGCTACAGAGATTCCTCCCCCCAGGTGGGCCACAACAAATCTACAATCCTGGTAATTCTTGCCCAAGACCCGGGCGGCTTTGCGCGCAATCGCTCTTTGATTGAGGGCATGAAAGATGCTTTTGCGCGGAAGCAAGGGGTGTCCGGACAAACGCGCCACGGGTTCCATTTCATCGACCACCACCGGGTCAACCATATAACAGGGAACCGCATACCCTTGGACCAGGTCATGGCCCATCAAGGCGCCTAAGTTGGATGCATGTTCCCCATACCGGTTGTGCACCAGATCATCCAGCATGGGTTCATTGACCAGATAAGTTCCTCCCGGCAGGGGTTTTAATAAACCGCCGCGCACTGCAACGGCACTAAAACTGACGATGGTTTCACCCAATTCCCTTAACCAGGACCTGATCATGTCCAGTCGATAGTTCAGCTGGTCGGTGACGCTAGGGAAGGTCCAGATGATGCCGGGCTTATGGCGGATGGTTTCCTCAAGGGGACTTTTTCCCTCTCCGTAAACGGCAATTTTCGTCGAGGTAGAGCCCGGGTTAATTACGAATATTTTCCACAAGAATTCATCACACCTATCATTTGGTATTTAGGACCGGAGATTAAAGCCCTCCACTAAAGTACAGCGCTGCACTCTGGTGAAGCTACGCGGCGAAGTCAACCCTTCCCCGGTGGGCCCGGCGATAGTCATAGTGCCGTAACCCTCTCCGCCCAGACCCACACCATTGTAAGAAGGTCCATTTTTCACAAAAATGGTGGTTTGAATAGCCCGGGCAAACCGCGTCATATTGTCAACGTTCTTGGAATGCATGGTTGCGGTATGACGGCACCCTCCTTCAATACATACGGCCAGCTCAATACCTTCATCAACGTCCTTGACCCGGACAATCGGCAGAAGGGGCATCAAAAATTCTTCCCTTACCGTGATGTGGTTTGCCGGTACTTCATAGATAATCACCCGGATGTGATCCGGTGCCGGAATGCCCATGGCATGCAAAATCACCTGAGCATCCTTGCCGATATAATCCTTATTGACTTGGCCTTCCGGCGTGGTCACCAATTTTGTCAAGCGATCTACCTCCTTTTCATCTTTCAGGAGATAAGCCCCGCTCTTGGCCATCTCGGCAATGAGCCGGTCGGCCACCTGTTCCACGACGAGCACCTCTTTTTCCCCAATACACTGGATATCATTTTCAAAACCCGCTCCGGCCACAATATCCCGGGCCGCTTTGGGTAAATCTGCAGTTTCGTCCACTAGGGCAGGGGGGTTTCCCGGTCCGGCACCAATGGCCTTCTTTCCGGAGGACAAGACGGCTTCGACCACACCAGGCCCACCCGTAGCAAGCAATAAATTAATTTTCGGGTGCTTCATGATTTCCGAGGCCTTTTGCAGGGTGGCCTCACGCAGGCAGACCACTAAATTAACCGGCCCACCTGCAGATTGCACGGCTAGATTCAGGATTTCCACCGCTTTTAAGGTGACATTTTTCGCGGCAGGGTGGGGACTGATCACGGCACTGTTGCCGGCGGCAATCATACAGATGGTGTTATGGAATACGGTTTCTGAAGGAGCCGTGGAAGGAGTAATACAGCCGGCAACACCGAAGGGCAATCTTTCCACCAGGGTCAGCCCATGATCGCCGGAAAAGACTTCCGGGCGAATGTCCTCCACTCCGGGGGTTCTTAAAATAGCCAGGTGATGTTTCAGCACCTTATCTTCATAGCGCCCCATCCCGGTCTCTTCTACTTCCATTCTGGCCAGCATTTCTACGTTTGCCATGCCTGCCTGACGCATCGCCTCAATGATCCTTTCCCGCTTTTCCAACCCCAGGGCGATCAAATGTTTTTGGGCAAGCCAGGCTGCTTCCACGGCTTCATTCACCTCATCGAAGATACCGTTCCCCGGACCGCCTCCCGGACCGTTTGTGGGAGCAGGATTCTTTTGCTTTAGATGTTCCAGCACCTTTTCCGTTACAATTCTCACTACATCTTCTGTAGCCACAATACAGGCACCTCCGTCATTTGTCTCTTGATCAACATTCCCTTTGGCACTGCCACCCAAAGGGTTATAAAAATAATTCCACTTGATCCCCGTTTTTTAAACCGGCCGCATTTCCCTCCTCTACATCCAGATGAACTTCCGTGACAAATTTTTCATCGACCCGGACTTTCACCTGATGCAGCGTCACAGACCTGTCCCCCTGGGTTTGCACCTTTACGAAATCTCCGTCTTGAATCCCCAGCACCCGGGCCTGCCGGCTGTTCATATGAATATGCCGCCAAGCCGCCATCACACCCCGGCATTGCGTCACGGCTCCTTGCGGTCCCACAATGGTTAAGCAGGGCGTCCCGGCCACCAGGCCTGATTCTTGAATGGGGGGCTGAATCCCCAGGGTATATCCGTCGGAAAGCAAAATTTCCACCTGGGTATGGGGTCTGGGCGGACCCAAAACCCGGACCTTGCTTAATACTCCTTTCGGACCAACCAGGGTCACGGTCTCTTCTGCCGCATAATAGCCCGGTTGGGACAGTTCCCGACCGACATGAAGTTGATGGCCCTTTCCGAACAGAGTTTCCACATCCTGTTCTGATAAATGGACATGCCGGTTGGAAATACCGACAGGTATCCAGACTGGATTTTTTTGATTTTGCTTTTCCAGAACCTTCCGCACAATTTCCCGCACAATCACAGCTTGATCTAAATCCACCGGTATTTTACCTCCTATATGCAAAAAACTGCCTGATTTAAGCAAAGATTAATCACTAGCCAAAAAGCCTCCGGCTCGCGCTAATACTCCCAAAACCCTTCCGGAAAAGAAGTTTTGATATGAGGCCAGTCCATAAAGGGCCGCCCCTTGAATAACCGTGCGGCATTGGTGCCAATGATTCTGGCCACACCGGGATCGTTCCGGGTGGAAACCTGCATCACAGGCTGGTTGAAGGGCATGCGGTGATGGGTAAGCGTAATCATCCCATCCTTGTCAATGCCTACACCGATCCCTAATGAGGAGGACTCCGCAGCTAATCTGGCCAAATTCATACTGTTGCCGATACCGCTGATCACACAGGAGGGCATTTGTTCTTCCTCCACGCCCTGCCGCACCTGTTCCACCGTCACGCCGGTGTTATCTCCTAATTCCCGGCAAATAATGATGCTTAAGGTTTCCTGTTGGTTTAAATCCGCCATCATCCATTACTCCCATTTTTTAAATTCTGGTAATACGAAAGTACCAGGCCGGTGGCCACAGCATTTCTCGGTCCCATCATTCCCCGCACATTGGCCCGACCCGCTACGATTTTATACTCCGCCAGCGCCTCCGTGATCATTTCCGGTATTTCAAAATCCAGCGCCGATCCACCCACGATGACCACAAAATCGAGGAGGCGGATATTTCCATTGGGCGCAATCCGGGTTAAGGCCCGGAGCACATTGGTCACAAAAACCCGCCGTTTCGCCTCCCGGCGCACGGTCCTGATTCTTTCCATAGAGTGGTCGGTCTCGATCGGTTCCATAGTGTTCCCATTCAGCACCACCACCCGGGAGAACAAATGGGGATCCAGGGGCTGATCAAAGAACTTCACCGAACCATCTTCCATGCGCATATGAAACAGGCTTTCCACTTTAGCCAAAGGCGAACACTTAATGGCTTCGGCCAGTAAGGTGCTGTCCAGCCCCAGTTCGGCCTTGATCAACATGGTCACCATATCCCCTGCACCGGCCAAGTGGGTATAAAAGACCTGATCCTGGCTGTTGATAATGGCCGCATCGCTGGAACCGCCGCCAATATCCACGATCGCCAGAGGTTTGGCGCTGCCCGGTGTGGTTAAGGCGCCTAAAATAGCCATATTCGCTTCCACGCCTTCAATTTGCACTTTGACGCCGATTTCTTTTTCTAATGCTGCCGCGATTTGCTGCATAGGCAGCCGGCTCGTTTTCACCATAGCAGCCAGGCCGACGGCGTTCTCCAAAGCGGATTCTCCCGCCACCCCGCCCAGCACTTCTTTAGGGGCAAAGGTGTCTACGGCTAAGATATCCTGAATGGCCATGGTTTCGATGGGCTGATCCGTCAGTTTGCTCATCACGGCACGGACCCGCTCCAGCATGCCGCCTACATTGGTCCCCGGCTCACCCCGCACATCCAAGACCGGCTTTACTTTTTCTACGGAAGACATAATCTCATCCGCGCCGGCTTCGATATTGATTTCCGCTTTATGATGCTGTCCCAGAATCATTAATTTTCCGGCCGGAATCCGGCGCGCGTGCACATCTCCTTGCGGCGTCTTAATCACGACGGCCGATCGATTGCCGATCAAAGCCCGTGATAGGGGCACCACCAGCTTGGTTTCCTCCGGATCCAGGTTAAATACCGTGGCGATACCGAAGGGGTTGGACAAGGTTTCAATCGTCCTGCCGCTTTCCGCTACTTCCACCGCTGCCGGCATATGGACGGGAACTTTATCGATATATTTAACTTCATCAACGATGGGCATGGAGGTTTTCAAACGGTTGCTGATCAACACTCCATCATCATTCTGGACAATCACGCCGACAATTCTGATCCCCTGATCCAGCTTGTGGTTGATTTCCGCCGCCACATCCGCGAAATCGTAGCCGGCGTTGATCAGTGGAATCACCGGTTCCTTTCCCCGGTGGCTCATCAATTCTTGAAAGGAAATAGTGGTCCCCACCCCAAAGCCGACGCCACCCGGTGTGGATGGGTTATGGCCGATGATGGTAGACTCGGTAATCACGGTTTCCGTGATCGTCTCCATGGCGATATCACCGATGACCGGTGTTGCTTCGTTGAGCAAAATCAGGGAAATGTCTTTAATCTGGTAGGGAGTATTTTCTAAGGCGTTATTTAACGCATTGACAATACCCCGGATATTTCGTTTGGTTCCTTTCACCCCGGTGGTCTTTTCTATCCCACTGGTATAAAACTCCAGTTTAGATCCGTTAATTTGGGCGATGGCAACCTCAGTAGTGGAGTTGCCAATATCCACGCCAGCCACCAATAACATCTTCTCACCTCTTCATCAATGGCCCGGAGCAAGGTTGAAGCCTTGCTCTGGGCACCATTCCGTATCACAGCACTAAGCCAGCATACCGCGTTTTTCATAGACTTCAGCAGCCTCGCGGAATAACTTAGCACAGGCTATGGCCTGATAGGTTTTTTCCAGATGTTCCGCATAGCCTAATAATTGCGCTTTCGAAGAACGGTAAGGCCGGAGGGAATTGTACAGGGAAAGCACTTCTTCATCGGGAAGAGCCGTCAATTCCATGGCCCGCCTTAAATTTTGCGCCAACTGGGGTCTTCCCGCCGCCTCGGCGATTTGGGCCTGATATTCCAAAATACCCGGGTCTGTGCGAAAATCCTCAAAATTGATCTGCCCCTTCATGAGCGCCTCCAGGGTCAATTCCTCCATCTTTTTACCGGTCTTGCTCCTGATCAGTTCAGGTCTTTTTTCTTGAAGGGGGAAGTCCTCTACGGACAGCTTTTGACCATCCCCTCCTGTTTTTTCTCCTGCCGATGGAGCCAGGGCATTCCCCCCCAGGGACTGCAAAACTTCACGAACTAATAATTCTATGTTTTTCTCATCCACGGATCATCACCCCCAATTTATTTGGCAAATTTATACGCGATCTCACGATGCGCGCCATCGATTAAAACCTCACTTGTTTCCCGATTATGGAGCAGCACAGCAATGGGCTGATAGATAGGAAGAACCGTCTGATCAAGCTGAACCGGGACAGGTATGGGACTGTCTCCTTTGGCGTATTTGGCAGCATTGCGGCCGATGGCCCGGTAGCGGTCTTCCGTGATCAGCGGCGCTAAAGGGAACAATTCCAGATTGGTTAACGGGTTCAAATCTTTTTGCGTAATTACTGTTGTTCCTTTGGATTGGACACCAATGCCAATTCCGGAGCCGGACAGTTTCGCGGCATAATTGCTGATAAAACCGACATCACTGGTGCGCTCCACCCGTACGACTCTCGCCACGCAGCCTTCCTCCTCAATTCCCGCAATAATTTCCCGGAGGACTATCGCATGGGGGATTCTTTTAATGGTATAATGCATGTTTTTCCCAAAAGCGGGAGCAATGCCGATGACAACTTCTTTGGGATTGGTTCCTTGTTTCGCTGTTCCTACGTCAGTAAGAGACATTCCTTGGGCGCTGTCCGGGCCGGCCCCATTTTTTCCGGCTGCCGCCCCATTGCCCATTTGCGCCAACACCTGGGCGACAATTTCTTCTATTAATTTTGGGCTGATATCCACTTCACGACACCCCTTTCGATCAGTATTTCATTAAGACTCATAGGTCTTGGGATCCACTTCTTGGGGAATCCTTTGCACCTTTTCCCAGGTTTCCGGATCCTCTTCCAGGCGGTATCCTGTTCCCGGGCCTTCATAATCATTCAGATTATTCACTGCGGCCAAAACCTGATTTTCCCCGGTGACAATGGCGGAGGTATGGAGAAAATCTCCCGCCACTTTATGTTTCATCATGGTTAAAACATTTTCCGCAATATCTTCAAATCCGTGTTTCGCTAAAGCCTTGATCAGATCTACCCCTGTCACGCCTTTTTTCATTAAATCCTGTGCGGCATTAATGTCCTCCCGGATATTGCGTTCCGGCATGTTCTTGCTGCCGTGTGCATAGGTGGCTGCTTCCACTTCCCCATCGGTAATTTCCGGCCAGCCCATTTCCGTAAACACGGCTTGCACGGCCCGGGCCGCCCTGTTCCGTACGGCAATCGTTTCTTCCTCTGTTACAGGTACGAGTCCGCCGTTGACAATCAGGTCTCTTTGCACCACTAAATAGTCGTCAAAGTCATTGGCATCAAAGTTTGCACCGGCAAACATATTATCATAATTGGGCACCCCGCCATAACCGGAAAAGATAAAATCCGTTCCTGCCCACATTAAAGGATAGGTGCGGGCAGCCCGGCGCAGATCCGACGGGGAGAAAATCTGATCGCACCCGGAAGCGTTCTCCAGATCGCACAGGGCCGTAATTAAGTTCTCGGAATGTACGGAACGCATCCCGCCCGGTACACACATGGCGATACCGTTGCAGCTGATCGATCCGTTCTGCAGTCCCTGTACCCCGCAGGCTTTGGTAATCATGATGCACTTCGTTTCCAGGTAAAGCATGGATCTGCCTTCCGCATAGCCCATCTGCACTTCGGAGCCGGATCCGGAGGTAAAGCGCAGCTTGATGCCCCGGGAGGCATAACCGGCCGCAAGGAAGGCCTTGGACCAGGGTGTATCATCCCCGTCCGCGAATACTCTTTCCGTCCCGTACACGGAAACCGTTTCCGCATAAGTTGTTAAACCGCGCATGCCCAGATCCAGTTCCAAAGCTTCTTCCACGGCGCACTGGGTCAACAAACCCACCTTCGGCGTCTGGCCGCCGATCAGGCAGGCGATGGCATTTAAAGGAGCGATCGGCGCCACACCGGTGGTGGTTTCTGATTCATCAAATCCCCGCAGCCGGTTTTCCGCAGTGTCCGCCGCCATTTGCACCGGATTATCCTTTTCATTGGTGGTATGGCATTGAATCCCCGGACGTCTGCGCGCGCGCATTTTGTGAATGCCCATGATAATTTCGCATTCATCAAGATAATTGGCCACCTCGACAAATTTAGCGGGGGTGAACCCCTTGGCAAGTCTAATGACGGCTTGGCGTGGTACACAAATGTCCACGATCATGCGGGCAATTTTTAAGGAGTCCATGGCCATGGCTTCCTCAACCACCGACTTGTCGATGTAATAGTCGGCAATAAACTGATCAATCATGTCAAAATCTTGGCGTTTCATGCCGTCCATTTCTACGACTAGGCCGTTTTCTATTTTAATGCTGGGTTTCGGATCATTGATCCCCTTGTTGGCCGTGATCCCTTTTTCCGGCCATTCCTTTAAATAGGTGTGCTTATTCACTTCCCTCTCCGCCAGGGCCTGGAATCTCTTGGTTTTAAAAGCTTTTCCTTCATATGCCACGTAGAATCACATCCTTTCTCGTATTGTTAACGAATATAAGGCGTCTGCAGTGACTTGGGGATACCACCCAGGGCGGGGAGCAATTTCAAAGCCGTTTCCCTGCCCGCAATCACCGCTTGTTTCACCGCGCCCGAGTCACCGGTAATCATAATCATAAATTCATTGGAGTGGGAGGTATTATAGGCCGGGGAGGCATGCATAACAATTTCCACGTTAGCAGCTTTAACGGCCGTATCCGCCATCACCACGCCCAAGCCTGCCGGGCACCCCACAATCAGCCCCCAGGCTTTACCCAAGGGAGCACAGAAGAATTTATTCAGGGCATAACTGGCCCGGGCGGTATACTGTAATTCACAGAAGTTACCCGCATCATTCATGTGAATGTCCCCGAAAGTCCAGCTTAAAGCGTTTAAGGTAATCTCCACGGCCCGCCGGGCATCGGAGACTTCCTCCGCCCCAAATATGGCTAAGGTGCCGTGTCCTGCATGTCCCTTGGTATCCCGGGGCAGCTCAAACTTCAACAGTTCCGTATTGCTCGCTTTCACGGCCTCGTCCGCCGCCATGATCTGGGGCCCGGCGCCGGTTCTGGACCCAATAATGCCCAAAGACCGGAACTTCGGATCAATGCCCAGCCGCTCCCGGAGCACATCATCCACATTGGCGATCACCAGGCCGATGGTATCTCCAAAGGCAGTGCCCACAAATTCCGTCATGCCGCATTTAAAGGTACTTAAATCAGGAACGGGGGCATCATTGCCCTGCATTTTCTTTTGCACCTCATCCATCACTCTTTTAATGATCTGTTCCTCTTGCACAATATCCACCTCCATTATTTTCAAAACCGGGATTCACGTGTTTCCATTTGTTTAGGTGGTTTTCGGAAGTATTTTTTCCGTATCTGTATGAGGCCGGGGAATCACATGAATGGATACGACCTCACCAACCTTTTGGGCGGCAGCGGCACCGGCGTCCGTAGCCGCTTTCACCGCACCCACATCTCCCCGCACCATTACCGTGACCAGCCCTGACCCGATCTTCTCATATCCGGTCAGCGTTACATTGGCAGCTTTTGCCATAGCATCCGCTGCCTCAATTGCTCCTACCAAACCACGAGTTTCCACTAATCCTAAGGCTTCTTGAGACATTTTCTTTTCCTCCTTTTAATGTTTGTCGACCCCATCGTAACTCGACATACCACTTTCCACCGGTACCACGCTGAATACTCCTTTTAATTTTTCACCTCCTTACCATTCTTCCATTGCTCCAGGCTCTAAAGGCCTAAATAAATCTTCAACCCGGTCAGCCCTTGGCCCGTAGCGGCCGACACAGGAAAATAGGGTTCTTTTACTCCTGTTTCCCCCAATATCGTATAAGCAGATGGGAGATCGCAACCTACCCGATCGATCTTGTTAATTACTCCGATCACCGGGCGGGAAAAGGCCTGGGCAAAACCATGCGGTAACTGGAGCTCCGGTTTATCGGCTGCCACAACCAGCAGGATCCTGTCGGCTTGTTGGGCACTTACTAACAGGGCCCGGTAAAAACGGGGTATCTCTAAATATTCACCGGGTGTGTCCATGAAATCGCCTACAAAATGAATCATCTGGGTCTTCCGGGCTTGATCAGTGCTCCCGGTTAAAGCATGAGAAAGGGTGGTTTTACCTGCTCCGGTCGGGCCAATCAGCATTAGTCGCATGTTAGGAACGGGTAATCTCGGCCTTTTGGAAACCTAATGAAAGGGCTAAATAAGTATTGGCTTCCTTCAAGGCAACTTCCAGAGCACTGACCGGGCCGGTAACCACCAGAGATCCGGTAAACCGGTCCACAAAAACGATGTCTACCGGGGCTGCTTTGACCGTGCAGTCTGCCGCAATAATGGCCGCTTCACTGGGCGTAATGGTCATCACACCAATAGGCGCCTTCTCCGTCAGGCCTAATTTTTCGGAAAGCTTCCCATCCGGATGGGAAATCAGATGGCACAGCGTCACCTGTTTCCCCGGCACATACTCTTGAATCACGCGTGGTTTATCCTCAGCCAAGGCCCCTTCCTCCTGTCCCATAATTTGAATGAATACCCATTTACGAAAATGATATCTTTCTCGTTCCGGAGTAGTTTTCTTGAATGCCTTAATTTTTCGGCAAAATGTACCGTAGCCCTGTGGTAAGAATTGCTCTAACCGCAGCACCTTTTGCTATTAATTCAACGCTGCAGAATGATCAAGACTCCTCATTTTTTTACCTATACAAGCATTTATTGCTCCCGGAAAGTAAAAATGGAATAGGGTGGTCTTTCCTTGCGCACTTCCTATCATTTATTGCACTTCTTTTGTCGGTGGCAGGAATTTATAAAAATATGGGGAATCATTTATTGCTCTGAATTTTCTTATTCTTTTTTGGCTGATCCGTTTTTTACCTGATAAAAAATGAATAGAGGGGGAAAATGTGACATGACCACCAAGCATATTTTTCACCTGAAGGAAGTAGTTGACATCAATATGCTCCAAGAGATTCAAGACCGTTTCTCGGAGGCCACGGGATTAGCTGCTATTATCGTTGACTACCAAGGTAAACCGGTGACGCAATATAGTAATTTCAACGCTTTTTGCAGCAGGGTGCGACAGATTGTCGCCGGCTGTTCCGGATGCGAAAAATCCGATGCCTATGCGGGGATTGAGGCCGTACGTTCCGGCCAACCATTTATTTATCGCTGCCACATGGGGTTGATAGATGTGACGGCACCTATTGTCGTTAACTCTCAATACCTGGGATGTATTATGACCGGACAGGTTTTGGTAGAAGAAGAAATACTGGATAGGCTGGAGTGGATCACCAAACCGAAAATAAACATGAAAGATTATCCCGAATTAGAAGAACTGTACAACAACATTAAATTAATCTCCCTGAAAAAAGTAGAGGCCTCCGCTCAACTCCTCTTTGTCATCGCCAACTATATTGCGGAAAAAGGTGTGATGAGCATCGTGCAGCAACAACTAAATAGCCAAAATATGCGCCTTTTGGAGGAAACAAGGGCGAGAGCAGATCTGGAGAAAGCCTTAAAAGAAGCAGAACTGAAAGCCCTGCAATCACAAATTAACCCCCACTTCCTTTTCAATACCCTGAACACGATTAGCCGGCAGGCTCTTTTGGAAGGGGCCACGAAAACCTCGGAAATTGTTTTTGCCCTGGCGGAGCTTTTACGGGGGAGCCTGCATAAAATCGGCCAGTCTGCCACCTTAGCGGAAGAACTGGCCTACATCAAAAACTACCTGTTCATCAAGGAAAACTATATGCGTGACCGCATTAAAATCAAGATTGATGTAGACAAAAGCTGTCTTGACACGGCGATTCCCCTTTTCACGCTGCAGCCCCTGGTGGAAAATGCCCTTGTGCACGGCCTGGAACCGAAAGAAGAAGGAGGTTCTCTCACCATCAAAGCGACCAAACAGAATAATGTCATCCATTTGGAAATCATCGACGACGGCCTGGGCATTCCTCCCGAAGTGGTGGAGGAAATCTTAAACTTAAAATCTCCCACTTCCAGGCGTAATAATCTCACAGGATTGGGTATGGGCAACGTTTTTAAGCGATTGCACTATTATTTTGGCGCTGATTTCCAATGGGATTTAAAAAGCAAACTGGGCAAAGGAACCCGGATTTTTCTTTCTTTGCCTGCTCAGCCTCAAAAGGTGGGATACAAATGATTAAGGTTATGGTGGTAGACGACGACCCCTTGGAAGGGGAAACCATTCACTTTTTATTTGCCAAAGAACGGCCGAAAGTACAGTATATCGGCCAAGGCTTATCCGGACATATGGGGATCGAACTGGCCCAAAAAACAAAACCCCATATCGCTTTTGTGGACATTAAAATGCCTGGAATCGACGGGCTATTGACGACCAAGCTCTTAAAGGAGATGGATCCTGCCCTGAAGATCGTGATCATCACAGCATTTGATGAGTTCGATTTTGTGCTTAAGGCATTAAAAATGGGGGCAAGCGACTACCTGCTTAAACCGGCCCGGCCCCAAGAAATCCTTCATGTGATAGACAAGCTCTGTGAAGATCTCCAAAAAAGTTCCTCCTCATCCAAGGATCATGAAATAGCGCAGAATGCTCCATTCTTTGTCTCAGCTGGAGAAAGAAATGAGCTGCCATATGAAAAGCTTACTCAGCAAGTACAGTCCGGCGAAATCGAAACGGCACGTGAATCCCTGGCTAATTTTTGGCAAGAACTGAAAACGGCAACGAAGGGTAATATACATCTCACCCGTTCCTGTTCCATGGAATTAGCAACAGCCATTCTCCATTCACCAACTATAGAATGTAATACCCCCGAGGCCTTGGCCCTGGCCCACCGTTCTTTTATCAACGGTATGACTGCGGCTCAAACCTTAAACAATATGGAAGCATGCCTAAAAGAATTTATCGAAAATTGTTTAAAAGTTTTTTGTCACTATTCCTTTGATCCGGGATATGAGTTAATTTCCCGGGCGAAAGATTTTATGGAAAAAAATTCTCATAAAAACATTACCCTGGAAACCGTGGCAAAAGAAATCCATTTAAGCCCTTTTTATTTCAGCCGGCTTTTCAAAGAAAAGACAAGTGTTAATTTTGTCGACTATCTCATTGAACTGCGCCTGGAAAAAGCCCGTCTGGCTTTACTGACCAGCAACGATACCGTGGCATCAATTGCAAAAAAAATAGGCTATGCAGAGGTAAATTCATTTAGCCGGCTTTTTAAGAACCGGTTAGGTGTAAGCCCCAGTGCATACCGATTGAGCAATAAAAATTACGAACAGAAAAATATTTAATTTTTATATAAAAAGGGAACCTCTCCGGTTCCCTAAATTAATATCAAGCTGGATAATTTTTACGCTTCAATACTGACTTTATATTCCCTTAACCAGTAATCCACCTGAATCAAAAAAGCGAATAATTGAGGCACATTCATCAATTGACCGAACCAGGGCATATTCATGTCTGTCCGGGCAGACAAAGCCAAATCTCTTACCGCCTGGGTATTGATCAAGGGGAGTAGAGGCGAGGATTTATCCTCCAAAACCCGGAGCATCCAGGCGCGCATTACCTCCAAATAGGCGGGGTTATGGGTTTTCGGAAAAGGACTCTTTTTTCTCCACAGTACATCTTCGGGAAGAGTGCCCTTTAAAGCCTGCCTGAGCAAACCCTTTTCCCGATTTCCGTAAGTTTTCATTTCCCAGGGAATATTCCAGACATATTCCACTAAGCGATGATCACAAAAGGGCACCCGCAATTCCAATCCGGTAGCCATACTCATGCGGTCCTTACGGTCCAACAGGGTGGGCATCCACCGGGTCAGGTTTAAGTAAAACATTTCCCGCATCCGGGCCTCCTCCGCAGCATCTCCGGCGAAACGGGGAACCTCGTTTAATGCCTCCCGGTAGCGTTCCGCCATATATTCTTGGGGTTTGATCAAGTTCAGCAATTCCCCCGAAAAAAGGCGGGTACGCTCCGCTAACCTGCGCACCCAGGGAAATGTATCTAGATTAGTTTCATCCCGCCGGAAAAACCAGGGATATCCTCCAAACACTTCATCGGCACATTCTCCCGACAGTCCCACGGTAGCCAGTTTTTTTACCTCACAGCTAAAGAGGTAGAGAGAAGAGTCAACATCCGTCATCCCGGGCAAATCCCGGGCCAGCACAGCGGGAATCAAAGAGTTCGCTAACTGGGGGGTATCGATAAAACAATAGGAATGATTGGTCCCTAAAAAGTCGGAAACGACTTTTACCCAGGGAGCATCGGCATTGGGCTGAAACTCGTTCACAGAAAAATATTTATCATTCCCCACATAATCGATGGAGAAGGTTCTGATGGGATCTTTCCCTTCCTTTCGATATACTTCTGCCGCCACCATGGTAATGGCACTGGAATCCAATCCGCCGGAAAGCAGGGTACAAAGGGGCACATCAGACACCAACTGGCGTTTGATGGCGTCGAAGACCAGTTCCCGGACAGTGGCTACTGTTGTGTCTACATCTTCTTCATGGGGGCGGCTTTCCAGAGACCAGTATTGGTTCACCCGGATCCCCTGGCGGTTTACGATCATGCTGTATCCCGGCTTTAATTCCGATATGCCGCTGAACACACCGTGCCCCGGCGTCCTTGCCGGCCCCATGACGAATATTTCCGCCAGCCCTTCCCGGTTTATTTTAGGAAAAACTTTCGGGTGGGCTAAAATAGCTTTTATTTCCGAGGCAAAGAAAAAGGACGGGCCCTGTTCACTGTAAAATAAGGGTTTTACCCCGATCCGGTCCCGGGCCAAAAACAAATGCTGCTTGTTTTCATCCCAGATGGCAAAGGCAAAAATGCCGTTAAATTTTTCCACGCATGTTTCTCCCCACTCCAGATAGGAGCATAAGAGCACTTCCGTATCCGACCAGCCCTGAAAGGTATAACCCCGGGACAATAACTCCTGGCGAATATCTTCCGTATTATACAATTCTCCGTTATAAACAAGGACATACAGGAATTCTCCTCTTTGGCGGGACATGGGCTGTTTTCCCCCTTCCGGGTCAACAACAACCAACCGCCGGTGCCCAAAGGCCACGTGTTTAGACAACCAGTATCCTGAGGCATCCGGCCCTCGGGGGATGAGTGTGTCCGCCATGGAGCTAATCACCTGATACTGATCAGAAAGATCCCTTGTAAAATCCATCCACCCAACAATTCCGCACATGAATTTTTCACCCTCCCCAATAATAAGGCGCCCTGAGAGAATTTGCTTGCGAACAGGACGCCCTTGCCCTTAAATCTTTAGTTCGATTTAATATATGCGGAGAAGGTTTTGTTGGTGCGTGAAAAAAGCCCGGGGAGCGATTCCCGGGCTTTTCTGCAATTTATTCGGATACCTTATTCTTTATCGGCGCTTTTTTTCTGCCAATCTTCAATGGCTTTATGCAGGGCATCCGCCGCCAAATTAGAGCAGTGTTTTTTCTGGGGAGGCAGGCCATTCAGCGCTTCGGCAACAGAATTATTGGTAATCTCCATGGCCTCGTCAATCGTTTTGCCTTTGGCCAGTTCCGTCATCATGCTGCCGCTGGCCACGGCGGCTCCGCAGCCAAAAGTCATATATTTGACATCTTCCAGTTTTCCTTCATTCACTTTAATATATACCCGGAGAATATCCCCGCAGGTTATATTACCTACTTCACCTACTCCACTAGCATCAGGAATTTCCCCTACGTTCCGGGGGTTTTCGAAGTGGTCCATCACCGTTTGATTATACATAACACTTTACTCCTCTCATTAAAAATATGGGATCAAACCGTTTTCTTTTGCGCTAAAGGAGAGAAACTGCGGAAACGGGCCACAATTTCCGGCAGTACATTTAAAACATAATCAATGTCCTCTTCCGTATTGTCCCTGCCTAAGGTAATACGGATGGATCCATGAACCAGTTCCTGGGGCAGACCTGTCGCCACCAGTACATGGGAAGGCTGGAGGGAACGGGAACTGCACGCTGACCCGGAGGAAATGGCAACTCCTTTCATGTCCAGGCTCAATAACAAAGATTCTCCTTCCACATAGGCAAAGCTAAAATGGGCATTATGGGGCAGGCGTTTTTCCGGATGTCCGTTTAGCCTGACGTCGGAAATCTTTTCCATAACCCCCTGGATCAACTTGTCTCTTAATTGCTTAACCCGAATATTGTCGGTTTCCAAATCCCGGGCGGCCAGCTCAGCCGCTTTCCCAAAACCGATAATGCCCAAGGTATTTTCCGTGCCGGAGCGCAGCTTTTTCTCCTGACCCCCACCATGGATCAGTGGTGACACCCGGACGCCTTTTCGCTTGTAAAGGGCGCCAATTCCTTTCGGCCCATAAATCTTATGCGCGGAAAGAGTAAGCAGGTCGGCACCTAAGTCATCTACATTTACCGGTATTTTTCCCACCGTTTGGACACAGTCCGTATGGAAGAAAACCCCATGTTCTTTGGCGATCTCGCTGATTTCTTCCACAGGTTCAATGGTCCCGTTTTCATTATTGGCATGCATCACGCTGATTAAGACGGTGTCTTTGCGAATTTCTTTTTTCACCTGGTCCGGGTCAACCATACCATACTGATCTACCGGCAAAAAAGTAACATCATATCCCGCTTTGGCCAGTTGGATGCAGCTGTCCAGAACCGCATGGTGCTCCACGGAAGAGGTAATAATGTGCCGGCCTTTTTTGCTGTTTGCGTAAAGGGTGCCAAAGACAGCAATATTATCCGCCTCCGTTCCCCCCCCGGTAAAATAGATTTCCTCAAACTTCGCCCCAATTAAATCGGCTACTTTTTGCCGGGCCTCATCCACATACTTTTTCGCTTCCCGGCCAAAATAATGTAAACTGGACGGATTTCCAAAAACTTCTTTCATCACATCAGACATCACGGATATCACTTCAGGATGAAGGGGGGTCGTTGCTCCATGATCCATGTATATTCGTTTCATTGCTTTCACTCCTTAACGTTTATTTTGCCACTTCTCCTGTTACAATACACCTGTAAAACAACCATCCTATTTAAACTACTCTATTTTTTGAATAAATAATCGAAACCAATGATCTTCCGGCTCGATATTTAAGATTTTATGGCCCTCTTCTTTGATACTTTCCGGAACACTCATGATCGGTTCACCTTGATCCAAAATTACTTCCAATACTTGGCCTTCCTCCAAATCCTCAAGAGCCAGTTTTGCTTTCACATAGTTCACTGGACAGGACACACCTCTTAAATCCAGGGATTTGTCCGGGTTCAAGCTTACATCGCTCCCTTCTATAGATGATAAAAGCCAGGTCTGCTCAGCCTCTCTATCTTACCATCCTTTTATCTCATTAAGATCATAGGGGGTTGCCTGATAGACATAATTCAACCAGTTATAATACAACAGGTTGGCGTGCCCCCGCCACCTTACGATAGGTTCTCCCTTCGAGTCATTTTCCGTAAAATAGTTTTCCGGCATTTTAATCTTCAACCCCAGGTTTACATCCCTCATATATTCCATCTTTAGCGTGAGGGGATCATATTCCGCATGACCGGTGGCAAAAATCTGCCGTCCCTCTTTGGCCTCCACTAGAAAGACCCCTGCCTGATCCGACTCCGCTAAAATCTCCAGTCCGGGAACTTTCTCGATGTCCTCCCGCCTTACTTCCGTATGCCGGGATTGAGGAACATAAAAAATATCATCAAATCCTCTTAATAAGTAGCTTCCCTGGATACAGACCCGATGGGGAAACACACCGAATATTTTTTCCGGCAGCAGGTATTTCGGTATGCCATAGTGGTAATAAAGCCCGGCCTGGGCTCCCCAGCAAATGTGTAAAGTTGATGTCACATGGGATTTGGAATATTCCATGATCTGGGTTAGTTCTTCCCAATAATCAACCTCTTCGAAGTTCATTGTTTCTACCGGCGCACCGGTGATAATCATGCCGTCGAAGGTGAGATCCCGAATATCGCTGAGACTGTTGTAAAAACTAAGTAGGTGTTCTTCCGGGGTATTTTTCGATTTATAGGTTTCGGTACTGATCAGTTTGATCTTTACTTGCAGCGGGGTATTTCCCAACAGTCGAATCAGCTGGGTTTCCGTAACAATTTTCGTCGGCATCAAATTAACGATGGCAATTTCCAAAGGGCGAATATCCTGATGTGAAGCTTGGCTTTCATCCATAAAAAATATATGTTCCCGTGTTAAAGTGTCCCGAGCGGGCAAATCATTTGGAATAACTACCGGCATTTTTATGTTTCCTCCCATGCAGCTATTAAATATCCATTCATTTCTGTAAGACTAGTGTTAAATTTGGGATTTTATGTTTTTGCTCTCATTTTCAGTGATTCATTTACCAGGTCTTCTAAGGTAAAGGAATCCAGGGCCTCTGCCATCGAGTCTCTCACTTTCTCCCAAACAACTCTCGTCACGCAAGAGTCGGCCCGTTCACATTCTTCGGGATAGTGTTCACTGACACATGCTACCGGAGCGATGGGCCCCTCCAGCGCCCGAACCACATCACCAACGGTGATGTCTTTAGGATGCTTTACCAAAATATACCCACCTTGAGCGCCTCGAACGCTTCTGACCAATCCCGCCCTTTTCAAAGGGATCATTAATTGTTCCAAATAACCTTCGGACAAGCCTTGCCGTTCAGCAATGCTGTTCAAGGAAATGGGCTGATTTTCCTGGTTAATCGCCATATCTAAAATAGCTCTTAACCCATAGCGGCCTTTTGTGGATATGTTCACTTTTTCACCTCACAATCGCCAAGAGAAAGCATCAATCCCTAGTAACTCTATTATATTTATACACAATATATACCTCTT
This sequence comes from Candidatus Formimonas warabiya, assembly GCF_002777255.1. GTDB lineage: Bacteria > Bacillota > Dehalobacteriia > Dehalobacteriales > Dehalobacteriaceae > Formimonas > Formimonas warabiya. The sequence continues at coordinate 6,059,620 of NZ_CP017634.1, read as the reverse complement.
TTTACGAACCTTTGTCAATACTATTTTAAAAATTTTTTATGAATATTTCATGGACTTGGGTATTTTGGTACCAAGGCTTGTATTTTATTCCCTGCTCATGGCGAAATTCCTTTAAAAAAGAAATATAAATATGATATCTTATAGGAAAAGAAAAGAGAATCTGCCCTTTCTGAAGTTGGAGCCAGATCATACAGGGAAACGAATAGGAGAAGAAAAATGAATGTTTTGATAAAACAAGCCGGTACAGATGATATCAATAACATTACTGCCTTAACCATGCGGCTGCATAAAGAGTATGCGCATACCGCGGGGTATTATGATTGGGATGAATTTGAGAATGCATTGAGAAACTATTATGCATCGAATTTTCCAAATGGCTCTTGCTACAGCTTTATTGCCCTAGATGATGAAACAGCTGTTGGAACAGCCGTTGTTTCTTGTTATTACGATTGTCCAACCCCTCACAATCCCACAGGTAGATCTGCCGTATTAACAGGCATGTATATTTTACCGGCGTATCGTCAAAAAGGTGTCGGATTCAAATTATTGGAAAAAATCATGTCTCATACCCAAAGCCTCGGTTATCTAAGAGTAACTCTTACTGCTACCGAAGAAGGCAAAAGACTCTACAGTAAATTTGGGTTTCAGCCGGTGGAGGGCGAAATGCGCTATCGGTTTCGCTCTGTCTAATGTGCGGCATCATTTCTTTTGCCAGAGCAATAAAAAAACAGTCCGGACGAATCCGGACTACATTTTTAAAAGCTATTCACTTCTGTATCAGCAATGCAAAATTCAGCCCATAAAAAACATTGCTTACCAAAGTCCTTGGGGCAAACCCGATTATTTAAATTCCGCAAGTGCTTTGCCCAAAGCTCCGTTATGAACCAGTTCCATAGCCCTGTTGAACCTGTTTAATCCATAAGGCCAGTAATCGTCATGGGATTTTCCCGTAGCAATCTGCAGAACTGCCCAATAAGTCCAGAGAGCGTCACAGAGGAAGCGATTAATAATTAAAAGCCCGTATTCTTTCTCGGTAATGTCTCTGCCAAAGTACTCTTTTAATAAGAACCTTTCTTGGTCCGGGCTTAACTCAGCTTCAATAGCCAGGGCGCCCAAATCGAACATGGGCTGATTGTTTCCCGCATATTCCCAGTCGATCAGATAGAACCCTTTGTTATCGTCCAGCCAGTTTTCGCAGAGAGGATCGTTATGGCAAGGAGCCAATTCTTGGGGATATTTGTCGAAGGCCGCTTTAATCTCTTCCACCTTTTCCAACATCTTGTCTGCGCCTTCATAGACCGCAAAATTCTTTTCCTTGAGATAGTTAATATAAACATAGGTTTCTTTTAAAGGATTGAAATCCGCTTTAAATGATCTGCCGCAAGTATGGTATTTTCTAAACACTTTCGCTGCCTTGGAAAGGTATTCGGCATTTTCTTTAAAATCAGGGATGTGCAGAGTCTTACAGTCGTCAATATATTTGCAAACCTGGTGGCCGTATACTTCATCATAGTAAATGATTGGGGCGTTGATACCGATATCGGACATAATCTGGGCGTTGTATTTTTCGGCCGGACGATCCAGATATTCGTTGGTGCCAGGGCCGGCGACACGCACCGCATAAGTTACCCCATCAACAGTAACCTTAAAGTTGTAATTTGTTAATCCACCGGGCAATACTTCAATCCCAGTAACCTGGGCATTCTTTTCCGCAAATTCCGGAACCTTGCTGAGAATTTCAAATATGCTTCCAATATGCTCCAAACTTACGGAAGAATCTACGACAATTTTGTTCTCCATGATTTCCTCTCCATTTCTTATGCAAATTTTTGACCCTGCTTAATCCTACGGCAAAAAACTTAAAGAATAGATCATCCGTCAGCAACCTGTATTACTTCTCTATCCGCCTCCCTTGTGCTCCAATATTAAACTGAGTAATTAAGCCTTGGGCTCATTTTTCAACAGATCACATTGCTTCAATGTCTCCTAAAAATCTAGAATATTATTAAGCAATTTTCATGCCGGAATTGGTCCCTTTGCAAGAAAAAAAATCAAAATTGCAAATGACCGGCGTGAAAGGAATTGCACGAATTCCAGGTCTGATTATCTCTTTCTTCGACAAGATGTGATCGTATATTCCCTCCATCAGTCGAGTCGGCTCAGACTTAAAATCAGTCACTTATAACTTAAAAAAGCCCAAAGGGCTTTTCGGGATCCGGGTATCCGTTACCGGTTACCGGGTAAACCAATTCATCAACATCACCTTACTTGCCGATACCTGCCTGATTCCAAAAACTTTCTGGTAAAGTAAAAGGGCTGTGCAGACAGCCCCTTTGTCTTTGATCTATGCCCTGATTAAAAATACCGGTTCGCTCCCTACTTTTTTACTTTGAACTGATGGAGCATGGATAAAAGCTTTTCCCCCATAGCTGCCATTTCTTCCGCCGAGGCAGCAATTTTCTGTACACCAGCGGCGGATTCCTCAACCACTGCGGACATGTTTTCCGCCGCATGGGCTACTTCATCGGTACTCCCTAAGGCTTCTTTCGCTACACCCACAATTTCCTGAACCGTATCTGCGTTTTCATTTGCCAAATCAGAAATTGCCCCAAAGGCTTGCTTTGCTTCCCCCGTCATGCTACCCCCCTGGCGGACGGCCTCTACCGCATACTTGGTATCTCCTTTGATCATGGCAATAATCTGGGAAATTTCTTTTGTGGCACTGCCGGATCGCTCAGCCAATTTTCGCACTTCATCGGCCACCACGGCAAATCCCCGTCCGTGTTCCCCGGCCCGGGCTGCCTCAATCGCGGCATTCAAAGCAAGCAAATTGGTCTGATCGGCAATCTCATCAATTACGGCAATAATCTCACTGATCTTTTGTGTACTTTCATTCAGCTTCTGCATATTTTCCGTTATGGATTGCATCCCCTGGTCTACGCCTAATACCACGGTTTCCCCGTTTTTAGCCGTATCTTTTACTTTATCGGCCACGGAAACAGCCGCTTCAGCACGATCCACCACTTTATTATTTGCTGTGGCAAGTTTGTGGCTGGAGTGGGTTACCTGCTGGAGTTGGCCGGATTGTTCCTGGGCCCCGGCAGAAATCTGCTGGGTGCTGGCGGACAGTTGTTGCGCCGTGGCCGCCAAGTTTTCCGCACTATCCTGAATTTGGTTCACCAACTGGGACAAATTCAGGTTAAGCTGATGAAAGGAATGGGCCAATATGCCTATTTCATCTTTGCGCGCCAAAAATTCCCGAGGCACATCCTGACTCAAATCTCCTTGGGCCACAATACTGGCATGGGCCGCCGCCAAACTAATGGGGCGAGCAATACTCTTCCCAATAAAAGCGCTGATCACAAGGGAAATAATTAAAAATATTGCCATGAGAAGGCAAATTTGAAAAAATAATTGGTCTACCCGGGCCATAACGTCGCTTTTAGGCACCGTAACAGCCACAAACCAACCGGTATTGGGCACCGGTGAAAAAGCCATGTATTTTTCGATCCCTTTGTACCTGTATTCGCCTGCACTTTTCTCACCCTTAATCATCCGTTTTTCCAAATCGATCAGCTTTGCAAGCTCCGGATCCTTTCCGTTTTTAATGCGATTTTCCCGGTTCAGCACCAGATTATAATCGGGGTGCGCAACGGTTGTGCCCTCCTTATTAATCATATATGCGTAACCGTTCTTCCCGTATCGGATCTCGGAAGTAATGGAATTTAAATGGGTAGCACTTAGCTCCGCTACTAAAACGCCGCGCACATTTTTGTCCTCACCAAAGATAGGTACTGCTTCCATGACCACAAGAGCGCTGGTATGGTCGCTCATCACAGGGTCCGTAACCGTTTCCTGGCCTGCTACAGCCTTCAAAAAACACTCCTGATCAGAAATATTGCTAATATTCCCATCGCTCATGCGGAGGATGCCATCTAGTGCGGCTACACCCATAGAGGCATATCCCAGGCGCTTTTCCTGGTCCTTCAGCAGCACAGCCAGTTTAGAAAAATCCATTGTTTTTACAGCTTCCATTTGAGTGACACCCTCTAAAACGGCTAAATCCCTTTGAACCTTGTTTGCGACTAGCTTGCTGGCATCATCCGCCTTTCCTCTCAGGGCCTCGTAAATGTTATCAACTAAGGCCTTAGAAGATTGAAGATAGGATATCAGTCCCAATCCCAGACAAACAAATAATAATAAGAAAAAAATCAATACCATGAGTTTCGTTTTGATACTTTGCGAGATCCGAAAAAAATTTCTTAAGTGAACCATGTTATTTTCGTCCTCCCTTCGATCCAAAACCCACTATACTTCCTGATTCCTTTTCTCTTCGGCGCTTAATACGGCCCTCATCAGCTTCAGGTCTACCCAAAATTTTAATAATTCCGGTGATACAATCCCTACCGCTTTCATTTTATCCCCAAATGCTTCCTGGGCCAGGTCCGGCCGCATGGAATCAGGGGCAGAGTCGTTCCTCATCTGTACCCTATCCCCGTCTAAGCTGCCTAATATCTTCGCTACATATTTTTGCGTTTCCTTGAAAGGGGGAATCCCTTGATATTTCTCCACATTTCCAGGACCGGCGTTATACGCCGCCAGCGCCAGCTTAACATCTCCGTCATAGCGATCCAGAAGAGAGCGCATATATTTAGCTGCTGCACCAATGTTTTCCTCCGGGTCGAAGGGATCCCGAACCCCTAACGAACGGCCGGTCTCCGGCATCAACTGCATCATACCCTGGGCTCCCGCATGGGACACGGCCCGAGGATTAAAATTGGATTCGGCTCTGGCCATGGCTTTCAATAGTCGGGGAGGCACGTTCCACTGTTCCCCTGCTTGAAGAAATAAAGAGTCAAACCTGGTATCACTCCCGTCAACCAGTGGACCCAGGGTCTGATGAAATGCCTTTCCTTCAGATATATTTTTTTGTACTTTCTGGACATCATGGGTTTCTATAGACCCTGTAGGGTTGACATGCATGGCTGACGTTCTCCTTTTACAGCAGTTTAATAAATTACATTTTCCACAAATATTTACATTTTCCTGCCTAAATTTCTACAGAAAATACCTGAATATGCATTTATGACACTTTTTTAATTTCTTTACCTTGATCGGGAAAAATTTCATGGAGCAGGAGGTAGGGGAAAACAAGAGAATATTAATAAAAGATGAACCTGTTTTACGGAGGCATTTTTATGGAAAGAGCAGATCATATCCGCATGGAAGAGCTCGAGCGGGGAAATGACACACTTAAGAAAGAGAATCAATTGTTGAGAACCATTCTTGATGCCATTCACGAATCCATCTTTGTGGTAAACGAAAAAGATGAAATTATTTTGTATAATACGGAATCGGAAAAAATGGAGGGGCTAAAGAGAAAGGATATTTTAGGGAAAAAAGAGGATGATGTGTATGCCCAGCCTTACTACTTTTCGGCGGAAGTAACAAAGAAGATCCTTCAAACAGGCAAACCCATGATTGAGCAACCCTATTGGTATAACTTAAATGACGGCAGAAAAATTAATATGATTTTTAGTGCCTTTCCCTTCTATTACCAGGGGGAAATCGCCGCCGTTTACGTGATATTTCGCAATATGAACCAGATTGGGGATTTTATCGCCCTTACCTTAGAGATGCAAAAAAAATTTATCCGGGAAGAAAAAGATCAGCAAACCAGGGCACCCTATCTTCTCGACGATGTGATAGGAATCAACAGCAAATTAAACCGGATCGTGATAGAAGCGCGCAGGATCGCTAGCCGCAACTCCCCTGTCCTGATTGTAGGAGAAACGGGAACTGGAAAAGAGCTGTTTGCGCAAGGGATCCATAATGCCAGCCTCCATTCTAAAGGACCCTTTATTCCCATTAATTGTGCCGCTATTCCAGATACACTTTTGGAAAGCGTACTCTTTGGAACGGTTAAAGGCGCTTTTACCGGTGCTACGGATATCCCCGGTCTATTTGAGCAGGCAGAAGATGGGACCGTTTTTTTGGATGAAATTAATTCCATGTCATTTTCTCTTCAGGGCAAACTGTTAAGAGTCCTGCAGGACAAATCGGTCCGAAGGTTGGGAAGCAAAACCGAGATACCGCTTGAGTGCAGGATAATCAGCGCTACAAATATCGATCCTGTTACTGCGGTGAAAGAGCAGATCCTTCGTTCCGACTTATATTTCCGGCTGGCAACCGTCACCATCAATATTCCTCCTCTCCGGGACAGAAATGAAGATATCAGAATCCTGGCCAGGTATTTCATCAAAAAATACAGTGTACAATTCGGCTTATTCATTAATGACATTTCTGCGGAACTGCTTCATTTTTTTGAACAATACCACTGGCCGGGCAATGTCCGGGAATTAGAGAACTTTATCGAAGGGGCGATGAATTTCGTGCAAAATGAGGACAGGATCCTCGGACTGCATCATTTGCCGGAATATTTCAGGGAAAGGCTGTTTCCTAAAAAAGAGGTTCCGAGCACCCTCACCCTCAAAGGTACCCTACAAAACACTTTGCTGGAAACGGAAAAACAGTTAATCAAAACGGCTCTCACACAAAACAAAGGAAATATTACGAAAACAGCGCAAGAACTAGGCATTTCCAGGCAAAACCTGCATTATAAACTGAAAGCCTTGGGTATTTCCGGCAATATATCCTTATAAAAGGAATTCAACTGTAAACAAATTTTTCATGAAAAAAATAATTACAGGTTATTTCATTGAAACAGCCTGTTAACCGTAAAATAATTTTTCAGTTAACAGGCTGTTTTTTTATGCTTTTCAAAAGGTTACACCCTTCAAAGTCCGTGCTCACAAGGCTTTTGGGGTTTTATGCAAGAGTGGCACAGAATTTGCTTTTATAAAATAATTAAAAATTTAAGGAGATGATCAAATGAAACTTCCTATGAAATTTCGGATCCTTACTTTTTTTGCGCAGGGCGAAACCATTTCAGACTCAGATGTTTTTAGCAGGATCAAAAAAGAATACGGCAGTGAACAACAATGCAACACCTCCATTATCAAGAACCATTTGCATTCTTTTCGGGCAAACTGTTTGCTGGAAGACGCTGATCCAGCATTAGATGAGACGGGGAAACTGGTGCAATATTATAAAATTACTGATTTAGGGAGGAAAAGGCTCAGCTTGCTGCCCTGGGAATACTCTCTCTAAAATTTGAAATGATGTTAAGTTGTAAAAAGGTGGCTTGTCTTAACCAGACCAGCCACCTTTTGTTTTTTAAAAATGTTACCCTTCAAAAGTACTGTAAATTCCGGATCCTATGGCCAAATAACTGATTAAATCTATTCCCGCCTGCCAGGTACCCAGTTCCGGAGCATACCCGTATCTGTTAAGAATTTGATAGGCAAAACCTGCTGCCGCCAGCCAGAAGTATTTATTCTTCAATCTTTTTTTTAAATTTTCCGGCATCATGCTTCCCTCCTCAAAATTATTTAAATGCCTCACTAAGAGCCCATCCTAGGCAGAGCGTCAAAAAAGAAATAAACAAGGTTGTCCAAGTGGGCAACCTGTTGCGCAGATCATTGATCGTTTTCCACATTTCCGCATGACTTTCCCTGTTTTCCCGGGCATTCTCCTCAATCTTTTTGTCCAGGGCCCTAATGTCGGAACAGAAGCCGCTATGGTCCTTGCATACCTCATCGATACCCATTGCCGCCCCCTCCCTCTTTTAAGAATAAAAAGAGCCTTGAAGTTTCTCATAACATCCATTTTAGAGAAAAATAGTGTAAAAGTTTTTCCCCAGTATGGGAAAAAGAACCGGTAATTAAAACGCCCCGTTTTCTTCTTTTATACTTGGTATCCGTTAATACCGTGCCGCCGGATTTACTAAGGTACGGCACGCAAGTATTTTACTGTTTGGCAATTGTTCCGCACCTCTTCTTTTGTCCGTTTCCTAGATGTTACTCCATTATTAACGACTTTTAAATGGCAATGTGTCCTCTCATAAAATAAAAGTAGAGAGCAAATAATATAGTTTGAAGAATAACAATAGGAATACCTTTTTTAAGCATTTCGCGTTGGCTCAGGCCATAACTCGCGGAAACAGCTAATCCACCATTAGAAAATATCGTTAGATAAGATAAGCTGATCGCTTTAGTCATTAACACATACAGCCAAATTATATCAGTAAATTGACTTGCCATAACTATGGGCAGAAATATAAGAGACATACCACTGTCGGTTATCCCCAAATGTATTATAGAAATTACTACAAATACAGTAATAATACCTAATAATGAATAAACATAAGTAGGAATTACGAATTGGAAATGGGATGCTACATACTGGTTGACAAGTACTCCAAGTATAACTGAGGCAGTCCAAATGTAAATAGCTTTAAAAGGAAGCTTTTTAAAATCATCAAGACTAAGTCTTGATAACAAAATACTTAAAACTGCTAATCCTACGGTATACCATTGCAGTTGAGTATAAAAAATTGTAGCCATGCCTACTATGACTACAATCCAAGTTAATACATTGGCCCAATTGACGTTTAGCTTTTCTTGTAATAACGGTTTAACTATAACAGGTGATAGGACTTTAAAATAGAGCCATACTAGTGTTAAAATACAAGCTAATAATGTTGGAGCCCAAAATAGCTTTGCCCATATTATCATATCAAGTGGTCTGTTTAGATATTGCGTAAGTAACGTCCAGGAGACGATAGTGTCGCCGCCACCAAAATATGTCCATTCGCTGCCGACCATATTACCCCATGTAACTGCGATTAGTATTTCCCCTTTATTAAGTTTTCGTGATGTAGCGTAAACAAGTGCTATCGGGATCAGAATCATGGCTAATGTTGTGTCTAAAGTAAACGCGCTAAGGACTGTCGATATTAGAAACCATGCTATCATGATAATTTTATTATCAATAATTTTATTTAGTGGCCTTGTTATAATACTTAATAGACCAGATTTCTCTCCGGAGAGCACTAAAGTTGTCAAAGATAGCATCAGTAAAATATTAATACCTAATTTAATTAAAACATCGGTAGTCATTTTTTACCTCAATCCTTAAATTTTCATTTAATTAACATGATTCTGTCGTTATACCAACCTTTATAATTTTTATTTGCCTTTTTTATTAGCTCATTATCAATTTCAATCAAAGCATCACGAAATAACTTGTTTGAGAATTCACCTTTGGCTTCCCAAATAACGACCATAACACAATTTGGGTTGACTAATCGCATTAGTTCTAATGAGAAATAAGTAATATTTCTGACGCTCGGCCATGATAGAACAATAACATCAATGTTTTTACCATATTTTACTATTGCATCAAGACAATCAATATCCTCGATATCTGTCCAGTAGTTTTTTCCTATATTCCAGTCGCCAGTATAGCAAAAGTTATCTGTCGGTTTGATGTTTATCCCTGACCTTTGTAAAAAGTATGATAATGCTCCGCATCCTGCCATAATTTCTAGACACTTTTTATTCTTTAGAAATTTTACTAGGTGCTTTAACCAATCCCAATACAATAAACAGAAACCAGTTTTGGATAACATTTCTCTACCAAGTTTATTATCATAAAACTCCATTGGTATATCCAAATGAATAAAGTTATCAGGAAGTTTTTTATTGTCTACCAATTTTTTCAACTGAGTTAGATTTCTTTTCGTTTCAATAATCATTGAATGCCTCCATAACCATCTGGATAAGCGCATGTACAATTTAGTATTTTATTCCTCATTTCTTGCTTAACTCTGTCTTCGTTATAATCATAAATCGTACCAAACTTATATTTATTAAGGAATGGACATGGAATGATATTCCCGCACTCATCTATTCCCACTCTATCTGCGATTCTATGAAGTGTCTCACAATAAGTTGACTTAGTTCTAATTGAGCATTTTGATACTTGGGCGTTTGGCTTACGACTCCCTATTATCCTGGCTATCTCTTTTTCATTTAGATTATTCTTTAATACCAACCCTCTGCCTATTGGCGCTACAAATTGCATTTCTAACTGAACACCCAAAAGTATCGTAACAAAGTCAATGAAGTTCTCGAGACTTTTAAATGTATATTGTCCCATAATTACGCTCATCACAATAACCTTATATCCTTTACTCTTTTGAGTTTGTATAAAATTAATGGCTTTATCAAAAACTCCGCTGCCTCTAATAGCGTCATGTGATTTTTTTAGACCGTCTAAGCTTACTTGAAAAGTAATATTCTTTGTGGATAAACCAAAATCCGGAATTCCAAAAGTACCATTAGTATTTATTTGAATATTCCATCCTTTATTTACTGCATGTTGCGTAAGCTTATGGGTTTTATCATAAATAGGGGAACCTAATGGCTCCCCTCCTGTAATTTTTAACCCAGACATATGAGGAAAAGTATCTAGAAATTTTATAACATCCTCTATTGGAGCTTCATTATTGTTAGCTTTGCTTGCATCTTTAAAACAATGCGGACAGATTAAATTGCACCAGTTACTTATAATATATACAGCATCCGTAATCATAGTTTAGCCTCCTAAGCCGTAGGCAGAATATCTCCATTTTTGTCATAGCCAAGTTTAGATAGCTCTATATAAACTAAAGGCTGTAACGAAACCGGGACCTGATCGAAAGTTTTTAATTTTGTAAATATCAGTTTGCAAAATAAACGTACCATTGATTACACCTCCTTAATCTGGTTGAGTCAGTGATACTAATAAGATGTAGATATCTGAAATAGCGTCCATAATAATTAATTGGTTATTTTGCAGTTCTTTTAATGATAAATCAGCAATTTTCGGTATTTCTGAAAAAGTATCAGTTGTAGTATCATAAAAATCTCCTTCATGGACTTCTCCTTTTTCAGTGATATCTAACAAAACAATATTAGGAGCAAAAGTCGGAGCTTCCTCGGCATCGAAAATCCAATACGCTTTATTGTCAATAATCTGAGCAAATTTTTTCATTATCAACAGTCTCCTTTACCAACTTATCTCTACTCGCCCGGATAAGCCACTTCCCCCATTTGAACCATTACTACCATATCCATAACTATCTGATCCTTTAGTTCCTCCTGCACCTCCTGTTCCAGCAGCACCTACAGTAATAGTAATAGCCGTAGATGGAGGAATGACAAAAGTATTATTAACTGTTTGTTGTGGATAAAAGTTACCGCCACCCCCGCCACCCCCGCCGGAACCATTAGCAAAGGTGCCCCCAGCTCCACCATTACCTCCTCCTGCACCACCGTACCTGCCATTGTGGTTACTTCCGGGAGGACTCCCAGCGCCTCCTATTCCGCCTGGAGAGCCCCCACCTGTTCCACCTTGACCTGGGGCTGATGCAGAGATTGATAGGTAACCACCAAAACTAGTTACCCCTCCTGCGTTACCTGGATTACCCGAATTACCCGAATAGTAATTGTCGTTACATTTACCGTCATGGTTATATCCCCAACTTCCACCACCGCCACCAGAACCTCCAGTAGCACTAATTACATTAACATACACTGTAGTTGGGGTAGCTGGAGAAGTCCAAGAATACGTCCCGGAGGTACTCCAGACTAAGCTTTGGCTAGCGCCTAAAGTTCCGGTAAGGCCAAAAATGTTTATACCGTTTTTTATATTTGAGGCTACAAAATCTGCATCAGTGATATATACCGTATCGTCTATTCCGTCATAATAACCTGCCGGAGATCTTAACTTAAGTGTAGTCCCTACTACAGACGAAGATATGTTTACATTGTCTCCTGCTCTGTTAGGCATTGTTCCAGTAATTTTACTTCCACCTACATAGGCAGTTTTACCCGAAAGAACATTTCCTGCTGCAGCGTTGGCGTCTGAGGATATGGCACTAATTTTAGAAGCTAAAGTACTAAAGGAGTCGCTTCCCGATGCGCTCTGTCCCATGCCAGTAATAGCGGAAGCGATACTACTCTTTCCATTACTGGCAGATATAAAAAGCTCTTGAATAGCCCCTTCTACATCCGTTGCGGTAATTAAACCACCCGCATCAGCGATAGCAATAATAGCTGCCTGATGGGCATGTCCAACTACGGAAACTTCAGTTCCATTTACAAGAACTTTGCCGGTACCTTTAGGTACTAGATTAATACCAATATTCGTATCACCCCCTGAAGCAGATATGCTTGGAGATGATCCAGCCGCTGCATTACTTACAGTTATTTCATTCACGGCACTCGCAACCGTAGTGGGGAACTTAATTAGTTCATTACCATTTGGGTCGGCTAAATATGAGCCGCTAGTTATTTTGGGGGCAGTGAGAGTTTTATTTGTTAGAGTTTCTGTTTTTGACGCTTGTGAAACATCTACACCTTGAGATAGCAACTGAAAATTTGCACCATCGTAAACAACGACTATAATCTTGTTAGCTATTATCTCTCCAGTTAACAAAGCTGTTGAGGTACCTCTAACTATATTGATCGCTCCTAATGAATTGACATTTAATGTCGCGCTAGTAGTATTAGCTATGGTGCATTTAATGTTTAAAGGGATTCCAATTAATTCGGTATAACTAGCTATTCCGGGTATTGTTATAGTATAAGAATCTGTCCCTGAAGTGTTATCAAAAATACTATTTGTTAAATAAATCCCCTGTTCGATTTTATTAAGATTTTGAGCACTTAACGGTGTTGTATTATCGACCCATGTAGTTTTTGTATATGCCATTAGCTCATCACCCTCACATTCCAATATATTAGTAAGCTCTGCGTGTTATTTTTGGTAATGTTAACTGATTGTGTTACTATTTCCATGCCTGTGCCTAAAGTCGTGGTCGCCCCGTTGCCAAACAAAGACATCCCTGTCAGGGTTCCGTTACCTTCAGACTCGGTTAGGTAGAAAGTATATTTTCGCTCCGTGCCACTGGTATTCTCCATACTTTGGTAGCCTTTACGGAATAACTCTCCACTTGCTGTCTTAAGACTGATTACATTGATATTATCAATACTGTTTATAATGGCCCAGTTCAAAATTATCGTATTGACTTCCGATGTTACACTCATATCATCACTCCCGTTCCGCAAATAGTACCATTTCCGCAAATCAGGTACTGGTGCAAATTATAGGTTATATCATCCTCTACCTTGGGTAACATGACGCTGTCCCGGAAAGTAAGCAGCTTCACCAAGATCTCATTTTCCCGGATCACATATTCCGCCTTATTTTCCGTCAGTTTCCGGAAAAAATTGGTCCACCCTCCCACGGTTTCCCCATCTAAAGCCTCGACCTCATATGCCAGTCTCTGGTCCCAACTGCCCGGATCCGAAATGGTTACCTTGCTAATCAAAAACAACTCATTGTGAATGTTATGCTCAGGAATATTAATCGATTGTAGTTGCCCTGCCCGAAGACCCGGGGTAAAGGTAGCGTAATTTAGCACCCTGCCGATGGAGGCATACTTTCGCAGCAGCCCATCGGAATACTGAAAAGCGGCATCTTTGGTCTCAATTTTTGCCTGGTATTCCATGGCTTCATAAATACCGGAACCCCCTTCCACCGTTTTTCTTTCCCCAATGGCACCCGGATTCTCCGACACAATCACAATGGGGTAAAATCCTTGATAAGTCACGGTTAAAGTTTCCGATGCAGAAAGCTTAGCACCGCCTTGAGCCTGGGAAATCTCCTTATCTCCTTTTTGCCAGTACCATTCCTTGTTTTGATCCACATTCCGGATCCCTACCGTCTTTGATACGCCATTTACCAAAACTGTGGGAGTAGTAGCAATAGGTAGATCCACAGAAAATACAGTGGTTTCCCCATTGCCTTTGAAGGTTCTGGTTTGGGGAAGAGAAATATCGGTGCCTCCCCGCAGGTACTGCCGGTTCCGGTAGTTGTCCCGGTGCCGGCGCACTTTTACTTCCCGGAAATCGCAATTGGGGTTGGTCGAATCGATGCTCCACGGTGCGGAATAAGTAGTACGCTCAAAAAATCTTAAGGTTTTGTCCGGATTAATATTCCACTGGTACCCCGTTAGCTCACAGATTTCATTAAAACACTGGGTAACAGTCATATAGGGAAAAATAGCCTTTTGAATCACCGGGCCATCCTGGATGGTTCCTGCTCCAATACCGTCAGTCTGGAGATACTTAACCAAAATATCCCGAACGATAGCTCCGGCAACCACATTCTGATAAGTTTCCGCTACTAGGAAACGGTCACAGACCTGGCAATAATCCACACAGGGAACCTGTTCCTCCAAAGAAGGTATACCTAGAAATTTTGTCTCCTCCAGTTCATCTACTGTTCCAGCAAAAACCAGGGTCGCGCCATCCCAAATTTCTACAGGGGTTCCGGGCTCCGACCGGTAGAGGCCTGATCCATCCGTCAAAGTAAAATCGGCCGTAGATCTTGTATTTAACTCATCAGTGATTTTTAAGTCCCCCCGCCGGAGCAAATCGGTTTTGTCAACACCCCCAAGTTTTAAGGTTAAAGCCATTATGCAAAAACCCCCTTCCTCCGGAGGATGCTAACCAATCTTTCTCCTACAGTTTCAATATCATAATTTCCCGTAATATAGATATTTATGGTACCTCCCATATAGCTACCCCGGTTTAAAGGCACCACCGCTTCCGGCCCTCTTTCCCCAATCATAGCTAAGGTTGGTCCAGTTACAATACCACCCATCCCCAGCAAGGGAATTAAGGGAATCTTGGGTAAACTAATACTCCATCCGCCTACTGTGCCAACAAGAGGAATATTTATTGACGGTACACGAATGGTAATGTTATTAATCCCTTTAATGAATCCATTGATCGCCCCAATTACAGAGTTAATAGATCCTTTAATGGTGCTCACAATACCATTCCAGACCCCTGCAATCGTGCTCTTGATTCCTTCCCAAATGTCAGCCATGGTATTCTTTAAATTATTGAAACTTTGAATTGCTCCATCCACAAATCCTGTAATTGTACTTTTTATTCCCGCCCAAATTTCCGCCAATGTATTTTTTACACTCTCAAACTTTTCGACTATCCCGCCCCAAACCTCGACGACTTTGTTTTTAATTGAGATCCAAACTTCCTCCAACATATTTTTTACATTCTCAAACTTCTCGACTATGCCGTCCCAAACCTCAACGATTTTGCTTTTAATCGAAAGCCAAACTTCCTCCAACGTTTTTTTTACATTCTCGAACTTCTGCATGATGCGGTCCCAAACCGCCGTTACATCGTCTTGTACAGAAGCCCAGACTCCCGCCAATGTATTTTTTATATTCTCAAAAGTCTTGACTAACCCATCCCAAATGGACTGGAAGATATACACAAGACTGTTCCAAACCCCTTCCCAATCCCCCTGTATGAGGGCCAAAACAAGATCAATTACACCTTTGATTAAATAAATGGCGGTTTCTATGGCAATTTTGATTTGATCCCATACTCCTTGCACTAAAGCCAAAATGGCTTGTCCCCATTGATCCCAAAATTCCTGCAGTTCCCCTAAAACGGTCATTGCAACTTCTTTGATTTTACCCCACTCCTCTGCCATTACCGTCTGGAGTATACCGAAAATCTCCACAGCGGCAGCTTGAATTTCGCCCCAGGCTGCCAGCACTGCAGTACGGAAATCCTCATTATTCTGCCACAAATATGCAAATACGGCTGCCAATGCGGCGATTGCTGCCATCACCAGCAACACAGTAGGATTTATTTTTGCGAACATTTCGATTAAGGTAGCAACCTGATTGATAATTGAAGTAATTGACTGTATAAATGGCGCCAGAGAAGCAAGAGAATTATTCATGGTAGCAAGAAATTCATTCGTACTGACACCTAAATTATTCAACAAACCGCTAAGATCTTGTCCCAGGGTGGTAAATGCAGTAAAGGTTTCAGTAGTCGTAGTACTAAAACTTTTCATATTTCCAGCAAGGTTTGTTAGAGTTTTTGGAAATCCACTTAACGGATCTGCCATTGTTCATCACCTGCCTGTCTTAAATTTACCGGAGCCTTGATTTAGATCCATAGTAGAGTTCCTGCAAAAAGATATTTGCAGGAACTTGTACTCTACTACAGAACGAATCATATCATCTTCCCAGTACCCGCTTCTTGGCCTGGGCTTCCCTTTCCGCCCTCTTCCTCTCCTGTTCACTATACCGGTCAAAGGCCATCCATTCCGTCAGCTCATAACTGCTGATCCGCCCCAGCAGTTCCTGCACGGTACACCCCAAGCGCTCCGCTAAAATAAAATAGTAGCGGCGCTCAGGATGCTGCGCTAGTTTTTTGCCATACCATCCACGGCATTTTGGGTGAGGCCGGAAAGCCGCATCGCCAGCTGGGCAATTCGTTCCAGAACTGCGCCGGACTTTTCGGCTAAGGTATCACGATCGGAAGAGGCAAAAACCGGTTCCTGGGTTTCCGGATCGCAAGTACTGGCAATGACCAGTTCCGTATATAAGGTTTTTAAATTCATCTCTCCGGTTTTGGCATTGATGTTATTTTGGAGTAGTTCCGCCCTTTGGCTGCCTTTCAACGCTTTCACCAGTACTTCAACGCCCCATTCCGGCACTTCAAGCTTTTCCGCTCTGATATCCTGAACATTTAAAATTTTGTCTCTCAGTTTCATATCAGTAAATCCTCCGTACTTTCAAAACTTACCGCTTCATCCTGAGCGGCATCAAGGGCTGCGCTCAATTCATCGCTGTTCAGAACCGCCCAAATTTTTAACGGGGTCAAAGTATCCTGGGGATAAAGCTCCAGCACCAGGGGATTTCCCCCTACAAGGGCGTTGTAATAATAACGGTCGATCACATTCCACTGGCTGATGCTGCCCGAAGCGCCTTTTAAGCCCTGGATCTTGGTGCGATAAACCGCCTGAAAAGGAGTGACCTCCAAATTTTCTGCTTCCATGGTCAATTTCCATTCGTGAGCCTCGGCAGCAGCGCTCATGGGCAAATACTGCCCTGTTACCGTTACGGTCCCCCGGGAACCGTTGGCCACACTGAAAGTCACCGTACCGTTCAAACGGTTTAAAGTGTATTGCTCCCCGGTGACTGTGCCGTTTACCTCGACGGTAACAGCGGCGGTTTTATGCCAAACCCGCTTTGTAGTATTGGTAATCTGGTAAGACTTATTGTCGCTGGTGGTCGTGGCCTCGTCGGTAAAAGCCACTGCCGTTCCGGGAATCTTCACCAAAGCCTTTTTTCCTGCATACGCCATTTTTTTCTCCTCCCTTATTAAACAAGGGTTAGAGCGCCGGTGCTCTCCAGTTCAATGGCCACGGAAAGCTCTCCTTCAACCACACTGCCGATCTCAAAACTGGTTACCAGATAAGTGCCTGTAAATCCTACCGTGCCGTCAACCAGGTAAGTTAAACTAATGGTAGTCCCGTTCAGCCAAGCGGTTCGGATCGCTACCTGTCCGTTGGTATCGGCGGGCAGGTAAAATCCGGTGAGAGAAAGGGCCACGTCTTTTAATCCCTGGAGTTTTTCCCGCCATCCCGCACTTTGAAAAGTGGTGACCTCGATGTTTTCCCCATTGGCGGTGAACTTAACCTCTTTCAACCCATTAATAATGTTTGCCCCGCTTTTGACTACTGCGCTTTTTCCTGCTAATGCCATAATAAACAACTCCTCTCCTTATTCTTCATGAAAAATGGTAAAATCAACGTCCACATGATAACGACCGGTTTCACATTCATACTTGTCCCTCTCATTTTCCAACCGTACACTGGGCACAGGCACTCCCCCCGTTCCTCCCATCACACCGGAAAAATCCTGGAGGGCATTTCGGATCTGGTCCGCCACATCCTTCGCCTCAGAGTAACCGCTTGCCCAAGAGGATATCCTGAAACGGGGCTGGGCAACTCCGGGGTCAGCCTGAAAAGTATGCACCCGTTGCCCGCTTACCTTATGGTAAGTCACAGCCGGCAAGATTCCCTCCTGGGGTACAATCACCGGATGAATCCGGCTGCTTACCAAAGCGGAAAGACCTGCATAGCTGCTCAGATGTGTGTACAATGCGTCCTCAATACGCAACTACCTCACCGCCTTTTTCATACTCCCGCCTTCTTTTCCAAGGCAGGTTTTCCTTTTCTTCCTTACCTTCTCATATGAGCACCCCCTTTTCTTTCTTCCGATTGATCCGGACTGATCTTGCCCTGTTCCAGCATCTCCCTTATTTCTTTGCTTTTGTCCGGATCCAAAAATGGTATCATTCTCCCCACCCGGAGCAAGAGGTTATGGCCCCAACATCACCTTTTGCAGAAGCTCGTAAATAGTGCCTCTATCCTTAGGTGGCTTTCGTACCACAACATTTAATTTTTTGTCCGCCCTGGCGAGCAAGTTCTGCAAGGATGTCTTTTTTATGCCCATCGCCTCTGCCCCCTGGCTGAAGGAATAGCCGCCTCCTCTCACCAGGATAAAGGCTTCCCGTTCCCGGGTGGTTAGCTTGTCCAGCACTTTTTTCAACAAATCCCTTCGGTCACGGGATAATTCTGTCCGTCCGGACGTATCATGTGCCGCGGACCGCCTGAGAAAAAAACCGCTATGGGGATCAAAGGGTACTTCTCTTTGCATATAAGAATATCGGGAAATAGGCCGTCGATTCTGAGGCTCCCGGCCTAATTTCATATATTCCACAGTCCAAGAAAGGCTGGTAATGCAATCCTGTAATAATAGCTGATCATCTTGGCGCCCTTCCAGGATGGCTCTTTCTTTTGCCTGAAGAACCCTCTTGAGGCTGTCTTGATACTCCTTCATTAACGTCTCCATGAATACCCCTCCTGATCTGAATCTGATCTTTTCTACTCTGATCGCCATCTTCAGAAAATGAAAACAAGATAGGTTGGGGCTCTAACTCTTGCTCTGGAGAAACCGGCATCTTTTATTCACGCATCGTGATTAATGTGATTTTATTTTATTCACGTAACGTGATTTTGTCAATAATTATTTTCACTTTTTGTAAATTATTTCTTTATTTCTCTCACAGTATGTGATAATATTAGATCAGGAAACCAACGGAAGAGAGAGAAGTATGAAATTATCTGCCCAAATAAAATCCTTGCGCAAAGAAAAAAAAATCAGCCAGCGGGAACTGGCTGAACAACTTAATATTTCTCCCAGTACGGTCGGTATGTACGAAGTGAACCAACGGGTCCCTGATATAGAGACGCTGAAAAAAATGGCGGATTATTTTGATGTCAGTACCGACTATCTTTTGGGACGGACCAATATCAAACATACCCCATCGGCAACTGTTCAAGAAAGCCCTGGGTTATACCAGGAAAAAAAGGCATCCCCCGGTGATATTGACCTGGAAAACATCATCATTGCCGCCCACGACGAGAGCGGATCCTTAAAAATTACCCCAGGTTTAAAGAACCTGATTAAAGAAGCCATTCTGGAAATCAGGGAGGAAAGGCGCCTAGAAAAAGAACCCAAAAAATAGGCAGGATCTCTCCATCATTATTTTAAAGAAAAACTATTGCTGCGGCAGTAGTTTTTCGTATCTTATTGAGATTTTCGAAAATTGTCGTTTTTTAGGAGGCCAAAATATGGTGAGACTGTGGCGCATTATTGAGAGAGAGAAAATAAAAGTACGCTATTTCGACCTGTTAAAGGAAAACAGCACCCTTTACGGGCTGTATCTTTTCGACTATTTGGGCGGCCCCATGATTTTTCTTGATAAGTCCTTGCCTAAATATCCCAGGCTGCATAAATGTGTGCTGGCGGAAGAATTGGGTCACTATTATACCGCTCCCAGAACCAGCATCATCCAAGTACATACCAGCGCTTACATTAACATCATTATGGACCAGGATGAACGAAAAGCATTAAAATGGGCGACCAACTTTTTAATCTCAGATAAGAGTCTCTTTCAGGCCTATAAAATGGGACTGCATACCTGTTATGACCTGGCCGAATATTTTGATGTCACCGAATGGTTTTTATTCAGAAAGCTGTCCTTCATCAGGGCCCGGTACGGGAATGTACTACGCGTGCCAGAAAAAATTTTTTAAAAAACTAGGCTTGCGCCAAACCTTCGGTGACGGCGCAAGCCTGAGTGATCATTTTCGGTGCCTCCATAAAAACCTTCACGTCTACATAGCTGGTCTTGATATTTTGTTTGTACCCGATGAAAAAATTTATTTCACTATTTCTTTACTTTGAACTGATTTAGCTTTGATAGCAAATTCTCCGCCATACCTGCCATTTCTTCCGCTGCGGAAGCGATTTCCTGTACACCTGCTGCTGATTCCTCAACTACCGCGGACATGTTTTCTGCCGCTTGAGCCACTTCATCGGTACTCCCTAACGCTTCTTTTGCTACGGCGACAATTTCCTGGACCGTATCGGCGTTTTCATTTGCCAATTCGGAAATGGCCGAAAAAGCTTTCTTTGCCTCCCCCGTCATACTGCCCCCTTGTTGAACGGCTCCCACCGCCTGCTTGCTATCTATTTTGATCATGGCAATAATTTTGGAGATTTCTTTTGTGGCACTGCCGGATCTTTCGGCCAATTTTCTTACTTCATCGGCCACCACGGCAAACCCCCGTCCATGTTCCCCGGCTCGGGCCGCCTCGATCGCCGCGTTTAAAGCAAGCAAATTGGTCTGATCGGCAATCTCATCAATAACAGAGATAATCTCACTTATTTTTTCCGTGCTTTCACTTAACTTCTGCATATTTTCCGTAATGGACTTCATCCCCTGGTCCACACCTAAAACAACTGTCTCACCATTTTTTGCCGTATTTTTTACTTTATCAGCTACTGACATAGCTGCTTCAGCGCGGTCCGTTACTTTATTATTTGATGTGGCAAGATTATTGGTAGAGGAGGTTACCTGCTGCAGTTGACTGGATTGTTCTTGGGCCCCGGCGGAAATTTGCTGGGTACTGGCCGACAGTTGTTGGGCCGTTGCTGCTAAACTTTCCGCACTATCCTGAATTTGGTTCACCAACTGGGACAAATTTAAGTTAACCTGCTCAAAGGAACGGGCCAATAAGCCTGTTTCATCTTTCCGTGCCTGATACTGGGAAGGAATATCCTGACTGAAATCTCCTTGGGCAACAACACCGGCATGGGCTGCAACCAGAGTAATCGGTTTAGCAATGCTCCTGCCAATAAGAGCACTTAGGATCAAAGAAATCAGCAAAAAGATCAGCGTGGCAAGACAAATTTGCATAAATAAGCGATGTACGCCCGACATTACAGTGCTTTTAGGAACAGTAACAGCAACAGACCAGTTGGTATCGGGCACCGGTGTGAAAGCCATATAATTTTCTGTTCCTGCCGATGTGTATTCCCCTACCCCTTTCTGACCTTTAATCATCTGCTTCTCGAGGGCAACAAGCTTTGCCAGTTCAGGGTCTTTGCTGTTCTTGATCCTATTTTCCTGTTGCAGCACAAGATTATAGTTGGGATGGGCAATGGTATCTCCTTCCTTATTGATCATATAGGCATAACCGCCCCTACCGTACATACTATCTTCAATAATTGAATTTAAATGAGTAGCTCTGAGTTCCGCCACCAGTACTCCTTTGGTATTGCCCTCGGTATCCGTGATAGGCACCGCTTCCATTACCACAAGACCTCCGGTATGCTCACTCATTATTGGGTCCGTGACGATTGCGCGGCCTGCCAGAGCCTCTTGAAAACATTCCTCATCAGAAATATTGGTTACATTGCCATCAGTCATATGCAGGGTCCCATCTGATGTGGCTACTCCCATGAAGATATACTCCAGGCGGTTTTCCTGTTCCTTGAGCAGGGAATTCACTTTAGAAAAATCCATTGCCCTTACACTCTCCATCTGAGCCACACCCTCTAGGGCCGTTAAGTCTCCTTGAACATTGCTGGCGACCAGCTTAGCGGCATCTTCCGCCTTTCCTCTCAATGCTTCATAATTATTGTCAATTAAGGTCTGAGAAGATTGAAGATATGAGATCAGTCCCAATCCCAAACAAACAAATAGGGACAAAAGAAAAATTAATACCATCAGTTTAGCTCTGATGCTTTGTGATATCCGGCCGACCTTGATGAAATTAACCAGGTTCTTTCCCTTTCTTTTACGGATAAGTTGCGTGCCAATAGTCCTTATACCTTGGAAGATTTGACGAACCTTTTTTAAATTAATCATGATGAAATGTGCCTTCCTTTCTTCCAAAACACATATTTTTTCAGAACCTTTTTTCTCCACATTTCTGGGCCAGCGTATATGCAGACAATGTCGGCTTAAAATCCCGTCATACCCGATCAGGGCGGAAGTGCAAAACTGCTGTCGCCTCCGTCCGAAAACAGATCTATCGTGTTTTTCCGCAGGCAGTGAGGATCTCGGATCTTCTTGGATCCCTTAGGCTTCACGTTCATGTTAAACAGACTCTCCTTTTTTGTTACTCTTTAGGATCTTTCGCTAATGATTAATATGAATACATGTATACAATATCTTAATTTCTTCTTTTCCCATTATCCGGAAGATTCTCGGTTAAATTTTGGTTAAATATGCATTCTTTTCTTAACTTTCGGCAAATATTTACATATTCCTGCATACATGTATACATTTTCTAATTTTGTCTTTCTTCTTTTCTGCCTTTCAGGTCATTAACCCCCAGAACCCCAATTAATAAAACTATGACCACAAAAAAATAAAGGAAGCATAAATTGATCTTTGCTTCCTGGACTTTCCGATATTGGCCAGGGCAGAGAAAAACCCTGCCCTGTTACCCCTTCTAGGCATCTTTTTGTTCTATGAATTTGTGGGAGATGCCGCTGCAGCGCTGAAAATCGCCACCATAACCGCTGCCTCTATTGCTGCTACTGTGTCGGCCACAGCTTTGGATAATATGTCCTTCTTGATTATTTCCTTAATTCTTATCTGCGCTTCCTTTCTTTCTTCCTTTGAGAATATTTCATTTGTCAATCGGCATGCGTTGACCAACCCGATCAGAACCGCTGTTCTGGGTTCCGCACTGTCCCCATGTAATACGATTTTGCGGATTTGCTCTCTTATTTCCCGTTCCTCTAGTGGATCTTTCATGGGATAACGGGGAGAATCAAATATCCAGAGGATCTTATGTTCCTCCACGCGTATGATTCCCTTCTCCACCAGCCTGTCAGTCATGAAATCCTTTATTGTCATCTGGCCGGAAAGTTTATTGACCCAGTATCCTGGCTTTTTGCTCTTTCCTTGACTTTTCATATTGTATAATGCCTGGTCTAGAACACTATCCCCCGTCGAAGAGTCATCAACTACTGTTATTTTTTTATCCCGGAGTTCAACTTTTTTTCGGAGCGCAAGCTCCATAATGACAGCGCCGGCCAGACCATAATTAATGGACGTGGCAGCCGGTGACAGGATGGTTCCCTTTTCATCATGTAAGGCAATTAATAACAATAGTTCCGGTAGAATTAACATGGTTCATTTACCTCCTTCATCATTTTAAGTTTATCTTTCATCTTTGCTTCCCACAATCAATCGATATGGTAACTCCTCAACAACCTCAGTCTAAAAATTCGTGGTTCCAAAGTATTCTTCGGGTAAGGGCCAAATAATCGCCCTGATACGAAAATTCCTTTCTGGCAATGAGGATGGAAATGCCGTGCACCAGTCCCCAGCAATACAGTGTCAGCGCATCTTGATCCATCGTACAATTTCCTGCGCTTTGCCTTTCTCCTAAGTAGCGCTCAACCGCTCGATAGAGCGTGCCAAAGGGGTGCCCGCTGCTGTACTGATCCGTAAAATAATGCCCCTGATCAGGATTGGCCTGGTAATGATTGATTTTTTTATTGATGTCACTTAAAAAGATCAACCGGAAATATTCCGGGTTTTCCGCAAAAAACTTGATATAGGCGCACCCCATTTCCTTTAGCTGGCTTTTCGGGTCATCGGGATATTGATCAACAGCTTCCTGCAGGCTTCGGTTAAACTTATCCATGGTTTCAAAGGCAATGGCCATGATCAGGTCGTCCTTATTCTTATAATGCCTGTAGGGAGCCGTATGGCTCACATGACAAGCTTTCGCCACCTTGCGGAGGGAGAAGCCTTCATATCCTTCTTCATCCAAAAGCTTCAAGCCCTTGGCAATTAATTCGGATTTCAGATCATCGTGATGGTAACTATTCTTTTGTGTCAACCGGATGTTCATCCTTTCTCAGAGGTAATTGTCTGATCCTAATTTGACTTTTTTATAAAAATAATTATAGCACACTATGTTGACAGTGTAAACATGGTGGATTATAATCATGTTGACAATGTAAACATGAGAGGTGAAAACATGAATGCCTTATTAATTTCGGATAAGGATTATCAAACCGAAACCTACCGCCGTCTGAAAGATTTGATTTGCTCATTTCTGAAAGAAAAGGGCTTTGAAGCAGAGCTTATTGAAGTGGGAAAGGAAGACCTTACCTTTTGCATGGGCTGTTTTGGCTGCTGGGTCAAAAAGCCCGGAGAATGTGTTATCAATGACAGGATGACCCAAATTAACCGCAATTTTATCAACAGCACTGTGGTCATTTATCTCAGCCCCATCATCTTCGGACAGTTCAGCGCAAATATAAAAAATTCCTTGGACAGATGGATTCCTAATATGCTGCCCTTCTTTGAAACCAGGCCCGACGGTTCCACGATACACCCGCCCAGATACGACAGATATCCCGGGCAATTTGTCATCGGTTATGGCAATGAACTTGCAGAAGAGGATAAACAGCTTTTCATCGATATTATCAAAAAACATCGCAGAAATGTAGAGGTTCTTATTTATCAGGGCGATGATCAGCAGATCAACGAGAGATTAAAAAGAATAAACCCCGGAATGGTAGGTGGGCAATTATGAAAAATATCGTTTTCATCAGCGGCAGCCCCAAAATTAATGAAAAATCCGTCTCAGAATTTTTGATTCAGATGGCCAAGCGGCATATGGAGACAGAAGACGCCCATAAAACATTCATCGACGTCCGGCAAAGCATATCCAAGCGTAAAACCCTGGATGATTTTGAGGCCCTCTCCCAGGCCGATGCCGTAATCATTGCCTTCCCGCTTTATGTTTTTTGCCTGCCCGGCATCCTGATGCGTTTTTTGGAAGACTACTATCAATTTTTTACGGAAAAAGGAAAGGTAAATAGCCCTGCCAAGGTATATGCCATTGTCAACTGCGGTTTTCCTGAGCCGGAGATCAACCGGGAGGCGGTTAGAGTAATCCGGAGCTTTTGCCGTCATATTAACGCCGATTTTCGTTTCGGTGTGCTTATCGGGGGCGGCGGCATGATACTTGGAGCCAAGGACGCTCCTTTTATGAAAAAGACTCTGGGCAAACTGGACAATGCCTTTTCGGCAATTGCCAAAGACCTGCAAAACAAGGATAAGGCAGGCACGGATGAGATCTATATTCGTATGAATTTTCCCAAGCGCCTTTACTTTTTCATGGGCAACAGAGGATGGTTTTCGGCCGCCCGCAAAAACGGTCTGAAGAAAAAGGATCTTTATAGAAAACCTTATCTGTTACATGAATAAGCACCGGAACGGTCCCCATATGCCGTATACCGAATCGAGTAGGAGGCTACCCATTATTTGAGTAGCCGACCTCTCACACCACCACTCAAGCGGTTCCGCAAGTGGCGGTTCCCAAGTTTACACCTGGACAGATTTTAAGTAATCCGAGAAAAATACGTAACCTGCCTGTCTGAGGCGGGCATCGGTTACGGTGACATTTAGAATGTGGCTATTGGCGATCCGCCAGTAGCCTTTTCTTGTGCACGCAAACTTAATGGCATTGTCATGGTTGAGTCCGAGTTTCTTCAGCATTGCATATCTGGTGCGGATTTTCTTCCACTGTTTCCAGATATACATGCGAATTCTCCTTCTCAGCCATTTATCGGTTGCCCCAAGCATCTTCTTCATATCCGCGAGTTTGAAATAATTTACCCACCCCGTTATGAATTGTTTTAATTTAAGTTTCAGTAGTTCGTATCCGAGTCCGTTACTTCTAGACGTGATCTCTTTTACTTTTGCTTTCATCTTACTGATGCTCTTAGCATGGACACGAAGTTTGATTCCATCTTTTGATGGATAGAATCCGTATCCTAGGAATTTAACTTTGCCGATATAGGCAACCACCGTTTTCTCTCTGTTCACCCTTAGAAGCAGTTTGTCCTCAATGAAAGGTAGGATGTGCTCCAGCATCCTTTGCGCTGACCTTTTCGTCTTTGCAAAGAGTTGCACATCATCCGCATATCTGACAAATCTGATTCCTCTACGTTCCAGTTCATGGTCAAGTCCATTCAGCATGATGTTACTACATAAGGGACTGACGTTTCCGCCCTGAACGAGACCAAGTTCTGTCTCCTCGAATCTCCCTCTGTTTACTGCTCCTGCCGTGAGATACTTATGTATTAGGGATATGACTCTACCATCTCTGATTGTCCTTGACAGTATCTCAATCATTTTCGATTGGTTTACCGTATCGAAAAACTTCTCTAGGTCCATCTCTACAACGTAGGTATACCCTTCGTTCGCGTATTCCTTACACTTCCTCAGCGCGTCATGAGCACTTCTCTTCGGCCTGAAGCCGTAGCTAGTTTCTGCAAATTGGGGTTCGAAGATGGGTAACAGTACTTGTGCGATTGCCTGCTGCAGCACTCTGTCTACTGCTGTTGGTATCCCCAACGTCCGCATTTTTCCCTTGTCCTTGGGTATTTCTACTCTTCGGACTGGATTAGGACGATATTTTCCGTCCAGAACCAACTTTACGAGTTCCTCTCCATTGTCTTTGAGATATTGCGAAATATGCTCCACTTCCATCCCATCGACTCCGTGTGCGCCTTTGTTTCTCTTAACCTGCTTGTATGCTTTGTTGAGGTTGTCTCGGTTTAAAATTCTCTCTAAAAGTCCGTTCTCTTCACTGTCGGCATTGGTGTTGTTGTTTTCAGTTATCCTCCTGTCGGTGAGCGCTCCCGCATACCCTTCGTGTTCCGCACTATCTCTTTGCGAGCAGCCCTTGCCACAGCAAGGTATTCTGCTTTCTTTTATCCCGACCTTGGTAACATTCATTGACTAACACCTCCTTAGGTTCAACCCTTCATAACGCCGTCGACTGCGTTACTACTATGGTATCTGCTGACTTCTCACGGTAAATCTTGTTTCAACCGCATTTCGCTAACTCGTTCCATGCGTCCGTGAGACCTCCCACGGTAAGACACGTAACTTTCATCCCATGTACCCGCCGTATTTACATCCCCGTGTCCGTGCAGTTTATTGGATTTGTCTTGTCATGCAGACTCATCCCACTTCGGATGCCTGATACGATTCGTGTTCCTCGGGTCGGAACTTTGCCGTAGGCTTCCTTCAGATTCCTCCTCGCGAAGGACACCCTTGCCATTGGCTAATGGTTGGCAACTGCCAGCCCCCATAGCGGACTTTCACCGCCTAGTTACGCGTCATGCGTGGCGCACATGCACGAAAAAGCCGGCAGCTTCAGGGCTGCTGGCTTTCTTCTGAAAAACACCGGGAAGCTGATTAACCGATAAATTAAAATCTTATCACCGGTCTAAACTAAGCCTATTTTCAAAAACAGCAATCAGATGTTTACCAACTTGGTGGCAATATTCTGGCTGAATGTTCTGTCATGCTCAACAAATAAAATAGTCGGCTGGTATTTGAACAGCAGTTCTTCGATCTGGATACGGGAAAGTACATCAATATAGTTCAGCGGCTCATCCCAAATAAAGAGATTTGCTTGTTCGCATAAACTTTTGGCAATAAGCACTTTTTTCTGTTGACCTCTGCTGAAATCCGATAGATCTTTTTCAAATTGAAGTCTGGAAAAGTCCAGCTTTCGAAGTATCGCCTTGAAAAGACTTTCATCGATCCCCATGGCATAGGCATATTCAGTTAATTTTCCGCGCAGAAAACCTGTATCCTGTGCAACATAGGATATTTTCAGCTGGCTGCCTTTTCTGAAAGAACCTGCATAGGTTATTTGCTCTCCGCAAATTAGTTTCAGGACGCTTGATTTCCCCGAACCGTTTTTACCGCAAAGGGCAATCCGGTCTCCCCGTTCAATGGTCAGGTTTACGCCGGTGCAAACGGCCTTGTTGCCATAGGAGATGGAGATGTTTTCAAGTTCTGCCAGTCTTTCGGTGTGATACGGAAGGGGAGATATTTTTAAGTCGTCCACCCTTTCGATATTTTTAAGCAGCTGTGATTTTTTTTCAATTGCCGTGTGCTGTCTCGCTTCGATGGCTTTTGCCCGCGTCATCATTTTCGCGGCTTTATGACCGATATAACCCTTGTCGCCCTTGACTCCGGACGATTGCTTGCCTCCAATTTTCGTTTTTTCCGTTTTATCCGACCAGTCGGAAGCCTGTCTTGCCGCCTGTGTCAAATGCTTGATATCCTTTTGCAGCATCCTGTTTTCCGCAAGCTCAAAATTATCTTGCATTTCTTTATTCCGCCACCAGGAAGAAAAATTGCCCTTTTGAATTTCGATATTCATTTTGTTGATGGAAAGGATGTGGTCAATACAATTGTCCAGGAAAGTCCTGTCATGGGAGACCAAAATAAAACCCTGCTTCGACTTTAAATAATCGCTGACCAGCTTTCTTGCGTTCATATCCAGGTGGTTGGTTGGCTCATCGATCAGCAAAAAACTGTTTTCTTTTAAAAACAAGGCTGCCAGCAGCACTTTCGTTTGTTCCCCGTTGCTGAGTGTATCAAAGGGCCGATACAAAACTTCTTCGGCAATATCAAGGAGATTCAACTCTCGCATCAGTTGCCAATGAAGATAATCCCCGCAGATGCTGTCGATTACGTGGATGGTATTGTCTTTCTTGTTTTGTACTTCGAAGGGAAAATATTCGAAGCTGATACCGGCGGAAATGTTGCCGCTGTATTGGTATTTGCCAAGCAACAGATGAAGGAAGGTCGTCTTCCCTCTGCCGTTTCTTCCTGTAAATCCCAATTTCCAGTCGGTGTCAATTTGAAAGGATACATTCTCAAAGATATTATCGTAAGTCCCCTCATAGGAAAAGGTTAGATTTGTAACATTGACGAGCGACATCATTTTGTCCTCCTGTGTAAAAATAATAAGCTGCAAGAAAGCACATTCTTGCAGCTCGCAAATACACAGCAAAACCCGTCCCTGACAGGGATGGCGAGGATTGTATTATTCGAGTGAAAAGAAATAGTAACTTTCTTGCATGAAGCATAAGAAAACCAGCGGCAACCGGACCGTTACCGTATTTTCATAATGCTTTTTTTATTTTTAGCAAGAAAAATTACGCATCTTTTCAACTCCCATCTTTTTTTATTATTTTACTACATCAGCAGGAAAAAGAAAAGACGACTAAAGTGTTTTTATTTGCATCGGTGTCCCGCCTTCAATCACTTCAAACCCGTATTGTTCATAAAATGCCACATTTTTCTTATCTTCCGGAATCAGAATCAAATACAGGTATCCCTGATATTTTTTCTTTAATCTGCCTACAAGTTCTCTGCCAATCCCCATTCCATGATACTTCGGATTAATAAGAAGGTAGTGTGCATACGCTGTCATTTCTCCATCATCTAAAGCATTTACCAATCCTGCTAACTGCTCGCCATCCCAAGCAGAAATCACTGTGTCGGAATTGTTAATTGCTTTTTCCAATCTCTTTGGATAATTGCCGGATAACCAGCTCACAGACAAAAATAACTCTTGCAGTTCTGCTGCTGTAAAATCTTTTGTTTCTTTATATGCAATCATTCTGAATTCATCCTCCATTGGATAATTGTTCTCCCTTAATACTTACTACGATTAATGTCCCCTTTTATGTATGTTAAAGCTCATACAAAGATCACTCCCCTATATCGTGCAAAAATCTAAAGTGCAACTGAGATTATGCTTAAATTTTATTGGTTAATTCTTGATAAAAAAAGTTAATTTTACACATTAATTAAAAAAAGATTTATTGCTATAGTTAAAGAATAAAATTCCATCTGTGGATATTCTAGTTATTTCAAACTTTCTTCACATTACTCCATCTCCATATTCTTCCTCGAAAACTTCCCTGTAATTTTTGTTAGAAAGCAATCATAAATTTAACAGTCTTATCCCTATTGTTCCGATTTTAAAAAACAACATCTCTTATTCAGCAAAAGTGTCTGGAAACCGTACCAAAAAAATATCTTTTAAGGGGGGATTATCATTTAATCTTATTTGTCCGTGTTGAAAAATCTATTTATGGGAGGGGTAGTAATTTGAAGAAGACAGGATTCGTGCGCAAGGTTCTATTTTTATGTTTCGTTATGGGATGTATGTCTTTTGCTTTTCTAGTACAAGCTTTTGCCGCCACCAATGACCAGGTTGTAATTAAAACCGTGGGAGAATTAAAGGCTGCCGGAGTACCCATTCAGGGAACCTTTATCGAAAACGGGGAAGCACTAAATGACCAGGATTTAGTAATGTTTAATAAAAAAATCGCTATCGCCGTCTCCGTGGGGACACCCAACCCCTGGGGATATCCGCCCAGCAGTATCCTGGATGCCTCCTTAATGATTGACAACAGCGCATCCCAACCTCCAAAAAACGTCAATGAAAGCCTTTGGGAAAGAGTAAAAGACGGATCTCTAAAGGCAGGAAAAGATACCATCTGGGATATGGAATTTCTGATGGACAATTGGGATAGTTGGAGCCCGTCAAATTCCAAACCAAGAGATATCACGGTTGATGATAATATTGACTTCGATGGAAATGGAACCAAAGACGGGCTGCAGGGAATCGTATCCACCAGAAAATATGGTCAATCCAATAAGACCCCTATGGATGTAGTTACCTATTACGTTTTGGGGAACGAGGACAATTATGTCCGGATCAACACCATTGTGACTAACCTGACAAATGGAAGCGTCTATGATACATCAGCGGACGGAAGCCTTAGCGAACCCGGCTTAGAAACAGGTTATTCCTTAGGAAATAAGGGAGCCTACATGTTTGCTCCGGACAAAAGCGTAGGGGATCCATATAACAAGTACGTAACTACCTATAATAATGACTACAATGTGAGCCTGATTGACTTAGGCTGTGAGATTAACGACATGTGGGGAAGCTCCGGATACAAAGATACCGTAAAACCTACTGTTTACCAGCCTGGTCATGAATACCAGTTTGGCGCAATTTTCAGAATAGATGATGAAGGCAGTCTGGAAGGAACGCTCAATCAATTAATGGACGAAGCTGGGGCAAAAAAAGCGACTGTCGCCGGTACGGTAGTTGATACCGCCACTAATCAGCCGGTAAAAAATCCCATTATCGTCGTAGAAAAAGGGCAAAAGACTTTTACTTGGATCATCGGGGCAGATGACGGAACATTCAGCTTTTCCTTGCCGGCTCTCGATGATATGAATGCTTATCAGGTATATGCCCTGAAGGAACTTTATTCACCCAGCGCCAAGACTGGGCTAACCTTGGCCGGAGGCGGATATAATACTGGATCCATAGGGCTAACTAAGACCCGGGAAATTACCGTTCATGTAAAAGACAATAAAGGTAAACCGGTTGACGCCAGACTTGAACTTTTGGGTGTAACGAACCCCGCCGTTCGCTATGTGGCCCAAACCGTATTTTATTCGGATTTGCATAATATTGGGGTGGCAAAAATTCCTGTTGCAGAGGGCGATTATAAAATTCAAATAAGCAACGGGGCATATTTTGAATCCCTCCCCGTGACTGTCGAAGGCAATGCCGCAACCAATAATGATCTGGCAGTAACAATTAACAAATTAATTGATCCGTCAAGGGACAACTGGTATTCGGCTGATTTGCATCATCATTCCAACAAGTCGGACGGAAGCACGATACCGGAAAACCTTGTTAAATCTCAGCTAGCCAGTGACTTAAATATGGTCTTTACCAGCGACCATGATTCGATTGGAAATAATAAAGAAATTGCGGGATATGCGGAAGTCAGAGATGTGGCTTATACTCCTTCTCTGGAGGTATCCCCCAGCTGGGCTCACTTCAACATTCTGCCAGTGGCCCAATTAACTTACGACAATATGAAGAGCGACAACTTCAGTATTGATCCTTATATGAACTTCCCGGATATGGTTAAAAAAGTGCATGATTCCGAAGCTTTAATGGTGGCCAATCACCCGTGGATTGCTTATGGGTTGTTTACGGCACAAGCGGCAAATGCTATTCCCGGGGGTTATGATGCTGATTTTGATTTTATTGAAATCAATGGGAGTGTTTCAACGGCTCTGAACTTAAAAGCCCTTAATAGTGCTATGGATTTCTGGACGGACAGCCTCGCGGGAGACTCAAAGATATATTATTTGACAGGCGGTAGCGACACCCATGATGTACTGGTACCGGATATGACAACAGCAGTTTTTAGCGGCAACTGCCGGACTTTCGTTAATATCCCGGGAGACCTCAACAGGGAAAGCTACTTGAATGCGCTTCGAAGTGGTCATGCCTATGTGACAATGGGTCCCGTTCTTTGGGCGGATGGACTGGGCCAAACTTATACCATCAATAAGGGTAAACAATTTACCTTAACTTTCGACGCCCAGGATGTCCAGGGGATTACCAAGGTGGAGATCTATACTGCGGGCAAAGTAGTAGCCGACTCTAAATTATTTACTGATGCCAGCATGAATAAGGAAAGCTTCTCCTTCACCTTTACCCCTGCCACCAGTACCTGGTACAACATTGTGGTCACCAACACGGCAGGTAAAATGGCGATCTCTGATCCTGTGTGGGTAAAAGTAATTTCAGATTGAAGCTGACTAAACATCTCCTACTTTAACTGCCCGTAGACGGGAACGCACCATTGTAATCAAAGTTTGAGGATACGATGATGCGTCAGCAAACCAGACAATGTATCATGCAATTCTTAAGAGGGCTTCACTTCGGTGAGCCCTCTAACAATGTTAAGGGGATGGTCTGTTAGCATAGACCGTCTTCATTACCCCTTTTACATCATTTCATAAATACTGGGAACAATAACCCTATATTAGGTTATTAGAGTAAAAAATAAAGGTTTTAGCATATTTCTTTCCAGGAATAATTAAAACCTACCTCAGAATATATGAAGTTCCATACTAAGGAGGTTTAAAATAGATGCCGATTTACTTTCTGCATCTAATAAAATTAGCAATATTTCTTCTCTTACTTGTGGCACTTGTTCCAAGAACTGAGATTCGACGTCTCGCGGTATACGGAATCATATTTGGTAGCATGTATGATATAATAGGACTTACAATTGGACATCTAACAAACCTTTTTAGGTGGATTAACTTTGGTCCCTTTGGCTATGGTTATTTACCAATAGACTCACCAGTATCTTGGTGCGCATTTTTTATTATGTATTTCTATCTTTTGCCCAAACATAAGCCATTAGTTTATATATTTCCTGTATTAGGGATAGTAATGAGCATGATATACTCCAGAGTATTAGTCAATTTAGGGATGTTTATTGAGCCTGGGTTCTTACTAAGATTGGCTAATTTCACCTTATGGTTTTCTTATGCGACCTGGGGTTATTTAAAATTAAACGAGTACATTGAATCAAAACATAACAGTGTTCATTAAATGTCAGGGGGACAATGTCAGGGGGACGGGGTTATTGGCATAACCTCCGTCCCCCTGATGTCCTCCATTCATGGACTGCAATGAAATGGGATGATCACTATCGTTGAATAGACTCTACCATTTTAATCAATTGATCATTGCTGATTTCGGAAGTACCGGCCCTAAACATGTACATGACGCCGTCAATTTCTACATCAAGACCGCCTTCACCAATAACTCCTTGATTACCGTTAATCTCAATTTCTTCAACATCGCCGATACCTGCTTCATAGGCCGTTTCCTCATTCATTAACCTGAGCTGCAAATAGATATCCTTGGCGTGGTCGCCGTTGCTAAAATAAACTTCAGCATATTCGCAATTTTCCACAGGCTTTCCGTTTTCATCGTTAAACAGTTGCATTCTGTCAAATGCATAGCCCTTCGGCATATAGCCAGGCAATGAAAAGTCAAATGCCAGGTAGGACTTGGCTTCTTCCGGATCGGTCGTAGTCGTCATTTTACTGTTTTGCCGCGCATCATGCTCTTCTTTGGTTAGTGCTTCCAATTTTGTGCTAACACCCCCGGTGCCATCCTCGGTAGCTACCGCCGAGATGATCAATTCTTCACCCTTTTGGTTATAGATTTCTCCATTTTGGGGGAATTGGTCAAGTACATTGCCGTCTTTGTCGTATAATTTGCCTTTCAGTTCATCAGGAATCGTTAAATCCGGCGCACCTGTTTGCTCGGTCACGACATATTTAGCATGCTCTCCTACGATTACTTCTTTAATAACCCTATAGAAATCCTGACCGTAAGAAGTCATGGTAAATCCCATCAGGAATACGGCTACCAACCCAACAATAAAAACCGGCTTTATCAATAATTTTCTCATGGTAAAATTCTCCTTTCTATGATCAAAATACTCTTGGCTGCTAATTTTCAACAGCAATTGATTTAGTATTTTTTCTTTAGCACTGTCTTCCGAACTAAAATCCGTTTTTAATAATTCCTCTATCGGCAGGTTATTGTCGGTTTTACCCATTATAACTAAACCTCCTTTTCTAATTCCTTGCGCAGCTTTTTCAAGCTTCTAAAAAGAATCACGCCCACATTAGAGTCCGAGATCCCCATAAGTTCCGCGATATCTCTATTTTTCAATTCAGCGGCAAACTTCAATGCTACAATATTCCTCTCCTTATCGCTGAGTTTTGCCAGGGCTTTTACCAGGCTTTTATTGTTTTCATTGATGACAATGACTTCTTCCGGCTGACTGCTTCCGGAAATAAAATCAATCACGTAATCCAGGGATATACTAAAATTCTTTTTCTGCTTACGCAAATAATCCGTTACGGTGTTACGGGCAATGCCAATCAGCCAAGCTTCAAATACCGCGCATTTCGGCTCGTAGGTACGATACTTTTGGATCACCCGCTCAAAAACCTGGCTTACAAGATCCGCAGTATCGTGATGGTTATTGATTCTATAGCTGATATAGTTATACACACGTTTATAATGGGTTTCGTATATTTCTTTAAATGTACCGGCATCAATATCCATCCTGCACTTTTGTTCTTTTGGCGCATTTTCTGCAACCAACACGGCAGACTCCATGGCTTCCTCCTTTCGGACAATGAATTGAACATTGCGCAATGTTTTATCCTTCACCTGTTATACGAAAAAAAAGCGCTTTCATTACAGGCTTTTTTATGATTATTTTAACCAGGCAAGAATAGGGGCAGCAACGAAATTGGAGTTTCGTCACTGCCCTGATCACATCAGCCTGAGCATCCTCGTAATCAAAGCCTACCTTTGAAAAAGTACCCTTTTTTTCAGCAGTCTCTAGCTTGGAGACCTAGACACCCTGCGGTTTCTGACACTCCGCAATCACTAATTTTTTAGTTCCTCGTAATCTTTTTTTAACATTCCCAATAGGATAACATCTTCATATCGTCCGTGAATATAAAATCTCTCTCTCAGTTTTCCTTCCTCTTGGAACCCGCTTTTCACATAGCATCTGTAGGCTCTTGTATTGCAAGCATATACCCGCAGTTCTAACCTATTTAAATTCAAGCTATCGAATGCATATCTTTGGATTAAGCGTAATGCTTGCATTCCAATTCCTTTCCCCATTAGCTGCTTTTTGCCAATTACGATCCCAATTTCCGCCACTCGGTTTCTTGTATCAATGTTAATCAAACCAATTTGTCCCATATAATTTCCGGTTTGCTTTTCGGCAATAACAAAGTGTTCCTCTTTCTCCAGTTTTCTTTCCAGAATGCTATTCAAGTAATTCTCAGTCTCATTTAGGGTATGAGGATGAATAAAAATATCAGATAAGTTGTCAACAATTTCAGGATCATTTACCCACTCTCTCATCTCGGACAGATCTTCTTTTTGGTATTCTCTCAGCATGATGTTGTCTCCAAATATCCGCGGCATATTACCACACCCCTTTCCCCTGATCCTTATTATTATGAAAGAATTAGTTTATCTATATGACCCGAAAAAGTATAAACGACAAGTGGACGTCTCGCCGGTCCCGAAGTCTGGTTACTACATTCATATTATACCAGATTTTGGGGGCTGTTGTTATACGAACCTTGCACCCCCATATACAGAGGACGCCAAGGACGGCGCTGACTTAAACAGACCAACAAGCACCGAATCATAGCTGGATGACAAAATTGCGGATGAGCCCATCGTCATTGGTTCGCCTTTCGGCAAGGAGGCACTGATGAAGGAAATTAACGCTTTTATTGCGGATTACAAGTCATCAGGCCTATATAAGGATATGTACGACCGCTGGATCAGAGGCGGCGATCTTACCATGCCGGAGATTGAAAAACCGAAGAATCCAACCATGAAGCTGGTTATGGGCACAAGTGGACTTAACGAACCAATGAACTATTTTCCCCCAGGCGGCAAGGCATTTTCTTCCGGTACTAAAGGGTGAATTCATCTCCATGGTCAAGATGACATCGGTGGTGGGCTACATCGCGATCAAGGACTTGACAAAAATGAGCGATATTATCAGGAGGACATTATTTATGAAAACGGTACTCCCGAGCAGATTTTTGATCACCCGCAAAAGGAGAAAACCAGTTCCTTTGTAAAACGGATGAAGCTTTTTCCCAAAAGGCTTATCTCAAATAATTTCGATCTATTTGGATTGAATACGGAAATCGAGGAGTTTGGCAGAAAGCAGTTGTTATCCCCGCGACAGGTTACAGCCATCCAGTTGGTGCTGGAGGAGCTGTGTATCGGGCATATCTTAAAGAAGATGCCGCAACGGGGATTTGAGCTGGATTTTAATGTTGCCTATTCAGAGGTTGATGATCAATGCGAAATCACGATTTCTTTTGATGGGGAACGTTTTGATCCCTTTGAAGCCGCGGCCGAGGATGACATGTCCTTGTTAATCGTTAAGCGCTTTTCTAAATCTATCAATGTGCAGTTTGACGAAAAAAATAGGATTGATATTATAGTTTAGTCGAATGTAGATAAAAGAATTGAGGTACCTGTCCTCTGGATTTGCGTAGGAAGCTAATTATCTCTGCGCATTAAGCTAAAGCTTTGAGCTGTAGGCCCAATATCAGGCTGGCTTGCCAGGAATAAAGCCAGAGGTATAACGTCTTCAGGTTGCTTTAGCCACTCGCCTTCTATGGCTTTAACTTTGCTTAGAGGACGTTTAAACTTTCGTGTAATTGGTAATAATAACCACAAAGGAGATGTTATCAATGAACGAAAGAGCAAATGAAC
This sequence comes from Candidatus Formimonas warabiya, assembly GCF_002777255.1. Classification (GTDB taxonomy): domain Bacteria; phylum Bacillota; class Dehalobacteriia; order Dehalobacteriales; family Dehalobacteriaceae; genus Formimonas; species Formimonas warabiya. The sequence goes on along the minus strand of NZ_CP017634.1, from coordinate 6,022,384 downwards.
TAGTAAAACTATTGGCGCAGGAATGCAGCAGCATGGAGGACATCCATACAATGCTGAAAAATCTGTTCAGCGGAACCATTGAGCAGATGCTGGAAGCAGAAATGGATGAGCATTTAGGATACGATAAGCACAGTCCGGCAGGAGATCTGAGCGGAAACAGCCGGAACGGCTACAACCAAAAAACGATTCAAACGCAAATGGGAAAGACGGAAATCAAGGTTCCGCGAGACCGAAACGGAGAATTTGAACCGCAGCTTATAGAGAAATATCAGACAAAATCTAACAATCTGGAGCAGCAAGTGATAGCCATGTACCAAAAAGGGATGTCTACCCGTGATATAGAGGCACACCTTCGTGATATATATGGGGTAGACGCATCACCGGCCCTGATCAGTCGCATTACAGACAAAATCATGCCGCAGCTGATGGAGTGGCAGTCAAGACCGTTGGAGAGCATATATCCTGTAACTTTCTTTGATGGAATTGTCTTCAAAGTGCGTAAGGACACCAAGATCATCAACAAGTGTGCCTATACAGTATTAGGGATTAACATGGAAGGCAGGAAAGAGATATTAGGTATTTGGATCAGCGAAAATGAGAGTGCAAGCTTTTGGGCAACGGTGGTCAATGAGATGAAAAACCGGGGCATCAACGACATTTTCATTGCGTGTCATGACAATTTAAACGGATTATCGACGGCGATAAACAGCGTGTTCCCGAAGACTGAGCAACAGCTTTGTATCATCCACCAAATCAGAAACTCAACAAAGTATGTTTCCTATAAAGATTTAAAACCTATTATGGCGGATTTAAAGACAGTCTATCAGGCTCCCTGTGAGGAGGACGCCCTTTATCATCTTGAGGAATTTGGGGAGAAATGGGGCAAAAAATATCCTCAAATCTCAAAGTCATGGCGAGATAACTGGAGCGAGCTTTCGGTATATTTTAAGTATCCGGAGAATGTCAGAAGGCTGATTTATACGACAAATGCCGTAGAAGGATTTCATCGAATGCTCCGGAAATTTACCAAAACCAAGACCACCTTCCCCGGCGATGAGGCGCTCAAGAAATCAGTTTACCTATCTATTATGGAAATTGAGAAAAAATGGGGATTACCCATGCGCGATTGGGGAATAATAATGGGACAGATGTCTATTTTCTTTGAGGAACGTCTGTCGGGCAACAAAAGCGCATAGCTCTTCGGGGGCTCTGCCCCCGAAACCTCCGGAGTTTTTCGGGTTGGGAATCTAAGCAATGAAAAAGCAGCCCCTTTTAAGACTGCATTTTCCATTGCTTGAGTTCCACAGTCAGATCCTCAGGTTGCCCTCCGGCAGAGCCTTGTCCCTCTGGCTGTACTACAATTTTACCCATTATTGCAAGGTCTTAAACCTTGTTAGGGATAACTAATTACACGAAATATGAAACATTCCCTTTGCTTATACCCGTTTTGGCATTATCATCTATTGATGTCTGAACTGGTCCCGGAATCAGCTCGTTTACACTAATTTTATATTCCATGAGCTCTTGAGCCAAGATACGTGTTAACATCCATAAGCCAGCTTTTGAGCAGGAATATGCTGATCCCCCTGCATATCCGCGGTGTCCAAGCCCTGACCCAATAGTTATTATTTTTCCGGCACCCCGCTGCTTCAAAAATGGTATAGCCGAATGGGCACAATAATAGGCTCCGAACAGATTTACGTCCAGCGTTCTTTTCCAATTGTCCGGATTACTATTTTCAACAGTTTCACGATCATAGTTTGCTCCTGCATTGATAACCAGGATGTCAATACCTCCAAAATGCTCAACGGCTCTTGCAAACATGTTATTAACCGATTCAATACAGGTAACATCTGTTTCTAGTGCCAAAGCCCTTCCGTCCATTTTTGATATTTCAGTTACGGTTTCCCTAATTTCCGCAGCTGTCCGTGCCGCACAGACAGTATTAGCTCCCGCCTTTGCATAAGCAATAGCTATTGCCTTTCCAATCCCACGTCCTGCCCCGGTAACAACTGCAACCTTACCTTTTAAAACTTTGTCATCTGGAATCATTATAATAAAAATCACTCCTGTACAAAACAATGTATTTATCTCCGGAATGTCACGGGAATTAATCAAGACTACTATGGTGTCAGGGGAAGAGTTTTCCCCTGACAACTACTATTTCCGAGTTGCATAAAGGAAGCGACAATAACCGATCTCTGCAGCATTCTTCATTAGTTCTAGATTTAGCCAAGCCCCAAGCTCATAAAATGGCTTATCAGTAAGAGGCCACTTAGTTCGTTCGCAAGAAATGGGTTCATTATCGGACGAAGCTGCCGCTGCAGCTTCCGGATCTATGAGGCCCCCGGAGCCAGAATACGCCCGGATGTCGCACTCTTAAACTTTTGATTGTCTCACATAGGTTTTTTATTTTCATTAAGTCTTTCTATAATCTTTTCGAGTCTCTTAATTCTTGTTTCTTCCTTTTTAGCATCTAAATAAAATCCCGTATACGTCTTTTTTACAGACATTGGCATATTTAGAAAGTTAAATAATGCTTTCTCTGTACCCGATAAGGCCTTAATTAATATTTCGATCTCTTTCTCATTAATTGGTTCATTTCTAGGTATGTCCCAAGTACCTCTGCGTCTCGCCTCAGTAATTGCTGCCAAACCATGTTCAGTCATTTTACCTGTCTCTATAAGAACATTTGCTAAATTTCTATTTTTCTCTGACCATCGGCTTTCTTTTCTTCTGGGGCTAAATTTCTTTACATATTTGTCTTCATTAATACTTTTGACCTGACCATCAATCCACCCAAAGCATAGCGCCTCTTCCAAGGCTTCATCTGGTTTAATGGTTTTAACTTTACTTGTCTTGCTGAATAATAGCCATATACCTTTATTGCTATTATGGTTCTCTGACAGCCATTTTCTGAAGCGTTCCCTATTTTCGAACATTATTTGGTCATTCATATCATCACTCCAAGTCATTCCTTTTACGGGAAGCAACGGAACGGTTCTTTCGCTTCCAATCCTCGTCATCATGAAAGATTTCCTGTTTGTTAATGCCTCTCATCATTATATGTATATCACGCTTTTACTTTTTTCTCTTACTTTTCTAAGCATTAAGCTTCATTCCTGCTTGTTTTGCTTCAATTCCATCATATAATATACTAATATTAAGATGTCGGGGGACAGGGTTATTGACAGAAATTTTTTGGGATACTAAACAATAGCAACAACCCCATCCCCGACACCCCCAAAATTGGAATTACATGACAGGGAAATTAAATTGTGGTACATTAAAGAAAAAAAGATCATTAAGGAGTGACACCAATGAAGCCAGAAGTCATTATGTATGCAATGCCTCTTTGACCATACTGTTCTCGCGCCAAGCAATTCCTTTCGGGCAAAGTGGCCAGTGGTATTAAGGTCTTTTTACTATTGCCTGACCTGGCCGAGAAGGCTATATGAGAAAGCAAAGTTTACATCGAACCGGACAATAATCTCTTCACCGCCCTCTTTACTTCTTTGTCAACACAGCGTCAATAAGCCCATATTCTTTTGCTTCTTCCGCCGTCATATAATAGTCCCTTTCCATGTCTCTCTCAATTCTTTCCAGCGGTTGCCCTGTTAATTCACTATAGATGCTATTAAGTTTTGCTTTTGTTCTCTGCAGCCAGTCGGAATGTATTTTGATATCGGTCGCCTGTCCCTTGATTCCGCCTTCCATCCATGGCTGATGAATTAAGATCTCACTGTTGGGTAAAGCAAATCTTTTTCCTTTTGCTCCGGACGCCAGTAAAAAGGATCCGGCGCTTGCCGCCATGCCCATACAGATGGTTGATACATCCGGCTTGATATGCTGCATGGTATCATAGATGGCAAAACCCGCAGTAATGGATCCGCCGGGGCTATTAATGTAGAAATGGATATCTTTATCAGGGTCCGACCCCTCCAGGAACAGCATTTGGGCAATGATCACGCTGGCTGTACTGTCATTAATTGTGTCACTTAATACGATAATCCGGTCGTTTAATAACCTGGAAAAAATATCATAAGAACGCTCTCCACGATTTGTCTGTTCAATCACAAATGGAACCGTGCTCATCATATCACTCCTTCAACGTTGAGTTGCATCATTTTTTGGCAAAGGACTTTTTAAGCCGCTCTGGACAATAGGGTAGTATTTGAAGAGAAAATCTTTGGGCCTTTAGTAATGGTATTGGATTTTTTACTGCAGTAGATTTCTCTTTCTGTCTTCCTAAAATTTCTGGGGGTTGTACCGTATAATTTTTTAAACGCCCTGGAAAACGACTCTTCTGAGCTGAATTGATATTTAAAAGCGATATCCGTAATTTTCGCATCCGTTTTCACCAGTTCCCGCGCCGCCTCGGAGAGCCGCCTGGTTCTTATGTAATTCATTACCGTAGTCCCTATGGCTTCACGGAAAAGTCTGTGGAAATGAAATTCCGAGAAATACGATTGCTTAGCAATTTGGTCCAGTTTAATTTTTTCTCCTAAATGCTTTTCAATATAGTCAATGGAATTTTGGATTTTTAGCTTATTGTCCATGAGATTCCTCCTCAACTCATTCTCACCATATATTATATAAACAAGTTTGCCAAATTACCTGACATTCCTTGCTAACATCCATTTCCTTAGCAGCATTGGACTCCATTGAAACAAGGCATTTAATAGCTAAAATGACAAGCGGGACAAATAGTCCCGCCAATTGTTTTTCATGCCTCTGGCTCATAAACAATACCATTTTCTTCACACCATTGGATTGCAATCACAGTCAGTGCCTCTTTATAAAAACGATACCACTCTTGCTCAATCCCGTATCGATGCAAGGTATCCTTGAAACGCCTGAACGCTCCTTTGCCCCTAATTGCGGAAAATAGTGCATCTGAAATACTGTCATTTTCAATGGAGGCACAGAATCTCTCCATGATGCTGTATTCGTGTATCTCCCATTTATCGGGCAGCTCAACATACTTCTCCCCGCTTATAATGACATCCAAGGCTTCCTGCAGGGCTTCTCTCTGCCACTCGGGATATTGTGAAAAATCGTCTTCCTCTTCCGACTCCTCTGCGACGGACAAGTCTTCCACACTGACCATGATAATTTGACCGGTCTCCTTATTCAAATATTTATTGTACTCATCCATCTGCCCTTCCATTTCATCAACCAAATCCTTGATCTTTACAGGCATGACCAATCCCCTTTCCTTCGTTGTGTATGTTTTAAAACGCTAGCTGCGCTCACTTATCTCTTTATTCCAGATTTCCTTTTTAAACACTTTATGATTTTCGTATTCTACAGACAGTAAAAGGCGGTCAAACTGTTTTTCTCCCCCTTGCCAAGAAATTATCTTTTCATTCGCCTCTTCTTCCCGATCCTTCAGTTCCTTCGTTTCTACCAGTTGGTTGCCCTTGTACACTTCCAAATATGTTTTTTCCGGCATCATTCCATGCTTCTCAAGATACAGCATAATTTCAAACTCATTGTTTGTTCTTTCAGGCACTACGGTTACTTCTAAAGATGCGTATTTCTTTCCCAGCTTTTCCAGGTTAACGCGGTCCATCTCACTGCTTTTAAGCCGGGCTCCCTCTTTTAAAGTGATGTAATATTCATAGGTAGAGGAGGCAGATTGTTCGCCATATTTACTAAGAACTTTATCCTTGTACTCTACAGACCAGGAAGGCTGGTCTTCCTGCTCAATTCCTACTTCCACTTCAAAATTTCCCCCGGTTTGGGAGATCGCTGCTATTTCCTGAAATTCCTGGTTACCTACTTGACGATAGCAAAACGAAACCGGTGATCCCAAAGGATAGTCTTTTATCTGCCAGGAAAACCGTACATTTTGTTTTCCGTCCACCAAAGCTCCTGGCTCGATTTGAACAGGGGTAATCCACTGTTGCTGCTCTTTGATTTCATTGATCATCTCTCTCATATCGTTCATTTCGTCTATTATGGTAGTCCGGTTCTGGGTAAGGTCGTTCAACCGGTAGTTCAAGTCACTTACCTCCATATAGGTACGAATATTCAGCAGCAGGCTTACTGCTAATATTGCTAAAACAATCTTCATTCCCTTGTCCATATCATCTTTTCCTCCCTCTGTCCTGATCCCACTTAGGAAAAGGACTCCTCTAAACATTTCTCTGAGTCTTTGCTGCCAAAATAATTTGTTCCAAACACGCCGGCAATGATCAGCACCGCTCCAAACATTTTATATAATTCAAAGGCTTCATGTCTAAACATGACACCGGCAAAGACCGATACCACCGAAATCAGGTTAGAAAAAATGGCTGACTGTGACGCAGGTATTTTTGACAGTGTATAATTTACCATAAAAAAGGCTCCCACAGAAGATAATAGCCCAAGATAAAGCAGTGATGCAAAGGCTGTGGAATCAACCACAAATAAATTGCTGATATTACCGTTGATCAGGCCGGCAACAGCAGCTGCCAACCCGAAAAATACGGTGCCGCACAACATCATGAAATAAGTTATCTCATAAGGAGTAAATTGAAAAGAAGCTTTTCTTGAGTAAATATTATAAAATGCAGCAGTGGCAACAGCACCTAAGAGAAACATGATTCCCTTAAACTCTCCGCCCGTTTCCTCTTTTCCGCTCATCACCACAAGGATGATCACACCCATAAAAGATAAGACGATGGAGAGGGCCTGCTTTTGAGTGATTTTTTCCTTCAGTATGATCATGCCGACTACGGCAACAATCACCGGGATAAAGGCCATCATCACCCCTGCTTCAGAAGAAGTGGCATGTTTCAGCCCAAAGGTTTCCATAATGAAATATATTACCGGCTGCAATATAGCCACCAGCAATAAGGGCTTCAGATTCTTACCCTGAAAGTTTATTTTGATGATCTTAAATAAAACCAGCAAGGACATGACAATGAATGCCATCAAAAATCTTAAGAAAAGCAATTGAAATGTGTCCAGAGTCTCCAGGGCATTTTTGGTGAACAGAAAGGAAAATCCAAAGATTAGCGCCATTCCTGTTGCGGACAGATAGGGTAATAGTCTTCTCATGTTTGACTCCATTTTTCCGTTTATATTTCTATATAATTAGGGTAAGAGAACAGTCCCCATTTCATTCTTTTGATATTTCCACAAAATGCTACAAACTCCTCTCCGGGATCTAAAATCGCCACAAGAAAAAACCATAGCTCTCAGGCTATGGCTTAGAACGAATATTATTTTGAGTAAATTCAAGAACCGTCCCTGAATTTACTCAATCTAAAGAACCGATTACTTGCCAGGGAACCTGCCATTTTTCCTTCTGCAGCACGGGAAGTACTTCCCTGGGGATAGCAGCCAAGAGGCAGGTTGCCGGGCCGGCAGATTTGTGTACATCCAAAGTCACCCCTGCCTGAAGTTGAAAGTACAGCCGGGCCGTGCGGGCTAATTCCCCGCATTCATAAAGGATTCCTTTCGAACCCACAGGCAAAAGTTCATGGACATATCCCTTTTGCATCAAATCCCTGATCAGGGATGGATGAGCCACCTCCGGATCATCCGGACCACCTTCTGCTACTTCATGACCAACCTTGGGGAGGCCAAAAACCACGATCAGATCATCTCGAACTGCGGTTCCTAATAAAAGATCCTTTTTGGCGGCTAAACCTAATACGACCACACCGACACCGGTTTGCCGGGTAGGGACATTCTCCTCGGTGCTGCCGTTTAATACCAGGCCGGGATCTATTCCCGCCCCGGCGATTTCAGCAGTCATGCCCCGGATGATTTCCTCCCCATAGGGCGTCATTTCCACCGCCAGGGTATTGTATACGGCTACCGGTTCCGCGCCTGTGGCGAGAATCTCCATTAGGGGAACGCGGGTTATTCCCCTCCCGACAAATTCTCCCGTTACCTTCACCACATCCAGCTCTTTGGCCCCAATAGCGCCGAGAGAATCACAGGACGTAACTAAAAACATCTCCCCGGGCAGGGCCACTAAACTCAAATCCCGTACTCGCCACGTATCAGGCATTTTCATGTCCCCGCACCACCATCTTGATTCCGGGTATTTTAGCCAAAACTGCCGCCAGCACTATGTTCAATCCGGAGGCAATCAGCAAAGGAGCCAACAGCGCATAAAAAACACCCACGCCCATAATGGGAATCATCGAAGCAGGTGCGCCTACCCCATTTAGCACAGTAGCAATGATCACGGCAATGAGCGGATTAGTTTTTCTAAAAAGAAATCCGAACACAAAGGCGCAGATCCCCATTTCCGCCGCGGTCAACAGGTGAACCGGTACCGTTAAAGGAAAGCCTGCCGTCAGCGCTGTGAACATATGACCTAAAGCGGCAATTAAGGCTCCTTCTTTCCCGCCCAGTACGGCAGCCGCAAAATAACCGGGCATGGAATCAAGGGCCGGCGTCCCCAAAATGCTGGGGATTTTAATGTTAGCCCCCACCACACTTAAGGCTACCAACAAAGCAATTCTTACTAACCTCCGTACATTCGTGTTTGGACTTCCCCCTGCCTCTTTTTTTGTCATCACATACGACCTCCTCATTTTTTGTAAGAATATTAGGGAGAAAAAATAAAAGCTCCCGATCAATAAAAAATTGACCGAGAACTTTACCATCATTCCTGGTTGACTGCCCCTTTTCTGCGCAGGAGCACTCCCCATTGATTGGCAGGTTTCCTGACTTCCGGTTCATCGCTTCCTTCAGCCTTCCCTAACTTTCGTCCAGTGGCTATGCTTTGAAGGTCGCTCCCGGTTACAGTGACGGGATCGTCCGGGACTTGCACCCGGTTCCCTAAACCGAATCAATATCTATGTATGAAGGATTATCCCCCACCTTTTCTAAAACTAGACTACCAAAACCCGGGATGGATGTCAATAGGAGCTTTTCTATAACATCAGCAGTAAATTCAAGAACCGTCCCTGAATTTACTTACATGACATTTGCCACCAGCTCCACCACATGCTTGGCCTGAACCGGGCTTTCATTGTTGCGCAAGGCATGGTTTAGCTGCATCAGGCAGGAGGGGCAGGCAGAGGCTACTAGTCCGGCGCCGCTTTCCTCAATGGATTTTACTTTCGGGGCCACAACTTTTTGAGACAGGCGGTAATGGCTCAGATTAAAGGAGCCTGCCGAACCACAGCACCGGTCCGCCAAACCCATTTCCACAAATTCGTAAGCCGGGCTTAACCGTTTTAACAATTCCCTCGGCGCTGATTTGCCCCCGGTCGTCCTTTTGAGATGGCAGGGATCATGATAGGTGACCTTGATGCCTAGTTCCTGGGGATTTAGTTTGATATCCAGCACCTCCACCAAGAACCGGTTGATATCCATGATTTTGGGCACTAACTGATCCGCTCCCTGGCTTTCCAGCCATTCCGGATAGGCCAGCCAGGTGGAGAGGCAGCTGGCACAATCTGTGACGATATAATCCACGGGATACCGGCTGAACTCCCGCACATTCGCTTGGCCCAGGAAGCTTCCCGTGGCAAAATCTCCGCTGGCAAAGGCGGGAACCCCGCAGCAATACTGCTCCGGAATCACTACCTCCACTTGGTTTGCCTGGAGCACACGCAAAACACTCAGGCCCACATGAGGGCTGATCAAATTGGTGACACAACCGGTAAAATAAGCCACGCGCAGCCGGGGATGATCTACCGGGTTTAAGAAAGGAACCGTTTTGCGAAAAGAGCGGCCGGCAACCGGGGGAAGCAAGGTTTCGATCCGGGCCAAATCCATGGGCATTAATTCCAAGACTTTACTAGTCCGGACCAGCTTTTGCACGCCGGTTTTTTGGTACAAATACAATAATATCCCCATGGCATTGAGGCGCCCGTTATATTTTAACAAGTGCTGAAAAATATTCTTTTTAATAATGGGGAGTCCCCGGTCCGCCACCAGTTCTTTCCGGCACATCATCACCAGACGGTCCGCCTGCACGCCGTTGGGACAGTTTTCCGCGCAGGAACCGCATAGCAAGCAGGTGGAAAATATCTCGGCCAGTTTGTCATTCCACTGCAGGTTGCCGGAGCGCACATGATCCAGAAGCTCCACTTTTCCCCGGGCCACATAGGGTTCCCGGCCGGTTGCCGAAAAAAGAGGACAATGGGCCTGACATCCCCCGCACCTGCTGCATTTTTTTAAGTTGTCCAAATATTTTTCGTCCATAGTTGCCACCTAGAAGATCTTTCCCGGATTTAGAATGTTGTTGGGGTCAACCGCCTGCTTGATCACTTGAAGATAGTTCAGGCCGGCATCCCCCAGTTCCCAGGCTAGATAAGGTTTTTTCATGATGCCGATGCCGTGTTCCCCGGACAGGGTGCCCCGTAAATCCAAGGCGGCCTGAAAGATCTCAGCCACAGCCTTTTCCACCCGTTCCATTTCTTCCTGGTTATTTTTATCCGTTAGAATATTTGGGTGCAAATTGCCGTCTCCCGCGTGTCCGAATACCGGCATATGCAGGTTGTACTTGGCGGCAATTTCCCGCAGCCGCCTGACCATTTCCGGTATTTTGCTCCGGGGCACCGTGGCATCCTCGGAAATCTTGGTCGGATTCAACTGGACAACCGCCGAAGACACCGCTCTCCTAGCCTTCCAGAGCTTCTCCCTGTCCTGGGCCAAAGAGGCTACCTGAATCTCCCGGCAGTTTTCTTCCCGGCAAATTCTTTCAATTGCTTGAATGTCTTCCTCTACCTGGCTTTTTCCCCCATCCACTTCGATAAGCAAAATAGCTTCCGCATCCAGGGGCAGTCCCATGGGATGGTGTTTTTCCACACAGCGGATGGTGATATTATCCATCAACTCCAGGGTGCCCGGAATCACCCCATGAGCAATAATGGCGGTAATCGCCGCCGCAGCCTCCGCCAAACGGTCGAAGACCACCAGGGCCGTTCTTTTTTCTTTCGGTTTCGGCAGCAAGCGCAGGGTGATTTCTGTGATGATGCCTAAAGTGCCTTCGCTTCCTGTGAGCAAACGGGTCAAATCATAGCCTGTGACATTTTTTACTGTGCGGCCTCCGGTACGCATAATTTCTCCCCGGGGGGTCACAACCTCCAGTCCCAGCACGTAATCCTTCGTGACCCCGTACTTAAAGGCCCTGGGGCCCCCGGCATTTTCCGCCACATTGCCGCCCATGGTACATGTGGCAAGGCTGGCCGGATCCGGGGGATAAAACAGGCCCAGTTTCTCTACCTCTTGATGGAAAACACCTGTCACCACACCCGGTTCTACCACTGCCAGCATATCTTCCAGGCTAATTTCTTTGATTTGATTCATGCGGGTTAAAACCAAGGCGACACCGGTACCTATAGGGATGGAACCGCCGCTCAAACCGGTGCCCGCTCCCCGGGGGAAGACGGGAAATTTTTTCTCGTTCGCCAGCTGGACAATGCGGGCGACTGCCCGGGTATCACCGGGAAAAACTACTAAGTCCGGAACCCCTCTCTGAAATGTGCCGTCATAGGAATAACAGATTCTTTCTTCCCGGCTTTCCAACACATTTTCAGCACCTACAATGTCCTTGATTTGCTTCATGATGTCCTGATCCAATCTCTACCACTCCCTAAACACTTGATACCCTTCTGTCGAAATCACCGGCTAATCCACATGGGTCAGCGCGCCCAGCGTGGAAATATTGTTGATCCGCCTGTCTTCTTCGTCAGAGACGCGCTCCACCAGGCCTGCTCGTTCCATGCGGTCAATCAGGGTGGTCAGGTTGCTCTTCCCTTGAAAAGAAGCTTGCTGATTTCGCCCATGTTAATGGTACCCAAATCATCCAGAATACGCAACACATGGTATTGGGCCTGTGTGATTCCTAAGCCGGCCAGGTTGTTATCGGTTTCTGTTCGATTTCCTCCCTATTAAGAATTACTATTTTCAGTCCCTCCCTGATCCTTCTCAAATTGAAACGGCAGGATGGAACCGACAATATCTTTCTCTTTTAAAAGTGCACCGGTAATAAAAAGGCTTGTATTATTGTGTAAGGCCATCTCCCATCGTTTGGAAACAACAAATTGGGGTAAGAGTACGGTAATAATATCTCCTGGTTTGGATGAATGTTCTTCAGATTCAATATGTTCAACAAGAGATTTCACTATTTCCCGAAAAGGGGATTGCTTAATCACAAGGGGAACATCTGTCTTCAGCATTTTCCATTTATCACGGAGCTTATCTGCCTCCCCTTCGTAGGTTTCTACGTGAAAAGCTTCCACGTTGGGGGATATGCTCTTGGCATAATTCAATGATTTAATCACCATTTTATTTAAGGTGTCAATGGGAATCATGACAAAAGTCGATTGTTTTTCCTTTAATTTTACTTTTCCAATCGCCTCATTGGGCAGGTCCAATTGTTTGACGACAGTATTATAATGACTTTTGATTCTCAACATCACATATATTAGTACTGTAATAATAATGAAAACAATCCAGGCTCCCCCCATAAATTTCGTCACACCAATGATCACAACGGTAACAAAGGTTACCACGCATCCGAGTCCATTGATCAAAGCCTTATAGTGTAGTGCCAGCCCTTTGGCTTTAAGGTCTTCCAACGGATAAACATACCGGCTTGCGCAAGGGTAAATGAGGTAAAAACACCGATGGCATAGAGGGGAATCAGGGCATGGGTATCACTCTGAAAAATAACTACCAAGAGAGCCGCGGCTAATGCCAAGAGCAAGATGCCATTGGAATAGTTCAATCGATGCCCTCTGCTGGCTAATTGTCTTGGCGCATAACCATCTCTGGAAATAATCGATATCAATGTAGGGAAACCGGCAAAGGCGGTATTTGCTGCCATGGCCAGAATGATGGCCGTCGTAATTTGAATAAAATAGAACATCAGTCCCGGTCCAAATATGAGGGTGGCTAGCTGCGCAATCACCGTTTGGTGTTCATTCGGCACGGCCCGATAAAGTTCAGCCAGATAGGTAATGCCGCCGAAAGTAATCAATACGGCGCCCGCCAGCAAAACATAGGCCCGTTTGGCATTTTTTGCCGAAGGCTCCTTAAAGTTGGGTACCGCATCGCAAATAACTTCTACACCGGTTACAGCGGCACATCCTGAGGAAAAAGCTTTGAGAATCAAAAACAAGGTGACTGCCTGGGTTCCAAAGCTAACATGAGATGCGATGGTAACCGGGCCGGGGTGAACGGCTTCGTTCAGGGATTTCCAGATCCCTACAGCGATTAAGACCACAATGGAAAACAGAAAGGCGTAGGTAGGGATACTGAATAGCTTAGATGATTCTTTTACACCGCGCAAATTTCCCACTGTCATGAATAGGATAATGATAATTGCTATAGCTACTTTATGCGTATATAAGAGCGGAAAGGCGGATGTGATGGCAGCCGTTCCGACGGAAATACTCACGGCAACTGTGAGAATGTAATCTACGGAAAGAGAAGCCCCTACAATCAGACCAAAAATCACTCTTAAATTATCTTTCGCGACAATATAGGCGCCTCCTCCGCAAGGATAGGCATCGACGATTTGGCGATAGGAAATGGTTAGAATGATCAGCAAGACAATAATCGCGCCCGCCACTTTTGTCATCCAAAAATAGGAAGCGACACCGATCACCGGAATAAAGGCCCACAATATTTCTTCTGAAGCATATGCTACGGAAGAAATGGCATCACTTGCCAGCATGGGGAGTCCCCAGAAGACATTGAATTTTTCTCCCGTTAATTGGCTGGAAGCCAGTTTCTCACCCAGAAACAAGGATTTTAAAGTTTTTCTCACGTTTTTTCTACCTTCCCCGCGAGCTTTTCGCTAAGAATTATCTTTCTAAAATATTTAATACAACATTTATCTTAAGAATAAATTGGAAAAATGCAAGAAAAAGATTTAGCTATATGGGAAGGTAGCGGCATGAGGCAGCCTTAACAAAAGGATATGGGAAGAAGATTAAAAGAGAGGAAAAGTCTCAAATGGAATCAAAACAAAACATCGCCGGCTGGTCAATCGCCTTGACATTTGTGGGCACAGTGGTGGGATCGGGCTTTGCTTCAGGGCAGGAAGTATTAAGGTTCTTTGGTATCTATGAAGAGCAGGGTGTCTACGGGATTTTTATTTCTTCAGTATTATTTTTTGTTTACGGATCCTTTGTGATGGTCATTGGCCATCGGAAACAGTGGGATACCTATAATGAATTATTCTCTCATCTCTTTAGCAGACGAATATCTTTCATCTTTGATATGATTTTCACCTTATTTCTCATAGGTGTTTCCGCTATCATGGTAGCCGGTTCCGGTGCTGTCTTGAAAAACACTTTTCAGATCCAACCTGCCCTTGGCTCCTGCCTGACTATATTTCTCACCTGGCTGGTGATCATTTTCGGACTGAAGGGGATTACCCGGGCGAATCAGCTGATTGTTCCGGGTCTGATTCTGTTTATCCTGTCTGTGTCCTGCCTTACCATCCATTTTCCCTCTAGTTTCCCCACCTCCATGCCGATAGATCCTCCCAGCCCCTCCAGTTGGTTAACATCCACATTTTTTTACGCCTCCTATAATATTGGCTTATCTCTGGGGGTCTTGCTCCCGGTAGGAAAAAAGGCCTTGCATCCAAGTACATGTATCCAAGGAGCTGCCGGAGGAGCGATGATTCTTGGTATTTTATTATTGGGCATATTTTTTTCCTTACAATCTATGTCGGCCGGCAGCCTTCATGCCGAGATCCCTCTTTTGGCCACCATTCAGCAGTATCGCTTATTAAACCTCTTTTTTTCGGTAATATTGTGGGGGGAAATTTTTTCAACCCTAGTCAGTACGGTATTTGCCGTGAGAAACCGCATCACAAAGTTGATATCCCCAAGATTTTTGATCCTCTTCTGGGTGGTCATATTTTTAGGAGGACAAATCCGGTTTGCCAAACTCATTTTTGTTCTTTATCCCTTTTTTGGTCTTGTCTGTTTCATCTTGTTAATTGCCATTACCTGGAGAATTTTTAAAAAAGGGTTTTAAATTAAAGAAAGTAAAAGAACTAGACAACCTTTTTCTGTTCCACAAAATCTACAGAAATTTCTTTGCTGAATTTATAGACATGGTCAGCAATTCTCTCCAGATAGTTAACAATATCAATAAAGATGACACCGGCCTCTACCGTGCAATTGCCCGCTTCCAGCCGCTTAATATGCCCTTCCACCAGATTAGCGGAGATGGCGTCCACTTTTTCTTCCAGCTCGTAGACTTCCCGCACTGCGACCGGGTTGTACTCCTGAACGGCAATGATCGATTTATTGAACATCTCAATGATACTTGCTTCCAGTTCTTTTAAATCCCGAACGGCCACATCACTGAATTGCAGGTTGTGATCCATTTTAACTTTGGATTGGTCGACAAGACTCTCCGCGTGATCCCCCACCCGCTCCAAATGGTTGATACTGTTGATCAAGGCCGGTATCATTACAGATTGGGTCTCTAACATGGGGCGTTTAGATAAGTCCACCGTATAGGACGTAATATCTCGTTGCAGTTTGTTGAGGGTTTCTTCATCTTTCGCTACCCGCGCAAACTTGTGGGTATCATTGTTGTACAAACCGTCCATCACACTGGCGACCATGTCCCGGGCAATTTCTGCTGCCCGAACAATCTCGGACTGGGCGGCTTTAATCGCGGCTACCGGCGTATCCAGCAGCAGTTTATCGAGAGACTTGGGAGACCGGGCATCTTTCCCCCGGATCACGGTTTCCAGGAATTTTACGTAATACTTGCTCAGGGGTAGAAACACCACTGCGCTCAAGATATTAAAAATGGTGTGGGAGTTCGCGATTTGAGCGCTGATGTTTGCGCCGGGCTGGAGATAATTCGTGAAGCTCAGCACGATGTCGATAAACCAGGGCAGGAACAAAGCGACCACCACTACGCCGAAAATGTTATAGATGGTGTGGGCCCAAGCCGTACGGCGGGCATGTATATTTCCGGTGATACTGGCCAGTTGGGCGGTAATACAGGTGCCGATATTGTCCCCCAGCATAATTAAGATCGCCGTCTTGATATCCAGCAAGCCCGCAATGCCCAAGACCATCACCAAACCGACGGTGGCACTGCTGCTGTGCACCAGGGCAGTTGCCAGGGCGCCCAAAGCAATCCCTACAAGCGGGATGGAGGCATAATGGGTGAAGAAAAACTTCAAGGTTTCACTGTCTCTCATGAAAGGAACCCCGGAATTGAGGATTTTCAGACCTAAAAACATCATCCCGAACCCCATCAAGGCATCCCCCAAATGCCGGGTAAAATCCCGCCGGGCAAAGTAAGATAGGGCAAACCCAAATCCCAGAATAGGCAGTGCGATATCCGTCAATTTAAAATGGAAACTAAAGGCCATCAACTGAGCCGTAATCGTCGTGCCGATGTTGGCACCGTAAATAATGCCGATAGCCTGGGGAAGCTTCATTAATCCGGCATTGACAAAGCCCACGGTTAAGACGGTAATGGCCGTGCTGCTCTGAACCAGGGCGGTCAAAAAGGTGCCCACAAAAAAAGCACTCCAGACATTGCCGGTAAGAACAGCCAAAATTTTCTTCATCATCCGGCCGGAAGCCTTTTCCAAGCCATCGCCCATTTTGTCAACCCCATACATAAGCAAAGCCGTGCCGCCAATCAACCCAAAAATTAGTTCCTGCATAGATCGTCCTCCGTGTATACCAATGACCTTAGTTGTTTTTTAAGCCATATTATTTTAAGACATCCCATTTATATTCTACTAGGTTCCCACATTTCCTTTTATATTCTTTATTGAAAAACCTTCGGTTATCCCCGCAGTCCTTTTTATTCAGTTTGAAACCGTGCCAAAACAACTGAAAAAAGCGGCACTTCTGCCGCTTTTTTCAGTTTATCTAGTTATGGGGGGTTAACGGAAAGAACACTATCTGGTTACCAGTTCTTGAAAAGCATGTTGCACAATTTTATCTATTTCCTTTTCTATTTCTCCCGGAAGAGGTTCAAACCGGTCATTGACTAAGATTTCTTTTACGGCTTCTCTCGCCTTGATGCGAATATCTTTTTTCCCGGTGGCTTCCCATTCGCTCCATGCGTGATCAAAACCCAGTTTGGGCATAAATATCTCTCCGGCTCTTAAATGGCGTACCGTATGCTCCTGTTCCAGGAAAGTACCCCCGTGCAAAACGCTGGAAATCACATCTAATGCCAAGGTATCCGGATTCACTTCCATTCCTCGCTTCACTTTGCGGAGCATGGCAAAGGTTTCGTTATCGATGACCAATTGTTCGTAAGAGGCCACGATTAAATTGGCCATGCTGCCAAAACCGGAAAACATATGCGCTCCTGCGATCAGAGGTAAAATAGCGTTAATCGCCTTTTCATATCCCGTTTGATTATCGAAGGTACAGGAGGTGCAGGACAAGCCATAGACATCTGTTAGAAATCCGTACCGGCGGGCAAGCTGGGCCACAGCCACATTGCCGATCCCCACTTCAGGAAGGCCCCAAATGGAAGTGCCGTTTTTCATGTTGGGGTAGTTTAGCCGGGAACCATAAATCAAAGGGGTTTGGGGATTGATAAAATAGGCAATGGCAGCAAAGGCCAATATTTCCGCATTCATTTGGGCAATTCCTCCGGCAATGGTCAGAGGACCTGAAATGCCGGCTACCGGAGCGGACAAAATCACGGTGGGAATACCCGCTGCAATAATAAACTTCATGGTATCGGTGATTTCCTGAGGAAAATACAAGGGGCTTTCCGGAGAGATGCCCACTAACCCGATGGGATTCTCTGTCAATGAAGCACCGGTGCCGGCAAAGACCCGGAACAATTCCACAATATATTTGGCTTCCCCGGCGGAGGATACGCCAGGTCCATAGATCGGCTTCGTAGAATATTTCAGCATATGTTCCAATTGTCTGATTTGGCTGATTTGGGCCGGTACATCTTCCGGATACAACAAGGCGCAGGGCATATCCAACTGGTCCAGATGATCCACGAGTCGCATCGCCTGGATAAAGTCGGACAGCCGGGCATTTCTTTTCCGGCCCGTTTCCCCGTCGAGCATGGCGGGTATTCCCCCGGTAGAATGGGCAATCACATGGCCCGGTTTCACCTCCGATTTTTTTCCTGACCGGCCGGTAAAGGTAATTTCCCGGGTTACATTGTCAATCACCTGCCGGATTAAGTCCCCTTTAAATTTTACCCGGTCCCGTTCAATCTCACAGCCTCTTGTATACAGCTCATTCCTTAATTGGGGGTCATCCACGCGTACCCCAAAATTCTCTAAAATGTAAAGGCTGGCCTGGTGAATCTGATCAATTTCCTGGTCCGGCAAGATCTGAAAGAATTTAGTATCTGCCTTTACCATATTCCTTTGCCCCTTTCAAAAAATTCGCCATGAAAGTATCCGTCGTTCCATGTTTGGCCTCGTTGATAAAACCGACTCAGAAGTTAGTTTAATTGATAGATAACGCCGCAATATCCCATGCGACGTTATCTATCATCAAGAGGGGGGTTATTGGGTCTCTATCATACTGGTTCGCATGCTTAGGTTTAGTTGCTCCAAGAATAGTCGAAGAGCCTGTCGTATTCTACACTTCCCTGATCAGCAACCAATTCCTTGGAATAAGCACGGCTGCCGTTTGGATAATAGAGGGGAATCTCCGGTACATCCTGGTCTAAAATTTTAATAACCTCAGCATAAAGTTGTTTTCTCGCTTCGGGATCTGTTTCCCCTTGCGCCTGCACGAGAAGTTCATCCACCTTAGGATTGGAGTATAAGCTCCAGTTGCCGGCAGGGCCAATACTGGCAGTAGCGAAACTGCCAAACATGATCTCGTCCATGTCTTTTGTACCAGCCGCCCAGCGGCAAACAGCTATTTCAAAGTTTCCTTTCACTGTTACGTCGTCGATAAAGGCACTTCGCTCCATCTGCAGCACTTCCGCCTTTAAACCAATCTTGGTAAGGGCATCCTGAAGGATGGTAGCAAGCTTGGGATAGGGATCGGTAGCATAGGTCTTAATGGTGACCGGCTTGCCTTCCATGCCGGCTTCTTTTACCAATTGTTTCGCTTTTTCCAAATCCACCGGATACCAGGTATCTTTAAGAACCGGGTCTCCTTCCGTATAGCCTTGGCGGTTACCCGGGTAGTCCGCTACCGCACCCTTGCCTTCTACGCCAACAGTCAGCATTTGCTGGCGGTCAACCGCATAAGCCACGGCTTGGCGCAAACGAACGTCGGTAAATAATCCGGTTTTCGTGTTCATCATACATTGAAATAAAATGGTGGACGGGTAGGTGACCATATTCAGCTTATCCGTCTGGGCAACGGCATCATAATTAATGCCGGGAATGTCGTTAAAGTAGGCATTGATCTCGCCGGTTTGCAGAGCAATAATGGCGGCATTCACATCGGTAATGGTCTTGAGCCTGGCTTTTTTGACCGCCGGTGCGCCTTTAAAATAGTTGGGGTTGGCCTCATAGACGCACTCTTGACCCGGCTTCCACTCTTTCAGGATATAGGGCCCGGTCCCCACGATCGCCTCGACCGACTTCCCATAGTCCGCACCATATTTTTTAACGGCATTTTCACTGAGCATAGCACTGTACATGCAGTTGGCCAAATATTCCAGGAAGCCTACATTGGGTGTTTTCATATTGATTTTAATGGTATAGTCATCAACAATCTGACAGTCTTGAACAGACACATAGCACCAGGAAGTCCAGGATGATGCCATGGCTTGGTCGATGGAGTATTTGGCGTCGGATGCTTTAAACTCGGTACCGTCGGAAAACTTAACGCCTTTTCGTAAATAGAAAGTAATGGTCTTGCCATCAGGAGAAATTTCATATTTTTCTGCCAGGGAAGGAACTGTTTTGCCGTCGCTGTCTTTGATCACAAGAGTGTCATAAACTTGGAGCATACTGATGCTTTCAAAACCGTTGGCAGTATTGTAGTAATCAAAACTATCCGTAACTTTGGGAATACCCACAACCATCTCTTTGTCCGCAGCGGACTGAGTCTGCTCACTTGTGGAACCGCTATCCTGATTGCCGCCGCACCCTGCAGCAAATAAAGCAATCATAAGAGCTGCCAATAGCAATACCATTTTTCTCTTCATATTCTTCTCCTCCTCATTTTTATCTAACAGCTTGACGCCGCCTAGATCATAGCTACTGCTCGAGTAGTCAGAATCCGGAATGCTCCGGGATGGGTGCAAGCAACTTACCGCCCTCGTACAGAAGAAGCCAACGTTCCTCCCTGCTGACTCCTAACCTTTACTTCAGGCTAAGCTGGGTTCTGATTGAAGCAAGTTCTTAATTCAGATGGAGATTCTTTTACTCCATCTGAATTTTAGAACTGCAAATGCATGACTTAGTTGGCGTTTGACTCCCGCATATTTGGGGGCATTCCTGCAGCGGTCAGGGGACACACCTCTTACAGAGGAATGTCCCCAATTACTGTGTCCCCTGACCGCTGATGGCGGGAGACTTACGCCAAGTTAGTCAGGTTAAAAACGGGATGCCGTTATTCACGGACGATAGACAAAATCCTAACCTCGGAGATAATCTTTTGCCCTTCCGCCTTCATGGCGTGGATGTTTCGGACCACTTCCATGCCCCCTACTACTTTGCCGAAAGCAGGAAACCCCAAGCCGTCCGGATGGCGCATTCCCCCTGCATCCAGTGCCGGTTGGTCGCCCACGCAAATCACGATATTGTCGTCTACACAGTCCGGCGTGGTACGTCCTAAAGAAATGGCACCGTCAACATGTTTAATCCCTGTTTCCTTTGTTGATTCCAGCATAATCGGGGGATGAGGGCCCTTTCTTCCTTTACTGTCGTCATAAGGCCTACCTTCAATCATATCTACCCTCATGGCCTGATCATAATAATCGTTGTAATACCCGCCTTCAATCACGTCAATTTTAACCTCATTATTCGGCTGATTGTCCGCCGACCGCACTGTCCGGTAAAAGGTTGCACCGTTATAGTAGCCTTCATCTACGTAGCACAGGAAATGGCCTACGGTTTTAGGTGCCTGATTTTCATATAGATCGGCAACGATATCGCCGACTTCGGTTACGATGCGTATCCGAGCCATTTTTCCCTCCTTCCGCCTTGAAGCACACAATTTACATAGGTTTAACATGATCCGCTTTAGTCGTTCCACCGATAGTCATAAATATGATCATATTGGACATTACCTGCATCAACCGTCAAGCCCTTGGTATATGCTCTGGTCCCTTGCGTATAATAGAGGGGAATCAGGGGAATGTCCTGGGTAAATATCTTGATGGCCTCGGTATAAAGCTGCTTTCTGACCTCTGTGTCCATTTCCGCGGAAGCCTTCGTCAAATATGGGTCAATCGCAGGGTTGGAGTATTGGCAATGGTTCATGCTCCCACCCGTTTCCAGCAATCCCATGGTTTCGCTCATATCCTTGGTACCGGACCAGTACCGGGAAATGGCGATTTCATAGTCTTTTTTCTGCCATATTTTATCGCTGTAAGCATTGATCTCTAATTGCTCCACTTTTGCATTCAAACCGATCTTGCTCAAATCATCCTGCAATGCGGTCGCAAGTTTCGGCCACGGGTCTGTGTCCATGGTTTTAATCGTCACGGTTTTTCCTTCCATGCCCGCCTCCTTAACCAGCTGCTTTGCTTTCTCCAGATCCATTTGATACCATGTTTTCAGGTTGGGATTGCCGATATAATCCGGACCGCCGGGGTAATCCACAATCGTCCCTTGACCCTCGGTGCCCACCTGGAGCATCTTTTCCCGATCAACCGCATAAGCTACCGCCTGGCGCAGCTTCACATCGGCAAAGGGACCGGTTTTGCAATTCATCAGGACGTCCATAAAGACATAGGACGAAAAAGGCGTAAGCGTTACTTTATCGTTATTGGAAAGGGTCTCCACAGCCATACCGGGAACATCCTTCAAATACAATCCGATCTCGCCTGTTTGCAAGGCAATTACGGCGGCATTGGGATCAGATATGGTCTTGAATATGACCTTATTGATCCCAGGCGCACCCCGGAAATAGCTGGAGTTCGCTTCAAAGTCACATTCCGTTCCAGGCTGCCACCCTTTCAGGATATATGGGCCGGTTCCAATCGTGGATTCTACCGTTTTGCCATATTGGTCACCGTATTGCTGATATGCGCTTTCACTGACTAAGTAAATCCAGGTCAATCTTTCCAGGAAACTGACATCCGGTTTCTTCAAGTAGACTTTGATGGTATAATCATCAACCACATCGCAGCCCGCAGCGCTCACCATCGCCCAACTGGTGTAGGAAGATTTAATTCCTTGATCAATAGAAAACTTGGCATCTGATGCCTTAAACTCTGTGCCATTGGAAAACTTGACGCCCTTTCTGAGATAGAAGGTAATGGTCTTGCCATCCGGAGAAACCTCATACTTTTCTGCCAGGGAGGGCACCATTTTTCCATCTTTGTCTTTGAGCACCAGGGTGTCGTAAACCTGCATATGGCCATAAGTTTCGTCTCCGTAGGAACCATAGGGATCAAAATTGGAATTGGCTTTTACCACCCCGACGACTAACTCTTTATCCGCTTTCCCTTGATCTGCCGTCGCCGCCGGTTCATTTGTTTTCTGACCACATCCTGTGAAGAATGCGGCAATCATGAAAGCAACCAATAGCAATGCCATTTTTCTTCTCATAAATTTTTAACCCCCTCTTTTTTATATCCCCAGCCTGAAGGCTGTTTGGATCACGGATAAAGACGGCATGCCACAAAATGACCGTTGCCCTGGTCTTTCAGCGGAATATCCTGTCCCAGACAGTTGTCTGTGCAATAATCGCACCGGGAAGCGAATCGGCAGCCCGGCTTGGGATTAATGGGATCCGATACCTCACCACGGATAATTTTTCTCTCTTTCTTGCCCGTCAGCCTGGGCACCGGTATGGCCGAAAGCAGTGCTTTGGTATATGGATGCATGGGGTTTTTAAATAATTCTTTTGATTCTGCCCGTTCTACACATTGTCCCAGGTACATCACGGCGATTTCATTGGAAATGTGCTTGACTACGGAAAGGTCATGGGTAATGAACATGTAGGTCAGTTTCATTTCTTCCTGCAAGTCCATGAGCAGATTTAGAATTTGGGCCTGTATCGACACATCAAGGGCAGATACGGGCTCATCGCAAACAATGAATTTGGGGCTTAAGGCCAGGGCCCGGGCCACGCCTACCCGCTGCCGGCGTCCCCCGTCCATCTCGTGGGGATAGGTATTGACAAAGCGTTCCGCCAGTCCCACCGTCTCCATGAGGCTAAGTATTTTTTCCGTCATTTCCCGGCTATTTTTATAGATATGGTTCATGACCAGGGGTTCGGCAATCAGGTCAAATACCGACATGCGGGGATTCAGGCTGGAGAAAGGGTCCTGAAAGATGATTTGCATTTGCCGGCGGATGTTCTGCATTTCCTGCCGGTCATATTTGAGGATGTTTTCGCCTTGAAAAAGCACCTCGCCGGAAGTCGCTTCTAAAAGCCGCAGCACTACTCTCCCCAGTGTGGATTTGCCGCAGCCCGACTCACCGACGACACCTAAGGTTTGCCCTTCTTTGATCTCAATATTCACCCCATCTACCGCATGAAGAAGGCCGCTGTTTACTTTGAAATATTTTTTTAGATCTTTGGTTTTGAGTAATGGCTCCACTGCTTATACCTCCTTAGCATAGAGATGACAGGCGATGACATGCGCATCAAAGGAATATGCCTCGGGTTGCCTTTGTTTACAGATCTCCATACATGATTTGCATCTGGGATGGAATTTGCAGCCGGTGGGCAGATTGGTCGGGTCGGGCATCAATCCGTCTATGGGGCTCAACCTGGGCGTTTCGATCTCAAGATCAGGGATGGAGCCAAAAAGGCCCAGGGTATAGGGGTGATGCTGCTCTCCTTCAAATATATCTTGTACCGTCCCTCTTTCTACAATCTCTCCCGCATACATGATCGCTACTTTGTCGCAGGTCTCCGCTACGACACCCAAGTCGTGGGTAATCATAATCATGGAAGTATTCAGCTTTTCTTTAAGTTCTGCCATTAGCGCCAGTACCTGGGCCTGGATGGTAACGTCAAGAGCAGTGGTGGGCTCATCGGCGATGAGTAGCTCGGGATTGCATGCCAGGGCAATGGCTATCACCACCCGCTGTTTCATGCCCCCGGAGAATTGATGGGGAAACTCCCCTTTTCTCCTGGGCTGGATCCCCACCAGGGTAAGCAGTTCATCCACCCGGGCTTCCAGCTCTTTTTTATTCTTTCTATCATGATTGTGGATCTCCAGGGATTCTTTGATCTGCTCCCCTACGGGGACAATGGGATTCAGGGATGTCATGGGATCCTGGAAAATCATAGACATTCTGGCCCCCCGCGTCAGTCTCATTTCGTTTTTGGATTTTTTTAAGAGGTTCTCTCCTTTAAAGAATATCTCGCCTTCGGAAATGCTTCCGGTCCGCTCCGGAAGAAGCTGCATGACCGCCAGGGCAGTTGTGGTCTTTCCTGCTCCGGTTTCACCGACCAGTCCGATCGTCTCCTTCGTGCCGATCTCGAAATTGATTCTATTGACCGCATGCACAATGGCTTCATCGGTTTTATAAATTACACTGAGGTTTTTTATCTCTAAAAGCTTGTCATCCATCCTATCCACCTCAATCCTTTAGTCTGGGGTCCAGGGCGTCTCTCAGCCCGTCGCCCATCAGGTTAATGGAAAGCGCGGTCAAAACAATGGCCATGCCGGGAAATATGACGAGATGAGGTGAATAGAGCATATAGTCTTTGCCCTCGGAAAGCATGGAGCCCCATTCAGGAGTGGGGGGCTGGATGCCCATGCCCAGAAAGCTCATGGCCGCTGCCCAAATGATCATGCTGCCCACCGACATTGTGGTCTGCACAATCACGGGACCAATAGCATTGGGCAGAATATGCTTCAGGATAATATACCGGTCCGGAGTGCCGCATGCTTTGGCCGCTTCAATGAAATCCTGCCCGGTCACCGTTAAGATGGCCGAGCGGATCACCCGGGTATAGTAGGGAACCATGGACAGCATCAGGGCAATCAATACATTCACCAGTCCCGGTCCCAGTGCCGCTACAATGGCCAGGGCCATCAACATAAAGGGAATACACATAATCGTGTCCATCACCCGGCCGATGATCATATCGATGATCCCGCCGTAGTATCCTGCCGCTGCACCAAAGAGGCCGCCCAGGGAAATGCCTACAATCACGGCGCCGATGCCCATGATCAGGGAGTTGCGCGTGCCGTGGATAATGCGGGCAAACATATCCCGGCCAAATACATCGGTACCAAACCAGTGGTCCGCCGTAGGAGGCTGCAGACGGATGGCGATGTTCTGCTCCAATGCTGCCTGGTAGGGCACAATCAGGTCGGCAAATATGGTGAAAAACAGGATCACGGCAAATATGGTCAGGCCGAACATGGCAATCTTGTTCCTTTTCATCCGCTTCCAGGTATCCCTGAACCTGCTTTTCTTCTTATACTTTTTCTTGATGGAAATGGTTGTAGTTTCCGTTGTAGTATTCATTTCGACTTCCCTCTCCTCAGTCTAACCTTTTTGATATCGCGCCCTGATGCGGGGATCGATATAGGCATAAAGAATATCAACAAGCAGCATCACCATCATGAAGAAAAAGGCGAGAAACAGGGCGCAACCCGTCACTTGAGGAACATCTTTCATCCTGATGGAGTCGATGATTAATTTACCCACTCCGTTGATGGAGAAGACGGTTTCGATCACCACCGCGCCTCCTAAAAGCCATCCGAACTCCATCCCCGCCACCGTAACCACCGGCAGCAGAGCATTTTTCAGGGCATGGTGGAATACTATTTTCCACTCGGTCTGTCCCTTCGCCCGGGCAGTACGGATATAGTCCTGTCTTTGCGTCTCCAGCATTGTGGTCCGGGTCATACGTAGGATGGAGGCCGACACTGGAATCGCCAGGGTAAATGCGGGCAGGATATAACCCAGCCAGGTATCTGTACCGTTAGAAGGGAGCCACCCTAGCGTCAGTGCGAACAGCAGGATTAACAGCAGTCCAAACCAGAATTGCGGCATCGACGCCATAAACATGGCGGCGGAAGTGCCCAAGATATCAAATACACTATATTGTTTGACCGCCGCTAAAATACCCAGGGGAATACCGATCAGCACAGCTAACAAGATGGCAAAGGCGGCCAGCTTAACAGTGGTGGGAAAACGGGAAGCTATTTCCTCAAATACCGACCTGCCGTTGACATAAGATTTTCCCATGTCTCCCTGAACAAGCTTGACTACATAATCCCCGTACCGGACCAGAAAAGGTCGGTCAAATCCCAGCTCATGATTAAGCTTCTTCACAGCCTCAGGGGTCGCTTGTTGTCCCAGGATCACCTGGGCCGGGTCACCCGGAGTTAAGTTCATGGTGCCAAACACAATAAAAATGATGGCAAGCAATGTGGGAAAGACGATTAGAATCCTTTTCAGAACGTATTTGCTCATTTTTTCACCTCCCCTTGTACGGCTATTTATGTTGCCGCTGCCCTTGAGTAAAATGTCACAATAATGAAAATATTCCTCTCAATTTTAAAATATCCTCTCCCGGCCTCCAAAACTTTCAGGTGAAAAAAGGATCGTACGAAGACAGGGCCAAAGGAAAGCCTTATGCAAGAATCATGCTGTGATAATCTTTCGGATAACTGTTCAATACCTGGACACCGTTTTTTGTCACCACGACGTCATCCTCAATGCGTACCCCGCCAAATTGGGGCAGATAAATTCCCGGCTCAATGGTAAATACCATCCCCTCTTCCAAAATATCCTCATTTTGCTGGTGCACCTTGGGATATTCATGAATATCCAGGCCAATGCCGTGCCCGGTCCGATGAATGAAGAATTCGCCGAAGCCTGCTTTTTCAATAATTTGCCGGGCGGCCAGGTCTACCTTTTTGATCGGGATCCCGGGACGAACCTGTTCGATGGCAGCCAATTGGGCTTCCAAGACGATTTTGTAAATGGTTTCTAAACGAGGATGCGGTTTTCCAATAAAGAATGTCCTGCAATAATCGGACCAATATCGATCATAGTACACCCCGTAATCCAGAGCAACGGCATCGCCTTTTTGGAACACATAATCTGCGCAGAACCCGTGGGGATTTGCCGTTCTTTCCCCGCCTAAAACCTGGATCACATAGGAATCGGTAACAACTCCCGGCTTAGCCGACATGGCGTGGAAGAGGGCAAACTGAATATCTTTTTCTGAACGTCCTGCTCGAATTAAATCTCTCGTTTCATCCAAGGCCTGGTCTCCGTACCTGGCTGCCTGATGAATTTTCTCAATCTCTTCCTGGTCTTTGTAGATGCGCAGATTGCCAATCAGCTTACTCGCGTCTATTAATTTCATGTTGGGCAGCTGCTCGTTGAACTGCCCCCCCAATTTCATGGAGAAGTAGTCCATTTCCACCCCCAGGGTGTTGCACCCTTCTAAAGCTTCCAGCAATTTCAGCACTGGATCCTCGTCATCCCGGTGCAATATTTCGGGGATCCCTTTTACGGAGGCAATTTCTTTTTCCAGGCTGGGCAAAATCATAGAGCAATGATCATCTTTGCTATCCAGCAATAGCGCCACAAATCTTTCATAGGGGTTGATCATAATGCCGGTAAAATAATAAATATTCAGGGGCTTTCCTACGATCACCTTCTCAATCCCCTGATCAGCCATGGATTTTAGCAGATTGCTCCTTCTTTTTTGATAAGTTGATGCCACTTTCTTTTCCTCCTATAGTTAGAATTATTATTGCAATAAATAGGTCCAGGATTAAATAGTCAAAATTTAGACAAAATTCCAATATTTTTACTATCTTAAAATTTTTTATCCTAAATTTACTTATATTAAAATTATATAAAATAATACGGCGAAAAAGTCCGTTTTCCTGCCCGTGATTTGAGTAATATAAAATTTATTTTAAATTCAGATTTTTTACCTTTTTTATCAATTTCAGGGCCCGAAAAAAGTCCTCGGACCATCAAAGTCTTTTCGCTGTCAAATAATATTGCAAAAGTCATGCCAACAAAAAATAGGCCCTCAGAATCCATTTGGGCCTATTTCACGGTAATTGACCTCATCTTCATTTTCCGGCAAGCTAAGCTTTTGCCAGCCTGGTTTCTTACTCAAAAATCTTGGGAGAGACTACGATGATGACTTTAACTAATTTATTGGTAAAATTCGCCCAATTATGCGGGATGGAAGAAGGAATATGGATACTGTCCCCGGGATAAAGTTCATATTCCTTATCCTCAATCATATACGTCAAGATCCCTTCCAGGACGTAGCAAAATTCTTCCCCATGATGGGTAACGGGAGCAATATCCGACCTCTGCTGGCCGGGAAGCAAGATGGTAAACATGGGATCCATTTTTTGATCTTCAAAATTGCTGGCCAAACTGCAATAAACATTCTTAGAGTGTTCCACAAGCACAGCTTCTTGTTCATAACTGCGGCAAATCATTTTTTCGTGTTTACTCGGCATACTGAAAAAATAAGCCAGATCCACCCCCAACACTTCTGCCACGGATTGCAGGGAGGCAATGGCGATGGATGCCAACCCTCTTTCTACCAAGGATAAAAAACTGATGGACAAGTTGGTTTTTTCACTAAGGTCCTTTAAAGTCATTCCTTTGGAGGTTCTGACTTCTTTAATTTTCTGACCTAATTCCTTATTCATAATTTCCCCCTGTGAGGTTATTTTCTACCCGCTACCCTTTCATCCTTCCATTAATTCCACATCTGCAAAATTATTCCTTCACCCTTTCATTATTTCATGAGAAACCATGTTTATTCATGCGAAAAAATTCACTTTTCCCTGTTCAGGAAAAATTCTTGATGTATCTGTGTCAAAATTGTAAAAGTAAGTTAAAATTTTTTTACAATCTTTTTCTATTTTAGCATAAAAAATGACGCTAAAAAGTCTAATTTCATCACACATTCTTTATTCTTCCGCGTCCCGGCCTAAAGGATCAAACCTTTTTTTAATTCATAATCGGATTTTTTGGCACAAAATTTGCTTTTTAAACCTATGGATGGTATGACAGACTTTTTGCAGCGTTTTATGGAATGATTAAAGCACCTCGTAACGCTTAGGCGCTCTCCAAAAATTATTGATAAAAGGGGGAAACACAACGTGCAGGAAGACTTAAGAAAAATTCATGATGCCTCAATGCAGTTGCTGGCAGAATGCGGCATAAAAATTCTCCATCATGAAGTACTTAACTTAGTGAAAAGAAACGGGATTAAGGTTGTCGGGGAAACTGCCTATTTTTCCGAAGAACAATTGATGGCATGGGTGAAAAAAGCTCCTTCCGGTTTTACCGTCTACGCCCGCAATCCCCAATATGATATGTTTCTGGGCGGGGACAAGGTTGAATTTGCCCCCGGATATGGGGCTCCCTCGGTGATAGAGGAAAACGGTCAAGTCCGTCCTGCCCTCATGCGTGATTATGTAAACTTTATCAAATTATTTCACCAAAGCAAATACCACAATATTAACGGCGGAGTTGTGGTACAGCCTACCGACATGGTAAGTATCAAGTCCCGACCGGTGATGTTCTACTTATCTTTATCCGGTTCGGACAAATGTTTGATGGCAGGCACCGGTGAGCTGAATGAAGCACAAACAATCCTGGAAATGGCGGCTCTGGCCTTTGGGGGTAAAGAAGAACTGATCAGGAAACCCAGAGTTATGACCATTATCAACATGAACAGTCCTTTAATTATTGATACCAATATGCTGGAGAATATGATGGAATATGTTAAAATAGGGCAACCGGTAGTAATTGCCTCATGTACCATGGCCGGGTCAACAGGTCCGGTTACCCTGGCCGGCACCATTGCTTTGAGTAATGCGGAAATTCTCACGGGCATCGCTGTTGCTCAAATGATCAGAGAGGGAAGCCCAGTCTTATACGGTAATCAAACCACTACCGCCGACATGAAAACAGGCAGTATTGCCATCGGCTCTCCTGAGGGGGCTTTGTGCTATACAATCAGTGCCCGATTAGCCAAAGCATACGGCCTTCCCTGCCGGGGAGGAGGCGCCCTTTCCGATGCCAAAAGCCTTTCCGTCCAAAGCGGTTACGAAAGCATGATGACTTTGATGGCCACCGCCCAGGCCCGAACTAATTTCATCATTCACAGCGCGGGAATTCTCGATAGTTACAATTCCATGTCTTATGAAAAATTTATCGTCGACTTGGAAATTATCGGCATGGTCAAAAGATTTATTCAGGGGATTCATATTTCTCAAGATACGTTAGCAGTGCAGGTGATAAAAGAAGTCGGCATCGGCGGCCATTTCCTGGGCACCGAGCATACTATGGAAAACTGCAGAAAAGAACCCTTCCTGCCTGAAATCAGCTTGCGGGGCAGGGTCATGACAGATCCTAACGAACTGTTGGCAGAACACATCCAGAATAGGGTGGAAAAAATGCTTGCCGCTTATGAAAAACCGGCCCTCGAAAAAGAAACGGACCAGAAACTTGTGGATGTGCTGGTTGCCAAAGGTTTTGATCCCAGGCCGTACATTCAACTATAAAATATATCGTTAAATAAAAATTTCCCCGGCATTAAGCCGGGGAAATTTTTTTGAGGGGTCAGAATGATGCTCGTCAGGTTAAACAGTTTGTCCCGTTCCCGGATGCACAACTTCCTGTTTATCCTGCACATACTCTTTGGATGTCGGCTCGTAAAAAGTGATCTCTTCTTTGACAAATTTTCCAATCACGTAACACATCCCCAGCATGATAAACATGACGGGAAAAACCGCAAGAATTGACGCCGTTTGCATAGGGCCCAGGCCGCCGGCCAGCATTAAAACTCCGGTAACCGCCCCCATTAATATGCCCCAAAAAATCTTTAGGCTGGTCTTGGGTTCAGGATTTCCTCCGCTGGACAGCATCCCCAGCACAATGGTGATGGCATCAGCGGACACCACAAAGAAGGTAAAGATGACAAAAAGGTTGACAATACCTACCAGGCTGCCTCCGGGAAACTGGCCCAGCAATGAATAGAGCCCGGTGGGGACATCCTTTTGCACCGCCGCCCAGATTAAATTCTTCGTTTTTTCCATTAATTCAAAATGAAGACCGGTAGAACCATACACGCAGAAATAGACCATATCAATCAGGCAGGGAGCAAACATGGCACCGATAAAGAATTCTCTGATCGTGCGCCCCTTGGAAATCTTGGCGATAAACATGCCTACCGCCGGAGCCCAGGCAATCCACCAGGCCCAGTAAAAAATGGTCCAACCGCCAACCCAGCCTTCCTGTTTGACCGGATCCAAAAATAGACTCATGGTGATAAAATTTTGCACATAAAGGCCTAAGGCGTTGACAAAGTTGTTTAAAATGAAGGTAGTCGGGCCAAGGATAAAGACAAACAATAACAGCCCCATACAAGCAATCATACTGGCATTGGAGCCAATCCGAATTCCTCTTTCGATGGGGAGGCAGGCGGAGCAAAGATAACAGAAAACCACCACAGCCAGACAAATCACGTTCCAAGTAGCTGTATTCGGCACGCCGAAATACCAGTTGAGGCCGGCATTAAACTGAAGAGTACCTAACCCTACTGAAGTGGCTGTGCCAAAAATGGTCGCCACCAGCACGCTGATATCAATCGCTTTTCCCAGAGGTCCATAAATTTTGTCTCCAAAAATCGGATAAAAGCAGGAACTGACCAGGGCCGGCATGTTTTTCCGATAGATAATCAACCCCATGGCCAGGCCGCAAACCAGGTAAATGCACCAGGGGCTGATGCCCCAGTGAAGGAAAGATATCGCCATGGCCCATTCTGCCGCATGGGTGCTTCCCGCTGTTCCGGCATAGGAAGGCCCGGCGTAGTAATGGTAAAGCGGTTCTCCCACGGACCAGTAAACCAGTCCTACCGCAATACCGCAGCCAAACAACATAGAAATCCATGAGGCTGTGGAATACTCAGGAACATCATCCGGTTTGCCTAACTTAATCTTCCCGAATTTGCTGAAGGCCATAAAGATACAAAAGAAGACAAAAAACAAAGTACCGGACATGTAGAGCCAGCCCCATCTCTTAGTGATATAAGCCAACCCCGCATTTGCGTATGTCATTAAGCTTTTGGTGTCAATAGCTCCCCAAATCACGAAAATACCGATCAAAACGGCAGAAATAATGAATACCGCCGGATCAACCCGGCCTAGCAGCCCAAAGTCTTTTGTCACTTCCTCTATGGTCTTAGGAATGAATTTTTTGTTCTTGTCCATGTAGATCCCCCTCTCTTTTTTTGCCACGAACAAGGCTTGAACAATTTTCCTCCTTTCCTTTTGATAAAAGCGCCGCCGTACAAGGAATCGGCATCATTTCGCTGTGCAAGCCATCACTTCTGCCATCAATAGATTTTTGCCCAGTTTGATGGCTTTGCACAGCGGTTGATCCATGGTGAAAAGAGACTGGCAGTTATAAGGGTAATTTTCTTCCCGCGCCTTTTTCCAGAGCCCGGTTGAAGACCTCCCTGGCCACAACCACATCACAAACAGACATGCCGATGTTGCTGCATACGATCAATTGGTCCTTGTTTTCTCTCCCTTTGGCAATTCCGGCCAGGACTTCCCCGGTCTCACAGCAAACCTTGGGCAATCCATCCGGGAAGTAGCCCATGCCGGCAAACAGTTCATGTTCCGCAATGCTGTCCACAATATATTTGTCCGCTCTCCGCTGTGTAACAGGGTCCCAGAAGGTATTCAGGTCGGCGGGCAGAATCGTTTGGCCTTGGGAAACCCATTCGTCTTTTACGACAGAGAGGCATTCTTTGATGATGATGGTAGCGGAAGACATCACTTCACAACTCTTAGCGATTTCTTCCGGCGTCCCTTTCACGATCGGCACATCCAGTTTAGGCTGGCAGATTTTAATCAGGTTATCCATGGCAGCTTCATTAATGTCGTAAATATAGATTTTCTTCAGTTTTTTCAGGGTATGAACAACATAGTTGACATGTTCGATGCCCTGAACACCGCAACCGAACATACCGAAGGTTTCCGCGTCCGGATGGAGCGCAGCGGCAGCCAAAACTGTAACGGCAGGGGTTCTCATCGCTGTAATCCAGGCACAATCCATAATCGCCATGGGAACACCGGAGGCGATATCATTCAGAATCAAAAGGCCGGTGGTCTGAGGGAGTTGAAACCTTTGAATATTGTACGGATAGCACTCAATCCACTTCATGCCGCAGGCATTCTTAGACGGTACGTAGGCAGGCATGGCATGAAAGAAGACCTCCGGCAGGGGATGCACACCGATTTTCGCCGGCATTTCGTATTCTTTTTTCCCATGAGAAATTAAAGCATGCTCGGTAAGCTTTAAAATATCTTCCTGGGTTAGTCCCATGCCGATTACTTCTTGCTGGGTCAGGTATAATACTTCCTTTCCAAGGTCAATATACTTTGCTACCCAATTACGATCCGTAAGATCTAATTCCGGGATCTGACTCATTTTGTTTTCCTCCTTTTAATTTATCCTGGCATATTTTCACGTTCCGCAGCAAAACAGAATTACTTCAGGCTTTCCACAATCGCTCTTAATTTGGCCTGTGTTTTTTCATCCAATTGTTTGGGCTGGTGCTTTTCAATGATATCGAGCAGCTTTTTCTGCGCGTTGTCTGTGAGAGTCGGCTTGCCGGCTGCTTCCCAATCCACGAATCTCCGCCGGTTCAGTAAACTGGGGAAGAACCATTCTTTCTTGAAGTTTTCAAAGGTATGCTCTTCTGCCATAAAGTTCCCGCCCGGACCCACCTTGGCGATCACATCCAAAGCCAGGGTCTCTTCATTTACTTCGATCCCGCGCACCAAACGTTTTACCTGTCCGATTACTTCATCGGCAATCACTAAAGATTGCAGGGAAGTGCACATGCCGGATTCAATGTAGCCCACATCATGGATCAGATTTCCTCCGCTCAAGGCAGCCATTAAGATGTTCTGGGAAATTTCCAGGGCATGCTGTCCGTCACAGGTCTTGGCATCGGAACAACCGGCGGTGCTAAACATGGGAATCTGATAATAATGGGCCATTTCGGACAAGCCGGCAGCCAAAAGCATAAATTCCGGGGAACCGTAGGTGATTTGGGTCGAGGCCATATCCATAATGGTGATCACACCGCCCATGACAAAAGGAGCACCTTCTCGCACAGTTTGGTGAATCACTAAACCGCTTAAGGATTCACACAGGGAAACGACAATAGTCCCCGCTAAAGTCGCCGGGGCAGTAACCCCAGCTTGGGGAGCAGGTGTGTAGATGGCGGGCAGATTATTTTCCGCCATGAGCATGGCAACATCCAAGGCGTTAAATTCATGTACCAGCGGAGTTACCGGTTCTGTGTAAATGGCAAAAGTGGGATTGGCCTGCAGGTTCTGCAAACCGCCTGCTACTTCAGCCGCCATATCGATCATAGCCTGGCAGTTCTTGGTATTATAGGCCCAGTGAACAATCGGCTTGGCAGAATTCTTCAGCATGGCTTCGAACAAATAAACGTCCAGAATTTTCGTCTCCACATCCCTGATCGTACCAAAGTCCATTTGATAATCAATGTTCGGCAAGGCATCCATCACCCTGGAAGCACGGCAAGCATCCGCATAGGTGGGCACTTTTCTTTCCCCGGTAATAGGATCTATGGTATAGGTAACGGTTGGCCCGGGTCCAAAATAAAACCTGTTCCCTTCCAAAAACATGGTTCTATTCCCCTCCCGGTCAGACAAAACGACTCTTGAGGGTGCACTGCGGATGCACTTTTCCACTAATGCGGCAGGAAATTTTACTCTGTTCCCCTCCACATAGGCCCCCGCCTTTTTAGCTACTTCTAAAGCCTTTTCGCTGTGCATTTCCACTCCGACCCTTTCCAATATCTCCAGGGCAGCAGAATGAAGTTCTTGACATTGTTCTTCCGTAAATACGCGAAAATTTACTGTCGAGTTAGTAACATAGTTGCTTCTTCTCAGCATGTTAAACCTCCTAGTCTTTTTCTATTTTTCTTTTTCATCAAACCCGACTCATGCAAATCCTGCTTTCTGCTCTTTTACCAAAGCCCCCTTTCTGATAAATGCTTCCTTATAAAACTATGCTTTTAAAACTAAGCCTTAAGATTGAATCTTACATGCACGGTTAAAAGCAAATCCTATGCCACTTTGTTTGAATCTGGCAAGGAATCAGGTAGAGTTCTTTGGTGCTAAGGTTCTAAGGGAATAAAAGACTTTCTGTTTGAAAAGATTTTAATATTTACATAAATGAGGCCGCCGCGAATACAGAAAATGATGTAAAACTCAGTGAAAATTTTTTTACATACCTTTCCGATATTTTACAATTTTACGTTCTCATCACTTTTGGATCCCGTTTTATTCCCTCATGCGTCAGGAACGAAAAATTAGGATTATTTCATTCTATCCATGAAACAAGATTCATTTTGCTCCATTGGCATAGAATTTGCTGTATTACCTGAGTAAGAAAGCACATGCGAGGAGGAGTTTTTTAATGGCAAATTTTGAATCATTATCCCAAAGTGTTATTTCCGGAAAAGAAGCACAGGTGAAAGAACAGACGAAAGCACTGGTAGACGCCGGCGTCAACCCCCTCGAAATCATCAACCAGGGATTGATCGCCGGGATGAATGTCGTAGGCGCCCGGTTTAAAAATGGAGACATGTTTGTCCCCGAAGTGCTGATGTCCGCAAAATCCATGGCATCCGGTATCGAAATCGTCAAACCGCTGATCGCCGATACCGATATGCCCAGCAAAGGCAAAATCCTACTCGGAACCGTGAAGGGCGACCTCCATGACATCGGCAAAAACTTGGTGGGAATGATGCTGGAAAGCGGCGGCTTTAACGTGATCAACCTGGGCATCGACATCGCCCCCGAAAAATTCGTCGCAGCCGTAAAAGAACATCATCCGCACATTGTGGCCATGTCTGCCCTCTTAACCACCACCATGCTGCATATGAAAGACACCATTGAATTAATTAAAGAAGAAGGCTTAAAAGTAAAATGTATCGTGGGCGGGGCTCCTATTTCCCAGGACTTTGCCGACGAAATCGGGGCGGACGGATTTGCTCCCGATGCAGCTTCAGCGGTGGAGCTTTGTGCCAGACTGCTTGGATAACGAAGCTGGGTGCTTGCTTACAGATACCCAAGGTCACCCTATAGCGGTAAGGGGACACACCTGCTGAAGTCCTGGTCTATCTCAAGGGACAGGAATGTCCCCAACTGTGTCTTAGAGGCAGGAATGTCCCCAATAATACCTTATGGGTATAGCAAGTAAGATTTCGGAATCCCTGAAACCTGATCCCTAAAGTCGCATAGGCGACTTTTTTATTTTTGCTTTTGGTCATGTGGTCATGAGAAATAGGGCCATCCAAATGGCATTTATGGATGGCCCTATGAAAGGGGATGATTCGATGGATAGCCACCGAATTCTTATTAGTACATGAACATGCAAAACTGCAGCAAGGGCCGGTTTGGTACACATAAAATTTAGGGCTGGACAGCTCTGGTACTTTGACTGCTTTTTTGCCTGCCAACAGAGCCCAGGGGCACACAGATAAATTTCTATGTAGTTTTTATTATGCAAATTTTATGCCATTTTATAATGACAAAAAATAAACCCTTTTCCGTCATTGATATCTCTGTTTTCTAAAGACTAAAATGCTTTTACGGAAAAATCCTTCATAATTAGGGATATTGAAAGGAAAAAAGGGTCTCTAAAAAAGGACACGGAACATTGATGTCGAATAAATCTATCATTGTTACCCCTGCTATAAACTCTTTTTATCTAAAACAATGGCCTAAAAATCAATCATATACAATCGATTATTTGATCTGTAATCAAAAGTATATAAGGTTGGTGAAATTATGAGCAGAAAGAGCAATCCATTATCAGAAGACATCAATGGCGCTCAAGATCAGCAGCTTTCTCATTATGATGAAAGATTTCTTGATGCGGTTATGCAGGGTTCAAACGAAGGAATTGTGGTGACAAACGCAGAGGGAGAAATCCTCAAGTATAACCAAAAGTTTCTCGATCTTTTGGAGTATTCTTCTGGCAACCTGATTGGCTCTCCCCTCATTTCATTGTTTCCCGATATTCCATCACTTGATTTTGACATTGTTAACTATAAGATAAAAAATACCAAGAAAAAATTAATCATCCGAAGGCATACCACATCAATTGATTCCCTTCATTTTGAGACCATTTATTTTTCAGAAGTCAATTCGTCTCAAAAAGAATTTGCTGCTAAGTTTGAAGAGATTCGACTATTCAAAGATATGTATGAAAAAATCCTCAATTCCATTGATGAAGGAATTCACAGCATCGATGTGCACGGCAACCTGTTTATTTATAATTCCGCCCAGGAGAAACTAGAAGGGTACAGGGCATCAGAGGTGTTGGGAAAACATGTTACGGAGATCTATAATCTGGACCGGACATCCAGCTTATTGCTAAAAGTTTTAGAGGAAGGAAGGCCCATCTTCGACTATCACCAGGAATATACGACGAAAAACGGCAACTATATTGATGTTCTTTGCAGTACCGTACCTCTTTATTCCGGAAATAAAATCGTGGGATCGGCCGCCATTTTAAAAGACTTTTCCAAGTTCCGCCAGATGGCAGAAAAGATTTTATATTTGCAAGAAAAATTAACGGTAAAATGGTCTAAGACCACGAGTATCCAGCAAAAGGAAAGACATACCACTTTTGATCAATTAATTGGGCTGAATAAGCAGTTTTTAGAAAGTATCACCTGGGCAAAAACGGCGGCTAAGAGTGATTCGCCGATCCTCATATTTGGCGAAACGGGAACCGGGAAAGAATTATTTGCCCAAAGCATCCATGAAGAAAGCAGGAGATCCCGTGGTCCATTTTTAGCGATCAATTGCGCCGCTATTCCCGAGAATCTATTGGAAGGAATCCTATTCGGGACTGTAAAGGGCGCCTTTACCGGTGCCATCAACAGAGTAGGGCTCTTTGAGCAAGCCAACGGGGGAAGCTTATTCTTGGATGAGATTAACTCTATGCCTTTAGCCCTGCAGGCAAAACTGCTTCGCGTGCTGGAAGAAAAGAAAGTACGCAGATTGGGGGGAAACGAGGAAATCCCTATTGACACCAGAATTATCAGCAGCTGTAACGTAACCCCTACCATCGCCATCGAACGGGGGCAAATCAGGGCCGACCTGTTCTACCGTCTTGCCGTTGTTTATGTGTTTCTCCCTCCCCTGCGAGACAGGTTGGATGACCTGGAACTGCTGTCCAATTATTTTATCCAGGCTTTAAACATTCAATTGGATAAAAGCATTTCCGGTCTAAACCACGAGGTAATTTCCGCCTTCAAGAATTATCATTGGCCGGGCAATGTCCGCCAGCTCAAACATACCATCGAATGTGCCATGAACATCATTCCCAGCCAGGAAAAATTTATTTCTCCCAGCCATATTCCAAAATATTTAGGTTTATTCAGCCAAGACAATATAGAATTGAAAATAGAACCCACAGAGCAAGAAGTGAAGAAAAACCATACCCTTTCCGTTTTGAGTCAGATCAAAGAGCAAGAGAAAGATCTCATCATCAATGCCTTAAAAAAATCCAAAGGCAATGTCGCACGGGCAGCGGAAGAACTAGGCATGAGCCGTCAATTGCTGCAATACCGCCTAAAAAGACTAAACTTAAAATAAACCGCGGTGCCAGGCAGTGCCTGGCACCTCTTGCCTTTATGCTTCAGCTTGGTCTTCAATGCCTAAATAAGCCTTCTGCACCATTTCATTATGCAACAGGTTTTGGGCCAAATCGTTTAAAATAATTTCTCCCGTCTCGATGACATAACCCCGGTTCGCTACTTCCAGGGCAAGATAGACATTTTGTTCGATTAATAAAATGGGGATGCCCGTCTGGTTGATTTCTTTGATCGTTTCAAAAATAGATTCCACCACCTGAGGGGCTAGCCCCAAAGAGGGCTCATCCAGCAACAATGCTTTGGGATCGGACATTAAAGCTCGCCCAATGGCCAGCATTTGTTGTTCTCCGCCGCTTAAGGTGCCTCCTTTTTGATTCTTTCGTTCTTCCAGGACGGGAAACAATTGATATACTTTATGTAAATCTTTCTGAATGCTTTCCTTATTTTTGCGCAGAAAAGCGCCCATTTCCAGGTTCTCCAGTACCGACAACCCGGCAAAGATGCCTCTTCCTTCCGGCGCAAGCGCAATGCCCCGGGCAGCGATTTTATGCGGGGGCAGCCCGCTGATTTTTTCTCCCATAAATTCCACCCTGCCGCCGCTAGGTTTTAACATGCCGGAAATAGCCTTAAGGGTAGAAGTCTTTCCAGCGCCGTTATTACCAATCAAGGCAACAATCTCTCCCTGGTTCAATTCCAAGGACAAGCCTTTCACCGCAGAAATAGCGCCATAAGATACCTCTAATTCCTCAATCCTAAGCATCAGTATCTCCCCCTTTCTTAACTAGCAGCCTGACGCTCTTTTTTGGTACCGAGATAGGCTTCTATGACAAGAGGATTTTCCCGCACTTCCATGGAGGTTCCTTCTGCAATCTTTCGGCCGTGGTCGAGCACAACTATTTTATCGGAAATCGACATGACAACCCGCATGTTGTGCTCGATAAAAATGACGGTTTTTTTGAGATCCGTTTTGATCCATTGAATAAATTTTAATAAGTCTTTCGCTTCTTTGACATTCATCCCGGCCGCCGGTTCATCCAGGAGGACAATTTCCGGGTCACTGACCAAGGCCCGGGCAATTTCCAGGCGCCGCTGCTCACCATAGGGAAGGGCCGTCGACAGTTCATCTTTTCGCTTCAATAAATTGGCAACCTCTAAATAGTACAGGCTTCTGTCCCGGATTTCCCGTTCCAGTTGATGACTTTGATGGGGAAGCAAAGCCTGAAAAATATTGGGCTTCAATTTTGACTGCAGGCCCAGCATGACATTTTCCCATACCGTCATGGTGGGAAAAAGCCTGATATTCTGGAAAGTCCGGGCAATTCCCAGCGCGTATATCGCATGAGAGGGTAGCCCGCTCAATTCCTGATCTTTAAATTTGATACTGCCCTCTGTCAGGGCATACCCTCCGGTAATCAAATTAAAAAGTGTGGTTTTCCCTGCTCCGTTCGGCCCGATAATGCTTGTGATCAGGCCCGGCTCAACCACCGTATTGACCTTATCAACAGCAATAACGCCGCCAAAATGCTTGGATACATTATCTATGGTAAGAATTCCCATTACGACCCTCCTAACTCATCTTCCCTCATTTAGCTTGATTCATCGGGGAAACGCCCGGTTTTTTAAAGGGGATTTTAAACCCGCCGCTGCCCATCACGCCTTGAGGACGATAAATCATCATCACCACCATGATCACGCCTACTACCAGCATGCGCCATTCCACCAAAAAGCGCAGTACTTCCGGAATGACGACCAGAATAAAGGCACCGACCACGGGCCCAATAATGGTTCCGGCTCCGCCTAAGAATACCATGCATAAAGCCAGGCAAGAGTCCTGATACATAAAGGTATCGGGGCTGATAAAGGTAATATAATGGGCGTAAAAGCTGCCCGCCAGCCCGGCATAAACGCCGCCCATGACAAAGGCAATGATTTTATATTTCGCCACATGAACGCCCATAAAGCCTGCCGCGTCTTCATCATCCCGGATTGCTTTGAAGGCGCGTCCTAAATAAGTATGGGGCAGGCGCCAGGCAATCAAAAATGCCAAAATGAAAAAAATCAGAATCAAGTAATAGTAGGGCATCCGCGTGGTAAAATACAGGCCGAAAATGGACGGCCGGGGAATACCGGGCAGGCCCATGGGTCCCCGGGTCAATGTATCCCAGTTGACCATACAAATACGAAAGATTTCGCCAAAACCCAAAGTGGCAATGGCCAGATAGTCTCCTTTCAGGCGCAGGCAGGGAAAACCCAGGGCCAGCCCCATTAATCCGGCTGAAGTCATGCTGAAAATCAAACAAAGCCAGAAACTAAAGCCCAGTTTCATCGCTAAGAGAGCGGATACATAGGCCCCCATCCCATAAAAGGCCGCATGGCCCATGGAAAACAGTCCGGTCAGGCCCAAAGGAATCTCCAGGCCTAGGGCCAGGATGCCGAATATTCCCAAGGTAATAATTAAATGCATAATATAGGAGCTGCTGACGACAAAGGGTAAAACCAATAAAAGGGCCAGAATTACCAGATAACAGATCAATCGCTTATTGAACGTCACCATCTTCACCCCCTAGGCTCGCTTGTCATAAATATTGGCAGAAAAGAGACCGGAAGGTTTAAACAATAAAACCAGAATCAGTACCCCAAAAGCAATGGCATCCCGATAGCCGGAAGCAAGATAAGTGGCGCCGAAATTCTCCACGAGGCCTAAAGCCACGCCGCCCACCATGG
Organism: Candidatus Formimonas warabiya; assembly: GCF_002777255.1. Classification (GTDB taxonomy): domain Bacteria; phylum Bacillota; class Dehalobacteriia; order Dehalobacteriales; family Dehalobacteriaceae; genus Formimonas; species Formimonas warabiya. The sequence continues at coordinate 5,980,943 of NZ_CP017634.1, read as the reverse complement.
CGCCGGGGATACTGCCGATGCCGCCCAGGATGGCGGCGGTAAAAGCCTTTAATCCCGCGGAGTAACCCATCGTCGCATAGACGGCATCATAATACATGCCCACGAGCAGGCCTGCCGCTCCTCCTAAAGCAGACCCAATCCCAAAAGTAAGGGCAATGACATGGTCAATGCTGATGCCCATGATGCCGGCAATTTCTTTATTTTCTGACGCTGCGCGCATCGCCTTTCCGTACCGGGTCTTGTTGATAAACCAATTTAAGCCGATCATTAAAATTAATGCCGTACCTAAGACGATCAATTGCAGTGTATTGATCACGGCATTATTGCCGATGGCAATCGTGTTTACGTGTAAAATCTTGGGGACCGGGTAGGTTTCAGAACCGATGAGCAGTCTGGCTAGATTGGAAAGGACAATGGACATGCCCAAAGCACTGGTGGTTACGACCAGTCTGGGGGCATTGCGCAGTGGTCTGTAGGCAATCCGTTCCACCAGGATGCCAAAAATCGCGCTGAAAATCAACGTGAAAATTAAGACAATAGGGAAATTAAACCCCGGCACCTTGCATAAAAAAAGTCCGATAAATGCGCCCCACATAAATACGTCGCCATGGGCAAAATTGATAAATTTGAGCACACCATAGACCATGGTATAGCCCAAAGCAATCAGGGCGTATACGCTTCCTAACATCATACCGTTGATCAGCTGCTGCGTGAACATACCATCCCTCCGGTTCAAAAAATTTACATCTCCATATAACTAAATAAGAATGTTTGGCCGGGTAACCCCGGCCAAACGAAAATGATTATTCGGCAATCTGCCATTTGCCGTCTTTCACAGTCAGTTTTTTCATGGCCGTACGGACCGCATCGTTATTCTCGTCAAAGGTAACCTGCCCCGACACGCCGACAAAGGCCTCCGGCATTTTAGCCAAATAATCCATTATTTTTTGCCGGTCCGCACCTGCCGCAGTGATCACTTGGGCCAACAAATTCATCGCATCATAATCAAAGGTGGCATAAGTCCCGGGAACTTTTCCATAGGCCCCCTGGTAATTTTTTACAAAATCTTGAATTTTTTGATCCGGATCGCTAGGCAGCAGCAGCCCGGATACTTTCATTCCTTCCGCCGCCTGCCCTGCCAAATCAATCAGGCTTTGTTCATAAAGGCCGTCCGTGCCAAAAAGGGGCAGGCTGATGCCCAGTCCCTGCATTTGCTTGGCAATCAAGGCCCCTTCCGTATATAGTCCGCAAATAAAGATAGAGTCTGCTCCCGAGGCTTTTATCTTCGTTAAGAGCCCGGTAAAATCTTTGGTTTGACCTAATTCGTAGGTTTCTTTATCCGCTACCGTTCCCCCCAGGGAGGCAACCTGTTTTTCCACCGTGTCCATTAAGCCGCGGCCATAGTCGCTGTTTTCATAAAGAATCGCCGGCTTTTTATTTCCTTCCTCAAACAGCCACTTGGTCACAAATTCGCCCTGGAAAGCATCAGTAACAGAAATACGAAATAGATAGGGACCATGTTCCGTGGTAATTACTGGAGAAGTACCTACATGAACCATGGGGATTTTCGCCTCATTGTAAATCGGCGCCCCGGACAAAACACAGGAACTGTTGTAATTGCCTAGAACAGCTACTAATCTATCGTCTGAAACAAACTTCGTGGCAATATTAGCGGCTTCTTTCGGGTCGGACTTATCATCCTGACAGACCAATTCCACCTGTTTGCCGTTAATGCCGCCGGCAGCGTTAATTTCATTAACCGCTAACTGGGCGCCGTTCTGCATTTGCTGACCGTCATTCGCACAAGCGCCGGTTAAGGGAGCAACCCACCCAATATAAATTTTGTCGGCGGAAGTGCCGGTGGAATTATCGCCGTTCTCAGTCGCTTCTTTTTGCCCGCATCCTGCTAAGGCAATCAAAGCAAAGATGACTATCAGCGTGATGACAAACAATTTCTGTTTATTCATTTTTCGTCCCCCTCTCATTTTATCGTTTCTCAAAAATTTGGACTTCCGAAAAAATCTGCTTCACCTCCTTTTCGTCCATCCATTACTTTGCATGTCACTTCCGGGAAAATGCATTGGCGCAAAATTCTCTTGGGACCAGCCTCACTATTATCGTGTAAATGTCATTATGCAAAAGGTATGCCAATTAAATTTCAGGAGATTTCGTTGGCCAAATAAGGAGCTATCTGCCCTTTAAGGCATCATTATCCCGTCCGGACTCTCTGCCTGATAGGAAATTTATTTCCATGATGGGCAATTTTTTTCCTAAGCAGGCACCGCAGAACAAGGCTTTTCCAAGAATCTCCTAGTAAAAATGGCACTAGAAAACTTGGCTTGCGCCAAGCATCTGGCGACGGCGGAAGCCTTAGTTGCACTTATACTTTCAACCTTATGAAACTTATAAATTCTGAAAGTATAAAAAAACACACGTGGTTTTGACCCCACCTGTGTTTTAGGAAATAAATTTCACCATCAGATCTTCTGAGTGGACTATCTGATTTTATATTCCGTAATTTTGTTAAATAATTGTCTTCGGCTAATGCCGAGGATTCTGGCTGATTCCGTAATATTATGGTTACAGAAACCTAATACTTGTTTAATATAATTGGTTTCTACATGGCGCCTCATCTCTTTTAATTTAATGGCCTGATTCCGGCCCCCGTCCCCTTTCCTTTCTTCCATTTCCGGCAGATCTGTGCACAATATCTCTCCCCTCTGGGACAAAACCACCGATCTTTCTATGATATTTTTCAGTTCCCGGATATTTCCCGGATAATCATAGGAAAGCAAAAATTCTTTCACCCCGGCGTCAATTTTCCTGATTTCTTTGCCATGCTCTTTTTGCGATTTTTGGAAAAAGAAATCGATCAGAGCCGGCAAATCCTCCTTTCTGCTTCTGAGCGGAGGAATCTCCATGGTAATGGTGCTGATACGGTAAAAGACATCTTCTCTGAATCTGCCGGCCAGAATTTCATGGGCCAAATCTTTGCTGGTGGCGGAAATCAGCCGGAAATCCACGGGGATCAATTCATTGCTGCCGATTCTTTCCACCTTTTTGTTTTCAATCACGCGTAACAGCTTTACCTGCGTAGTAAGAGGAATATCCCCCACCTCGTCCAAAAACAGGGTCCCTCCATGGGCTGCCTCAAACCTTCCTTTTCTGCGCTCCAGCGCACCGGTAAAGGCCCCTTTTTCGTGGCCGAATAATTCCGATTCCAGAAGGCCCTCCGCATAGGCCTGACAGTTGACCGGGACAAATCTCATTCTTGCCCTGCCGCTGTGTTCATGAATAAATTGGGCCAGCACATCTTTCCCTACGCCGGTTTCGCCCAGGATAAGGATATTGACATTACTTTCCGCCGCTCTCCCGGCGATATCCAACACTCTTTTAAATTGTTTATTTTTCGTCTCCAAAACAAATTGGGCCAAATCAAATTCTGATTTCTGGCCGCTCTTTTGTTCATGCTCCGCCCCTTTCCCGTTTCTAATCTCGTTAATTTCCTTCATTAAATCCACGGGATCGTTGCCTTTGATAAAATAGGAATACGCGCCTTTTTTCATTGCCTCCACCGCATTTTCAATGGTTCCATACCCGGTAATAATAATGACATCCACTCTGCGCTGGCTTTTTTTAATGTTTTTCAGCAGTTCCACGCCATCCATGCCGGCCATCATCAAATCTGTTAAAACCAGATCAAAAGGCACCATTTTTAACTTACTTAAAGCTTCAAAGCCGCTTGCGGCGGTTTCCGCCAGGTAGCCTTCCTCCGCCAAAATTAAACGCAATACTTCTCTGTACTCCCGTTCATCATCCACAATGAGCACCCGAAAAGGACGGCTGTCCCTTTTCATCAGCTTCACCACCCCTTAAAGGTAAAATAACGCAAAAAGTCGTCCCTGTCCCCACCTTGCTGTATACTCTGATCTCTCCCCCACATTTTTGAACTTCGTTAAAAGTGATGTATAATCCCAAGCCGATGCCTTTGCCCGGTTCTTTTGTTGTAAAAAAGGGATTAAAAATATTTTTCATATTTTCTTCACTGATGCCCATCCCTGTATCTATGCATTCCACGATTAAGTTATCTTGCTCAAGATAGCATTTGATAGTCAATATTCCTCCCCTGGGCATGGCATCAACCGCATTGGAGATCAAATTTGTCATAATATGTTTCAGTGACTCCTGATTGATCAAGCAGCATAGATCTTCCTGACCGTGCAAATGCATACGGATATGACCGGTTTTCAAAATTTCTTTTTCCAGGGCAAGAATATTCTCCATAAAATCTCTGATTTTGATCATTTCCCTTTTGTTGCAGGAAATGCGGGAAAAATTAAGCAAGTTATCAATAATCGCACTGGCTTTTTGCACAGAAGTCTCAATAACGCTAAGGGATTTTTTTATTTGTTCTTCATCATGGTTCAGTTTTAACAAGTAGCAATAGTTTCTGATCAGTCCTAAAGGGTTTCTGATTTCATGGGCCACCCCGGCAGCTAACTGGCCAATGGCCGTCATTTTTCTGTCCTGCAAAAGCTGCTGCTCGCTTAAACGGATCTGGGTAATATCCTGAATCATAATCAGCACATGCATGATAAAAAGGGTTCTGTCGCCCAGGGGAAAGGAACTGATTTTGTAGCTCTTTCCTTTTTTATTGTATTCTTCGTTTCCTTGCTCCCCTGTTTGAAAAGTATTGGCGATGAGCATCAAAAAATCATCCGGCAAAAAATTGTTGGGAAAATCCGCCATATTCTGTCCCACCGCCTGATTTTTATCGACATGAAGCAATCTGCAAAAAGCTTTATTCACATTAACAATTTTGTTATTCCAGTCCACAACGATCATTAAATGGGTCAGACCATCAAAGGTGATTTGCAGGTTATTCCTGCTGATATCCAATTCCTGGGTTCTCTTTTCCACTTCTTTTTTTAAAGTATTGTTCCACAAATAAAACACATAGAAAATGACCAGGAAAAAGCTGCAAAAAACAATCACAATTAATGTAATCTTCTGCGATAATTTTTCTGAAGAAGAGGGGATGGAAATACCAAACCACTTCTGTTGGATTTTCACCATAATATCTTTTTGCTTGAGATGATGGATTCCTTTATTGAGGATGGACAAAAGAACCCGGTCCGATTTCGGTACGGCAAGGGCAACATTTTTTTCATACATCAGGTTGTCAAGGATTTTCAGATTATTCTCGGCGCGAAGCTTGGTCCGGTAATAAATAAGCACAGGCTCATTGCCCACCACCGCATCCACTTTATTTTCATTTAGCTTGACGATAGCACCCCGCATGTCATCAGAATAGACAAAGTGAATCCCGCGCACCCGCGCATTCAAAAACTCTTCCGCATAATCGCCTTTGCAAACTCCCACTACTTTACCCGCTAAATCATGGTAATTACGAATTGATTTGTTATCAAGGGAAACTAAAATCGCCCCCCTCAATAAATAAAAAGGGTCGGAAAAATCAAAGACCTTTTCCCTTTCTTCCGAAGGAATCAGGTCACAAAAATCAGACTCCCTGTTCGTTAGTTTGTCGAGGGCTTCCTGGCAGAAGAAAACAGGCTTGTGATCAATTTCTATGCCTAATTCAATGGATAGGGCACTGATATAATCGACCACATAACCGCAATACTGGCCATTAATGTCATCGATATAACGCAGGGGAGGAGAACTGTAATCCCCCCCATAAATAATTTTGTTATCATGTTCATGAATCCATGCTCTTTCTTCCGGACTTAATTTGGAAGATTCCATGAAGCGGTCAAAAAAGCCCTTCCCGGATTCAATTTCCAAATATCGATTGACAAATATCAATGTAAGTGCGATTGAGATAATGACCACATTCATAATTCTTCTTTTCATCATGCCCTTATCTCCTGATCAAATACTTGGCAAACAGGAGGCGCGTCCCCATTCCTACGGAGCGATTTGCCAGGTACCGTCTTTCACGATGAGTTTTTTCATGGTCGTGCGTACGCAATCATGATCCTTGTCAAAAGTGCATGCTCCGGTTACGCCCAGAAAAGGGCCCGGCATTTGGGTCAGATAATCTTTGATTTTTTCCCGGTCGGGTCCTACCGCTCCAATCGCTTGAGCCAATAAATTCATGGCATCATAATGGAATGCCGCATAGGTCCCGGGAATGTTGCCATAGGACGCCAGATAATCCTTCATAAATTTTTGGATCTTCGCATCCGGATCGTCCGGGAGCAATAACCCGCATACGCTGATCCCTTCCGCCGCAGATCCGGCCAGATCAATCAGGGCCTGTTCATAAAGGCCGTCCGTGCCAAAAATCGGCAGGTTAATGCCTAATCCTCTCATTTGTTTGGCAACTAAGGCCCCCTCGGTATATAAACCGCAAATGAACAGGGAATCCGCTCCCGAGGCTTTAATCTTCGTTAAAATACCCGTAAAATCTTTCGTTTGACCCAATTCGTATGTTTCTTGGGTAACTACCTTTCCCCCGAGCAGAGTGGTTTGTCTTTGCACCGTCTCCCTTAAACCGTAGCCATAGTCACTGTTTTCATAAAGAATGGCGGGTTTTTTGTATCCTTTTTCAAACAACCATTTGGTAACAAACTCTCCCTGAAACGCATCGGTGACAGAAATACGGAAGAGGTAGGGGCCATGCTCTGCGGTAATTACCGGTGAAGTACCCACATGAACCACAGGGATTCTGGCTTCATTGTAAATCGGCGCCCCGGACAAAACACAGGAACTGTTGTAATTCCCCAGAACGGCGACAATATCGGGATCAGAAACAAATTTCGTTGCAATATTGGCCGCTTCTTTCGGGTCTGATTTATCATCGGCATACACCAGCTCCACTTGCCAGCCATTAATCCCCCCCGCATCATTAATCTCCTCCACTGCCAGCCGGGCCCCGTTATTCATTTGCTGCCCGTCATTGGCACAAGCTCCTGTTAATGGGGCAACCCAACCGATATAGATTTTTTTCGGCGCCTCCACGGTTTGTTTTTGCCCACATCCCACCCACGGTAATAGAACAAGCCCTCCCATCAGTATCATGATCAGCAGTTTCTTACTCCGCATTTTCGTCCCCCCATAAACTTAACGATCAAAGGACTTTCCTCTTCGTGGCCTAAGCCATTCCTGCCTCCGCACCATGATCATTTTATATCTTACGCAGACACAAATTTTTGCTTGATATCCCGATTTGCTTTCCCGTGCACAAAACGCAAACCAACCCGCTATCAACATTCATCGTCATACACCTTTGATGTCAGTTTAGGGAAATACACATCATTGTTTATCCATTTTTGGGGGGAGTTTAGTTGAGATTTATGAAATGTTCTCTTCTCCGAATCATATCTAGGAAGGTTATTTACGTTTTTTGAAAATTCTTTGCGAGAATAAATAAATTCGAGATAAAAATTGATTATCCTTTTATTTCTCATGGTAAAAAGAAGTATTATTCTGAAAAATATTAACAAAAAAGAGACGTATTATTTTACTCCCCTCAGGTGTATTGAAATTGTTATCTTTCCACTTTTTGCACTTTTGCACTTATGTTTTGCTTTTATTTGCATTCATGATAAAACAAGTTAAAAAAGCCTGCTTTTTCAATACATTTTAATTTGGCATGATTCTTGCAAATAATTTAATAACACAGTCAATAAATCTCCGAGCTGTCGACTCTAAGTATTTTTCACCGGAAAATATATGAGTTGCCGGCCGCTAGGGTGTTTCGGGAAACTGTCACACCTTCCTTTTGAAAAGGAGATTTACATTAAATAGCCGGCTTTGTTTTGTCGTCTATTTATGCAGGGTCTCCTAATAATGGGAGTCCTTATTTTTTTAATATGACAAAATAATAAATTTTGAAATATACTACGTCTCCGAGCTGCCGACTCTAAGTGTTTTTCACCGGAAAATATATGAGTTGCCGGCCGCTAGGGTGTTTCGGGAAACTGTCACGCCTTCCTTTTGAAAAGGAGATTACTTTATTACAACCAGGTCTGAATTTTTGTTGCCTTTTGTTGTAATTCAGGGTGTCTTCTTCTATGGAGACACCTGTTTTGTTTATACGGGAGGTGGTACTAAAACAAAAAGCAGATTGTTTATTACGGGAGGTGATTGAGACAAGCCTACAGTGAGGTAAGTCAATGATAAAAACAAGGAGGTCAATTATGCCAAATGCCATTTGTAAAGTAGTCAAACCAAAAAACGAAGAAGTACTGTCGTACCTACCAGGTAGTAAAGAAAGAATAAGTTTAAAAGCCAAATTAAAAGAAATGCAAAAGACGTCGATGGAACTTCCTTTAATTATTGACGGGAAAGAAGTCCATACCGGGAAAATGGGAACATGTATTATTCCTCATCATAAAGAGCATGTTCTGGCAACTTACCATATGGCCGGTGAAAAAGAAGTTGAAAGGGCGATCCAAGCAGCCTTGAAAGCCAAGAAGGAATGGGAGAATACGCCCTGGGAACATAGAATTTCTGTTTTTCTTAAGGCTGCTGAGTTAATTTCCCAGCCATGGCGGGATACCCTCAATGCAGCCACCATGCTTGGCCAAAGTAAAACTGTTTATGAGGCGGACGCAGACTCCGCATGTGAAATTCAGGACTTTTTTAGGTATAACAGTTATTTTGTGTCCCAAATTTTGCAGGAACAGCCTGAGTGTATTCCGGGAATCTTTAATCGTATAGAGTATCGGCCCTTGGAAGGTTTTGTTTTTGCGGTTACACCATTTAATTTCACGGCAATTGGAGGCAATCTTCCCAGTACGCCTGCCATGGTTGGCAACACGGTTGTCTGGAAACCGGCTTCTTCGGCGATATATTCAAATTATTTTTTAATGAAAGTGTTACAGGAAGCCGGGCTACCCGACGGCGTGATTAATTTTATTCCGGGACCGGGAAACGTTGTTGGGCCGATGGTTATGTCCCACAAAATGTTGGCCGGTATTCATTTTACCGGATCTACAGAAACTTTTAACCACATGTGGCGCACAGTAGCGCAAAACTTGGGAAATTATATTGGGTATCCCCGCATAGTAGGGGAAACCGGAGGAAAAGATTTTGTTTTTGCCCATCATTCTGCCGATATTGATGCTTTGGTCACTGCTCTGGTTTTCGGGGGATTCTCATTCCAGGGACAGAAGTGCTCCGCCACTTCCCGTGTATACATCCCCCATAGTATTTGGCCATCCGTCAAAAATAAACTGCTTGACCAGGTATCCACGATCAAACTGGGAGATGTGGAGGACTTTACAAACTTTATGGGGGCGGTGATCGACCAAAATGCCTTTAATTCAATTAAATCCTATATTGATTATGCCAGGACTTCTGATGAAGCGGAAATAATTTTTGGGGGCAAGTGTGATGACCGGGTAGGCTTTTTTATTGAACCTACCGTAATTGTCACCACAAATCCCAGGTTCAAAACCATGGAAGAGGAGATCTTCGGCCCGGTAGTCACGATCTATGTTTACAAAGATCAGGAATTAGAAGAAGCACTTGACCTTTGTGAACAAACTTCAAAATATGCTCTCACAGGTGCTATCTTCTCGCAAGACAGAAAGGCAATTATCGATATGGAAAAACGGCTCAGTAATGCGGCGGGAAATCTCTATATTAATGATAGAACCACCGGAGCATTTGTCGGGCTGCAGCCGTTTGGCGGGGCCAGAGCCTCGGGAACAAATGAAAAGGTAGGAAGCAAACAAAACGTTTCCAGATGGATGAGTCCTAGAACGATTAAAGAAACATTTAACCCTTCGAAAAAATTCTCATTAGATTTAATGACAGAAAAATAGCATCATACTAGTTCCATATGGTAGAAGATATTATCTGATGTAAATTTTAAGGGAGCCCTAGAAATCATCCAATTTACCTAGGGACTCCCTTTTTTTATCATATTTCATCTAGCAGCTTACTGGAGCCTACCATTTACTTTAGGTAAATCCATTTATTTGTCCTCCAACTGCATTTCCACTTCAGCCATCCGGCCCTTGACCACTTCCTCAGGAATATAAACCTCACCACACTCCGGGCACGTCAGAATATCGGTAAAGAAGCTGTGTCCCAAATAAGTGAAATACGTTTTTTTCAGCTCCAACTCTTTTTGACACTGGTGGCAAATCATTACTTTTTTTCCTGCATCGGTCAGGCCTCCTCGATACTCATACGGTGGCTATATGCATTAATTAGCTCAAAACCATTGCCTGCTGGTAAGTATTCGGCCCAATACGTGATCTGTCCGATCTGTAAATGCCCGGTAAAATGTCCGGACTCCGGATCTAAGACCTTTCTTCCGCTGCTTTCTGCGTAGGCAATCACAGCAGCGATATCGGTTTCTAAGATCAGTTCCCGGTGCAGCTTTTCTCTGAGCAGGGGGGGAATCTGCACATTAATTTGGTTTCTTTCTTCCATTTTGACTTCATCCTTCCAAAACTCACGCAACACCTGATGTTTCAAGTTTGCCCGGTTGTTTCGACCTTCACTAATGGTAGGCGGTACCCGGCCTGCGTCATGCAATCCGAATATGATATCCAATATATGATAGACCGGTTTCAGCGCGGAAGCAAAAATATCCCGGCAGTTAGTACAATATGTGATGTAGGGGTATTCATTTTGGCGAATTCTTGTTTTAACAATTTCACGGGTATAGAAGGGGTCGGCTATTGATATCTGTCCTCCCCAGCTGCAGCACTGGGCAAGTCTTCCTTCGTAGGGAAGCGGCTTAAGACGAAAACCGGCTTGTTTAGCCAGTTCCCGGATGGTCTGCTGCAAATCCGGTTCTTCCCGGCTGGAGCAAGGATCAAAAATGGACGCGGTTTCTCCTTGGGCGCCCTTGGAGGGAGAAATTCCCCATTTCCGGATTAAGTCATAGAGAAATACGCCCTCTATTTGGGGCAAATATTTTTGGTACATTTGCTTGCAAGTGGGACAGGCAAAGACCGCGATGGGTTTTCCCAGGGCGATCCAGTCCTCCTCAAGCTTTGCCATCACGGACCCGTGCAGCGGTTCGTCCCCCGCCCAATCGGCCGGGGCACCGCAGCACCCGAGCATCAGGGCGGTATCCGGTTTATGGGCCAGCAAAAAACGATAGCTTTCGGTTACGTACCGGGGTTCGGAGGCGCCCAGCTGACAGCCGGGAAAGAACATGTACTGGCTGTGGTCATACCCCTGGGGAAGCCGGCAGAGTCCAGCCGCCTCTCCATTGGTAAATTCCATATCCCGCAGCCAGAAGTCATGGAACGCCCACGGCATGGCACCTTTTTCACGCATTACCCGGTGGCCTTTCAGTAAAAAATCACCAACGTCAATACCCTGAGGACATATCTCCCTACAAAGCCCGCACTGGTTACAGGTGGAGATAAATCGGGTAGCAATGGTACCGTTTCCATCCAGAGTTCCCGGGTTAATGGTGGCCTCAACCTGATCCGCGATCGTTTTGGGGTATTTCCGAAAGTGTCTCATCAAGTCGCAGTGTTTTATGCAAGCATCACAAGTACATTTTAAACAGCGGCTAGCCTCTTGTAATGCCTCTTCCCGGGTGAAAAAAGGACCGTCTGACGGCATGACCGGGTTAGCAGTGGTAAAACACGCCGGATCCACATGGAGTCGCGTTTCATGCCTTTCTTCCGGGGTGTTCATCCCGCCAGCCTTGATATATCGCTCAATTGCATTGACTACATGGAGACCGTCGGCTATAGCCTCACAGCTATTCTTACCCGTCAGAGATCCTCCCAGAAAAACACCGGGCCTGGTACTGGCAAAGGCCCCCATGGGGTCGCGTTTCAGTCCGAAATCTATCCCGCCCGCCCCGGTGGCTACATATATCGCATCAAAGTCTAGACTGTCTAGACTTATAATTTCCTGATTCAAACACAGTTCATATTCTTCGTACATAAATTGACGGTTAATATCACTAAGAAGAAGCTCTCCGGGAAGAAGCCCCCAGAGGTGCCCCCCAACCCGGTGGGATTTTTCATATACGGTAACCTGGTATTTTTTCGTACAGAGACGGAGAGCACAGGCCAGGCCGCTAATGCCGGCACCGATAACAGCAATTTTTTTATTTTTCGCCGGCATGTTGTAACTATTAGGTGTGATTCTTTTGGCATAGTCCATACTGGCCTTTTCCAGAAGCCTCATGGATATTGCCCCATCCTTCTCCCGTCTTGGGCAAACATTCTTACAGGGTTCGTCACACAGTTGAGAAACAATGCCCGGAAATCCTACCGCATTATGGTAGGTCCTAAAGGCAGCATTAAAACCGCCCCGCTGCATCTTTTCCATAAAATCTCTTACATCCAACTGAAAGGGACAACCTGCGGTGCAAAAAGCCTGTTCGTCTTTCAAACAAGCGGTAATTTTATTTCTTTCTTTTTCCATAAGAATTTCTCCATATTGTTGTGCCCGGACTGCGCCTGCTACCCAGTCCGGGCACGAATTATTGAATATGAATAGCCTGTGTTAGATTAATAAAATCTCTCGCCAGGGCCGTCACCTAAAGAATTAAACATATCATCACCACGGAAGACCACGGGATTTGCCTTAATATTTTCCAGCTCTTCATATAAGTCGGAACCGAGGAAATACTTCTTAGGCGGCGTAATTTTTCCCCCGGCTGCCAGGATATCCAATCCAGCCTTTACTTTTTCAGGCCTGGCAGGCATCTCGTAAATCCGCACCCCGCAGGCATTGTAGATGGCGTTGAGAACAGCCACATGCCCTGAAGACTGGAAGGCTTCGGAGGCTCCCGAGGAACCAAAAGGCCCGTCATTTCTTGGCGTTTCATGAGGAATGAGAATTATTTCATCCGGGATGTCCTTGATATAGGGGACACCGCTGTTGGCAATATTTGTGTGCTTCTTCACATCGCTGTAATCTTCACTGAGCGCAAAGCCGATACTGTGGGAGATCCCTCCGTAGGCCTGCCCGTTCACAGCATCAATATTGCCTATTTTTCCGACGTCATACACGCATACAAAACGAAGAACTTTGGTCTTACCAGTAGCAGTATCCACCTCTACTTCAGCCAGGTTCAACACATAGGTATAGGCCGGTGTAGGATCGCCGATACCGGTGTTGGGATTCAGACGAACAATGCCGGGAGTAACCGTACACGCATACTGAACCTCATATCTGGTTTCAATGCCTTCAGCCACCATCTCGTCGTAGGTTCTGTATGTGCCGTTCTCTTTGCGCATCGCATTCATCAGTTTCTCGGCGGCAAGCTTAGTGGCGTTGCCGTTCATATAGTGGGAGCGGCTGGCTGCCGACATGCCGCCGTCCGGGCAAGTCTTTGTGTCGTTCTGGGCAAGTCGAATGCGCTCGGGCGTTACACCCATCGGTTTCAATGCCTCGAGGGTCACCATCAGGGAACCGATATCGCCGCCCTGTCCCATTTCCTGCCAGGTGTCGTATTTAACAATCATGTTGTCGGGCGCCAACTCCAGAATGATCGTACATTGGTCGGTGCCGCCCTCGGTGACATTGAAGCCCCCCCAAGCTATGCCCACTCCTCTCTTTTTTTCCGGAGTGTCTGCCGCCTTAGCTTCGGCAACAGCTTTCTCATAATAGGGACGCATCTTCTGCATCATTTCTTCCATGGGATACTCTTTAAAGGGATGGCTGTTGATATTTGTCTCACCTTGCCGGGCAATGTTTCTCCACCTGAACTCGAAGGGATCAATGCCAGCTTTCTCCGCCAACATATCTATCAGCGCTTCGGACAAGGTATACGCCTGAGGAGAACCGTAACTCCTGTATGCGGTGCCGAAAGTGTGGTTGGTGTTGGCGACCCGGGTAAGACCTGCCACATGGGGTACATAATAGGGGAAGAAGGAAAAACGCACTTGTTTCTCGATCACATGGTCGCCTCCCCAGGAGTAGGCGCCGTGGTCCATGCCAAAATCAAATTCCGCTGCAGTAATCTTACCGTTTTGGTCGCAGGCTACCCGACCGTTGGAGTAACATGGGCAGCGTTTGCCGCTGAAGTGTTGATGCTCTTCATAGGTCAGTGATAAGGCAACCGGCCCGTTTACTGCCACTGCGGCAGCCCCAACCAGGACGAGGTCGCCGGCATTCGTCGACCAACCGAAGCTGGCACCGGTAAAATTCTGTACGATCCGGAGCTTTTCACGCGGTACGCCAATGGAGTTGCCAATCCGGCTGATGGATGTATAAAGGCCCTGGGACTTGCAATGGATGGTCAGGCAGCCATCTTCGTCAAAATAAGCCTGGACGGTACATCCTTCGATGGAAAGATGGGGCTCACGGGTGGAATAAAAACTTCCCTCCACACTGTAAGCGGAGTTATCGATCTCTTCCGCCACCTTTGGAGCATCCTCAAGGGCTACTCCTTTTAAGACCGGCTGCGCGCAGAAAAGGTTTGGCGTATCATCGTGCACACGGATCGCGTCAGGCATCACGGCATCCAGATAGTTGAGGTATTCCGGAAGTTGCTCAATTTCCACTTTTACCTTTGCAGCTGCCGCCCGGGCATGGTCTTGTGTGTCGGCAATGGCCAAAGCCACCACATCGCCATAGCGGAATATTTTATCTTCACAGAGAACTTTGCGGCTGGGCAGGGTAACCGTACTGCGTTCGTGCAAATTGGCCTCAGCCATTTGGTTGGTGCCCCCGTTTGCCTTTATATCCTTATGCGTGATCACCTTTACGACACCGGGCATCATTTCCGCCTCAGAAGTATCAATCTTGAGGATGTTGGCATGGTGGGCCACTCTGGGCTGCACGATTGCCGCGTGGAGGGTTTCGGCAGGCATTTTTAGCTCCATGTCATCACCATAATCGGCAAGTCCGGTTACCTTGGCGAGAGCGGAAGGCCGAACCAGAGGCTTCCCATAGCACTCGTTGTCTGGAGGAAGCTGGAAGGTAATATCCTCGATTTTAGCCTCTCCCCGCACAACTTTTGCCGCCGCCATCACGGCATCGGTAATCTGCCTGTAGCCGGTACAACGGCACACATTCCGGTGCTTCTGGAACCAATCACGGACTTCTTCCCGGGTAGGATTATTGTTTTCCAGCAGCAGTCCATAGGCTGATACAATAAAGCCAGGAGAGCAAAAACCGCACTGGACAGCGCCACAGTTCATCCAGGCTACTTGCAAAGGATGCAAGCTACTGGGGGTGCCAATCCCTTCAAGTGTGATGACCTTGCTGTACTCTTCCACTGCCTTAATCTTCTTTGTACAGGAGCGGATCACCTTGCCGTCAAGTATTACCGAACACGATCCGCATACGCCTGTCCCACAGCCTACTTTAACGCTTGTCAGACCTATGCGGCGCAGAACACTGGCAAGGGAATCCTTTTCCGGATCGCACACAATCATGCGGTCCGCGCCATTGACGTTTAACCACATTTTCTTAAGCTTCATAATAGACCTCCTATTCTTTCTTTTATGCTAATTAATCCAGCGACAGCCGGAATTTGAGATCATTGAAGCAAGTTCTTAATTCAGATGGAGATTCTTTTACTCCATCTGAATTTTGACGCGAGTTCTTAACTTGCTAAGTGGTTTCCTTGGCAAGTTTTAGAACCGCTAATACAGCGTGAGAACTGCAAATGCATGACTTAGTTGGTGTTTGACTCCCGCCTAAAAAGGGTGGGAGACTTACACCAAGTTAGTCAGGTTAAAAATAGTTCAGAAAAAGTAGCATTCTCTCTGAATTCTGCCAATCAAAAAGGAAATCCAATTTAAAGGTACCCAGACATATAAAATATGTTCCCGGTATCTCTTAAATTAAATTTCCTTTCCAAAAGGAGGCATAAACGTTTCCATTTATACCCTATCGTTTAACCGCCATCGCATTTACTTTAGGCATGTTAACTCGGAAATATTTTTCATTTTTATACACTTATGCTTATGCAATTACCATGCCAAAAATTTTTAAGCAAAAAAGCCGGGAAAATCACACTTCCTCATTAATATGATTTATAAAGCGCAAAAAACTGCAAACAAATCATTTGGCATAACACTTTCATTTTTGCACTTTACAATTAGAAGGAGTCTTATTAGATATAAAAATAAGAAAACTATTATTCATTTTTTATTATGCCTTTCTACTTCAATTACATAAGAGAAAGCAACCCCATTCATGTTGAGGGCTGCTTCCTTTTCAATATTTCTACTCATTTAATTAGATAAACACCTATAAGCACATTTTACATTTTCATTTTGCTCTAATTCACCACATTGCCTTCTATGGGACACGTCATTGTTCAAATTACATAGGCTGGGTCAGTAATTACTTCATCCTGCCTCACCTATACCCAAATAAGCCTTTTTGATATGTTCATTTTCTCTAAGTTCCTGGCTACTGCCTTCTTGAATAATCTGTCCCTGTTCAATCACATATACCCTGTCAACGATCTTTAAAGTCGTATTCACATTTTGCTCTACCAATAAAATTGTCACCCCTCTTTTCGTCAGCTCTTTCAGGGTTTCAAAAACTGCTAATACCAGCTTGGGGGCCAGGCCCAGGGACGGTTCATCTACCAGCATTAATTTCGGATCAGACATCAATCCTCGAGCAATCGCCAGCATCTTCCGTTCACCACCGCTTAATGTTCCAGCAAACTGCTTTTTTCTTTCCTCCAGTCTGGGAAATAGGTCAAAAACCTTGCAAAGTGTCTCTTTCACCTTTTCTTTGTCTTTGATAATATAAGCGCCTAATAACAGGTTTTGCATCACCGTCATGCCGGAAAACAAATTTCCTTCATCTGTCACATAACTAATTCCCAAACGGGTAACCTGTTGGGCAGGCAGTCCGTCAATTCGCTTCCCCATAAAATTAATTTCACCTTTTGTAGGTTTGACAATACCGGCAATTGTCCGCATGGTAGTCGTTTTACCAACACCATTGGGACCGACAATTGCTACAAATTCACCGGCATCCACCTCTAAGGAAATATCCCACAGCACACCCAGTTTTCCATAGCCGGCATCAACATTGCTAAGCTTCAGCACATTATCCTCTCCTAACACCGCTTTAGTGAACGGTCTCTTCACCTAAATATGCTTCCAACACCTTTGGATTGCACTTTATTTCATCAGTTGTTCCTTCAGCTATTTTATCTCCAAAATTAAGGACCGCAATACGGTCGCAAACATCCATAATAAATTTCATCACATGTTCAATGCAAATAATGGTGACCCCGCTGTCCCGAATCTTTTTGACCAGTGCGATAAAATCAGGCAGTTCCGCGGGTGTCAATCCGGCAGCGACTTCATCAAGAAGGAGCAATTTGGCATTGGTGCCGAGGGACCGGGCTAATTCCAATCGTTTCAGCTGCATGGTGTTGAGATTTTCTGCCAGAATTTTTGGGGAAACAGGAAATCTGACAAAATCCAATAACGCTTCGGCTTGATGAATGGTGGGATCTCTTCTGTCCTCACCTAATTTTGGATAGTGTCTGGTCAGATGGTCCAAGGATTCATTATATGTCTTCTTCCCGCTGCCAAAAATCAGCGCTACACGGATATTATCAATGGCATTTAATTTTGGAAAACATCGCACGATCTGAAAAGTCCGGGCGATTCCCATATGACTGAGCTGATGGGGAGACTTCCCGGTAATATCATGTCCCTGATATGTGATTTTTCCTTTTTCCGGCCGATAGTATCCGGAAATGCAGTTTAGAAAAGTTGTTTTCCCGGCTCCGTTGGGACCGATAATACCGAATATTTCCCCCTCATTTACCGTCAAAGTAACATCTTTGACCGCTACCAAGCCACCAAAACGCTTTTCTACACTCTCAGTTGATAAGAGCATTGAAGACACCTGCTTTCCTAAGTTGATCATACATTCCAGCCAAGCTCCCGCGCCTTGTTTCGCGGGAACCGGGCTGGACACATCCTGCTGATCTTATTTAGCGTATTCGGGAATCTGCATGTCCATGACTTTTTGGCTTGACGGCCAAACCACATTCATTTTGCCTTTCGTGTACTGAACAACAGGGAAAACGAATTTACCAGCGTCAACCACCGGATCCGGAATAGAGTCGGCATTAAATTCATAATTTTCCATCACTACACCATCGGTAAAGTTGATTTTGCCAGTCCACAGATTTTCTGCGGCATATTGGTAAATTGTTGCACTGTCCAGTTTACCGTTCTCTTTCAGACACTCATTGGCCATTTTGATAAAGAACCGGCTATAATCATACTGCAGTCCCCCAGCCGTTGTGGAGGGTTCATAACCATATTTCGCCTTGTAGTCAGCAACGAACTTCTTAGCAATATCAGTATCCCGGTACATAGGTGCACTGTCCAAAACAAAATCAGAAGCATCTCCGACCATCTTATACCAGTCGGAAGTGCTGTTCAGGGCATCTACAATCAGCATTGCCTTAATATTTAATTCTCTGGATTGTTTTATCAAGGAGGTTTGGGAAGGAACACTGTAGAAAGTACCCCCGTACAGGGAGGCGTCTGAATTCTTCACCTTTGTAAGAACTGCTAAAAGATCCGAATCACCTGGTTTCACATATTCGTCACCAACCACAGTCCATCCCTCTTTTTTAAACAATTCACTCAATTTTGATGAAAAACTGCGTCCCCAGTCTGTGTCTTCAGAAAGGAAAAAGATTTTTTTATTTCTGGGAACCCATATTTTATTGGCTATGGCCTCATTAATAGCATAGATATAGGCAACACTAAGCTTTTCAGGCGTAGCCCAGCCTTTAACCATCCAATATTTGTACTTTTCATCGGAGTTCCATTTTTCATTGACCAAATCAGTTGCACCTTCGCTAAAAAAATGCGGGATTTGATACTTGGCAACAGGTTCCATCAGGGCCACAGAAGTTGAGCTGTTCCAGCCCATCAAGCCCACATCTATCTTGTCTTTTTGCACAGCCTGCTCATAGGCACTGGTAGCTACTTGAGGGTCTGACTGGTCATTGATCCAGACTAATTTAACCGTATAATCGCCAATCTTGTTACCAATTT
This sequence comes from Candidatus Formimonas warabiya, assembly GCF_002777255.1. GTDB lineage: Bacteria > Bacillota > Dehalobacteriia > Dehalobacteriales > Dehalobacteriaceae > Formimonas > Formimonas warabiya. The sequence goes on along the minus strand of NZ_CP017634.1, from coordinate 5,961,978 downwards.
CATTGAAAGCTAATTCTACTGCATTCTTAAACTCTTCCCCGGAACGTGCGCAAGGCCCGGTCAGCGGCAGGTCAATACCGATTGTTAACACTTTCTCAGCTGTAGCTTCCTTGGAACCACAACCCGTTACCAATAATGATACCGCCAGCAATAATATCCCCAGAAATAGCAGTGTATTACAAGATTTTTTCATTTTTTTACCCCCTCATAATTTTATTTGATCAATTATGATCGCTCCCCCGCAGGCCCAGTTTACTTTGCCAAACAAGCACCTCCCTTAGATGATATTAATAATTCAGGCTAATAATTTTTCCCGCCCAAGTGACTGCCTGTTTCCGTATCAAGCTTTAATTTTTTTGAGACAAATGCATAGGCGCTATTCAAAAGCCCGGAAATTCCGTTTGGATAAAAGATCATTACTAAAATTAGAAGCAGGCCATAAATCACGAATTTGTATTCTACTAAGAAATTCAGATATTCAAATGCAGGATAGATAATAAAGGCTGCCAGAAGAGGTCCCCAAATACTTCCCCGGCCGCCAATATAGGCAATAACTAAAATCTCAATTGTGTGCTTGGTATTTAATAGATCCGGGGTTAGAATCCCGAAAAAATGTGCGTAAAATCCGCCGCATAAGCCGGCAATAAAACAAGAGATGGTAAAATTAATCACCTTGTATTTCATGGGGTTTACTCCACAGGTCCGGGCCGCCTCTGCATCCTGTCCCAAGGCAGTAAAGGCCAGACCGAGATTGGATCTTGTCACTTTCCGCAGGAAAATGTATGTTAAAATGCAGATCACAAAAATAACGTAAAAGTAGGGTTTGGTCCAACCAGTGTCAAAAAAAAGATCTACATTCAGGCCCAGGGTACCGCGGGTCAGCCACTGCAAACTGGCCGCTAAGGCCATTAAAACCAGACCGACAAACCAAGCCAGAATAGCCGCATACAAACCATCCATTTTTAATGTCAGTACCCCGATCACTAGTCCCAAAAGTGCGGCAAAAAAGGCTCCGACGAAAATCCCAATCCAAGGCGAAATCCCAAGTCTCATTAAAAGGAGGCCTGAGGTATAAGCACCCAACCCCATCATGGCGGCATAACCCCAATTGGCAACACTGATAAAGCCGGCAGACAAATCAAACCCCATAGCTAATGTGCCAAACATCAAGCTAACAGCCAATAAATGCAGAACGTACTCGTCGCCAATATAGAGTGGGGCGAAAAACAGGATTAAAAAGCCTGCCAAACTAATTGTAGATAAGCCAAAAATACCAAGATATTCATTTGCTTTTTTAGTAAAGTACATTATATTATTTATCATCTTTACCACCTACACTTTCTGTCTTTTTCCGAACAGGCCGGAAGGCTTTAAGATCAGCACCATAATGATCAGGGTAAGTGAGATTACGTCTTGCCAACTGGCGCCAAAATTGTAGGTAGCGTATGTCTCTATCAAACCTACAGCAAATCCGCCAATGATCGTCGCTTCTATGTTACCCAAGCCAACCAAGATGACCACCAGCCATGATTTCATCAATGGTTGAACTCCCATCGTAGGGTAGGCGGGAATAATCGATAATAATGCTGCCCCGGCTATTGAAGCCAGCATACAGCTAAGGCTGAATGTCAGTGTCTGAATCTTATTGAGATCAATACCCATCAACAAGGCGCCTGTTTCATCTTCGGATACGGCCCAAATGGCATTGCCGCTTTTTGTTCTCTTCAAAAACAGCCAAAAAAAAGCCAATGTTGTCATCGCTATGAAAAATCCGATAATTCGATCATAAGAAAGACTCATGGTGCCAATTTTGAGAGCTCCTGCCAGAATTTCCTTAACACCTTTGTACTCTACACCTAATGTTGCCTGTGCCTGGTTTATCAGAATGAAAGATATTCCGGCAGTGACTAAAAAGCTGTTTAAGACCCAGTCTTTTTTTGAACGTTTCCTTAGAGGATAAAACACAGTTTTTTCAATTATGCCACCAATTATAAATCCCCCAACTGCAGCAACAATAAAGACCAAAGGAATAGGCAAAGACCAGACTGCAATGCTGTAAAATGCCAGATAAGCCCCAATCATATAGAACTCACCATGGGCGAAATTAGGAATTTTCATCACCCCAAAAACCAAGGAAAGGCCCATAGCCATCAGAACATACATGCCCCCTCTTAACAGACCACCGATCAATAAGTCCAGCATCTTTAGATATCAACCCCTTCTCATGTCAAATTATTCTGCACCAAATTCATTTATTTACTGTTGATTTCAATTTAGTATTATTTGATGTTTGAGATACATATCTCCGTCAAATAACTGTCAAAAGCATGATAATGGTAGGGCATGAAGTAAAGAAAACTTCCTATTAATCCACTCCGATGGCCATATCATATCTCCTTTACTTGTCAGAGAATCCAAAACAAATCAGGCGATTGAAGCAAGTTTTAGAACTGCTAATACAGCGTGAGAACTGCAAATGCATGACTTAGTTGGCGTTGGACTCCCGCATATTTGGGGACATTCCTGTAGCGGTCAGGGGACACACCTCTTACAGAGGAATGTCCCCAATGAGTGTGTCCCCTGACCGCTGATGGCGGGAGACTGAAGCAAGTTCTTGGTTTGGTTGCTTTTTACCAAACCTTAGAACTGCGAATACAGAGTAAGCCAAGTTAGTCAGGTTAAACCTAAAATTTAAAAATAAAGAAACTACTGAGAAAAGCCCGGGATGATTCAGGTGATTTATCATTTATTACAAGAAAATCTACTCTCCTTCCATGAAATACCAATTAGGCCGTTGCAAAATTCACAACGCCTTATATTTCTTTTTTTCTCTCTGTTTTTCGGTTACATTTTGCATCTGCCTATGTAATTTGTAAAAAATTGATGCACTATTATATATGCAAGAATAGTGCCACTATTTTCCTGAATCGGAAGCTTTTATTTAGTTAGCGTTTTTGTGCGGGTAACATCTCAGGTGCAAATTTTTGTTTAAAATTAGTGCAAAACTAGTGCCAAATTTTTGCTCATAATCTATCGATAAAGAAAAAACCGGTCATTCACTTTTGTTGACCGATCTATTCAAATTTACAGCTGATACCTCACTTATTGGTAGGATTTACTTAGTAGTTCGTTGGATGATGATGTTGCACGCCGTTTACCAGAAGTAAAAAAGGATTCCTTTTTCGGAATCCTTTTTAGAGCATAAGTGTTATTCACTGAAAAGTCTTAAAAAATTAGCTGATAGTCGTTCCTTGCTTTGCTCCTGTCATTATTTGGTTCGTGCCGGTGCTTGATTGAAACAGATGATCGTGACGCAGCAGCTTCATCGTAGTATAACACATACCAAACATCACAAAAGTAAAGGGAAAAGATGCTACAATAGCGATTGTCTGAACCGCATTCAGACCGCCCAAAGCAAGCAGAACACCGGCTGAACAGGCCATCGCAATACCCCACATAATTTTCAGGCCTGTCCTCGGATTTTCATCTCCCCCGCTAGACAGCATTCCCAAAACAAGGGTACAAGAATCGGCCGATACCACAAAAAAGGTAAAGCATACAAAAAGAATAATGGGTGCGATCAGGTCGCTAAGCGGAAATTGATTAAATAAAACATAGATGGCACTGGCTATATCGTTACTAATAGCTTTTTCTATTACACCTTTCGTTGCCTCAGCCAGTTCAAAGCTAACAGATGTAGAACCAAAGATATCGAAGAAAGCCATGTCAAACAGAGTTGGTACAACCAGGGCAGCCAGGACAACCTCTTTAATAGTTCGCCCTTTAGAAATCTTGGCAATAAACATACCTACAAAAGGAGCCCAAGTAATCCACCAAGCCCAATAGAAGACCGTCCAACCTCCTAGCCACCCGGTTTTTTCCACCGGATCTGACCACATGCTCATATGAACGAAATTTTGTATATATAGCCCAGTCGCATTAACAAAATTATCCAAGATATATTTCGTAGGCCCTACTAAAAACAGGAACAACATTAATCCCAATGTGGCAATCATACTAATATCGGAACCAATCTTGATCCCCCGCTCAATAGGTAAGCAAGCGGAAGCCAGGTAGCAAGCAGTAACTATGAAGAGTATGATCACGTTTAAGGAAAGACCGGAAGCAACTCCGTATTTATAGGTAATACCGGCACCAAGCTCCATAGTACCGAGACCGATCGTTGTTGACATGCCAAAAAAGGTCAATACCAACGTCATGATATCAATGGCTTTTCCAATCGGCCCATAAATTTTATCTCCCAAAACGGGATAAAAACATGTGCTAATCAGCGCAGGCATCCCTTTCCGGAAAACAAGAATGCCGATGGGAATGGCTACAATCACATAAACAGCCCAAGCACTGAGTCCCCAGTGGAAAAAGGAGATGGCCATAGACCATTCAGCCGCCTGAACACTCCCATGGGCTCCAGCATATGTGGGACCGTATAAATAATGGTAGACAGGTTCAGCTACCGCCCAGAAGATAAGTCCGACCCCCATTCCACAGCCAAAAAGCATGGCAAACCAGGAAAAATTGGAGTATTCCGGAACATCGCCGTCTTTTCCTAATTTAACTTTTCCATATTTACTGAAGGCAAGTCCAAACAAAAACAAAACGAAGAAAAACACACCTCCAAGAAACATCCAGCCCCAATTAGTGGTAATATATGATAGGATTTTACCTAACACGTCACCCAAGCTTTTATGATCGATTGCTCCCCAAAAGATAAAGCCAAAACATATAATAACGGAAATAACAAATACACTTGAATCTAAACGGCCAAGAAATCCCCAGTTTTTTGTCACATCTTTAATATCTCTCGGTTTGAACTGCTCAGAGCTATTATTTTTTTCTTCCATAAGTCATCCCCCTTAATTTTTTTTAATAAAAATAAGGCTGTTTAAATGTCCATTTGATCTTAACCCTTGAACTCAAATTAATATACCAGAGAACCTCCTTTCTAAATTAATCTGCCGTGGACAAAAAATACAACATAGAACGGTTTCGCCTATCATACAATGGCAATAATCATGCCATAATAGGTCTCCTTGAAATTCCTTATTGAGCTTCCCAGGTAGCATCCTGGGGATGTGTATCCAGGCAAGAACGCTTCCCTGTTCAATTTGATATACGGGTTACCGGACCTTGATTTTTTTCATGTATTTTTTCAATGCGGCGTCAATATCCTTGTCCAGTGAAGGTTCCACATACTCTTCGAGGAGCTTTTTCCAGCGGGCGTTAGCTCTCTTTTCCGCTGTTAGAGCGCCATCTCTTTCCCACTGTGTGGCATTGCTGCGGTCGCTCAAGACTGGGTGGTAGAATTCATTGCGGAAATGGATAAATGTATGTTCATGAGTGAGGAATTGGCCCTGTGGACCGACTTCCTTGATGACGTCAAACGCTAAGGTGTCTTCATTGACAACGGCACCCTGATCAATGCGACGGATCATGCCAATAATCTCATCGTCAAACATCATTTTTTCCAGAGAAATTGTGTTATAGGTATCAATGATACCGGCGCTGTGCAGAATGAAATTGCCACCAGCCATTTGAGCCATGCTTAAAGTCAGCATAGATTCGTAGGCGGCCTGGGCATCGGCGCATTTGCTGTCGGAAAGGGCACCGCTGATCCGACAGGGAAGGCTGTAGAATTTGGCCAACTGACCGTTTATAAGAGAGAACACCGCGTCTTCTGGAGTACCGATGGCGAGAGAGCCATTGCGCATTTCCGCATTGGAAGCAGAAGCGGAATAGATAACGGGAGTACCTTCGTTGACTAACTGCGCCAGCACAATACCCGCCAGAACTTCTGCATTCTGAACTGCCACTGTGCCGGCAATGGTGGCAGGAGCGGTGGCCCCAGCGATGCAGAGGGAATTCACCAACTGGGGTTGACGGTATTCTGCATAGGCAATGATGGCTCCAGCCATTTTGTCATCATAACTAAGCGGCGTCAGGGAGCAGGGGATGCCGGTAACAACGGGTTTTTCTTTGATGAAATCAACACCACCAAAAGCGATAGCAGCCATTTCAATATTATCCTTAGCGGTTTCGTAGTTCAAAACGCTTGCCATCAAAGGCTTGTCGCTGTGTTTCAATGTCTGATAAAACATTTCTGCGCTACGCCCTTTTACATCCACATCATTAGGCTCACAGGGAATGTGGCTCATGATGTCGATACTATCCATTTGATGTTCCAGTTTGCAAATGGTAATAAAATTATCCAACGTCGCTATTCGACGGCCATTGTCCATATCCATAATATATGGTGAACCATAAGGGCCCACGTATGCGGTTTTTTGCGTGTTGATCAAAACGTTCTTTTCAGGGTTTCGAGCGTGTAGGATAAAGGAGGAGGGCGCTTTTTTCAATTCTTTTTCCACCATATCTTTGGGGAAGTAAACGCGTTGACCATCCACCTTGGCACCGCCCCTGGCTAGAATTTCCCGGGCAGGAGCATAGCTGAAAACGATCCCTACTTCTTCTAGGATCCGCAGGCTTGTTTCATGGATTTGCTCAATTTCATTGTGTGTCAAAATCTGGTATCTTTGCATGGCTGCAACCTCCTTAAACGTCTTTTACAACTGCTTTTTTTACTATAGCTTTTTGTTAAAGCAAGATACATGCCATTTAAAAAACCCAAATATGATGCTAAGTTTCCCACTCCTCGATAAAAAAGTTTGTCCAATATAGTTTATAAATCAATATAACTGTCTAATTTTGTTTAATATTTTTTATAAAATATTTCCGGTAGTTTAATTGAATTTAAAACTATTTAGGGTCTGATAAAGCACAAAACCATCCGTTAACGGATGGTTTAAAACAGATGATTTTTACTATGTTTTTTACTAGTTATTTGATATTATATTTTTTTATCCGATAGATCAAAGACTGGCGGTGCATCCCCAATTGTTTCGCGGTTTTCGAGACATTCCCGTGGTTCTCCATCAAAGCCTTGATGATCTCCTCTTTTTCTTTCTCCAAAATATATGAAAAGACGTCAATACTGTCCGGCTTAGAATATTCATTATTTATCGGTTTAACAATTGTCTCTTTCTGACGGTAACCACCTGTGGTGACATTATTTCCGGATAGCAGATAAGCCGGTAAATGCTTCCATCCAATTTTCCGGTCCTCATCAGTAACAAGGTTCATTGCCGCTTCTAAACAATGCTTCAGCTGACGGACATTTCCAGGCCAAGAAAAATCCAAAAAGAAACGTAGAACTTCATCATCGAGACCAATAATTTGTTTTTGGAAGCGCTCGTTAAAAAGTGTAATAAAATGGTTGGTTAGTAAGAATATGTCGCTTTTGCGACTAGCCAAATTAGGGATGACGATATGCACTACTGCCAATCGATAAAAAAGGTCTTCCCGGATCTGTTCTTTGCTGATTGCATCCTGCGGAGAAACATTGCTGCTGCTGATAATACGAGTATTGATCTTGATTCGCTCTTTACTCCCAAGATGTTGAATTTCTTTTTCCTCCAAAGTCCGAAGCAGCTTCGACTGGGAAAAGAGAGGCATGGAATTGATTTCGTCCAAAAACAACGTACCACCTTCAGCCTCTTCAAAAAGACCTTTCCGTTCCACTGCCCCTGTATAGATACCCTTGGAAGTACCAAAGAGAATGCTCTCCAGCAAGGTTTCCGGAATAGCTGCACAATTTATTGCGAGAAATGGACCTTCTTTTCTCTTACTATTTTCATGAATGCAGCGCGCAAATAGTTCTTTGCCGCTACCCGTTTCTCCGGTGAGAAGAATTGGGGAATCGCTTCTTGCCGCCCTTATCGCCATTTCCTTGCATTCCTTAAAAAGATAATGCTCCCCAATAAGACGGTCAATACCCATGATATCTTTGTGAGATTCCACGGAATTATCCGCATTTGGCAAAAATATTTTTTTTTGAAGGCTGATATTTTGTTCTATAACCTCCATTAGCTGGGTCACATCTTTTTGGATGGTATATGCCCCCACTTTTTTCCCCTCAAAAAAAACGGAACGAGCATTACAAATCTGATAAACCTCCCGCCCATTAACATTATAGCGAAAAGGTTTATCCACCACAGGTTTTTCCGTAGTCAATGCCATTAACATCGGGCTTGTTTTCTCATCTAAGCCATAGGCCTCTCCTACGGTGCGACCATAAAGTTCTTTGTTGGTATACCCATCCAGCCGCTCTGCCACTTTATTGATATAGAGCAGACGGCCATTAACATCACAAAAGTATACGGCCACATCAATGTTATCTAAGATATCGGGAAAAAACGGATATTGATTTATGATCTCATTGAATCTGGTCTTCATGCCATCACCTCAATCGTATCACATTTATGATTCCACACATGATGCAATTTTAATTAGACATAAACGCTAAATTCAATAATACTAAATTCGATAGAAAATGCTCCATTCCCTTTTAATCAATCGGCATTCTGTTAATTATTTACGTAAAAAATGTTCAATGAATAAAATATATCTAACCTATCAACCGACAGAGAATTAAGATCAAAAGCTTTTCTTCTATCACGCATAGGTTACTCTATCAAAAAAAACGCAAACAATACCATTTACAAAATGTCTCTCCTGTGATCTAAATAAAAGAAGTTTATTTTAGATTATATTTTTTTATTCGATACTGCAAATTTTGTCTACTAACCCCCAATTCAACAGCCGCCCGGGCAATATTCCCGTTATTCTTCTTCAAGGCAATTTTGATCCGGTTTTTTTCGGAATCTTCTATTTCGGTGAAAACAGAATTTTGAATATTTCCCGGAGAAAATCTCAAATATTTAGGCAAATTTTCAATATCAATTAAGTTTGTATCTTTAGATACCACGTTCATAGCGCATTCTATACAATGTTTCAGTTGTCTGATGTTACCTGGCCAATGATAACTTCGAAACGCTGCAAGCACCTCATCACTTAAACCCTTGATATGCATCTTAAACAAGTGATTATATTGTTGAATAAAGGCATCGGCAAGCATCTCCAAATCATCCATACGCTCACGCAAAGGAGGAATAGTAAGATAGACCACGGCAAGACGATAAAACAAATCGCTTCTTAGTTGACCTTTTTCAATAGCTTCAGTAGGGTCCACATTACAACTGCTAATGATCCTAACGTCCACAGGAATAACTTCATTATCGCCTAAGCGTCTGATTTTCTTTTCTTCTAAAACCCTAAGCAGCTTAGCCTGTAAAGCTATGGGCATAGAATTAATTTCATCTAAGAATAATGTCCCGGAGTTTGCCTGTTCGAGCATACCGACCCGATTTATTGCCCCGGTAAAGGCCCCTTTTGATGTACCAAAAAGTATTCCTTCCAGTAATGTCTCAGGAATGGCTGCCACGTTCAGTCCAAGAAAAGGTCCCTTGGATCGGGGACTTTCCAGATGAATACTCTGTGCAAACAGTTCTTTTCCAGTCCCTGTTTCACCATAGATAAAGACCGGAGATTCTGTCTTAGCCGCCGCCTCACCCCATTTTATACACTCTTTCAGAGAAGTGTTTTCCCCAATGATCTGTCTAAAAGAAAAGTAAATATCTTTATCATGGGACTTATTCCCACTCCTATTATTCCTATTAATTAATTTTTCCTGAAGATCAAGGTTCTTTTCCACCATTTCCTTGAATCTGGAGAAATCTCTGACGATCGAAGCAGCTCCTATAACTACACCGTTGGCATAAACAGGTACGGTGTTACAAATTATACTTATTGGTCTGTCATTAACAAAATATTCCTGATAATAGTCTAGAATAGGCTTACCGGTGATAATCACTTTCAAGAGAAGGCTTGTCTCCCAATCCAAAGGATATATTTCAGTAACATGCTTTCCCAGGACACTCCAGTGGTTAAATCCTTCCAATTTTTCTAAAGCAGGATTATAGAATAATAAAAAACCCTCCGTATCAACAACGTAGACTCCTTCATCAATTGAATTCAATATATTTTCATATTTTATGCTTAAATTTATTTTTTCATCTATTTCTTTAATAATTTGACTGTTATCTTCCAAAGCTTCTTTAGGAATTTTTTCTTTCAATAATTCCTTATGGCATAAATCCTTTAATTTTAAAGTGGACACCTTTGGTTACCTCCTGCTAGAAAAAAGCATGTTACATAAAAATAATTTAAATCGCAAAAACTGTGCCAAAAACATGCAAATTCTGATTTCCTTATATGACATAGTATTTAGGCGCACAAAAATAAATGAATGCAAAATAGTGCAAGCCATGAATGAATGTCAAAAATAAACCCGCCTTTTATAAAAGAGTTTTTATAATTGTCTTTTGAAACTATTTTTTACATGATCCGGCGCCGAATTTGGTGCAAAAAAAAGCAAGATATCGCCAAATACCCTGATCCTTTATAAATAGACAGCGCCGCACTGGCAGAATGCGGCGCTGCCTCAATATGGGGGTTAAAAACCGATTAGACTAAAATTTGTTATTTTACAGGTCTTGCCCTTTAATAGCCGGAAACATCCGGCGGATTTCCGCCTGAATCTGCCGATCAATAGGCTCGGCTCTATGCTCTCTCAGGATCTTTTCCGCTATCTTATGGGCCCGGGCATGCGTATCCAGGCTGCCTTTTTCATTCCAGGTGATCCGGTTCCACCGGTCCGATACCTTGGGAATCAGGAACTCGCTTCTAAAGTGGGAGGCCGTATGCTCGTGAGCCAAAAAGTTACCCGCCGGCCCAACTTCTTTAATCGCATCAATAGCCAAAGAATCTTCATTAACTTCTACTCCCCGGAGCACTCTCAGTACATTGCCCAGGATTTCGTTATCAATCACGGTTTTTTCATAGGATATTGTTGTACAGCATTCGAGAAGACCGGCGGCATCATGAATCCAGTTAGCCCCGGACAGTCCCAGAACCATAGCTTGTGATGCGCTTTCGTAACCCGCCTGGCAGTCGTTTAATTTAGCATCGGACTGGCCTCCCGTGGCATAAAGGGGCAGGTCATAGTATTGCGCCATCTGAGCAATACCGATATTGATCAATGATGATTCAATCGCCCCGGCCACATAGGTCCCGGTATTCATGTCCATAATGCTGGAGGTAGTCCCGATCAGAGCAGGAGTCCCGGGGTTCACCAACTGGGTGAGGGTTAATCCGGCCAGCGATTCGGCCAGGTTGATGGTAATGGTGGACGCCAGGGTAACCGGCGAGGTAGCGCCGGCTAAAGGCTCGGAAGGTACCGCTAAAGGCAGTCCCTTACTTGCCACTTCAATCAGAAAATCGGTATAAAGCCAGTCCATCACCAGAGGACTAACCATGAGGGTAATGAAGGAGACAAAGGGACGCTCCCGCAGTTTGTCCGCACCGCCCGCCACCATTTCGGATACTTTGATGGCTTCGCGCAGCCCTTTCATGGTATACATGCCGCCCATAATCGGTTTTGTGGTATTCGTGATGGCCCAGTAAAAACGGTTCACGTCAACATCATCTTCCCGGACGTCAGCCGGATAAGTATGGATGACATAGAAAGCAATATTATCCAGAGTATCCACCAGCCGGGCCAAATCCCGGACATCATGGGTGATGGTAGGTCTTCTTTCGCCCGTTTCAAAATCCAGGGCATAACATACGGTCCCCCCGGTACCGAAGTGGACCCGGTCTTTTTCCAAAACCGCATCATGTTTTTCATTTCGACCGTAAATGGTTACTTTGGACGGGGCTGTTTTAATAGCCTTTTCCAGCATCGCCCGGGGTATTTTTACAATTTCCGTGGCAGGATCAACAATTGCCCCGCCCTTTTCAAAAATTTCAAAAGCTTGTTTGCTTTTAACCTTCATACCGACTTCTTCTAAAAGTCTGACAACTCCCTCATGGATGGCATTTACCTCTGAATCATTAAATAGACGGAGCTGCCGACCCGCATATGCAGCATACATAATAATGACACCTCTCTCATGATTTCAGTTTATTATTTGCCTTAACATTCTTTCATATTTTTTATACATCTCTATAACGTATATTCTTTATACTACAGCAGGTTCCAGGATCAGTTCACCTTTGGCAAAACGTTCTACATTTAAAATATTGATGTCAATGATGGACTTTTCTCCCATCAAGAATTCACTCATCATTTGTCCGATCATCGGTGCCAGCATAAAACCTTTCCCGCATCCACAGGCAATTAGGTAACCGTCATATTCCGGAACCTTTCCCAGGATGGGCTGGGCATCAGGGGAGGTATCGTAATGGCCGGCCCATTGTCTGACCACCCGGATATCTTTTAAAAAGGGCAACTGATAAATTATTTTTTTCGCCATATCTTCCATGAATTCGGGTGAATTGGCAAAATTAATTCCTTTCGGCTCATGGGGATGGCCAAATCCCATCAGGAATCCGCCATGACGCACTTGTTGGCAGTACGAACTGTGGTCAAAAGACATCACCATCGGATCCATCATGTGCTCCATCGGTTCGGTAATTAGAATCTGGTGCCGTTCCGGTTCGACGGGATGGTTCATGCCCAGCATCCGGCCGATTAACTTGACCTGAGGACCCGCCGCATTGATCACGGTATTGGTTGCGATGGTCCCTTTATTCGTGACTACTCCGGTAATTTGCCTTCCCTCGGTTTCAAATCCCACCACTTCGGTATATTGGTTGATTTCTGCCCCAAGTTTTTTTGCCCCGTGCGCATAGGCATACGTGGCTTTAAATGGGTTGATAAATCCGTCCTCCGGTCCGTAAAAAGCACCAACTAACCCTTCTATATTTAATTGGGGCACAAGTTCTTTGGCTTCTTCCGGCGTCAGCCGCTGGGCGCTAATCCCTAGCCGGTGTTGCAGGTCCAGATTTTTATTTAACATTTCCGCCCGGTCTTCCCGGTATGTGATCAACAGATAGCCTCTCTGTTCGAATTCAATATCCCCGTAACCGGATTCCTCACCAATTTGTTTAAACAACTCGCAGCTTCCCCGGGAAATCAGACAGTTCATTTCCGTACCCCACATTTGTCTGATTCCGGCCCCGCATCTGCCCGTGCTGCCAATCGTGAGACATTCTTTTTCTAAAAGCACTACATTTTTGATCCCTTTCTTGGCGATATAGTACGCCGTAGCGCAGCCTACCGTACCGCCGCCGATCACCACCACATCTGCACTTTTACGCATTATTTTCACCTCCCGCTCCGGCAAGTTTCCCCAGTTTCACCGGTTTTGCGATCGCTCGATAGGTAGGAACATCTACCTCTCCCGGTTTAATTCCTTTAGCTTTGGCTATTTCTTGCATAATCAGGTTCCTGCAGGTTTTTCCCTGGCACGGCCCCATCGTACAGCGGGTGATCCTTTTTAGGTCTTCAAAGCTTTCGGCCCCATCTTTCAGTGCCTGCTGTATCTCTTCCAAGGTGATATCCTCACACCGGCATAAATAGGTTTTTCCTTTCTCGCTCATCGGTTTCCCCCCAATCCAATGTGTCTTACCAACATGGCCTGGTCTTTCAGCACCGCAATGGTAACGGCGTTGGTCTTGTTTAAGGCTTTGGAGTTCTGCACCTTGAGGACCCGGCCTTTTCCGATCACTTGGCCTTCCCGGTCCAAAGCATCTACAATCTGGCCAAATTGGGGCAAGGGAACCAGCTCATAGGGAATCTTAATCGTCGCTTCATTTTCACTGTAGGTTTCATCAATCACAAAAATGGCCAGTCCCGGGCAATTACTCACACAAACCCCACAGCCGGTACATTTCTCGTAATTCACTTTAGGAAGATGATTGATATCTTTCATTTCTTCTACCGCACCAACTTTGCAGGATGTATAACAGGGATTGCAGGGAATCTCCTGAAAACATTCAAAAACCGCATAAGGCCCCTTCTTCCGCCTTTCTTCGCTGGGTAAAATCCCCTTAATCATTTCCGGGGAAGCTACTCCTGTTTTATCAAACACTTCTTCACCCCCTATTCCGCAAGGATTTGCAGGCCTTGTCTAATTTTTTCTCCCACCGGTCCCGAACGTAAAACCCAGATATCGTCCAAGTATTCTTTTCTTAGAGTGCCATAATGCCGGTCATAACCTAGTGACGCTGCTGCCGCCAAACCGGCAATTTTTCCTTCGATCATAGCGGCGCTGGCCTCTTCCACTCCTGAGGCATCTCCCGCCACATAAAAGCCGGAAACTGTGGTCTCGAGATTTTCATCTCTCGCCGGAACGTAACCCCCAAGGGAAGGAATGTATTTCATTTTACATCCTACCTGCCACAATAACTCTGTTAATGGAGATAGTCCTACAGATAAACAGATTACATCAACATCTATCCGTTTTTCCGTGCCGGGAACAGGATCCCATTTTTCGTCCAACCGGCAGATAATTGCCCCCTCCACACATTCTGTACCATATGCTTCCAGAATAGTATGAGAGGTTAAAATGGGTACTCCCATCCGGCGTACTTTGCTGGCATGAACCTTATATCCACCAATGGCGGGGGCTCCTTCAATAATGGCCTCAACCTTTACCCCTGCCTGCATTAATTGATAGGATACGATTAAGCCAATGTTTCCTGATCCTATCATCAATACTTTCTGCCCGGGAATTACTCCATGCACATTCATTAAAGTTTGAACTGCTCCCGCTCCATAAACACCCGGCAAGTCGTTATTCATAAAAGCCAACATTTTTTCTGAAGCCCCGGCTGCTACTATGATCTTTTTACAAGCCATCTTCTCATACTTGTCGCCTTCTTCATAAGCTATTACTTTATTTTCATAAGCCGCCACCACAGTTGCATCCAAGTGAAGATCAATATTTTCGTTCTTACGGATTTCTCCTTCCAGCATGGCGCAAATTTGGATCCCACGGGTTCCGGCATGTTCTTTTTCCGACCCGAAAAACCGGTGGGTCTGTTTGATCAATTGTCCCCCAAGAATTTTGGCACTGTCAAAAAGTGTTACCTTTGCCCCTTGGTTTGCCGCCACCAGTGCTGCGCACATTCCTCCCGGTCCCCCGCCGACAATGGCAATTTCGGTAGTCTTCATTTCATCACCTCCGCGTAAATTTTCCTTTACCTTCCTGCCTTTTTACTACCATCCCTTCTTTTAATTCTTCCACGCACACTCTCACATTTGGTTCCCCATTCACTTCCATATAACAAGATGAACAGTTGCCAATCGCACAGAAAAACCCCCTCGCACGATGATCCTCCGGGCTATGCCGTAAAACCTTCACTCCGTTGGCATGCAGAGCAGAAGCGATGGGCTCTCCTTCCAATCCGGTCAGTGTCTGTCCTTCAAAGGAAAACGTAACCTCCTTTTTTTGAGGAAACTCCAAGATCGGGTGTTCAGATATACGCAATGTCTTTCCCTCCTTTCAAATTTTTCTGATGAATATAAACCGTGCCAATAAATAAATGATTCATCAAAAAATCTTTTCAAATTACAATCATAAGCAATTCCCATGCCAAAATTTAGAAACATGGATAGCACGAAAATCAAGGCTTTTTAGGGATAAAAAGGTCCACAATGCAATGGAAAGCAAACAAAAAACTATCTGTTTTTGCGAATCTTTGCACCCGTTAAGCAAAAAAGAGGATCCCTAAAAGGAATCCTCGTAGATAACCATCCTATATACTGTTTTCGTTATACAATAAAAAAGCGGGAAAAGTTTTGCAAACTTTCCCGCCAAATTGCCATTGATATTATTTTAAATTGTATTTTTTAATTCTGTACTGTAAACTTTGCCTGCTCATGCCCAATTGTGTTGCTGTTCGAGCAATATTTCCGTTATTTTTCTTCAAAGCAATCTTAATGCGATTTATTTCTGAATCTTCTATTTCATTAAATATCGAATCTTTCAGTTGGCACTGTGAAAATCTTAAATACTTGGGCAGATGTTCAATCTTAATCATATCAGCGTTGTGGGGTACGATATTCATGGCACATTCAATACAATTTTTTAACTGTCTAATATTGCCCGGCCAATAATAGCTTCTGAATGCTTGAAATACCTCATCACTTAAACCCTGGATGTTAAGACGCAATAATTGATTATATTGTTGAATAAAGAAGCTGGACAGCATTTCTAAATCATCCATGCGCTCACGCAAAGGAGGAATCACCAGATAAACGACAGCCAGGCGATAGAACAAGTCATTTCTCAACTGTCCTTTTTCCAGTGCCTCAACCGGCTCAACATTACAACTACTAATGATACGAACATCCACAGAAATGGCCTCATTATCTCCCAGCCGTCTGATCTTCTTTTCTTCCAAAACTCTGAGGAGCTTCGCCTGAAGAGTAGTCGGCATGGAATTAATTTCGTCCAGAAACAAGGTGCCCCCATTTGCTTGCTCCAGCATACCCACACGGTTAATTGCCCCCGTAAAAGCTCCTTTGGAAGTACCAAACAATATCCCCTCTAACAAAGTTTCGGGAATAGCTGCTACATTTAAAGCCAAAAAAGGCCCTTTGGCCCGGACACTTTCCATATGAATACTCTGGGCAAACAATTCTTTACCGGTGCCTGTCTCACCGAAAATAAAGACGGGCGACTCTCTTTTAGCCGCCGCTCTAGCCCAGCTAATGCACTCCTTTAAGCTACTGTTTTCGCCGATAATCTGTCCAAAAGAAAAATATATTTCTTCGTCCTGAGACTTCATCCCCGCCCTGGCATTCTTGTTAACCAGTTTTTCCTGTAAATCCAGGTTTTTTTCTACCATTTCCTTAAACCGGGAAAAGTCTCGGACAATTGAAGCCGCTCCTGATACTACCCCATTTGTATACAATGGCACAGTATTACAGATTATATTAATTTGCCGGTCATTCAGAAAATATTCCTGATAATAGTCTAAAATCGGTTTGCCGGTAGTAATCGCTTTCAAAAGCAAACTGGACTCCCAATCCAAAGGATATAACTCGGTGACATGCTTCCCTAAAACATTTTCCGCTTTATATCCTTCCAGCCGTTCTAATGCCGGATTATAAAAGCATAAGTTGCCCTTTGTATCTACGACATAGACACCTTCGTCAATGGAGTCTAAGATATTTTCGTACCTCTGCCCAATATTCTTTATTTCCTCAAATTTCTTGATTAGTTGATCATTATTCTGTAAAACCTTTTCTTTTAAGATTTTAATCTGATATAAATCTTCAAGCTTTAAAGTGGACACCTTTTGGTCACCCCTTATCCCAAAATTTTGTCCGGCTTTGACCAATCGATAAAAAATAATTTTCCCAGATTTCCTCCTTTCCCTAAGAGACAATATGTTTGTGACTTGTTCGTCAGCTTTTAGTAAATTGATCCACATAACAAGTCTAAAATATGTTAATATTCTTTTAATTATTTGATTATTCCTGCAAATAAAAGAATTAAATTTAAATTAATTCTTTCTAAAATTTAAGCAAGCTGCATGCCAAAATAAAAACATATCACTTAACCTTACAGCAATAAGCGTTTCAATATTCCCCAGTTATTTTGGTGATAAGGATCTACCAATATTACCGTAATCCTTTATATTTTTTCTTTTTTCTAGATTTAGGCTTAATCCCCTTTGTGATAAACAGCAAGCCTCTTCAATACTATTGCCAATTTTTTGCGAAATCCGGCAGTTTATTTGCTGTTTGTTTGCACTTTTATCGAGGAGCCCCCAAGTCCGGTTATAATACTTAGCCGAATTCGCGAATTTTGAAGCACCCGGACTTTCCCGGGAAATCGACCGGGGTCTCCAAACATTCATTGCCGAACTAACGTCATAACAGCCTTATCTTATGAAAAACTTCATTATTGACAATAAAATCCGGGGTATGGTAAAACAAATCAGAAGGAATTGACAGCAGGCGAAAAATTTATTTTTGATAGATATTTATTAATGGCACAATATTTGCTAAAATAATAATTGGCTATCTTGGAAAGAATTATAAAAGTGACAACTGAAGTGCCATCATTTGGATTCCTAGGGGTACCGCCCCTACATAATAATAAAATTTTAAAAGGTAAAGGAGATTAGAATTATGGCAAACTTTGAAGCATTGTCCCAGAGTGTGATTTCCGGAAAAGAGGCCCAGGTGAGAGAACAAACGAAAGCACTGGTAGACGCAGGAGTAAACCCTCTTGATATTATCAACCAGGGTTTAATCGCCGGCATGAACGTGGTGGGCGCCCGGTTCAAAAACGGCGAAATGTTTGTTCCGGAAGTACTCATGTCCGCAAAATCCATGGCATCCGGTATTGAAATCGTCAAACCTTTGATCGCCGACAAAGATATGCCCAGCAAAGGCAAAATCATACTGGGCACCGTGAAAGGCGACCTCCATGACATCGGTAAAAACCTGGTGGGCATGATGTTGGAAAGCGGCGGCTTCAGTGTAGTTAACTTAGGCATCGACATTCCTCCGGAAAAATTTGTGGCTGCAATCAAAGAACATACCCCTGATATCGTAGCTATGTCCGCTCTTCTTACCACCACCATGCTGCATATGAAAGACACCATTGAATTAATCAAAGAAGAAGGCCTAAAAGTAAAATGTATCGTGGGCGGCGCCCCTATTTCCCAGGACTTTGCCGATGAAATCGGCGCCGACGGCTTTGCTCCCGACGCCGCTTCTGCAGTAGAACTCTGTGCAAAACTGCTTGCCTAAGATAAAAACCTTTTCGGGATCAGAGAAGACCAAAGAGACAAGACCCTTTTCATAGAGGGTGGAGTCTCAGGGATATTTTTTAAAAAACCTATTTTAAAAAAGGAGAAAGTAACAGATGTTAATAGTTGGAGAACTGATCAACACCAGCCGGAAAGCGATCAAACCGGCGGTAGAAGCCAGAGACGCCGCTTTTATCAAAGATATGGCCCAGAAACAAGTGGATGCCGGCGCCGATTACGTTGACGTCAATTGCGGCACCATGGTTTTCAATGAAGAAGAAACCATGGCCTGGCTGGTGGAAACCGTGCAGTCCCAGGTGACCGCACCGCTCTGTATCGACAGTCCCAATCCCAAAGCTTTGGAAGTAGGGCTTTCCCTGTGCAAGCACGGCCAGCCCATGATTAATTCCATCACCGCGGAAAAAGAACGCTATGCCACCATCCTGCCCTTTGTCTTAAAATATAAGGCCAAGATCGTCGGCCTGTGCATGGATGATTCCGGGATGCCGGAAACTGCGGAAGACCGCTTAAGAATTGCCGACAGGCTGGTAGGCGACATGGTTGCCGCCGGGGTACCGGAAGACGACATCTACCTGGATCCCCTGGTGAAACCGGTGAGCACGGGAGACAAAGCCGGTTTGGAAGTACTGGACACCATTTACGGGATCAAGCAGAAATATCCCAAAGTCCACGGCATCTGCGGCTTAAGCAACATTTCCTACGGTTTGCCCAACCGGAAAATCTTGAACCAGGTCTTCATGATCCAGACCATGACTATGGGCATGGACGGCTACATCCTGGATCCCCTGGATAAGACCATGATGGGTTTTGTGTATGCGTCCCAGGCCCTCCTGGGTAAAGACGAATTCTGCATGAAGTATTTGACCGCCCATCGCAACGGATTGTACGAATAAAAATTTCTTTCATGATACCAAAGGGAGTGCCCGGAAGCAAAACTTCAGGAACACTCCCTTTTTTCATGGATAAAGCCCTCCGTCATTTACCTTAATAAAGATTGGATTAACCCGATGGATTCATAGGCCGAGTCAGCATAGCCGTCCGCTCCAATACCCATGGCATAGTCCCAGGTCACTGGGCTTCCCCCCACAATAACTTTTACGGATTGGCGCAGATTTTCCCTTTCTAAGGCATCCACGGTCTCTCTTAAAGCAGGCATCGTAATCGTTAAAAGGGCCGACATCCCTACAATATCCGGGTGATGTTCCTGAACTGCTTTGACAAAAACTTCAGCAGGTACATCAATGCCCAAATCGATTACTTTCATACCCGCTCCTTGAAGCATCATCACGAGCAGTTGTTTCCCAATATCATGCAAATCACCGGCCACGGTTCCGATCACCACTTTCGGCCCAATTTCCTGAGCTGTTTCCTTCATTACCGGCTCTAAGGTGTAGAATCCGGCCTGAATCGCCCGCGAAGCCATTAAGACATCCGGAATTAATAAGCGATTTTGCTTAAACTTTTCCCCAATATTGATGATCCCCGGAAGCAATGCCGAATCTATGATTTCTCTTGGGGTCAGGTCAAGCTGGAGGCCCACTTCCACCAAAGATTTAACCTCCGACGCATTCCCTTTGATGATCGCATTGATGATCTTTTCTCTGATTGCCATATTCTTCCCGCCTAAACTTTTTTATTGCTTTTTTCCGCCGACCTTTTCAGGTGATCATCCCCTACCTTGCCGAAACTCGCTGGGTGTCAAGCCTTCCAAGCTGCGAAAAATTTTGCTGAAGTAACTGGGATTATTATATCCCACCTTTTGGGCAACCTCTTTCACACTGTTTTTCTGGTCACTCAATAATTTTTTCGCCCTTTCGATTCTAATTTTCGTTAAATATTCCAGGATGGTACATCCCGTTTCTTCTTTAAATATATGGCTTAAGTAATACGGGCTGAGATACACGGCCTGGGCAACTTTTTCCAGTCTGAGATCCAAATGATAATTATTTTGTATATAGGCCAAACTTTGTTGAATCACCTGGGAATTCTTGCGCATGGGACTATCGGCAAAATCCAAGTACTGTTCCACGATCACATGGAAACAGGATAAAATTTGGTTTGGTGCGGACAATTTGAGGATTTCTCCTGCGTAATGATGATTCAAGGCTAGGATTTGTTCCGCAGCAGCTCCTTTTTCGATCAATTTGCGTGAAATCACCGCCAATAATTCGGAAACACAGACCTTTAAAAGGCCTAGATCCTGGTGGCAGTAATTTTGCATTTCGGCTAAAATACCTTTAAGGTTTTCCAGCACGTCTTCCCTTTTGCCCTGTTTGATCAGGCTTAAAAATTCTTTTTCTTTCTTAAGATAACTGGAAACATCATTTTTACCACTCAAAATTTTCCGCTCATTCCAGCCTGTTTCCAAAAGCTTGCGGGCCACCATTTCTTCCCGTAAGAAAAAGCGCTGCTTTTCTATTTTTTTCTGCTGGTTCAGCGACTCCATACTGGTTTTTACAATATGATTGGCAATAAAAAATAATAAATCGGCGGCTGCTTGCACTTTTTTGCCCGACACCACGGGCAGTTCCTGGGCAGCGGTAATCAATCTGGACATGTCTACAGGGAATTTCTTATTCATCATCGTCAATTCGATCCAAAAAAAATCTTCCGGCTTCCACATTAATACCTGTCCACAAATGATGCTCCCTAAATGCCGTCCATTGAAAAGAATCGGTGCAGACCACTCGATTAAACCTGCCGGGCACCGAAAGATATAGGGCTCCCCGATCAGCGCCGCCATTTTTCCGGCCCGGGCATAAGCCTGACTACACCTGGTTTTTGCCTCGGGAATGGCGCGGATGATTTTGCAGAAATGACATTTTTCCAGCAAATGTTCATTAAGATCCAGGGGATTACCCTCCAGGTCAACCATAATTGCCGTTAAATCTGTGGCCGAATTAAATGTTTCCAGAATTTTAACCAGGATCTCTTTTTCATTTAGAGTAAACAAAGTGATATCACACCTCTACCCATTTATGAAGAATAGAAATATTTCCACATTTAA
This sequence comes from Candidatus Formimonas warabiya, assembly GCF_002777255.1. Lineage (GTDB taxonomy): Bacteria > Bacillota > Dehalobacteriia > Dehalobacteriales > Dehalobacteriaceae > Formimonas > Formimonas warabiya. Next base: position 5,940,359 of record NZ_CP017634.1, on the reverse strand, counting down.
GTTTTCCCTAGTAAAATTATATTATTAAAACAAATAAATAACAAATATTTAAGATTGGGGTGATGGTACTGATCCCCATAACAATCGTCATGATCAAACAAAGTTAAGCAAATGGCAACAATCTTGTTCTTATATTAATGTAAAACAAGATTGTTGTCTTTTAAAGGGATACATTTTGGCAAAACTGTCACTTTAATAGCAAAAAACTTGGGAGGATAAACCGGTTCCCATTTTGAAATATTAAAATACTTTTAAAATACTCTTTGTTTTTCCATACGTGTTTTTCCTGCCAGACCATAAAAAAAGTGAAGGAGTGGGAATCTATGCAGAAATACGAGGTTTTAAAAAAGGACCAGATTGAACAAATTCATGAAACAACCATGAATGTCTTGGAAAAGATTGGTGTAGAGTTCCGTTACGGCCCTGCCTTGGATGTTTTTGCCAAAGCCGGGGTCAAGGTTGAAGGGCAAAGAGTCTTCTTGAGCCGGAAAATGGTGGAAGAGCAGATCAAAAAAGCACCCGGCCAATTTACCCTTTATGCCCGAAATCCGGAAAAAAACGTGCTCCTCGGCGGTGACAGCCTGGTTTTCACCCCAGGTTACGGCTCTCCTTTTATCACAGACTTAGACCGGGGCAAACGTCAGGGCACCCTGGAGGATTTTCACAACCTGGCTAAATTATCCGGGGCCAGTCCTTATCAGGATCTTACGGGAGGCATTCTCGTTGAGCCTAACGATATCCCTACCGGCAGACGGCATGTGGAAATGGCCTATTCCTGTATCAAAAATAGCGACAAATGCTTTATGGGCAGCTCCTATGGAGACAAATGCGCCCAAGATATCGTAAAAATGATGTCCCTTGTTTTCGGACCTGAATGGAACCCGGTGCAAAAGCCGGCCTTACTTACTTTAATCAATTCCATCACGCCCCTGATCTTTGATGAAAGAATGCTGGGTGCTTTAATGGAATACGCCAAAACGGGACAGGCTGTAGTCATTACTTCGCTGACCATGGCCGGTGCCACCGGCCCTGCTACCCTGGCCGGCAGCCTGGTCTGTCAAAACGCGGAAGTGCTGGCCGGCATTACCCTTGCCCAGTTGATCCGGGAAGGTACTCCCGTTATCTATGGCTCTGCTTCTTCCATTACAGAGATGAGTACCGGGTCTTTGACCATTGGTGCCCCGGAAATGTCCCTTTTGACTGCCGCATCGGCCCAAATGGCCCGCTACTATCATCTGCCCTGCCGGGGAGGCGGCGCGATTTCAGATGTTAAAACAGCCGATGCCCAAGCCGGATACGAATCTATGATGAACCTGCTCATCACGGAAGTGAGCGGAATCAATTTTGTCCTGCATGCGGCAGGTATTATAGAATCCTACAATACCATTTCTTACGAAAAATTTATCATTGACGATGAAATCTGCGGCATGGTGAAAAGAATCAAAAAATCCTTTGATGTGAATCAAGAGACCCTGGCCTTCGACGTCATCAAAGAAGTAGGACCGGGAGGGCATTTTCTGGATAAAGAGCATACCTTCCATCACTTCCGGGGGGAATTCTACCGTCCGGCCCTGAGCAACCGGACCACCTATGAAATGTGGAAAGAGAACGGTTCCCGCCAGGCCATGGAAGTGGCCAACAAGAAGTGGAAGGAGATCCTGTCAAATTATCAACCGCCGGAATTACCGGCTCAGGTAGATAAAGCGTTGCAGAAATTTATGGGGGAAATTAAATAGACCCGGCGTCCGCCCCACTTCTATGAAAAGGCCGGCATAAGCCGCCTTAAAAGGAAGTTAAACACCGCTTTCTGACCTTACGGCCCGAAAGCGGTGTTTCATTAAAAACAAAGATTTCCTTACGTCCGATTGAATAAATCAGGCCTGCTCTCCGCGCACATAGGTATTCAATTCAAGAACCGTCCCTGAATTTACTGTCCCTGAATTTACTCATGATAGCAGTCCGGCCTTCTGTTTTTCAGACAGGGAATCTCCTGCCGGATACGGTAAAGTAAATCCAAATCGATTTCTGCGGTGATCACTCCTTCCTTGTCACTGCTTTTGGCAATCACATTTCCCCAGGGATCAACCATAAGACTTTTACCATAGGCGGGGAACTTTGGCTTTACACCGATTTGAGCGGGAGCAATCACATAACTCTGGTTCTCTATGGCTCTAGCCCGCAACAGCGGCTCCCAGTGATCTTTGCCCGTAAAAAGGGTAAAGGAGGCGGGGATCAAGAAAATCTCCGCTCCCTGTAAGGCCATAATTCTGTAAATCTCCGGGAAACGCAGATCATAACAGATGCTGAGCCCAATTTGGGCCAAATCCGTGTCCGCGACAACAATCTGGTTTCCCGGCTTTTTCGTATCAGATTCCATAGCGGAAGGTCCGTTGGTCACTTGGACATCATACAGGTGCATCTTCCGGTATTGGGCGGCAATCTCTCCCTGGGGGCTCAACAATACCGTGGTATTATACAATTTCTTTTCCCCCGGGATGATTTCGCCGATACTGCCGCAATGCAACCAAACCTGATGCTGCCGGGCCTTTTTCCCCAACCGTTCAATGGTAGGTCCGGGAATCAATTCCGCGTTCGCAAATTGGCCGGCCGGGTCTCCGATAAAGTTGACCAGTTCCGGCAGCCCGATCAATTTAGCCCCGCGGCCTGCCGCTTCATCTATAAATTGCTCCACCTTCCTCAGATTTTCCTTTTTATCATTTCCACTGTCCACCTGAACTGCGGCAGCTATAAATTGTTTCATGGCAACTCTCTCCTTATCTTAATCCTGTAATTGAAAGCTCTCTAGGCTTCGATATCGCCGGACAGCATGCCCCGCTTGTTCTTGAGGGAGCTGTATATGCTTCCTCCTATCAGCACCGCCACAAAGCAGAGGATGCCCACACAGATGGGGCTGGTGAGAAAAATCTTCATACTGCCCCCTGAAATGTACAAGGACTGGACAAAGGCAGCTTCCATCTTCAGACCCAAAACAAAGGGAAGGACTGCCGCCGCGGCAGGGAAGCCCATTTTTTTCATAAAATAACCGATCACACCGAAAATCAGCATCACCCCCACATCCCAGAGACGGTTATTCACGCTGTAAGCCCCCACGATACAGAAAATCAGGACCAGGGGAAAGAGAATGTCAAAGGGCACCATTGCTACTTTGGCCCACAATCGGGCCAGGGGAAGATTCATGATCACCAGGATCACATTGCCGATATAGAAGCTGGCGATGACGCCCCATACAAAAGCTGAGTTATCCTGAAACAGCATCGGTCCCGGAGTCAGCCCGTGCAGCATGAAGGCCCCGAATAAAACGGCAATGGTAGGGGAACTGGGGATGCCCAGGGTAAACAGGGGAATGGTCGCCGCCCCGGCACAAGCATTGTTGGCGGTTTCCGGGCCGGCCACCCCTTCGATGGCTCCTTTCCCAAACCGGCTGGGGTCTTTGGCCACCTTTTTTTCCACGGAATAAGAGATCAGAGAAGCAATCACCGCATTTGCCCCCGGCAACAGGCCCACTAAGAAACCAATACCCGAGCCCCGCCAGATCGCATTCATGGTAGGTTTCCATTCTTTGCTTTCCGGCAGCAGCTTTTTTAATCGGGGAGGTTTTTTACGTATTAATTTTTCCTCTGCTCCAATCATAATCTCCGAGATGCCAAAAAGGCCCATGGCGAGAGCAGTCAGCTCAATCCCGCTGTACATATTCACAAGGCCAAAAGTAAAGCGGAGCTCCGCAGTCACCGGATCCAGCCCGATCATCGCCAGCACAAAGCCGAACAAAGCGGCCATCATTCCCTTGACCAGAGATTGGCCCATCAGGCTCACCAGCATCATCATTCCTAAAAGCATCAGGCAAAAAAATTCCGGAGGCCCGAAACGCAGGGCAAATTTGGCCAGCACAGGGGCAAAAAAGGTCAGGCCGATCACGGCTACGGTGCCCCCCACAAAGGATCCGATGGCGGAGACACCCAGCGCCGTACCTGCCCTGCCCTGCTTAGTCATCTCATAGCCATCGATACAGGTGATCACTGATGCGCCTTCACCGGGGGTATTGATCAATACGGAAGTGATGGTTCCTCCGTACATGGCACCGTAGTAAATTCCCGAGAGCATAATGATGGCGGAAACAGGCTCCATGCCGAAAGTTAAGGGAATAAGGATGGCCGTTCCGGCCACCGGTCCCAGGCCCGGCATTACGCCTACGAACATTCCCACGGTCACGCCGATCAAGCAATAGCATAAGTTCCACCCGGTAGCCGCAATAGCAAATCCGTGCAATAAATGATTAAGCGATTCCATTAGCTTTCACTCCTTACCACCCAAAAACGTTCACCGGCAGGGGGACCATCAGCCAAATCACAAAAACCCAGTATAAGAAGAGGGATGTCCCCAGTGAAACGCCAAGATTGACATACCATTTGAAATACCCTTTAAACATCAGGAAGAGCATCAGGGAAGCGGCCATCGTAAAACCAACGGATTTCACAATCATCATAAAGAGGACCATGTAAAGTAACAGGAAAAGGATGGTCTTCCGACCTGCCTGATCGGGCAGCACCGTACTGATCGGGACCGGATTGTTTTTGAGGGCATCAATCAAATAGACCAGGGAAAAAAGGGCAAGAAATAAGCAGAGCCAAAAGGGAAGAAAGCCCGGTCCGATCCCGCCTTGAGGAATAAAAAAGTCATATTGGAGCGAAGTACCTAGAAAAACCAGGGAAAAAAGGAGAAAAAAGAGTCCTCCCCACACGCCGGCATTTTTATACATGTTTCTCACCTCGAATTTACTTGCATTTCCCATATCAGGAGCATCGAAAGGTTCACTGCTCCTGCACCATATGGGCCTGCCGGCCACCTCAGGACCGGGGCTATTTCTGGGCACCGATCAGCTTGACCAGTCTTTCGTGGATCGGATACCTGTCTTCCAGCAGTTGCTTTAAATCCTGGGCACCCACAAATTGTCCTTCAAAATAAAGATCATTCTCAATGGTTTTGAGGAATTCCGGATTGTCATAGACTTCTTTTAAGGCCCGCTCCAGGATGTCCACAACCGGTTTAGGCGTGTTGGGCGGAGCCATAAACCCGCGATGCAATCCGGTATCAATATCTATTCCCAGCTCTTTCAAAGTAGGCGTATCGGGAAGAAGTCCGGAGCGTTGGGCAGTACTGACGGCTAAAGGCCTCAGGTCACCGGATCTTGCCCCGGGAACCACCTCGGAAACCGCGCCGAAGAGGATATCCACATGACCGCCCATGGCGGCGGTGCGCGCAGTAACGGTGCTGTCAAAGGGAACATATTTGATCTGGAGTCCCCCGGCCTTCTCCCAGATTTCCGCGGAGACTTGTTCTAAATACCCCTTTGAGCCCGCTGATCCCCATGTCAGCTTGCCGGGATTTTTTTTGGCAAAGTCAATCACATCCTGCATGGTGTGAAATTTGGAATCTTTGGAAACAGCTACCACATTGCCATCATAGACCAAAGTAGCCAGCGGCTCCATGTCCTTCCAGGCCGGTGTCGTCATAGTGCCCCCAAGATAAACGGCCATCATGGCATCCGGATTGGCGCAAAGAAGGGTATAGCCGTCCGCAGGACTGTTATAGGCCTCCATCGTGCCGATGACGGTACTGCCGCCGGGCAGGTTTACCACAACCATGGGCTGTTCAAGGGGACTATATTTGGCCACCGTGCGGGCTAAAATATCCGCCCCCCCTCCTGCTGCTAAAGGCACGATTACTTTTATCGGCTTGGTGGGATATTCCACCTGGGTTTGCGGGGAACTGCAACCGGCCGTGATGGTAACTGCTAAAATCATGCCTAATAAGGTACCCCATAATTTTTTTCTCGGTTTCAAATTTATTCCCTCCTCGTTAATTTTCACCCATTTCTTCCTGCACAAAACCGGCGATCCGTTCCAGGCAAATTTTCACCACCTCCCTGCCCTTTTCAGGTGTCGCTTGATCCGGATACCCGATCACTCCTGAATCTGCATTTTCTCTATAGCTGGAGTAGCTAAATATTTCCCCGTAGCGGGATTTTTTCTTCACCTTCCCCTGAACCGCCGCATTCATATTTACTAATTCCGGCGCTACTTCCATCAGAACAGCGGTGCAGGCTTCCCCGGCATGACCGTAAGGGGAATCCGGACTGGTCATCAGCTGCCTGCCGTTGTTTTCCACCATCTGCCACCAAAAAATCTGGGCAGCTTTTATATTTTGGGGCTTTAAATACTCCAGGCATAGATGATCGATGATGGGAACATTGCGCCGGTGGGTATTGAAAAACAGTATTTTCTTAAATCCCCACCCGATCAGGCTGGTGCAAATCCCCTGAAGATACTGTCCCAATTGATCAGGGGTTACCGTAAGAGACCCGGGAAATTCCATCAAGGGACGGGTATACCCTACGGGAACCACAGGCGCAACCAGTGCCTTGATCATCTCTGAAAGCCTGATGGCAAGGCGTCCGGCAATTAAAGTATCACTCCCTAAAGGCAAATGGGGGCCAAAAACTTCGATCGAGCCCACGGGCACGATCACAAGGTCCGTTCTGTGACGGGCTTCCTCGAATTCCATCCAGGACATTTTCAGTAATTCCGTTTTAGTCATTTTTTCTCTCCTCACCGTACCTAAAATAGGATCATGAGATCCATTACCCTTTTATTAGCAACAATGATGCCAAGGTCAAAGCTGCCCAAATTCAAGCTTTTTATCTCACTATTGAGACGGAAAGCATAAAAAAAAGAGGACTTCCTTGAAAACAATTGAGCAAAGAAAGACCTGTCTCTCAAATGAGATATATGTCTCATTAGAGAGACAAGAGATGGTACTTTTTTGCCTTACGATAGAAAGTCGCTCTGCTTATTTTCAACTGCCTGCATAAATCCAGGATTTCTTTGTCGTTCAAATGGTTGCCTGCACAAGCGACGGCTTCTTTTAAAGCCGACTCCTCCGCCTTGGTAATAACCTCGGCAAGGGGAAGCAGGGCAGGGCCTTTTCCCCCGTACCCGGAGGAAAAGTTCTTTAATTTGTGGGGCAGGCTGTCGGATCCGATGATCTCCGAGCTTGCCAGACTAAGCATATACTCAACCACATTCTCCAGTTCTCTCACATTGCCCGGCCAGCTATAGCGATAAAAGATGTTCATCACCTCATTTGAGAAACCGATCACATTCTTTTTCAGCAGGTTTTCATGCTTGTTTTTAAAAATGTTGACCAGGGGATAGATGTCTTCCGGTCTTTCCCGTAAGGGAGGAATATTTAAGGGGATCACGTTTAACCGGTAGAAAAGATCCTTTCTAAACTCACCCTTGGCGATGGAATCCTCTAAATTTTTGTTGGTGGCGGCGATGATCCTGACGTTTACTTCCACAGGACGAGTTCCCCCCACCTTGTCAATGGTTTTTTCCTGAATCGCCCGTAACAGCTTGGTCTGCAAATATAAGGGCATATCGCCGATCTCGTCCAGAAAAAGAGTCCCTCCATGGGCCAGTTGAAATTTACCCGGTTTCCCTCCTTTTTTGGCCCCGGAAAAGGCGCCCTCCTCATAGCCGAAAAGCTCACTCTCTAAAAGCGTTTCCGGGATGGCGGCACAATTGATGGAAATAAAGGGCCCCGTACTACGGTGGCTTTCCTGATGAATCGCTCCGGCGAACATTTCTTTCCCCGTACCGCTTTCTCCGGTGAGCAGCACCGTGGAATCTATCTTGGCGACCTTGATCGCCTTATTTTTAACCTCGTTGATCGCTTCGCTTACCCCAATAATATCTTTAAAAAAATATGCTTTGCGGATTCCGGTAACATTGGAAACGATTTTTTCTATTTTGGCATACTCTTTTAAGATCAGAACAGCACCTTCTTGTTGATCGTCGATGCCCAGGATCGGTTTGATAGTGATAAAAACATGGATTTTTTTCCCTTGATACACGTCGACGATCTCCCGGTCATCTAAAGCAACCCCCTCATTTAAAACCTCGCAGACGTATCTTTTGATCCGGCACTCATCCATTTCCCGGTCCAGAATAGCGGCTTCCGCGATCCCCAGCATTTCTAAAGCCGCCTCATTAATTTGGGTGACGATTCTTTTGTTGTCCACGTAGATCAGGCCTTCATCCACCGTGTTCAGGGTCATTTTGAGTTTGTTGGTGATGAGCAGGTTCTTTTTTAGGATTTCCTGTTCTTTTAAGGTACTGGAAATCAGAGCAGCCATTTTTTCCGTATATAACAAAAGTTTTTCCTGCTGTTTAATGATGATGTTTTTCTGTCTTTCGTCAAAAGCCAGTAAACCGATGACACCTTCACATTCGTCATCAACCACAATAGGCTGGATAATGTGGGCTTTTTCCTGGCATTTTCCTCCCCGCGTACAGTGCTGGCAAATATCACCGGGTACGCTGGCCGTGACAATACACTTTTTGCCGATAATCACGTTTGCCGTGGCGCAGCCTTGATTCACTCGCTGGGATAGGCGGTTCCGGTACATCCCGGTGGCCGCCACCCGGAACAGATCTTTATCGGTGATCACCACATCCAGCTCAAGTACAGAAGCAATGGCATCAGAAACCTGCTCAATAAAATTTCTCATTTTAAGTAAATTAGACATCATCTAGGCTCCTTTATTCTGAGTTTACAGCTAGACTGTCATGGGGACGGTATAACAAGACACCCTCCCATCCCTGACGCAAAGGTGATTGGAGTTTATTTTCTACTTTTTTCCCCTTTCTCCTTCTAAGAGGTGCAAAGTCTAAGGCACTTGCTCATCCCACACAAACTGAAAGAAGCGAGGAGTACCTCGCTTCTTTCAGTTGATTTTATGTGATGGGGGGGGGTTAATGAAAGAGTCAGCCTACTTTTTTTAATAAATCACGATCGACTTCAATCTCATTCGCTAAATAATGCATCAATTTCGACTTTATTTCCCCATCAAGCTCAGGACTTTTATATTCCTGAAGCATTTTCTCTTTTTTTCTCCGGATTTTTTCTAAAAAAAGGTCATCAGGGGGAGAATCTTCCCGCACTACTCCCCGCAAACTTATTTCCGGTATCCAGGATGCGCTGCGGCAGTTTTCCAGGGTATGCTGGGATGTTAAAAATTCTCCCCCGGGTCCCACCTGGTGGATCCAATCTACGGCCAAATCATTTTCCGATAGGCTTAACCCTTCGAGGAAATATTTAACCATCCCCATGATTTCCAAATCTACGATAAACTGCTCATAGGACATGGCGCCATAACTATCTAATACTCCGGCACTATGGAGAATAAAATCGGGTCTTTCCAAACAGCTACCCAACATGGCCATCATACTTTCAAATCCACTCTGGGCCGATACATATTTGGCATCCGTATTTGCTCCGCCGCAGCGGCTGGGCAGCCCATATAATTTTGCCAGCCGGGCCGAATAAACCATCCCTAAGGCACACCCGGGAGAACCAATGGAAACAGAAGCTGATTGCATGTCCAGGGTGGTAGGCTGTAAACCATATACCACAGGGGTTCCTTCATTAATCATCTGGGTTAGAGCAATACCGGCCAAAGCCTCTGCATTGCCCAGAGCCAGGTTGCCTGCCAAAGTAACAGGTCCGGTCGCTCCTGCCATTGGTCCAGGTGAGATGATGAGCGGTTGATTATGCTGGGTACATACGAGCATCGTCTCAAGAGCGATCTGATCAAATCGCAGGGGGCTGGTGCTATTGATCAAAGTCAAAATGCGCGGTTTTTCCAATAAGGCGTCTTGACCAAATAAAATTCCCGCTAAATCCATCATTTTAAGAACCTCGAGGGTACTCCCCGGTATGCCCATTAAGCATTTGTCCGAGTGGATCATGGTGGAGTAAATCATCAGAGGGAGGAATTGTTTGGGAGTCAAATCCCAGGGCTGAACCACTAAACCTCCGTTAATGTGAAAATAGCTACTTTGCTGAACCAGTTTTAAAAAGGTGCAATAATCATGATAGGTTGCGGCTCTTTTTTTTCCGTCAATTTCGATCATGGAGGGGCAGCCATAACCAGGGGCAAATTCTGTTTTTCCCCCTCCAAGCACCATATCATTTTGAGAATTTCTCGCGTAGATGGTAAAAACTTTGGGGGCCTTCATCACCCACTTCATCACCTGATCCTCTTGAAAAAAGGCCCGATCTCCCAAAATCTTGATGCCTAGTTTCCCCGCCATCTTCAGAATCTCCGCATGGTGGATGCTAATTCCTGTCTGCGCTAAAATTCTCATGGAAGCTTCATGGATTGACTTTAATGGCTGGTCCAACGCCAACACCTCTTCTCATTCCATCCCTAAATCTTTAAATCCCGAACAGGATCATGGATTTTTTTCAAAGTAAGATGCGAGGCACCGGGTAAAAATTTTTTACCCGGTACCTCGCCCTTTATTCTTATTTGAGGTTATCAGGAATCGCTAAGTCTCCTTCTTTCCAGGCATCCGGCCAAATAATCTTCCCTTGTCCGTCAAAGTACTGGATCACCGGGAAGATATAGTGCTCTTGATCCACCACAGGATCCGGGAAAGTTTCCGGGGTATACTTATATTCTTTCATAATGATCCCGTCGGTATAGGTCAGCTTACCGGTCATGACCTGCTCTTCGGCACATTTGGCAAAGCTTTCCGTCGTTAAATCACCATAGGTATCCAAAGTCGTCTGCATCACTTTGATAAAGTAATTCGCCCAGTCATAGCAGAGGCCGCCGGAAGAAGCGCCCGGCTCAAAACCGTATTTCGCTTTGAAATCATCCCGGAATTTTTTCGCTTTATCCGTTGTCCACTGAGGAATCTGGTCCAAAACATAGTCAGAAGCGTCTCCGGTGAGACCATACCATTCTCCCACCCAGCCAAGGCCGTCGGATATAATTAAGCTTTTCAGGCCAACTTCCCGTGTCTGCTTAATAAAGGCAGATACCGAGGGGGGATCGGACATGGAACCTACCGCCAAAGAAACGTCGGATTTCTTCAGTTTGGTAAGCAGGGGATAGAATTCCGTTTCTCCCAAACCAACCCATTCTTTCGTGACCACATTCCATCCGGCATCGGTAAACTGCTTCGCCACGGCTTCTCCAAAGCTTCTGCCCCAGTCGTTGTCCACGCCGTAAACAGCCACATTCTTATTTTTTGGCGTCCATAGACCTTTTTCCACCGCTTCCGTAACCGTATCCACATAGGCAATACTTAACAGGGAGGGCGTCGGCCAGGCTTTTCCCACCCAATATTTATATTTTTCCGGATCCTGCTCATATTTTTGATTCACCACTTCCGTAGCGCCAAAACTGAAGAAGTGAGGCATTTTATATTTTGCCGCTACATCCATGCAGGAAACAGACACCCAGCTGTGCCAGTCCATAAAGCCTACGGTAATCTTATCCTTGACGATGGCCTGTTCGTAAGCCCGGGCCCCTTTTTCCGCGTCAGACTCGTCATCAACCCAGACAAATTCTACTTTGTAGTCACCGACCTTGTTGCCGATCTGGTCAAAAGCCATCTGGATGGCCCCTTTAAACTCTTCCCCTACCCGGGATGCCGGGCCGGTAAAAGGACCAATCACGCCCACTTTGACAACCTTCTCTCCACCTTCGGGGGCAGTCCCTTCATTTTCCCCCTGCTGCTGCTGTCCGCATCCCACAACCAACAAACTGATCGCCATTAATACGAGAAAAGCTACCATTATTTTTCGGGCTTTTATGAAACTTGTTATTCCTTTCATTAATCAAAACCCCCTTTTTTCTCTTTTTAGTAGAAATGACTAAACAGCATCCACCCTTACCCTGATTTCTCCCCTCCCTTCATTAGTAGTCTCCTTTCCCTGAATCTGTCTGTATGACTTCAGCCAACCTCCTTTTCCCCTGTCAATTTTAACGATCGGATATCAAACCGGCTAAACCCTTGGGTAATTGATCCTTAGGCAATGCCCAGATACATTTTTCGCACATGATCATTACTGGACAATTCTGCGCTGCTGCCTGCCATGGCGATTCTGCCCTGCTCCATCACATAGGCCCGGTCCGCTACCTTTAAGGTCGTGTTCACATTCTGCTCCACAATCAGTGTGGTCACCTTTTCTTTGCGCAGTTTCGCGATGGTTTCAAAGACTAACAATACGTTTTGGGGCGATAATCCCATGGAGGGTTCGTCCAACATAATCATTTTGGGACCGGACATAAGCCCCCGGGCAATGGCCAGCATCTGGCGCTCTCCCCCGCTCATGGTCCCGGCCAGCTGTTTTTTTCGTTCTGCCAACCGGGGAAACAGGGTGTATATATAGTCTAAGGTTTGGGTGATCTTATTCTTGTCTTTCACGGTATACGCGCCCATGAGCAGGTTCTCCAGCACTGTCATGGCGGGAAACAGGTTCCGTTCTTCGGGGACAAATACCAAACCCAATTTGACCAGCTCATTGGTTGTGGTGCCGGTGATATCTTTGCCATTAAAATGGATCTTTCCGCTCTTTGGTTTTAAGATGCCCATGACCGTCTTCAAGGTGGTGGTCTTCCCCGCCCCGTTCGGACCTAAGATAGCGACCACTTCACCCTCATTGATCCGAAAGGATATGTCCCATATGACCTGGAGGTAGCCATAACCCACATTGACGTTTTTTAATTCCAGCACATTTTTCCCTCCTCTTTCCTGAATATCTCCGGGAGATGTCTTTTGCGCCCAGGTTAAAGCAGATAATTTTCGCCCAGGTATGCCTTGATTACTTTTTCGTTCTCCGTAATTTCTTCAGGTGTGCCTTCCGCCAGCTTTTCCCCGAAATAGAGCACGGAAATGCGGTCGCATACATCCATAATCAGCTTCATCAGGTGCTCTACGATGATAATGGTAATACCCATATCACGTATCCTGCGGATTAAGGCGGTAATGTCGTTTAGCTCTCCCGGGGTTAACCCTGCCGCCACTTCGTCCAATAATAGCAGATGGCAGTTGGTGGCCAGAGCCCGGGCCATTTCCATTCTTTTTAATTGGATAGTATTTAAATTTTGGGCGAGCAGGTCATGGCTGAGGGGGAATTCCACAAAATCCAATAATTCCTCTGCTCTTCGGGCCGCCTTCTCCCTGCTTTGTTTACCGCCAAAAATCCCCCCCACCATCACGTTTTCCCGCACCGTCATTTGGGGAAAGGAGCGCACGATTTGATAGGTTCTAGCCATTCCGGCATGACAGATTTTATCTGCTCTGTACCCGGTGACATCCTTGCCGGTGAAAATTACTTTTCCGCTCTCCGGCGCGTAAGTCCCGGCAATGGAATTGAGGAAGGTGGTCTTTCCGGCCCCGTTCGGTCCGATTAATCCAAAAATTTGCCCTTTTTCTACCTGGAGGGAAACCTCTTTTACGGCCTGCAATCCGCCAAACCGTTTACAAACCTTTTCCGTCTCTAAGATCATTGTTTCCACCCGCTTTTTGTAAAATATTTTATCCTTTATAAGGTTCCCGTACTGTCTGTCTTCTCTCTTTCACTCGGCCTGTCTTTATCCGCTCCAAATAATTTGGCGAAAAGATTTCTTTTGCATGCCAGAGCAACCAGACTCTGCCAAAGCCCGGCCAAACCTTTGGGATAAAAGATCATCACAAGAATCATCAAGGCGCCGTACATAATGAGGCGCAGTTCCATCAAGTCTTTCAGGTATTCCATGGCCGGAATCATCAGCATGGCGCATGCCAGCCCTCCCCAAATTGTCCCCCGGCCGCCGATATAGGCAATCGCCATCATCTCCACGGTATGGCTGGTATGCATGACTTGGGGGGTCAAAACACCGATGTAGTGGGCATAAAATCCCCCAATAAGGCCGGCCATCCCGCAAGAGATAGTAAAGTTCAGCACCTTGTATTTAGTGGCATTGATTCCTGAGGAGGCTGCGGCTTCCAAGTCCTGTCCAATGGCCCGGAAGGCCATGCCCACATTGGATTTGGTAATGTAGGTCAACACCAAATAAATCAAAATGACTATGGCAAACATCACATAGTAATAAGGAAGGTTTTCCACCGTGTCAAAAAGGGCTTTCACCGTCATCCCGGAGTTCCCTCGCGTCAGTTCCACCCAGTTTGCCGCTACCGACATCATGGCCAGAGCCACGAACCAGGTCATACAGGAGGCAAAGATTCCGCCCAATCTGATCGTGAGCAGGCCCAGACCAAATCCCAGTATGGCCGCTAAAATTGCCCCGCAGATCATGCCCAGCCAGGGAGACATCCCTATTTTGTCTGCCAGAATCGCCGATGTATAGGCTCCTAACCCCCAAAAGGCCGCATAGCCGAAGTTGCAGATATTGATATAGCCGGCAGTAAAGTCAAAGGACATGGCCAGGGCGCCGAACATGAGACTGGAAATTAAGAGCCGGATCATAAATTCGTCCTGAATCAAGATGGGGGCAAAAGCCAGAATTAACAGCAGAGCTGCCCCGAAGGGGGTAATTCCAAATTTATGCAGGCAGTTCTTCAGAACTCCCTTGCCGAGCCCTGTTTCTATTTTGTTGCTTTCCATTCGTCATCTCTCCCACTTGTAATCTTCTATTCTACCGCACTCTTGACGCCTTTTTTGCCAAATATCCCGTTTGGCTTAAAGAGCAGAATCAGGATGATGATGGTCAAGCTAATAACATCCTGCCAGCCGGCCCCAAATTGGAAGTATGAGATCGTTTCCAGCAAGCCCACGATCAGCCCCCCCACAATACTGGCGCCCACGTTCCCCATGCCGACCAGGATTAAAACAAACCATGATTTATAGAGCGGGTTGACGCCCATGACCGGGTAGGCCGGAGTAATGGATAAAAGGCAGGCTCCGGCTAAGGCGGCCATCATACAACTTAGGGCAAAGGTTAACGTATGAATCATTTTCAGGTCTACGCCTACTAAACTGGCCCCGGTCTCATCCTGGGATACGGCCCGGATCGCCCGGCCGATCCTGGTTTTGTTCAGAAAGTACACAAAGGCGGCAATGGCGAATACGGCAATGAAAAATCCCACCACCCGGTCATTGGCGATTTCCATGCCGCCGGATCCCAGCTTAATCCTTCCCGGCCAGTAGGCCGTAATGCCCCGGTAGGTAGATCCCCAGAGCAGTTTCACCCCGTTTTGCAGGATGATGGATACGCCCAGGGTGAGCAAGAAGGTATTCATCAGCCAATCCTTTTTGCTGCGTTGCCGGAGCGGATAAAAAAGGCTTTTTTCTACAATGGCGCCGACGATAAAGGCCAACAATCCTGCCACCACAATACTGATAATGGGATTCATGCCAAAGGTGGAAAAAGCAAAAAAGGCAAAGTAGGCGCCAATCATATAAAACTCTCCATGGGCAAAGTTAGCGATGTTCATCACCCCGAATACCAGGGAGAGACCGATTGCCATTAATGAATAGAGTCCTCCCCGTAATATGGCGGTAACCAGTACATCCCAATACTGCAATATGTCCACTGTCCTGTCCCCCTTTTGTTCAGTTTCAGAAAGCCGCTGCCTGTCCCTTAGGCAAACTCTCTGAACATCTTTTCAAATTCCTCGATGGGTTCTAAAATGTGGTAAACATGTTCATCAGCAGGAAATCTTCCGGTCCGGACATCATCGGCATAGTCTTTAAACGCATTGATTTCTATTTCCGCCACATTGGCATACTTTTTCACAAATTTTGGTGTAAAGGCCTGGAACATCCCCAGCATATCGCCGCAAATAATTAACTGGCCGTCGGCAGGTCCGGCGCCGATGCTGTAAACCGGGATCTCCAGCTTCTTTTGCATAAACCCGGTCACTTCGGGAGGAACCGCCTCCACTAAAATGGCATAGGCCCCCGCCTCCTGAACCGCCAAAGCATCTTTGATCAAGGCCCGGGCATTTTTTACATCCCGGCCCTGAGCGAGAAAACCGCCCAATTGTCCGGAACTTTGAGGGGTCAAACCAATGTGGCCGATCACCAGGATGCCGGCATCGGTAATCGCTTTGATCCGGCTGGCGACGCGCTGCCCGCCTTCCAGTTTGACACAATCTACATCCGCTTCTTTGATAAAGCGCCCGGCATTGGCAACAGCATCCGCATCCGATATCTGGTACGACATAAAAGGCATATCCCCTACGATCCAGGTATTGGGCGCTCCCCTGCGCACAGCTTGACAATGAGAAATACAATCCTCCATGGTCACCGGATTGGTTCCTTTGTATCCTAAGACAACCATGCCTAAGGAATCTCCCACCAGGATCATGTCAATGCCGGCTTGCTGGGCAAAAGACGCCATGGGAAAATCATAGGCCGTAACCCAGGTAACCGGTTCTCCCTCTTTTTTCATGCGCATAAAATCGACGATACTTTTCTTTTTCCCCATCTTTCTAATCTCCCTTCACTTTTTACAAATACTCCCTCAACGACTGCTCCTGTTCTTTGGTCAGGTCCGGTTCCGCATACTGGCCCAACCTTTGTTCCACCAACCGGCCCCCTTTTTGCTCCAGGGTTAAAGCGCCCTCTTTTTCCCACTGGGCAAACCCCTCCCGGGAAAACAAGGGAGGAATGTACTGTTCGGTGCGAAAATGGGCTGCGGTATGAGATTCCCCCAGGAAATTCGCACCGGGACCCAGATGCTGAATCATATCTAAAGCCACCAACGCATCATTGATCTCAAAACCGGCCCCAAATCGCTTCACGATGCCCAGGGTCTGCTCATCGATGAGAAACTTCTCGTAGCTTAGGGTATGAAAAGACTCTAAAATGCCGCAGGATTGCAGGATAAAATCTACCCCGCCCATCAGGGCAGGCATGATCGTCAGCATGGACTCCAGGCCGGCCTGCATATCAGGCACCTTGGCATCGGTCAGGCAGCCTCCCGACCGGCAGGGAATCCCATAATATTTGCTTAATTGCGCCGCGGCCAGGGTGATCAGCCCTGTTTCCGGCGCGCCGATGGCGGGAGAGGCATAGCGCAAGTCACAGGCCGTGGAAGTGTTTCCGTAAATAACGGGCAAGCCCGGACGGATTAACTGGCTGAACACAATCCCGGCCAGGACCTGGGCATTATCAACGACCAGAGTCCCGGAAAGACTCACCGGACTGGTCGCTCCCGGCAAAGAGCAAGGAGTAATTAACACCGGTTGGCCAGCTTCAGCATAATCCATCATATGGTTGATCATTTGCGCATCATAGACCAGGGGAGAAATGGGACTGATGATCCCCAATAACCGGTTTTCTTGCCAGCCGCCATAAAATCTTTCCACTAAATCAAAACAACTGCGGGTCAATCCCTCGCCCATGGTAATGCCGGTCAATGGTTTGGTAGAGTACTTTAAACAAGCCGCCACCTGATGCATCTTTCTTTTTTCCGGAAGAATGTCCTGGGGCTCCACCATGATATAATTGGTAACCCCGAGCACCGTACTGGTTTCCGTGAGCTTGATAAAATTGATAAAGTCCTCATCCTGGGCCAAATACTTCTTGGCTCCCCTGCGCACATAGACCGGACCGGAAGCGGAGGCAAAGACGGCATCCTCTCCCCCTACCCGTACATCCTGATCCTTTTCCCGGCCATGTAACACAAAAGATTCCGGCACGGAAGACAAGGCCTGGTGCACAAGCTTTTCGGGAATAAAAACCGTCTCCCCCTCGACTTTGGCCCCATGCTTTTGAAAAAGGTGACGGCCTTTGTCATGCTGAAACCTCAGTCCCACCCTGGACAAAACATAGGCCGTCGCCTCATGCAGCTTTTCCACTTCTTCTGACTTTAAAAAATCCTGTCTCGGTCTCATTCACATCAACCCTTTCCTGCCCCGAAAAATCACCTTACACGTGACCGTAATAATCCCGGTGCGCTACCACGGAAAAAGCATAATCCAGAAGGGTGCCCCAGCTAAACACGGGAAGGTCCACTTCGCGCTGAATGGCCCGGGCAAAGGGCTGCATCCCGGTACATTCCAGCATGATCGCGCCGATCCGGGGGTAAGCTTTGATAAAATCTTTGGCCGTTCGGATCATTTGCTCCTCAGCCTTGGCGTAATACGCTTCCGGAAATTCCGGCCGCTTCAAAGGATTCCATAAATTATCGAACTCGGAACACCCGTATTCATCCTGGGCGCCGGCAATCACGTAATTGCTTCCCGCCTGCACGCCTACATTGCGCAAATGTTCCTCACTGAGATACTGCTTCTGGGCACAAATAATTCCCACCAGCTTCTGGGGACCAATTACTTGTTGAATAAAGGGCACCTGCAATAAACTGGACATAAATACCGGTACGTCCACCGCCGCCGCCACATCTTTCTGAAAAAAGGCAAAATATCCGCATTCAGCGGCAACCGCCCGGCACCCCAGCCGTTCCAATTTTTTTGCCGCTGCAATCACCGCTTCCCGGCATTGGCCCGGGTTCTCATCATAAACCAGGGTCTTATTTGTCACCCCTTCCGCAATTTCATATTGAATGGGGTAATTGAAAGCACTGGCATTGCGCACGTCACCCGGGAAACCGGGATAGGCGTCATTCAAAAGAATAATTCCCAGCCCCATGCCGTAGCACACATGGTTTTTCCGGGCCCGAATATAATTGATGCCTAAATCATGACCTTGCCAAAAAATCATCTGTTATGTCCCCTCCTTTTCTCTCCGACCGCCTCAATTTTTCCGGACTATTTGATGGATAGGCCAAGCTTTTCCTCCCACTTCTCCAGGTCTTTTAATACGGCGGAGTCCAGTTGAGGAACTTGATGATCTTCCACAATGTTTTTGATCTTCTTTTTAATCTTATCGCGCACCTCAGAGAAATGACCGTTCTGCATTTTACGGCTGAACAGGCTGGGATACCAGACTTTTTTGAAATTTTCACTGGTATGGAGTTCGGTCAGATAATGGCCTCCCGGCCCTACCTTTTCAATGACATCAAGGGCAAAGTCTTCTTCGCAAACATCTACCCCTTGGGCGTAATACTTTAAGCCTTCAATAATTTCGTCGGCCAAAACCACCAATTCAGGAGAAACACTGTTGCAGTGGTCCATCACCCCCACATCATGAATGATATGGGCTTTGCTTAAAATGGTGGAGAAAATCTCCATCGTCGCCTCTGCCACCGCTTGCTCGTCAAGGACCTTGGCATCAGAACAACCGGCCGTGCCATAAAAGGGCAGCCCATAATAAGAAACCAGATCAGCCATGGCGGCAATCCCTAAATGGAACTCCGGCGCCGCATAGCTGCCGATGGTGGTACGCATATCGAAAATAGACGGCATGGCGCCGTAAATAAAGGGAGCCCCTTCACTGACGAGCTGCGTAATGACTAATCCGGTGAGCGCCTCGGCATTGCATTGGGCCAGGGTGGCTCCCATACTCATGGGAGATGTGCCCCCCATCATACAATAGGGCATATAAACAAAAGGAATCCGGTTTTCCGCACTGATATAGATTTTTTCCGTACTTTCTACCGGGTGGGTCAGGGGGGGAATCGGCTCGCAATAGTTGAAAATAAAGGGCTTTTCCTGCAATTTATCCAGACCGCCCGCCACCGTGGCCGCAATGTTGATCACATCCTTCAGGGAGTCCACGTCATTAGAAGAAAAATTAATGGTTTTGCTGAAATTTTTCACGGTCTCCATAAAAGTGCTTTGGGTTTGGATCCTGGGATCAACATCAGCCGTCATGCCCACAGACAGGACAAAGAAAATATTGGGCAGATAATCGGCAACCTTGCACATGGTTTGAATATCTTTTTTGAGAAACTTGCGCACCTGGTTTGTAAAGGGGTCCACCAATTCCAGCTGGTCCGCATGGGTGCCGAAATAAACCTGGTTTCCCCTCTTTAGGGTCGGAGAAGCCTCCCGGCCTGCTGCCGCCCCTTCCGGACAGGCTTCCTGCTCCCCGGCCTTGTTGATCATCATGGAAGGCTCCCCTTGCCGGGTATAGAGAATCAACTCTTTGGGTGCACTCTTAAGCGCTTTTTCCACCAGCTTTTCCGGGATCTGCATCAAGCCGTCGGCCGTCACGGTCACTCCGTTTTCTTTCAGTAATTTGATGGTCCGGTCCCCGCTGATGCGCATGCCCACTTTTTTCATTAAATACAAGCTTTTTTCATGAATCTTTTCGATCTTTTCTTGATTAAGAACCGAAAATGCAATATTCCGCTTCATCGACGCTGCCATGGTGTTACTCCTTTCTTCTATATCAACGCTACCTAAAGCCTATCTATTTCAGATTGGTGGAAAGGAGAAAAGCCGCTCTCAGCCTTTCTCCTTTCTGAAAGGCCGGAATTTATTCTTCTTGATAGATTCCCTCGCGGAGATAAGCATTCATCGCTTCCTTGTCCATATGGCCAATACCCAAGTAATCCAGGGTATACCCCAATTGATAAAAATCTCTTTGCAGCATGGCGGAAGCCAGGTTAATCATGGAATCCACCACCGGCGTGGGCACACCGAATTTCTTGCCCAGTTCATGGTAAATATGGCAGCCTACGGGAATGTCTTCCGTGATATATCTGTTTTCCATGGTGAAGGGGCCGGTGCCCCACTGGATATAGTCCTGCTGGTCAAAAGGTATAATATAATTTTCCCCCATGTATTCAGGCCCTAAAATGTTTTCCCGGGAGAAAAACTGCTTTTTCTCAAAGGGCTGGATTCCTACGCCCATGGCTTCTGCCAGAGCACATTCCTCCCGATAGAAAGAATACTGTACCTCGGAAATGGATGGGCAATATGCATGAGAGTAAATCCCATAATCATACTTGTTTTCCCCGTAGATGACGCCCCAGTTTTCCATCACGCCCACGCCCAAAATCGTGCCCGGGCAGTGAAGCACCGGGTTCACATTACTAAAGCCCGTATCCATGCAGGTATCACCGGCAACAGCACCCTGCCCCTTGGTGACCGCATCCATGGAAGGCATGTATTTGGCGCTTTCCAAGAAAGCTTCCGTATCACAGGCGGGCAGTGCGGCCCCTCTTAATGTAATGGCCCGGTAATAAACCCGAATCTTAGGCAGAATCACGCTCCCTTTGATTTCCACCCGGCTGCCGTAAGTAGAACTGGACCAGCCGCCGATAATCACTTTTTTGGTGCATCCGGCTTCCCGCATCATCTTGCGCAAAATTAACGAACCGTAATTATCGGGGAAAATATGGATCACCATGCCGTCTTCCAGGGCCGGAATCAATTTTTCGAAAAAGGGTTTGTGTCCTACCGCCGGCGTGGTCACCACGACCAGACCCGCTCCTTTGACGGCCTCTGCCACATCAGTAGTAACCAGTTCCATGATCGCTTGGCCGGAACGTTCAAACCCGTAAAGGTTCAGCTGATCGCCAAAGAATTTAATGCCGGTTTCTTTTATCCCAAACAAGGTCTTTTCCGCAAAGGGAGGCAAATCACAAATCCGCACTTTCGCGCCGCCCAGGGCACAGTCCCCGGCAATTGCCTTTCCCACTGCTCCTGCTCCCAAGACTGCAATGGGCTTTTCCTTCAAATACGTCATGTTCTGCATTTACGTGTCCTCCTTAAAAATAATAAAAATTAGGATTGTGGCAACAAACTTAAGCAAATTGCATGCCACTTGCCGTTATAAGAAAATTCAACTTGTTTAATCAGGAAAAACCAAATAAAATAAAGGAAAAACGACCCTTTGGCCCAACTTAAAAATCAGCGGGAAAAATGGAAAAAGGATGTGGGACGGCAGGCACGCAATATTTTTTGCGGGGAAGGAAAAATAATCGGTTTCTGGAATAGGATTGACGGGGAGCAAATTTTTTGGCATGCAGGATTTTTTGACAACATTCTCATTTGTGGAGGAGGTAATACCTTGAGTATGCAACCGGATTTTTGGGAATTTCCCGAAGTAGCCTCAGGAGAATTGTTAGAGCAGCAACTGCACAGTTTACGGAAAGACTCTCCTCTTTTGGCCAAATTTATTGACCTCCTGGACGTATGCATTCACGCCATTGATAAAAACGGCAACACCATTTTTTATTCCAAAGGCACGGAGATGCTGGAAAACTTCGAGGAAAGGGATGTGATCGGAAAGCCTATTTCGGAAATCTATAAAATTGACGGCAAAGCCAAAATCGATGAGAAAAACAGCATGGTTTTAAAAGCGTTAAAAACGGGACAGCCCTTAAAGAACCAGCATATGACCTATTTTGTTTCCGAAACAAAAAAGGTTGATGTCATTACCAATGTTTATCCCATTTATGCGGGCAAGGAGGTTGTGGCCGCAGTGGCCGTTTTCCACGACATCACCCAGGCGAAACAGATGTCGGAAAAAATTATGGAACTGCAAAAATCCCTTTTCCAGCAAAAGGCAAACAGCAACGGCACCCAATATTGCTTTGACCAGATCATTGGACCGGGACAGGCGATGCAGGAGACCATCAATATTGCCAAAAAAGTGGCCTTAAATTATTCTCCCGTTCTGATTCAAGGGGAAACAGGAACCGGAAAAGAATTGTTTGCTCAAAGCATCCACAACGCCAGTCCCTTAGCAAAAGGGCCTTTTGTGGCCGTGAATTGTGCGGCGATTCCTGAAACACTGCTGGAAAGTGTTCTTTTTGGCACCAGCAAAGGAGCCTTCACCGGAGCCATCGAAAAACCCGGATTATTTGAAGAAGCCCAAAACGGCACCTTGTTCCTGGACGAAATCAATTCCATGGACATGCACCTGCAGACAAAGCTTTTGCGCGTTCTCCAAACAAAGACCATCATGCGCGTGGGCAGTAACAAAAGCATTCCTGTGAATGCCCGCATCATCAGCGCCATCAACATGGACCCCAAAGAGGCCTTAGATAAAAACCTGCTCAGAAGCGATATTTATTACCGTTTATCCGTGGTTAATTTGGTCATACCTCCCCTGAGAGAGCGTTCAGATTGCCTCCTGGCCTTAACGGACCATTTCATTAAGCAAAACAACAAAATCATGGGCAAAAACATCGAAGGTTTGTCCAAAGAAGTATCAAACATGTTTAAACGCTACAACTGGCCGGGAAATGTGCGGGAATTGGAACATGCCGTAGAGCATGCCATGAATTTGGCCGAAGACCCGGAAAAAAATCTGGGCCTATATCAATTGCCTCCCTATCTGAAAAACAAGTTCGAAAGCCACCGCTCTCTTCCCAAGGACCTATCTGTGAAGAATCTGAAGCAAACCCTGCTCAAATATGAAAAAGAAATCATTGCCGCCAAGCTGAAAAGCAACCAAGGTAACATTACCCAAACGGCAAAAGAATTAAATGTGTCCAGACAACATTTACAATACCGCCTCAAACGGTTAAAGATCAAAGAGGCCTGAATGATACGGGTTTCCCTCATAAGGGGAACTCTTTTTTTGATTTCTGCCTGAGTTGGGTAAATTTTTTTACTCCATCCAGGCATCTTGTAGGATTTACCAGAATAAATGTCGAAATGAAAAAATTAATAATCCCATTGATCATAAGAGGTAGGCAGACTCTATTTCCTGATGAACCTAGGGTAAAGGAGGACGGTAAGTCCATGAAAACGATCATCGAACTTGTGATCGCCTTGGTAAACAGCATGTCGGTAATTATGGTCCTTACTTATGTTTTAACCCGGAGCAGTTTTTACGGAGAAATCATGGCAAAGAAATTTTCCCCACGTAACCAGGTGTTACTGGTGTTAATTTTCGGCGCCTTTTCTATTTACGGAACACTGGGCGGTATGGAACTGCTGGGGGCCATTGCCAATATTCGGGATTTAGGTCCTACCATTGCCGGATTGATCGGTGGGCCTATGGTCGGATTAGGGGCCGGTCTCATCGGTGGCTTGCACCGTTTCACCCTGGGCGGGTTTACCTGCTACTCCTGTTCCTCGGCCACAGTACTGGCCGGATTGATCGGCGGTGGGGTTTATCTGCTGCGCAAAGGAGCATTTCCCAGTATCAAAGGGGCTGTTTTACTGTCTGTTGCTATAGAAATCATCCACTTCGGCCTGGCACTATTGATCAGCAAACCTTTTTCCCAGGCCCTTACGCTGGTGAAGCAAATCTTTTTTCCCATGATTTTGGCCAACGGAGCCGGCATGGCCGTATTTGCCTTTATGCTCACCAATCTGGTTAAAGAAAGAGCTACGGAAAACGCGAAACGGCAAATCGAAGGAGAACTGCACGTAGCCCGGGAAATTCAAATGAGCATTGTCCCCCGCATCTTTCCCCCCTTCCCGGAAAGAGCGGAATTTGAGATTCACGCCCTTTTGGAACCGGCAAAGGAAGTGGGCGGGGACTTCTATGACTTTTTCTTCATCGACGAACACCATCTCTTTTTTGTGGTCGGTGATGTTTCCGGCAAAGGAGTCCCTGCTTCCCTTTTTATGGCGGTAACGCGCACCCTGCTGCGGTCCAGAACTGCTGCGGGAAGTAGCCCCCATGAAATACTGGATGCTGTAAATAATGAGCTGTGCCGGGATAACGATACCGGCATGTTTGTCACCATTTTCTGCGGCATTTTGGACACAAATTCCGGGGAAGTGTTCTATAGCTGCGGCGGCCACGATTTGCCCTATCATCTTTCCCCATCGGGCATTGCCCCCTTGGCCCCGGCCAAAGGCCCCGCTCTGGGCGCCATGGACGGCATTCTTTATCAACAACAAAGTATAATCCTGCAGCCCGGGGACACATTAATTCTCTATACCGACGGCGTTACGGAAGCAATGAGCAAATCAGGACAATTCTGGGGTAAAGAAGGCTTGCTTCAATCATTGCAGAATGCCCCCCGGCGCCCCGCTGCCGGTATTACCGGTAAGATCCTTCAGGACCTGCGCTTCTTTGCCCGGGATACCGCCCAATACGACGATATCACTCTTTTGGCCTTGACATTTACCGCGCGGAGAGGAGAAGCGGCCGGAGAATAACTCCTTATTCCGCAAGTAATCAACCCAATAGCTTCAACAGCAAATTTCCCGCCGATTTTTTTCGGTAATCCGCGGAAGCCCTGATATCGTCAATGGGTGCCAGACCTTTGATCACCATCTCTTTAGCTTCTTTCAATACTTTTTCACTGAGGGGTTTTCCCACAAGCCATTCCTGAACTTCAGGAAAAACCATGACTTTAGGTCCTACACTTCCCCAGGCCAATTTTATTTCTCTTAAAATTCCTTCGACATCTGTTCGCCAGATCGCGGCAAGGCTCGCTACAGCTATAGCCAGGGCTTTCCTGTGACCTATCTTGAAAAAACCACAACTCCCTCCTTGCGATTTCAAAGGAATAACCACACCGCCCAGCATTTCGTCTTGCTCTAGTGCAGTGCATCGGGGGCCGGTAACAAACTCATCAATAGGTAATCGCCGGTTTCCTCTTTGAGAGAATACTTCCACCTGGGCCTCCAGAACATAAAGGGCAGGAATGGTATCCCCGGCAGGAGATGCCGTACAGATGTTTCCCCCGATGGTACCGGCATGGCGGATCGGTGGTGAGCCCAATACGGATAGTGCCTCCCACAATACGGGGAGCTCTTCTTTAACGATCATACTGTCCAAAAGTGACTGGTGGGTCAATGCTGCACCAATCCAGATTTCCCTCTCCTCTTTTTTAATGTGATGCAGTTCTCCGACTTTTTCCAGGCAGATTAGTACCCGTGGTCTTATCTTCCTGTTGGCAATTTGCACCAAAAGGTCGGTTCCTCCTGCCATCAGTTCCCCATCCGGGTATTTCACCCACATGTCCCAGATCTGATCCAGCTTTTCCGGAAATAAAACCTCCATTACATCTCACGCTCCCTCATCACATGGAGCACACCTTCTACAGCATCGACAATCTTTTGATATCCGGTACAACGGCAAAGATTGCCGCTTAATCCTGTCCTGATTTCCTCCCGGGAAGCCTCCGGATTGCGTTTGATTAAATCCACCGCGGCAAGAACCATACCAGGCGTACAGAATCCGCATTGCACTGCGCCACTGTCAACAAAAATCTTCTGCACTATCTGAAAATCTTCACTCTTTGCAATTCCTTCGATGGTTGTCACAGCGTGTCCTTCAAGTTGAGCAGCCAGCATCAAGCAGGAAAGACGGCTCTCCCCATCCAGCAGAATGGTACACGCACCGCATTCACCGGCCCCGCAGCATTCCTTGGTCCCTGTTAGCCCAAGATCCTCGCGTAGCAAATCCACGACACGCCGGTCCCCACTTGTCTGAATTTTAATCTTTTCACCATTTAGCAAAAATGTTATTTCCATTCCAAAGCACCTCACCCTATACTCACCTTGCGCACTCCAAACCTGCCTGTCTCAGAGCTTCCAATACACGTTCCTCATTCATCGGGCTCTCTTTAATTCGCCTGCCCGTAATCTCAAAAATGGCATTTCCCACGGCGGGAAGCACTCCGACCAGCCCAATTTCCCCCGCCCCCTTCATTCCAAAAGGCCCATCTTTCTCTGCCAGCGCCAGTGTGATGGTCCGCATAGGAGGAATGTCCAAAGAGGTGGGTAGCACATAAGTTGAAAAATCTTTGGTTAAAACTTTCCCCTCCGAAATGATAAAGTGTTCATAAAGGGCATATCCCAACCCTTGTGCCGCCGCTCCCTCAATTTGCTGCTCCAGTAAAATGGGATTAATGACACGTCCTGCATCAATACAGGTCAAGACATCGTCCACCGTGACTTCTCCTGTCCGGGTATCTATGTGCAGCCTGACCACCTGGGCCCCGAAAGAATAAACTCTGTGCGGATAACCGTGCACGCTGAGGTTTTGTCCGGAAGGTATGGTTTGAAGATTCGTGGGACACGTATAGCTAGATACCGCCATACGTTCTGATGCATCCATCATAGCAGCAATCTTTTCCAGGGGAACTTCATGACCGGTAGGCAGGTGGTGTACCCGTCCCGGGAGAAGTGTCAACTCTTCTTTTTTTACCTGCCCCAGGGTCTGAAACGTCAGCATTAATCCGGCCCGGTCCAGAATGCGTTCAGAAAGAATTTTTGCCGCGCCCATCAAGGCATTGCCAAAGGTAAAGGTAGTCCGGCTTGCCGATGACGAGCCCGAAGGCAGCGTTTTTTTTGTGTCCGGCAGTACCAGGGTAAGACGGTCAAAGCCTTGACCCAAAATATCCCCCGCCATCTGCAGGTACGTTGTCGCATTACCTTGTCCCATATCCACGACACCCACATAAATGACAAAACAGCCCTGCAGATCAAGTTCAATCTTAGCATTTGCATTATCGGGAACCACCGGTCCAAAACCCTGTGCGTGGTGCATTGCGGCCATACCGACACTGCGCCGGGTAAATGGCGGTGCACTATTGATCCAGCTTTTCCGGTCTTTCCATTCAGGGCATGACGCTACGGTTTCCAGGCATGCCGTAAGGCCAACGGATTGGGTCATCACCACGCCGGCCGAATTTTTCTCACCCTGTTTTACCGCATTGATCAGGCGAAATTTCAGGGGGTCAAACCCGGCAGCTTTGGCCAATTTATCTATGGCCTGCTCAATCCCTGCTGTGACCTGGGGAACGCCAAAACCGCGAAACGCCCCCGCCGGAAGGTGATTGGTATATACTGCCTTACCATCAATGATCACATTGGGAATCCGGTAAGGCCCTCCGGCATGTTCCATCGCTAGGGCCAATACCTCTCCGCCAAGGGAGGCATAGGCTCCCGTATCCATCAAAATAGTGCAGCAAAGTGCCGAAAGTTGCCCTTTTTCATCACATCCTAGTGTGAGGGAAATCTCCGTGGCATGCCGTTTTGTCCCTGTTACCGTGCTTTCTTCCCGCGATAACTGTATCTTAACGGGCCTTCCGTGGGAATGGAAAGCCGCCAAAGCCAGATAGCCCTGGATCGTGATGCCGTCCTTGCGGCCAAACCCCCCGCCAAGAAAAGGTGCCATTATCCGGATCCGTTCTGGTGCTATTCCCATGGCATGGGCCAGCTCCAAACGATCCCGGAAAGGACTCTGTGTGGATGCAGTGATCACCAGGGTACCATCTTCCTCAAGCCAAGCTACACCTGTTTCCGTTTCCAGGCAGGCATGCTCTTGACATCCTAACTTTAATTCAACCTCTACCTTATGGACGCACGCCAAAAGGGCCTCTTTAACACTGCCAAATTCGATCTTCCCCGCTAAAAGAACATTGCCATCCTTCCGCTCCTCATGTACTTTGATAGAGTTTTCAGCCAGAGCATCCGGAAGGGAAAACACCGGAGGCAGCAACTCATACCCAACCTCAATACCGGCAAGCGCCTGATCCAGAATCACCTTGTTTTCGGCAACAACTAAGGCTACAGCATCCCCAATATAGCGTACTTTATCTTCGGCAAGGATGGGCTGGTCCTTAATCATAATGCCCAGCCTGTTTGAACCCTTTATTTCTTGGTGAGTCAGCACGGCAACCACACCGGGTATCTCTTCTGCCTTGGAGGTATCAATATTCAAAATCCGGGCATGCGCATAGGGGGACCTTTTAATTCCTATGACCAGAAAATCTTCCGGGTAATAATCGGCCGCATATTTTTCTGCTCCCGCTACTTTGTTAGCCGCATCCCATCTTACTGTTGATCGCCCAACCTTTAATGGCTCACTCATTCTTCATCCATCCTTAAAGCATTTTTCATTCTCAATAGGTCCTTTATTCTTTACTGCCTCATATGCGGTTTCATCCTTCATCTGATATTTCGGAATCACCAAAAATCCGAAATTCACAATTAACACGGCAACACCATTAAAAATTAGCAGTTGTTTGAGAGAAAATAGATTCAGCAGAAAACCGTTGCATAAAAAAGTCAGCGGAAAACCTGCATAAACCAAAGCAGACATCAGCGCAAAAAAGCGCCCCTTCATTTCATTGCTGACACTCTTCTGATATAAAACCTGCATGGCTGATCCTGACCAGGATATGGCAACTCCCATACAAAACAAACCACAGGCAGCAATCATGGGATTGTCCATCACCAGCAAGGTAAATGCTCCGGCAATCACCCATCCGCCCACAAAGGAACGCCAATAGACATTTCCGCCTTTTTGCATAAAGCTCAAAACAAGGGAAACAACGACAAATCCCCCGGCCATACTTCCTTCCAGTATCGCCACCCAGGTGACCGTCTCGTGGTAGAGAGACTTGACTACCAATGGGATAAAAAACAAAATGGAGGAGGCAAAAAAATTACTGATGGCATAAAGGGCCAGAACATAACCAATCGTACGATTGCCCTTGATCACATAAACAAAACCTTCCCGAAGCTGCGAGAGGTAGGGCTCTTTCTTTTGCCGTTCCGGCTGCCTAAGATTTGTTTTGATATTCCATACGAATAATAGCGACACGGCATACGACAGAGCATTAACAAGCATGGCTCCTTGAACTTGGGCAATGGCGAGAAATATTCCCCCCAAAGTGGCGCCAATGATATTTGACAATTGGAGCACAGAGGAATTAAGGGCTGTGGCCTGAGCCAATTTTTCCCTTCCGGTCAGGTTCTCCAGAGAACTGTTAGCAGCGGCTTCAAATAAGGGCGAAAACATGGAGGTACAAAAAACCAGTATGTAGAGCAAGGGAAGAGATAACCAATCCAACAGATATAAGATTAAAATAATTGAAATCGAAAAAAACCTTGCTATGTCCGCAATGATCATGCAGGTTTTTCTGTTCATCCGGTCTACCAAAGTACCGGCAACAGGGCCAAACAAAACCACAGGAAGAATATTGGACGCCATCAGGATCCCCAAAAGGATCCCGGAATTGCCTTCAGATGATATCACCCACCAGGCAAGGGCAATCGTATAAAACTTATCGCCCACTGCCGAAATAACCCGGCCGAAAAAAAACTTTCTAAAATCCGGGCAGGACATCAGCGGATGGTTGATCATGCTTGTGCTCCCTTCCGGTATTCTAGACTTGCTGTGCTGCTCATTTTTTTACTTTCCCTTTTTTTGTTGATTATTTCTATTGCCTGTTCCCTGAGTTTAAATTTCTGCACCTTACCGCTTGCTGTTTTGGGAAATGAATCTACAAAATAGATAAACACAGGAACTTTAAAATAAGCGATTCTTTCCTTACAATACTTTTTCAGTTCAATTTGTGTTGTCGTTTCATTTTCTTTCAAAATCACAAAAGCAACTGGTTCTTCACCATAGTATTCCGAAGGGATTCCCACTACCTGTGCTTCTTTCACTTTCGGATTGGTCATCAGGTATTCTTCAATCTCTCTGGGAAAGATGTTTTCTCCTCCCCGGATCAGCATTTCCTTGATTCTGCCTACGATGCTGATATTCCCTTCTTTATCAATAACCGCCAGATCTCCGCTGTGGTACCAGCCTTCAGTATTAATTGCTTTTGCAGTCGCTTCGGGCTTATGATAATAACCCTTCATATTGCCTGGGCCTTTGACTAATAATTCACCCATTTCTCCGGCCGGCAGCTCCCGTGCACCGGCAACATCCATGATTTTTACCTCCACTCCTTCAAGGGGGCTGCCTACTGAAATATACTCTGTCCCCTGCACGTGAGTGGTCCGATCTCCTGATATCAGGAGTGTTTCAGTCATGCCTAAAAGGTTCCATATTTCTTTAATGGCTGTTTTCTCCAAAATCCGGTTTGCCGTTTCCGCATATAAAGAAGCACCTGCCGAAACTGCTTTGGTTAAGGAAGACATACCCTCCTTTAAATTTTCCAATACTTCCAGCCACCCGATAAACATGGTCGGTGTTCCACATAAAACTACTGCTCTGCTTTCCTGGATTGTTTGCAGGATTTCATTCACATAGTACTGTTCGTAAACAATGCAGGCCGTGCCAATATACGCTCCCAGCATAGACATACACATCCCATAGGCATGAAAGAGGGGAAGCGGTAGGCACAGCCTGTCTGCTTCTGTAAAAGCCAGATGCCGGGCAAGTGCACGGGTATTGATAAGAATATTTGCATGGGATAACATGGCACCTTTCGGCTCTCCCGTCGTCCCTGAAGTGAACAAAATTAAGGCCGTGTCTTCAGGTCTTACTTGTTTTTTCCTATCCCCAAAAGCATGCCCCTCGATTTTCTTGGCTGCTTCCATTACCTCCGCCCACATCAGCATACCCGGGAGTCTGTTTTCTCCCAAGCCAATCACATAACGAAGCTTAGGAAACCTTTCACTTCTCCATGCCCCCGGGCTCTGGTCCAAAAGCTCGGGACAAAGCCTTCCCATGGTTTCGATATAATCATTTGCACCGCCCTGATTGTCTGCGATAAACAAGGCCACCACATCGGTTTGTTTCAGGGCGAACTCCAGTTCCAGCAGCCGATAACCGGTATTCAGCAGGACTAATGGGGCCCCAATTGCCGCACTTCCGTATTCAAGCGCCAGATACTCCGGACTGTTTGACGCCCAAATGGCTATGTGTTCTCCATGTTGAATTCCCAGTGCCATTAATCCTTTTGCCACCGCCCTTGCCTGCCCATACAATTGTCCATAACTAACATCTACATCTTTTTGGGGAAACAGCAATGCCGAATTTTTTTCTCTTGCCGAAGCATTGTACTCAAGCAAATCCCACAAAGTGGCTTCCTCTGTTTGATACATTCATCTCACCTCAGCTTCGTTTTTTTCCAGCTTTGCTTATCTTGTCTTTTTCCAATAAACTCTCCATGGCTTTGATGAACTCTTCCAGGGCAGGTCGTTTGGCCAGTGTGATGCGGATATAATTGGGAAAACGGAATGCCGTCATGGTGCGCACCATCACACCGCATTGCATGAATCGCCGGTAAACCGAAGTATCGCTCATGGGGACCCGGATCATGAGAAAATTTCCCTCGCCGGCTATATAGTGAAGCCCCAGGCGGTCCAATTCCCTGCAGATAAAGGTTCTTGAAGCATTGATCAATTCACGGGTTCGGTTGATTTGAAATTCTCTATCCTCAAGTGATGCTACTGCGGCAATCTGGGCAAGGGTATTTACCGAATAGCAGATGCTTGTCCTGCGGATCACCTCCACTACCGTGGGATCTCCCACCAAATAACCGATCCGTAAGGCTGCCAGTCCAAACATCTTGGAAAATGTCCGAAAGACGATCAGATTGGGATATTCCCGGATCAAAGAAAACCCATCGGGGAAATCCGGTTTTTCCACAAATTCTGCATATGCTTCATCCAGTACCACCATGCATCTGCCATCTACCCTGTCTAAAAACTGCCGGAGTAAAGACTCACTCCAATAGGTTCCGGTGGGATTATTAGGATTACAGATAAATATGATTTTTGTCCGCCCATCTATCCTGGACAACATTCCTTCCGGATCAAAGCGGTACGCAACAAGGGGCACCAGCTTGGCCTCGAACCCAGAAAACTCGGCCACCCACTCGTACACGGCAAAAGTCTTGTCTGCGGTGATGATATTGTCTCCTTCACTGCAAAATGCTTTTATCACAAAGGCAATGACCTCATTGGCCCCATTTCCCACAATAAAGGCTTCACTCGTATGCCCGGTCGCCTCCCCAAGCATGTGTCTTAAAAAATAAGCATCACCACTGGGGTAGACAGATGACAATGAGGGATCAAATGACGCAATAGCTTCAAGGGCCCGTGGTGACGGGCCGAGAGCATTTTCGTTATTGTTTAAGCGCCACAGATGATCAACTCCAAACATTTCTTTTAAAACAGGGTCAGGTTTGCTGGGAATATAGGTCTCAAACTTTTGGATATAAGACGGCACCAGTGTTTTTAATGGAGGAAATGTTCCGCTCATGCTTTTATTTCCTCCCTCTATAGCTAAATATAACAACATCTCCCTGCCCGGCCCAAGGCAAAATCATGGAGGGCTCAAATCCGGCCGACATCACCATTGGCGCCATCATGGCCTCCTCCGCAGATCCCAGCTCCATTCTGAAGCGAATGTCTCCTATATTTTGGCTTTGAAGTAAGTCCACATGGGCACGCAAATTCTCCTCTAAATTTTGTCCAGCCCACAGCAATGTCAAAGTACCCCGTTTACTCTGACGATCGATGGCCGTGGCAATCGCTGAACACTGTACCAATTCTTCTCCCGTATACGTCATATCCTGTATCATACGGGGCAGTGCCAGGTCTGTGTAGAACTTTTTGACAAGATCTTTAAAACATGGATGGACAAATACTCTTGCGCCATCATCCTCCGCTAGTTGACGGTAAACGGCTCCCCCCTGGAGCGGTTCAAAATATTCAAGTGGTGTTTGTAAAGTTGGCTCCATGATCACCAGACAAAGGGCATCTTTCGTGCGCCCCAATTTTTCAAGCATTCCTTCGACCAGCATTTGGGAAAGACCGGCTTCCTGCAAAAAAACAAAGGGTCCGTAAGCTTCAGACATCTGTCTATTCCTACGGAAAACCATCCCGCCGCCTACCTGTCCCCTTTCATTGATTAAAGCCAAGGCATCATAGTCTCCACTTGCCACCATATCAATTAATTTTCCCGGAACAGTCAAAAATGAATTTACGGAATTTCCATAACTGTGCCGTATCCGGGCAGACAATTCCTTCAGCATGGTCGGGTCGGCATCCCTTACATGAAACCGGCCGCTTAGTTCAAGAGGTGCTTCCTGCTTTACAGAGGGGTAACGCTTTTCCATGACAAATCTGAGCAAAAAGGTATCTTCTCCGATCCGGTCGACATAAAGCCTATCCACAGTCCGCGCCGCCAAAATCAATCCAAGCTGTGCCGCGCCTTCCATATCGTCCGGCACGGCACCCCTGGTTAAGTTAAATGCCTCCAGCGGAAGCATGCCGCTTTTTAGCTGAAAAGCCATTTCAACATAGTATCCGCCGCTTTTGCACATAATCTGAATATCATTATCTGGTAAAGTTGCGTGGGAGAGAAATGCAAACACCTCTTCAGCAGCAAGAGTAAGGGCATAACACTCCCGTTTGGCAAGTCCGAAAGCACTGCAGGCTTTCTCCACAAACCCGGTCACGATCTGCGTCAAATCAAGATCAACAGGAATGGTCAACGTAACTAACCTACTTTGCATTATCACGCCACCTCTTATCACAGAATTATCACTATGATTCTGTTTCCTTCATGATATAATCGGCATAATCATTCAGGGTTTTGAGCTTTAGCAAGTCGTCCATCCGAATCACACAATCAAATTCCTCTTCCACACTCATAATAATTTCCGAGATTTCCAGTGAATCAAATCCCATTTGTGCTACGTCATCCTCATAACTGATGCTTTTGGCCTTTCCTTTCGCATGATGCCGATAAATTTCTCCCAATTTTTCCAGAATTTCTGCTCTGCTCATTTGTTTACTTCCTCCTTTTATGATTGAGTTGTTCGATTGCCTGTTCCCTAAGTTTAAATTTTTGCACCTTTCCGCTTGCTGTTTTAGGGAATGAATCAACAAAATAGATAAACACAGGAATTTTATAATAAGCGATTCTTCCCTTGCAATACTTTTTCAGTTCAATCTGTGTGGCTGTTTCATCTTCTCTTAAAATCACAAAAGCAACCGGTTCTTCCCCATAGTACTCTGAAGGAATTCCCACCACCTGTGCTTCTTTTATTTTAGGATGGGACATCAAATATTCTTCAATCTCTCTGGGAAATATGTTCTCTCCGCCCCGGATCAGCATTTCCTTGATTCTGCCCACAATGTTGATTTTTCCTTCTCTATCAATAGCTGCCATATCCCCGGTGCGGTACCAGCCTGATTCATTAATTGCTTTTGCTGTCGCTTCGGGCTTATGATAATAGCCCCGCATCACGCCTGAACCTCGGGTTAATAATTCACCGGGTTGTCCTACTTCCAGCTCCCGTTCACCTGCCCCTTCCGCAATTTTCACCTCCATCCTTTCAAGGGGATAACCTGCTGAAACAAACTCCGATTTCTGCACATGATTGATCCTGAAACCAGATATCACAATTGTTTCTGTCGTACCATAACAGTTCCAGATTTCTTTGATGGTGGTTCTTTCTAAAATTCGGTTTGCCGTTTCAGTATACAAGGAAGCACCTGCAGAAACCGCTTTGGTTAAGAAAGATTCTCCACTCTTAAGATCCTCCAGCGCATCCATCCACCCGATAAACATGGTCGGCGTACCGCATAAAACTGTTGCTCCGGTTTTTCTAATAGTCTGGACTATTTGATTCGCCTGGCATGGTTCACAAATGGAGGCAATACCTACAAGTGCGGCCAGAATAGACATACCCAGCCCAAACACATGAAAGAGAGGAACCGGCAGACACACCCTGTCTGATTCCGTATAATTGAAGCATTTATTAAGTGCACGCATGTTTGTCAGAATATTGTTTTGCGATAGCATCGCACCTTTCGGTTCTCCTGTGGTCCCGGAAGTAAAGAGGATAAATGCTGTATCATCTGCCCTTACCCGCATCTTCCGTTTTAAAAAGACATCGTCCTCTATTTTTTCCGCCGCGGCAATCACGTCGGACCACATCAACATCCCCGGCAGTCTTTTTTCCCCTAAACCAATCACATAACGAAGTTTGGGAAACTTTGCACTTTTCCAATCCCCGGGAGGTTTTTCCAAAAGCCCGGGACAAAGCTTTCCGATCGTATCAATATAGTCGTTGGTGCCTTGATTGTCTGCGATAAACAAGGCCACCACATCTGTCTGTTTCAGGGCTAACTCCAGCTCCAGCATACGATAACCGCTATTCATCAGGACTACCGGGGCCCCAACTGCCGTGCTTCCATATTCAAGCACCAGCCACTCCGGACTGTTCGGTGCCAAAATCGCGGTGTGTTCTCCTTGTTGGATTCCCAGTGCGATTAATCCTTTCGCCACCGCCCATGCCTGCTTATACAATTGTCCATAACTAACCTCAACATCTTTTTGAGGAAAAAGCACGACCGGATTTTTTTCTCTTGCCGAAGCATTGTATTCAAGCAAATCCCACAATGCGGCTCCCTCTGCTTGGAACATTCACCTCTCACCTCAGCTTCTTTTCATAATCTGCTTTAACCATGGCAAAGACCTCTTTAGCCTGTTTGGAGTAAACCTTAATCTTACTAAAATCAGGCTCATGGAGTGTTTTTTGCAGTAAAAAGCCGTCATGGCCGAACCATCTGGGCAGGAGTCCTCCCAACCAATATCCTTCTTGGCGCAGACTTTCTGTCGCCTGGTCAACTAAGGGAGTATCAAGGGGAAGAATAACTTGATATACCTTATTGCCATTGTTTCTTAGCTCATCATGGGTTCTGTCCAGCCATGATAAAAAATCAGTACCTATGTGGGAAACCGTGATTCTTGCAATACCAGCATCCGACATAGATTGAATGTCTGCACTGGTATTTATCTCGTCTTCTATGCTGCTTCCCGGTTTTAAAAATTCATGACCGAAATTAAAGGGTGCATATATTTTTTTCAAAGTATCCTCATATGCCTGAGGTAAATATACGACCCGGTGATCCGGGCGAAAAGCCTGAAATAAAACAAGGACAGATACCCGGCTGTTTATATTTAGCCCACATTCAGACATTTTTTGATAGGCTTCTTCAGGCATCATATCCACCTCAAGGGCACACGGGATATAGCCGATTTTAATCGATAACTGCTGGCTGACCAGGTGATTACATACCGCCTCACCCCAGACCTGGCCTACATGACTCATCTTTGGCAAACGATTGCATAAAAAACCCATGAGCTCAAGTGCCACATTCTTTGTCCGATACTCTTCCAGTACCATCAGTCCGCCTGCCTCATAGAGTTCAGGATTGGTAGGCACCGACCGATACAAAGCCACTGTTCCGATTAAGCGACCATCGGTTAAACGGGCAACTATCCGGTAAGAATCATTTTTTTCTGCCTGTTCTATATGCCAATCGGCCAGATAAATTTCCCGCAGGGGAAAGTATTCACCATATATGGCCCGGTACAAACCGACAACCTCTTCGGCATCTTCGGGTCTAAACAGATCGATCACCCAGGATTGCTCATTCATTTTTATCCCCCATTTTCAGATATCCTGCTTTTTTTACGAATTATTGCCTTACCTAAGCAAATTTCGGACTTTTACCTATACATCCTGTTTCAATCCCTGAAGATAGCTGATGCCGATCAAACCTCTCTTAATAGTGGAAGCATCCAACAGATGGCGCATATCGATAAAATCCCCTTGATCCACCACCTGTTTGATCTGATTTTCCAAATTAACTGCCTTGTCCGGGAAGGGCTGCAGGCTGAAAAAGACCCCATGGTTATGGAGCATCTGGTTTTTGCCTCCCGTATTGGCGGGGTGTAAATAAAAAATGCGATTGAGAATCTCCTGGTCAAAAAGGGATAAATCTGCCTGCAAAGATATACCGATCCCGCAAATCAGGCCTGTTACCCCAGAATGCCTGGGTTCTTTGTCGGATTCAAACCACTGCGTCATGTTCTCACTGTCCGTGACCATCTTCCCATTGGCCGGGGCAAATTCACGAATCGGTGATTTTAAGATCCCCGAGCCGAAAACGGCAGGCATTTCTGCGCAAATAGCCAGACCGAGGGCCCCTTTGTAGTCGGGACGCCTCAGCGACGCCAAACGGAACAGGGCGCCGTATATTTCCCCCAACGAAACACCTTGGGGCTGATCGCTTACAAAATAAAGCAATTCATTGGGTTTCCCATTCAAGGAAACATTAAAACCCGTACGGACCTTTACCCTGCCGGTATCAGCCTTGGGAATGAGAAAATCCGGGGTATCATTGCCGTCCGTGGGCAGCCAGACCATTGTCCCGCCAATAGTCATCATCTCGCCCATCACAGGATAATAATCATCCACCGCGTCTCCTAACGCCCCTAGACCGATAGAATATTCAGCTTCGGAGAAAGTCTTGGAAAAGAGCCTTTCTTGGGAAACCCGGGAATATAATACGCTTTGATATCTCCTGTTACTAAAGCCTCGCCCTTATCCCCAGAACCAGGAATGATGGTTGCTTTGCCGCCGCACAAATCAATAACTTCTAACTTTGCCCAATTTTCCAGATACTCTTTTTCCTGAATACTTTGCCGTCCATAGGCGACAGCCTGTTCCAAGCGATCGAATAAGGGTAAAAATTCCAAGAAACCTGCCGTATCCATGACATCCCGGCAAAACTGGCCCACATGGCACAAAGCAACGGAGCCTTGTACCTGTCTCATCCTTTTGCTCACCACCATCATAACCCTGAGTCCGGCACTGCTGATATAGCTGACGCCTTTCAGGTCAAACACCACCGACGCGATATCCGGCGTTATTTCCTGTTCAATCGTGCTTTGCAGGTTTTTGGCTTCATAGGCGTCGATTCTCCCTTCCGGCATCACAATTAACAATTTCCCCTCTTTGTTTACCGCTATTTTCATCTTTGTTTTCTCCCCCAAAACGAATCTTCACGTCTGCTTTACTGTGTAATCCGGACAAAATAGCCTTGATCAGACTTTTGGAGCCGGAGAACTTTAAAGGTCAGCGGAGCGCCAAAAGTCACCCAAATCCCTAAGATAAAATATCTCACTGTATCGATAAACAGGTAGCCTAACAGCGTTTCCTTGTCCAGGTCCAGAACATCTAAGAAAAAAGCTTTGATGACTATGCGCAGACCGAATAGGATGGCGATGCCGATCGTTATTTTGAGCATATTCTGCACCAAGGATGCTTTTTCCGTCCAATTAACGTATTCCAAATCTAAACGATAGCCCCATAAAATACCGAGCAGGAAGCCAATAACCAGGGGGCCGTAATAAGAAGAGTGGCTCAGAAACAGCAGGACACAAATGAATAGGGTTCCCAGGAACCAAGTTTTTTTGCTCACCTGGAGAAACAGGCTTTCAGAAACGGCCGAATAGAGGTAGAGGAGCATCATGCTGATCAGGATCCCCCCAATGATATCCCTTGCATAGTGCACGCCAAGATAAACCCGGGAAAGGGATACAAGGATAACGATGAAAGCGGCCAGGATATATGCCCATGGCTTATTGATCCTCTTGGCCAGGTAACCCCAATAGGCCGTCGTGCTCATGGCATGGCAGCTGGGAAAAGTATACCCGGTTTCCTGTATTTTGCGCACACTTTCATCCGGTCTCGGCAAGGAAAAATTCTCTTTAATAATGGAGTTGAGATAAATAGTGCCGGCAAAAAGAAGGCAGAATTTGAGGATAAAGTTTTTATCATATAGCCAGTAGAGAATCGGAATGGTCAAAAGATAGAAGTCTGCCTCGCCTAGAAATGTGATCCCTTTAAAAAAAGCATCCAGCGCCGGGCTGGAAAAGCTCTGCAGCCATAAAATGGTATCCAAAAAAAGCCCTCCCCCTTAGACTTAAACCCACAACTCTTATCCATACCTCAGGCGAACCATCAAGTCCTCAATAAAACTCGGCCGGTCCTCCCTGCATACCACGTTATTGATGAAGCAAACTTGTCCGGTGCATGATTACTTTCCGGCAAATTGCCGGAAACACTATTTCCCATAATGGAGTGTAAACAAATTCATATATTCATCTCCGAAACAAGTGGTATCGCCTAGGCAACAAAACTCCGGGCCCAAGGTATTTTCCAGCAGGCGGATCCATTGTGTACGAAGCATATGGTATTCCGTGCGTTCTCCTCTTGGCTGAGATAAAAGGGATACCGCCTCGGGCATGAGAAAACAGTCTACACAGGAAAGAGCCACATCCACAGGTGCATCGTGGGCAAAAACATAATCGATCATCCGTCCATAGGATTGATATACGGAAAGGGCCAATTCCGGCGAATAGAGCTCCGGGGTATCATTGTTGGCATCCAGCTCGAAAAGAATAAAATGATCAATCCGGGGTTTAAGCTTTTTCAGATGGGCCTCTTTTTGCTCCAGAGGCATATGATGATAGGCCAGGGAACTTAGGGCAATATCATAGTGGGAATCAATTCTTTCCACCACAGATTCAAACCTGCCGATCTCCGTTTTGATCGCCGACGGTGGCAAGAAGCGGCTTACAGTTTCTTGGGCCAACTCAATCATCGCCGGAAAGGGGTCAATCAGCAATACTTCTGCCACCTCGTCAATTTTGCCGATTGATTTAAGATAGACCAACAAATCCGCCACCAGGGCACCATTTCCACATCCGATATCCATGATCCGCAACGGGTGTTTAAATACCGGCAGTGTCTCGCCGCAACAATGGAAAAATTTCTTCCGGGACTCTTTAATGACCGGAACCGTAGTAAAATGAACGTATGGCCGGGGATCGGAAAATACTACCACCGGCATGACCAGTTTGCCGTCATGCCGTTTCAGAAATCCGGAAAGAAAGGCATTGGAGAAGAGTCCTTCCGTTTCAGCCATGACGCCGGATTCAATCCATTCCATCCCTTTATTGCCTGCCCCGGCTGCAGCCAGCACTGTTCCGATATAGAAATGGAAAACCGGCAGCAGATTTGGCCTGATGAAATCTTTAAAATCAGCGGGAAGGGATTGGCCTCGGATGACAATATCCCCAAGCCGCCGCCATTCTGCGCTTTCTGCCGATGACAAAAATAACATTGTCTACACCTCTTTCTATTTCTCCATATCTTCATTCCATAAGGCCGGGCTGTTTGTAATAAAGTCACGTATCAGGTTTTGAAGTGAGTCAAAGAACCGTCCCCTGACTCATTCCCCGGCACGGGCTAGCAGCATGCCGAGACCGCCACCTGCAAGGGCAGCTGTTTTTAAATCGTGGCGATTCAGTACCGCACCGCGAGACATCCGGGTGAGTAAATCCACCTGTTCCTGGGTGGAACGATGGACAAAGATATCCCGGTTATGGCGTTTGGCTTGGGTTAGCATACTGGTTAGACGTCCGATCAGGTTGTATCGGGAGGAAATACAGTTTTCTCCTTGGGAGCTTTGATGCTCCCGGCTGTAAGGACAGCCTCCCTGGCACTGAGGCAAGAAATCACAGGCATCACATGAACTGGGCAGTGACCGGTATTCTTTCAGCCAAGCGTGTGTGAAAGCCTCAGGCAAAATTCCCTCCTGCACGCTGCCGGCAATCTCATGCTGGCCGCCACACAGATGGGAACACCGGTAGAGTACGCCGGTGACCCCTACTGTATAAAAATGGCTGCTGGCACCTCCGCAGAAGGCAATTCTTGCTCCCTTTTCAGGCAACTGCCATTTTTCATAGCCCAGATTGTAAAGAATATCGTACAATTCTTTTTCCGCTGCCCCAAACTCCTCGCTGGTAAAACAGGAAGCCGTCCACGGACTGAATGCCTCCCCATCAGGTACGGATTCAGTAATCGGGGCAAAATTAATGCTGATATTCCTGAACCCCCGGGCTGCCATTATGTTAAATAGTTCAGGCATCGTCCGGGTATTGTTCTTGTCCAGATTAATCCGCAGGAAAACTTCCCTATCTTCCGCAAGATGATAGAGGTTGTCAAGGACGGTACGGAAGGCACCCTGTACGGACTTATACTGTTCATATATGTCCGGCGGACCATCCAAGGTAATTTGCACAAAAGTGATATGCCATTCCTTCAACCGCTTCACAATAGCAGGTGTTAACAGGAACCCGTTGGTAATCATACCGGCGTGATAAAATATCCCTTTTTCCCGGCTATAGTCGTAGGCCTTTCCAGTTAATTCCTTAATGGGGCTCATATTGAGCAACGGCTCCCCGCCAAACCAGGTCATGTTTATCCGGTTCAAGGCAGGAAACTTCTCTAGGAAAGAAATAAAATCATTTCCCGTGTAGGAAATATCACGACGCTTTTCTCGATCCTCAAAGCAGTAAAAACACCGGAAGTTGCATCTTTCCGTGGTCATCAGCCAAAAAGCCAGCTGGGTAATTGCTTCCATCGAATTTTCCCGGTACCTGATCTTTTTTAAAAACGCCAGTTCATCAAAGCCTTCCTCAACCAGGGCGCCCATATTCACCAGATGGTGAATACCATCTTCCTCCGCATGAATACCGGGATTTACCTGGCCCCACCTGTTGTAAAGCCGGTACAGATTGTCTGACAAAGGCTGGAACGAACCTGTGAAAGTGTTGAATAAGTATCGCGCGTTATCATGGGAAAAAATAATATTGTACCTGGACTTTTTAAAAGCTTTCATGGCAAACCTCCGGTTAATGCTGGCAAGTTTGGTTCGGACAAGGGTCGTCCCAGTAACAGCCACCAGCAACTTTGTCCAGTGCCTCGTCCGGCAAAACATTTGGATTGACCGGCAACCGAAAGTAAAAGGTATCTGCCGTCTCTTCCACTACTTTGACGTTGATATTGGCCGGTAAAGCACAGCCTAACTCCTGCTCAATCACCTTTTTCGGGTTTGTAATCAGCTCTTTTCTAAACTGGTCATCTTGCCAAGCCTTTTCAATCAGTTTCTTTTCAATTTCCGCCCACTTCTCTTTCATCTTCTTCCCTCCTTCACCCTTATTCACAAGATTTAGTCCTTGCCGCCCCTTAGGATATTCTATGAGTCAAAAATCAGTTAGATGTCCGTTCAACGAACAACACCTTTTCCACCTACTTCTTGCATTTTGGCCCCGCTCAATAATCCCCTGACCACGCCGGCAAAGCTTGCCGCCACGCAGCCCATGACGATTAAGTCCCCCAGTACCAAGGCTGGAATGACTCTTAGTAAGTTGGCGACGCTATGCAGCGTAATTCCGATCATCCAAAGGGTACCCAGATAGGTTTTGCTCCGTGGGGAGAAGTAAATTTCTTCCCATACCCCGGCCACCAGCAGTACCAAAATAGCAAGGCCCATGCCATGGGCATGTACGCCCTGAATCGTATTCCACCCATTCAGGGTACTCCAAAAAGTCTTCAGGTCTCCCTGTCCTGCGGTGCCGTACAAAGCGCCGATTACATCTCCATACAAGGAACCCAGATACAAACCATGTAAGCAATAAAGAAATACCCACAACAAACCGTAAGCAATTAAGTATCTTCTCATTTGAACACCCTCCCAAGTGAATGCTGTAAACTTCAACTTTTAAGTCATGCCTTCCGGCAGTTTAAGGCTCATTGTCGATCAAATATTCTTATTGGCTTTTTAACTCATGGATTAGCCTGTATACCTCCTGCAGCCGTCCCTTCAACAACTGGACCGTGGCAGAATCTCCTAGTCTGTTATAAAGGTCAATCTTTTTCTCTAATTCTCCAAGTTCAAGATATGCTTTACCAAGTACGCCCCCCGGATCATTTCCGGCCGCCGTAACCAGATCAAGTTCGTCATCCTGAAGCTTTCTGCCTTCACTCTGCTTAAATTTATCTAACATCATGTGCAGATGCTCTTTTTTCTTTTCCCGATCAGGGGCTTGGTCAAACCTTTTGATGAGCCCAACCAGCTTATCTGTTACTTCGCTCATTTGGATCACCTTTTCTAAGGAATTATACGTGGATCTACAGA
This sequence comes from Candidatus Formimonas warabiya, assembly GCF_002777255.1. Classification (GTDB taxonomy): domain Bacteria; phylum Bacillota; class Dehalobacteriia; order Dehalobacteriales; family Dehalobacteriaceae; genus Formimonas; species Formimonas warabiya. Next base: position 5,897,169 of record NZ_CP017634.1, on the reverse strand, counting down.
ACCATTACAAAAAATCTTTCATATCGCCGCGTAGTTTTTCAATGGAACGGAAAAGCATGATACCTACATTTCCTGCGCTCAATCCCAGTACCAGTGCAATTTCCGTATTTTTCATCCCGGCGGAATATTTTAGGGCAATTAGTTCCCGTTCTTTCTCGGTTAAACGGAGCAAGGCCTGTCGGAGAGCCCGAATACTCTCCTTCTTCATCATGCTCCCGATTGGATCATCCTCAGATGCCATATGATCCGTGAGTTCTACCCTCTGATATTTGGTCTTTCGGAAATAATCAATCAGCACATTCCGCGCAATGGTAAAAATCCAGGTAGAAATTCCTGCTTTTGTCCGATCATACCGGGAAAAAGCCGACGCTACCCGCATAAATACCTCTCCGGCAAGATCCTGTGCTTCGGTGTCTCTTGCCAAGTGATACCGGAAATAGTTGTATACCTTGGTATAATAATCATCAAATATTTTAATCAATGCCTCTTCCGCGTTTTCCACACCTTGCTGTGCCATGAGAACCCACCTTTGAAATTGCTTGCCTGGATTGAAGCAAGTTCTTAATTCAGATGGAGATTCTTTTACTCCATCTGAATTTTGACGCAAGTTTTAGAACTGCTAATACAGCGTGAGAACTGCAAATGCATGACTTAGTTGGCGTTGGACTCCCGCATATTTGGGGACATTCCGTTAGCGGTCAGGGGACACACCTCTTACAGAGGAATGTCCCCAATGAGTGTGTCCCCTGACCGCTGATGGCGGGAGACTTCCGCCAAGTTAGTCAGGTTAAAAAAAAGTGCAAATACTCTAGCGGATAGAAATATTTACACTTATATTCACGGCATTATTACCGTACAAACCGATTATTGTTCCACCTTTTCGATCTCCTCTTCCTGCGTGTGGCCCAAATCTACCTGGGCAAAATGTTCATTCTGGGGCAGGATCATATGGAAACCGGTAGTGGTATCAACCGATACGGTACCCTCCTCCATGGAGCATTCCAGCAGATGCCCTCCCGCCTCCCGGTCTGCCGTGAGGAAATGGAGATGGTAGCCCGGCAAGTTTACATCCCGGGCAAAGGAGGGACACCAAAAGCCGACCAGGGTTCCCTTGACGTCATGAAACTCAAAGGTAGGCTGAGTTTTTGTTACTTCTGCCAAAGGGGGGTAAGGCTTGTTTTGTTTGGGTACACTGCGGGTTTTCACATACTTAAAAGTTCCCTCAACTTTAAAAGCATAAAACATATTGGGGTTGGGCAGCAATTTATCAAGTTCAGTCTGCAATTGGCTGAGGTCATTTATGTTGCTCAATTGGACCTGCTCATCAGCCTCAAAGTCAGTTACCACCGCAAAGGGAGTTTTACCGGAACCATCCGCCTGCACCGCTTTGCCGTCCGCCCGGACCTGATAAACCTTGCCGTCTAAAACAATCCCTTCTCCATCCAAACCATCAAAGGTACCGATCCCCAGATCACCTTCTTTCGTTAACTGGTCAAAGGTAATCTCCCCGTCATATACACCCTGCATCAAAGCATTCAGCGTCGATACCTGGTATAGTACATCATCGGACCCGGCGTCCGAACCGGATGAAGAGGTTGATGAGGCCGCACAGCCGGCAAGTGCACCGCAAAATACCAGGAAAAACAGCAACATATAGAAGGATGGTTTTTTCATTTCTTTCTTCTCCTCTTATGGTTTTCTCACCGTCAGTCTTAATCTGTTCCGCTCATTTACCCTCTGGAATCCCATATTCTCGCTCAGGCTTTTGATGATCGTTGTCCCCAGCTGATCAGACAAAACATTTTCTTCAAAGGGGTTTAGGTAGGCGCCTGCGCTTTCCATTATAAGGTCCAAACTGTCCTGCTTTTCGGCATAGGACAGGGTTAAATCAATGTCAAAAGCCTGGGTGCCGGAGCCGGTACTGAAAATTGCCAGCAGCTCTTCCACCAGCAACAGCACTTTATTTCTCGTCTCTTTCGGTATCACATGCTTTTCGCAAAAGGTCTCGATTTCACCATTCATGGCATACAAATCATAATTGGGGGTACCGATATGATAGGTAAAATTGCGTATCCGATGAATAAAGGCCCTGGTTTTTTCTTTTTGGGGAAAATCAAAAATCTGCCTGGGGGTACCTTCTTCATAGATGATCCCCTCGTCCATATAAAATACCCGGTTTGACACATCACGGGCAAAGTCCATTTCGTGGGTGACAATAGCCATGGTCATCCCTTCTTTAGCCAGGCGGCGGATTACCGCCAGCACTTCACTGACCATGGTAGGGTCTAAGGCCGATGTGGGCTCGTCAAACAGGATAATCTCCGGTTCCATCGCCAGACAGCGGGCAATAGCCACCCTCTGTTTCTGCCCGCCGGAAAGTTCATCCGGGAAGCTGTCTATCTTCTCCCCAAGCCCCACCATTTTCAGAAGCCCGATCGCCTTTTTTTCCGCCTGCTCTTTACTCCAGCCCAACAGTTTGATCGGCCCGATCGTCAGGTTCTCCAGCACGGTCAGATGGGCAAAAAGATTGAAGGACTGAAACACCATGCCCATTTTCTGCCGTATTTTGGGGACATCGGCGCTTTGATGCAGGATATCGGTATCACCGATAAAAATATTGCCCCCACTTGGCACTTCAAGCAGGTTCAGGCAGCGGAGGAAAGTACTTTTGCCTGTGCCCGAGGGACCGATGATCGATATTACCTCGCCCTTTTTGATTTCCGCATTGACATCACTCAGCACGGTAAGCTCGCCAAATTTTTTGGACAAATGCTCAACCTTTATCATACGCTTTTCACCTGCTTTCTTCTTACTTTCGGGTCAGTGCTCTTTTCTACAAACTCCAGGGAAAGAGCAAGCAGCCAGGAAATGAAAAAGTACAGCACCGCGACCATAACCAACGGGAAAAAGGCATCAAAGGTACGGCTGCGGATAATATCACTGGCCTTGGTCAAATCCTGCACAGCAATGTATCCAACTACGGAAGTCATCTTCACCAGAGAAATAAATTCCCCTTTATAGACGGGTAAAATCTTTCTTACCGCTTGGGGCAAAACAATATAGAGAAAAGTCTTCACTTGGGTAAAGCCCATGGCGATGCCCGCTTCGGTTTGCCCTTTGTCGACACCCTCGATCCCTGTGCGATACATCTCTGATACGTATGCGGCAAAATTCATGCCAAAGGCCACCACCGCCACGAGGATGGGATCAATGTCCACGGCAGCAAACACCACATAAAATATCAGCATCAAAAGGACCAGCACAGGAGTGCCCCGCAGAATGGAGATATAGATTTTGGCCAGCTGCTTGAGCACTTTTTTTCGCGACATGCGCATAAAGCAGATCAAGGCACCCAGCAGTGTCCCAAAAACAGTGGCCAGAATGGAGATGACGACCGTCGTTTTCAGTCCGTCCAAAATCAGCAGATAGCGGTTTTCCAGGATCATGTTGTTATAAAAGCTGTTCCCAATACTTTGGAAAAAGGTAGTCTCCGCTTGCGCCGTATCTTGGTCGCCATATGCCGCAATATTTTCCTTTAAGGCAATGGCAGCTGTTTTAAAGTCCATGTAGGGATCGGAGAAATCAATCTGCTTTTGCCTCTCTTCCGTAATGGCAATGCCGTCGGCAATCATATCAACTTTCCCGGAAGCAAGGGCTGCTACGAGTGAAGAAAACTCCATGGTCATGATTTTTAACCTGATTCCCTCGTGCTGGGCAAATCTTTGCAGCATTTCAATGTCAAAACCAACATATGCCCCATTCATATTGGCCACATAAGGCAAATCCGCCACCGCGACGCCTAAAATAATTTCTTCACCTGTTTCCGGACTTTTCAGTTCCGGCATTTCCGCCTTTTCGGGATCATCTTCGCACCAGCGCCGGTACATTTCGGCGTAAGTGCCGTCTGCCTTAGCTTGTTTCAGATAACTGTTAAATTTATCCCGCAAGGCCGGATTGTTTTTATTAAACCCGATACCCAAAGGTTTTGTTAAAACGTCATCCGTAAGAATCCCCAACTCCGGGTTGCTTTTGAGCAGTACCTTTGCGGAGATTAGATCAAGAAGGGCTACATCCCCCTTCCTGTTTTTCAAAGATAAGACCATATCGGCAGTACTGTCAAAGCGCAAAATCTCTGCCTGGGGATAGTGGCTGGCCACAAAAGCATCATGGATGGTTCCGGTATATACCGCTACTTTTTTCCCATTTATGTCATCCAGTGATGCCATTTTGGTGCTGCCTGCCGTTGCGCCCGGAGCCTTTTTGACCATCAACACCTGGGCATTGGTAAAATAGGGCTGGGTAAAATTCACTGATTTCTTGCGTTCCTCGGAAGCCGTCATCCCGGTGATGATGAGATCTATTTTCCCTGATTGCAGGGCCGGGAGCAGCGCGGAAAACTTCATATCGGAGAATTCCACCGGCCTGCCCAGCTTGATGCCGATTCTGCGGGCCAGTTCGCCGTCATGGCCGGTAATTCTTCCGTTTTCCGCCGTAAAGGAAAAAGGCTCTCTGGTCGCACTCACACCAATTTTAAGGACTTCCCCCTCGGTAGGCACAGCAAGATCAGCCTCTTCATAGGGCGACAAGTCTTCCTTGAACCAGCGCTTCTTCATGTCTGCTAATGTCCCGTCTTTTTTCAGCTCGGTAATAATATTGTCAACCTCCGCAAGCAGCACATCATTGCCTTTTTTTACCGCAATAGCGGTATCCTCGTTTTGCAGCGGTTCGGGCAGATACCAAATTTCCGGATTGTGTTTTGCTACGTTCATTGCCGTGGGATACGTGGTAATCACTGCCTCGAGCTGCCCTGATTTTAATGCTGCCACGGCATCCATGATATCGTCAAAGCTTTTGACATCGGCATTGGGGAACCTGTCCAGAGCAATTTGTTCTCCGATTGTGCCGGTCATGACACCGATTTTTGCTTCACTGGCATCCTCAAATTTGGTAATTACTTTTTCCGACTTGCCGCACCCTGCCAAAAGAGCAGCGATCAAGAAACAGAGGAAAACCAAAGCAGCGGCCTTTTTCATTGAAACTCCCCCTTAACATGATCCGAATTCAAGTTCTTATTTCGGCGCATGTAAAACCAAAGTAAGTATGTTTTTAGTTTCTTCCCGTTTGTAATGGACTTCATCTATGAACCGGCGCACCAAAAAAATTCCCAGGCCACCAACCTTCCGGTCGGCAAGATCAGATTTGATATCCGGCTCATCCAAAGTGAGGGGGTCAAAAGGCACCCCTTCATCGATAAAATCAACTTGGAACCGTCCATTCCCGCTTCGGATATGGATGAGCACCTCGCCGGGGGGATTCTGGTAGGCATAATTGCAAATGTTGGCTACCACTTCGTCAACGGCCAATTCCAGATGTATCACCTGTTTCGGATGCAGTTCCGCCTTTTCCGCACAGGCAGAGATATATTCGATCATTTCCGGAATCTTGTCCACTTGGGCCGGAAAAACACGTTCCTCCTTCACTTCCTGCATGTTTCGACTCATTCCTTTCCGAAGCACAAAATAATATCAAATTCTTTTGTAATGTCAATCGAACATCTTTACTTGCGTTTCTTTAAGGATATTTTCTTTTATGGCATCATTTGTTCATTACCTTTTGTTCAATTTTCTTTTATTGCGCAGGCTACATCGGCAAAAATGGGCAGGAAACTGTCAAAACCGGAAATACGGATCACCTCTTCCACCAACCCGTTTAAGCCGCAAAGAACCAGACTGCCCCCACCGGCCTTCAGTTTCTTTGCCATGCTTAAAATGCACCGCAACCCGGCGCTGCTGATATATTCCAGCTTCGAGAAATCCAGAACGGTTTTGTTCGCCGTCCCGGTCAAACAGGGAGCACACTCCTGTTCGAATTGGGCTGCCGTGTTGGTATCAAGTCTTCCTACCGCCTTCACCACTAAATAGCCGTTTTCGTTTTGAATTGTAATCTCCATTTTTTTACCCTCCTAAAAATTTATGTGATGTTATTTTATTAGACAATTATCGAAAATCCTGCATCCCCCATCCTCTTTGGCAGAAGCCGGGAAGTTCTACCGGCAAATGTCCCTGAGGGAGCATGGCACCGGCCATCATTTTCCCCAGGACCAAAAAACCGGCTTAGGCAATCCGGGAAGTTGATGGCATAATGATCACCTGGCTGCTTTTGATACTTTTTTCCATACTTCTTCTGATTGTATCTATGCTGTCCTGCACCTCTCTCATGGTACGCTCCGGATCAAATTGTAAAAACAGTTCAATAAAGACCCTGCTGCCCACCCGGCGGGAGCGCACCCCGTGAAAGTCCTGATACTCGTCAAAGTGGGCCGCCAGTTCCCGCATAATGATGAGTTGAACGTTCTCTTCCAAAGCGCCATCCAATAAGTCATAAATAGATTTCGTAAAAATTTTGTATGCGGAAACCAGAATCATCGACGCCACGACCAAGGAAAATGCCGGATCAAGATACCCGACCCAAGAATAGGAGTGGAAAACAACATTAAGCCCAAGGGAAACGAAAACAAAAGCATTTGAAATCGCTTTTACCCGAAAAAGGCGCCACTGGGCCTCAATTCCCGGGGACGAGGCAATAGTGGCCAAATGGTAGGCCCGAAACCAGAAAAAAACATTTGTTGCCAAAGCAATCAGGGCCATCACAAGATAGAGCATCACACCGGACAGATTAACCATGCTAGGATGCTGCAATCGGGCAACCGCATTGATACAAATCAGCGTAAAAGAAAACAATAAGGCTAGGACAATACCTAGGCTGGCCAGGTTCTCCATCTTCCCTTGACCGTAATTATACTGATGCACATTCCCTTTTGCCACCCTTTTCATGGCTAACCAAGTTAAAAAAATGGACAGGGTTTCGGTTAACCCGTTGATGATATCGGACACAGCGACTAAAGAATTCGCCAGCACCGCGGCAAAAAGAGCGGTCCCATTGATTAACAGTCCGAGGATAAAACCATACTTGGCGGTATCCGCCTTTTGGTCGGATAGATCCTGTTGTTTCTGCACTTCATCGTTTTGTTCCATTGCAAACACCTCTTGCCTCATCTATATAATCTAAGATTTTCCCATTCCTTGCTCATCTTCAGAGCATTATTGGTGCAAAGATACAGCTTTTATCCCAGTTCAAAACTTGTCACCCCAAAAATCTTGTGCAGGGGCAAAAGGGGCGGTTGCCCGTAATACATTCTGGCCGTTTCAAAAACCGGCTGAAGATGATACCGCTCCGCTAGATTTACAGCGGGTATGTTAAGCTCAGGAACATCAAGAACAACATCGGCTCCGGGGACACGAGCAGCTAACGCACAAAATAATTGATCCGCCGTCTCTTCATCCTCGGCAAAAAGGGGCCCGATTTTATAGCCCTGAGCGCATGGGCGCAGGACCCCATAACCGGCTAATTTTCCCTGCGCCAAAACTGCCCGGGATGAACTTCCCGGCTGCCCGATCCAGGCCTGTAAAAAGCGGGGCCGGGGAACGCCGAACATTTTGCGGTCATATTCCACCACATCGGCAAAAGGAACCTGTGTCAGGTCGGAAACTTTTCCTGTCTGAAAGTCGCCGCACCGGCCGGAAAAACGAATATTGCGGTACGCCAGTTGGAAGCCGGAGTCGGCATAATTATCCTGCTGGGCCAATACCCCGTCTAAACCGATGGTACGTCCTTTCAGGTAGTGCAGCGCCGTTTGCCACAGTTTAAGTCCTAATCCCTTGCCCCGGTACTCCGGTTTCACGATATAAAAACCTAAAAAACCATATGCCGGCCCATAGGAAACGGCAGAAATACATCCCACAGGCTGCCCGTCCCATTCTCCCAGAAAAAATCCCTGGGGATCTGCCGCATAAAAACACTCGGCATCATGGTATCCCGGGTTCCACCCCTCCGCGGCCGCCCACTCTACAGCCAAATCCACATCTTTTCGTGTCATCGTTCTCACCCGAAAAGCCTCCTGCTCTTTCCCCAAGAAGAAACCCCCTTCATGTAAAAAATGTATGTGCCATGCTTATTTTTATGCCCGGGATCCTCTTCACGGATCACAGCCTATGCCTTAATGATCCAAATGCAGCTTAACGTAACACCTGTCATTCTTCATTTGGGCATGCACACCGTCCACATACCGCCGGACCAAAAAACCAGCTAATTTGGCAAAAGCCTGGTCATCGGCAAACAATTCTTCCGGGCTGGGGCGTGCGGAAGGAATCTCCATCAGAATGCCTTCATAATTGAGTTCCACATCCAGATTCATTTCATCAAAGCTCACTTGGACGATGGCCTTTCCTTGGGACAACCCAAAATTATGGATTGTTTCCAGGGATTCATTGATCGCCATTACCGCCCGGTGCACAACCTCCCGCCGGGCTCCCCAGGCGGCGCCCTGTTTTTCCATAAAGTTTAAGATTTCTTCATAGTTGGATACTCCCGGTTCCAGTTGAATCGACTGATGTTTTTTTACCCCGATGCGCAAAATAAGGTTCAGCACAACCACCGAGACCGTAGCGAGGGAAAGAGGAGAATCAAAAACCGGTTCCAGCCAGTCGGGAACAATCGCATAGATACCGGGAACCATGGCACTAAGCCCAAGGATCAGGGATATCCCCACAATGAAGGTTTTCCGGGTATCAATCAGGCGCGAAACGATAATTTGGATTCCTGCCAATATCATAAAGCTCACTGCAAAGATCAGGGCCGCACCCATCACCGGCCGGGGAATGATCGTAAATACAGCGGCCAGTTTCGGAAAAAACGCCAGGAAAATAAAAATCCCCCCTGCCGCCCAGGCAATACGCCGGCTGGTCGCTCCTACAGCCACCGACAGCCCAATATTTGCCGAGTAGGATGCTTGCCCCATGCCGCCGATAAAACCTCCTACGGTAGCCGCAAGCCCATCGGCAAAAATTCCTCCCCGGATGGAAGTCCAGTCAGGCCGTTTCCAATTCGCATCATTTATTTTCTGGCAGGTAGTAATATCCCCTACATTCTTCAGCGTAGAACAAATGACCGCAATAAAAAAAGGCAAAACCAGATCCGGCCGAAAAGAAAAACCCCACACTTTGGGAAAAGGAATCGAAAATACAGCGGCCTGGGAAACCTGGACCAGCTCAGTTTCCGTCAACACGCCCAGCACCATGGCACTGAAATAACCAACAATCATGCCGATCAACACGGAGTACATTCTTATCTGTCCTTTACCCCACACATTCATGCCGATCATCGCCATCAAGGTAATTAGGGCCACCATAAGTTCCCCGCTGCTGGTAATCAGATCCGTACCGCCGATTCCCATAAAATTGCTCACTGCTAAGGGAATCACAGAAATACCTACCATGGCGACAATAACTCCTGTTACTTCGGAAGGAAAAAGAAATCGTACCCGGTAAATAATCCGGGACAAAAATACTTCAAACAATCCGGCCACCACCGTCATACCAAAAAGAAGCTGCACGCCGCCCAAACGGGCAGCAAGAATAGAAGCAGCCAGAAATGAAGGATCCGGCCCTTCCGGGCACAAGTAGCCCGAACCTACAGGACCTTTGCGCAAAGATTGAAAAATCGTGCCCAGTCCGCCTGCAATCATGGACAGGCTTACAATAGCCTGTGTCGCTTCCGGAGACCCGCCTATGGCACGCAAAACAACTACCGGAAACACAATGCCGATAGACATCACAAAGACATGTTGGAGCCCAAGGAAAAACATGGCTCCCCAAGGCGGCATCTCCTCAAGGCCATAAATGAGGTTTGACGGTTTCAAAGCCGTTTTTTTAGCCTCCATTCAGATCACTCCACATCTCACATCTGTTCCCAGGACAGGGGAAAAAATCTTTTCTGTGAAAAATTCCACAATTTCTATTAAATTCCTCTATTTCAGACAAGTTCCTTTCATTTTTTCAAACCAGTATTCTCTTTTTTTAGGTATATTCATTTTCCATTCTTTTTTTCCATAATTCTTTCCATTTCATCCACCAGTTTCCCAAACTCTGCTAAAAGGTCGTCGACCGGCCTGGTGGATGTCATATCCACATTGGCCGCCTTTAAGACCTCGATGGGGTAATCACTGCTTCCGGCTTTCAAAAATTCCAGGTATTTTGCCTTAGCAGAAGCAGTATCTCCCTCTGTGCCGGTCATATTTTCCACCATTTCGTTGGCAGCGGAAATAGCGGTAGCATATTTGTAGACATAGAAATCCATATAGAAATGGGGCACTCTGGCCCACCACATATCCGCAAGTTCGTCTGCCTCAAAATTTTCCCCATAATATTTGACCATGAGGGATTTCCAAATTCCGCGCAAAGTTTCCGCAGAAAGGGCCCCTCCTTTTTCTACCCTTTCATGAATGGTCTTTTCAAATTCGGCATACATCACCTGGGTATATACATTGCCTCTGATCAGTTCAACCAGACTATTGATGAAATAAAGCTTCTCATCATCGTTTTGGGCATGGGCGATCAAATACTTCAGCATCAAAATCTCATTTGTGGTGGAAGCTACTTCTGCCGTAAAGATGGGTATCCCGCTGTTGGTATATTTTTGTGTGGAACAGGTATAGTAATGATTTAGCGCATGTCCCATTTCATGAGCCAGGGTCAGCATGGCATCTGCAGAATCGTTCTGGTTCAGCAATACATAGGGGTGGGTATCATAGGCGCCCCATTGATAACCTCCGGTGGCCTTGTTCTCCGTTTCATAAACATCAATCCACCGGCTGTCAAAACCTTTTTGCAGGTCGCGGATATAATCATCACCCAGGGGCTTCAATCCTTCCAGAAGCATTTTTTTCGCTTCCTCATAGGGTATTTTTATCTCATAATCCTTAACCAGGGGAACATACATATCATATATATGCACCTTGTCCAGGCCCAGTACCTTTTTTCTTAGATCCACGTATTTGTGCAAGTATCCCGTATTGTCGTTTACTGCCTTGACCAGGTTGTCGTAAACCTGAACAGGGATGAACTCCGACGTGAGGGACGCCTCAAGAGCAGAATCGTATTTTCTTGCTTTGGCAAAGAAAATATTCTTTTTAACCTCCCCTTCAATTAAGGCGGCAAAAGTATTTTTATTTTCTGCAAAGGAACTGAAGGTCCCTTCAAAAGCTCTTTTTCGATAATCCCTGTTTTTACTCTCCAGGGCAGCGGCATAAATACCTGGGGATAGCTGGACCTTGGCGCCGTTTTCATCCAGTATTTCGGGATATGTCATATCGGCTACCCTCAATTTGTCATAGATACTTGACGGGGAGCCTGAGAAATCGGCCAGGGCGGCCAAGAGCTCTTCTTCAGGACGGGAAAGGGTATGGGCCTTTTGTTTTAATAATGCGTCCAGAAACAGCTTATAATCCTGAAGTGCGGGCTGACTCATATATTCTTTGATGGTATTCTCCGGATAGGTAAGCAGCTCAGAGCCGATAAAAGCGGTGGCTGTCAAAACTTCCGCGTATAAAGCATCCGTTTGGGAGCTCAGTTCGGAGGCGGCATTATCCGCCATATTTTCATCAGATTTCATATGGGCATAAACATAAAGCTTATCCATCAGTCTCATCATGTCATCTCTCAATTGGAGGCATTTCAGCAGGCTGTCCCCACTGGTAAGTTTTCCGTTAAATTTCTTCATTTCAGGTATGTACTTATTTTTCAGCTTGCTCAGGTCGGCCTTCACCGCCTCCTGGTCCTGGTAAATGTCCTCCAGGTTCCACTTATACTGATCCTCTACATCGCTTCTCTTCAGAACTCCGGTTTCGGCAAAGGCGAAAGTACGGCTAAGCAGAATAACTGCCATCAGCACCATTATTACGGTTAGTTTCTTCATATGTTTTGTTTTCTCGTTTGACATGGAAACCTCTCCTTCAGATTGTTTTTCCTATTTATACGAAAAAAAACAAATGCATTACATAAAAAGTATATATTTTTAGCACTACAATTTCTAGTATATTCCTCTATCTTATTTTAGTTCCTAAAATAGCAAATAAAAAAGCAGAGAACGCATCTCTGCTCCCTACCCATATCTAAAATAATTAAATTATTTTCCGTTATCCCCATGCTCTTCCGCCACATTTTTAATGGCGGCAATGATTTTGTTATAACCCGTACACCGGCATAGATTCCCTGCGATAGCATCCGTGATTTCCTTTTCCGTAGGATGAGGGTTTTTCATCAATAAAGCTTTTGCCGACATCAGCATACCCGGAGTACAATACCCGCACTGCACTGCTCCATGACCTATAAATGACTTTTGCAGGGGATCCAGCACGCCGTTTTGGGCCAGCCCTTCCACTGTAATCACTTCTTTATCTCTCACCTGGGCGGCAAGAACCAGGCAGGAATTCACTGCTTTGCCGTCTAAAATTACGGTGCAAGAACCACACTCTCCTTCACCGCATCCTTCCTTGGTCCCGGTTAAGTTTAAGTTATCTCTCAGAATATCAATCAGTCTTTTTCTCGGATCTACATCAATCTTGTACAATTTTCCGTTTACATGAAATGTAATCTGCATATCTCCTCACCCTTTGCCAGATAATTACCCTTACCTGATCGCCATCACGATTTTTTTCGGCGTCAAGGGAAGAAGGGACAAATCTGTCCCCAGAGCATGATTGACGGCATTTACCACGGCTGCAGCCACAGGAACTACGGCCACTTCGCCTATCCCTTTTGCGCCAAAGGGACCGTCATCTCCTCCCCGTTCCAGCAAAAGCACCCGGACCTTTGGCATGTCTGGGGCATTGATGACATGATAATTTTTCAAGCTGTCATTGATCACCTGTCCTCTCGCATTTAGAGCGATTTCTTCACATAAGGCATAGCCGATTCCCATTTGTACCGCACCCTGTACCTGGCCTTCACACATGCTGCGGTTAATCACCTGTCCGATATCGTGAACAGCCAAATAATCGGTGACTTTTACTAATCCGGTTGACCTATCCACCTTGACCTCGGCAAAATGCGCCCCATAGGCACCCGGGTTGGAAACACCATGATAGGTTTCGGTAGCGATAATATCCAGATGATACTTATTTTTAGAAATGATGCCAATCTCCTTAAAACTAAGGTGCAGCTTCTTATCTTTCATATAGCAGACTTGCCCATTTTGAATTTTTAAATATTGTTTGGGCACTTGTAAGGTCCGGGAAGCCACATCCAAAATCTGATCCCTGACCCGGTTTGCCACTTTTAAGGTGCATACGCCGCAAACATAGGTTACTCTGGTCCCGTATGAGCCAAAATCATAGGGACTGCTGTCCGTATCGGCTTCCAAAACAAGAATCTGCTCCGGATCAATACCGAGAGCTTCCCCGGCGATGATCCTTAAAGACTGCACGGATCCGCATCCCAAATCCTGGACGGCCGTATTTAAGACAAATGTGCCATCCTCATTCATTTTCAGCGTCATGGTGCTGAATTCCGGCCCGCCGCCATACATACTGGTTTTATGAGCCGCGCAGGCAAAGCCTACACCAATGCGGAATCTTCCCGTTCCGCTTGATCCAGGATATCTCCCATACCAATCAAACTCTGCGGCCCCTTTTTCCAGGCATTCAATAATCCCGGCATTTCCTAAAGATATTTTGCTTACGGGATCCATATCATAGGGGTGGACCAAATTTTGTAATCTAAATGTCACCGGATCCATTTTTAACTTTTTCGCAATCTGATCCATCTGCACTTCCACGGCGGTAAAAAACTCCGGTGACCCCCACCCTCTCATGGCTCCGGAAACGGGACAGTTGGTATAGACAGATTTTGCCTGATAGTTAACGTGGGGTATTCGGTATAGTTTCGCAATTTTACCCATGGTACCCCCAATGTAATCCATGGCATTGGTGGCATAAGCTCCGGCATCCAAAACCGCGTCAATATCACATTTGAGCAGTTTCCCATCTGGGGAACACGTCGTTCTCAACCTGGTTTCCACTTCCGGCCTGGTCATGGTGGATAAGATGCATTCTTTCCGGTTTAGTTTCAACATCACCGTAGACCGGGTTTCCTTCGCCAAAAAGGCGGCCAAAGGCTCCAAAATCGCTTCTTGTTTTCCCCCAAATGACCCGCCCACGGGAGTCTTAATCACCCTGACCTTGTTGTAGCTTAGGCCTAAAAAGTCAGCAACGATCGTTCTCACGGCAAAAGCCCCCTGGCAGGAAGACCAGATAGTAATTTTCCCGGAAAAATCATACTGGGCTACGCAAACGTGTGTTTCCATGGTGGCATGATGGGTTTTGGGCGTACGAACGGTACTTTCCAAGATCACCTGATTGCCTTCAGCATCTTCCCCATCCTGATCCCCATCACCGATGGTATATCCATATTGATGAATTAAGTTTCCGGTTTCATGAATCTTCGTCTCACTCTCTAAGGCATCCGATAAATCCGTGACAGCAGGCAGTTCCTCATATTTCACGTCAATCAATTTGATCCCTTCCTGGGCAATGTCCGCATCTTCCGCCACAACCACAGCTACCCAGTCCCCATAATAGCGAACTTTCCTGGGAAATAGCACCTGATCTGCCGGACAGTTTTCTTGCTCAGGTAAAAGCCTATATCGACTAAAGGAAGTGCTGGGAGAATTTTTATAAGAAAAAACTTTTACTACCCCTGGAAGTTCTTCTGCTTTTTGGGTATCAATTTCTTTAATTATTCCATGGGCAATGGGGCTGAGTAATAATTTGGCATGAAGCATACCGGGAAATTTCATATCACCGGCATAAACTAATCCCCCGGTTACTTTACCGAGGGCATCATGAATCGGATAACTCCTGCCCACATAATCAAAATTCTCTTTCACCTATGCCCACCTCCATCATCCCACTTATATTATGCGCACTTCTGCCCTGCTGGTCAACCGGTAAAGGCAATGGCATCGATTTCAATCATGATATTGTTGATCAGATTACATCCCACTGTGGCCCGGGCCGGTTTGGGATCCGGAAAGTACTGGGCGTATACCTGGTTAAACCGGGCAAAATCATTTAAATCCTGCAAAAAAACATGGACCTGAACCACATCTTCCGGTTTGCCTCCCGCTTCCGCCAATATGGCCAGGACATTTTCCACCGTATATTTGGTTTGTTCCTCAATGGTAGTACCTTTCACCTCGTGGGTCACAGGATCTTCCGGACCCTGGCCGGAGATAAAAATCCAGTCGCCTACCTTTACAGCGGGAGAGTATGCGCCCATCGGCTGAGGTGCCTTCGAGGAAAAAATCGCCTGTTTCATCACGCATTTCCTTTCTGCCCGGAATGGTTCCTTTGCGGCACGATCATGACGGTCCCTGCATCGGCATCCACCCGCAGGTAGTCTCCGTTTTTCACCGTCCGGTAAAACTTTTCTTCTACCCGGTCCACCAAAGGAATCTCCATAATGATGGCACTGGTGACCAGAATCGTATCCGGCCGTTCAATGATCATGGCTTTCGGCGCGTTATTTCTGGTTAAAAGCTGGTACAACCCGTCCACTTGGACAGAAGAGCTGCCTTTCCCGGCCGGAAAAACCAGTATCTTGCCTGCCACGCTTTGCCCTTCCAGATCGTGTCCCTTTTCGATGATCCGGCCCGTTTTGGGATCGCAAAGATAAAAAAGAATATCCTCTTGGGAGATTAAAGCCTCACCTTCGACCTTTCCCTCCGAAATT
Source organism: Candidatus Formimonas warabiya (assembly GCF_002777255.1). Classification (GTDB taxonomy): domain Bacteria; phylum Bacillota; class Dehalobacteriia; order Dehalobacteriales; family Dehalobacteriaceae; genus Formimonas; species Formimonas warabiya. The sequence goes on along the minus strand of NZ_CP017634.1, from coordinate 5,881,543 downwards.
TTATGACAGGAAAAAGTAATGTTTTCTTCCTTCATGACACTTCCCCCTTTAATGCGGCATCCACACAAGACCGGAGATCTCTGATGATAAATTCAAGTCCTCTTCTTTTGGTGTAGTAAGCACATTTAGGCGAATCGGTGACTCCCACTTTTCCCTCCAGGTGATGCCAGCAGGGTTGGTCAATACAGGTATTATCCAGAATATGGCCTCCCGAGTTTTCAATAGTCTCTGTCAGTCCCATGCGGTCGGCCAGCTCTTTCGTCAAACTGGAGGTGAGAATCCACATCTCGGCAGCCAGTTTCTTTCCATGCACCATCTGGGCGATTTCCCGGACCTGGTTGATGGTGAAATGAGGACAGCCAAACATGGCAAAAGCGATTTTTCCCTCCGGATGCGAAATATTTTGGTGTACTTCCGCCAAATCCTCGTTCGTAATCACGACCGTGCGGGCAGGATCTTTCCCCCCGAAAGCATCCTCGATCGTTTGCGCTTCCGGAGTTACCCCCACAACATGATAAATGGCATAGGCACCGATGGTGTTGAGCTGTGCGCCCAGATTCATTAAGGCTTCCTGAGAAGGATGCGCGGGGAGGCCAACGAAAACCGGTACGCCGTAACCAATCTTTTTCGCACAATAGCCTAAGAGCTGATAATCAAAATCATTTTTGATGTCCGCCTCAACTTGGACGAGAATATTTCCTGTGCGGTTTTCCTCCAGCAAGTAGCCATATTCAGGAACCCGCCCCGTAATGGCGGCACACAAGGAGCTTTGCACAGACTCCCGGTTCGTTCTGGCCCCGATCACAGAATTCACATAGGCCGTAGCACTGGTCTCAGAATAAGAAATAATTTCTCCGAAACGGGGGACATTTGCCTCTAAGTAAGGGGTACAGGAAAAAGTAAGGATGGCACCTATTTCCTGATAGGCTTTTCTGGTTCTTTCCATCAATTCTCCATCTTCAGTCGAGATGGACAAATGCTCCCGGCAAAATTCCAGATGAAAACCAGGGTTAACGGTGGGAGCAATCCTGCACCTGGCACCTGCTTTCAACAATTTTTCCACGAACCAAAGGTCCGCTTCCTGGTTGCTCAGGGCAACATGGGCCTTGCTTATTTCCACCATGCGGGGAGCATCAAAGCACTCTCCTACCGCAACCTGGATTTTCATCGCCAAAGCAGTTCCCGCACCATATTCTCCGGCCAGCATCGCTTTTTCTTCATCGGTTAAATACAAAAATCCCACTCCTCTCCTGCCATCCATGACAATGAAACCATCTTTGTTTTTGCAAGTAGAAAGAGATGTGGTCGCCTGGGGCTGATGCCTCAGGCGACCGATACGGATGCCAAACCTGCATGGGTCTAACATCCCAGTGCTGGGGTTAAAAGTGAAAACAAAGGATTTCCAAATATTTACTTCAAGGCCTTTCTTGCCCGGTCCAAAATAGCTTCAATTTCCTGATCTATTTTTTCCGGCAGGGGCTCGGGACGGTAGGTTTCCAAAATTCTTTGCACTTTCTGATGAGCCCGCTCACCCATGGTGGTGCTTCCTTTGGTCTTCCAATTATCATAGGCGTTATAATCCGACAGTTCTCCGCTCCAGTCTTCCCTCAAATGCTGAAAGGTATGTTCATCGCCCATGTAGTTTCCGCCATGGCCTACTCTTTTAATGGCATCAAAAGCGAGATAATCCTCATTGGTTTCCACTTTTGTCACGGTGGCTTTGGTACGACCGATAATCTCATCACAAATCACTAAGTGTTCGAAAGAAATGCTCAGGCCGAAGTCCATATAACCCACATCATGGGTAATATTGCATCCCTGCAGGGCAGCCATCAAAATAAATTGGGAAGCTTCCATGGTGCTCTGGTCATCACAGATCTTGGAAGCGCCGTCGCCCGCCTCGCCCCAGGAAGGAAGCTCATAGAATCTGGCCATATCGCAGGAACCGCCCTGGATTTGAATTTCGGTAGGGGAAGCATAAACGGATTGCATGGTTCTCATATCCATGGGTCCATTGCCGTAACCAAATAGGAAAGGAGCCCCCGGACTCTTGAGCTGGTGAATGACCAAACCCAGCAAACATTCCGCATTATTCAATAGAATTGTTCCTCCGGCGGTAACCGGCGTCGTCCCCCCGGACACGCCCCCGGCGGCATAGTTCACAGGCATTCTGGTTTCCGCGCATAATAACAGCTTATCGATGGCATCAAAAGAATTAACCAGGGGAGAACTAGGTTCGGTGTATACGGCAAAATAAGGCTTTTTCTGCAGCTGCTCCAAACCGCCCCGGATCGCGGATGCCATGTCGATCACATCTCTTAAATCATTGACATCATCGCAGACCACGATCTGAGGTTTTTTTGATTTTCTGATCATCACCGCGTATTGTTCCCTGGTATTCATTCTGATATCGACATCAGAGATCAAGCCCATCGACATGACAAAATCAATGTGTTCCAGGTAGTCGCACAAGGTAATGCCATTTTCTACATCTTTCTTTTTCCAGCGGCGTCTTTCCCGGGTGCCGTATTCAATTAAATGGGGCGTATCGGATCCGGTGCCGAAATATACGTTGCGGTTTTCTACATGCATAGCCGCATTTCCATCCCGATCATATAAGGTAAATCTGGACGGGGCTCTCCTGATCGCCCATTCCACCAGGGAAGCCGGAATAAAAACTTTATCTCCCTCTTCCACAAAGGCCCCGGCATCTTTTAACAGTTTTAAAGCTTCTTCGTGATGCACAACCATGCCGATCTCTTCCAGAATACGGCAGCTTTTGGAGTGAATCTCTCTCGTTTGGGCCGGCGTAAGCGTATTGTACATTATTTCCGTTTCTTGATAAGTTTTTCCCAGATACATGCGCTTTCATCTCTCCTTGATTATAAATTATAGTATTGTTGAAGATATTTATTTAAATCTTTCTCCAGGGACTTTTCCAACTCAGGCGGTTGATAATGGTCGATCATTTCCTTTACTTTTTCATGAGCCCGGCAGTATGCCTCTTTTTTCCCCTCTTTCTCCCAGAGATCATAAGAAACCCGGGAAAATACGAAAGGCTGAGAGAATTCGTCCCGAAAATGTCGGAAAGTATGTTCTTCGGTGACAAACTGACCCCGGGGGCCTACTTTTTTAATTAAATCTGCACCCATCATTTCTTCTGAAAACTCTACGGGTCTGAAAAAACGTCTCACATATGCCGCAATTTCCGCGTCAAGAACCAGTTTTTCCAGAGATCCAATATTCCAACTGCCCATCGCCCCCAGTCCCGGTAATAGATTAAGCCCGCCCCGTACCGCATTCATATATTGAAAAGCTGATTCCGCGCCGGCTTGAAAATCCACACTGTTGGCATCCGTCAGGCCAACATTCCCCCGGGTGGGCAACCCATAATAACGTGCGATTTGCGCCGACGCAATTTCGATGATTCTTGTTTCGGGGGTCCCAATTGGTGCACTGGCGTTTTTCATATTCGCTACTGTGCCGATACACCCATAAAGCACCGGGCACCCCGGATTAATCAATTGTGATAATACCAGTGTCCCAAGTATCTCACAGTTTTGGGAGATCAGCAGGCCTGGAATGGTGCAGGGTGCCGTCATCCCCGCAATCGGCATCGGACTGATCGCCAGTGCGACTCCTGACTCACACAATTCCATCAATCGGTCTGATTCCAACTCAGACAGTCCTAGAGGAGAAACCGGATTGATAAAGTTTAGCCCGTATACCATCCCATTTCGAGCATCTTCTTTCATTTGTTTTCGGTCAAGACCAAATAATATCGCTAACAGGCCTCCCCCGCCCAAATCAACATCATTAACAGGCTTGTCTGTATACTTAATGGCATACAATACTTTCCACATGGGTTGATCCCTGGGAATATCGGAGGCGGCTGCCAATTCCAGATTAAAATCTAATCCATCCAGCATTTGAATCAGCTTCAGGGAATTAAAATAATCCCCTTTTTTTGCAAACCTTAATGATCCATCATAGTCCAATATATAAGGAGCACCCCCACTAGGCCCGAAAGCAAAGCTATCCCCTCCTATTTCCAGATTATGCCGAGGATTTCGTGCCCGTAACAAAAATTTTGCAGGAATACTTTTCAGGGCATCTTCAATAACCTGCCTCGTGAAATATACAATCTCTCCGTCCACGCGCAGACCATGGTGTTTCAGGACTTCCCTCGCCCGATCGGATTCAAACCACATACCGGTATGAGCCAAAATTTCCAGCGTTTTTTCATGGATTAAATCCAAATCCTGGGTACTCAAGGGATGCAATCTGTCAAATAATGTTGTCCCCATCTTCACCCCCCTTTCTTTTCTTAACTATTGGTTCTATTTAAGAAGCATCCGCGAATAATACTATGCAAAATGCATACCAACATTTAAATGCAGCCCGTTCAAGGGGTTTAAAATATTTCAAATTTCCCTTCAGCAAAATTTATTTGCGTTTATGGACAGATTATTTTATCCTAAAGATTTTTACGCATGCAAATTATTTTTGCATGCTAATTTTCTTTGCGGAAGTGAAAAAAGGATCAGGATGGCACAGCTGAAATAGGCAAATTAAACATGACCAGTAACATGCGGTCCTGAATTAAAAATTTTCTTTCTTTTATCATAGGTTCTTAAAATGCTATCTGCTAGATTTGGAATTGGGTAATAGCAATTTGTAGCTTATTTGCAATATCCGCTAATTGGTTAGTTGAGCTTGCCACCTGTTGGATTGTCGTTGAGATTTGTTCGTTATTTGCAGATAATTGATCCGCGCCTTCACTAGTCTGCTTAATGCTTTGCGTAATCTCCTCAATAAGCTCAATATTTCGGTTAATTGAATGGTTAATATTTTCAAAGGCTAAACCCGTATCCCTTACCAGTGTCACCCCTTCCGTAACATCCAAAGCACTCCGTTCAATGGATTTTATAGCATCTGCTACACCTAATCGAATTTGGTTAGTCAGTTGGCTTATTTCTTTAGTGGCATTGGCAGATTGTTCGGCAAGCTTACGTACCTCTTCGGCTACAACAGCAAAACCACGTCCTTGTTCACCTGCTCTAGCGGCTTCAATAGCCGCATTTAATGCTAAGAGATTGGTCTGATCAGCAATTCCTGTAATAATTTCAGTAATGTTTCCGATTTGTGATGAAATATCTCCAAGATTTCTAATAGAATTGTTTACTTTTTGGGTAGATTCCGAAATGGAATTTATTTTTTCTACAGTCTTTTTGATCATTTCATTACCTGACGTCGCTGCTTTTACAGCTTCTTTTGATTCCATCAAGGTAGTGGTAGTTTTTTCCAAACTGGTTTCTGCCACAATGGCGACTTCATTTGTAGTGGCGGAAATTTCCTCCATGCTTCCGCTTACTTCTTCTGTAGAGGCAGCTAATTCCTCGCTATGCGCTGCAAGAGTCTGAGCATTATCCGCCACGGAAGAAATAAGTGTTTTCAGCTGGCATGACATTTCATTTAAAGTATTAGTCAGGACTCCTATCTCATCCGAAGATAGGACCTTAATTTTTTGAGTAAAATCGCCCTGGGCTAATCGTTTAGCACCGCTTATCATTTCTGAAACAGGCTTTTTAATTGATTTTGACAAAAATATACTAATTACTATCCCGATCGCAATAGAAATAATCACCAAAAAAATAGAAATATAAATTACTTGACCAACATAATTTTGTGTTGTATTTATTAACTTCTGAAAATTTGTTGTATTATTTCCAACTAGGCTCTCCAATTTTTCTGTAAGATGATCCCTTATAGGTACTAATGTTGCAGCTACACTTGTTGTTCTTTCTCTAGCTTTCAACAAGGATTCCATATCATCAGTAATTTGTTGGGCTTTAATGGTAACGATTAGGTCATTAGTAATTTTTCGTTGATATTGATTCGTTAGATCGATTATTTCTTGGATTTCTGATCTTTTATCGTCTGGAGAAATATCTAATAGCTTTTTCTCCATATTAAGTACCTTATTAATTTCGCTAAGATAAGTTCCATAATATGTGTTTTCGTTGTAGGCAATATATCCACGAATCCCGGCATCGGCTTTGAACAAATGACTTTCGATGTCCTTTTCTATTGTCAATATTTCATTTGTATTATTAATTCTACCAATATCATGACCGATTGAATTAGACAGTACAATCGAAATAACACCTGTTAAAGCCAGTAAAAATAATATTAAAGAAAAGCCAAGCACAATCTTTGTTCCAAATGTTTTCCTAAATGTTATTTTTGCAATTTGGTTTTTTACCTGGAATAATTTTGTAGTCTTTTGTTTAAGATTAATTTTTACCAATACTACCCCTTCTTTCAATAAATAGCTTCAATGATAAATAGCTGCATATTTCTCAAAAGAAAATGGTTAAAATTATCACTCATTATTAAATATAACTTCGCTGGGATGTCCCCCACCTCTAAGCTTTAGCGTAGGTGGGGGTTCCGATTTGCGAACAAGCGGTGGGCATATCCCCCGCTTCGTTGAAACGCGCAGAGGTAAGAAAAAATTTCTACAAACGAAATTTTTTCTACCGTTGCGTTATAAGTGTATGTTTCCGAGTTATGACCTTTAAACATGACCATAAAAGTCTCTATGCGCAACAACAGAATAAGCATAATCCATCAATGTACTCCAATCAAATACAGGTAAATCGATTTCTCGCTGCACAGCCCGCCCAAAAGTTGGAAAACCCGAACATTCCAGCATTAAAGCGCCCACATCAGGATTCTTCTCCACAATATCCTTACAAGCAAAGACAAAATCCCTTTCTGCCGTCTCATAATTTGCTGTAGGGACTTTAGGTCGTTTGCTATGATCCCATAAATTTGTAAATTCCGGGCAAGCATATTCATCTTCTACACCAAATATTTTTATATTACTATTCGGATCAATGCCTATATTTGTTAAATGTTCATTAGTAAAACACCATTTGAGCGCAACTGCAATAGCTACAGTTTTATCAGGGCTAATTATTTGCTGAATAAAAGGAACCTGTAATAAGCTAGACATAAACACAGGAACATTCACAACAGGAGTTACATCTTTTTGAAAAAGAGAAAAATACCCGCATTCACCAACTATCGCCCTGCAGCCCATTTTCTCCAGCTTCTTAGCGGCCTTGATTACAGATTTCCGGCATAATTCAATATCTGTCCCAAAAACTAAAGTTTCATTATTTACACCTTCCGCGATTTCATACTGAATTGGGTAGGGAAATGCACTGGGATTTCTAACATCTCCCGGAAAAGCCGGCGGATCATCATCAAATAAAATAACGCCCAGACCCATACCATGACTTTTATTATTTGCCTTCGATCTAACTCTTGTAATGCCATAATCTCTGCTTTGATGAATCATACTATCATCCTCCTTTAACTACGCCACCTGTTTTCCAATTTCTTTAATTCCTTCAGCTTGTCGTCTCCTAAGACAGGTAGTTCATGGGATTCAATAATTGTTTTCAGTTTATCATTAATCTTATCTTTTAAAGATTTACCGCCACCAAACATACTTCTGTCCAACAGTTCCGGATACCAAAAATCCCTAAAAAACTTAAATGTATGCTCTTCTGTGATGTATTGGCCTCCCGGACCCACTTTAGTAATTAAACCAAGGGCCATTTGTTCTTCATCCATCTTGATCCCTCTGCGCATGGGCCTGACCATATTAATAATTTCATTACATAAAACAATTAAATAGGGTGAAATGATATTGCAGTGGTACATTAAACCTACATCATGGGCTAAATTTGCTTTACTCAAACAAGTCATCATCACCGACATGGTTGCTTCCATTACTGCTTGTTCATCAACCACAAAAGCATCCGTTGTTCCCGCAGTTCCAAAAAAGGGCAACCTGTAGTATTGGGCCATATCCGCAGCTGCAGCTACCATGATATGAAACTCCGGGCTGCCAAAGGTACCGATGGTAGTCCTCATGTCAAAAGGGGCCGGCATAGAACCGTAAATAAAAGGAGTTCCTTCTCGCATCAACTGTGATACAACTAATCCACTTAACACCTCCGCATTACTCTGGATTAAAGCTCCCATCATCGTAACAGGGGCCGTACCTCCCACCAGCAGGTAAGGCATGTAAATCACAGGAATTTTCTTTTCTGCACATGTGATCAGATTGTTTAAGCTACGATTGGTATTTCTTAACGGCGATAGCGGGTCAGATAGATTCATAATAAACGGTTTGTCTGAAAGTTCTTTTTCCCCTCCGGCAATTATTTCCGCAGCTTGAATAATCTCCTTGCATGTATCAAGCCCTTCCGCAGCAGAAAAAACAAGGGGTTTTTTGGTAAAAACAGCAGTACCCGTAAAAGATGTCCGGTCCGCTATGGCAGGATTTTCATCCGCCGCTATTCCTCCACACATGGCAAAATCCATGTTTGGTAAGGCATCAATGACACGGGTCAGCAGCAATCGATCCTGAATTAAAAATTTTCTTGTTTTTCCCGTAAAAGGTTCCATCATCTCGAGATCTTCTGAATTCGACCCAAAGTAAAGATTTGTCCCCCCCACTTCCATCGCGGGATTTCCATCCCGGTCATAGATGACGATTTTTGGCATCGTGCTATTTAGCGCTCTTTCAACCAGATGACAGGGAATTTTCACAATATCCTGGGAAGTAACCTGGGCCCCAAAAGAATAGAGAAGTTCTTTTGCCTGTTTGCTTTCCATTGTTACGCCGCAATTTTCCAAAAGATCTAATGTTGCTTCATGGATGGCTTTTTTCTTTTCATCTGTTAGAAAAGTGGTTTTGATACTGTCACAATAATTATGATTCATGTTCATTCTTAATCCTTCTTTTTGTCTATGAAAAATTAGTATGTACCCTTATTGTATCTTAAGAAGCACCCTTCATACTACTATGCAAAATGCATACCAATATCAAAATGCCGTATATTTCATTCTTTATGCTTGCCTATTTTTCCTTCATGCAAATTTTTTTTGCCTAAACTCGTTGAATTCAGAAGTTGCTTACTTACGCAATTATTTTTTGCATGCTAATTTTTTTTGCTAATCAATGGGAGACATTCGCACATGCATTGGCGAAAGCAGCGCCGGGCACTGATGCCCGGCGCTGATGAAGGAATATGGTTGCAGATCGCCTCGCCATGTCTCTGCCGCATACCCGGCAGCAATCCGGCGCACCGGTGCCATCTACCGGTCAGTGTAACCCCCAGGTTATCTGATTCATCTATTACTTTCTGACGCGAATGCGGGGATTCAAATAGCTATATAGAATATCTGCCCCCAGGTTGGAAAGGGAATAGATCATGACAATAATCATACTGCCGGCTTGAATCAAAGGCAGGTCACGCCGCTGGATGGCGTATACCAGCAACCGCCCCATTCCCGGATAGCCGAATACCGATTCGGTGACAATCAGGCCTCCCAGCAGCCAACCGATTCCCATGGCGACAACCGTAACGGTGGGTAAAAGTGCGTTGCGTAAAACATGCCGGATCAGCACGTGCCCCCGGGATAAGCCTTTGAGATAGGCCGCCCGCACATAGTCGGTCCTGAGTACATCTATCGTCCCGGAACGAGTCATGCGCGCTACATATCCAAGGCTGGTCAGACTGACGGTGATCGCCGGCAGGATCAGGTAATAAAAGGCTTCCCGGAATGTGGACTCCGGATTAATTGACGAATTACCCGGAAACCACCCCAGCCCTATGGCCAAAAAGGTGATCAGCAAGAGACCGGTGACAAACTCGGGCAGTCCCACAAAGGCCATGGATACTCCGGAAATGATTTTATCTAGTAATTTGTTGCGGTGTAAAGCCGCGATGACGCCCAGCAGTATCCCCAGCGGCACATAGATTACGAGCGCCACACCCGCCAACATGGCCGAGTTGTACAGTCTGGCCATGATCATGGGGCGTACCGGCATCCGGCTGGTCAGTGAATTGCCCCAGTCTCCTTGCACGAAGTGGGTGATCCAATTTAAGTACTGGGTATGAAGGGGAAGGTTAAGGCCTAGTTCTTCCCGCAAGTTGTCTAGCGCTGTTTGAGTCGCAAACTGTCCCAGCACTACCTGGGCCACATCCCCCGGCAGCAGCTGGGTTACGGAGAAGATGATCAGGGAAGCCAGGAACATGGTTAGAATTATGAAACCGAGACGGCGTAATATATAGATTAACATCTGCTCACCTCCCCTGGATTATCTGCCTGCCGGATACTTCCCGCACCTTGCAGAATTTTTAATTCATCCAGCGGTATGTGGCAGCAGATGCTGTGGAATTCGTTTACCTCCTGCCAGGATGGCTCTTGCTCTTCGCAGATTTTGCCCAGTTTTCGGGGACAGCGGGTGTGAAAACGGCACCCGGGCGGGATGTTGACCGCGCTGGGTACGCTGCCCAGCAAGCGAATCCGTTCTTGCTGTAAATCGGGATCCGGAATCGGAATGGCGGAAAGCAGCGCCTCCGTATAGGGGTGACAGGGCGGCATAAATACATCTTCCGCCGAACCCACTTCCCAAAGTCGGCCCAGATATACTACCGCGATCCAATCAGATAGATAGCGTACTGCCGCCAAATCATGTGAGATGAATAAATAGGACGTTCCCTTGGACTCCTGCAGTTTTACCAACATGTTCATTAAGGCCGCCTGCACAGATACGTCTAAAGAAGCGATGGGCTCGTCACAAATCATCAGCGTGGGGTCCGACGCAAAAGCCCGGGCGATCGCTACGCGCTGTTTTTCACCACCGCTCAATTCGTGGGGTAACCGGCGCATATAATCCTCAGGAAGGTTAACTGCCCTAAAGAGTTCAAGTAATCGTTCTTGAACTTCTTTTGGGGATAATTTACCTAACAAAATCAGCGGACGGGCCACACTCTCTCCCACGGGGTGTTGGGGATTCAGGGACGCATCCGGGTTCTGGAATACCATTTGAATTTTTTTCAGCTGAGAGGGCAATCTTTTTAGCAGGGCCTTGGGCAGACGCTGCCCTTCCAGCATGATCTCGCCGGAGGTTGCCTCTTCAAGTCCGCTAATACAGCGGGCAAAGGTGGTCTTGCCACAGCCGCTCTCGCCTACGATTCCCATGGTAAAACCGCCCCGTACCCGAATGGATATGTCGTCCACAGCTTTTACATCTGTTGGCCCCCGCCGCCAAAGAGAAGATAATCCTCCTGAAACCGGAAAATACTTCTTCATATTGCGTGCCTCGAGTACCAAAGGACCTTCTTTTCGCTCTGACCCTTCCCTGCTTTGCTGGCCATTCATAAATAGCTCTGGTTTCAGCTGCAGTTCTTCCCACCGGCGGCAGGCCGTGAAATGCTCTGTCCCTGCTTCTACCCTGGGGGGACGGCAGACCTGGCACGCCTCCTCGGCTAAACTGCACCGGGGGGCAAAGATACAGCCGGTGGGCAGTTGATCCGGCCGCGGGATAAAACCGGGGATGGAACTTAAGCTGACGTCACGTTTGCTGGCTTCGATCCGGGGCACACAGCCCAGCAGCCCACGGGTGTAGGGATGGAGTTTGTTTTTAAAGACCTGGCGGATGGTGCCTTCTTCCATTAATTCCCCGGCATACATGACCCCTACCCGGTCACACATCCGGGCTACGACACCCAGGTTATGGGTGATATAGAGGATCGAGGTGTTAAAATCTTTCATGAGTTCGTTGATCAAATCCAAGATGACCGCTTCTGTGGTCACGTCCAGGGCTGTGGTTGGCTCGTCCATGATGATCAGTTGCGGGCTTGTCACCATGGCTGTGGCAATCAATATACGCTGCAGCATGCCGCCGCTTAACTGATGCGCGTAACGCTTCATTACCGACTCCGGGTCGGGCATGCGCACTTTGGTCAGCATGTCCACGGCCTTGTCTCTGGCTTCTGCCTTGGACAGGTGCAGGTGTACGCGGGCAACTTCCGCAATCTGCTCGCCCACGGGCAGAGAGGGATTAACCGCTGCTCCCGGGTCCTGGTGCACCATGGTAATCTTAGCGCCCCAAATCCGCCTCATTTCGGCGGCAGGCAGTTTCATCAGATCCATATCGGATAGCAGCACCGTACCACTGCTGATCCGGCCGTTTGAAGGCAGGTAGCGTACAATACCCCTCGCCAGGGTTGATTTACCCGATCCGGACTCACCAACCAACCCGTAAATTTCTCCGGCATGAATCTTGAGAGAAATATTTCTCACTGTGTCCAGCGGTCCCGCTTTCGTGTCATATGTTACTGTTAAATCCTGTACTTGAAGGACGGCTGTATTTTTAACTTGCATGTCTTTTTCCTGTATTGTTTTATTAATCATCGCTCACCCCACCCGGTAGTAGCATATTACGCAGTCCATCACTCATAAAGCCTACACCCACTACCAACAAGGCAATGGTGCCGGCCGGGAAATACAATACCCAGCGCGCCTGATGAAACCATTGCCGCGCCTCACCCACCATCAATCCCCAGTCAGGACGCGGTGGCTGCACGCCCAACCCTAGAAAACCCAGCGAGGCAACCAAAAAAATAGCATAAGAAAAACGCATCGAGGCTTCCACCGCGAGATACGGCAGTACGTTGGGCAGGATCTCCTTAAACAAAATATAGGCGCTGCTCTCACCTCTGAGCTTGGCCGCTTCAATGAATTGTCTTGTCTTGAGATCTAACACCACGCTGCGTACCACCCGCGCTACCATGGGAATATACAGAAAGCCCACCACCAGGATCACGTTGACCCGGGATGGTCCCAGGGAAAACAGGATCACCATGGCCAAAAGCAAGGCGGGAATAGATAAGATCACATCCATACAGCGCATGACAATTTCATCTATCATCCCCCCCCGATAACCGGAAAAGAGACCCACTAACAAGCCGAGAAAAACCGCTAACACGGTTCCTAACCCTGCTACCATAAATACGTCGCGACTGCCCACCAGGATGCGGCTATAAATGTCACGACCAAATTGATCTGTCCCGAAAAAATGCTTTTCTGAAGGTGGCTGCAGCTTTTCCCCCAGACTTTGCGCGGAAAAACTGTAGGGGGCAATATACGGGCCAATAACGGCCAATAAGAGAAAGAATAAGACAATGGCAATGCCAATGAAGGTTGTGGGATGACGCCGTAACCATTTTCCCACAAGGAATAACTTGGAAGGCTTGGATAACTTCTGTTTTGGGATCGTTTCCATCTGTGCCATTCGCTACCTCCTACAGATATGCCCAAGAAGGAGGTTTGGCGAGTACCGGGTACCCGCCAAAACCTTTTCTTAGGTCCCCTTTACATGATTAACAAAGGGGCATTCTGTTTACACTTGCACGACTGCTTTAAAGCAAGTTCTTACTTCTCAAAATAGACGGTACGCAGATCCAGGGCTGTGCCCACATAAGCGGTAGGCTGGAGTCCTTTCAGTTTAGCACTTGCGGCCCACATGTTGTTTTTGAAGAAGGGTAAAATAATCGGACCGCGGTCCATAAAGATCTGCTGGATTTGATGGTATAAGTCGACACGCTTGGCCGGATCCATTTCTTTGGCCGCCTCTGCGGCCAATTTGTCCAGCTCCGCATCGGACCAGTGGCTTTCGTTCCATTGAGCGCTGCTCACATAGGCCAGGTCCAGATAGGGCTGAGGATATGCTCTGGAGCCCCAATCCGTGATGCCAAAGTCTACATTCAGCCACATGTTGTCGGAACCATAATATACTTCTGAGGGGACCATCTGGATCTCTACATCAACGCCAATCTCAGCCATCTGTTCCTTCCAGATTGTGGCAATCGCAGGTACGGGAGATGCTTCCTGGGTATACAGGGTGATCTTAAGGCCATTGGCGTAGCCGGCATCAGCCAAAAGTTGTTTCGCTTTTGCCACATCCCGCTGAGGCTCGGGCACGTCAAGATAAAACTCACTGTAACTCGGACCAATAGGCGTATCCCGGCCCGTTACGCCCAAACCGCCAATGGCGCCGTCCATGATGGCTTTACGGTCGGTGCCTAACTTAAGGGCCTGGCGCACACGGGCGTCTTTGGCCGGACCCTGATCGCACCGCATATGAATGACATAGGTTAAATTGGACGGACTCTGATAGACCACAACGTCCGGGTTCCCCTCCAGGGTCGGCACAGCCTCGGCAGGCAGATAGAAGAGGTAATCCACCTGGCCGCTCCTGAGCGCTTCGATCTGTGCGGAGGGATCACTCAAAAAGAGAAACTCCATACCGTCCAAATAGGGAAGCGGGTTACCGTCCGCGTCTTTCATCCAATAGTTGGGATTCTTCTTAAAGGTGATGCGGTCTTCAGGAATATAGCTCTCGACCATAAAAGGACCTGTGCCGTTAAAATTCGTTTTAAAATCTTTGTTGTCGGCGTCCACAACTACAGCATGATAGTCAGCCAAATCCTTCAGAAAATCGGGGTTGGGATTCTTCAATGTGAACACCACGGTATAGTCGTCGGTTGCTGAGATATCCACGATGTTTGAGTAGATTTGTACCGTAGCCGCACCCACCTTGGGATCACGCAGACGGTCAAAGGTAAACTTTACATCCTTTGAGGTAAATTCCTTGCCATCATGGAATTTAACGCCCTTGCGCAGGTTGAATGTCCAAACCTTCCCAGTCTCGTCCGCGCCCCATTTCTCTGCCAAACTGCGCGTCAAATCAGGTTGGCTTTTCTCGTCAATAAACACCAAAAAATCATAGATCTGCCGTCCTATGTGTTCGTCAGGAACGGTGGAATAAAAAGCCGGGTCCATGTTGGTGGGTGCAAAATACGCATTCCGCAGAGTACCACCATATTTAGTCTGCTCCGTCTGCTCCGTCTGCCCAGTCTGCTCTTCCGCCGGTTCTTTTGTTCCGCAAGCGGACAACATTAAACCTGCTGCCAAGACAATAACCAACAAAACGCTAAGTCTTTTATACATGTTTACCCTCCTCTTTTTTACTTTCTAAAACGTTTTACCCCTGCACCTTAGCCTCCCCCCTGCATCCCCTCTGGGCATTTATTTTGGCTGAAGTTAAGTAAACTTACATGCCTTATTTAAAGATCTTGATCCTTAGACACCATCTTAAAACAATAACCTGAACACTTTTAATGAATGGGTTCCAAGATTTATAAGCTTTCACTCAATAAGTGAAGAAAATACAAAAGAAGCCTCAAAATCGATAATATATAGATTCCAGACCAAATAAAACCAAGAAAGCTTCTCTCATGAACATTTACCCTAAAAAGCACTGAACCTCAATTCTGGTTGATGAAAACATCGACTTTAATCCTTCTATTCAGTTAACCAATTATGAAGAATTTCCCCGCCCGTGATGGTACAACCGTTCGTATAGTAATAAGCACCAATAACTTCCTTAGGGGCTAATCGAGTAAATTCTTCAATTTCCGACGGGAAAAATTTTATATCGCCTTCGCCCGCCCAAACGTCTTCACCGTTGCGGGAATCCTCCATATGCATCTTCACTAGTTCGCAGACAGACGGAGGGGCATTTTTTACGATACTTGGGAAATATCTAATATTGAATAATGGCAATAAAATCGGACTGGGTAACTCTGCATAGGGTATTTTTTTGGTAATTTTAAGAGTTCCCTCCATGAGACGTTCCCCATGGGCACAAGTCCAACCCCTCATTTTCGATCCTATTCCTAATGGTGCCATTTTAGGGTTTACAGGTCTGGGGTCAGTTTTATATGTCTGTCCAAACTTTTTGTTAAAACCCATAAACATGCCTCTTGCCATGCTGAAATCCTTATCCACCCATGTTTGAATACATGTTTTTCCCTGCTCACCTTTAAACGAAGAGCTAACCCAAATAACCGTCTCTTGATACCAGGTGCGTTCTGGGTTGATAAACATCATGTCTAATTGACTCTCCCACAGAGAGAACCACTTTCCAAATTCAATAAAGACCACATCTGGGTGTTCCCCAGGTTCAAGTGGTTCCGGAAGATAAGACGCAACCACATCGGGATCTGTTTTAAAAAGGATTCCTAAATGCTCGGTACCGAAATGCCATGGCAGGTCTCCCACAACCGCTGCAACACCTTGTGGCGAAGGATAAGCAAACCCTTTTAAATCACTAATCTTGGTCATGTAATTTCACCTCTTCGCTTATCAACTTTTTTGTGGCGCATAAGTCTTTACTTCTGCAAAATCTTATGATACCCCCACTTGTCAAGACAATTATTTTACTGGGGTAAGTTAGTTGTTAAAAACAATAGTCAGCCCCTTTACAAAAACATTAAATGTCAGCAATAATTTTACTTAAAAACCATTTATACCTGAAGCAGTTTTAAGCACAGTTCTACAGCAGAAGCTGCGTCCGGAGCAAATCCGTCAGCACCGATTTCATCAGCAAAGTCTTGGGAAATAGGAGCTCCCCCAACGATACATTTTACTTTTATGCCTTCTTCTTTGATTAATTCAATGGTATCTTTCATGTGCAGCATGGTGGTGGTGAGCAGAGCGGACATGGCAACAATTTCCGGATTATGTTCTTTAATAGCAGCCAGGAATTTTTCCGGAGCGATATCAATCCCTAAGTTAATTACTTTAAAGCCGCCGCTTTCCAACATCATACCAACCAGGTTCTTGCCAATGTCATGGAGGTCGCCTTTAACGGTGCCTAAAAGGATTTTTCCTTTGCTGGGCATATCTTTATCAGCGATTAAAGGCTTAACGATTTCGATTCCGGCTGCCATAGATTTAGCGGACATGAGTACTTCCGGTACGAACATGTCTCCATTTTTGAAACGGGCACCCACAACGTTCATCCCAGCGATTAATCCCAGGTTGATGATTTCAAGGGGGCTGACTCCTGCCTCTACCATTGCTTTAGTCTGTTCTTTTACCTGTGCTTCTTTTCCGGATATCACACTTTGGTTTAATGCTTCAAAATTTGCCATAATTAATTCCTCCCTTAATTTTGTTTACATCTTTTTCTTAATTGTTTTTTGTAATTCTTTCATGTACAGAAACAAATCCGTTTCTGAATAAATCACCAATATTAACGTACCCATGTCCGCTTTCACCCGGCAATTATATTCAGTGCCTCAATTAACTTTTCATTTTGATCAGATGTTCCAATGGTAATCCGGGCAAATTGCGGGTAATTCCAAAGCCCGCCCGGACGAATAATGATCCCTTGCTCTAGCAGTTTCTCAAAGACAAACTGTCCGTCCATGCCCAGATCAACAAAAATGAAATTCGTATGTGACGGACAATATGCCATTTTCATTTTGGAAAACTGCTGATATAAAAATTCCTTCCCTTTTTCATTCTCCGTTAATACTCTGTTTAAAAACGCATGATCATCAAAAGCTGCCAAAGCACCAGATTGGGCAAGCCTATTTACCGGAAAAGGTTCCACAACCTTGCGCAGCATACTGATCAGGTGTTTCGGGCCTACGGCATATCCCACACGCAATCCCGCAAGACCAAATAGTTTAGAAAATGTGCGCACCATGATGACATTTCTTTGATCCTGGATATATTTTATGGTTTGAGGATAAATATTCGGATGGACAAATTCCGCATAAGCCTCATCAAAAACCACGATACATTCTTGGGGAACCGAGTTCATAAAATCTTCTACTTCTTCTCTGGTAACGATCGTGCCGGTGGGATTATTCGGGTTACATACGAACACCAGCTTTGTCTTGCTTGTTATTTTTTTCGCCACAGCCGGTAAATCATAGGTAAAGTTTTTCAAAGGAACCTTGACTGGAATTCCTCCCATGATCCGAGTCCGCGTATCATAGGCGGCAAATGTAGGGTCTCCCATGACGATCTCATCGCCTTCATTAACTGTGGCCTGGGCGATCAGACCTAAGATATTATCCGCTCCATTAGCCAAAGTGACCATGTCCTCATGGATGCCAAAATTTCCGGCTATTTTTTGGCGCAGCATTAAACTGCTGCTTTCCGGGTATAAATTAACGTCGTTAATTGCTTTTGTCATAGCCTCAATAGCCTTTGGTGAAGGACCAAAAGGGTTTTCATTGGAAGCCATTTTGATAATCTCGTCAAGCCCGTACTCTCTTTGGACCTCTTCTATTGGCTTTCCAGGTGTATATTCGTTTAAGTCATTTATTCCGTTCCTGGCCAATCTTATGGTTTTATCTTTCATATTTCTCACCCTTTTTTGATCTCAATTTTTTATCTAAATTTGACATCTTTCAAAATCACCTGTCCATAAAAATGATCATTAGGGTAACGCTACTCTTTGTTACCTCTAACCATACGCACATCGCCTACAATCACACCCGTCGGGAAAGCAAATACAGGATTCAGGTCAGCTTCCGCTAGATCCGGATATAGGAAGGGCAACCGGGAAAAATTAACAATTGTCTCTGCCAGAGCCTCCAGATCGGCTGGCTTCTCTCCCCTGATCCCTTTAAGAATAGGATAGGTACGGATACTCCTGATCATTTCCTCAGCTCCCGGTCTGTCCACGGGAGCAACCCTGAGAACAATATCCCTCAGTACCTCAGTATAGATACCGCCCAATCCGAAGGCCACTACCGGGCCAAACTGGGCATCGCGCGTAAGACCAAGGATCACTTCCCTGCCGCCTCTTAGCATAGGATATAGGACAACGCCGCGGAAATCATATCCTTCACTATTCCTGGCAATTCGATCGAAAGCCGCTAAAACCTCCTCTCCATTTTTAATATTTAGCTCCACGCCGCCAAAGTCGGATTTATGAAGGATTTGAGGCGATACCACTTTCATCACGATCGGATAACCTAATTCAAGAGCAGCAGCCGCTACTTCACTTTTGTCGGTTACAAAACGATACTCAGGCACCTTAATATTGTTTTCCTCTAATACTTTCATGGCATCCGGTTCTAATAGAGGTCCCCTTTCAAACAACAGCCCCTTTGATTTTTCCGGCATGACACTTTTTTTGTTCGGAACCTTTGACTTGTACTCTTCATATTCGGCCATCCGGGCCATGGTCCTAATGGCACGTTCACAAGAAGGGAAATTAGGCAGATGATGATCGCGCAGATATTTTATGCTTTCTGCCGCATGCAGGCCGGTTTCCATGGCGGAAAAAACGGGCTTGTTATTTCCCTTAAATGCAGCTAAAATTCCTTCCGCAATAGGCATCGTCGGTAAATAGGGCGGACCAAAAAATATGGGTAAAACAGCATCAAATTCTTTTAAACAGGCTTCAATTACACGGCGGTAATTATCACCTGTACCCTCTACCGTCATATCAATGGGATTTTTAAATCCTGCATGAGCCGGCAAAAAGTCCCGCAGTTCAGCCACTAATTCAGCACTCGATTCACTGACATTCAGCTTTAATTCTTCCGCTTTGTCTGCCGTCATCACGCCGGGTCCCCCGGAGTTTGTAACAATGGCGACTTTTCTACCCAATACGCGGGGTAGATAAGAAAACCCTTTACACAAGTCAATCAGATCATCCAAAGACTCCACACGAATTGCGCCACAGGTCTTTAATGCCGCATCGTAAACAGCATCCGCACCAGCCATAGAACCCGTGTGGGAAAGCGCTGCCCGCTGACCTGTACTGGTTCGTCCGGATTTAATCACAACCACAGGCTTGACAGCCGTTACTTCTTTCAAAGCTGCCATAAATTCGCGACCGTCTTCAATATTTTCAATATAAAGGGCGATCACTTTCGTTTCCTCATCATCTTTCAAATAGCGCAGGAACTCAATTTGATTTAAATCTGCTCCATTCCCATAACTGACAAATTTTGAAATACCCAGACCATGACTTTGCGCCCATTCCATTACGGCCCCACCCACGGCACCGCTTTGAGAAATAACCGCGGTATGGCCTTGGGGCGGATAAGCCTGTAAAGTTGGGGCCAAATTACTGTAAGTGTTAATCATTCCGGCACAATTTGGTCCGATAAAACGAATACCATAACGGCTCGCCACTTCTTTTACCTCGGCTTCACCTTTTGCATTACCGGCTTCACTAAAACCAGAACTGATAATTACTGCTGCCTGAACACCTTTTTCCCCACAATCCGTCATAATTTCTTTCACTGTAGCAGCAGGGGAAGCAATCACAGCTAAATCAATATCTTCAGAAATCTGATTTATTTTTGCATAGCCAGGAACATGATTTAGCCCCAATCCCTTGGGGTTAACAGCAAAAACTTTGGGAAATCCCCATTGCACCAGATGATTGATTAAAATATTTCCCAATTTGCCCGGGGATACTGAGCCATATACCGCCACCGCCCGGGGGTAAAACAGCGCCCGAAAACTCATGTGCATTTCCTCCCTATAACTTCGCTGGGATGTCCCCCACCTCTAAGCTTTAGCGTAGGTGGGGGTTCCGATTTGCGAACAAGCGGTGGGCATATCCCCCGCTTCGTTGAAACGCGCAGAGGTAAGAAAAAATTTCTACAAACGAAATTTTTTCTACCGTTGCGTTATAACAAACCCAATGATTAGGATTGAGCTGCTTTATAGCCGCATTCAAACGCAAATAGATTTTCTTCCGCACCTTTGGGCCATGTCTCTTTAATCCCTCGGGCAATATCTTCCACACTCAAAATATCCTTTAACCCGGAACGGGCCATAGCGGCGCCTAATACAAACAGGTTCTCGCGTACTTTTAAGCCATTGTATTCAGGTAATAATTCCGGATCCAAAATAAGAACATTAGCACCTGTAGCCTCTAGTTCCCCTTTTACTTCGTCCAAAGAAGGATAATCAGCCTTTCCCAACATGACGGCTGTGGGCGCCCAAACCAAACCATACAGCACAAAATCCCCCTTCGGCTTCATAAAACGGACAGCCTTTAACGCTTCGGAACGTTCCATGGCAATGACCAGATCTGCCCCCTTAGGAGGAATGTTGGGGCCCACTTCCGGGCAACCGATACGTATTTGACCTTGCACAAAACCGCCCCGTTGGCTCATTCCTTTCGTGGGATAAAAGTTAACATCATAGCCTTTTTTTATCGCTACGTCGGATATTAGGTCGCCAATGGTCAAAACCCCTTGTCCACCCAGACCTACAATATAGATATTGTAAGATTTATTTGCCATCTTAGATAACCTCCCTGACAATAGCAGATTTATTACAGGTTTGGGCACAAAGTCCGCATCCATTGCACTGTTTAGGATCAATGATAATACCATTTTCACCTAGTGTAATAGCAGGACAACCGGTCGTATTAATGCACGATTTACATGAATTGCATTTATCGTAATCTACAGTAATCAGGGCATATTTTACCTTTCTCCGATTCGCCTGGATCGCACATTCACGCCGGGCCACGATCACCTTTAAACCCGGCAAAGCTAGTGCCTGATCCAAAGCAGCGGTGGTTTCCGCCAAATTATAGGGATCTACTACGAAAAGATTATCTACTCCCATCCCTTTCACAACATTCACCAGATCTACATTTTTGCAGCCTTCTACCTGAAACTCATGGGCAGTGTTTGGATTAACCTGCATCCCTGTCATAGCCGTCCAGCCATTATCCATAATGATAGCGGTCATGTTCATATTATGCTGAATCGCATTGATGAGGCCAGGCATGCCCCCATGGAAGAAAGTAGAATCACCAATTGTCGCGATCACCGGCTTATCGACACCGGCATATACAAAACCATGTGCGCAGGGAATGCTTGCCCCCATGGAAATTTCCATCCAAACAGTATTAAAAGGAGGGTTCATACCCAGAATCGTGCACCCAATGTCGCCGGTGACAATGACCTCTTCTTTTTTATACTTGGCATTTTTTACCGCTTTATTGATTGCCATATAGGTGCCCCGGTGGGGACAACCGGCACAGCATGTGATCGGCCTTGCCGTACATTTTGCTGCCGCTTCTTTACCATATTCTATAGCTTCAGCCGGCAACTCTACATTGCAGGCTTTGCACAGGGCTTTGGCGGCGTGAATGGCACTGAAGGAACCGACACGGCTTAATGTTTTATCCAGTTTGCCGATTATTTTGGTATTTACGCCAATTGTATGTGCCTGGACATATGCTTCTCTTTCTATATATGGATCATTTTCCTCCACCACAACGACAATTGCACAATGTCGTAACAAGTCTTGGATTTCTTTTACAGGATAAGGGACACTGGCAGAAACACGCAAAGTAGATAAGTTATCAATCTTGCAACCGTATTCCGCCGCTATATCTAATGCCTCATCAATGTAGCCGTTGCAAACTCCGGTGGTAATCAAACCGATACCGCCTTTTGCACCTGCTAATGCTAATTTGTTTATACCCTTCTTCTCAAGAATAGCTGCAGCTTTTTGCAGGCCGTCGATTAACTCACGGTGCTGATTCATACACATAACTGCACCGGCTTTGGCATACTTATTGATATCTTTTTTTACTACCGGTGCGTCTAAATTAGGCATTACTCTTTCTTCTATGTCAACTGAACTATGGGATTGGGCGACATTCGTCACGGAACGTACAAACACCGGATATTGGATTTCCTCAGATAATTCAAAAGCATACTTGATAAAGTCATAGGATTCCTGTACCGACTTTGGATCCAGCATCACCATATCGCTCATTAATGCAAAACCCCGGGTATCCTGCTCACACATACCAGTCGTCACACCGGGATCATCACAAACATAGATCACCATGCCGCCAATGCATCCAGAAAAGGCGATCCCAATCAAGGAGTCATAAGCTACATTTAAACCGGACATCTTCATTGTGCATAGGCTGCGTTTGCCGGCCCATGCTGCTGTAGCCGCTATTTCAACAGCCACCTTTTCGTTGGTACTCCACTCAATCTTTGTTCCTTCAATTTTACCCATTTTCATCAAACTGCCGATTACCTCAGAAGAAGGCGTACCCGGGTACCCCGTGATCACATTCACTCCTGATCGTAGAGCAGCATATGCTACTGCTTCATTACCACTCACAATCTTCTTCGTCATTTAAACACCTCCTGATTATGATCTAAGTATTCTTCCCGACTGTTCACTACCTGGAACAATCATTCCCGATCGTGTTCATTAAGCACGATGGAAGAGATCCATAATGCTGCTTCCAATAATTTATGGCAGGCTTTGCTTTTTCTAGCCCATCTTGCGAGATCTCATACTCATTTAATCTTTTCTGCCATATTTCATGAGCCCGGTCCAAGACAGTTGTCTCATCGAGGTGCCAGGTTTCATAGGAGAGTCTGTTACTCACCAATGGAATACTAAGTTCCTCTTTAAATTTTGAAAAAGTATGCTCACAGCTAAGGAAATGTCCCCCAGGTCCCTGTTGGTCAATGACATCCAATGCAAAGGAATCAGAGTTTAGATCAATGCCGCGAGAAAATCTCTTTACTAAGTAGTAAATTTCCTCATCAATGATGAATTTTTCATAAGACGCTGTCATTAAACATTCCAGCAAACCCGCAGAATGAACAATTAAGTCACTGTCGTAGGAAAAGGCAGTAAACAACCCTAACATTGACTCATAACCCGCTTGAACATCAACAGCCATGGCATCGGATAACGTGCCACCCGCCCGGCAGGGCAAATGATAGTATTTGGCCATTTGAGAAGCCACATTGGTTAGAAGGCTGGTCTCCGCAGCCCCTACCGCAGTTCTCATAGTTTTCATATCTCCGGCCATGGCAATATTGCCATATATTACCGGGGAACAAGGGCTGAGGAGTTGTGTAAGTGCGATGGCCGCTAAAACCTCTGCATTATTCACTGCCAATGTTCCGGCCAGGGTAACCGGCGCGGTCAGGCCGGTTACTCCACAGGTTCCCAATATAATGGGCTGTTTCTCTTCCAAATACGCTAAAATTACGTCAACTACATCATTGTCGAAATATAACGGGGCTCTTATACAAGGCATACCGATCACATAATAATTGTTCTCGCCCTGAAAAACCTGCTTCGTCATGGTTAGGCTTTCTTTGGCAAACGAACCGTTGACACTAAGCCCCAAAAGGGGTTTATCAGATAGGGTTAAATGGCACAACGCCATAAAAGCAGCATGCGTCTCTTGCGGGATATCATGTGGCTCAACAATAGGCCCTCCAACCACTTGGAACATATCAGAATCCTGAGAAAGCTTGACAAAATTCACATAATCCTCAGATGTAGATTTTCTACGTCCTTTTTTTAAATCGTCAACGTACACGGCACCATTAAAATTGACACAGTA
This sequence comes from Candidatus Formimonas warabiya, assembly GCF_002777255.1. Lineage (GTDB taxonomy): Bacteria > Bacillota > Dehalobacteriia > Dehalobacteriales > Dehalobacteriaceae > Formimonas > Formimonas warabiya. Next base: position 5,857,428 of record NZ_CP017634.1, on the reverse strand, counting down.
TTTATTTCCCCCGCCCAGACAAATCTCTTTTTGCCGGTCCTTGCCGGCCACGGTGATCTTTTGCGGGCAGTTTCTTAGAGCCTCCCCAACAATATTAGGAGACAAAAACACTCTAGTTCCTTCAACCTTTGCTCCCGCTTTTTTAAAAACCTCAAGTACGCTGCTATTTTCGAATATAACCCCGGTACGTTCAAGAATATGAAGCGAGGCTTCATGAATTCTTTCTAACTCATCCCGGTTTATTCTCATACAAAATCCCCCGTCATTGGCATCCGCCTTGTTTCTGTACTAATAACTGTCGTTAACTCTTTTTGATGTTATTTCTTTCACGCGGTCAATTACATCTGCCGGTAACTGAGCAGGGCAATGGTTTTTTAGAATATCCCTAATCTTCCGGTTCGCTCGCTCCTTAAATGTAGTGGCTCCTGTTTCTTTCCACTTATCATAGGCATAACGGTTTAGCAGTTCCGGGAAGTACATATGTTTTTTAAAATTATTGAATGTATGTTCTTCTGCAAAAAAATTACCCCCGGGCTGTACTTTTTCTATCACATCAAGGGCTAAGGTCTCGGGTGTGATTTCAATGCCTTTAACAAAATATTTTGCCATCCCAACTGCCTCATTGCATAAAGCTAACATTTCCAGAGATGAGGTCATACCGGCTTCAATATACCCCAAATCATGAATCAGATTACCCCCTGCTAAACTCGTACTCAGAATATTAAAGCCTGCTTCCATTCCTGCTTGTTGATCAAACTCTACGGCATCAGTACATCCCCCGGTCGTAAATACAGGCAAATGATAAAATTGGGCAGCCATCGTCACTAATGCCGCGCAATTCTGGTGCTCTTCCGGGCCGCCATAGGAACAAACCTGGGTGATCATATCCATGGGAGGTATGCCTCCTCCGTAAATATACGGGGCACCTTCCCCTTTCAGTTGATGCATCACCAGACCAGCTAGCAGCTCACTATTGGCAACTACGATCGCTCCCGCCGGGGTAACGGGTCCGGTCGCCCCCAACATCACTGCCGGAACATTAATGATCGGCAATCTTTTTTCCGCTAAGTATAACAGCTTCTGGACAGCTTCCGTGCTGTACTGTAATGGCGAGGAAGGTTCGTTATATAAAGCCATAAAAGGATTAGCCACCAAATCTTCCGGACTTCCGGCCACAATCTCTGCCATTTTTACGATATCCACCGTATCTCTGTAGCCTTCGGCAGTATAGACAATCGGTTTGCTGGTATTAAGGAGCATCGCCTCAAATTGATGGACATAAGAATTCAATCTTGACACATCGGAGGCTAGTGCCATTGACATCACAAAATCAATATTTTCTAAACAGTCGCAAACCCTGCTAAAATTAACCACATCTTGTTTCGTTGCCAAGCGACGTTTACCGCTGAAAGGATCTATGGTATATGGCGTATCCGAACCGGTACCATAATAACTACGCCCTTTTTCTAACAGCATCGCCCTGGACCCATCACGATTACCCATGGGCACCCGGCAAGGAGCAGTAGCCAAGGCTCTTTGCACCATCCATGACGGAATCCGCACCCGATATCCATCAACTTTTGCCCCGCCTTGCTTTAATAGTTCCAAAGCTTCCTGGTCAAAAACATTAACCCCAGTGCGGTCGAGTACTTCCAGTGTGGTAAAATGAATTGTCTCACACTGGTCCTGGCTCAGAATATTCAGACCTAAACTTGTTTGAACCTGCATGTTTACTCTCACTAGACATTTTCCCCCTTGTTTTCTTATACTTAGTTATGTGACCTTTTCATAGCAATCTCTTTTACTTGATTCACAATAGGTTTGGGTAATTCCGGAACGATGTGATTTTCTAAAATATTTCTCACTTTTTTATTGGCTCTTGTGGCAAAAGTAGTGCTGCCAGCTTCCCTCCATTTATCATAAGCATGTCTGTTCATTAGTTCCGGGAAAAATAGGTGTTTTTTAAAATTATGAAAGGTGTGCTCCTCAGCGAAAAAATTACCCCCTGGTCCGACCTTCTCAATCACATCAAGCGCTAATGTTTCCGGGGTAATCTCAATCCCTTTTAAGAAATGTTTCACCATACCTACCGTTTCGTCACATAAAGCCATCATTTCCATTGAGGTACTTGCACCCGCTCCCATATAACCCAAGTCATGAATCAAGTTGCTGCCGGCAAGACCATGTGCTAATAAACTAAACCCGGCTTCAAGCCCTGCTTGCTGGTCAAACACATGAGCATCCGAACAACCCGAAGTGGTAAATACAGGTAATTGATAATACCGAGCCATACTGGTTAAAGCAGCCGCATTTAGATGCTCTTCAGGTGCACCATAGGAACAGACTAACGTCTTCATATCCATAGGGGGTACACCGCCGCCGTAGATAAAGGGCGCCCCTTTCCTTTTCAGCTGATGAATGACTAACCCCGACAGAATTTCGCAATTGGCTATGACCAGGGAACCGGCTGCACTTACGACGCCGGTCGCTCCCATCATCACTGTGGGTCCGCAAATTACGGGCAACCTCTTTTCCGCACAAAACAGGAGTTTTTCTACGGTATCCTGAAAAAATTGTAAAGGTGCGGAAGGCTCGGCATATAAAATAATAAATGGACTGCCTGCCAGTGCTTCCTGACCCCCGGCGATTATCTCCGCCATCTGGGTGATGCTCCCTAAATCTCCTACATTATCTGCACAAAAAAGAATAGGTTTTGTCGTATTCAGAACCATTGCTTCAAATTCATGGACAAAAGCATCATTTACAGAAGCATCCGATGCCAGAGACATCGCCATGATAAAATCAATATTTTTTAAAGCATCGGCAATCTTCGCAGCATTTGCTACATCCTGCTTGACTGTGGGACGGCATCGTCCGTCGTAAATATCAATAATGTATTGGGTAGCGGAACCAGTTCCGTAATAGATCTCCCCTTTATCCAAAAGCATTGCTTTGGCCCCGTTCCTGTTCGAAATCAAAATCGAGGATGGTGCGGAAGCCAAAGATTCCTTAACCATCCAGCCTGGTATGCGCGCCCTGTTGCCATCAACAAAAGCCCCTCTTTGTTTAAGCAGGCTCAAGGCTTCTTTTTCAAAGACATTAACGCCCACCCGGTCCAGTACTTCCAATGTTGCTAAATGTATCTCCTCAGCCTGATCCGTAGTAAATGTGTTAATCCCTAAACTACCCTGTGATTTCATATTAGCTCTCAATACAAGTTCCCTCTTTTCCCTGAGTTATTAGCCTTTAAAAGTAAACCCGGAAAAAATGTCCTTTTGCAGCTTCGTCATGATCATGGACTTTCCGAAAGTTTACTTACGTGCTCCGAAAAAAATATGTCTTTGTAACCTTGCCTAATTTTTTTACACCCAAGACCTTCGCACATAACACACGATCACTTCTAGATCATCTTAACTGTAGCTTGCTTAGGTGCAAAAATGGCTCATGCAAACAGGTCCGGGCTTGCCGGCAAATTTATGGTCAAACAGATGAAAACCGCTGTCATAGTAAAAATAATTACATTCCATCATAATTGCAATTTTTATGCCAATAACCTCTAGATGAAAAATTTCAAAACAGAATGCCTTGACCCCTTTACAAAACCGGCGGTTAACGGTAAGGTAAAGAAAACAAACAATTTATCTAACAAACATGATAAATATGCCTATATTTTATGCATATGATGAATTCTCATCTTTTCACCTGACTAACTTGTTTTACTCTGTATTCGCAGTTCTAAGGTTTGGTAAAAAGCAACCAAACCAAGAACTTGCTTCAAACCATGTCGGAAAAAATCAAATGCAAACAGGGAGGCGGAACAATGACTAATGAAAGTTTTTTGTTTCAAAAAATATTGGATAAAATAAAGGATGGCGTAATCGTTTTTGATCCGTCCCTTAACATTATCTTTGTGAACAAAAAAGCGGAGAGGCTGATCCGTATCGGTTTTTCCGTATTCGGTGACATCTCCGCCTATTTTAATTTGGACGATTCTTTAGAGTCCTTGAGACGACCCAAGCGCATTGAGTATAATGACCGGATTCTGGAATTTAGCAGCAGCAGCATCAGTGTGGACAAACTAGCTTATCCTCTGCTTTTCATTTCGGACTGCACAACGCTGGTCCAGCTGGAAAAGGAAAATCATTGTTATTGCACCGTATTGAATTCTATTAACGAAGGGGTGATTATGACTAACTCGAAGGGTTGTGTTACTCTTTATAATAAACAAATTCAAAAGTTTGAGGGCTTGGATCCGGCCAATGTGATCGGCCGCCATTTGACCGAAGTATATAACATTACCGAAGAAACCAGCGACCAACTATCCGTATGGAAAAGTAAAAAGCCCATCATCGACAGGTATCAGAAATTCCTTACTGCCGACAACAAAGAATTAAACTCCATTGGTAGTACCTATCCTGTTTTTAAAAACGGAGAAATCGTCGCTGCTTTCACCATCTGCCGCAACCTTACCAAGATCCATGAATTGCTGAATAAAACGATGCAGGCCCAGGAAAAATCTACCGAAAACACACTTGTGGAGGATCTGGGCAATAACACGCGTTTCCAGTTAAACGATATCGTAGCCAAAAGTGACGTCATGCTGGAGCTGCTGGAAAAGGCCAGAAAAGCTGCCTTAGTCGACGCCACAGTCTTGGTCTGGGGGGAAACCGGTACCGGGAAGGAATTGGTGGTACAAGGTATCCACAACGAAAACCCCTTGACCCGAAAAAACCCCTTTGTTGCCGTAAATTGTGCGGCAATTCCGGAGTCACTCCTGGAAAGCCTGCTCTTCGGCACCACTAAAGGAAGTTTTACCGGTTCTGTCGAGTCAACCGGCCTTTTTGAACAGGCTGGCAAAGGGACACTTTACTTGGATGAAATCAACTCCATGCCCCTGAATTTACAGGCCAAACTTTTAAGAGTGCTGCAAGAAAAAAAGTTTCGTAAACTTGGCGGTAAAGAGGAACTACCGATGCAGTGCCGGATCACAAGTTCCACCAATGTGGACCCTGCCGAGTGCGTTGCCACCAATACCCTGAGAAAGGACTTATATTATCGGCTCTCCGTGCTGGTCCTGGAAATTCCTCCTCTGGTGAAGCGGAGAGAAGACATCCCCCTTCTGATTAATCATTTTATCAATAGTCTTTCCGCTAAATACGGCAAACGGGTCAACAGGATCTCCTTTGACCTGGTCAGCGCTTTTTGCGATTATACCTGGCCGGGCAATGTGCGAGAACTGGAGCACAGCATAGAGTCAGCTGTGTCCATGATTGATGAGGAAGGAATCCTCCTGCCTGAGCATTTTCCGTCAAACCTGTTAGGCAAATTGGAAAAACCTCTTTTTGTTCCCTCTAAGCTGCCGCCTAACGGTCTCTCAGGGGTACTCAGCCAGACGGAAAAGGAGACTATTTGCCAAGTACTGGAAGAATGTGGTTGGAATATTTCCGAATCCGCCCGAGTATTAAAAATCGGCCGCACGAATCTGCAATACAGGATGAAAAAAAACGGCATCAAGCAGCCGTTAATTATCAAATAATGGATGCCCTGCCTAATAATTAGGCACATGCATAATTATTGGGCAGGTTATTTTTACCTTTACTTATCTACAGCAACAATAGCGGTGATTTCTATCTTCAATCCTCCATATAGCTCTTTTACACACAAGGTAGCACGGGCAGGTGGATTCTCTTTAAAAATCCCTGTGTAAACCTGATTAAACTCAGGGAACTCCTTCATGTCGGTAATATAGACATTGACAAATAAAACGTCTTCTATGGCAGCTCCTAATCCCTTCACCACCTTAAGTAAATTATCTAATGCTAGGGTTGCTTCTTCTTTCATCGTGCCTGGCTTTAATTCGTCTGTCACAGGATCAATACTCATTTGACCGGCTAAATAAGCTACCCCGTTATGTACCGTTGCATCAGAGATATAACCGGTATTGTCACCATTTAGATTAAAAATCTTTTTTCCCATCGCTAATTACTCCTTTTCCATTTTAATTTCTGTACCTTCTCCCAGGTTCTTTAAACTCTTGGGGAATCTGCTACCGCCAAATTTCCACAGTGCCCTGATCAATTTTCACCCAGTCATTATCTTGCACTGCTGCAAAAGGATCTTCCTCAAGGTCACAAACAGCAGGAGCGCCCAGCATAACCATGGCAACACCAATACGCGAATCTATTTTTTTTAATATCCAACCGGCTGCAGCAGTGCCGGATATCTTAGTAGCATAAAAATGGCAGGACCAGCCCACAGAACCTTTACTGCCGGACATCACTAAAATGCGGTCTTTAATGCTCTCCCCTTCGTGTACATGTCCCCGTTCAATAATCGTACCTGTTTTTTCGTCAACTCCCGCCCAACCGGCAATGCTATTAGGACAAAGCATCGCATATCCTTCAGCAACGCCACCATTGAGAGACCGTCCGTGCAGAACTTTTACCAACGTCCTGGTCATCTACTTCACCTCCCAATATCCGTTTACAGCAGCATCAATACATTGATATTTAGAGCCATAGTAAGTTTTAATGCCCGCATCATAATTGGCAGGTAAGCCAGAGGCCATCTTAGCAGCATCAAAGGCAACTCCCTCGGCGCCATCTAAAATTTTCTTTTTACTCTTCTCATTTTCAAAAACACCAAATGGACAATGCCCTGCATAAATATCCCCGCCCGCCTCCTGAATAATTTTCGTATAACCGCAACGGTTGGCTAATTCCCTAATAGAGTAGGCGGTCCAAATTTGAAAAACTATACCTTTGGCAAATTTCCTCTGACCCAAATAATCAACAACTTCTTTAATTTCCGCTAAAGAATAGTGTGGGCAACCTAAACTTATGTATTTTACTTTACCGGGAGTATCATTGCATAACATACGTCGGCATCTGTCCATATCATCCTCATTAATTTGATAAACGGCTTGGGGTTCTTTACCGCCAAAAGCCATTTCACAAGTAGCAGCTTCCGGAGTCAAACCCACAATGTGACACATATCCACATCACTAACAACGGCAAGAGAGGCCGCTAGTTGCTTGAATTTCAGCATGTTGGGCAAGATGAACTCCCCTTCTAAAACCGGCACTGAACCTGAAGGTACGGTTTTACCAATGGTATAGCCAAGCAAATCCCAATCAAAAGAGCTCTCAATCGGTATATTGATCTTCACAAGACAGGTGCCTAACCGATTGGCAGGATCGTGCTTACCCCACTTGGGAATACGTCCGCAAGCCGCCGCCCAAAATCCAGCCTCAATACCGTCCGGATTGCCGCAAGCGCCAAATAAAGAATTGCATAGCAACACGTTGGAAGATTCACTGGTAACAAAATGTTGACCTCTCACGGGTACCCAGCCTGTTAAGTAAGGAGCACAAGTTGTGACGCGCATTACGCCAGCATCTAAAAAGTACTGCATATATCTTTCATTTTTTTCTTTTAAGGCAGTGCTGATTTGCAATTCCCGGCAACGCAAATTATCGAAAGGTTCAACACAGCTTTGACATTGGCAAACAGAGCTAAACTGGTCCAGACGCAAATCTTTTTCTGCACCCATACTCATCACTGAAAACGTTTCGACAACATCATCACTACCTAAAACTTCTAAATAATTATGTGCACCGCAATACAAAGTAGCCATAGTCACGGTGCAAAGTTCTGTGGCCCCTAAAACATTGGCGTAACGACAGATTTTTTCCATAGCAATTTGCTTAATACGCCCATGCTTTCCCTCAAGCATATCCTGTTCGTAAGATGTTAGGTTTAGTTCCATTCATACACCTTCCTTTTTCTTCGCTTTTACACGTGACCATAATAATCGCGATGCGCAACCACAGAAAAAGCATAATCCAGCAAAGTTCCCCAACTAAACACCGGAAGGTCAACAGCACGTTGAATGGCCCGGGCAAAAACCTGGAATCCTGTGCATTCAAGCATGATAGCACCTATACTGGGGTTGGAACAATAAAAATCCCGGCATACTCTCACTATTTGCTCTTCAGCCTTTTCATAATTGCATCCCGCTTCAGAAAAATGACGGGGGGCAAACCCCCATAGCTTGTCGAACTCAGGACATTCATATTCATCTTGTGCCCCGGCTACAATATAATTGCTGCCTGGCACTACGCCCACATTCGCCAAATGCTGATCAGAAAGAGACTTTTTATGGGCGCAGACGATACCGACATTTTTATTGGGCCCAATCACCTGCTGAATAAGGGGAACCTGTAACAAACTTGACATAAACACAGGAACATTGATCACTTCTGCTACTTCTTTTTGAAAAAATGCAAAATAGCCGCATTCCGCCGCAATTGCACGGCAGCCCAATTTTTCTAATTTCTTTGCAGCTTTTATAGTTGGTTCCAAACAAGCACTTGGGTTATCCGTCCAGGCGATTTCTTTGTTGTCGACTCCCTCAATAATCTCATATTGAATGGGGAAGGAATAAGCACTGGCGTTTCTAACATCGCCGGGGAACCCCGGATAAGGATCATCCAGAAGCATGATCCCTAATCCCATACCATAGCATTTGTGATCTTTCCGGGTATGAATTTCTCTAATTTCCACATCTCTATTTGGATAAGTCATAAACTCCCTCCCATTTTTTGTTCTCCGGGCCCCGCTGAGATAATAATTTTTTATGCAATTTTTATGCCAATAATCATCAGAAAAAAAAGGACAACAAAAAAAGGGCGATAAACGCCCATAAATTTGTTTTTTTACTTTCTGACGCGAATGCGGGGATTCAAATAGCTATATAGAATATCTGCCCCCAGGTTGGAAAGGGAATAGATCATGACAATAATCATACTGCCGGCTTGAATCAAAGGCAGGTCACGCCGCTGGATGGCGTATACCAGCAACCGCCCCATTCCCGGATAGCCGAATACCGATTCGGTGACAATCAGGCCTCCCAGCAGCCAACCGATTCCCATGGCGACAACCGTAACGGTGGGTAAAAGTGCGTTGCGTAAAACATGCCGGATCAGCACGTGCCCCCGGGATAAGCCTTTGAGATAGGCCGCCCGCACATAGTCGGTCCTGAGTACATCTATCGTCCCGGAACGAGTCATGCGCGCTACATATCCAAGGCTGGTCAGACTGACGGTGATCGCCGGCAGGATCAGGTAATAAAAGGCTTCCCGGAATGTGGACTCCGGATTAATTGACGAATTACCCGGAAACCACCCCAGCCCTATGGCCAAAAAGGTGATCAGCAAGAGACCGGTGACAAACTCGGGCAGTCCCACAAAGGCCATGGATACTCCGGAAATGATTTTATCTAGTAATTTGTTGCGGTGTAAAGCCGCGATGACGCCCAGCAGTATCCCCAGCGGCACATAGATTACGAGCGCCACACCCGCCAACATGGCCGAGTTGTACAGTCTGGCCATGATCATGGGGCGTACCGGCATCCGGCTGGTCAGTGAATTGCCCCAGTCTCCTTGCACGAAGTGGGTGATCCAATTTAAGTACTGGGTATGAAGGGGAAGGTTAAGGCCTAGTTCTTCCCGCAAGTTGTCTAGCGCTGTTTGAGTCGCAAACTGTCCCAGCACTACCTGGGCCACATCCCCCGGCAGCAGCTGGGTTACGGAGAAGATGATCAGGGAAGCCAGGAACATGGTTAGAATTATGAAACCGAGACGGCGTAATATATAGATTAACATCTGCTCACCTCCCCTGGATTATCTGCCTGCCGGATACTTCCCGCACCTTGCAGAATTTTTAATTCATCCAGCGGTATGTGGCAGCAGATGCTGTGGAATTCGTTTACCTCCTGCCAGGATGGCTCTTGCTCTTCGCAGATTTTGCCCAGTTTTCGGGGACAGCGGGTGTGAAAACGGCACCCGGGCGGGATGTTGACCGCGCTGGGTACGCTGCCCAGCAAGCGAATCCGTTCTTGCTGTAAATCGGGATCCGGAATCGGAATGGCGGAAAGCAGCGCCTCCGTATAGGGGTGACAGGGCGGCATAAATACATCTTCCGCCGAACCCACTTCCCAAAGTCGGCCCAGATATACTACCGCGATCCAATCAGATAGATAGCGTACTGCCGCCAAATCATGTGAGATGAATAAATAGGACGTTCCCTTGGACTCCTGCAGTTTTACCAACATGTTCATTAAGGCCGCCTGCACAGATACGTCTAAAGAAGCGATGGGCTCGTCACAAATCATCAGCGTGGGGTCCGACGCAAAAGCCCGGGCGATCGCTACGCGCTGTTTTTCACCACCGCTCAATTCGTGGGGTAACCGGCGCATATAATCCTCAGGAAGGTTAACTGCCCTAAAGAGTTCAAGTAATCGTTCTTGAACTTCTTTTGGGGATAATTTACCTAACAAAATCAGCGGACGGGCCACACTCTCTCCCACGGGGTGTTGGGGATTCAGGGACGCATCCGGGTTCTGGAATACCATTTGAATTTTTTTCAGCTGAGAGGGCAATCTTTTTAGCAGGGCCTTGGGCAGACGCTGCCCTTCCAGCATGATCTCGCCGGAGGTTGCCTCTTCAAGTCCGCTAATACAGCGGGCAAAGGTGGTCTTGCCACAGCCGCTCTCGCCTACGATTCCCATGGTAAAACCGCCCCGTACCCGAATGGATATGTCGTCCACAGCTTTTACATCTGTTGGCCCCCGCCGCCAAAGAGAAGATAATCCTCCTGAAACCGGAAAATACTTCTTCATATTGCGTGCCTCGAGTACCAAAGGACCTTCTTTTCGCTCTGACCCTTCCCTGCTTTGCTGGCCATTCATAAATAGCTCTGGTTTCAGCTGCAGTTCTTCCCACCGGCGGCAGGCCGTGAAATGCTCTGTCCCTGCTTCTACCCTGGGGGGACGGCAGACCTGGCACGCCTCCTCGGCTAAACTGCACCGGGGGGCAAAGATACAGCCGGTGGGCAGTTGATCCGGCCGCGGGATAAAACCGGGGATGGAACTTAAGCTGACGTCACGTTTGCTGGCTTCGATCCGGGGCACACAGCCCAGCAGCCCACGGGTGTAGGGATGGAGTTTGTTTTTAAAGACCTGGCGGATGGTGCCTTCTTCCATTAATTCCCCGGCATACATGACCCCTACCCGGTCACACATCCGGGCTACGACACCCAGGTTATGGGTGATATAGAGGATCGAGGTGTTAAAATCTTTCATGAGTTCGTTGATCAAATCCAAGATGACCGCTTCTGTGGTCACGTCCAGGGCTGTGGTTGGCTCGTCCATGATGATCAGTTGCGGGCTTGTCACCATGGCTGTGGCAATCAATATACGCTGCAGCATGCCGCCGCTTAACTGATGCGCGTAACGCTTCATTACCGACTCCGGGTCGGGCATGCGCACTTTGGTCAGCATGTCCACGGCCTTGTCTCTGGCTTCTGCCTTGGACAGGTGCAGGTGTACGCGGGCAACTTCCGCAATCTGCTCGCCCACGGGCAGAGAGGGATTAACCGCTGCTCCCGGGTCCTGGTGCACCATGGTAATCTTAGCGCCCCAAATCCGCCTCATTTCGGCGGCAGGCAGTTTCATCAGATCCATATCGGATAGCAGCACCGTACCACTGCTGATCCGGCCGTTTGAAGGCAGGTAGCGTACAATACCCCTCGCCAGGGTTGATTTACCCGATCCGGACTCACCAACCAACCCGTAAATTTCTCCGGCATGAATCTTGAGAGAAATATTTCTCACTGTGTCCAGCGGTCCCGCTTTCGTGTCATATGTTACTGTTAAATCCTGTACTTGAAGGACGGCTGTATTTTTAACTTGCATGTCTTTTTCCTGTATTGTTTTATTAATCATCGCTCACCCCACCCGGTAGTAGCATATTACGCAGTCCATCACTCATAAAGCCTACACCCACTACCAACAAGGCAATGGTGCCGGCCGGGAAATACAATACCCAGCGCGCCTGATGAAACCATTGCCGCGCCTCACCCACCATCAATCCCCAGTCAGGACGCGGTGGCTGCACGCCCAACCCTAGAAAACCCAGCGAGGCAACCAAAAAAATAGCATAAGAAAAACGCATCGAGGCTTCCACCGCGAGATACGGCAGTACGTTGGGCAGGATCTCCTTAAACAAAATATAGGCGCTGCTCTCACCTCTGAGCTTGGCCGCTTCAATGAATTGTCTTGTCTTGAGATCTAACACCACGCTGCGTACCACCCGCGCTACCATGGGAATATACAGAAAGCCCACCACCAGGATCACGTTGACCCGGGATGGTCCCAGGGAAAACAGGATCACCATGGCCAAAAGCAAGGCGGGAATAGATAAGATCACATCCATACAGCGCATGACAATTTCATCTATCATCCCCCCCCGATAACCGGAAAAGAGACCCACTAACAAGCCGAGAAAAACCGCTAACACGGTTCCTAACCCTGCTACCATAAATACGTCGCGACTGCCCACCAGGATGCGGCTATAAATGTCACGACCAAATTGATCTGTCCCGAAAAAATGCTTTTCTGAAGGTGGCTGCAGCTTTTCCCCCAGACTTTGCGCGGAAAAACTGTAGGGGGCAATATACGGGCCAATAACGGCCAATAAGAGAAAGAATAAGACAATGGCAATGCCAATGAAGGTTGTGGGATGACGCCGTAACCATTTTCCCACAAGGAATAACTTGGAAGGCTTGGATAACTTCTGTTTTGGGATCGTTTCCATCTGTGCCATTCGCTACCTCCTACAGATATGCCCAAGAAGGAGGTTTGGCGAGTACCGGGTACCCGCCAAAACCTTTTCTTAGGTCCCCTTTACATGATTAACAAAGGGGCATTCTGTTTACACTTGCACGACTGCTTTAAAGCAAGTTCTTACTTCTCAAAATAGACGGTACGCAGATCCAGGGCTGTGCCCACATAAGCGGTAGGCTGGAGTCCTTTCAGTTTAGCACTTGCGGCCCACATGTTGTTTTTGAAGAAGGGTAAAATAATCGGACCGCGGTCCATAAAGATCTGCTGGATTTGATGGTATAAGTCGACACGCTTGGCCGGATCCATTTCTTTGGCCGCCTCTGCGGCCAATTTGTCCAGCTCCGCATCGGACCAGTGGCTTTCGTTCCATTGAGCGCTGCTCACATAGGCCAGGTCCAGATAGGGCTGAGGATATGCTCTGGAGCCCCAATCCGTGATGCCAAAGTCTACATTCAGCCACATGTTGTCGGAACCATAATATACTTCTGAGGGGACCATCTGGATCTCTACATCAACGCCAATCTCAGCCATCTGTTCCTTCCAGATTGTGGCAATCGCAGGTACGGGAGATGCTTCCTGGGTATACAGGGTGATCTTAAGGCCATTGGCGTAGCCGGCATCAGCCAAAAGTTGTTTCGCTTTTGCCACATCCCGCTGAGGCTCGGGCACGTCAAGATAAAACTCACTGTAACTCGGACCAATAGGCGTATCCCGGCCCGTTACGCCCAAACCGCCAATGGCGCCGTCCATGATGGCTTTACGGTCGGTGCCTAACTTAAGGGCCTGGCGCACACGGGCGTCTTTGGCCGGACCCTGATCGCACCGCATATGAATGACATAGGTTAAATTGGACGGACTCTGATAGACCACAACGTCCGGGTTCCCCTCCAGGGTCGGCACAGCCTCGGCAGGCAGATAGAAGAGGTAATCCACCTGGCCGCTCCTGAGCGCTTCGATCTGTGCGGAGGGATCACTCAAAAAGAGAAACTCCATACCGTCCAAATAGGGAAGCGGGTTACCGTCCGCGTCTTTCATCCAATAGTTGGGATTCTTCTTAAAGGTGATGCGGTCTTCAGGAATATAGCTCTCGACCATAAAAGGACCTGTGCCGTTAAAATTCGTTTTAAAATCTTTGTTGTCGGCGTCCACAACTACAGCATGATAGTCAGCCAAATCCTTCAGAAAATCGGGGTTGGGATTCTTCAATGTGAACACCACGGTATAGTCGTCGGTTGCTGAGATATCCACGATGTTTGAGTAGATTTGTACCGTAGCCGCACCCACCTTGGGATCACGCAGACGGTCAAAGGTAAACTTTACATCCTTTGAGGTAAATTCCTTGCCATCATGGAATTTAACGCCCTTGCGCAGGTTGAATGTCCAAACCTTCCCAGTCTCGTCCGCGCCCCATTTCTCTGCCAAACTGCGCGTCAAATCAGGTTGGCTTTTCTCGTCAATAAACACCAAAAAATCATAGATCTGCCGTCCTATGTGTTCGTCAGGAACGGTGGAATAAAAAGCCGGGTCCATGTTGGTGGGTGCAAAATACGCATTCCGCAGAGTACCACCATATTTAGTCTGCTCCGTCTGCTCCGTCTGCCCAGTCTGCTCTTCCGCCGGTTCTTTTGTTCCGCAAGCGGACAACATTAAACCTGCTGCCAAGACAATAACCAACAAAACGCTAAGTCTTTTATACATGTTTACCCTCCTCTTTTTTACTTTCTAAAACGTTTTACCCCTGCACCATCAATAGCCAAGCCTCCCTTGCACCCCCTCCTTTGGCATTTTATAAATGTGCCCCAGGACCTGCCTGCCTGATAGCTTCTGCAGCCAAGACCCCTGGATCCGTATTCACCACGTCTCTGAAAGGCTGGGTCATCTCTATGAACTTATCACAAATCCTAAGATTCCTTCAGCGGCTCCGTAGGAACCTATCATGGTTCTCATATCCATGGGGGTATCGCCTGAATACTTTTAATGAATAGGTTCCAAGATTGATAAACGCTCACTCAATAAGTGAAAGAAATAGATAAGAAGCCCCGGAATTGGTAACGTATAGGCCGCAAACCAAATACAACCAAGAAGGCTTCTCTCATGACCAGTTACCCGGAAAGCACTGAACTTCAATAAGAAGATCAAAGTTAACTTTAACGGCGAAGAGCCCACCGGTACCCATAAAAGTATCAAAATGACTTTGCGTATATTGAATTATTGCATCCGTATTATTGGGGATACAGGAAATAAAACTCAATGTATCCTCTCCTTCTTGCAAAATAGAGCAACCGTTTTATATCAGTCCAGTATACTTCGACATTTTGTAAAAATAACCTGCTTCATTTTTCAGACAAGATCTGTGTTTAAAAGCATCTACTGGATTTTACTTTGACGCACAAATATTGCGTTTAGGAACTGTAGAAAATTTTTCTATGCAAATTACGTACCAATCTTGAGATTGATGCTATTTAACATATTTTGTCCTTTTGCTTTTTTCCTAAAGGCAAATTATTTTTGCGTTTCGTCTCACTTTATAAGAAATTACGGTTTTTTAGGGTACGCCAATATTCTTTGCATGCTAATTTTTTTTGCATTTTTTGCCCTTGTTTTTTGATTTTTCTGGCGACTTGGGGGTGAAAAATTTTTGCCGGACTTGATAAAATTTTGCCACCGGGAAAGAGATCTTTATTTTAGCCCTTTGTGCGTATGGTTAGCTCTTCAGAGCATTTTGGGCGGGATGAGAAATATCCTTTTGTTGGCATGTATTTTGCATTATGAAAATATGATATGATCATATTAACCGCATAAATTGGGGACATTTCTCTGCGGGAGAAGAATGCCTGATATGAAGGTGTGTCCCCTGACCTTTGAAGGAGGGAAAAAATGAATCAGACACAAGTATGTACACCAAATAATCTGAATGAACTGGCAGCGGCACTTCATCTGGCAACACCAAAGAGCAAGGTGCTGGCGGGAGGAACAGATTTAATCATCTCCCTGAACGAACGAAGGATCGATCCCGATCTGATCATTGATCTGTCCGGTGTAAGAGAATTGTCTTTTATCAAACAAGAGAATGATTTCATTAGGATTGGAGCTATGACAACATTCACAGAGATCAAAGAAAACGGCTTCATCAACCAGTACTTTCCCTGTCTAAGGGATGCTGCTGCTCAGGTTGGATCCAACCAAATTCGCAACCGGGCCACACTGGGGGGAAATATTGGTAATGCTTCCCCGGCCGGAGATTCTTTACCGGTACTGGCAATGCTGAATGCCTCCGTATCTGTCATGGATACCCTGGGAAATATAAAAGACTATACCATAGATGAAATTATCCAAGGACCACGAAAAACAAATTTCCACTATAACGAGGCTATTGTCACTATCAAAATTCCGCTTCCCCAACCGTCTTTTCGCAGTGCCTTTGTCAAACTGGGTAGCCGGACTGCGGTGACAATCGCTATGATTAATGTGGCGATGGGCATTATCTTTGATGAAAAAATGAAGAGAATAAACGATGCTTCCATCGTCATGGGTGCGATTTCCTCAAAAGTATTACGGCTTCCTGAGATCGAAAAAATCTTTATCAACCGTCCCCTTGATCACAGCCTAAGGAAAGAATTTTGCCAAAAGCTGTCCCAACTGATAGAAAAAACATCCCCTGTGGAATTTGAAATGGTCTACAAAAAAGATGCGGTTAAAGGAGTTGCGCTCGACCTGTTGCAGAAGCTACTACCGGAAATATATTGCCAATAATATTTTTTATGCTTTAATGCCAAATTTCCGCATGCGATACTGCATATTTTGCCGAGAAATACCCAATGCCGATGCTGCCTTTGTGATATTGCCTTGATGCCTTTTTAAGGTTTCCATAATTGCCTGGTGTTCCACTTCCGTCAAAATGTGGGACAATGTTCCCGGTTCTTTCGGAGTAATCTCCTGGATGCCCATATCTAATTGAGTCAGTTTCATTTTCAGGTATTGAGGCAGGTGATCCGTTTTGATGATTTGGTCTTCCCCTAACATGGTGATTGCGCTTTCAATCACATGTTCCAGTTCCCTGACATTTCCCGGCCATTGATATTTCAGGAGAAAGTTTTTCATTTCCGGGGAAATCTTAATGCTCCCCCGGCCATAGATTTTTTGAAACTTTTTTAAAAAATGATCGATTAAGGTTTCGATATCTTCTTGCCGGTCCCGCAAAGGAGGCACGTATAAAGAAATGACGGCCAGCCGGTAAAATAAGTCCTTTCTCAGCTCGCCCCGGCTGATGCATTCCCAGGGGTCAACATTGCTGGAACTAATAATTCGGCAATTAACCGGGGTATCCGTCTTTCCGCCTACCCTCCGGACATATCTTTCCTGTAAAACACGCAGGAGTTTAGCTTGAAGGGATGTACTCATAGAGTTTATTTCATCAAGAAAGACAGTGCCTTTTCCCGCCTGTTCGAAAAGTCCGGGATTGTCTACGGCTCCCGTAAAGGCCCCTTTGGTTGTCCCAAAAAGGGAACTTTCCAAAAGTGTTTCGGGAATGGCGGCGCAATTGATGGCAATAAAAGGCTCCGGACTATGGTCGCTGTGATTATGAATCCCCTGGACCAGGAGTTCTTTTCCTGTTCCGGTCTCACCGTAAACTAAAACAGGGCAATCAGCTTCTGCCGCTTTTTTTGCCGATAGAATTAATTGTCCCAGGGTTTCACTGCAATAGGTGATGGAGTCAAAAGTATACCGGGTTCCATTTTGTCTGGTTGCTCCGATTTCGGAACCCAGCTGTCCCTGCAGTTGAATGGCTTTTTCCAGCAACTCTTTAATCTGTGTCACATTGCGGCAAACCGAATAGACACAGATTAATTTGTCATCCTGGAAAAGGGGGATGGTATTTGCCACAATATCAATTTTCTTCCCATTCTTGGGAATGATATGTTTATACTTTTCCAGCATGGGTTTTCCTGACTTTGTCACAAGCATATGATCACTTTCTTGTTCGGTGACATCATACACATCCTGCAGATGTCTGCCGATCACCTCGGACTTGGATAAGTTCTCCCATTTAGACAATTCATTGTTATAATAGATGATCTTCTTATTGGGATCCGTCACCAAAATCCCTTCATTGACGGAATCGAAAATTGTCTCCATCAGTTTCAAATAATCCTGGCTGTTCATATGATCATCCTCTTGCTTTTAATATAAGTATTATTCTTTTTTACTTTTAAATATCCTTCAAGGGAATCTTGGTAATTCATAAAAACACCGGTACAGGAAATTCAGGGACGGTTCTTGAATTGAATAGGAGCAGCCCGCGCTTGAAAGTCAAAAAATAGTAAAAATTAAAACCTCCGGATTGATCGATTTATTCTCGATCAACCCGGAGGTTTTCACAAATTTAAGGGATAGCATTTTCTCTGACAGTCGGCATAGCGCCCAGATGGCTAATACTTAAACCGGCTAATGCCCCGTTGCATCATTTCCGCCAACTGGGCCAGTTTATCACTGGATTGGGCGATTTCCTGCATAGAAGCGGTCTGCTCTTCCACCGAAGCCGACGTCTCTTCGGTTGCGGCCGCATTGTCCTGGGCAATCATGGAGAGCTCATGAATAATATCCATAATTTCTTTTTTCTTTGTTTCCATCAGGCTTCCTGAGTCGAGCAATAACTTGATGGACTCCTGGGTTTTGGCGATAGCGCTTGCTATGCCGAAATATTCTTGATCCGAATCATCCTGGTGCTGCAGCATTTCTCCCACTCCCTGGGTAATTTGCACGGCATAATTTGCTTTTGCCATTAAGTCCTGGATGACCCTGGCGATCTCCCCTGTAAACTGATTGGATTGCTCCGCCAGCTTACGGACTTCTTCGGCCACTACCGCAAAACCTTTGCCCGCTTCACCGGCTCGCGCCGCTTCGATGGCGGCATTTAAGGCCAAGAGATTTGTTTGCTCGGCAATCCGCTTAATCATTTGACTGGCACTTTCAATCTTGAGGGCACTTGCGTTGGTATTCATGATTACCTGATGAATCTCTCCGGTCGTTTTGGTAATTTCAGCCGCGGCCTGCGTAGCTTTTTCCAGGTAATTTTGATTTTCTTCAATCAGTTCCCCTAGTTCTTTCATTCTTTCCACACCATGTTCCGTATCTTTTGCTTGATTGGTTGCCCCGGCGGCAACGCCGTCTATGGTTTTAGCGATTTCTTCCGATACGCCAGCCATTTCTTCGCTGGTGGCGGTTAATTCCTGGGCCGCCGCAGCCACCTGCTCTGATTGTCCGGCGATGTTTTTCAGCAAGGCGACTACATTTTGCTGCATGTTCCCCAAGGCTTTAAACATGATACCAATCTCATCTTTTCCCTGGGCCAAACGGTAGGTTTTCCGATCATCCCCTGTAAAATCATAATTGCCCATAGCTACAATCCTGCTGGTGAGCAGACCGATGGGCGCCGTTATTTTGTTTGTAGCGATCCAAATGACTGCAGCGATCACCAGTAACCCGCATAAGCCGATCAGGAGAATTGTTCTGACCAGATCGTTTGATTCCTGATATATTTCTCCGATGGGGATGATTGTCCCAAAAGCCCAAGTTGTGCCGGTCTCTCCTACCGTTACCGGGGCATAACTTTTAAAGGCATTCTGCTTTATGGCTTCCGCATATTCCACGGAGGAAAATGTTTCTCCCGCGGCAATTCGTTTTAAAATATCCCCTCCCTGGCCGTCTTTAAATTCACCGCCGATTTCTCCCAGCCGGTCCTTTTCGGGATGAGCGACGACCATTCCTGTACCGGAAATCAGCCTTCCATAACCCGTTTGATATAATTTTAAGTTTTCTACAAAGGTTTGAAGCTGATCAAGCTTAATATCGACCCCGGCCACACCAATCACCTGATCGTGATATTTGATGGGGACGGCCAGGGAGGTTTCCATGATCGATACCTGATCGTTGTAACTTTCCTGGTACGGTTCAATAATAGCTTCTTTTCCCGTCGTCAGGGGCATGACATAATAATCATTTTTGATGTCGTCAACGGCAAAGGGCTCACATGCAATAGCATCCCCGTCTCTATAGAAACAAGGATAAAACCTTCCCGTGCTGTTATGGTATTGGGCATCTACATATTTTTTATCTTGACCGTCAAAAGCGTCCGGTTCAAAGGCGCACCAGACACCCACAAGATCCTTGTTATGTAAAAGTGTCCTTTCCAACAACTGAATGACTTCATCCCTGCTCGGATTTTGCCCGGCTCTAATGTCCTCTATGGTTCCGGCCAAATTTTTAGCCACGGTTAGATTTTGTTCCAAAAACAATTTAATATAGGCAGCATACTCTCCCGACTTTGACTCCGCCAGCTCCGCAACATTTTTTTCTGCCGTGGCTTTCATATTCAGCATCATATAAGCTACCACAGCAGAAAAGACGACCAGCACAGGTATGAGAAAAAAAACAAGCATTTTTCCTTTCAATTTCATCAATCTTTCCTCCCTTAATCAACCCTCATTTTTTTAAATATCTTCTCTTTATTTTTAATCATATCAACCGATTCTGGACATTTTCTGAACAAAATGGAAGAGAGTGTATTCGTACTTCTCGTTAATTTAACTTACCTTTGTTTTTTTACCTGAACATTAATATCCTATTAATATTCCGGTAATTCGTTCGACATTATTTTCCTAATACAATATCAATAGCTTTTAAAATTTTAGCTTATTTTACTTAAAAAATAAATAAGGAGGCTTTATTTCTTTGCCTCCTTAACAAATATGGACTTGCAATAAAACAGAAAAGGAAAATATGCATCCGTTAGCCTGAGCTAATCAAAAGTCAATTAAGGTTAAACGTTTCGTTTTTATTGGCAAAAGCACCGTCGTCGTTGATCAGGTTATTTCCTCAACAGACGGACATCCCCCACGAACACACCCTGGGGAAAGACAAACACCGGGTTCAAATCGGCTTCCGCAATGTCCGGGTAGAGGAAAGGCAGCCGGGAGAAATTAACAATGGTCTCTGCCAGGGCATCCAGGTCAGCCGGTTCCTGTCCCCTGGTTCCTTTCAGAATGGGGTAGGTGCGGATACTTCTGATCATTTCTTCCGCCCCGGTCCGGTCTACCGGCGCCACCCGGAGCACAATGTCCTTCAACACTTCCGTGTAAATACCACCCAAGCCGAAAGCGACCACCGGACCAAACTGCACATCCCGGGTCAGGCCAAGGATTACCTCCCGGCCCCCTTTCAGCATGGGATAAATCACCACACCGCGAAAGTCCCGGTCCAAAGCGATCTGGCGCAGATGATCAAAAGCCTTTCCCGCCCCTTCATCATCAGCAATATTCAGCACTACGCCGCCAAAGTCCGATTTATGCAAAATCTGGGGGGATACCACCTTCATCACCACCGGATAACCCAGGCTTTGGCATGCTTCCACGGCCTGGTGACGATCCCCGGCAAAGCGGTACGGAGGAACAGGAATTCCGTTCTCCTTTAAAAGAGCCATGGCATCCGGCTCCAGCACGGGACCCTGCCCCGGCAAATTCCCTTTTATAGGGGGAAGGTCGGAGAAATAACCGGGCCGGGATTTGAGCCCTTGATATTCAGCCATGCGGGAAATAACGCGCACGGCACGTTCTCCCGTAGAAAAGTTAGGCAGGTGATGCTGCTTCAAGAGATTATCGCTTTCCGCCACATCGCAGCCTACCTGAAGGACAGAGACGACGGGTTTTTGGGATTCCCGGGCGGCATCAACAATCCCCTGCGCTACCGGCATCGCTTCTAAGTAGGGGGTGCCGATATAGAGGGCCACTGCCGCATCGTATTCCTTCAGCGATTCCGCCAAAGAACGCCGGTAGCCTTCCCCGGTACCTTCCACGGTAAGATCGATGGGGTTTTTTAGCCCGGCGTGGGGAGGCAGAAACTCCTGAAGGGCTTTTTTCAATTCAGAGCTGGGTTCTCCCGCATCCAAACCGATCTCGTCTGCCTTGTCTATGGACATCACCCCGGGACCGCCGGAATTAGTCACAACGACCAGCCGCCGGCCCTCAACGGGAGGAAGGAAGGAAAAACCCTTGCACAAATCAAACATGTCTTCCAGGGTCTCCACCCGCAGGGCGCCGCATTCCCGCAAAGCGGCGTCATAAACCGCATCCGAGCCGGCCATAGAACCGGTATGGGAAAGAGCCGCCCGCTGGCCGGTATTGGTCCGTCCCGACTTAATCACCACCACAGGTTTGATCCGGGTCACTTCCTTCAGCACCTGCATAAACTCCCGGCCGTTTTTGACATTTTCCACATATAAAGCAATCACGGAGGTTTCCGCATCATCTTTAAAATACCTGAGCAATTCTATTTCATTCAAATCACTGCCGTTGCCGTAACTGACAAATTTGGAAATACCCAGGCCCTGTTCTTCCGCCCAGGACATGAGCGCACCGCCCACGGCCCCGCTTTGTGATACCAAAGCGGTATTCCCTTTGGGGGGGCGGGCTTCCAAAGTAGCCAAAAGGCTGCTGTGGGTGTTCACCAGACCGGCACAGTTCGGCCCAATAAAACGGATACCGAAACGGCGGGCTGCCTGTTTTACCTCTTCCTCACCGGCTGCGTTGCCGGCTTCGGAAAAGCCAGAGGTAATCACAACCGCTGCTTTCACCCCGGCCTCACCGGCGTCGGTCAATACATCCTTCACGGTAGCTGCCGGTGAAGCGATCACCACTAAGTCGACGGCACCGTCAATCTCCCGGATCGAGGCAAAGCCCGGGATGGGGCCCATCCCCTGTGCCTTCGGGTTTACGGCATAAATGTTGGTGAACCCGCCTTCTATTAAGCGGTTCATCAGCACATGTCCCAATTTCCCCGCCGTTACGGAACCGGTCACGGCCACCCCGCGGGGGTAGAAAAGTGCCTGAAAGCTCATGCCATCACCCCCTTATCCTAAGCTTACAGGAAGGCTGCGGCATACCTGGATATCCAATCCGGCCCGGAAAGCGGCCAGATTCCGTTCCGCGCCCTTGGGCCAGCGCTCGGTAATGGCGGTGGCTAGGTCTTCCGCGCTGAACAAAGTTTTTAAGGCCGTGTTCCCCAGGGTGGCACCCAGGACGAACAAATTTTCCGCCACCGGCTTTCCTTCATATTGGGGCAGCATCTCCGGATCCAGATAGGCAATCTTCGCTTCCGCCTGCTCCAGATTCCCCCATACCTGTTCCAGGGAAGGATAGGGTGCCTTGCCCAGCATCACCGCAGTGGGCGCCCATACGGAACCGTAAAGGAAAAAATCTCCCCCGCATTTTAGGTACCGGATCGCTTTTAAGGATTCGGAGCGTTCCATGGCAATGATCAGGTCAGCCCCCTTTTGGGGAATGGAAGGGCCCACAACCTGCCGGCCTAAGCGCAGCTGAGCTTTGACAAATCCGCCCCGCTGGGCCATCCCTTTCGTGGGATAGAAATTAGCAGGAATGTTCTTTTTTAGGGCTGCTTCAATAATCAGTTCCCCAATGGTTAAAACTCCCTGTCCTCCCACACCGACAATATAAATGTCGAAAACATTCTTTTCCATGTTATTTCCCCTCCCTTTTGATGGCGGACCTGTTGCAGACCTGAGCGCATAAAGCACAGCCGTTGCATTGTCCGGAATCAATGACGATGGATTCTTCGCCCAGACTGATGGCAGGGCACCCGGTAATATTGATACACCGCTTGCACAGGTTGCATTGTTCCTGGTCAACCTGAACCGTTCCGTATTTTACTTTGCGCCGGTTGGCCTGAATCGCGCATTCCCGCCGGGAAAGAATCACTTTGACCCCGGGAAGGGTGAGGGCCTTTTGGATCGTTTCCGTGGTTCCTTCCAGGTCATAAGGGTCGGCAATAAAGAAATTTTCCACACCCAATCCCGGAATCACTTGGGCCAGATCCAATGGTTTGCACCCGGACTGTTGAAAATCCGGCGCCGTGCCCGGATTCACCTGCATGCCGGTCATGGCGGTCCACCCGTTGTCCATGACAATGGCGGTAAGGTTAATCTGGTGCTGCACTGCATTAAGCAGTCCGGGAATACCTCCGTGGAAGAAGGTGGAGTCTCCGATGGTAGCAATGACAGGAGTCTCCACGCCGCTGTAGACGTAGCCCTGGGCCATGGGAATGCTGGCCCCCATAGCAACCTCGGTCCAGATGGTATGGAAGGGAGGGTTAATCCCCAAGATGGTACACCCGATGTCTCCGGTGACCATTACTTCTTCTTTTTTGTAGCCCAAGTTTTTCACGGCCTGGTTGATGGCCATATAGGTGCCCCGGTGGGGACAGCCGGCACAGGTGGTAATGGGACGGGCCGCACAGTGTTTTTCTGCTTCGATTGTTTTATAAAGCTCTTCAGGCACCGGTTTATCGAGGGCACTAAAAATACCTTTCACCACATGGGTGGCGTCATAATCCCCGATCCGGCTTAAAGTACCGTCTTCCTTACCAATAATCCTTACTTTTGCGCCCCGCTTATAAGCTTCTAAATAGACCCCTTTTTCCAGATGGGGTTCCAGCTCTTCTAAGACCAAGATGGCTCCGCAGTGGTCCAGAAGAGCGCCTACTTCTTTTTTAGGAAAGGGGATGGTGGTAACTGCTTCTAATGTAGAGATTTCCTCCGGATTGATGCCAAAGCGGTCCGCGATGTCAAAACCTTCTGCAAGAAATGTGTTTACCACACCCACGCTGATAATGCCCAAACCGCCTTTTTCTCCCTTTAGATGCAGTCTGTTCAGCCCTTTTTCCCCAATGATATCGCCTGCCTTTTCCAGGCGTGCGATCAGGTCCCGGTGCTGCGTCATACAGATGGCTGCCCCAGCCTTGGTGTATTTCATGATGTCCTTTTCCAGCAGAGGTTTCTTGTCCGGGGGCAGGATTCTTTCTTCCACATTTGCCACACCATGGGACAGGGCCACGTTGGTGACGGAGCGGACAAAGACCGGTGATTGGATGGCTTCCGAGAGCTCAAAGGCGAATTGGATCAGGTCATAGGATTCCTGCACGGATCCCGGTTCCAGCATCGGCATATCCGACATCAGGGCAAATCCCCGCACGTCTTGTTCCGGCATGCCGGCGCTCACTCCCGGGTCATCGCAAACATAGACCACCAGACCGCCTTTGCATCCGGAATAGGTAATACTGATCAAGGAGTCATAAGCCACATTCAAACCGGACATCTTCATGGTGCATAAAGAACGGAATCCGGCCCAGGCCGCTGCGGCCGCCACTTCAAAGGCTACCTTTTCGTTGGTGCTCCATTCCACCTTGGTTCCGGGCAGGTCTTTTCCCCACAAGCTGCCGATTACTTCCGACGAGGGAGTTCCCGGGTAGCCGGTAATTACTTTCACACCTGCATGTAAAGCACCAAGCGCTACTGCTTCGTTTCCCCCAATTATTTTCTTAGTCATTTAAACACCTCCCGATATTTTCTCACTTATTGATAATTTCCTTCAAGGCTGCGATCAGTTTTTCGTTCTGCTCCAAAGTTCCTAAAGTAATCCGGGCATAGTTCGGTAAATTCCACATGCCGCCCGGGCGAATCACAATTCCTTGAGCCAGTAACTTTTTGAACACCACCTGGCTGTCCATGCCTAAATTGACAAAAATAAAATTGGTGTGAGTAGGCGTATAGGGCATGCCTAATTTGGAGAACTCCTGGTAGAGATACTGTTTGCCTTGCTCATTTACCGTTAAAACCTTTTCAATAAATTCCCTGTCCTCCAGAGCAGCCAGGGCCCCCGCCTGGGCGACCCGGTTGACGGCAAAAGCTGCCGTGACTTTGCGCAATAAGTCAACCAGGTGTTTGGGCCCCATGGCGTAACCGATCCGGGTACCGGCCAGGCCAAAGATTTTGGAAAAGGTCCGCACTAGAATTACGTTTCTTTTCTCATGCACATACTTCATGGTATCAGGATAATGCTGATCCTGCACGTATTCCGCATAGGCTTCATCAAACGCGACCACGCAATCGCGGGGGACAATCTCCATAAAACGGGCCGTTTCTTCTTCCGTGACCATAGAACCGGTGGGATTGTTGGGATTGCAGATAAAGATCAATTTGGTCTTGTCGGTAATCCGCTCTGCAATGGCAGGTAAATCATAGGTAAAATCTTTCAAGGGAACTTTGATAAAATTTCCCCCCATAATCCGGGTCACACTTTCATAGACGGAAAACGAGGGATCTCCCGTAATCACCTCATCTCCTTCATCAACCAGGGCCTGGGCAATCAGCAAAAGGATATTATCCGCTCCGTTGCCGATGATCACCATATCATCGTCGATGCCAAAATGAGCGGCGACTTTTTGACGCAGGTCCATACTGCTGCCTTCAGGATACATATAAACATCGTCAATGGCCTGTTTCATCGCCGCCACAGCTTTGGGTGAAGTCCCCAAAGGATTTTCATTGGAAGCCAGTTTGATAATTTCCGTCAACCCATACTCTCTTTTTACTTCTTCAATCGGTTTTCCCGGCACATATGCCACCAGCTCATTGATGCCACGCCTGGCCAGGTCCTTTTCCTTGATGTTCTCCATGGTTTTATCCCTCCCAGAATGCATTTTTTCTTTATTATATTAAATTGTTAAATAGCCCCTAAAAACAAGTTAGGTTTCTTAACCGTTTTCCGGTAAGAAACCATGCTTAAATATGAACCTCAGAACAACCGCTCTGGTCACGATTAACTTAACTATGCAATTTTTATGCCAAAATTTTTACCTGGCCAAACACCGTTACGAGCAGATCATTTACTCCATGGGAAAACAAGAACAAACAGCATATGCAAAAATATTTTGCATTTAAAAGCAGGAGCACCGGAAAATATTCCCCGGATGGATGCAAAATATTTTTGCATCCTGAAGAAAAATTTGCATCCCTTTGACTGCGCTTTTCCCAGAAATCTGATCCAAAAAAGCGAATCGCGTTTTTGATCCCTCCCTTCGAGTATATTGGAATGTCTGCAAATATTCAACCTTTTTTCCGCAGAATGTACTATATTTATTAAAGTATAAAAAAGCCAATGGTTCTTTTGATCCATTAGCTTCCTTTGTTGCTCCCATCGAGCAGGTATCGGTTTTTACGCCCAAATCATTTTACCGGAAAGGCTAAGCAATCTACAAAGAGTCTTTCATAGCCTTCCGAAGCACTTAACTCCATATAATCCATTTCCCTGGCCAGGTGTTCCATTTCTTCTCTTGCTTCCACCGACATCAAGGCGATATAGGCCCCTGTTTTGGAGGAATTTCCGATGTAGATGATTTTCTCCTCAAGGCCCCGGGGCAGAATTCCCGTGCCGATCAGGCTTTCTGCGGGAAGGTGGGCGCCGAACTGTCCCGCGATGATCACTTTGTCCAGTTCATCCATAGTGATACCGGCCTTGGACAGGAGGGCATAAAATCCGGAAAGAATCGCCCCTTTTGCCAGCTGCACCTGGCGCACATCTCCCTGCGTAATGGCGATGGGAGGCGTCCCAGACAGGAGCACACTCCGCTTATTCCCCTCTGCCACCAGCAGATTATGACGGTAGTCTTCCGCCGGCAGGGTCTCTCTTTTGATCAGCGCCCCTTCTTTGCGCATAAAACCGTGGAGCAGCAACTCTCGGACAACGGCCAGAATGCCGCTGCCACAAAGGCCAACAGGTTCTTCGTCGCCGATCACCTTCAATTCTATGCCTGAGGGCGTGATTTTGACATCCTCAATGGCCCCGTGGGCCGCCCGCATCCCGGCGCTGATATTCATCCCCTCCAAAGCGGGGCCTGCCGCACAGGAACAGGAAAGCAACCTTCCTTGATGGGACAGGACAATTTCTCCGTTGGTGCCGATATCAATAAAGAGCACATTCCCTTTTTGCTTGCTCAATTCCGCCACATAAGCACCGGCGACAATATCCGCGCCGATGTACGCAGAAACGGAGGGAAGGCAATATAGTCTCGCTCCTGGGGAGGCCTTCAGCCCGATATCTCCTGCCGGAAGATCCTTCGACCGGGTGAAAATCGGTGCATAGGGTGATTTCCCCAGGCTGACGGCATCAACCCTCAGAAGCAAATGGAGCATGGTGCAGTTTGCCGCCACCGTAATTTCATAGATTTTGTCTGGATCTACCTGGTATCTTGTGCATAACATTTCCATCATTTCATTTAAAGAGTCCACAATAGCCGCCTGGAGCTGTTTTCTCCCCTCCTCGGGATGCTCCTGCGCATAAGTGACCCGGGTTAAGACATCCAGGCCATAGTTCTTCTGGGCATTAATCATCGCCTCTGTGCCCAGTTCCCGGCCGCTCACTAAATCAATCAAAGCGATCACCACGGTGGTTGTGCCGATATCTACGGCCAAGCCATATAATTGATCGGTGGTGTCTCCCTTCTCTATTCCAATCAGGCGGTTGCCGCTGTATACCGCCGTGCAGGTGCCCGGGCCTGAGGGCAGGTGCTGAAGTAAACGCCAGTCATAGTCCCCCCGGGTGGCCTGGACAAAAATATCTTCATAGGGCATCTGATTTTCCAGGGTGGGCGGGGCCAAGGAAAAGGTCTTTTTCCAGATGGCGGGCTGCACCTTAAACTCCGGCAGATAGCCCGTAGTCAAAACCTCATGCTTTTTTTCCTTCTGCACAAGCTCTATCGTAAGATCTGACCGTGGTTCCACCAGGCAAGACAAGCGCACGCCCCTGTGCTTTTCCTCGTCGCTTAAAAAACTATCTTCTCCTGGCGACACGGGGGGCAGGCTGCCTTTGAGATGCTTAATTTTGCACTTTCCGCACATTCCTTTGCCGTTGCACGGGTTGTCGACAAAAACACCGGCTCCCCGCAGGATTTCCATGAGATTTTTTCCGGGCTGAGACAGGATCTCCGGGCCCTCCGGCAGCACCGTTATTTTATACATTTTCCCAATAATCCTTTCCTTGTACTGTACCCAGCATGGTCCGAATATTGGAAAGAGGCGACTTGGTGCCCAAACCGCAGGCAGGGGAAATAATCCCCACCCCATCCATGATACACTTTTTCGTGAGAGCAGCCACCTTAGCCGGCTGAGCAAATTCCAGGGCATAGGTACTCACATTGCCCATGAGGGTTCTTCCCGGCAAATTTTCCCGGGCATTTTTTATGTTCACAATAGAATCGAAGCTCAGGGCATTGCTGGTGATATGGGCCATTTCTCCATACACATTATGCATCTTTCCGCAAATATGGACAATAGTGCCCACACCTTTCTTCTCCTGCGTCAAAGAGGCCAAAACCTGATTAATCGCGGGCACGGCATATTCCGCAAATAACCGGGGGCCTAAAATTTCCCCGGTACCGCTGGGGTCGGAGATGGCAATGACATCCGCACCCGCCTCCAGCTGTTTCCGGCCAAAGAGGATCAGCTGTGCCGTGACAAATTCCATGAACCTGCGGGCGTCTTCCTTCTTTTTTCTCAGCTCTTTGTAATAGGTAACCGGCTCCATGAGAGAGCTTGCCACACTGATGGGACCTGTCAAATTCCCGACCACCGGCACCTTGGTGCCTTTAGCCTTCAAGATTTTAATGGCATCCAGCACGACTTTGGCCCGGCCCCGGGAAAAATCTATGGGAGAAAGCTGTTCCCAGGCCGATACGGAATCGATAGCATAACCCACCACATGGGGTTCATAAACATCGGTGCCTAAATCCACTTTGGCACCCATATGCTCCGCTTCGATGGTCATACAGAAAGGCACGCCGTAATTCTCGAAGCATTTTTCTTCATAAACAGCGGCAGCCAGCTTTGCCATCAATGAGGCATCCCTATGTGCTTCCGGCCACCCCACCCCTGCCTTTTCCATCAATTCCCTGGTGATCATATTCATCATCCCACCGGGACAAATACAGGGCGGCCTGTCTATTTCCTCCTGTGCCAAGGCTTTTTGCAGTCTGTCTTTTGGCGTCAACATCGATGATCCCTACTTTTCCTTTTGTTTTATCCGATGGCGACCAGTTTTTTCGCCAGCTTCACCGCTTCCACCGCATTGGGCGCATAGCCGTCGGCTTCGATTTTATCGGCAAATTTCTGCGAAATAGGTCCGCCGCCCACCATCACCTTTACCTGTTCTTTCAAATTTTCTTCGCGCAGCAGTTTTACCACCTCACCCATTCCGGCCATGGTGGTGGTCATTAAGGTAGAAAGGCAAACCAGAGAAGCCTCCACTTCTTTTGCCTTTTGGACGAAATTTTGCACCGGTACATCCCTGCCCAAATCATGCATTTCAAAGCCTGCCGTTTCCAGCATGATTTTCACCAGGTTCTTGCCGATATCATGGGTATCCCCTTCCACCACGCCAATCACCGCCTTAGGCTTGGCACGCCCGCTTTCTTCCACGGGCAGGTGGGGCCTTAACACATCCAGCCCCGCATACATGGCATCGGAACAAAGCAGTAAATCGGTAACAAAATACTCTTCCTCTTCATACAATTGGCTGGCCCGGTTCATGCCGTCCACCAGCCCGCCCATCACGCCGTCAAAGGCTTCATAGCCGGCAGATATATATTCCTCAGCCACGTCCACTACCTTTTCATCTTCCATATCTACTACGCAATCGGACAATTCTTTTAAAAATTCTTTTTTACTTTCTGCCATTCTTATAACCTCCACCAATCCTAGATTGTTTTATCAACACCCATGCCTCGTCAGTATTTCCGTATTAAAGATAGCGGCCGGCGTCCAGGGGCCATCTCCCATATTTTCTGGCTGCTGTCATAAATGCCTCAATATTCTCCAGGGGAACATCCACCGAGATGTCACATCCGGAGGCCAAAATGTATCCCCGCGGGCTGTCATAGGCTTTTCTAAAGCAAGTCTTGACACTCTCATCGACTGTCGCCGGTGTGCCCAGCATCAACACTTCCACAGGATCCACATTGCCCAAAAGACACACTTTGTCCCCCACTTTTTCCTTGGTTGTTTCCAAATCCACCCGGTTGTCGATGCTTAACATATCACACCCTGTTTCCACCATGTCTTCCACAATCTCCTTGGTATTGCCGCAAATATGGTAGCACACCATCCCCTTTGCCTCGTGCAGGTCTTTCATCAGGTCAATGGTATAGGGGAGAACAAAGTTCTGATATTGTTTCCTTTTTAAGATCGTTCCTGAGGCAATGGGGTCGCACAGGGCGATAATCGCTCCTAATTTAATGAATTCCCGGCAAATCATTTTCAAGCCTTCCGTACAAAAATGCATTAATTCATGCACTTTCTCCGGCTTTTTGCTGGTTGCCCTTAGTAAATTCTCCGTCTTATAAATGCTGGCCGCCGCGGTGAAGGGACCGGAAATCAAAATCCCGACGCCCACTTCCTGGCCCATCTTTTCCAAAGCAATTTGGGTCGCTTCACAATTTAAGCGGAACCAGGGATCATTTTTCAGCTCTAGCCGGGAAAAATCCAGGGTATCCACCTGATTGATATCCTGCAAGGCATACTCCATAATGGCGGGAACGGCATTTTCCGGATCATTGGTCCGACTGCCCAAAGCAATCCCCATGCCGTGCAGGCCATACTCCATAATCATTAAATCATTGCCGAATCTCTCATAGCAGGCGATCTGGGCCATGGCCTGATTGTGGGCGCTGCTTCTCTTCTCCTTATGGGTCATCCCCGCCCCTTTTCCCGAAATAGTTACCAAAAGCGGCATGGCAGGTATGCGGTCAATTGCTTCTCCCTTTAAAAAACCAGCCAAACGTTGATTCGGGGTCATTTGGTCATCTTTATGCATATCTCCCTCTCCTTCATCCTTCTACGGTAATTTTATGGTCTTGATTTTTTTACCAATTTGTTCATGGCGCGCTGCCTTCTTATTTGCTTTTTTCACCATGATCCTGGGCAGGAAAAATTTCCCCTAATCGTTCCCGGTTCAGTTGGCAGCCAATCACGGCAATCTTTGCCTCTTTGGCACTGTCCATGGGCCGGCTGGAGCAGTGTCCCGGGGTATAATCAAAATAAGCCCAGCCCCCCTCGGCCAATTCTACCATCCCTTTTGCTCTCCAAATCTGACCGTATGCCGTGTCCCCCAGCCTTTCCAGGGCGCTATTCAATTGTTGCATGGTAGTGACGGTAGGATTTCTTTGCCCCCAAACCGAAAAGATGCGGTCGGCCGGCAGGTGATGATGGTCATGATGGACCGGGGGTTCCGGCTTCGGAATCCGGTCAGGCCCCTGGGGTCTCACGGCCTCCAGCAAATCCGCCAAATCCTCATTTTCCATGTCACGCCAGTCATCTACCAGGATGACGGCATGGCCATTGCGTGTTTTGAGCTCAGATATCACCTGGTCGATTTCCTGCTGCTCAACTTGGGCCAGGTGGCTGAGGAGAAGAATATTGGCATACCGAATCTGATCCAGATAAAAAGCGCCGAAGGCATCCAGATCATCCTTAAAACCGGTGCCGTCCACAATGGTAATGAGGTGGTTCAGATCAAGCTGAGCAGTCCCCTTAACTCCCTGGCAAGCCCGCATCACGTCGGACAGCTGGCCCACGCCGGAGGGTTCAATGACGATACGATCCGGATGGAATTGCTGGTTCATTTCTTCGATGGCCTCAATGAAATTACCCGCCAAGGTGCAGCAAATACACCCGGCATAGATCTCCCGCGTGGGCAAAGCGCCGGAAAGCAAATCCCCGTCAATGCCAATTTCGCCAAATTCGTTTTCGATCAGCACCACCTTTTCTTTTTTGGTGTAAGCAGGAACTAATTTATTGATCAATGTGGTCTTTCCTGCTCCTAAAAAGCCGGCAACAATATCTACCTTAACACCCATTCTCCCTGTTTAGCCCTCCTAGCATCTAGTCTATTAAAATTATACAATCGGTATTTTAGTAAGAACAATCCTTATATAAAAATTTGATCTTTCCAGTGGGAATAATTAAAATTTGTGATGAGGCTTTTTCACTCTTAGGGTAAGCGGGTCATTCTATTCCCGGAAGGCTCCATTTTCTTTGGCCTTTTCCACCTCACATAGTAATGCTTTAAAGATGGGGAAGCCGGAAATAGGGTCCCGGTTATCAAAATCCGTCAAGAAATTTACATTACCCTCCCGCCATTCTTTGACCTGAACCGGGCTACCGCCCCCCTGGTTTACTTCCACCGCTCCCGGCAGTACCTTCTCCGTAACCTGAGCCCAGAAGAGCACTTCTCCTCTGATTGTCTTAATCACCACTTTATCTCCGTCATGAATGCCCCGGACAGCGGCATCTTTTGGATGTATCAGCACCTGCGGCTTATTTTGCAGTTTGACCAGACTGGGGATATTTAAATGCTGGGAGCGGAAAGTAGACGGGATTCTAGCACCGGTATTCAAAATGAGCGGATATTTCCCATAAGTGTCCGCCGCCCCCTGGGGCCCCTCGACAGGATCCACGTAAACCGGCAGGCCGTCATACCCATGTTTCGTCAGCAAGGCGGAAACCAGCTCCACTTTGCCGGACGGGGTGGGAAAGCCGGGCAGACCATCCTTTCTGAGCAATCCCGCTTCATATTTCCTGAATTTTGGCGGCTGCTTCGGCGTCTGAACCCCGTCTTTACTTTCCCGCAGCTGCTGGAGCAGGTTGGGATCTTTGGCAAATGCCTTTTCCAACAGTTCTTCTTCACTCTGGGGAAAGCATTCCCCGAACCCCAGTCTTTTGGCCAACTCGGCGATAATGAGAAGATCATTTTTCGCCTCTCCAACCGGCTCCACCACTTTGCGGCGTAAGCGGACATAGCCGCCGGGGTAGCGCTGATAAGAGTTAATTTCAAAATAGGTGGTAGCGGGAAGCACCACATCGGCAAAGAGAGCGTCTCTGGTGAAAAAACGGTCAATCACCACCAACAACTCCAGGTTACGGTAAGCCTCTTCAAAAATCCCCGGTTGGGGATAGGAGGTCAGGGTAGACGCTCCATTGATCAGCAGCCCCTTCACCGGGTAGGGCTTTCCTTCCAGCACGGCCCGGGGAAACTCCATAAAATGGGCGCTTCCTGTCAAAGCATAAAAAAGAGGATATTTTTCCCCGCCAAAAGGGAGGGGCCCACTGGGCAGCGGGATATCGGCCCCTTCCATGGGCAGGCGGGGCGGCAAGCCGATGGTTAATCCGCCCGGCACATCCAGATTTCCCGTGATCGCCCAAAGAATAAAGGCGGCCCGGATATTCTGGACACCGCTGTTGCTGTATTCCAATCCGGTATAAGTGCGCAGCGTGGCGGGACGGACCTGGGCAATTTCCCGGGCGAGAGAAATCACCTGTTCTTGGGGTACCCAGGTAATTCTCTCCACTTCTTCCGGGGTAAATTTTTTTACATAATCTTTCAGTTCTTCAAATCCCACCGTCCAGTGGTGCACAAATTCCCGGTCATATAACCCTTCCTCAATAATGATATGGATCAATCCTAAAGCTAAAGCCCCGTCGGTACCTGAGCGCACGGCGATCCATTGATCCGCCCGCTGGGCGATATCGCTTTTCATGTGGTCAATGGCAATCACTTTTTTTCCCTGCTTCTGGGCTTCAACAATGCGCTTAAACAGAAAAGGCGGGGAGTCTGTAATCGGGTTTGCCCCCCAGACCACGATCAAATTGCTGTTTTCAAAGTCCGGCAGCAAGCTGGTGGCCGGAATACCAAAGGTAGTGATGGGAGCAAGCATGCCGTAGGAAACATAACAAAGGGAACCGTCGCTGGCGGTATTAGGCGAGCCGAAGGGCCAGAGCAGTTTCAGCGCCACTAAGTCGGCTCCGTTGCAGAAATCACCCAGGGATTGCTCGAAAGCGCCCCGTCCGGAGTGGCTGGCCATGGACTGGGGTCCATAGCAGTTTTTCAGTTCCTCCATTTTAGACACCACAACATCCAGGGCCTCATCCCAGCTTGCTTGCCGGAACTTTCCCTCGCCTCTTTCCCCTGTTCGTAAAAGGGGTTTGTGCAGCCGGTCCGGAGAGTATACAATTTCCGGCGCCGCTTTACCCCGCACACACAGGTTGCCGAAGGGAACATTTTTCCCCGGGTGCACGGCAGCCAGCTTTCCCTCCTCTACTTCCGCCTCAATGGCACATCCTCCTGGGCAGACGCCGCAGAGGACATTTTTTTTCACACGCACCCCGCTCCACTCCTTTCTTATTTGAGGGTCAGTTGTTTCTAGATACAGGTTAGGAAAAGTTTTTCGGATCCAAGGGCCACTTTCCGTAGATTCTTGCGGCATCAACAAATTCGGCAATGTTTTCCACAGGGGTTTTGATGG
This sequence comes from Candidatus Formimonas warabiya, assembly GCF_002777255.1. GTDB lineage: Bacteria > Bacillota > Dehalobacteriia > Dehalobacteriales > Dehalobacteriaceae > Formimonas > Formimonas warabiya. Next base: position 5,822,543 of record NZ_CP017634.1, on the reverse strand, counting down.
GGAGATCGCATCCTGTGGCCAGAATATAGCCCCGGGGATTATCCCAGGCCTTTGCCAAACAAGTTTTCACGGCCTGATGGATCAGGTCTTTATTGCCCAAAAACATCACATTCACCGGATCCACGTTGCCGTTCAGCATCACCCGGTCACCCACCTGTTTTTTCGCCTGCTCCAAATCCACCACATTGTCCAGGCTCAGACAGGCGGCGCCGGAATCAGCCATCTGGTCAAGCAATTTCCTGGTATTCCCGCAAATATGGAGAACTACTGCCGGGGCATATTTTTGGAATTCCTTAATCAGTCTTCTGGTATAGGCAAAAGCAAACTCTGCCGCCTTTTTCCGGTCCAAAATACTTCCGGAAGCAACCGGGTCCACGATCAGGGGACTAACCCCTTCTCTCAAAAAAGGCAACGCGGCCCGGATACTGCATTGAAGAGAAAACTCAATCAGCCTGTGGGCAAATTCCGGGTTTCTAATAATCTCCCGGAGCAGAAAATTGGTGCCCCGCAAGCTGGACGCCACAGAAAAGGGACCGCCCACGATTAACCCGGTTCCTACTTCTCCACCCAGCCGGTCCACTAATATTTTGGCTGCTTCCAAAGGGACCTGAATCGCCGGGCATTTGTCCAGATCGGCCAGGTCCAGCCGGTCCAAATCTTGCTCTGTTTGAATGGGATTCACCTTCATCGCCGGATTGTCATCTACCGGGTCCGTCATCCTGCCCCCGAAGGCCGTAGCAATGGCATGAGAACCAATGCACACGCTCACGGAATCATGATGAAACAACTCATAGGATCTGATTTGCGCATCCGCCGTTAACCGGGGGGATTGAAGCATTTCATTGACATGAACGCCGATCAGCTTTGCGGCTACGGCACCAATCATCGGTACGCAAGGGATGCGGTCGATAGGCTTCCCTTGCATCAAAGAACCCATTCTTTCATGAGGAGTCATTTCATCTTTTAATGCACATGAAGCGTCCAACATTTTTTCCAACCTCCTTGGATGAACAATAGGATTATTGCTTTAACAGCGGCACATCACCATTAGGAAACCAGTGCCTTCGCCAATACCACTGCTTCTGCCGAATTGGGCGCATAGCCGTCCGCGCCGATCAACTGGGCAAAATTCCTGGAAATAGGCCCCCCGCCTACGATCACTTTGAACCGGTCACGCAGGTTTTCTTCCACGAGAATTTCGATCACTTCTTTCATGCCGTCCATCGTCGTCGTCATCAGGGTGGACAAAGCAATTAAATCCGCCCCGATTTCTTTCGCTTTGTTTACAAAATCCAGGGGAGGGACATCCCGTCCCAAATCGACCACATCAAAGCCGGCTGTTTCCAGCATAATTTTCACCAGGTTTTTCCCAATATCATGGGTATCTCCTTGCACCACGCCGATGACGGCTTTATGTTTGGCCGGATCATTTTTTCTCTTCAGGTAGGGCCTCAAAACATCCAGGCCCGCATACATGGCGTCGGAACACAACAATAATTCGGAAACAAAATACTCTTCTTCCTCATACAGTTTACTGGCTCGGTTCATGCCGCAGGCAAGTCCCAGGTCAATGCCTTCATAGGCATCAAAATTATTTTCTGCATATCGGCGGGCAGCAGTAACCACCTTTTCTTCCTCCATATTTACCACCGCATCGGATAGATCTTGTAACAGCTTTTCTTTTGAGAAATCACCCATTTTTTCTTCCTCCCCCTGATCTTTATTGATTTTAATTACTTTGATTATAGAATAGAGAAATCGTATCACGCCAATTCAAAAATCTTATGACCCAACCAGCACTGATAGAATATTATTAATCTGAAAATGCTTGTCGTATTTTTTTCAGATCCTAGAAAATATGCCGGCAGGCACAGGCCCTTTCCAGGACCTCCCTAAGGTCTTTAGGCCCACAAACCGGCCGGGGGTTAGAAGGAAGATTGCTGCTTTCCATGGCTTGATTGACGATTTTGTCTAACGGCACCTCTTCCTTTTTAAGTTTTTGTTCGATGTGGGTACCCATCCCCGATTCTGCCACGATCCGGTGCACCCATGCTCCGGTTCCCTTTGCCTGTTGGCTTTTCACGTTCAACAGGTCGTCGATTTCTCGCATCAGTTCCCCACAAAAAGGCAGGTTAAACTCCAGAGAAGGAGGAGTCAAAAGTGCTACAGCCATGCCGTGATGCAAGCCTGTGTAAGCTCCTAAAGGATGGGCCAGGGCATGAATAATGGACAGCCCGGTGCCGGGATAAAGCAGGCGGGCCGTAAAGGCTACATCAAGCAGTACTTCTAGGGCTCCCGGGTCTTGATCAAAAATGGCCGGCGCCAAATTTTTCCCTAAAGAAACCAAGGACCCCCGGGTAGAAACCCGCACCAACCCCGTTGATTTTTGGGAAAGATGGGTCTCCATAACGTGGGAAAGGGTGTCTAAAGCAGTAGCGGCAACAAAGGCCCGATCCAAGGAGGTCAGTCCCTCCGCATCCAGAATCACCCATTTGGGGATAAAACGAGGATCCCGGAAAGCTATTTTCTTCACTTTTTTTTCATCCTTAATCATAGCAACCGGGCTGCATTCCGCGCCGGTTCCACAAGTAGTGGGAACTGCAGCCAGGAGGGGAAATCCGGTTTTTTGGGCAATCATTTTAGCCGCATCAATAGCGCTTCCCCCGCCTACGGCAATCAGGCCGTCGGCGTCAACTTCCCGAAAGGCGACGGCTCCTCTTTCCACCTGGGTTAAGGTGGGGTCCGAGGTAAAGCCGGTCCAATAAAAGGACTGCACATTTTCCAGAATATTTTTTATTTCCCCGCCGAAACCGGTTTTTTCCACTGCCGGGTCCAGCACAAGAAAGGGGCGGGCAATCTTCTCATCCTCCACCACTGTCTTAAGGGATCTGATGGACCCACGCCCATGAAAGATCCCTTGGGGGGTATGCATTTTCCATACCGGCATCTCCATCCACATCACCCTTTTTCCTTGATCCCAAAAAGAATAAGCAGGGCCTTTTACCGGCTCTGCTTATCCCCGGTCTTATTTAAGTTATTTCCACCCTTCAAAGGTATTGACATTTTCTTTGGTGATCAAACCTAAGGGCGTCCAGAAGATATCTTCTGGGATCTCTTGGCCCTCTAGCACTTTCAGGGCCAGGATCACGCCGCCTTTTCCAAATAAATAGGGGGACATGGCGACCGAGGCATCCAGCTCTCCTTTGGTGATGGAGGCCTTGGCCTCATCAATAAAATCTACCCCTACTACGGCCACCTGGTCTTTTTTTCCGGCGGCTTTTAAGGCTTCCACAGCAGCTAATGCCATCACATCATTGGCACAAAAAATTCCTTTTAAATCAGGATTCGCCTGGATCAGGTTGGAAGTGATGTCATACGCCGTTTGACGATCCCAATTGCCGGCCGAAACCGATACAATCTCAATATTTGCGTTGCTTTCAAAGGCTTTTTGGGCTCCGCTTTTTCTCGCTTCCCCCTGGGCGGCTCCCGGCAGGCCTTCGATGATGGCTACTTTTCCCGATCCAATCTTGTCCATGATAAACTGGGCGCCCATTTTACCTTGTTCTTCAAAGTCGGAGGTAACAAAGGCCGCCACCTTGGCACCCGCCTTTTCCGCCTCGGCGGCATCAATGGAGGTTCCTACGGCAATCACTGGAATCCCTTTTTTGGTTGCTTCCGCTGCCCCCGGCACCAGGTTAAAGGGGGTAATGGCGGAAAGGGCGATGGCGTCATAATCCTTGTTGACAATGGTTTTCAAGGTCTCCAGTTGGGAATTGACGTCGTTTTCCTTCGGCGCCGCCATCACATCGATGGTCACGCCATACTCTTTTGCCGCCGCTTCATACCCTTCTTTCATGGTGACCCAAAAGGGGTTGGCCAGGGTAATTTCCAGGGCGGCCAGTTTCGCCTGGGTATCCTTCTTGGGCAAAGGGGCCAGGGCGGCTTCCAATTTCGCCTGGGCATCCAAAAAGGCGGCATTGGTGGGTTGGGCTTCCGGAGCGCTGGTTTCCTGAGTACTGTTGTCCTCCTCCTGATTTTCTGCCGGCTGTCCACACCCTGCGGCACCTAAAACAAATAAACACACAAACAACATTCCAAAAAACAGTCTTACTTTTTTCATTTTTTAGCCTCCTTATATTTCTTAAATTTTCAACCTCTGTTCAAAAGCGCCCAGACATCCTGTTCTCCGGCCTGAAGCCGGGCACCCAGCTGGGTGCATTTTAAGGCGGCACAGGCGCTGGCAAACCTTAAAGCCAGCTCCCGGTCCTTGTTTTGCAAGAAATAAGCAAAAATAAACCCGCCCACAAAGGCATCCCCTGCTCCCGTGGTATCGACGGCATCAACTTGAAAAACCCCTGTCTGAGCCACCCTGCCCTGATCATAAAAACAAATTGATCCTTTGTCCCCCAGAGTAAAAACCAAACCCTGGCCGGGGTGGTACTTTTCATAGACCTGGGGTCCGGACACCATGGGATCCTCTGTTCCGGCCAGTTCCACCAGACCCTCCCGGCAGGAAAAGATCAGATCGGCCAAGGAAAGGATTTCTTCCAGCTTCTCCCGGGATACCTGGCACAATGCCATAAAGGAAGGAGGGCACTCCAGATTGAATACCACCGGGATGCCCCGTTCCTTGCACAACCGGGCCAGTTTCAGGGCCGCCTGCCCGGCAAACATATCGGTATAAAAAACCTTTACGCCCTCCAGCATCTCTTCGGTAACAGCCTCTTCCGCCAAGGTGAGCAAGCTGTCCCCCAGGTGGGCAAAAATCGCTTTGGTGCCGTTCTTGGCAACGGTAATAAAGGTATGGAGGGTAACCCCCTTCTCTTTGACAAAAACCCCGGTAGGTTCTACCCCTGATTCCTGAAGGTCCTGGAGAAAAATCCTGCCGTACTGGTCATCGCCAATCTGGGCCACCAATCCTGTGCGCACGCCCAATTGGGCCAAGGCCACTAAGACATTGGCGCAGCTTCCTCCCGGCATTAATTGCTCCCGGTGAATAAAAGAGAACCCGTCCTCCCGGGGTAATTCGTCACACTGAAGGACGATATCCATGGCGGCAGTTCCTAAACCCAATACCTGGACACTCATTTTGCACCTCCCTCAAATATTTCATCCAATCATTTCCAACAAGGCGCCGATTCGGGTCTTTAAAGCTTCCCGGTCATTCTGGGAATAATCCGTTTCCAAATGGAGAAAAGGAAGTCCCAGCTCATCCCTTACCAATTTCCCTACTTCATAGGATTCAATATTATAGGTATGACAGGCCTGCCAGGTGAGGTCGATCACCCCGTCAATCTGAAAATCGCGCACCATCTGCTTTAACAGCGCCATGCGGCCCTGATTCGGCGACATCACGGAGCAGGGAATGCGCAGATACTTTTCGGCCAGCAGGAGCAGGGGATCCCTCCGGTCCTTTTCATCAATAGAGAGGCCTAAGGTTTTGTACCCGCCGCAGTTCTCCATGGCCACCACCAGGCCCCCATTCTCCTCCACCAAGGAGATCACTTTTTCACTGCCCATCCCTACCGGCGTTCCCGTCAGCAAAATCCGGGGCGTGGACGAGGTACCGGCAAAACTGCCCCGGGCTGCGGCAGCTTTAATCTTTTGGACCAGATCATCAATCATAGTTACCCGTTCCCAGCGGTCGTGATGAAAACCAATCTGCCAGGAAATACGCAGCAGGTCCAAGCCGGAAATTAAAGCCGGCTTAGTCCGGTTCAAATCAAAGAGATCTTTTAAGGCCCGGTTCCCTTCATTTACGGCATGAATGGCCTCACGAAGCCCTTGGTCCGTAATTTCCGCATCCAGGGCAGACGCCATGGCCTCCTTCAAACGTACCATTTCCCGGTACATTAAATCCAGGGAAGCCGGCTGGTCCTGGTTTTGGGGCAGGTTGATCACATGCACCGGCTTAATCCTTTGAAGCAGCTCAAACATTTTCTTTTTGCCGTCACAGGTGGTTTCGCCGATGATAAAATCCGAAAAATAAAAATAAGGGCAGGTGTCTGTGACGGCAAACCCATAGGATGATTTGATCAAAGGGCACAAATTGCGGGGCAAATGGTTTTCCGCTGCCGGGATCGGTTCCTCCTTGGTGCCGCACAAACCGACGGCAATGGCGCCTGCGGCGAGAGCCAGCTCTCTGGGCCCGTAAGTACAGTAAATGCCCACCACCTTTTTGCCATGCTCTTTGGCGTTTTTTAGAATCACTATGTTCTTATCCCGGATCTCTAAAAATGAGTTGATCATGTCCCGGTCCATTTAATCCCTTCTTTCCAGCGGCATTTTTCCGTACATGCGGGCGCCATCCATCAAGGCCACAATATTCTCCCTGCTGGTCCCTAAAGGCACCCGGCATCCTGTGCCCAGGACGTAGCCTTTCGGGCTGTCGTAGGCCATCATAATGCACTCCTTAGCCGCCCGTAGAATGCTCTCCCGGTCTCCCTGGAACATCACTTCCACAGGGGAAACGCTGCCTCTCAGACCCACCCGGTGGCCGATCACCTTTTTTGCCTCTCCCAAATCAGCCGCACCATCCAGGCTGATACTGCTTGCCCCGCTCTCCACCATGGGCAGCCATATTTTTCTGGTCTTGCCGCAAATATGGAGAGAATAACCACCGCCTGTTTTCTCCCGGAACCAGGCACCGATTCTGGACAGGTAGGGCTGGACAAAGTCCTGGAACTGCCTGGGGCTGATCAGGGTATTGGATGCGCAGGGTTCACCCAGGCCGCAGCCAAACCCTTTTTCCCGGCAAGCTTCCAGATATCGGATAATATTATCCGTGGTAAACGCCAAAAGACGATGGGCGTCCTCCGGATGCTGACGCAGGTCTTTCAAAAAATTGGCCGTACCCCGCAGTAAGGCGGCGGCCGTAAAAGGGCCGCCAATTCCCGTGCCTACTTTGACGAGATGTCCCATCCTTTCCCGCAAAATATCCAGGGCCTCCCAGTAAAGAGGAAATCTGCCGTCTTTAAAGGGGTCGATCATTTTTAGTTTCGTCAAGTCCCGGTAAGTTTTGACAGCGGGCTCCGGAACCTGAGGGATATCATCCACATAATAAGCCATCTTCGCCCCCAATGCTTCCGGCAAGCCGAATTGGTCCGGTCCCACACTCACCCCGTCATGGCCGTAAATTTTAAATGCCTGGAGATGTGCTTCCGCCATGATCCGGGCGGAATTTAAATATTGAGAAACCGTCACTCCCGTTAACCGGGTAGGCTGTTCCCCTAAAGAAGGCCTACAGGGGATCCGGTCGTAATCCCGCCCTGCGGCCATAGCTGCCGCCCTTTCCAAGGGGGTCATTTCATCCAAAACAAATTCCGATCGTTTCATGCTTTTTTTCTTCTTTCTGAAAAAATTACTGCCAGCAAAATAATCAGGCCCACCACCAGCTGCTGATAATAGGAGGAAATGCCGTTGATCGTCAGCCCGTTCCGTAAAACTGCGAGCAAAAGCCCTGCCACCACGGTTCCCGCCATACTCCCCTGCCCGCCCTTAATGCTGGCGCCGCCTAAAACTACTGTGGCAATGGTATCCAGCTCCATCATATATCCGGCCAGGGGATCGGCACTGTTGAGCCGGGCGGTCAGGATCAGGCCGGCCCAGGCGGCTGTGAAGCCGCTGATGCCATAGACAGCGGTTTTATACCAACCGATGGGGACCCCGCTTCGTCTTAAGGCCTCCTCATTGCCCCCCAGAGCAAGGGCATAATAGCCCAATTTGGTCAATGCGAGGCAGAAGGCTCCTGCTAAAACCAGCATCCCGGTAATCAGAACCGGTACGGGAAGGTTTAAAAGGCTGCCGCTGCCCAGCCTGGTAAAGCTGGAAGAAAAACTGTACATGGGGATTCCCCCGGATAAAATCAGGGTGATGCCCCGAAAGACCGACATGGTTGCCAACGTGACAATAAAAGGATTGATACGGAAAAAAGAAACGAGGGTTCCGTTCACCACACCAGCACAAGTGCCCAGGACCATTCCCCCCAGGACAGCGAAAAAAACAGGTACCTGCATTTTCAAAAAAATAGCCATGAGGATTCCCGTCAATGCGGCAATCGATCCGATGGACAGGTCGATTCCTCCGCTGGCAATAACAAAAGTCATCCCCACACCGGTAATAATATTCAGGGTGCTTTGGTCCAAAACGTTGCGAATGTTGTCCCACTGCCAAAAAAAGGGCGAAGTAAGGGACAGGATGCCGCTTAAGGTAATCAGAATCACACAGAGCAGCACCTGGGACTTCTTATCGATCAATTTATCACGTACCGGTTTTATAAGCAGATGCATTTTTCTTCTCCACGCCAGTGATCAGCTCAATGATTTCGTGAGGACTTGTTTTTTCCGTATCCAGTTGGGCGACCACAGATCCTCCCCTCATCACGGCAACCCGGTCACAGAGGGAAAAAACCTGATTCATGTTATGGGAAATTAGGATTATGGTGTAGCCGCGCGCTTTCAATTGGGCGATCAGTGTTAAAATCTGTGCCGTCTCTTTTACCCCCATGGCGGCGGTTGGTTCATCAAGAATCAATATATGGCCCCCTTGGTTAATCGCCCGGGCAATGGCCACGGCTTGGCGCTGGCCGCCGGAAAGCTCCCCTACATTTGCCCGCAGGGAAGGAAGGTGAATATGTAGATGTTCCAGCAAACCGGCTGCTTCTGTTTCCATGCGCTTTTTATCAAGCATAAATTTCGCCCGGGTCCGTTCATTTCCTAAAAAAATGTTGGACACCACATCCCGGCAATTGACCAGAGACAAATCCTGAAATACGGTGACGATGCCATTTTTTATCGCCTGGGCCGGGGTTAAGAAGTCAAAATTACCGTCCCCCACCGTGATCGTCCCCTTGTCCGGGGTCAGGGCTCCGGCGAGAATCTTGATCAAAGTAGATTTTCCCGCCCCATTATCCCCGACCAGGGCTGAGATCCGGTTTTGGGGAAAATCAATACTGACATCATCTAAAGCTTTTATATGGCCGAAACTTTTGTAAATGCCCTTGGTCCTTAAGGCGACAGGTCCAGTTAGATCTTTTATCTGTGCCATAAAATCCCTCGATTAATAAAATTTACTTAAGCCATTGCTATTTTATCATTAAAAAAAATTTATTAGAAATAAAAATAATTTATGATTTATTCATCCCTGATAAAACTTTTTCATCTCCGAAAATAAGAAAAAAGCCCTAAAGGGCTTTTCGGGATCCAGGTACCGGTTACCGGGTAATACAATAAATAAATCATCTATCCATTCTCAAAGTATATAACTTCGCTGGGATGTCCCCCACCTCTAAGCTTTAGCGTAGGTGGGGGTTCCGATTTGCGAACAAGCGGTGGGCATATCCCCCGCTTCGTTGAAACGCGCAGAGGTAAGAAAAAATTTCTACAAACGAAATTTTTTCTACCGTTGCGTTATAAAAAAAGCCCCATGGGGTCATGGGGTCAACTTTACTTTTTAACTTATTAAATTTAAATTTGATCATTTGCCGGTAGAGGATCAAACTGGAAGCTTGCAAGACTTAACAGCCTGACCCCCTTTTAACCTACTTGGTGTAAACCGCCCGTTCACCCCCGATTAACATGGGCCTGGTGCGCGCTGCCGTTAAATGAGCCTGCCCGATCTCCTTCATACTTAACCGCACAGGTACGGCAACTCTTTTCAAATGCATGCCAATAAAGGTATCTCCTATGTCTATCCCGGCATGGGCAGCAACAGCCAATACCACCACAGGCCGATCAAATCTGGCCATCGCTGTCGCTGCCATAGATCCTCCCGCTGCGGGAATCGGAATCACGGAGACGATCTCCCATCCATACTTCTTGGCACATTCTTCTTCCACGACTAAAGCCCGGTTCAGGTGCTCGCAACATTGAATCGCTAAATAAATTCCTTCCTTTTTAATCATTGGTAACAGCACATCCATCAGTGACTCCGCAATTTCTAGGCTTGAAGCGGAGCCAATTTTCTGCCCGGTGATCTCACTGGTACTGCATCCTACAACCAGAATTTCTCCCGGCTCTAACTTGGCGACGGCCAGCACCTCCTGGAGCGCCTCCTGAAATTGGGCCTGATACCCTGCCAATTCTTCAGGTTTTGCTTTGACCTTACTCAACTCCCCCATATGAAATAGCCCCCTTCATAAATTTGCCCAACTCCCATAAACCATAGTTCAATAAAACATACTCTGCTAAGTCCCTAGGAAAAATAGTCCCTAGGGCCCGCCGAAACGAACCCTGGGACTATATTGTACTACAACTCCCATTGCGGGGGGAAGCTCTTTCCCTCCTTCGTTTTAACCGCTTCAGAGACAAAACCGATTACCGTCCGGATACAGCCCATCTTCCGTGCCGTGGCATCCCTGTCACGGGGACAGGTCCCTTGACATGATAAAAAGCCCTCCGGGCTGAATTAAAAGACACCCACCATCACTTAGAACGGTGATGGCGGGTATGAGGCCCTGTTTAGCCCGAAGTTAAAGAATACCTTACATCAGCGCCGCTGTCGATCTCGATGATCGCACCCCGCAGCATCCCCGAGTCATAGTCGCTGCCGGGATTGATTGCTAAGGTACGCCCTATTTTGCTTACCCCCCGCGACCCGTGGGTGTGTCCGTGCAGGGACAATAAGGGCTGATACTTATCTATTGCCTGCCGGACTGCCTTGCTCCCCACCGGCCCTGTGGCCAGTTCCCCCCCGTCGAGGATGGGGTTCAAATTCTCATCGTACTGGACATCCTGATCGCAATAGGTATCATAAGGCGGTACATGGATGTTAAAGATACACTTTGACATGTTCTTGACCTGTGCGGCCAAATCATCTATTTTCTTGCTCAGTTCCTCTTCACTGATGTCGCGGGGATACTTGAACACCGTCGGATGTCCATAGGACAGGGACAGGATCTCGTACCCCTTCACCTCTACTACCTTATTATCTCCGTTGATCATGAAGTCGGTTTTCTCCAGGATCGGATCGATAAAAAAGTCGTCATCGTTTCCGGGGATAAACACACACGGGATATTGTTCTTGCGAAAACGGGCATCGGCTAATTTGATCCACGCTTCCATGACCTTGATCTGCTGCTCCCTGGTGATCCGGTCTGCATCGCTCTCCGTTAACCGATCATATTCCTCCTCCGTAAACACGACCGGGTAAAATCCGCATTCCCGCAAAGTCTTCTCCAAGTCGGGAAGTTCACTCCCATTCTTCAGGACTACTGTCGACCCGTAATAGGTACACTTGTAACGCCCCCGCTGATCCTTAATGATAGGCACCACCATCTTGCCGGTAAAGTCCCCCCCATAGATCACCATGTCCACCCCGTAGAACTTACTGGCATTGGTGAACTTGCGAAATGTTGTCTCCGCCGCATGGATATCGGCACAGTAGAATATCTTCATGATCCCACCCTTTCTCAACTTACTCCTTCAGGTACCATACCATTTCGTTTCCATTCCCGGCCCGCATCCAGGCCGCCGACCTCAGTCTGAAGGTATCTCCCGAAACTGAATATCAATGTCAATTTTCTTCTTCGCATAAGATTTTTTCGAATAGTAATACATGATTGCCGGGATGATGAACAAGGCCACCGACATCACCACCATCGTATAAGGCAGGAGTCCCTGGAAGAAGGGGATTAATAAGTAGACACAGATGGTCACGCTTATTAACAAGGTTAAGAACCCTAAAATACTTACTACCGGGATCCCTAAAAATTTACCTTTTACCACTGGGGGTGAAGATTCATACAAAATCTTACACCGCCACGGGAAGACCATTCCGGCAATGCCCAGAAAAATCCAGCCAATAAACCAGGTGAAGATGGTATAGGCAATGTTGGCGGTCCATGAGGGCAGATAAATATCGATGAGCAGGAAGATTTCTGCCCCAATGAGGGCAACCAAGCTGGCATACCAGGGCTGGGATGTCTTCGGGTGCAGCTTCGCCAGCGCTTCCGGGACTAAACGGTCAAAGGCCCAAGCATAGATATTCCGGATGGGGCCAAAGCTCATCCCCGCTGTGGAACCAAAGGTTGCCATGAAGAAGGCCAGCGCAATCAGAAACACAAAGATCCCACTCTTTGTCATAATCGCAATCATGATCGTGGCAAAAGGTTCCCACTTCCCGATCGGTAACGAGGTGTACGCGTCATTACCGGTACCGCACAGGAACATCAGGCAGTTGGTCCACTGAGTCCCCCAGGCCTTGTAGCTCATACCGTAGAAAATAGCCCATATCGCCATCAGTAAACCCAGCGAACCGAACAAAGCTAAAAGCTGCGACTTTTGGACATTCCGTACCTCCCCCGCCAGGTTGGCGCCAAAAGTAGCACCCAGGGTATTTAGAATGATGTAGGTTGATCCCGCCATGATCGTGGCCCCGAAAAGGAATTTTACGGGGTGCCCTTCAGCGACCGCGGTCTTAATCACATCATCATAGTTGAGTCCGGTAATTTGCGTCCAGTTGGCGGCAAAAACAGCCTGGTCAACTAAGAATGTGGCCACAATGTATACAATAGCACCCATGAGGGTACCGGCAAGTGCGATCCACGCTAACTTAACCATGGCCTTTGTGCCCCGATAGAACACCCAGGCGATAAACAGGATGGCGATGGTACCGATCACGGCACGCACGTGGGTCGTCATAAAGAAATTGGCCAGGTTAATCCACTTCTCGTCAAAATTGTGAATCGCAGCCAGGCCAACAAAAAAGTCGGATAAGGAATACTTCAGCCACCAATCCGTACATACGCCGGTCCAAGAAATGGCGGCAAAGGAAATCATAAAGCTGGACATCAGCCCCAGCACCGGGTGCAAAATACGGCTGATGTATATGTACTCGCCCCCCTGCCGGGGCATGGCACAAGACAAAAGCCAATACAAACCCGCGATAACAAACATTTGGGCAACCGTCACGATCGCCCATACCATATGACCGCCCGGATAGAGGAACGGTGCCCACATCAGGTATACAAGGGCGTACATCAGACCCGGATTGACTGTCGAGTAAACCATGGTGTCCCACGGACTTATCTGGCGGGTGATACCTACTGCCTTTACAGAAAACAAGTCTTTACTAGCCATTATCTCCCTCCTATTTCTTTTAAAATCCGACCGAGGATCCTCTTTTATTCGGCCTTATACATAACGGTTTGTTCATAACCAATAATCACTTGATAATAGCCGCTCATCAGTTTGTTCACTTCACAATCTCCCGTATCAATCAGCATGGGCCTTCTTTGCAGGGCGGTAATTTTCGTCCGGGGAGCGATCACAATCACATTTTCTTTACCAACCAGCCTCAAGACAGACGGACTGAGCTGTTGGTTCCCCCTGCCGAAGATATAGCCCTGGCCGCCGATGATGGTAACGACGATCTTGGCTTTTTTTCCCGCAATCAAGTCCAAAAGTTGTTTTTCCGTGACATCAGCTGCCACCAACTGTTTATTGAAGGCCACATCCACGCCCAATAAGGTATAAGGCAGGTGCAACTGCTCCATGATCGCCCTTGTGGTCGTACCCGGACCAATGAGATACAAACAATCTTCTTCCATGTTTTTCACCACGTGAGCAGCAATAGATTTTAGCGCTGATGCCTCTCCTTCCCCCCGCCCTGATTTTAGCCCCTGAACCAGTCTTTCTTCATGGGGTACGTTCAGATAACCGTATAATTTAGCGGTCACCCGCCCCAGCCGAAAGGCATCCTCATCAATATCCATGACTTCCGCTTCCTGCAGTTTTTTTATTTTGCCCAGGAAGTACAGGAAGACAAGTTCTCCCGCATTATTCGGGGTAGTGGCATAAACAGCCGAATGAATTTTCACGCCGGCCGGAATGCCGATCACGGGAACTGCCGTACCGATGGCATCATAAATATTTCTTGCGGTTCCATCACCTCCGGCGAAAAGGATCAGGTCCACACCCAAATCCACCATCTCCCGGGCTGCTCTCTTGGTATCCTCCGGGGTGGTTTCTCCCTTTTTAATGGTGCCGATCACCCGGTAATCAAGTGCACACCGACTGGCCTCATCTTCGCCCATTTCAAAGGGGTAGGTAATGATTTCCACTTCTTCTTTGATTTCCTCAATTCTTTCTAAAGCTTGGATGGCACGCTGGGGGGATTCCGGCCGGGCCCCCAGCTCTCTCGCCCTTCTTTGAATCTCTGCCCCATCGCTCCCTTTCAGGCCCACTCTCCCGCCTAAACCGGCTACCGGATTGACGATGAAACCTAATTTCTTCTTTTTGATCAAAATATCGCCCCCAACAAAGGTCAAAAGCTTGTTTTGCTTGTTTTGATACTATGCTCCACAAGCATGCTTTGTGGAGCATAGTATGAATGGTACTCTCTCACTATTTACTTCTGTGCTTCCGCACATAAGCTTTCCATGTGGTGGCCCATTTGTTCGGATCATCTAAAGCCGCTTCGTCATTTCTCTTGTGGGCAGAGGCCTTGTGGGGCGCATTCATCACAATCTCCGGATTGTGGTAGGCTTCTTCGCTTACTCTTTTTAGGATTGCCGCGTACTCATCCAAATCGTCCTTGGAGTAGGACTCACAAGGCTCCAGGGTCATAGGCTCGGGGATTTCCCAGGGATGGTGGCTGAACCAGTAATGAGGCAGGCTGTAGTCCACGATTCTGTTGCATACTTCCACCGTGCCCACCCCGGTGTCTTCCTTCAGTTTAGCCCAGGAATAGCGGACCTGCTCCTGCCTGCGGTGGCCGTTGCCCGCAAAGCATTCCGACAAGCCGGGAATCTCCAGCAGTTTCTTCTCAAAATAATTGTTGTTGATCACGGAAATATCCGCACATTCCCTTAATCCATCGGCCCCCAGGTTCATGGTCCAGGCATAAGCCTTGACCACAACTCCGGCCACGCTGATAAAATCTCTCACCTTGCCGATGCTTTGGGGGCGATTGTACTCTAAATAGTATTTCTTGCCGTCAAATTCCACGGTAGGCGCGGGAAGGTACTTGGCAAACTCTTCCTTGCAGCAGAGGGCGCCGCACGCCGGCCCGCTGGACCCGTGGGGGGTGCCGAAGGTCTTGTGCACATTAAAGTGGCACATGTCAAAGCCCGCTTCTTTGGCCCGGGCCACACCCAGGAAAGCGTTGGCATTGGCCTGGTCATAGAAGCACAAACCGCCCACCCCATGGACAATCTCCACAAACTCCGCCACTCTGGGGTTATAGAGGCCGATATCTTCCGGGTTCGTCATAAATATGGCCGCAGTGCGCTCCGACACGGCCGCTTTCAATGCTTCAATGTCAGGAAAACCGTCTTTGTCCGGGTAAAGGGTAATGATTTTAAATCCGGCCACATGGGGGGCAGCGGCATCGCAGGGATGGGAGAAGATGGTGGTAATCACCTCATCTCTTTGGTCTAGTTCGCCCTTTTCCTCCCAATAGGCGCGTACAATACTGGCGGCGGTATAGACGGCATGGTTCCCTCCCCCCGGTTGGAAGGTTACCCGGTCTAAACCGGATATTTCTTTGACGATCTGTTCGAACTTGTAATGAATCTCCAAGACGCCTTGGGTGGTATCATCATCCTGCAGGGGATGGAGTTCGGCAAACTTATGGCCGGCCACCAGATCTTCGTTGACCCGGGGATTGTATTTCATGGTGCAGGTGCCTTCACTGATATCATTGGTCAGGTTTGCACCCAGGGTTTCCTGGGACAAGCGCAGATAATGCTGCAAAACATGCTTTTGATCCATTTCGGGCAGATGCAATGCTTTTCTGCGCATGCCCTCCGGGATGGCAGAGAGGACATCGCCGGCGGCATTTTTAGTTTCTTCATCCGGCAGGGGCACCAGTACCCCTCTCTGTCCGGGCGTGGACAATTCATAAATAATTGGTTCGCACCATCGGGCCTCATGGAAGTCTTCTTTAATTTTCACAATACCCATTTATCTCACCCTTCCTTTCACGTATATCTTACAGTCCCCGAATCACTTGTTCCAAAGCAATAGCCAGCTTCTTGATATCTTCTTTCGTATGGACTTCGGTAATGCAGTACAGGGCGCTTTGACCGTATTCCGGGAACTCCCGGCTGAGATCCTTGCCGCCGAAGATGTGGTGATCCAATAAGGCCTTGTTAATTTCCCCTACCGTCTTGCCGGTGCCCTCAAAGCTGATAACAAACTCCTTAAAGCAGGGAGATTGAAGCACCGGCACCCGGATGCCTTTGATCCGGGAAAGCAAACCGACGGCATATTGGACCCGCTGCATGATCCCTTCCCCCAGCTCTTTGAACCCTTGGGGCCCCATCAGAGCCATATAAACGCCGGCAATAATGCCCCACAAGGCGGTGGTGGTGCCGATAAAGTCTTTGCCTTTTTCCCGGGAGGCATAAGAAGTCCTTTCAAAGAAAACTTCCCCAAAGCAGTACTCGCCTTCTTTGACGGAAGTGGTAATGCCATAGAGCAGGCCGGGATATTCCGCCACATACCTTTCCTCGTCACGGGTGCACACAAACCCGGCCAGTCCGCCCCCCCATTGCATATGCAGGCCCAAAGGCTGGTATTCGCCTACGGCAAAATCCGCCCCGTAGTCCGCCGGCGCTGTGATCACACCCAAAGAACTGGGATCAACGCCCACAATTACTTCCGCCTTGCTGTCATGGGCAATCTGAGCGATTTTCTCGCCCTGGATTTCAACAAAGCCCAAGTAAGACGGGTTTTCAAAATAAACAGCAGCGGTATGTGCAGAAACTTTAGCCTGAAGATCATCAAGATCCATTAGGCCGGTATCGTGGTCAAATTTCACCAATTCAATCTTAAGATCCGGTTTGCAATAATTTTTCACGACAGCCAATCTGCTGGGGCTAATCGTTCCCGCCACGAGAATTTCTTTCCGCCCCGTCATCCGTGCCGCCATCCGGCAGGCAATGGCGATGGCATTGGCCCAGTCATAGGTGGGTTTGTTCACGGCTTCCATGCCCACCATTTCACCGATCATGCTGGCGCTTTCAAACAGGGCTTGCCACTTGCCATGGTCTCCCTGGGCGTCTCCCACCACATAGGCTGTTAAAAATTCGTCCCGGGAGGCAATGGTATCCACCACTGACGGGACATAATGTTGCCAGGTACCTGCACCGAGAAAATTCAGATAATCTTTGCAGGACTGATTCTTGGCCAGGATGCCTTCCACGTGCCTTCTCAGTTCGTACTCGGAAAGGAAGGGCTCAGGGATCTGCATCGTGCCTTTAAAGCGCAGCTGATCCGGAATTTCGCGGTAAATATCCTCCGCACTGTTGATGCCGATTTCTTTGAGCAGTTTTGCCTTCTCTTCCGGCGCCGAATTGGGAATGTAAGGATAGACCACTTTACTCATGCGCAATTCCTCCTTTTTTCATGTTTGGGGACACTCTCCATTTTTCAGGCTGACTCCGGGGTGGGAGGGATTTCCCCAATAATGATTAAAGCCTAGTTCTGCAGTTTTTTCCCAATGCCTTTGATAAATAACGGCAGTTACTTTGCATAACAGGCACGCCCCACTTCACTGCCAGCTTCATCCTTCAGGGATAACCCGGCTGTTTTTTGCATTTTTGATCGCCTGTTTTGTATTTTCCGTTCTCAGGCTTGTCCTAAAGGCCACTAGAAAACTTGCTTGCGCCAAGACCCTGGCGACGGCGCAAGCCTTAGTTGCACTTATACTTTCAACCTTTTGAAACTTATAAATTCTGAAAGTACAAAAAAACAGGACAACTCTTCATTGTCCTGTCTTGTTTTGGGATAGGAATGAGAAAAATTCCTGTATTAGTCAGTATAAACACGATAAAGACATTCTTTCCCTTTCCGCACCTGTTTGCTACTTGCATTTAAATGAGGACTGCCGCCTGTTTGTTCATTGAAGAAAATTACCCGGTATTTCGTCGGGCTGATGCCGATGGCTTTTTTAAAAACCCGGTTGAAATGGGACACTTCCCGGTATCCCACCTCTAAAGCGATGGTGTGAATATTCAGCTCGGAATTTCTCAGTAAGGTTTTCGCCTCTGCTAAACGGAGACGGTTCAGGTATTCGGGATAGGTAAAACCTGTTTCCCGCTTCATGAGCCGGGAAAGGTGGGAAGAACTGAAATGAAATCGTTCGGAGATACTGTCCAGGGACAGGTCCTTGGACAGATTGGCCTTGATATAATGTAACACGCTTTTGACAACTTCTTTTTTGCTGGTGTCATTGGCCTGACTGGCCGAGACAAGCTCATCCTTGATCAGAGCGATACAGTTTTGGGCGTCGGAAAAGGTCTCCAGGCGGGAAATACTTTCGTAGAATTTCATTTTAAGTTCGTGGGCCTTGTGAGGATTAAAGCCTGCATCACAAAGATTCCTGGTGAGCACGGTGATAAATTCAAATAAGCGGATTTTTAAAACAGCGGGTAAATGGGGCAACTGAAGCAAGTCGTTCAAATAATCTTCCAGTGTGGAGACCAAAAGCCGCACATCATTATTTTGCAGCGCTTTCATCAGCACCTTTTCTTTGTCATAGTTAATGATTTCGAGTTTCCCGTCCAGTCCGGTAATATCATTGGTAAAATCGGCCCTAACCGACCGCTGATAAATATTTTTTAATACCTTCATAATTTCTTCCGGCTGAGCCGGTTTCAAGAGATATTCCTCAGCGCCGGCCCTTAAGGCTTCCTGAGCAAATTTAAACTCTTCATAAGCGGTTAAAATAATGATATGGGCTTGGGGTCTCATTTTTTTAATCACCTGAGTCGCTTCCAGCCCATCAATCCCGGGCATTTTTACGTCCATAAAAATTACGTCCGGAGAATAATTCTTGGCCAAGGCAATGGCTTCCCTGCCGTTACAGGCCTCTCCGATCACCTGATAGTCTTTAATTTGTTTTTGGAATAAGTTTTTCAGAAATACTCTTTCTATTTCTTCATCTTCGACAAGCAGTACCTTTTGCATCCGGTCTCCACCCCCACAGATCCCTCGTTTCGCTTCTTCAGCAATGCCTATGATCTTGTCGAGACTATTCTTTGTGATATCAAGGTCCAATTCCACAAAAGGTTTTTAAATCCTTCATCTTCCCGGCCAGTTGTCAAAATTTACAAAACACTTGCCTGAAAATGCAAACTTTTTCCCGGCTTCTTTTTAATGAATTGATGATTTATTCGTGTTATGATTGAATTAATATCCTGAGCAGGAGGGAAACAGTGGTTACCAGAAGCATTCAATCGCGCATGATCTTTACCTTTGTGTTTTTGATCGTGATTTTCTCGTCCAGTATTACCTTTTTGATTTATCATATTACAAAAAATCAGCTGCTCAGGCAAATCGATAAAAGCGCGGAGCTGACTTTAAAAAGTATCTCTAATTATATGGAGGGCTACTTATCGGAAAAGGCCCAGGTATCCAAGTCCATGACCCGGAATAAAGCGGTTCAGGATTACGATGAGGCTGCCTTAAAAAAATTATTGCCCCAAATCTTAAGTGAAAACCAGGAACTGAGCAATGCTTATGTCAGCACGGAGGACGGTAAAATTGTAGTTTTCTATAAAGATAATGGTAAAATTGTGGAATGGACACCTCCTGCCGGTTACGTACCTGCCCATCAGGGCTGGTATCGGCTTCCCGCTGAAGCCCAACAGCTGGTGATTACCCCTGCCTATACCGACGAAGTAACCCAAAGAACCATGGTTTCTCTAACAGCCCCCTATACGGACAGAGAGGGGCGTTTCCGGGGTGTGGTAGGCGTCGATATTACCCTTGACACCTTGGTGAAGCAAGTAAAAAGTATTAACATTGACGGGAATGGCAAAGCCCTGCTTGTGGACACGAGCGGAACGATTCTCGCTTTTAACGATGATTCGGTGGTCATGGAAAAAGTAACGGAACAAAAATCTTACCCGGGCCTGAAAAACTTTTTTGAGAAAAAACCTGCCCAAAAGACAGGTCAAAGTACCTACCTGGAAAGTGATGACACCGTCTACGATATTTATTTCTGCTCCGTTCCCCCGGCGAACTGGGTATTAGTTGTGATGATCCCCCATGCTGCCATCATGGCCCCTGTCTATCGGGTCACAACCGACTTTATCATGCTCGGCTTATGCGCGATCTTCATTTTTGGATCCGTCACGGCTGTTGTGGCGGGAAGAATTTCCAAACCGATTATTGCTTTGAGCAGACACGCCCAAAAAGTGGCCCGGGGTGATTTGACCGCGAACATAACCATCAAAAGCACCGATGAAATCGGTTTGCTTGCTCACTCCATCAATGACATGACTTTAAATCTGCGCAAATTAATTGACCAGATCAACAGCAACGCGGAAAGCGTAAAAATGAAGGCCCAATTGGAGAAATCCCTGAAAGAGGCTGAGCTGAAAGCGCTCCAGCTTCAGATCAATCCTCATTTTATGTTCAATGTTTTAAACAGCGTGAACCGGTTAATTAGTTTAGAGGAAGAAAAAAAGGCCCAACAGGTGTTGGACGCTTTTACAAAGATGCTCCGGTACAGCATGCGTGACATGGAAAATATCGTACCCCTGGAGAAAGAATTGGACTATGTGGAAAAATATTTGTTTTTACAGAACCTGCGTTTTGGCAACCGGGTAAAATACAAAATTCAGGTGCATCAAGAATTATTAAATTTACAGCTCCCCTTTTTTACTTTACAGCCGCTGGTAGAAAATGCTATTATTCATGGTCTGGAACCGAAAGAAAGCGGGGGCAGCATCCAGATCACAACGGAAGTGGTGGCAAACAAAATCGCCATTATGATTCAGGACAACGGCTTGGGCATCTCCCCGGAAAAATTAAAATTGCTCCAGAACATGGACATTGGTGCGGCAAATATCAGCAGTTCCGGCATCGGCATCAGCAACGTCCACAGCAGGCTAAAGCTATTCTTCGGAGACAATTATGGGTTTGACATTAAGAGTAAACTTTATGAAGGAACCACAGTCATCTTGACTTTCTGGGGCCAGGCTTGACTTGTTAAATAAGTCAAGCTTGGCCTCTTTTTTCCTTCATCAGCTTATGCAAAATATCCAGGCCGGTGATGATCTTTTCCAAGTCATCCTGGCTGGCACCCTTCAGGGCATCGCTGATGTATTTGCTCTTCAGCTCCGCCAATACATTATTCTTACGAAATTCTTCGGACAAGGATAGTCTGACAATGCGCCGGTTATCTTCCGGGATCTCCCTGACCACAGCCCCCTGGCAGACCAGCCTGTCCACAATCCCGGAAACCGTACTCTTTGACAAGCCCAAAATTTGGCTGATCTCGCTTAATGTGGCAAAGGGCTTATGATGCAAGCCAATCAGCACGCCCAGTTGAGGGCCGGTAAAACCATATTGCCTGGATTTTTCAAATATTTGGTCCTTATACATTTTTTGTATACCTTTAAAAAGAACTAAAACTCTTTCCGCAGGATTACTCCATAACGGGCCGGGCTCCGGCGTGGGATTCATAGGCAGCCTCCTTTTCTTTTCGATCATCTTTTGATTCTTTTGGTTCATTTATCTTTTTCCTGCTCATCATTAACACCAATGCGATGGCTCCGAACACGGCCAAAGCTGTTGTAATAATTGCATAGCTCATGGCATCCAGATAAGCTTGGGCATAGAGCATTTTGCCCAGCGTCGCTAAAGCCGTCCCATGGGCATCAGCCGAGGACAAGCCGTCTTTCAAAAAAACCCCCTGCAGCACTTTAATCACATGGTTTGAGGTTTGATTAAAAGAGGTAATCTGCTCGGTCAGCCTGGCATAGTTATAGTCTAACCGGCTGGAGATCATTGAAGTCATGAAAGTAATGGCGATGGCCTGCATAATGCTTCTCACGGTAGTGGCCAGGGCCGTTGCCTCCCCGAAGAGACGGCGAGGCACAGCATTCATCCCCGCTGTATTAACCGGCATCATGCAAAATCCCATCCCCATTCCCCGAATCGCCGCCACCAGGGTAATCGTGGCCCGGGGCGTATCCATGGAAAACTGGGACATTTCATAGGTGGCAGCCACGACGATCAAAAGTCCGGGAATGGTCACAATCTTGGCCCCCAGCTTGTCAAAAAGAGCGCCGCTGATGGGCATCATCAAGCCGGAAGCAATGGCAGAAGGAAAAAGAATTAAACCGGTTTCCATCGCGGTATATCCCCTTAAGTTTTGCAGAAAGAGGGGAAGTACATAAATCCCCCCCATCAAAGCCAGGGTAGTGATCCCCGTGATAAATTGGCTCATGGTAAAGTCATATATTTTGAACACCCGCAACTCCAGTAAAGGTTTGGGACAGGTCAATTCGTTCACCACAAAAATTAAAAGACAAAAACAGCCAAAGACCAGGAGCAAGGGGTATTCCGCACTTGCCCAGTCAATATCCGCCCACTCTCCCAGCACATATAGAATGCTGGCCACCCCGGCGATCACGGAAAAAAGCCCGATAAAGTCAAAATCACCCTGGTAAGGCTTCACCTTTGTCTCTTTGAGCAGCAATCCGGCAAAAATCACTCCAATGATGCCGATAGGGACATTCACATAAAAGATAAAGCGCCAATCCATATATTGAATAATATACCCGCCTAAGGTAGGCCCGATAGCAGGAGCCGCCATAGAGGCAATACCCCAAAAGCCCAAAGCCTTGCCCCGTTCATGAATCTCAAACATCTGCATCACATAGGACATGCCCACAGGCATAATCATGCCGCCGCCAATGGCCTGGACGACCCGGAAAGCTACCATGGAACTATTATTCCAGGCCAACCCGCACAAAAAGGATCCCAACGTGAAAAAAGCCAGGGCGAACATGAAAAGCTTTTTAATGCCAAAGGTCTCCGTCAGGAACCCGGTAATGGGTACAATGGAACCCATAGCCAAAGTATACGCCGTTAAGATCCATTTTGTCTGATCCAAACTTGATCCGAAGACACTCATCATTTTGGGAATGGCAATGTTCACAATGCTGCTGTCCAGCATTACCATAAAGGTGCCGATCACGACAACAAACAGGGCGGCCCATTTATAGGAGCCGTTGCCTGCATGTTCATGTATATCATGTTCTGTCATATCTATTCTCCCCATTACCTGATGTGAATTTTCACCACCGCATTCGTGCCAGGCAATAATTTTTCCCCTTTATTGTCAAATTCAATTTTAACCGGTATTTTTTGCACCACTTTGGTAAAGGTCCCGCTCGTGGATGAAGGAATGAGGGCAAATGTGGAATTGGCGGCCTGGCCGACAAACTTGACTTTCCCGGTAAACCTTTCCCCGGAGAATTGGTCTACCGTAAAATCAACCCTTTGCCCCTGCCTGATCCGGCCTAATTTTGTCTCTTCAATATTGGCACTGATATACAGCTTATCAGGATCGATCAAGATGGCGACAGCTTGCCCGGGAGAGATAATTTCCCCCACCGTGCCCTGTTTCTTGATCACAACGCCGTTGATCGGCGCCCTTAAAACAGATTGATCCAGGTTGGCATCGGTGAGATTGGTTGTTTCCTGGCGGCCCAGGATCTGGTCCTTAAAAACGGTGTCTCCTTCTTCAAAGTTTAATTCCAATAGTTTACCCGAAATCTGCGGTCCTACGGTAACAAGGTCCCCCGTCACGCGCGCATCTTCCGTTTTCACATAATTTGCGTTTTCAAACCAGTAATAAATGCCGATGCTTCCTAACACAAGGACCATCACAGCTAGGATGGACAAAATCAATTTTTTGCGTTTTTCATTCATCTTTCTCTCACCTGTCCTTAGTTTGTGATGCCAATTTCCGCAAACATGCCCGGCCTTAATAAGGAATCGGCATCCATCAATTTCACTTTCACGGAAACATTTTTACTGCCCGAGTCGATTACGGGATTAACCACAGAGACTTCTCCGGCAAATTCCTGATCGGGAATTTCCGAGACCCGGACAACCACCTTCTGCCCCACTTTCACTTTGTCTAAAAGCCCGGTGGGCAGCGAGGCGTTAATAAACAAGGACTGGGTATTTACGATGGACACAAGAACTTTTCCCGGCGTAGCCAATTCACCCACATTAATATTTTTCGCACTGACAATCCCGGAAACAGGAGACAAAATAGTTCCGTTGGCCAGCTGGGTTTTCGCCGCCTCCAAAGCTGCCTGAGATTGTTTTACTTGGGATTGTAAGACATTGATCGTCTCTTTTGTTTCTCCCTTGTTTAAGATATCCAGCGTATCTTTTGTGGAGGCATATTGGGCCTGTGCGGCGGCAAGCTGAGTTTGCGAGGCCTCCAATTGTGCTTGGGATACGGCACCGCTGTTAAACAGTTCTTTGTTTCTTTGATAAGTACTTTCTGCGTTTTCATAATTAATTTTCGCACTGTCCAGGGCAGCCTTAGCCTGGGCAATCTGTTCCGGCCGGGCCCCGGCTTTTGTCTTGGTTAAATTGGCTTCCGCAGTAGTAACCCCGGCCTGGGCTTGCGCCACCTGGGCCTGATAATCCTTGGTATCCAGGATCACCAAGGTGTCCCCTTTCTTTACCACAGAACCGACATCCACAGAGATATTGGCCACATTCCCGGAGATTTTTGTAGTAATATCGGCTTTTTCACCGGCATCAATCTTGCCTGCCATGACAAAAACCGGTTTGCTCGTTTCATCTTGGGTGCTTGGCTCCTGCTGCTTGGCACTTGCAGGTCCCCCTGAGCTGCATCCAGTAAATAGCAGTAGTGCTAAGAGAATAAGTGGAACGACTCTTTTCATGAAAACCCCTCCTATGTTAGTATGATAACAGTTCGTATACATACTGTTTGCGCAGATATTGTTATCATACTACAATTTTTTTGGGGCGTCAATAAAGTAATTTTCGATGGGATTCAAGGTTTAATAACACAAAAAAACTGAGTTGCCCCTCAGTTTTAATCAGTTTTTTAATCTTTTGTTAAATCATTTTAATTATTCTTTTAATTCAACAAGCTTGATCACAACCTCAAGAGCAAACCGCTCTTCCTTGTTTGATAAATCAATTTTACCTATTTCTTCTATTCTGGAAAGCCTATACGTAACAGTATTATAGTGGACAAAAAGCCGCTTCGCGGTTTCCGGAATACTGCCACTACAGGCAAGAAAAATTCTTAGTGTTTCCATGAAAAGGGTTTTATGCGCTTGATCGTACTTAATTAAAGGCCCTATTTTCTCTTCAATAATATCGCCGGCTTCCTTTCCATTTCTCATCTGACTGATCAAGCGCCAAACACCCAGTTCGTCGAAAAAGGTTACCGGTCTGCGGGCAGCAAATTTTTTCCCTATTTGCAGTGCCTTACAAGCTTCCTCATAACTTAAGGCCAGCCCGGAATCACGATCATAAGCACGCCCCACGCCCATTTGGGGGACATCGTTTTTCAAAGAGGCATTCAGGGCTTGATAAATATGGTGTACCTTTTTTTTATAGGTCAAGGCATCTCTATCCACTTGGGAAAGGATGATCACTAAAAAATCGCTTTTTTCCGCCATTAACAGGTTCGGGTTTAACTGTTTTATAATTTGTTGGGCCTTATGGTACCGGATATCCAGGTATCCGGATATTGTTTGCTTGTTTGGTTGCGGCTCATTTTGAAATTGGAGCACCATCACGCCGTAGGGCGGTTCCAGGTGCCATCCAAACAATTTGGCCCGCATTTTTACCTGCTTAATGGAATCTCCGCTAAAAGAGGTGAGCTGGTCCAAGATGATATTCTTGTACTTTAGCTCGGCACCTGAAATAGCCAAGTTCCTCATAATTTCAAATGCGGCGATGCTGATAGATCGTTCAAGGGCAGTGATGGATAAACGGGACAAAGGGGCCCTTTCCCAAACATGGATCACCCCTAATTCTTCCGTTCCCGCAATAATGGGGAAATCAACGGCATGAATATTGTTCTTCTCATAGGAATCCTTTTCTGTTAACCCCTCATCCCTGATCGAACAGGCCTGAGGTTTTTCTTCTAATTGTGGCTCCCTCTCTTTCCCGCCGGGAACCTGGACGCAGGTATTGAGCATTGGTACTTCAATGCTTAAAGGGTTTCCCACAAGGGCATACAGCTTATGCGCCAAAGAGACTACCCCATCCGCTTCAAAAATGGCGTTCATTAAATTACTGTGTATTTCCTCTGATAATTTAAAATAATCCGCCTGTTTCTCTAAGATAATTTGGGAAACAGGCATGATAATATCGCCAAAGGAGGTCTCATAACCAATCGTGATCAGGGGGAAATGATAGGCATCAGCTAATTGAATCATATCCTCCGGAATTTTATCCAGATAGCGGCCGGGCTTTAATGCTAAACCCGCCAAGCCCTTTTTTGACAATGTGGGTATCAATTCATGCAGGGCCAAAAGATTATGGGATATGGCGAAAGCAGTCGTCAGCAGCAGCTCGCCTTCTTTAACCCAATGATGGAAGTCAGGCACTTCCATCACCGTAATTCCGCTGACAATGTTGTCAATTCCCTTTTTACCTCCGATCAATTTAAGCGATGCAAAGCTCTTTAAACCGAGGATCTCGCGCACAGTAATTCCCCAATCGGCATGAGCAAGATGATCTTTAAATTCTTGGTGCTTCCGGTTCATATCATACCTCGCAACGGTTAAACATCGTGGCACCCCATGATAATCCCAAGCCCCCATTAGGGCAGCTATTCCTCAAAACACCGGTTTCAAGGGAATAGTCTGGTGCCGTCCCGGGCCAATAGCTACAAGGGAAATCGGCACTCCGGTCAGTTCTTCCACCCGGTCCAGATAATGCCTGGCGTTTCCAGGCAATTGGCTTAATGTTGCCGCTCCGCTGGTATCTTCTTGCCAACCCGGCAGTTCCTCATATTGGGGCCGGCACGCACCTAAGACCTCGAGCTGGTGGGGAAACTCTTCCAGTACTTGCCCCTGATACACATAGCCTGTGCAAATATAGATCGAGGAAAGATGATCCAGAACGTCCAGCTTTGTCATGGCCAGGCTGGTCAAGCCATTCACCCGCGCCGTGTAGCGCAGGACCACCAGATCCAGCCAGCCGCAGCGCCGCGGCCTGCCGGTGGTAGTGCCAAATTCTCTGCCCCGTTCGTGGATCTGCCGGCCCACCGCACCGAAAAGTTCTGTAGGGAAGGGTCCTTCGCCCACCCGAGTGGTATAGGCCTTTGTCACCCCAATCACATGGTTGATCCGGGTGGGCCCCACACCCATGCCTAAGCAGGCGCCTCCGGCAGTCGGATAAGAGGAGGTCACGTAGGGATAGGTTCCGTGATCCAGGTCCAAGAGGGACCCTTGGGCACCCTCAAATAAGACATGTTGGCCGGCATCCAGGGCCCGGTTCACGAATAGGGAAGTATCTTTGACATATTTCTTCAACCGGCAGGCATATGCTTGAAAAGGCTCCCATATTTCTTCCACAGTAAAGCTTTCCCTGTAATAGCCCGTTTTTAAAAGCCGGTTTTTTTGCTCTAAATTCCGGTGCAGCTTATCCATAAACCCGGCCCGGTCAAACAAGTCCCCCATCCGGATGCCGATCCGGGCAGTCTTATCGCTGTATGCGGGACCTATGCCCAGACAGGTGGTGCCCAGCTTATTGCCGCCCCGCTCCTCCTCCTCCAAGGCATCCAGGCGCCGGTGGTAGGGCATGATCACGTGGGCGGCGTCACTGATATGCAAGTTTTCGCAGTTGATCCCCTGTTCCTTCAGGGTATCCAGTTCGTGAAGCAGCACTTCCGGATCCACGACCACGCCGTTGCCAATGACACAGGCGGTCTGAGGATAGAGGATCCCTGAAGGAATCAGGTGCAGTTTGTACTCCCGCCCCTCCGCCACCACCGTATGGCCGGCATTATTGCCGCCTTGATAACGTGCCACTACGTCTGCCTGACCGGCCAGGTAATCGGTAATTTTGCCTTTTCCCTCGTCACCCCACTGGGCGCCAATTAATACAACCGCCGACATGTCTCAGGTACCTCCTCCCAGTGATATCTGATCAGATCCCGTCCCTTTTTGAAAGGTTTCAACGTCCAATGATCAGGGCAATTCCTTGGCCTCCGCCGATACACATGGTCGCTAAGCCAGATTGGCTATTTCGCTTATTCATTTCATGGATCAGGGTGACCAGGATGCGTGCGCCGCTGGCGCCAATGGGATGGCCCAAGGCAATGGCGCCGCCGTTCACGTTCGTCTTCGCGGCGTCTAACCCCAATTCCCGGGCCGCATAGACGGCCTGTGCCGCAAAAGCTTCATTCGCTTCCACTAAATCTATCTCTCCCATATCTAGCCCCGCTTTTTTTAAGGCGGCTTTCGTCGCCGGTACCGGGCCGGTACCCATTAGGGAAGGATCAACTCCTGCCCCAGCATAACTGATGATCCGGGCCAGCGGTTTTATGCCTAAAGCTTTCGCCTTTTCCCCGCTCATCACAACCATAGCTGCTGCACCATCGTTGATACCGGAAGCGTTTCCGGCCGTTACGGTGCCCTCTTTTTTAAAAGCCGGTCTCAGTTTATTTAATCCTTCCATGGTGGTGCCGGCCCGGGGATATTCATCCTGCTGAAAAAGAATAGCCTCCCCTTTTTTTTGCGGGATCCGGACCGGAACGATTTCATCGATAAATTTACCTTCTTGAAGAGCCTGTTCCGCTTTGATCTGGCTGGAAAAAGCAAACTCATCCTGATCTTTTCTGCTAATATGAAATTTCTCGGCAATATTCTCCGCGGTCAGGCCCATATGTACCTCGTCCAGGGCGCACCATAAACCATCTTTTATCATGGCATCAATCAGTTTTTGATCACCCATCCGGTATCCCCAGCGGGCCTGATCCAAAATATAAGGTGCCCTGCTCATGTTTTCCATGCCGCCGGCTACCACAACCTCCGCATCACCGGCACCAATGGCCTGGGCGGCCAGGATCACGGCCTTCAAACCGGAGCCGCATACTTTATTCACGGTGAAAGCCCCTATGCCTACCGGCAGCCCGGCTTTGACTGCCGACTGCCGTGCCGGGTTTTGCCCCAAGCCTGCCTGAAGCACATTGCCCATGATCACTTCATTGACCTGATCAGCTTGGACGCCGGCTTTTTCCAGGGCCGCGGCAATGACCACTCGGCCCAATTCTACGGCGGGAGTATCTTTTAAGGTTCCTCCCATACTGCCGATTGCTGTTCGAACAGCGCCGGCAATGACTATTTCCATGCTATTCCCCTCCTTTGATCATAGTCTGCCGGGTATTTTACAGATGAAGCAAGATACCTACTTACTATTCGGAAAATATGTTGACCCAAATTGTTTTTGATCGATTTTGAGAACTATTGATAAAACGATGCGGGTGGTGAGAATCATAATAAATTGCATCTCCCGACTCCAGGGTATAGACTTCATTATCAATTTCTATCTGCAAGCTCCCCTCGATGAGTACCCCAAATTCCTTCCCCCGATGCCGGGTGGTCACCTCGGCGCTGGCAGTCCCAGGCTCATAGGTATTTTCCGCCATCTGTATTTGGCTTTTCTCGTCCAAAACAAGAATCCTCCGGCTCACTCCCTCCGATGTGTGTAAAACTGCTTGTTCACGCTTACGGATCACCGGTTGAAAAACAGCAGATTGCTCATCATCAAACAGTTCCCCTGCCGCAACTTGCAAAGCATCGCTGATCGCAATTAAGCTGCCGATGGACGGGTTTGCCTCGCCCCGTTCGATCATACTTATTAAGGACAAACTAAGATTTGTGGCATCTGATATTTCCTTGAGCGTCATTTTCTTCTCTAATCTAATTTGGCGTATTTTTACACCTACATTACGGATACGGTCCTGCAATTAACATCCAACTCCTTAGAATAAATTATAATAGTATTATAATATTTTATCCTCATTGAAAGCAAATCTAAATTTAAAATATATCCTCTTTACTCTTATTGGAGTTAATTGACCGTATCCCGGTTCTCTATTAAATGCTGCCGGAGGCAAATCCTTTCCGCCCCGTAAGTCTGCCGCGAAGAGCGCCAATCAGGCACCGCATCTTTCATGAGCAGGCAAGTCTACTGGGCGTTCACATCGGTGGTTAGATCTTTGGCCATCTCGACAATGGTATCGGCCAGTTTGGCTAGGGCATCAACCTCAGGAATAACTTCCGTAATGGCGAGAGCCTGATGATCGGCCACTTGCGTTACTTCTTTTATGGCCATGCTAATATGTCCCACCGCATTCTCTATCTCTCCCAGGGTCTTCCTGATGCTTTTTGTGGAGTCCGTACTTGTTTTTGCTAATTTGCGCACCTCTTCCGCCACTACCGCAAATCCCCGGCCGTGTTCTCCCACCCGGGCCGCTTCAATAGCTGCATTAAGACCAATCAGGTTAGTCTGATCCGCTATTTTCCGGATAACTTCCACCACGCTGCCGGTTTCTCCCACTTGGGCGCTGGCCTCCTGGGAAATGCTGCCCAATTCCTGGCCTGTGGCGGACAGCTCCTCCGCTTCGGCTGCGATCTGTTGGACCGTGAGATCTAATTTCTTGATGGTCTTGTTGAGTATCTGAGAAATTTCCAACAGCTTTTCTTTTCTCTCCACGGATTGATAGATCATCACGCCACCAACGAGTTGCGGCCCCTCAAAAATAGGGACGCCAATCCCTACGTAGGCAACACCATAATATTCCTTTCCTACTTCCATCGTCACACGCTCTTTTCTTTGCAGCGCGCGAGAGATGATCCAGTTTGGATCCAGCCGCTCCCCCAGAGATGTTTCTTTTCCAAAACTAAATGTTTTGGGATTCATCTCCCAAATGATTTTTTCCGTATCACACACTTTTACGCCGATATCGTCAAAGGTAAATTGGTTTAATAGGGGAGCAACCGCCAAAATATTTTTCAGAGCGTCGCACAATTCCCTGTTTTCCTCCATGCTATTCACCGCCTAACCCTAGTCTGATCATACTTTTTCAGTAACCTCCCGAACATATGATTCAGCCGGACTGGCTTACATATGTTCGGATCTCAAAAGGTTACCGGCTTCAAGTCCCGGATCGGGTGGAAAATTAGTACAGATCCAGACCTATTCGTCCAAAAAGGCGACGATGCGACAGATCCCGGCTTCCGCTCCTTCAAATCTCCAGGGAAAAGCGCCGATCAGGCAGCGGGTATTCAATACCCGGGCGATATCCCCGCCTACGTTTTCCGCATGAACAATACCGTGGCGGAAGGGCTCATGGTGCATTACAAACAAATCGGCTTCCGGGAACACTTCCTCAAGCTTTACCTGACGGCTAGACTCGAATTCTTTTACCATGTCCGGCCTTTTAAAGCGGATGGAGGTATTCAAGGCATGATCTGCCGAACCACAATCCACACCGATCCAACTTAATTCCTTCTCTATGGCCCACTCCGCAAACTGCTTGTTCGGCCCGGGATGTTTGAGAAAATAGGTTACTACGTCTTCCTTCTCTTGGCCGGCATAGTATTTATACCACCCCGTATGAATGATGAGAATATCACCCTGTTTTACTTCCACCTTTGACTCAATTAACTCAGGCGTATAGATGCCCCACTCTCCGATCTCACTCACATCCACAATAACCCCCTCATGTACCAACCGTTCCAGGGGAATGGCAGCGATATCTTTTCCCCCGGAAACCCCGTGCATCTCGCTGTCTAAATGGGTGCCGATATGCAGGGGTGTTTCGATCATCTGACTGACGATGCCGTTGGTATGGTGCTGCTGGATATACCATAATTTGGGGGCGGGATACCCCACCCATCCCGGAGAATGAATGGACATGGGATTTGTCAGATCTACTAAACGCATTCGAGAACCCTCCTTTAATAATTCACATTGTCCAGGCCTTTCAGACCCAGATATTTCCTGGCCTGAGCAGGGCTGGCCAGTTCAAAGTCAAGGCCTTTCAGAATGCCTGCCATTTTTAGGGCCAATTCCCTGTTGCCTTTGGCAAGTTCCCCTTTTTTAATCTTGATATTGTCCTCCAGCCCCACCCGCACATTGCCGCCTAGCAGGGCCGCCGTCGTGCCTAAAGCGAATTCGGCCGGATAGCCGATTCCTATCACCGACCAGGTGAAGTTCTTTTCGAATAAACGCTGGGCCGTGTCCAGAAGGTGAATTAAGTCCCGGATATCCGTGCCGATCCCTCCCAGCACACCCATGACAAACTGAATATGAATGGGAAACTCCAGCCATCCCTGGCGTATCATATAAGCTGCACTATAAAGGTGACCGACATCATATACTTCCAATTCCGGCTTGGTTCCATATTCTTTCATGGTCCGGCACATCAGATCAAGGTCGGCAAAGGTATTCTTAAAGACAAAATCCTTGGTATTCTCTAAATAAGGCTTTTCCCAAGCATATTTCCATTCTTTAATAGAAGGAATGGCAGCAAACATGCCAAAATTCATGGACCCCAGATTAAAGGAAGCCAATTCGGGCCGGTAGGCCGAAACCACTGCGGCTCTTTGGGCTACGCTCATGCCGGGCCCTCCGCCGGTAGAAGTACAAACCACCACATCACATCTTTCTTTAATGTCGCCCAGCACCTTGCCCCAAAGGTCCACATCCCCGCAAGGCTCACCTGTTTCCGGCTTGCGCATATGGATATGTACTACCGCGGCGCCTGCTTCCCAGCATCCCACCGCATCTTCGATTAACTGCGCCGACGTAATGGGAAGGTAGGGGGTTTGGCTGGGCATAGTCATATTGCCGGTAAGAGCCGTTGTTAATATTACCGGTCTTTTAAACACGGCAGATCACCTCGCTTTTTACCATTTTATACCTGCTTTCAGATACATCTCCGTATCTGCCGGCGCCAAAGTGCCTACCACAATATAATCCTCCGTACCGGTCGCTTTAACGGTATGTTGTATTCCGGGCGGAACATAGATGACCGAACCTTTGGTAAAGGGATGCTCGGTTCCCTGGTCCAAATCAACAGCCACTCCTTGCCCCTGTATCACATAAATAATATCCTCGGACATTTTATGGACATGAGGAACGTTTTCCTGTCCCGGTTTCATCACCACATAGTGCAGGCTGGCATTTTTACCGCCCATTCCCGGCCAAACTACCGCCCTGGCGTCACCGCCCGGAACCAAAGGTATCCTGACATAGTCCCGGTCAACATGTAGAATTTTAATCCCCATTTTCTCAACACTCCTTCTGAAAGCTATTTTGTAGAAAAACTGTTTTTCTTAGATGCCGATTTGAAGCCTGGCTCCGGTAGCTGCGAGGACACCGTCAATAGTAGCCCCCGGCGCCAGTTCACATAATACCAGGCCGTCCTGATCAACCTGGATCACAGCAAGATCGGTAATGATTTTGTTTACCGGTCTGGTCGAGGTTAAGGGCAGACTGCACTGAGACAATATCTTAGGCTTTCCTCCCGAAGCTGTGTGTGTCATGGCCACAATTACTTTCTTGGCCCCCACGGCCAGATCCATCCCTCCTCCCATGCCCGGCACCATTTTGCCCGGTATCATCCAATTGGCAATCCGCCCCTGGGCGTCTACCTCCAATGCACCCAAAACGGCAAAATCCAGATGCCCCCCGCGGATCAGAGCAAAAGAAAATGAACTGTCAAATACGACTCCCCCGGTCATAATAGATGTGGGCTTCCCCGCAGCGTCCACCAGGTTATCGTTTTGCTGCTCAGGCAGCGGCACCGCTCCCATGCCCACAATGCCGTTTTCGGATTGGAAGTAAACATTCATCCCTTTGGGCAGATACTTGGGTACCAGGGTGGGAATACCAATACCCAGATTCACCGCGTCCCCTTCGCGGAGTTCCTGCGCCACGCGCCAAGCGATCCACTCCCGATCAGCCATTTAACGCACCCCCTTGCCCTGCTAAAACCAGGGTGTCCACAAAAATTCCCGGTGTCACCACGTGGTCCGGTTCGATGGCGCCCAATTCCACCAGTTCATCCACCTCGGCCACTACCCGGTCTGCTGCCGTCGCCATCAATGGATTGAAGTTTCGCGCAGTTAAACTATAGCGCAGGTTTCCGAAGGGATCCGCCTGATATGCCTTGATCAGGGCAAACTGGGCGTGTAGGGGGAGTTCCAGCAGGTAAGGAATCCCGTTAACTTCCAGCACCTGTTTTCCTTCCGCCACCAGCGTTCCCACACCTGTCGGCGTCAGCACACCCCCCAGCCCGGCTCCCCCGGCCCGGATCCGTTCCGCCAGGGTGCCCTGGGGCACAAGCTCCACTTCTAGTTCCCCGGCGTACATTTGTTTTTCCACAATGGGATTCAATCCGATATGGGAAGCAACCAATTTTTTCACCCGATGGTGGGAAAAAAGCAAGTCCAGCCCTTTCCCCGGAAGTCCGTCATTGTTGGAAATAATCGTTAAGTCCTTGGCGCCGGCTTCCGAGAGTGCGTAAATAAGTGTTTCCGGTACGCCGCACATCACGAAGCCCCCCACCATGATGATGCTGCCGTCTTTCATCTCTTGGACGGCTTCTCTTGCCGTCTTAATTTTATCCCGCATTGCCTACACTCCTTAGACTTTTAATCCTTTTAAACGCTTAAGCAGTTCTTCCGGTTCGATGGGCAAATCATAAAACCGCAACCCTACCGCATCATAAATCGCATTAGCTAAAGCCGAGGCCGTGCAGCTCATGGTCCCTTCACCCAGTCCTTTCGCTCCGTAGGGCCCATCCCGGTGCCATCCATCCGCAATGTGGGTATGGTCATTTTCACATACCGGCAAGTCCATAGTGGTAGGGATCAAATAGCCCGTCAGAGAAGCATTTAACACCTTTCCCTTATCCATCACCATTTTTTCCATAAGGGCCGAGCCAAGGCCCATTACGGTCCCGCCCTCAATCTGTCCTTCCACTCCGGCAGGATTGATGGGGACTCCGGTATCAAAAGAACTGGCAATTCCCTCCACCTGGATGTTTCCCGTCTCTATATCCACCGCCACAGCAATAGCCTGAGCCCCCTGGGTATAAAAGGCAGTGATGCGGTCCCCCGTCCCGCTGGGCGATTCCGCTGTTTTCCCCTGGAACCAGGTAGCCTTGCCCAATATTTCACCGCCCACTTTCGGGTATTGTCCGGTACCCATGATGTTGTAGGTAAATAAATCTCCAAAAGTAATTTCTTTCGCAGGATTATTTTTAAATCTCACTCTCATATCGGTAACTTCTAGTTCTTCTTTACTAACTTCAAACTTTTGAGCAGCCATTTCCACTAATCTCCTTTTAGCATCCTCACAGGCTAGCCGTACGGCGTTTCCGACATTGTAGGTTGCCCTGCTGGAAATAGCGCCCTCATCATAGGGAGCAATCTGGGTGTCCCCACTGATCACCCTGATATTGGACATTTCAGTCTCAAACTCTTCCGCAGCGATCTGCGCCACCACCGTTCTCAGACCCTGGCCGGGATCATCTGACCCAACTCTGATTTCTATGCTGCTGTCCTCGTGCACCTTTACATATGCCAAAGAAGCGGTAGGTGCCATGCTGTACTTGTTGCCCCCTGAAAAACCGATACCGCGCTTGATATAAGGGGGTTGTTCCTGAGTTGCGATTTGTTTCCGCAGTATTTCCGCCTGACTTTTCACCCAGCGCATACATTGTTCCGCCTCACAGCTGAAAACCAGCTCCCCGGCCGGGTTGCGGTCACCTTCACGGAGAACGTTCTTCAAGCGAAACGCCATGGGATCCAGGCCTGCTTTCTCGGCGAGAATATCATTCTGGCATTCGGTAGCCCACTGTACCTGCACATTGCCAAATCCCCGGAAGGCCCCGGCAATTGGTTCATTTGTATAAATGCCATAGGATTCAATGCGGAAATGAGGTATCTTATACGTACCTACGGCTGCGTAGGTACTATTTCTCACGACCAGGTAACCAAAATCCGCATAAGCACCCCCGTTGAATAAGACGCGGATATCGCGGGCCACCAAGGTGCCGTCCTTTTTGAGGCCGTCTCGAATATAAATCACCGCCGGGTGCCGGGTCACGGCGCCGATAAATACTTCCTCCCGGGTAAAATTCAATTTTACCGGACGCTTACTTTTCTTGGCCAAACCATAAGCAATGCCCATGGTGATAATTTCCTGTTTTCCCCCAAAGCCCCCGCCTACGTTGGGCGCAAGGACCCGCACCTTGGAGGGGGATAAATTAAAGGCACGCCAAAAAATATTTTTACACGCATACAGGGTGTTTTCCGAAGCATAAATGGTCACGTTGTCCTCTTGATCTACGCTGGCTACCGCGCAATGAGGCTCCATCTGTACATGCTGAATCCGGGCCGTGCTATACTTATTTTCCACAACAATATCGGCTTCCTTCAGTCCCTGCTCCACATCACCGCTGGCAATGACATGGGTGTGGTAAACGTTGGGACGGTCGGGCCACAACCGGGGTTTCATCATGGGCGAGTGCTGATAGGTGGGCAAGTCTGGGTGCACGACCGCAGAAGGAGTGATGGAATAGGCATCTTCCACATCAAAAACCGCCGGCAGTTCCCGGTATTCCACTTCAATTAATTTCACCGCTTCCTCGGCAATTTTTTCCGTATCTGCCGCCACCGCCGCTACCGGATCACCGATAAACCGGACCCGGTCTTTGGCCAGCACATAGGCATCCTTTAATCCCGCCCCGTGCCGGATATCATCCAGGTCCCCACCGGTAATCACCGCCCTTACCCCCGGCAAACGTTCCGCCTTGGAGGTATTAATGCTGATAATCTCCCCATGGGCCAGAGGGCTGCGTAAAACCTTCGCCCAGAGCATTCCGGGCAGCATGAGATCATAGACAAAAGTTGCGGACCCGGTAACCTTAGCCACGCCATCCACTTTATTGACACTTTTCCCAATAATTCTGGGCATCTTCTTCCCTCCCTTGACGCAAGTTCTTAACTTGCTAAGTAGTTTTCTTAGCAAGTTTTAGAACTGCTAATACATGACTTAATTGGCGTTGGACTCCCGCCTAAAGCGGGAGACTTATGCCAAGTTAGTCAGGTAAGACTACTCTAGCTGTTCTGTCCAGCCATCTTTTCAGCAGCGACTTTCACCGCTTGAACAATTTTTTTATAGCCGGTACACCGGCAGAGGTTGCCAGACAGCCCCCGGCGAATTTCTCCTTCACTAGGATGAGGGTTTTGATCCAGCAGTGCTTTGGCGGACATAATCATTCCGGGCGTACAATACCCGCATTGCACCGCTCCTTCGGTAATAAACGCTTCTTGGATGGGGTGCAGGCGATCTCCGCTACCAAGTCCTTCAATGGTTAAAATACGCGCGCCGTCAACCCTGGAGGCTAGAATCATACAGGAATTAACCGCTTTTCCGTTCAGGATCACGGTACAGGCACCGCATTCTCCTTCGTTGCATGCCTTTTTGGTGCCTGTAAGATTCAGATTTTCCCGTAGCACATCAACCAGGAATGCGTCTTCCTCTACTTGAAGCTGATAGGCTTGCCCATTCACGTCCACATGAATATGGATTTTTCCCATAAGACTCCCCCCCTACCTTTTTAAAAGATTGGCCTGTAACACCGCTTCCCGGAATGTTCTTTTGACAAGCACGGCGACCACATCCTTACGGTAATCGGCTGTGCTGCGGATATCCGTAATGGGATTAACTTCATCTTTGGCCATTTCTCCGGCTTGAGAAAAAAGATCCTCTTCCGGCACCCGGCCCAATAAAAACTGTTCCGTTCTCCTCACCCTGACCGGAGTCGGCGCCACGGAACCTAAGGCAATCTTCACCGCCTTAATCCTGTTTTCCACGTCTAATTCCACATAGGAAGCGCAATTGCACACGGAAATTGCCAAGGCGTTACGCTTGCCGATTTTTAAAAATTTGGTCCCTTTTTCCCGGATTTTAGGAATCTTGAGGGCCGTAATGATCCCTTTTCCTGCTAGTTTCGTCCGGCCAGGTCCCACAAAAAAATCGTCCAGGGCCATGCTTTTTGCAGATTCTTCATCCCGGTACTCAATCACCGCACCGAGAACCAGCAAGGCCGGTAATGAGTCCCCTGCCGGTGAGGCATTGCCAATATTTCCTGCGATGGTGCCCAGATTCCTGATCTGCGGTGCCGCAACGGAACTGCACGCCTCAGCTAAGACGCCTGCCCATCTTTTGATCAGCTCAGAATCAATCACATCACTGTGTGTTGCCATGGCACCAATGCGGATATTTTCTCCCTCTTCCTCAATCGCCGCATCCAATAGCGCGCTCACATCGACAAGTTGCCTGTACTCTATGCCGTTGCGCAGCTGGATCACAACATCCGTTCCCCCCGCAATCACTTTTGTTTTGGGTGTCGTGTGCAGTATCCTAACTGCTTCCTCTATGGTCTTTGGCTTTAATATAGAAAATTCCACAGTATCGACCCTCTCCTTTATCCTGACCTCTCTTTTCCCTGCATCTTCCTTACAGTCAACTGAACCGTTCATAAGCAAATGGTCAACTGAGTAATTTCCCCTGATTCTTCTCTGAATTCCAAGAAGCCGTCTCGATTAAAGCCGGCTTCTTGGAACGAAAAAATTATACTTCCAATGCATTTGGGATGATCAGTTTTTTAGCTGTTTCAAGCAACTCCTGGGGCACAGGACGAATGCCGACGTTCTTTTCCGCCTTCTTCTTTTCCCAAAGCTCCTTCGTCAGAACAAAAGAAGGACCCCCGCCCAGCTCGTGCCAGGTATCAAACCTGGGAATTAAATCATATTCCTGCATCCATCTCCGTAAACCGTGGGGGCTCTCAGCAACGATCAATACTTCTTCCTGCCCGAGATAATCCAAGCTATATTCCATCTTGGCGGCAAACAAAGCCGGTCCTACGCGCAGGCCACGCTTGACAGCCAAGGTATGGTAGGACATGGCTGTTTTTTGATCCACCATCCGCTGGTTCACTAATCCGGCCACCACCCCGTCAATGGTGCCGACTAAGACAAACTCATCCTTAACCCGGTAGCGATAAAAACCTAGCAACTCCGAATAAACCCGGGCCGCAACAATGTCATAAAAGTCTGCTTCTCTTTTAATTAAAGGCTCGACAACTTTCAGCAGTGTGGGTACCGCTTCACGCCCTACCTGATGAATCACCAGCTTCCTGCCATCTTTTAAATCCACATACTTGGGCGGATAGGGCACCATCGGTGTCTCCGGCGGCCGCAAGGCCATTTCAATCTGATCAACGGACATTTAATTCTCCCCCTTTAATGAATCTCTAACTTCAATATAATTATAATATATTTCAATCACACTGTAAATATCTAATTCATGATTTATCGGATTTATTTCTTGACAATCCGACATAAAATTTCACCTGATTGTATTTGTACAGCGTCATGCGTCGGCTTTGTTTTTCAGCATCGCCAATACTTTCTCAGGGGTAATGGGCAACTCGGTGATTCTGATCCCTACGGCATCAAAAATGGCATTGGCCACGGCAGCACCGACAGGGATCAGGCAAGGTTCCCCCACTCCCTTGGCGCCAAAGGGGCCTGAAGGTTCCTGGTCCTCTACAATTAAGGGATGTATTTCTGCCGCATCCAGTGTTGTCGGTATTAAATAGGTACTAAAAGAAGGGGTGAGAATCTTGCCATTTCGGACGATCAACTCTTCCTGCAGGGCTAATCCTTGTCCCATAATACAGCCGCCTTCGATCTGCCCCTCGGTACTGCGCGGGTTAATCGCCCGGCCTACATCATGGGCCGCTGTAATCGCCAACAAGCGCACCTGACCGGTCTCGACATCTACCTCAACGTCGGCAATATGACAAGCATAGGCATAGGTGGCATAGGGTACACCTTGCCCCTGGGCGTCCAAACTGGTAATACTGGGGTTGAAATATCCCCTGCCAAAGGGCATCTTTCCCTGGTAATAGCATTTGCCCACGGCTTCTTTAAACGAGATCGCTTTGGCCGGGTCATGAGCAATGAAGATCTTCCCTTGCTCTCCTTTAAGCTCTTCAGAGCTGCACTTTAAAGAGCTTGCGGCCTGGTCATAGATCACTTTTTTGGCCTCGGCAGCCGCCAGCCGGACAGCGTTTCCCGAAACGTAGGTCTGCCTGCTGGCCGAAGTGGGCCCGCCATCAGGGGTCATCGCCGTATCGGCAGAAAGCATACGGATGTCCCCTGCATCCACGCCAAGCTCTTCAGCGGCAATTTGGGCCAGCGCGGTATTGGAACCCTGGCCAATATCGGCACAACCGGTGAGGACAATCACCGTACCGTCGTCCACGATATTTATGAAAGCCCCTGAAGGGTTGGCCTTGCCCGTATAGCCAATGCCATACCACATGCAGCTTATGCCTCTTCCCCGACGATGCTTGCCCGGAAGGCTTTTCGCCTCCGGATCCTGTTTTTCTTTTGCGGCCTTGATCACCTGCTCCATGCCGATACTATGCCGTAGCTGCTGGCCGGTGGCCGTGACGACGCCCGGTTTATGACAATTCATTAAGCGGAACTCTATCGGGTTGATGCCGATTTTTCCCGCTAAAATGTCCATTTGCTGCTCGTGGGCAAAGGTGACCTGGGGAACCCCAAAACCGCGCATGGCACCGCAGGTCGGATTATTGGTATAGACAATCCTGCCCCGAACTTGAACATTAGGGATATCATAGGGCCCCGGGGCGTGGACGACGGACCGGGCAATCACGCCCGGCCCTTGAGAGGCATAGGCACCGGTATCGGCCAAAATATCCGCCTCTAGAGCAATCAATTTACCTTCTTTTGTGGCGCCGGTTCTCATTTTTATCATCATGGGATGCCGTTTAATAGAAGCGATCATCGATTCTTCCCGGGTATAAACCAGTCGTACCGGACGTCCGGTTTTTACCGCCAGCAGGGCAACCAGAATTTGGGTTGAAATGTCCAGTTTTCCCCCAAAACCCCCGCCGGTGATGGTTTGAATCACGCGCACCTGATTGATGCCAATGCCCAGGTTCCGGGCAATCTCCCCCCGGTCGTAATGGGGATTCTGGGTGGACGCCCACACCGTTACTTGTCCGCCTTCGGCCAGGGCTAAGCTCACTTCCGGTTCCAGGTAGGCATGTTCCTGATATCCCGTGCGGTATTCACCTTCCACCACATAATCCGCTTCTTGAAAGGCCTGGTCTACATCGCCCCGGACCACCTTTTGCTCCATGAGCAGATTGCTCTGCCCATGCAGGACCGGAGCGCCGTCTGCCAATGCAGTTAAAGGATCAAATACTCCCGGCAGCTCTTCTATCTCCGCATGAATCATTTTCGCAGCCAATTCGGCCAGCTCTTCCGTCTCGGCAGCAACTACCGCCAACGGATCGCCCCTCTTTCTGATTTTATCCTTTACCAGCACCGGCTCATCTTTAAACACAATGCCATAGGCATTCAGGCCCGGTACGTCCTGGGCGGTGA
This sequence comes from Candidatus Formimonas warabiya, assembly GCF_002777255.1. Classification (GTDB taxonomy): domain Bacteria; phylum Bacillota; class Dehalobacteriia; order Dehalobacteriales; family Dehalobacteriaceae; genus Formimonas; species Formimonas warabiya. The sequence continues at coordinate 5,781,283 of NZ_CP017634.1, read as the reverse complement.
GCACTGCCTGAACCCCCGGCACCTTATGGGCCCGGGTGAGATCAAGAGATTTGAGCCACCCGTGGGGTACCTGGCTGCGCAGTACCTTGGCATAAAGCATTCCGGGCAGTTTCATATCCGCCCCGAACCTAGCACTGCCTAATACTTTTTCTTTTGCATCATTGCGCAGAATACTTTTACCAACCACATTAAATTCAGGCAAGATAACCACCTCTTAATTTTTGAAATACCTTCAGCGAAAGGGTCCCCGTACCCCAAGCAACCAAGTAGCCGAAGTCATCTTTGACCCTGGCTTTTTCAGCATGGCTTAACTTGCAGGTACGGGGTGATCCCTATGACGGAAAGGGGGTTACACCTTAAAACAAGATACAGGTTATTTCACTCTCATGGAAAATCTATGGTCATTAGACTCTCCGGTCAAATCAGGTTTTGGAGCAGATCAACAGCGGATGCGGCGTCAGGGGCAAAACCGTCGGCGCCTATGATTTGAGCAAAATCCTGACTCACCGGCGCTCCGCCCACAATGATCTTCATTACTTTACGCAAGCCTTTTTCCTGGAAGAGGTCAATCGTGTCCTTCATCGCCATCATCGTCGTGGTGAGCATGGCAGACATAGCTATCACCTTAGCCTCTTGACGAAGGGCCACATCAATAAATCTTTCAGGGGATACGTCCACCCCCACGTCGATCACCTCGTATCCGCTGCTGCGCATGAGCATAGACACCAGGTTTTTGCCGATGTCATGCAGGTCTCCCTTGACGGTACCAATAACAACTACCCCTTTATTCTGCATTTTTTCCCCGGTGATGAAGGGCCTGAGCATAGCCATCCCGGCCTCCATCGTGCGCGCGGACATCAGTACTTCGGGTACAAACATATCTCCGGCTTTAAACCTCACCCCAACTACATTAATGCCGGGAATCAAGCCGTCATTGATCACGGACAAAGGATTCATATTTTCGTCAATGGCCTGCCCGACCAGTTCCCGGACTTTATTCAAATCCCCTTCTACCACGGCGCTTTGCATTTCCATTAAATCAGCCACTGTCATGACCTCCTTAAAATCATTATTTCTTCAATTCCACGTCCGCCGACTTGACCATCTGATCCAACTGCTGCAGTTGATCCATGGTCCGGTAAGTCTGAAGCGGTTGATTCATGATGCTGCTGAGCATATCTAACGCCTTGGTTGTCAGGTCCTTGGATCCTTCCCGGAGCCACATTTCCCGGTTAACCCGGTTGAAGTTCATCGGTACCAGGTTATCCCGGCAATGCCGCAGGGTGTGCATGGATTCCACGAAATTCCCGCCCGGGGGCAGGTTCAAAATCTCCTCCAAGGCCAAAGTGTCCTCGGTTACGTCCACACCGCCCAGCTCCCGTTTAAGCATGGCGCCGATTTCCGCATCTATCACCAATTGCAGGGGACTAATGGTGCAGGCCACTTCCAACTGCCCCGCCCCACCCAGGATGTTCGCTCCCGAACCGGCAATGAGGGTACTGTGCATCGCCCGCTCAATCATGCACTGACTGTCGGTGGTATTGGAGTCTGAGCCGAAACCATAGGTGTGGGTGTAAATCCCGTAACCTTCCTTGATAAACTGGATAATCCCGGCGTTTTGCAGGGTGGCTTCCACGCTGTGGATAAAGCAGCCCCCGTTGCGCATGTCCATCGAGAACAACATCACGTTTGCAAAAACCGGACTCCCCGGATGAAACAGCTGAGCCATCACCACCTGGGCCAGAACCTCGGTACTGGCCAGCAAAATGGTGCCGGCCGGGGTTATAGGCGACGTGCCCCCGGCTGTGGGCAAAGAGGAGCAGAAGATGGGCACCCCGTACCTGGCGCACTGGAGTACCACTTCCACGTCCATGGCTTTGAACTCCAGGGGCGTCAAGGAACAGGCAATCATACTGATCAAAGGACGCTCCCGCAATTTTTCGTATCCCCCGGCCAGCATGGCCGCCATATTAATGATCACTTTCACGCTGCCTTTACTGTATGGCTGAATCCAGGTATGTTTGTTGGTATGGGCGACCACGGTGCGATAGGTATGAACATCCACGCTCTGCTGGGGCAGGCCGGAGGTGGAGGGCAGAGAAGTAAAGTCGATGGGGGGCAAGGCGTCGGCCAGCCGGGTCCAATTTATGACGTCTTCCAGATAGATGGGCCGGTGGGTGCCGCCGGGCTCCAAGTAATGTGGCCCCCCGGTATTGGGACGAATATAAAAAGGCAGTCTGGGGGCAGGAAAGGGCAGATCATATTTAGGGTCATGGGCCGCAAGTAAAAAGCTTTTGGGCACTACCTTGAGGGCAGCTTCCGTGACAGCACGGGAAAAGCGTACAGTCTTGGTGTTCCAGTCCACGGCGGCTCCCGCTTTGTCCAAAAGCTGCAGGGCCTCCGGGTGGTCAACCACGACGCCCTTGTTTTCCAGGAGCGTTAACGACCTCTCGTAGATCTCACCAACCTCAGCATTGCTTAATACTTTCGTAAACATCTTTGCCATATAGAATCTCCTCCTATTGGTTTATTTCTTAGGATTTATAAGGTCAAAGACTGCCACTTACCTAAAAATGGGGGGCAAACCGACAACCCATCTCAGAGTGCACAACCTGCCCATGCCTCTCCCTCCTTATCATCAAATCATCTTTTTTATCCTCACTAACGATTCCGTCCCGACCCTGAATCCCGGAATCAAGTTGGCCTGTTCCATTAATTGCCCAGGAACATTTCCATAAAATCAGGCGCCCCGACAAATTCCATTCCTGTTTTCTTTGTTTTAATCGTACCGCCATCCATGACGTAAACAATATCGGACAAAGGAAGTATTTGCATCGGGTTCTCCTCAACGACCCAAAGCAAGGTGGTTCCTTGTTCTTTGATCTGCATGATACTCTCGATCAGTTCCGTGACAATTTGGGGAGCTAACCCGGTGATCGGTTCATCAAGAATTAACAACTCCGGTTTCAGCAGCAGCACCGACCCTAAGGCCAGCATTTGCCGTTCTCCCCCACTGAGGGTACTTGCTTTCTGTTTTTTTCGTTCCTTTAACCTGGGAAATGCGGTATAGATTGCTTCAATCATTTTTTTTGTGTCTGCATGGGGATCTGATAAATAAGTTCCCATGTCCAGATTTTCCTCGACAGTCATTCCTGGAAATACGTTACGGGCTTGGGGGACATAGCCAATTCCCATTGCGGCAATCTCATGGGGTTCCATCGCGCTGATGGTTTTACCATTATAGAGGATTTCGCCCTTCATAATCTGATTCACATGGAGAATGCTGTTCATTAAAGTGGTCTTGCCCGCTCCGTTAGGTCCAACAATGGCCGTTAGAGAGCCCTTTTGCACCGTGAGATTGATATCGTGCAAAACGGTAAGCTTGCCATATCCTGCCATAAGCCCCTTAATCTCTAGCATATTTTCCGTACATCCATGCTGCGTCAAAACAAGCTCCCTCCCATTTGATTATTATCGCTGTCTGCCTTCCCTTTGCGCAGGGGCAGGCAGACAGCATGCTTCAGGCGTTATTTTGCCGGGAAATTGCTGGAATCAAGTACTTCTTTATCTACCCAGTGCAGCTGATCATTCACTTCCATAATCGCCACAGCCGGCGCGCTCACATTTCCAAACTCATTGAAGTCAACGGGACCTGACGCCCCTTCATAGTCGATGTCATTTCCGGCCCGGAGTTCCTTTACGCCTTCCTCAAAAGAATACACTTTCACCCCAGGCGGTCCTGATACTTGGGTGAGATAGTTGTCCACAGCTGCGCCGGAAGTGTCCTGGGCAGCTTCCATGGCCAAAGCGGCTAAGATTACCGCATCATAGGTATTGGACTGATAATAGCCTGCCATGGGCTTTTCCTGATATTTTTTTTGATACAATTCGCTAAACCGGGTCCAGCCTTGGCTGTCTTCTTTTTCCACCACATGGATGGACAGCAGGCCAATAGAGGCATTTTTCGTCGCCTTGATCAAATCGTCGTTTTGCAATTCGGTGGTGCCCAGAATCTTGGCAGTTTCACCTTTTTGATAGATTTCCTTTAAAGCGATATTCGCCACCACCTGTCCGGTAGAAAAATAAACAAAGGGCGGCTTGGTGCTAAAGGCTTTTTTCAGTTCGCTGCTGTATGTTGATTGCTTGGAGCTGAGCACCACCGTATCCAGAATAGTCCCCCCGAACCTGGTAAAATTCTGCTGAAACGCTTCGGCTGCGCTGGTGCTCCCTTCCGTGTTTTCGTGCAGGATCACCGCCTTGTCGAAACCCAAGGCATCTTTTGCCACTTTTGCCTCACAAATGCCGATAAAGGAGTCACCGGTATTGGTCCGGTAAAGGTATCTCCCCTTGCCGCCGGCTTCATCTAAGGCAGAAGTACCTGCCGATGAGGAGATGATGGGCACCTTATTATCCACGGCAAAATCCGCTAAAGCCATAATCGGGTCTGATTCCGGCCCAATAATAACGCTGACTTTATTCACATTCACCAGTTTGGTAGCCGCCTGGACACTCCCCTCCACAACACTCTTATTGTCCTCCGTGTACACAACTACCTTTTTCCCCAGGATCCCCCCAGTGGCATTAATTTCATCGATTGCAACGAGACCACCTTTATGTATCGCTTCCGCCCAAGGAGCCATATCACCGGTAAATCCCGCAGAAAAACCAAAGGCGACCTCGCCGGGGGTTTGGGACGGCTCTTCTTGACCTGATTCTTCAGAGCCTGCGTCCCCCGGGTTCTGCTGTTGACTACACCCTCCAAGTGCAAAAGCCAGTAACAGTGTGAGAATAACCATCGGTTTGCCCAAGTTTTTCACTTTGTTTTCCCCCTTCTTATTTCTATTTCCGTTCCCCCTTTTATCCCTTCCCTTAATCTGAAAACGAATCCTCGCCTCCTCCCCGACTCACTTCTCCTTAGTTTCCAACACCCGGGAAATATCTCCCCCTGACCTGAACCGCTGGGCTGTTCACACCATTTCAGGCAGGAAAACACGCCTCTTCTCCTGTCCCTTTTTTGCCAATATAGCTTTCGATCACCCGCTCATCATGGGCAACTTCTTCCGGTACCCCGCTGCAGATGAGCCTGCCGTCCGCCATGACATAGATAAAATCGCAAATAGACATAATGAATTTTAGGTTGTGATCAACGATCAAAAAGGTATACCCCCGCCGGCTCAAGCCCTGAATCAGGTCAATCAGGCCGCAAAGGTTAGCCGGGTTGATCCCTGCCGCCGGTTCATCAAGCAGAAACACTTGCGGTTCCGCCATCAGCGGCCGGACGAATTCCAACAATTTTAATTCTCCGGCGCTTAACTCCGAAACCCAGGAATTCTCTTTATTTTCCATGCCGATATGATTCAGAATCTCACGGGCTTTTAACACATATTCTTGTTCCCGCTGCGCTATTTTCTTCCGCGCGGAAATTGCCGGCCAAATTCCCGAATTCTTATCTTTAACAAATACCAGCATGTTTTCCATGACCGTCATCTTGGGAAATCCTTTCGGGGTTTGAAATGTCCTGACAATGCCCTTGCCAGCGATCACATAGGGCGGTAGATTACCAATACTCTCTCCCTGGTAAAAGATCTTTCCGCCGTCCAAAGAACAAAAGCCGCTGATCACATTGAACAGGGTGGTCTTACCGGCCCCGTTTGCCCCGATTAAACCCGTAATGCTGCCTCTTTTCACGGTTAACGAAACGTCATCTACCGCCTTGACCCCACCGAAATACTTTTTGGCGTTTTGCACCTCTAACATGAGCAACCCTCCAAAATTCAAATGGTCTTTGACAAATCTTAAAACTTTGCTTTGCGCTCAGGAAAAATACCCTCCGGACGCCATCTCAAAATAGCGATCAGAATCATGCCAATAAAAGCAAGCTTCAACGAGGCAAGCCTAACGGCCATATCACTGGAAACATGCAAAAACCGCATCAGTTCTCCCACCAAAACAAAAACGATCGAGCCCACGATCACGCCAATATTGTTGCCCATGCCGCCAATGACAATGGCCATCCAAGCGAAGAAAGTGATATCGGAGCTAAACTGGGCCGGGATCACCACGGTGTTGTACCAGACATAAAAGGCCCCGGCCACGCCGGCAAAAAAACCGGCGATCACGAATGACCGGATATGAAAACGATAGGGACTGATCCCGGCAGTCATTGCCAGCGCTTCATTTTCCCGCAGCGCTTTTAATGAACGGCCAAATGAAGAGGCTGTCAACCGTTGCACGATAAAGTAAACAACTAATACGGCTGTCAGAAGGATGAGGAGAAGAATATACGGATAAGCGGAGGGAGCAAAGTAAGCCTTAAAGGGTTGAGGCATCCGGTAGATTCCGGCCACACCGTTGGTCAGCCAGGCCTCATTCGTTAAAACCTGCCGGATTACTTCTGCGAAAGCAAATGTGGTAATCAAAAAATATTCATTCCTTAGTTTCAGAGAAGGCAACCCAATCAAATAGGCGATCAAAGCGCCCATCACTCCTGCGGCCAGCACACCGGCCCAGATCGGCAGGCCAAAACCGAATAAGTATTTCTGGTGGGCATCGGGAGGTCCGATGGTCATAATGGTGTAGACATAGGCACCCACCCCAAAGAAAGAAACAATGCCCAAATCCCATAATCCGTCCACGCCGGCTTCCAGGTTAAGGGCAAGAGCTACTACCGCGTAGATCATTGCCAATCCTAAAATAGAAACCATAAATAATAAAAATCCCGACATCGCCACATCTCCCTCCTTTTTACGCTACTCTTTTCGATGACTTGGTCCATAAGCTTTGTAATCCATCCGGTTTAATTAACAGCACAATAATAATAAATACAAAAGCAATCGCCGTACGGTAATAGGAAGGTATGATCAAAACACTCAGTTCCATGCTTAACCCAATAATGACGGCAGCCAGCATCACGCCATAGATGCTTCCCAATCCGCCTAAAACTGTAGCGGAAAGGATAATCAGAATTTGGTACCAACCCAGGCCTAGATGCAAGGAACCGATTACTCCGGAAAAGACCCCGGCCAAACCGGCAAAACAGGAGGCAATAAACCAGACGTAATTAGAGGTCCTTACGGTGTTAATCCCCCGGACTCTGGACAGGTCATAATTCTCGGCAACAGCCCGGATGGCCTTACCAATCTTCGTTTTAACCAAAAAAAAGTGCAGGCCCAAGGCAGAGCAAACAGCCGCTATGACGATAGCCAATTCATAGGGTGTGATTAACGGTTCACCGCCGATCAGAAATGCCCGCACGTTAGGGATATCATAAGCATAGGTCTTTGTGCCGGCCACGGCTCCAACGATGCCGTTAATCGCATAGGACAAGCCGACGGAAGTGAAGAGCAATACCATGATGCCTTTCGACTTTACCGGCCGGTAGAAACACCGGTAAATAGCTACTCCCATGAAACCTACCAGCAATATGGAAAGAGGAGCGGCAATCAGCAGTCCCAAATACTGATTCAAAAAAAGGGTTATGTAAGCACCCAGCAGCAGCATTTGTCCATGGGCAATATTAATAAAGTTCTCTGCTTTCAATGTCATAGAAAATCCTACCGCGCCCAAGAGAATAATACTGCCTGTGACAATACCGAAAACAATATTATCCATAAAGATACCCCCATTTTGTTTTCATCAGCGGATCACAAATTTTACCTGCCCAACAAACATGCAACCACGCCAATTCCTGTCATATGATCTATTCCTAGGTTTCTAAAACCGCTATTCCCAGCATTAATCACCATATTTTTCTGTAAAGCCTTTACTGCCTAATTTGTTGCTGCCATTGATGCAACAAATCTGATGAATCGACCACTAATCCTAAATGTAAAGAAATAATCTGCAAAGCCGGCTCTTCCAATTCTGCAAAACCCCGGCACAAATCCCGCGGCACAACGATCCGGAAATCCCGGTTGGCCCCGTCAAATGCCGTGTTCAGAACACAACAGTCAATCATCGTTCCTGTTAAAACCAAAGTATCCTTCCTGATGTTGCGCAAAAGCAACTCCAGGTCCGTGGGATAGAAGGCGCTCAACCTTTTTTTGCCATTTACGATATAGTCGTCTTCTTTGACCGCGATCACAAATTCATTCCACTTCGTCCCTTCCAACGCATGGTCACATGATCCCGGGATCGGCCCTACCGTCTGGGGAAACAACAACCGCCAAGCGCTGATGTTCCCTTTGATATCATCAGAGCCGTCTTTGCGCAGGACAGAGCGCACGTGGATGATCGGTATGCCCAGCTGACGGCAGGCGTCATTAAAAGAGTTCAATGGCGGCACGATTTCCCTTGCCCTTGGGGACGGGCAGGGACACCCCGGATCCTGATCCAGGTGTCCCCGGTGCATATCAATGGTGACCACAGCTGTCTTACGGACATCAAGAAACAAGTCGTAAATTTGTTTGTCGGTAATTGATTTTTTAACCCTGTTAAAGTAAGCGTCCATGATCCTGTGCTCCTTTTTATTTATTCGCAGGTGCATATCGTCCGTTAATTCGCGGCAACTTTACAAACCGGGTCATTTTTTCGTTGGAGATAAGGGCGAATGAGCATGTTGATGATCACATTGAGAGAGATTAATAAGATGATGCCAACCAGCATGGGCTGGGTCAGGATAATCTGGGCAGAGAGGGGAAGCATATTCACAATATCGGCGGGCAGGAACATGGTCCCCAGGGCAATGATAAAGGCAGTCGCGGCCACGGCCAGGTTTAACTCGTCCCAATCCACTGCAGATAATATTTGAATACCGCTGTAGGCAATGACCCCGAAAAGGATGGTAGAAGCTCCGGCTAATACGGATCCGGGGATCACGGCAATCAACACGCCAATTTTGGGTAGTAAACCAAGAATCACGGACAGGATCCCTGCCGTCAGCGTCACATAACGGCTGCCGATACCCGATATGCGAATAATACCGATATTTTCCGGATAAGAAGTAGTGGCAATACCGCCAAAAATCGCTCCCACTGTGCACCCTAACACCTCCCCGAATATCCCCCTGTTGACCCGTTCCGGTGTCAAGTTTTGCCCATCCCACCCGGTGAGGAGGGTATACATACCCATCGCTTCTCCCGTCGCATGTAGGAAGGCAATGCACATAAGCAAGACAATCCCCCCATTCACGCCGAACCCAAACGGGTATATTTTAGGCAGACTAAGGATGGGCGCCTGGGCCACAGCGGCAGCATCAAATTTTCCGAATATGGCACAGAAAACGGTGCCAATGATGATTCCCCACAAGATGGCTCCTCTGCGTAAAATAGAGTTGCCCCCAAAGACCATGAAAAGCAAAATTGCCATAATGGTGATCAGAGCGGCGGCAAGGTTAAATCCCGGGTAGCCCAGGGCGCCAGGCTGCCCAAACCAGTTTGATACACCGATATTGGCTAATTGGGCCCCGATAATCACCAACAAACTGCCAAACACGACTGGCGGATTGATGAACTTTACCAGGTGGCCAATGATCCCATACTTTTTAAAGGGAAAGGATAATGCCATAAAGATGATTCCCGCCACGGTAAGGGAACCATAGGCGATCCCCAGACCCAAATTTTTCCCGGTGGACATGATGGCCACAAAAAATGCCGCCGTAGGGCCTTGGACCACAGGCAGACGGAGCAGTTGACTAGACTGCAGAATAGTTACCAGTCCCGTAGTAATAAAACAAACTTGTACAATATAACCCACTGTTTGGGAATCCAGGCCTAGGGCTAGACCAATCAGCCCGGGAAAAATCCAGATCCCGGTTAATCCAAGCAGGTGCTGCAATCCGAAGGTAATGTTCTCAGGCAAGGAAAGCTTCTGCTCAATGCGAACCTGAAGGGGCGACTTGGTAAATAAGCTTTCTTTTAATTCCATGCTTAATTCCTTCTTTCTTTTTTAATGTCCCCGCGGGGGATCATCAACACCCTGATGTTTAACCCACAAACGAACTTGCCGGATTTACCTCCTTTCGTCTGATCTGAACCCGTGATGTCATTTCTGATTGTGTCATTTGTACTTGGATTTATCTTATAGTCAAAGTTCTATTTATCTGAATAGTATTTTAATTTTAGTTTCAATTATATTTTATCATATTTAATATCATTGTAAATACATTTTTTCAATTACACTGATATATTTATTATGTGATTGAATTTATTCTGAATGATACTTTTATGATTTAGATGAAGGAAAGGGATAGACCCTAGTCCGAAGTGACTAGAGTCTATTACTTGCCTTTTAAAGGCCTTTTCCAAATTTAGCGGCACCACTTAGGGGCAAAAAGCGCATGGGCTGCTGAAGTCCCAAAGAACCACGTCTATAGGGCCGAAATTAGTCTTCCAAGACTACACCTTTTGTTTCCGGCCCGAGTGTGGCAACAAGAATTGCGCCTAAAATAAAGACTCCGGCGATAATCATGAAGACCCCTGAGATGCCCAATGAGGCGAGTCCTGCACCAATGACGATGGGAGCCAGCATGGACCCGACACGGGAAGAGGAAGAGGCTGCGCCCACACCGGAAGCCCGAACTCCTGTCGGATAGAGTTCCGGCGTGTAGGTGTAAATAATCGCCATAATAGCAGAAACGAATAATGATGTGATCACACCCAGCACAATGATATATGACGTGGCCACATTATGGCCTAAGGCCCAGCCATAGGGGATCACGGCAGCCCCGGCTAAGAGCATATTGACGACCAGCAATTTTTTGCGCCCGACCTTATCCATGAGAAAGGCACTTAAAATCTGATTGGGAACATAAGCGATCTGCATAATTAAGACATAGAGGAAGGATTTGACCATGGTATGCCCGGCTTTGACGAATAGTGAAGGCAGCCAGGAGAACAAGCCGAAATAGCCAAACATGGCACAGAACCATACCCCCCACAACATGATCGTTCGCTTCCGGTATTCTTTGGAGAAGAGCGTACTTAGCGTAACTTTTTGTTTGGTAGCGGCAACTTCCGAAGGAATATCATTTAAGGCAACAGGCTGAAGGGTATGCTTTTGGGCCGTGATTTTTTCGATATAGTCTACAATCTTCCCGGCTTCATCCACGCGCCCTTTGTTGATCAGCCAACGGGGTGACTCTGGCAAATGACGCCGAATAATAAAGATAAAGAAGGCAGGCAGGGCACCGGCGACAAAAGCCCAGCGCCAGCCTAGCGTAGGGATAATAAAATAGGAGATCAAGGCAGCGGCAAGCCAGCCAACGGCCCAAAATGAATTCAGCAACCCCTGCAGATTACCGCGCCTTTTGGCAGGAATAAATTCGCTTAGAAGAGAAGTGACCACCGGCGTTTCGCCGCCTAGTCCCACTCCCACGAGGAATCGAAAAACCAAGAGGAGTGTATAATTGGGGGCCAATGCACAGGCTAAGGAAAAGACAGAGAAGATCAGCATGGTAATTTGAAAAACTGCCTTACGGCCCCAGCGGTCCGCGATGGTGCCGGAGAGGATGGCGCCTACAAGCATGCCTACCAGACCGATGCTTAGAAGGCTTCCCATTTGAGTGGGGCTAAGATGCCAGGCAGCATTGAGGGCCGTAGCAATAAAGGTGATGAGACCGACATCAAAAGCATCAAAGGCCCAGGCTATACCGTTGATCACTAACAAGCGATAATGAAAGGAAGATAAGGGCAACCTTTCCATGCGGGCAATAAGCATGTCTCCAGATATTCTATCCATATTTCGTCCCCCTCTATTTTTTATTTCAATTATATTTTAATATGTTTTAGTGATATTGTAAATAATATTTTCAATAATATTGTATAATTTATTATGGTATTGAATTTATTTATTTCTGCCCTTCCGGCCTGTCCATGAAACATTTACCGCCAAGCCTTTTATGCCATCCTATATGTACGGTAAAAAAGCCCCCGTTTAGGGGGCAGCTCTCATGACTCTTCTTTAGGCGGAAAAGCCTTGATCAGCAATTTTATCATAAAATAGAACAAAATTAATACGGCAAAAACTCCGGCCAGGCCCAAAGCCATCACTTCTAATCCTGATTCTACTAAACTCATTTTCCTGCCCCCTCCAAAAGTTAATTTACTTCAGTAAATAAGGTACCAGGGCTAAAACCATTCCTCCGGCGACGATGGAACCAATCTGCCCCGCCACATTCGCTCCAATGGCCTGCATTAAGATAAAATTTGTCGGGTCTTCCTTCTGAGCCATTCTTTGCATGACCCGGGCAGACATGGGAAAAGCGGAAATACCCGCAGCTCCAACCAGGGGATTGATCTTTTCTTTCGTAAATAAATTCATGAATTTAGCAAAAAAAACGCCACCTGCCGTATCAAAGATGAAGGCAACCAGCCCTAGACCTAAAATCAGCAGGGTTTCCCACTGCAAAAATTGTTCATAGCCCATACTGGCTCCAATCGTAATCCCGAGTAATAAGGTGACAAGATTCGCCAGCTCGTTTTGGGCCGCCTGGGACAAACGTTCCACGCATCCGGCCACCCTGATCAGATTGCCAAACATCAGCAAACCAATTAAGGGAACACTGATGGGAGCTATTATTCCGGCAACGATAGTCACCAGGATGGGGAAAAGAATTAGCACAGTTTTTGAGACTTTTTCTTCCGTATACTTCATCTTGATCATGCGTTCTTTTTTCGTCGTAATCGCTTTGATCACCGGCGGCTGAATGATCGGCACCAATGACATATAAGAATAGGCCGCGACAGATATTGGCCCCAACCATTTCATGGCGAATTTGGACGCGACAAAAATGGACGTCGGTCCATCTGCCGCACCAATAATCCCGATAGAGGCAGCCAGCTTTAAGTCTTGGAAAGAAGAGACTCCTAAAACACCGATCAGCAAAACAGCCAGCATGGTAAAAAATATGCCAAATTGGGCAGCCGCACCAAAGAAAATCATGCGGGGATTTTTTAAAAGAGGGGTAAAATCACACATGGCACCAACAGCGACAAAAATCAGGACGGGAAAAATCTCCGTTAGAATGCCCGACTGATAAAATAATTGCAATACGCCAGGTTCTCCTCCGAATTCCCAAATTGTTTTTAAAGGAATATTTACTAGAATGGCCCCAAACCCCATGGGCAACAAAAGCATTGGCTCATAATCCTTCTTGATGGCCAGATAGATCAACGTACCACCGATGGCATACATGACTAAATACTGCCATTTGAACGTGAGGATTCCTTGAAACAACTCTTCCATTACTTCTCCCCCTAAAATCTCGCCATAAATTATATCCGTTTCTAATTCACCCGTTTAACCCCATACAAAAAGCAAATCTCCCGCTTGAATACTGTCACCTTTTTTAGCAACAAGGGATTGGATGGTTCCGTTACCCGGGGCCACAATTTCATTTTCCATTTTCATCGCTTCAATGACTAATACCACATCTCCGGAATGAACCGGCTGGCCTTCTTGGGCAAGGATATTTAAAATAACTCCGGGCAGAGGACTGGTTACTTCATGGGCTGCCCCGGTAAGTACCGGTTTTCGCGCAGCAGGTTTGGGCGCTTTCGGTTGAGGCGGGTCGGCCTTTGGCTCATCTGAAACAGCCTTAACGGCGGGAGCCCCTGCTACCTCTTCAATTTCCACTTCAAAAGTCTCCCCATTTACAACAACCTGATATTTTTTCATCATGATCGGTTTCCCCTTTCCATCAATCTTTGGCGTGCGGCCATCATCTCGGTTGTTCCTACAAAAGCCCAGACAGGATGACTGCCGGGAACCCTCCGGATTGCCGTAAAAACGAATTCTTCGGCAGATTTTACCGTCATCGCACAAATGGATGCGGTTATTACCGCAATAATAGCCGGTGAAATGCTTTCTTGGTTCTTTTCCTTACTTGCCCCAGGTGTTTTTGTGGGGCCGGGCGAAAGTACTGCCCCTGTTTCCGCCCCTGAAGGGCGTTTCCTATTCGTATAAGAATAGAATAGAAATAGGATAATCACAGCACCTATTCCGATCACCAAAGTTAAAAGTCTTTGTGCCAGGTCCGTCATTTTTTACACCACCTTTAAACCGGAATATTGCCGTGTTTTTTTCCCGGCCGGCTTTCTCTCTTCGTTACCAGTGATTCCAGTGACTTAATGAGGTAATATCTCGTCCTTTCCGGCTCAATTACCAGGTCCGCAAATCCCCGGGCTGCCGCACAATAGGGATGAGAGAAACGTTCCTCATAATCTGCAATTTTTTCTTTCCGTTTCTCCTGGGGGTTCTCCGCACCCTCGATTTCTTTCCTGAATACAATGTTGGCAGCTCCTTGAGCCCCCATTACCGCGATTTGAGCACTGGGCCAGGCAATGGCCATATCCGCGCCCAAAGACTTGGCACACATGGCCAGGTAGGCGCCTCCGTAAGCTTTTCGGGTAATCAGCTGGATTTTGGGTACGGTGGCCTCGGAATAAGCATACAGCAGTTTGGCCCCATGCCGAATAATCCCCCCGTGCTCTTGCCCTACCCCAGGCAAATACCCTGGGGTATCCACAATCGTGAGCAGGGGAATGCCAAAGGCATCACAAAAGCGGATAAAACGGCTGGCCTTATCTGAACAGTTGATGTCCAGGCATCCTGCCATTACCTTGGGCTGATTGGCAATCACGCCCACCGGCATGCCATGAAGGCGTAAAAAACCGATGATGATATTCTGGGCAAAATGGGGCTGGATCTCAAAAAATTCCCGGTTATCGGCCAAAGCGGTAATCACGTCCCCCATGTTGTATGCTTTATTGGGATCGTCCGGAACAACTGTCTGCAACATTTCATCCATTCGGTCTACCGGATCATTGCTCTCCCATACGGATAGTGAATCCAAGTTATGGGAGGGAAGAAAACTTAACAGTCTTTTGATCTGGTTCATGCATTCTTCTTCATCCGTAGCGAAAAAGTGGGCGTTACCACTAACCTGATTGTGGGTCATGGCACCACCCAAATCCTCGGCGCTGACTTCCTCTCCTGTTACTGCCTTGATGACCTGGGGACCGGTAATATACATTTGGCCGATCCTGTTTACCATAAAAATAAAATCGGTGAGGGCCGGTGAATATACCGCACCCCCTGCACAGGGCCCCATGATCACGGAAATTTGCGGAATCACACCCGAAGCGAATGTGTTCTGTTTGAAAATCTTCCCATAACCATTTAAAGCATCAATTCCTTCTTGAATCCGGGCTCCTCCGGAGTCATTGATACCAATGAAAGGAGCGCCCATTTTGACGGCCAGATCCATCACCTTACATATTTTGGCCGCATGCATCTCTCCCAGGGAGCCGCCTAAAACGGTAAAGTCCTGGGAAAACAAATACACCAAACGTCCATCAATGGTACCATAACCGGTGACTACGCCTTCGCCCGGGGCGTCAACATCCTGCATGCCAAATTCTATCCCCCGGTGTACCACGAATTGATCCAACTCCACAAAGCTGCCCTGATCCAACAATTTGTGAATACGTTCCCGGGCAGTCAGCTTTCCTTCCTTGTGCTGTTTCTCAGTTTTGGAGTCGCCTCCCCCCTTGAGCACCTTTTCTCGTTTCGCTGCTAACCTGGCCAGCTTTTCTTCTCTCGACATGAACAATACCTCCTGCCTGCTAATCCCGCTCTCATTCCCGCCCATAGTGCCAAATTCTTCGTCCTCACTCAATGTCTAAAAATAAACATCAAGCTGACTCTGACTCCTGAACTATTTCCGAGAAATATTGCCCGATTCTTGGATAGTTCGGGCAACCACTATCTTCTTGGCCTGGAACCATCCCCACACCAGTACGGTCCCTGCCATCCCGTATGGAATAATTATTTCCCACAGGCCCCCGAAATGGCCGGTAAGGTTTAATCCTTTGTCGTGGAACACCATGGCAAAAGACGTATGGGCCAATACGGCAGCACCGATATAAATCAAGAAAGGCTTACGGTTCATCCAGTCCGCCAACCAGTTGCTACCGTAGATAATAATCGGGATGGATACGATCAGCCCGAAGATTACTAAGGGGACATTTCCCTCGGCGGCACCCGCCACTCCCATCACGTTGTCAAAGGACATGGACATATCAGCGATCAGAATCGTCCAAACGGCTCCCATCACACTTCTTTTACCTGAAATCTCTTCATCAGCCCGGTCTTCCTGCTTTACTAAACTCCAGGTAATCCAAACCAGAATGAGCCCTCCGAGCGCATTTAGATAAGGAATGCGGATCAGTACAGTGGCAATTACGGTAAATATCACCCGTAAAACAATGGCAACCCCGGCGCCGAGGACACTGGCTATTTTTCTCTGCTCCTTAGGCAAATCTTTGATAGCCAGACCTATCACGGCTGCATTGTCACCGGACAGGGCCAAATTAATTACAATAATTGTAAGTGTCTCGAACAAAAGATCCCCCAAAGAGTCCATACCCATTTCCAGCTCCTCCAAAAGAACGCATTTGATCATGAATCAGTCCAGTTGCGTTTATCAACCTTGCCTGATAACAGTCTCTTGCCCCTCCTCAAAATCTTCGTTGTCAGTTCTTCCCCGGGTTTAATAAACTTGGCAAGTACTCCTTCAGCTTTATCAAGATGATCTTTGCTTATTATGTTAATAAAATCCCGAAGCATTTTCATCGGAATATATTTAGAAATTTAACAATATTATTGAAATTTATTTCAATAATATTTAAGGAAATTCAGGGACGGTTCTTGAATTGAATCAATTAAACTACAGGGGTTAGAGTACGATTACAGAGAAGAGATTACAGCCAAAAAAATCAAACCCATTCAATTCAAGAACCGTCCCTGAATTTCCCTCATAAAAAAGGAGTGTCGCGAACTACTTAAAGAGTAGTTTTGTGACACTCCCTGATTTTTTATGTTTACGATACTTGTGCTTTTTTCTTCTTAAAGCTCCGTCCGGTGCATTAGATGGCGATGGACCCGCCGTCGATCACAAGGTGTGATGCCGTGACATATTTTGATTCATCGGATGCCAAATAAACAATACCGTAGGCGATATCATTAGGCTCGCCCAAATATCCGATGGGGGTTACCGCCAGATACCCCGCACAGTATTCTTCCAGGGAAATTCCAGCCTGTTTCGCACTGTATGCGGCCATCGGTGTGATAACTGCTCCGGGATGAACACTATTGACCCTAATCCGGTATTTCTTTTGGCCACAGTAAATAGCTGCCGCTTTCGTCATATTATCAACAGCTGCCTTAGTGGCACAGTAGGCAAAATATTCCCCGTCCGCGATCATGGAATAGCTTGATGAGACGTTGATAATGGAGCACATCTCACCATTATTTTTCATAGCTTCCATGCAGTATTTCATCCCATAGAAGACCGCAGACTGGTTCACAGCAATGGTCCTTTCCCAAGAATCCAAATCGGTGTCTTCTATGTTTAAATGATAGGAAATACCCGCATTGTTTACCAATATATTTAATTTACCGAATGTGTCTGATGCAGTCTTCACTAGCTCCGGCCATCTTTTTACATCAGAAACATCCATTTGAAAAAACTTGGTCTGATTTCCTTTTTGGTTCAGATCCTGCTCCAGTTCTTTCCCCGCATCCCGGTTGCGGCTGCAAAAAATAACCTGCGCACCTTCCTGAACAAACAGTCTTACGGTGGCCTCCCCGATACCCATGGACCCGCCCGTGACAATAGCAACTTTGTTTTGAAGTCGGCCCATCAAGATTCCTCCTTTTACCAGTTACCAAACTCCCTTATCCATTGCCCATGATGCCATGGTACATTTCACCCAGGTTAAATCAGGGAAGCATCGGCAATTCCTTCTTCGGCGTAATAAGGGTTGTTTTTGGCAATTCTCCAGGGATTTGAGGCATAAGCCATTCTTAGAGACTCTCCCAGAGCGGTAAAAGCTGCTTCCCATGAATGATGGGGATCTCTCCCTTTGAGAAAATCCAGATGAAAAGAGGCGGGAAAACCCTGAAAGAATCCTTCCATAAACGCCACTAAATCCGCCGATTTCAGGTCCTCCACCCATTCACACTGGGCACCCGGGCAATCAGGAGCATAGGAAATAAAGGTATTTCTTCTTCCTTCTAAACTGACCATTGATCTTACCAAGGCTTCATCCAGGCAAAATAAAGACCACCCGGAAATATTTATGCCCACATCATTCATTTTTTTGAAGAACAGCTTCTTTAATCCGGCGCCAAGGGTAATGGCCAGATCCTCAGCAATGGTATGCGTGGATTTCCATTTTCCCGTCTCTATTTTACATCCAAGCGACATGCATAGCCCCCATGATAAAGATTCCATACAGTGATCCAAAAAGTCAAGGCCGGTATCCGGACTAAGCTGACGATCAAATTCGGTGCTAATCTCCACCATAATGTCCAGCTCCTGGGTCTTCTTTTGAATTTTAACATACCGGTCCGTCTCCCGATGCAAGGTAAATAACTTTGTCATGCGATCTCCCCTATTCTCATTTTCTCACTAAACTTTTTTGTTTCAGGGCTGTAAGTATTTTTATTGGGGTCAGGGGCAGTTCGGACAATTCAGTGCCTAAAGCATGATTGACAGCGTTTACCACAGCCGCAGCTACAGGGCCAGCCGCGCACTCTCCCACGCTTTTCGCCCCGAAGGGACCATGATCGCCTCCTTGCTCCACCAGCATTACTTTTACCGCCGGCATATCCGCCGCATTAATCAGGTGATAGTTTTTGAAGCTGTAATTCACCGGTTTTCCGGCATCATTAAACTTAATTTCCTCGCAAAGAGCGTATCCGATTCCCATCTGTACCGCTCCCTGGACCTGACCTTCAACCGCCCCAGGATTAATCGCCTTGCCAATATCCTGGACCGCCAAATAATCAATCACTTTGGTGCGCCCTGTTTCCGTGTCTACTTCCACCTCGGCAAAATGAACTCCATATGCCCCGGGATTGGAAACAGCCTGAAACAATTCGTGAACAGTAATATTGGTGCTATTTTTCATGAGGGCATGGGCAGCAATTTGCCGATAGGGAAGGCTTCTCCCGTCCCCCTGGCTTAGTACGCACCCATGATCAATTGTCAAATCCTGTTTCGGCCTTGCTAGGATCCCAGCCCCAGTTTCCAGGATTAATTCCCGCATTTTTTCTGCCGCCTTAAGGGCACAAGCGCCGCATACATAAGTGGTCCTGCTGGCAAAGCATCCTAAATCATAGGGGCTGGATGCGGTATCCGCTTCCAGAACCGTAACAAAATCCAGGGGGATGTCTAAGGCTTCGGCCACGATCTGCTTCATTGACATCACAGCCCCGCAGCCTAAATCATGGACAGCCGTATTCAGGATAAAAGTGCCGTCTTCGTTTAAAGTTAAAGTCATCATGCTGAATTCAGGGAAGTCCCCGTCACCATACATTCCATTGACATGGGCCGCGCAGGCCATGCCCACACCCCGACGGAATCTTCCTGTTTCCCTCGCTTTTTGATATCTGTCCTTCCAGGCAAATTCTTCCACCCCTTTTTGGAGGCATTCAACTACACGCGCATTGCCCAAAGACAATTTGAATACTGGATCCAGGTCATAGGGGTGAACCAAATTTTTCAGCCTTAAGTCTACCGGATCAAGCCCAATGGTCTGCGCCACTTGATCCAGATGGATTTCCATGGCCGTAAATATTTCCGGCGAACCCCACCCTCTCATTCCCCCGGCGACAGGTGTATTGGTGTAAACCGCTTTCGCTTCATGCCGGTAGTAAGGTATCCTGTACAGCCGGCATATTTTATTGGTCAATGCCAACGCATAGTCTGTAGAACTGGTGGCATAGGCGCCGGCATCAAGGGTACTCCACAGGCGGCAGGCGAGAAAATTTCCCTCCGGAGTTACCTGGGTTCGGATCTTGGTTTGGGTAGCCGGCCTGGTCATGGTGGCAAGCATGCTCTCCCATCTCTCAAACTGCACCTTTACGGGGGATCCTGTCTCCTTGGCCAAATAGGCGGTGAGCGGCTCCAAAATAGCTTCCTGTTTTCCCCCGAAAGACCCTCCCATGGTCATTTTGATTACGCGCACCATGCTATATTTTAAACCAAGTAAATCGGCAACTACCGTTCTTACTCCGAAAGCGCCCTGACAGGGCGTCCAGATGGTCATCTGTCCCCTGGTATCAAAGCTGGCAACGCACACGTGGTTTTCCATAGCGGCATGATGCACCTTTTGGGTGCGGGCGGAACTCTCTATGACCCAACCTCCGTCTGGTAACGTATCTTCGCTGCCCGCCTCCGTGGTATACTCGGCAAGGACATTGCCCTCAGGGTGAATTTTATAACCGCCCTTTTCCAAGGCTTCTTCTACAGTGATCATCACGGGAAGTTCTTCATATTCTACATGGATTAAGTCGGCGGCTTTTTGGGCCGTATCATAGTCGACTGCTACGACTGCCGCCACCACATCCCCCACAAACCGTGCCGTGTCCGAAAAAATATTTTGATCAAGAGGACAATACTCTTCCTGTCCCGGATATGTGACATAACGGTTGAATTTCTGCTTTGGCCCATTTTGGCAGGAAAAAACACCGATCACACCGGGGAAGTTTTTTGCTTGCTCCCCATCGATTTTTTTAATCCGTCCATGTCCCACAGGACTCAACAACAGCTTGGCATGGAGCATCCGGGGCCATTTTAAGTCCCCGGTATACATCTCTTCCCCTCTTACTTTTTCCCGGGCATTATGAATGGGGTAGGTTTGCCCGACATATTTCAATTGTTTTTCCATCTGGGATCACCTCACCCTTTAGAAGCAATCCGGGCAGGTGAAAAAACCTGCCCGGTACAGATTTTTTATGCCTTGGTACCAACCCCCGGAGAAATAGTTCCTGAATCCCTTCGCACATAGGCCAGTTTGTCACCCCGGTCTTTTAAGATATAATGCCGGACCGGTGCAATTTGACCCAGGATGTAATAGCTGAGGCCCGAGGTCAAAGTGGCCAGACCGGTTGCTGTAGTAAAATAGAAAAGAGGCGACCGGACGGCATAGGCAATAGGGTTATAAACCGCTACAAAGCAGAGAATACCGATGAATAGGGAGACAATGGCGGCGATATTGAAACCGCCGGTGTATTCATAGGAAAAGTTTTGGCGCAGCTTGAAAAGAGAATAAAGGGAAACCATCTGTTTTCTGAGCAGGAAAAAATCAACCAAAACTAACCCCAGGATCGGTCCGGAAGCGACGCCCACGACAGAAATAAAGGTGCCGTAATATTTCCAGATACCGCCCCAAACAACCAGAAGGGAGCAATAGACACTCCAAAATGTGACGAGCTTTTTGTAATCCCATTTAGGATTGGCAACTTTGGTGGAGAGAGAGATGACGTACAGGATCACCGATTGGGTGGAAACATTGGCCATGCCGATCATCACCAGGGAAAGGGTGCCCAGAAACGGACCGCCCAAGGTAACCAGCCATTCTGTAGGGTCCGTACTGATCGTCCCGGTTTGTTCCGCCATCACTAATCCGGTTAGCGCCCCGACGAAAATGAACAGGGCCATCACCGCACCCGCTCCTAATACAAAGGCCCAGTAACTTCCCCGCTCCGTCTTGGCCAGCTTGGGCAGGGATCCGATGGCATTGATCCAGGAGATGGCAAAAGCAATATTCCATTCCGTGGCGATCATATAGGTGGTAAGCTTACCCCCATACTGACCTGCGCTCTGCGGTTCTATCGCCATGAGATCCGAAATGGAGTGATCCTTAAAGACCAGGATAATTATCAGAAGAGCCACCGCCAATAGGCAGGGAACCATGAACCAGTTGGCCTTCTTCACGGCTTCCGGCCCGTGCAGGGCAATCCACCAGCCAATTGCGGCACAGACGACACCTAAAACAGGAGAAGCCCAGCCAGGTAAAACGACCCCTCCTGCGGCCGCCAATTTTGTCATGGCACTGCCAAACATCTGGCAGTTGATCGCTTCGAAGCCGAAGGTGAGGAAAAAGGTGGCGACGATAAAGACCACCACGCCCCGATAACCAAAAACTGCCCGCATAAAAACGGCTAGATCGATGCCAAATCGAGTAGAAATAAACACAGGAAGAAAAACGACGGCACAACCGAGGGTAATTCCGAATAAGGAATTAAAGAAGATTTCCTTCAAGTTAAGATAATAACCTAAAAAACCGCCCTGGACATAACACCAGGTGGCAATGCCCAACCCGGAGCAGACCATTAATAAATCCCAAAAACTAAACACCCGTTCATTTCCTAATGTAGGAATAAGACCCCCAAATATTTCTTTATCAATCTGTTGTTGTAAATTAGCCATCCTCATCCCCCCTTCATTTTTATAAAACACCATAAGCCAATAACGCCAGGCAAGCAATCATAAACACGACGATATAAATCCCATCCTGCTTGGTAACCGCCGGAACGAATGCATAGGAAGGGTCGCTGATGATGTCAGCTCTCTTTTCCACTTCCGCTTCCAGCGCTTCATCAAATCCTGATCCCTTGGCCATATGTTTCACCTCCTTTTTCTTAAATCTCGGCCGCCGCCAATAAAATCTCCCCATCACTCGGCGTAGTTTGAAGCAAGCCTCACCTGGCTAACAGGGCAACAGCCTTTACTGCAGCATCCGCCGCATCTTCCCCATAAGCGTCTGCGCCAATCCGGTCTGCCCAGCGCTGGGTAGCGGGAGCCCCCCCTACCATTGTCTTAAACCGGTCACGCAGCCCATTTTTCCTTAATTCATCCTCTAATTTTTTTTGCTCCATAATGGTTGTGGTCAAAAGGGCACTGGTCCCAATAATATCCGCCTCAAGACGCACGGCTTTTTCCATAATGGTGCTTACCGGCACATCCCGCCCCAGATCTATCACTTCTAAACCCCGGGTCTTGATCACGGAAATGACAATCCCCTTTCCAATATCATGGACGTCGCCGGCTACGGTAGCAATGAGCATTTTCCCTTTGCGCAGGGCGGTCTGCTCATGAATGGCCCCGTTTAATATTTCTGTGGCGGCTTTCATCACATCTGCCGACAAGATTAGCTCCGGTAAAAATTTTTCCCCCCTGCTAAAAAGATCGCCTACCTTTTTAATTCCGGCACTGAAACCGTTATTTAAAACCTCAATAGGATCCAATCCTAAGGACAGTGCCCGTTGTGCCACGTCTACGGCACCATTTTTATCACAGTTGACGATGGCATTTGCCGCCTCTTTCATGATCATTTCCTGATCCATTTTTCACACTCCTGTCAGCCTTTAGCATTCATTACAATTGAATCCTTGATTTTTTCTTAAAGTTTTCTACTGATTTAATTTTTATATTTAATAATTCTGCAATATTAAATTTTGCTTCCATGCCCAGGGCATTTTCCGGATAAGGCTGTACCCGGCCGAGACCTAAATCCAGTCTGACCTCTTCCATCAGCACCGGATCCGTAAGATCCCTTAGGGATAATTTTAATTTTTCCGCCACATATTTCTTTGCCTCGTCAATTTTCAGAGCCTTGGCCAGTTGCACCCGTGCCACCAGATCTCCGGAGGTACGAATGCCACCCATGCCTGCAGCCAACTCAAATGCAGCCTCAGTACTAAAAGGATCCCCCTCGCCAGTCTACAACCCATCCGCTTTTCCGATCTCTACAATTGCTTTTACGGCCCTTGTAGCCAGTTCCACCGGCACCTTGAGGGTAAGGGGAATCCCCCCCACCCCCATCCCTACGTTGGGGTGGATGGGAATACGGGCAGCTTCGGCGCAGGCCTTTATAAAAGTACACACCCGGGCAATATTCCAGGGAAAAGACCTGAGACTATTGGTATTGACGACCGGCCCAAAAATAGTCACTCCTGCCTTTTCCGCCACGCGCACCTGTTGATGGGGATATAAACCGGCTAGCCGATCCGGGCCAAAATATAAATCTCCATGTATCCCCAGAACAAATTCTCCGGCCATGCCCATTTCCACAGCATAGTCCGGATATTTTTCCCTAAGTATTTGTGTCGCTTTCAGAGCGGCAAGAAAGTCCGCGTCACCGGAGGCTCCCACCGTATCAAAGTCGATGCCGTCCGCCCCGGCATCAAACATGCCGCCGGAAACAAAGACCATATCCTTCACCGCATATTCCACGGCTTCTTCCTGGGCCGCTAAAGCTGCCTGGATCTCGCCTTGGGGTAAAAGTTCATTCCAGTTGGCCACCGGGCCATCCGGTACCGTATATAATCCCAAATTAGGCATAGCGCCATAAAGTACCGGAGCAGTCATATTCATTTGGGTATATTCCAGCACCGATTGTTCCGTGGGCAGAATCGTTTTGATCTGCTTAAAGCTGTAATCAATATGGCTTAACTCAAAGGTATCGCTGCAGAGCACCCTTTCATGAATTTGGGCGTTGGTGGAGCGATCTACCGGAACAAACCCCTGCATGGGAATTTTGATCCCCGAGTCAGTGGTCGTAACAATCTCTTTGCCGTTCTCTACACCTACGACCTTTGATTTTGCCGTAATAATATCAAACAGATGGTTGATCTCATCTTCTGTTAATTCCGGGATCTTGCCCCGGTCGGCTGCATCTGCCGTACCTGATTCCAGGTCGGCTCTGATCTCCGCCGCATTCATAAAGATCCTTGAACCATCTCCCATAAAAGTCATGATCTTCTCCATTTTGATCTCTCCTCTTCTAGTAAGAAGTCCGGAAAATAGGTTGATCCAGGGCGGATCCTTCGTACCACCTGATGTCACCCTCTTATTTCTTCTTGGGAATCAGTCTCTTCTCCGCATCCTCCACAATCGCGTTAACTTTCTCCGACACTGCATCAGGGAGAGGGGCAGGCTGATGATTTTGCAGGATATTCCGCGCATACTCTTCCGCGCGAAAGGCATAATCACGAGCACCGTCATCCAACCACCTTTGCCGGATCCGGCGATCGATCACCACAGGTTGAGACTGATGGGCCCGGAAATGCTCCAGAGTATGCTCATTCACCAGGTAGAGGCCGTTGGTGCCCATTTCTTTGATCACATCGACGGCCATGGTAATATCATTAACGGGGATCCCCTGGAGTACCCGTCTGATCATGCGGGCATTTTCATTGTCGGCCACCAATGAACCAAAGCTTAAAGCAATTCCGCTTTCCAGCATCCCTGAACCGAAAACCATATTGGCACCTGCCAACGCCGGTAAAAGGGCTGTAAGCATTTTTTCCTGACCTGCCTGAGCATCCAGAATCTTGCTGTCTGCCTACCCTCCGGCAACCCAGCTGGGCAGCAGGTAAAATTGGGCCATTTTGGCCAGAGCAGCGTTTAACATGGCCAACTCCGGGCATCCTACCGTGGCAGTGGCAGTTTTCAAATCAAGCATGGTGGTGGAACTGCCATAAATAATGGGCGCTCCTTTGTGCACAATTTGGGCCAGGACAAGCCCCGCCAATACCTCCACGTTATGACTGATCACCGTTCCTGCCAGAGTCACCGGTGATGTTCCTCCTGCCATGGCCATAGGTAAAACGATCATGGGCAATTCGTGGCGCGCGTATTGCATAATGCCTTCACAGCAGCTATGGTGAAAAGTCATGGGGCTCTGGGGGCAGACAATCCCGGAAATGATCGGTCTTTCCCTGAGTTTGTCCTCACCCCCGGCTACTGCTGAGGCCATTTCCAAAATCCAGGGAAACAGGCCCGGATCAGGGTCGGATAGACAAGGCTTGGTGGTATTCCTCAAATTTGCCTCCAAAATATGCAGGTTATATACGTTGGGATGCACATCATTTGGCGTGAGCGTGCATTCCAGCATATCAATATCCTCCAGGTAATCGCACAACCTGGCCACATCGCCTACGTCTTTTTTGGTGGACTTTCGATACGCTCCTGTGAATGGATCATATACATTTAAGCCGATGCCAAAAGAACAAAAATGGACCCTGGTGCCTTCCAAAAGAATATCATTTTTGGCGTCGCGTCCTGCTAAGAGCACTTTTTTCGGGGCGGAGTGCAGACATTCATCAACAAGGGACGCCGGTATTTTTACCTTCTTATTGCTCCGGTCAACCCTGGCCCCACCGCTTTCATAAAGATCTATCGCTTCTGGATTGTCTACAAAGACTCCGGTTTTTTCCAACACCTCAAGAGTTCCGTAATGAATCGCCATGAAATCATTTTCCGTAAAAATGTTAATGCCGAAGCCGCCAAGCATGGCCTGGCCCGATGAAATGCGTCTTTTTACCACAGCATGCCCCCCTATCATTTATGTGTTTTTTCTCGGCCATTTAAAGCAAGTCTTTTTCTGCTTCTGCGATGATTTCACGCAGTTCCTGTGCTACGCTTTCCTCCAAGGGCTTCGGTTGATGGGTGCGCAGGATCTGCTTCGCTTCTTCCTCAATCCGGGTAGTGTAATCTGTTGCCCCGCTATTTAACCACTGTTCCCGGTTTCTTCTCTCCAAATGGCTGATGCGTGACTGCTCCGTTCGATAGTTGCTTAAGGTATGGTCGTGCATCAGATAACTTCCTCTCGCTCCTATCTCTTGAATCACATCGACGGCCAGGCTCTCATCCGTCACCGGAATACCCTGAAGGATCCTGCGCATCATCCGGATGAATTCGTTATCGGCTACTAAGGAACTGAAATCAAAAGTCATTCCGGTATCCAGCATGCCAAAACCATAAACCATATTCGCCCCCGCTAATGCAGGCAAGAGGGCGGTGAGAGTTTTTTCATGACCGGCCTGCATATCATTAAGCTTGCTGTCCGTTAACCCGCCGGCGACCCAGGTAGGGATGTGATAGTTTTGGGCAATCTTTACTGAGGCCGCCGCAATCATGCCTAATTCAGGACAGCCTACCGGTGAGGTGGCCGATTTCATATCAAAAATCGTCGACGTGCACCCATAGATCACCGGAGTTCCTTTTTGGGTTAATTGAGCCAATGCGATACAGGCCAAAACTTCTGCATTATGGGCTGTCAAAGTTCCTGCCAAGGTGATAGGAGAGGAGGCCCCTGCCATGGTCATCGGCTCCATGATCATAGGCAGTTCCCTCCGGGCATAGGCAATGATTCCTTCACAAAGGTTATGATGAAGCATTAATGGGCTTTGGGGACAAACGATCCCACACATGGGAGGTCTGTTTTTTAAATTTTCTTTTCCTCCGGCTACTGCTTCCGCCATACGAAAAATATAAGGAGACAAGCAGGGTTCAGGATCTGTTAAACATGGTTTGGTGGTATGGGCCATCAACGCCTCGTAGATATGCAAATTAGCAGTTTTAGGGTTTACATCACTGGGGGTAACCACCAGCTCCAGCATGTCAAACTCCTCTAAGGCATCGCACAATTTGGCGGCATTGGCCACATCTTCTTTAACCGCCTTGCGATACTGCCCGGTAAAAGGATCATGGACCCCAACCCCGATGCCGAATGGGCAAAAGTGCACCCGGTTGCTTTCAAAATGAACATCATCTTTGGGATCCCTGCCGGCTACAAGTACTTGGGGAGGGCATGTACGCAAACACTCTTCCACCAGGTATCCGGGAATTTTGACCATTTTATGGTGCCTGTCAACAAGTGCGCCGTTTTCCTCAAAAATATCCAATGCCTGGTCATGCTCCACAAAAAAACCGCTTTTTTCCAATACCGCTAAGGAGCCCAAATGAATAAGTTCAATGGCATCTTTTGTTAGAAACTCCAGATTGCATCCTGCCAACAAATATTGGCCTGTGCGCGTCCTTCTCTTGCTCATGCTACTACCACCTCCTGAGAATAACTCATTTAATAAGCAAAAATAATGCCAAAGCCGGCAAATCAAACCTGAACGCCTTACAGCAAACAATGGGCCGGTATTTCCGGATTTGGCGTTCCCCGTTTCACGTCCCGGCAAGATAAAAAAATAAGGAACATGAAAAAAAATATTTCAGTTCCAAAATGATTGTGTCTCTGAAAGATGTTCGTGGGTGAAATGCAGTTTTTCATGAAATATTATTTTTCACTCCTGAAACGTTAGAGAAAATACTATTTCTGATATAAACCAAACTTCCTGATCCGATAATGGAGGGCTTGCCTGAGTACACCTAATTCTTCAGCTGTTTTGGTAACATTGCCCCCGTTTTTATCCAGGCAGTTTTTAATCACCCTTTTTTCAACTGCCATTAGAATGGCGTGAAGTTTTCCTTCTTTATAAGGAATAAACACATCCACGCCCGGATTCCCAAATCTCTCTTTGATATAAGGGGGCACATGCCTTAAATTAAGCTCCTTCTCGCCGACCTCAATGCAGTTGATGGCACTTTCAATGGTATTTTCCAATTCCCTTACGTTCCCCGGCCAGTGATATTCCTCAAACATTTTTGTTAGCTGTTCGGAACAGCCGCCGACATACAGCCCGAATAAACGGTTATACTTATCAATAAAAAACTGCACCAAAAGAGCAATATCTTCCTTTCTTTCCCTGAGGGGAGGAACACCCAGGGTTACTGTGGCCAAACGATAGAAAAGGTCTTCCCGCATGCGCTGCTTTTTTACCGCCTCAAAGGGGTCCATGTTTGTGGCACTAATGATGCGGCAGTTTATCGGTTTCTGTTGTTTTCCCCCAATCCTGCGCACCACCTTATCTTGCAGGACGCGGAGCAGCTTGGCCTGAAGTGAGATCGGCATGGAATCAATTTCATCCAAAAACAAGGTTCCTTCCTCGGCTTGTTCAAACAAACCGGGAGTCTCAATGGCGCCGGTGAATGCTCCTTTTGATGTGCCAAATATCAGACCTTCCAACAAGGTTTCCGGAATTGCCGCACAATTTACGGCAATGAAAGACCCTTCAGCAAAGAGACTGGCATTATGGATTCCTTGGGCAAAAAGTTCTTTCCCGGTTCCGGTTTCTCCGTATATCAAGATGGGCGACGTTCTACCGGCGATTTTCCTAGCCAATAAAACCGCTTTGCTAATTTTTTCCGACCTGCCGACGATGTCCTGTAGTGAATAATAGGTTCCATTGTGATAGATGGCTGTTTTCGTATTATTTTCCCGGTTTACTTTTCTTTGCAATTCCAGGGACCGGGACACGAATACATTTCCCTGTTTCACATTTGGACCAATGTTGTAGACCGCCTCGAGATTTCCTTGGTAAAAAAAAGGGTAAGAATCGATAAATATTTCAATTAATCGTTCATTATCCAAACGGTATTTACAATGATGTTCAATTAAGGGTCTGCCGGTCTCGATCACTTTTTTCGTTACCTGGTCAAAAAAACCTTTCCCATTGGTATCAGGATAGATATCACGTTCATGCTTTCCTAATACATTTTCCCTTTTCATCCCTTCACTTTTTTCGGACTCACTATTGTATAATACAATTACCCCCTCCTTCGTCGAAACGGAAACAGGCTCGTGAATCCGGTCAATAATTTCCCGCAGCAGTTGGTTTTCTTTTTCAAGCAGCTCCACATTTTTATTATTCGTCCCATTCATAAAAATGACCTCACTAATTGCGTAATGATGTCCTAAATATTCCACCGGCACCCATAAAACCCCTCTTTTCCCATCCATACAGTTTTCGTTTATAAATTATATAAATTAACAGTATTTCTTTGTTCTATATTTTTTGCTATCATCGACGTTTCCCCTTCATGTAGAATAGACTACGACAGGGATTTTGTCCTCGTGATACAAAAAACCCTTGTATTGAACTTCATACAAAGGCTTTTAGTTAAGATTCTGTGTCAAAAAAAGGGAGCATATCAGTTGGAAAACTTTCTTATCAATTTTTTATTTCAATATCGTCGTAATTTCCTCCACTTTTTTACGGGGTGGCATGGCAGGTTCTTCCGCCGGATAGCCTACAGGAATCAGGGCAATAAAGTCAAGGTTCTCCGGTATGCCCACAATTTTTTCGATTTCTTCCTTTGCCCGGACCGGTCCGGACATCCAGAGGGCCCCCAGTCCCATAATATGAAAGGCCAGCAGCATGGTATTAATCGCGGCTGCCGCAGATTGTAATTTCGAGTTCGACTTCCGCAAGGCTTCTTTCGTTTTAACCGCATTTTCATCAAGGGGCCTGCTGTCTAAGAGATGATCAAACGAGGATTCACCGGTCTTGAAACAGACCAGTACAAGCGCCGGGGCTTTTTCCAGGATTTTTCCCGATTTTATTAATTGCTCCAGTTGACCTTGAAGAGGAGCAGCCTCCGGCCACGAAGCAATCAGACGCATCTTCTGCTCCACGGCCAAAGCAATTTCTTTTATCTTCGTTTCATTACTGACAATGTAAAAGTGATAGGATTGGGAATTGCCTCCGTTGGGTGCATAGCCGCCCAATTCAATTGCTTTTAATATGTCCTGCTCGGGAACCTTTTTATCAAGCCATTTCCTAATCGATCTTCTTTTCTTTACTAAAGCTTCAAACACATCTAATTCCATTTTCATACTCCTCTGCCCAATAATGATTGATCTACTCGACTATTTGTCAAGACTGGCTTTACTGCCTTATCTCTATCATTGTATCATATTTTGGGTTACTTTACCTGTATTGCTAACGCAAAGTACCTAAAGACATTTACTTATTCTGATAATGAATGGAAATTATACCGTTACTGAGCAGGTAGTTAAGGGATTCTTCCAGGTCATTTTGAGCAATGTCTTCCGATAGAGTAAGTAAATCTTCATACTCGATTTGTCCTTTGAGGGGCTGTTTCTCATTCTCCCATGAGAGATGAATCAGGACCCGAAGTGTTCTTCCTAATGGCGAATCCGTTTTCACTGCTTGCAGTAAATTCATCATAAGATTGAGGCGGCCGACCATCGTCTTAATAACTTCAGAATTTTCCATGGTCAAATTTATCTTCACCATCTATCTATATGGCTCGTGCAGCTTCAGCAAGTTTATTTTGATCCAGCAATATAATTTTATGTCCTTCGGTGGTAACAAGGGAGGATTGCCTGAGGTCCAAGAGAACATTTGTCACCATCACCCGGGAAGCATTTACCAGGTTAGCCAAGTCCTGATGGGTGAGATCAATATCAATAGTGGTCCTGATCCCATTGGATTGGCCATAGGTTTTTGCCAGGCGCAAAAGTGTGGCGGCGATTCTTCCTTTCACATCCTGAAAGGCGTTGCTGGCCACCTGCTCGGTATAATTGTTGATCTTGCTGCTTAATAACTGGATAATTTTCAAGGATGTTTTAGGATTTTGGAGCAAAACAGAAAAGTCGTCTTTATAGCAAGAGCAAACCACCGTTTTCTCCAAGGCTTGAGCCGAGATGGTGTGCACGGCATCGTCGAAAAAAGTGTTCTCCCCAAAAATATCATCCTCTTTCAGGATATCCAAAATAACTTCCCGGCCGTTTTCCGATACTTTGAGCAGCTTTACCTTCCCGTACTTGATCACGTAAATAGCGTCGGCAGTCTCGCCTTCCAGAAAAACAAACTCATTCTTTTCATAAACGTTCTTTCGGGTCAAATGGCATACTCTTTCTTTTTCTTCTCTGTTCAGACCGGAAAAAATCTCCAAATCCATCATACATTTGGGTCTGTACATGTGCGGGATCACCTTCCTATGGTATCCTCCAAAATTTTTCTGAAGTGATCGAGATTAATAGAAACAATTTCGATGGGGACCTCCGTATATTCAAAGAACTCCAGAACCTTTTCCTCGTCGATCGGCGCCAAACCTGTATCCAGTAATAGAATGCGGTCATAGAAGCCGAAGTTCTGCCGGGCATCAACAGCATCCCATTTCAATCCGTCTATAAAAATCTTGCGCCAATTTTCCAACCAGCCGGCCGTAATATAGAAAGTACGCGCCTCCCCATCATATTTCGCCAAATCATCCCCGATCAGCATCTCTATACAATTTTTGGCCTGTACAATATTACCCTTGCCGGAAATAAGGTCTGCCATATCGGGATGACAGTGTTGGCCGATGACAAAGGCGGTGTCCGACCCGTCTATCTCCCCGGCAGTTTTGGCCAAAGCCCCGGCTAATGAAGCCAGGTCAACGTGTTGGCCAGGGTCGATAAACTTAATATTGGTTTGTCTGTCTTTTAACAGATGCCTTATTTCTTGTTCCAGAATTCCACAGCATACTAAATTCTTTGCCAAGGTAAAATTCCCTCCTTGATTCTAGTTAATTAATATTATGACGATCCAAATAATTTTTCAGTAAAATATTTTACTTCTCAGGCTAATTTCATCTTTACCTGGAAAAAAATTTTTCTTACAATTGTAAATTCTTTTACAGCCACCTTCCCCCTATGGAATTAAAATAGGCTTAATTAGAAGAAAAGGAGTTGATATTATGCTTATTAATGAACAGATCCAAGAACTCATCAAAGCTGTCCCTTTTGTTCCCGTTACAACTGTGTCGGCGGCAGGAAAACCCCATACTATTGTGGTCGGCCAAGTGAAGGAAGTGCTGGGGGATGACAAACTGTCTTTGGGGATTTACAAAATGCAAACAACGCAACAAAATGTAAAGGAAACCGGCCTGATGCAGGTAATTCTGGCATCTATGGAAGGCGGGCCAAAAGGCTACAGGTTAGAAGGAAAGGCTTGTATTGAGGGCAGTACCATTGTGTTTAAGGCTGAAAAAGCAGATCCACTTTTATAAGATAAAAATAAAACGATTTGGCACCGTTTTCTTTTAAAAACTGGGAACCAATTTACCCGGCACCTTTCTATCTGAAAGGTGTTTTTTTATTTCAATTAGACGACAATTTTCTTGACAGCTTAATTATTGTGCACAGAAACAGCACTGACTGCTTAGAAATTACTAGCCCCCAAATGTAAATGATAATATAAAAGTGTGCCACTTCAAGGCATTTTGACAGCGAATTAGTTTACCACCTAATATTAGAATCCAGTAAAATATTATTAATATTTTACTAGGAGGAATCGAAAGGTGTGATTATTGGAGTGGACATTTATTCAGCGATTCGAATCCGGTATTCTGATGGCGAATCCATACGATCAATTTCCAAAAGCCTTGGTATTTCAAGGCAGACTGTTAAAAAGTATTGCGAAGGTTCCACCCATCCGGAAATACGAAAGACTTATCAGAGGGAACCTGAAGTATTAACCGATAATGTCAATGCTTTCATTCTTAGCTGTTTCAAAGAAGATGAGGATGAAAACCTTAAAAAGCAAAAACATACAGCAAAGCGAATATATGACCGGTTGGTGGTAGAGAAAAAATTTACAGGATCTTATTCCTCTATACGTGCAGCAGTTAGAACTCTAAAAACTGAAAGAACAGTACCACCACAAAGTTGTGTTCCACTATCCTATGCACCAGGAGAAGCTGTCCAAATTGATTGGGGTGAAGCTACTGTATATTTAGACGGTCAAAAAACCAAGGTACATACCTTTTGTGGCCGATTATGCTATAGCTGTGACATTTTTGTCCAAGTGTACAAGGCTGCCAATGAAGAAACCTTTTTAGAAGCCCAACAACTCATGTTTGATTTCTTCGGTGGTATTCCAAGACGCTTAATATTTGATAATGCAAAGGTTGCTGTAAAAGAAGGATTCGGTATTTATGCGAAGCCACAGGACAGATATCTTTCCTTTAGTGCCCATTATGCCTTTACACTAGATTTTTGTAACCCAGCCAGTGGTAATGAAAAAAGCCTTGTAGAAAACTTAGTTGGTTACTCGAGAAGAAATTTTCTTGTGCCTGTTCCAAGAATATCTGACATTGAGGAACTGAACCATAAGCTTTGGAATGCTTGCATCAGTTACCGTGAGAACCATAAGGTTGAACACCGGAATCATCCTGTAAAAGTAATGTACCAAGAAGAGGTTAGATTCTTAAATACTATCCCACGGTTCAGATTTGACACAAGCAAAACCGCTATTACCAGAGTAGATGATTTTTCTACTGTCCGCTATGAGAAAAACAATTATTCTGTTCCTGCAAGATATCTTAGGAAGGATGTCACAGTAAAAGGTTACGCAAATAGTGTTTGTATACTACATGAAGGATCAGTCATTGCAACTTATTCGCGGCAGTATGGTACCGGCAATACAGAATACCGCTTAGAGCACTACATTGACCTTCTGGAAAAAAAGCCTCGTTCTGTATTTAAT
The DNA here is from genome assembly GCF_002777255.1 of Candidatus Formimonas warabiya. Classification (GTDB taxonomy): domain Bacteria; phylum Bacillota; class Dehalobacteriia; order Dehalobacteriales; family Dehalobacteriaceae; genus Formimonas; species Formimonas warabiya. Next base: position 5,747,320 of record NZ_CP017634.1, on the reverse strand, counting down.
GCTCGGCCAGTTAAGGAGACCATGACCAAGGAACTGCTGGACTGGGGAAGTCAGTTACCGGGTGGAAATAAAGAGATGGTTAAGCTTCTTCGCTTATGCGTGGACTATGGAGAAGAACGAATCCTTGCCATCAAACATCTTATACCCGGGCATATTATTTCAACAGTCGATATGGTAAGAACCTACTTAAATGAGCCGGCTAAGTCTTCAGTTATATATCTTAAAAATGAGATTGCCATAACCAAAACGGATTTAAGAAAATATGACGAGAAATACGGGGTAGCAGGTCAATGATAAATACAAACGTACAGACTATTGAGCTTTATACCAAGCAGTTAAGGCTACCCACTTTTAATCACTATGATAACGTAATTCGTCAGCTTGGAAGTGACAAAGGCTATGAGGAATTCCTTCTTGCTCTAATGAAAATGGAGCTTGACTCCAGAATGGAAAGCAGTCGGAAGCGTAAAATTAAATCGGCAAACTTTCCATATATTAAAACCATTGATGAACTTGATTGCAGTCGGTTTGAGCATCTTACAGAAGCCTTTATCCATGAACTTTCAAGCTGTGATTTTGTAAGCAAACGCCAAAACATCGTGATGATCGGAAACCCTGGGACGGGTAAAACACATCTTAGTATAGCCCTTGGTGTTAAAGCCTGTATGCAGGGCATGAACGTAAAATTCTACACAGCGGCAAACCTCTCTAATGAACTAATCGAAGCCCAAGAATACAAGAAACTTATCAAAATAGAGAAGCAGCTTTCCAAAACCGAATTATTGATTATTGATGAACTAAGCTATCTTACCTTTAACCGTCATCAGTCTGAATTATTATTTAAAGTTATCGCTGACAGGGCTGAGCGCAGGAGCGTCATTGTATCAACAAACTTAAAATTTTCGGATTGGGTCACCATGTTTGAAAATACCACAATGGTAACAGCACTCATTGATCGATTAACCTTTAAGTCCCATGTACTAAATATGAACTCCGACCACCCATACAGAGCAGAGTATTCTAATACTCCCAACAATTAGCATCAAGGGAAATACTGCACAACCAGTGTTTCCCTATATTTAAAAACTTAGTGGTAAACTTTTTCACTGTCAAAAACACAAAAGTGGTAAACAAATTCATTGCCATTACTGGTAAAAAAATTCGCTGTCAAGTGGTAAACAAATTCGTTGACATTCACACCCCCAAAAGCACGCCATGAAAATATGATAGAAATTTACAGAGTATGTAGTTATAATATACCGGAAGGCACTTTAAGAAACAAAAAGATACTTTTTGCATCTTACAGACAATCATTGAGGCCAGGTGGTAACAAAAATGCATCAACCCAGGTTATGGACAAAGAACTTTTTAATTGACGCTGTGACAAACTTATTTGTTTATTTAGTGTATTATTTTCTCATGGTCACCATAGCCGCATATTCCAGTGACCATTTGCAGGCTTCGCCAAGTGAGGCTGGACTCGCATCCGGCATTTTTATTTTAGGAGCCCTGGTGGCACGTATCTTTGCAGGAAGAGCAATAGACCAGGTGGGACAAAAAAAGATTCTTTATTGCGGATTAGTTTTTTACTTAATCACGACCCTGCTCTATTTTGTGGCAAACAATTTGATGCTCCTTTTTGTGATTCGTTTTTTGCACGGAGCAGGATTCGGTATCTCTGCCACAGCGACAGGAACGATTGTTGCAGGTATTATCCCCTGTGCCCGGCGTGGTGAAGGTACCAGTTATTATGCGATGAGCGCCACCCTTGCTTCGGCCATCGGGCCTTTTTTAGGAATGATGCTCATTCGTCAGGGAGACTTTGATACCGTTTTGATTTTATCGGTGATTCTATTAGCCGCCAGTTTGATCGCCACATTCTTTTTAACAATTCCTGAGGTAAAGTTTACGAAAGAGCAAATGGACAAAATAAAAGGATTCAGCTTACATTATTTTTTTGAAATTAAAGCCATTCCGATTTCTATCATCGGCGTATTGATCGGATTAAGCTTTTCCAGTATCCTTAGCTTTCTAACTTCTTATACGAGGGAAATCAATTTGGTAGGACCGGGCAGCTTTTTCTTTGTTGTTTATGCTGCCTCCATTTTAATATCGCGGCCGTTAACGGGAAGATGGTTTGATCAGAGAGGGGAAAATTTTGTCATGTATCCATCGTTTTTCTTATTTGCCATCGGATTGTTGATCCTGAGCCAGGCTCATCACGGATTTCTCCTGTTATTAGCCGGAGTCTTTGTCGGCCTGGGATATGGAACGTTCCTGTCCAGCGCTCAAGCCATTGCGATTAAGGTATCGCCCGCTCATAATATGGGCTTGGCCACATCTACTTTCTTTAGCTTTATCGATGGAGGGGTGGGAATCGGGCCCTTCCTATTAGGCTTTCTCGTACCGGCAACCGGGTTCCGCGGCATGTATTTAGGGATGGTTTTCGTGGTGTTCGCCTGTAGTTTTTTATATTATTTCTTACACGGCAAAAAAACGCCGGGGATGGAGACGGCTTGATTCACTTTGCTATTGCTTGTTACAACCAAAAACGTGCGAATTATCTCTAACTCGCACGTACCTGTTCCTGATCTGTTTTTTTATTGCAACGTTTCCAACTCAGCCAATCCGCGCACATTTGCTTCAAATTTATCCATAAGCTGAGAGCCGGCAGCCGAGATTACTGCTGTCTGAATCTTATTCCCCTGTTTTTGATAGAGCACTCCCAGCCACATCGCGGCTTCCCCTTTCAGTTGTTTGTCCTGTAAATGCTCAAAGGCGAATTTAAGATTTTGCTCCGCATTAGTCCAATCATGCAAAATATACTGTGACGCCCCCTCGTATAATTTCATCGATGGGGTTACCTCCAGGACCGGCAATAGTTGAGTCCCCCACATACTCTTATACTGTTCCGTTACTCCGGCCATCTGTTTTTCCACCCGTCCCGGCACTTCCTGTGCCTTTTTCAGCATCTTTGCCGCCTGCTCCCGGTCACCCTTTGCCCAGGCTTGATAGCCTACCACAAAATATCTGTACGTCAAACCCTCCCATAAAGCATAGTTATAAGGAAAGCTCTCTACCGTTTTCTCAGAATACTTCAAAACTTGGTCCAGGTTGCCGCTTTCTGCATAAACATTCACCGCCGTGCCCAGAACATTCACATTATAGGGGGCAATTGCAACCGCCTGCTCAATAGTCTTAATCGCTTCCTCCTGCTCATTCAAATTCAAATATGCTACAGCCAAGCTGCTTCGGTAGTCTGGGTTGAATCTATCATAGGATACCGCTTTCTCAAAATGGGATTTGGCCTGGGCATAATCCTTCGCCGTAAAGGCTTTAGAACCGGCCTGCGATTCCGATATGCCCATATTCAGCATGGACACAAAGATAATCACCAGTGCAGAGACCCCAATAACCGCCCCTTGGTAGACCCATTTCCACTGGGCAAATTTCTGGTAGTCCATATATTTATATTCATTAAATGTGTACCGTTCCATACCTCGCGTAAGTCCCAGCATGGCAAATAACACAATGGTAATGGCGGAAAGGGACAGGTCAAAATCGAGAAAGGCATGCAGGCCAATCGTTGCTGCCGTGCCATAGATCGACCACACCAAGAGCTTGGTTTCCCGGTCCTTTTGTTTCCACCATAGTTTAAATACCATTAGCTTATAAAAGAGCCAGATGCTGAGGAAAATGATTAAACCTACAGTGCCAACTTCCGCCCACAACTGCATGTAATGGTTATGTACCTGGGTAGAAGAATAAAAGTAGGATTGGTACTTCCGGTAGGTTTCCTCAAATGCCCCGCCCCCAAACCCAAAGACGGGATGATCTTTTACAATCTTAAACGCATCCTGCCAGAAGACAAACCGCTCCTGTACGTTCCGGTCCGCCAAATTAATATTTCGAATACTGGATATCAAGTGACTGGGCATCAGTTTGCTCGATACGTCGGTATCTTTTACCTGCATCCAGCCAAATATTAAAATTGCAATCACAATTATACCGGCGGCGGCACCGATTACCTGCTTGCTGATTTTCAACCGTGACAGAGCCAGAATCAATGCCTGTCCAATAACAGCTGCTAGAACGCCTATGAAAAACCACAGCCAGGCTCCCCCTGCATTACCAGCTACCAGCATGGGCATTAATTTTATATTTGCCGCCATAGCAGCGATAAAAGTAAGGGTAAAATGACCAAAAGCTAAATAGCGATACTCTTTCCCGAGCCCAATAAAATAAACCAGCAGCACCAAAGGATAAACAATTAATCCACCCCGGGATCCGGTACCGATATAGATCAAAAGCAGGATGTAATTGCCGATGGCATACAAAAAGCCAGGAATTGCTTTTTTCCCGAATTCTGATCCCTCATCTGTTTTCCAAAACTGCAGCCACAAATAGATGCCAATAAAACTCAAGGCCGCTAAATAAGAGGCCAAAGCATTGGGGTACTGCATGGTAGAAAAAATCCGGCCATATAAAAAGCCGTCTTTGATATAAATTAAACCGGTGGCGCACATCACCCCGGCCAAAGCCACGCCAATTCCGGCCAAATAGATGGCGTGAAGCAATATCTTTACATCTTTATGATTCCGTACTAGTTGGGAACAAAGCCAAAAGACCAGAAAATAGATGGCATATTTAATTACTTCAGCCAGGGCGAGCCTGGGATTTGCCGCAGCAAAAAAAGAAATTCCGTATGATAAAACCAGTGCTACTACTAAATAATCCACCGGTTTTTTTAAGAAGCTTGCTTCCCGGCAGGAAAGCTTCCAAAACCAGGTTATGACAAATAGTAAAGAAGCAAAAATTAAAGCCCATTGCTGCTCAGGCTGAAAAAATAGTCCCCGAAAAAAAGGAGGATAAAAAATAAGAACTATAAGCCCCAAAAAGCTACCTAAAAACAAAAAATTACTTTCTATAAAAGAACCTCTTACCTTAGTCATCTGCCACACTCCAAACTGTATTCGTTTTTAATAATCTTCCATTTAAAAACTAATTTCTGCACCATTTTTCCAAGTTAGGACGCCTTATCTTTAATCAGCAATACTTTTAAAGTACGAAACAATATCTGCAGATCCATTAAGGGAGTGTAATTTTTTGCATACAATAAATCAAAACGTAGTTTATCTTCAGCGGATGTACTGTACTTTCCTGAAATTTGAGCTAAGCCTGTAATGCCGCCTTTAATTCTATGACGATAATCATACCCAGCAATACTTTCGTTAAACTGTTCCACAAAAAATGGCCTTTCCGGACGGGGTCCGATAATACTCATATCCCCCTTTAAAACATTAATAAACTGGGGTAACTCGTCAAGCCGGGAATGACGTAACAGCTTTCCAATTCTGGTTACTCTAACATCATCCAAATTAGATAAAACCGGGCCAGAACTTTTTTCCGCATTATCAACCATCGTTCGGAATTTGTAGAGAAAAAATATTTTCCCTTTGCGACCAACTCTCTCTTGCTTAAAAATGATTGGTCCTTTAGAATCTAATCTAATTAAAAGAGAAATGATAAGGAATAAAGGCATGGTCAATAATAAGCCAAAAACAGCTACGAATATATCCATAACTCGTTTGGCTGTCCTATCAGCAGAAGGTAGAATGGAGCTATTCACATATAACACAGGAATATCATCAACTTGGAGAATCTTCGCTTGAGCCATTAGCGTATCATAAAAGTCGGGTATAAAGTTGATATCACAATCATATTCTAAGCATTTACTCAAAATTTCAACCTTTTCCTCTTTGGATAAATCTGAACATACAAAAACTACACTTGGGTTGTTCTCTATTAAAACACTTTCCAGACTATTAATTTCGCCCAAAATAGAAAAACAATGATCCTTTTTTTCAGATAATATCGAGTCTACTGTAACAACAACTCCGATTACCTTATATAAATCAGGTGTGCTTTCATTTATTTTTCCTGCCAGAAATTCAGCCTCGTCACGTTTTCCGACTATAATAACTGTTTTTTTACCGTGAGTTTTTTTCGCCATTTTCCAGATCCAATAGCGCCAAAAACTAAGTAAAATGACATGTACAAATACAGCCATTAATAGAACTGTCCGTGGAAATGCAAACTGACGCAACATAAAAGAAAGAGCTGTATTTCCTGCGAAAATAAAACCGATCACCCATAATATGCTGGAAAATATCTCTATCCATCTTTTATATATTGTGTCATACAGTCCATAAATGAAAAACATTAAAATAGCTAATAACGATATCCAAGGAATTAATCTTATATACGAAGGAAAATTAGCCTCTGGAAATTCCCCAAGATACCTAATATAGAAAGCAATCAGATACCCAGCATGAATTAATAATACATCAACAATTATCTGGATAAAACCATAAAATTTGCTGTTTAGCATAAATACTCCCTCTCCCTTTAGTCAAGCTCTAGTATAAATGTCTTACAATTTTCCTTTATCATAACTTCATTGTTTTATTAAGTTCATCAGCAGCCTTGTCCCAGGAAAAAAATTTGGCCCGTTCAAAACCTAATTGAATTAATCTTTTTCTAAGCTGAGAGTCAGTAAGGAGATGAAATAGTCCTTCCGTAATACTGCTTATTGAAAACGGATTAACTTGTACCCCCGCCTTTCCCACTACCTCCGGCAACGACGAGGTGTTAGAAATAATTGTTGGAGTTCCACATGCCATCGCCTCCAAGGGAGGCAGACCAAACCCCTCATATAGAGAAGGATACGCTAAGACATCTGCAAGGCTATATACTACAGGAAGGTCTTCGTGAGAAATAAAACCTGGAAAGATAATATCATTTTCTAGGTTAAGAGCTTTAACCCGTTCCAAATCCTGTTTAAATTTCCATCCTTTTTCTCCAGCAATAACCATCTTGTGGGGTAAACTACCTTCATTATGAAGTCTAGCAAAGGCATCGACCAAACGGCCTAAATTCTTTCGAGGTGAAAAAGTTCCCACAAACAAAATAAACCTTTCCGGCAACCCATATTTAGCCTTTACTTCAAGACATATTTTAGGGTCATTAACCGGTCTAAAAATAGAACTCACCCCATTATATATTACTTGTATCTTTTCTTCCGGCACATGTAGAATCTCCTGCAAATCATTTTTTGTTGCATATGAAATGGCAATGACCCTGTCCGCTCGTTTTACAGAGGAATCAAAATACTTCTGCCAATATAATACACGAGATTTTTGATATGTCTCGGGGTACTTAAATACAGCCAAATCATGAACTGTAACAATTTTTTTAATTCTTTTATCTAAACCCAAAGGAAGCTTTGTATCTGGAGCAAAAAACACATCAGGATAAAAGCGGTTGACGTTTGGTCCAAAACAAAATATCTCAAAAAAATTCCTTTGGAAAAAACTGGTCTTATCAAAATCTTTTTGGCATACCTTAACATTTTTCTCGTTAGTCCAATAATCTCCTTTAACACCCTTTGAAATGTAAATTATATATGAGTGATCAAAGTTCTTTACTAAAGCATCTGTCATATTCATAATATAATGACCAATTCCAGAATTATTGTTAGAAACCTGAAGTGCACTGATTATTACTTTCACAAATTTACCCCTTTTTTGTTTTCTTTTATCCAAAGTTCACGGTAAAGGGCAAGAGTTTCTCGTGCCGTATGTTGCCAAGAAAACTTCTTAACTTGCTCTTGGCCACGAATAATTAAATTCCTTCTAAGCTCTGCATCAAATAACACTGAAATTAACTTCTGACACAAATCACTCTCATCACGTGGGTCGATGAATAGTGCTCCGTTTCCTACCACTTCCGGTAAAGACCCAACATTAGAAGTAATAACTGGGATGCCACAGGACATCGCTTCTAAAGGAGGAAGACCAAATCCTTCATAAAATGAAGGAAAAACAAAAACATCTGCTCCTCCGTAAATCAAAGGTAAATCATTATCTGGGACATAGCCGGCAATTACCACTTTCCCCTCCAGATTTAACCCCTTGAACTCGGAGAAAACTTTGCTATATTTCCATCCTTTCATACCTACAACCACCAGACGATATTCCGTTTCTGGGCAGATCTTTAACATTTTGGAAAAAGCCTTAAACAACCCTATCAGGTTTTTTCTTGGTTCAAGGGTTCCGACTGTTAATATATATTTTTCGGGAAGACCGTGCTTTTTTCGGACCTCATGGATCAGCTTGTTATCAGAAACAGGCTGGAAACGACTATCACATCCTAAATAGATCACCTGAATTTTGGAAACGTCAACATTATAATATTGGCAAATATCTTTCTTTGTGTTTTCTGACACAGCAACAATTTTTCCAGCCTTTTTTAATGATAAAGGTAAAAGTAACTTTAAAGGTAAACGGTTTTTTATATCAGTAGTATCCGGATAGATTTCATGAACTAAATCATGGACAGTAATTATAGAAGGAACCCTATTTATTAAAGGTAGTAGAAAAGCAGGTGAATGCAGAAGTTCAACCCCATACCTTAAAAGCAACCAAGGCATTACCGTCTGTAGCCAGACATTGCTCTTTACCCCTTGGCCTTTTACAACAAAGTGACAGTTTGATTCCTTTGGAAAAACAATTTCCTGGTTTGAAAAAAGAATAAACTCATCATTAGGAGCTAACTGAGCCATTGACCGTACCAAATTTGCCGTATACTGTCCAATTCCGGTTTTTATCCTAGTTAGTGATCTGGCATCAATCCCAATTCTCATCTTTTTTTAGACTCGCTCTCACTATACCATAATAATAATAACCTTAGTATTTAGTAAATACAAATATCTTATAGTCCCAGTATCCATTAGAAAATAAAATCGTTGCCTCATATTGCTTACTGGAAATAAGTGTGATTAAATTATTAAGGTTCTATAAATCATAAAATGCGTATAACATTAGATAATTTACATAGTATCCACATTCTCTGTTATTCTTGATAATCATTGAAATAACTTGAATACATTGTTCATAAAAATCTCCTATTTTCTCCTTTTATACTCAATACTCAGATTAATCATCTTATACTTCCTTCATAAATCTTCACTACTAATAGTACAAAACACTACTAAAAAATATATTTCTGATGCTGATATACACAGGAGCAGTAGATTCTAAACTTAGAAGTTTGTTGTCTGTTTATTAAAACTTGCCAAAACATTCAAAAATATATTCTAATTGTTTGTCATTAGAAAAAAACAGATCATTTCCCTCAGCCTGTTCCTTAAGGCCCCCTACCTTTGCAGCAATAACAGGCTTATCAAATAACTTAGCTCGACCCATTACTCCTGAAGACCATATTTCCCGGTACGGAACAATCACCACATCACTAGCTGAAATCCACGTATCAAATAGCTCATCAGAGACAAATTGTTCAATTATGTGCACCTGGGAGCTTTGTGCAGCTAGAAACTTAAGGTTAGATAAATAGTCTATCGTTTCTTTATAAGCTAACCTAAGAGAACCTACTACATAAAGATGCATATTGGTACTATGATATTTGTTAAATGCCTTTATTGCCCGGTCAAATCCTTTATGAGGCTGGATAAACCCAATACATAAAAAAATTTTCCCTGGTATTAGCCCTAATTCTTGCCGAGCATCGAATTGACTAATATCTCTAAATTTATAGAAAAAATAATGTGGTGGATAAATTGACACCTTGTTTTTACCAGGATTAATTTTAAAAAACTTCTTAAAGTCTTGAAGCTCTGTATTGGTGTGAAAAATAATCTTTGGAGTTACAGCCCACTTAATTCTTTCCAGCAAATTTTCCAAATAATCTCTAAGTCTGATGGTATCCTTGTTTAATGGATAATTTATTTCATGTGCTATTACTTCAAACTTCCGGAATAACAACATAACTATAATAAAAGAGCAGTGGGTAAGTAATCTCTCAAGCCCGTTCCGATAGAAAAAAGAAGCATGATATTGAATAATAACTTTATTATAAAAGAAGACATACTTCAACAGTTTTAGTATTTTAAAACTCCCACACAAGTCTTCTACAAAATCACCCTTACCCTCATGAGGAGTCAACGTATCTACAATATTTCCTTCACTTCTATATTTTTGGACTGCTTGAAAAGCATATGTTCCAATGCCACACTTCATCGGTGGATAGGTTGATACCATCAAGATTTTCATTTTTTACCCTTCCCCAAGGAAACCTTGTAACACTTCTCCGGCTTTTTGTCCAATAACTTTCCAATCGTACAATTTTTCAACTAGTCTTCGTGCATTTTCCCCCATTTGTTCCATTTTTTCATGTTGTGAAAGTAAACTCTGAATATTTGTTAACATCTGTTCAGGAGCACAGACAATAAAATCCTTTCCATATTCCGCATCAATCCCCCTTGCTCCAGTAGGAGTACTGACAACCGGAAGTTTGGCCGACATAAAATCAAACATTTTGATGTTTGTTCCTGATCCACGGAACATGGGGTTTACCGCAAAATCCGCCGCCTTATAAACTAAATTTCTTTTCTCATCGTCTACTATTCCGTATATCTTTACGTTGTTCGGCAACTCATTAGAATCCGCCATGGCTTGTAAAAATCCTTCCCCTACACCACCTACAATAAGAAAATTTACATAAGGGAGTTGAGGTGCCAATATATCAACTATAAATTTCACGGCATCAACATTAGGGTCATAATTGCTTCCTACAAATACTCCACATATGTTTGGAGGCAATCCTAAATCCTGCTTACATCTTACTTTTTCTTCCTGTTTAGACGGTAGTATCTCGTCAACCATTACTCCGTTAGGGATTAAAACCATTTTTTCTTTAGATACTCGATAATGGTCTCCAAACTTGCCTACATCTTCTGATGAACAAACAAATATGATATCTGCTTCCTGACATAATTGTTTTTCTACAGAAAAAATGTTTCGAACCAACATACGCCCAATTAGCGAATCACCCAATATTTGCTTCTTTACTACATACTCACAGTTATGAGAATCATAAACAAGAACTGGCTTATTACCTAAATTTTTAATAGCTCTCTTTACATAAGGATATACCCAAGGATGTGATACCACAACAACAGATGCATTTAATAAATTCTCTTTTAACACTCTTTGATATTTAGGGGAAAACCTCAATAACCAAGGAATAGTAACATCAATAGTTACTTTTCTACCAGTAAGTCGGTGAAATATCCGATCAAAAGCAAAGTGAGGGACTGTGAGCGGTGTGACAACCTCACGTAAAGTTGGCGCAAGCTGTTGCTCTCGATATGATGGTCCTAACCAATCATAAGTTCCCACGTAAGTGCAATCAAATTTATCAGGCAGATTCCGAAACAAATTGTATATGCGAATACGACCACCACCGACCGGAGGATCAAGAATTTGATTATCTGTAATCACTACTTTCGCAGATTTTTCCGTTTTTGCCTGGATTTCCTTCTCAACACCATCCAAAAGGGTCCTTACTACATTTCTCCAGGTAATCTTTTGTGCAATTTGATACCCAGCTTCACCCATAAGAGAGGCCTGATCTCTGTGATCTAGTAAATATTGCATGGTAAAAAAAATACTGTCGGGATTCGGCTGAGCTATCATCCCATTCTCTAAATGTTTTATAATTACCGCCGGCTCACCTGAGTCCGTACACGTAACAACTGCTTTTTTACTCATAAATGCCTCAATTGTAACCATTCCTAAATCTTCGTTGACTGGAGTAAATAAAACGGCCAGGGCATCAGCATACTCATTAACAAGTCTATCATCAGAAACTCGTCCAATGAACTTAATGCGAGAGTCTGTTGCCGCTAGTTTTTTCAATTGTTGCTCCTCCGGTCCTTCCCCTACTACATGAAGTTCTATTGCGTAGTCCGATGGAAACAGTTTAAATGCTTCTATAATTAGATCTACCCGTTTAAGATGATGCAACCTGCTTACGGCCAAAAAATATTCATACTTTCCGGTTTTAAAAGAGTTAAGGTTTGTGGGATGGTACACCACCTGCGATGACAATCCTCCCCACTTTTTTAGGCGATTTGCTACTGTTTCCCCGATGGCAAACTGCTTCTTTATCCGTTCGGGACTTAAAGCCCAGTTATCAAGCTTTTGGATCAATTTCTTATTTAACTCGTGCTGGTAATCCCGGTAACTGTACAAATCATAAAAAACCCTCATCCTATGGTTTAAATAATTTAAATGACACTTATGTTGAATCATAAAGGAAGGCGCTTTGCAAGAAATAACCAGATCATACTGGTCCAAATTTAAATAATAAAAATCATGATACCCTTTTAATATGCCTTCAAAACTGTTCTCATCAACAGGAATTAAAATTAAGTCTGCATTATGTCCTTCCTCAATCAATGATTGTATTAACCCATTATAAAACCTGTCCATGCCGCCAAAAACGTATGGTACTGATTTGGGGCCCACCAACGCAATTTTCATTGTTTTAACCTCGCTACTAACGTTACTTTCTCCCAATTACAGCATAGTCCTGGGGTCCATAAATTAACTTATTAAGTCTTTCAATACCTTGATTTAATTCTTGAATATTTGAAATTAAATTTTGAGAAGCATCGATGAATGGAACCTGTTTACTGCCATCGACAAAACCAGAATACAGTAACGCAACCTCGGAAAAACCGTTCGATTCAAAAATAAACTTCGCAGTCTGCGGATGAAGCGGACGAACATGAGTCAAATCGATATAAAAACTATGTGCAAATACATACAAAGACTCGGGATTGATAGTCTCCAAAACAAAGTAAGACCCATGTGTTAGTTTTTCATAAACCAAGTTAACAGCTTCCACCATTTGATAGGGTTTTAAGTGTTCAATAACCTGTGCCATAAACACTCCGTCTAATGACTCATTAGGGGTCTTAGCTAGAAAGTCAAAAAAGTCTTCCTTAAACACCGGCAAACCTTTATCTCGACAATAACAAACCATTTCTTCATTAACATCAAGCCCTGTTATGCTTACCCCATGGGAAACCAACAATTCCACAAACTCCCCTCGACCACAGCCTACGTCTAAAACATTTTTTCTGTTTAAAAAATACGGAAGATAGACCTCTTGATTTCGCTTAACCACGTCAGACTGTCCTCGAAAATTGTTCTCAAAATTTAAATAACTAATGGTTGCGTCTCTATCTATATCGGCTAACTTTTTATCTAATTCACTTAAGTGTATATTAACTCTTTTCAGGTATCTAACCACCATATCGTTGAAACGAGACTGTTCTTCAAAAGGAGGATTAATGTACCATTTTAACAGTTTCCTAATTATCTTTTTTAAAAAAACATGTACAAACTGTAACCTGCGCTTGTGGGATTCCACCGGCCTATGAGGGTGTACCCACCAGTGTTGGGACATTTTATCTAATTGGTCATCTTTTTCATGTTCTCCCCCTAAAGTATCACAAACGGATTCGGTTTCAGCAGAGTTAACTAGAACATCAGTTAAATTATTGTTCTCTAAACCTTTTTTAATCAAGGCCATTATCTCCGGCACTGTTAAATTATCTTTATAAATGTTGTCCACTTTAGTTACCTCTTTTCCCTAATTATAAAAACCGCCATTTATGTTCTGGGCGAAATATTCCCACATCTTTTATTTCGGAATGGACTTTAAAGGAATATCTTCTGCTATGATAATCATAAGGTAATCCATCAGAGGCATGAGCCGCTACATCAACTAAATAGGTCCCCTCAATCAAAGATACCACAGGAATCTCAAAAAAGATTTTTCCCTGCAAACTAATTTTCTCTAGATCAACTCTTTCAATATAAGTATTTGTCCCATAACAGCAGATACCATCGCTGGTATAAATGCCAATGCCAAAAACAATATCCTGAATTCTATTTTTTACTTCATAATCAAAAGTTATCACACATTTTTCACTTGTATCAAAAACATATTTTATTTGCCCGTTTTCATCTAAAAATTTAACATCACTGATTAATACCTTCATATTTCCCCAACGGTCAACTACAGAAGGTTCAGAATCCGTTACCTTTCGGACATCTGAGGTCTGATTTTCAGAACCGGAAGATAAAGCTTCTTTTTTGTTGGTCATTTCATTTTTGTGAATCATTTTTTGATTCTCTTTGGCTGCCAAAAAAACTAAATAACTGTCAATAACCCTACGACACTGCCCACGCTCTTTAATTATCCCACCGTCCACCCATATGACCTCATCACATAATTTTTCTATTATACTAAGATCATGAGAAACAAAAACAATCGTTTTGCCATCTCTTTTAAGCTCTTTGATTTTTTCCAAACACTTTTTTTGAAATGATGCATCTCCAACAGCTAAAACTTCATCAACCAATAAAATATCTGGATTGACATTAATAGCAATCGAAAAAGCTAAACGCATATACATTCCTGAAGAATAGGTCCGTACAGGATTCTCTATAAATTCTTCCAACTCTGAAAATTGAATGATTTCCCCTAAACGATTGTCAATTTGACGCTTCGTCAAACCCAAAATGGATGCATTCATATAAATATTTTCTTTTCCAGTGAAATCGGGATGAAATCCAGCTCCTAATTCCAAAAGGCTTGACACTTTTCCGTAGAGGTTAATTTTCCCTTGATCTGGAAAAATGATTTTTGTGAGCAGCTTGAGTAGTGTACTTTTACCTGATCCGTTCTGTCCAATTAAACCAATAGTTTTTCCGGTATCCACAGTAAAATTAACATTTTTTAAGGCCCAAAATTCCTCAAATCTCTGCCTTTTCCAAAAGAGAATATGTGTTTTTAAAGTCTTATTCTTATCATAATAAATGCGGAATTTTTTATAAACACCTTTAACTTCAATTGCAATCATTTAAAACCTCCAAGGCTAAATCTCCTCTGCAAAATTCCGTTTAAGTTCTCCAAATATAAGAAATCCTGTCACTGAAATAACTAATGCAACAAGAAATACCTCAAATAAAGATGTACCACTAGGGCTTTTACCATAAAAGAAAATATCCTGGTAAGCTATAATAATCGGTGCCATAGGGTTTGCTTCAATTAACCACTTATAGTTTTCAGGGATAACTGTCGGTGGAAACAAAATTGGGGTAATATAAAACCAGGCCATTAAAAAAACATTTACAATATGTTGTAAATCACGAAAATACACATTAAGGCTGCTGATCAGTAAAGATATACCAGATACCAGTATTAACTGCACTAAAAGAATAATTGGAAATAGACTTATCCAACCAGTAAGTTTAATACCAAATAAATATAAGGCAGGAAGCAAAATAGCCAAGCTAAAAATATAATTTAACAGATTTGCAATCACAATGGATAAAGGCAGTATTTCCGTTGGAAAATAAATCTTTTTAACTAAATTTCCGTTACTAACAATACAAGGTGAACTCATTAAAATTGAATTCTGAAAAAAAGTCCAAGGCAAAAGTCCTACAAATAGGAACATAGAATAATTTTCAATTTTTATCCGCATTACAAAAGAAAAAACAAAGGAATAAATCACCAGCATTAAAAGTGGATTTATAAAAGTCCATACAAAACCAAGCACAGATCCTTTGTAACGAGCCCGAAGCTCCATGGACACTAAATTTTTTAACATTTCTCTATATAAGTATAGCTCTTTGAGCTGACTAATCATTGTTATTTCCCTTCAACAAAACTAATGCCGCTTTTTAATACGCTTTGCACTTCGGCTGGAGATGATCCTTCAACGTAGATCCGTACCACCGGCTCTGTTCCTGAGGATCGGAATAATATCCATCCTCCCGTAGCAAGATGGCATTTAACCCCATCCATGGTTTCAACCTTTATGACATCAATACCGGCAATTTTATCAGGAGTATTGTTACGAAGCAGATCCAGAACAAGTTTCTTTCGCTCGTTGGAAATGTGCAGATCCACCCGCTCATAATAAAATGGTCCTATTTCATTCATTAAATCATCAAGAATCTCTCTCAGGTTTTTTCGATGAGCAGCCATAAGCTCTAAAAGAAGGAGGCTGGACAAAATTCCATCCCTCTCGGGAATATGGTTCTTAAAACCAATACCTCCACTTTCTTCCCCACCAACTAAAATGTCTTTTTTCAAAAAAAGAGCGCAAATATATTTAAACCCGATAGGAGTCTCATACACAGGAATATCATATTTCTTTACTAGGCAATCAATCATTTTTGAAGTCGAAAAGGTCTTGACCGCTCCACCGGACCATTTTCTTTGTTCTACTAAATAGCGTAGAAAAAGTGCGTAGATTTGGTGAGAATTAACAAAACTTCCGTGGTTATCAATAGCTCCTAAACGGTCCCCATCTCCATCAGTGGCTAACCCTATATCCGCTTGCTCCTCTAATACAATTTTTTTTAGCAAATCTAAGTTTTTAGCAATAGGCTCAGGAGAAATATCCCCGAAACCTGGATTTTTTTCACCCCGAATTTCTGTAACTGAAACACTTGTATTTTCCAATAATGTCCTGACATAACCTGCTCCTGCACCGTACATAGGATCAATTACAACCTTTAAATTAGCATTTTTAATAAGATCGAAATTGATAAATCGTCTTACTTGATTCAAATACGGTTCATCCGCATTAAAATATTGAACAATACCCAGATTTAAGGCCTCAAAAAAATTCATGATCTTTACTGGTTTGCAGTATAAATTCTTCTCAATTTCAGTAATTATCTCGGGTAAAGCAGACCCTCCATAAGGAGCCTTAAACTTAATTCCGTTATATTCTGCAGGATTATGACTAGCTGTAACCATAATAGCTCCACTAGCCTGCAAGTGTTTTACTCCATATGATACCACTGGGGTAGGAGCAACTTTGTCTGTTAAAAACACCTTTATTTTGTTGGCGGCTACTACCCGCGCACACTCCTCTGCATACTGTCGGGATAGAAAGCGGGTATCGTACCCAATAACAAACACCTTATCACCTTGATTTATCCCTTGAAGATAGTCAGCAATAGCTTGTGCCACCACGCGAACATTTTCAAAAGTTAAAGAATCACTGATAATTCCTCTCCATCCATCTGTCCCGAACTTTATTTCCGACTTACACGTAGCAAACCCCTCCATTGATATAACCCTATAGGTATTTTACTTTTTTTTCCTGTTTCAACTTCTGCAACAACCCTTTAATATCCTGAGCATGCTCTTTAGAACAGACCAAAAAAGCATCATCACTTTCCACTATAATGAGATTTTCTGCTCCAATTACACCAATTAGCTTTTCCGAACTCTCTACAATACAGTTTTGAGCACCATATTCGACTACGTTTCCCCCAAAAACATTTCCCTTATCATCAGTCTCCTTAATCCTGCTTAAAGATGTCCAGCTTCCAATATCATCCCAACCAAAATTACCAGGAAACACAAAAACATGATCAGACAATTCCATAATCCCATAATCCAAAGAAATGCTCTCCAATCTGCAGTACTCTCGGAATAAAACCTCCTTTTCGTGCCTAGTACCTATAGAATTTTTAATCGTCTGCACGGCCTGAAAAAGATCAGGCATATATTTTTCTATCTTTTTTAGTATTGTAGAAACCTTCCAAATAAACATCCCGCTGTTCCACAGAAATTCACCTGATTCTAAATATTCTTTAGCGGTTTGTAAATCAGGTTTCTCCACAAAACGACGCACTGAAAAAGCAGGATAAGATTCATAAATACCATACTCTTCCCCATAATTTATATAGCCATAACCAGTTTCTGGATGAGAAGGGGTTATCCCCATAGTAATAAGAAAATCACCTTCTTGAGCAAGTGCAATGCCTGCCTTTACCACTTGAAGAAATTCTTTACTATCCCCAACTAAATGATCAGATGGCAAAACAACCATCACACCCTCTGGATTGATCCGTTCCAAATAAACAGCAGCCAATCCTGTACAAGCAGCAGTATTTTTACCCATAGGCTCCACAATTATATTAGCTACCGGCAGTTGGGGCAGTTGTTCCTGCACAAGGCCAACATAATTCTGTCCTGTCACAATAAATGTATTAGTAAATGGAACTAGATTGGACAACCGTTTTACGGTCAGCTGTAATAGAGACTCTTCTCCAATTAAGTTAAGAAACTGCTTGGGCCTTTTTTCCCGGCTTTGAGGCCAAAACCTCTCCCCTTTTCCCCCAGCTAGTATCACAGGAAAAATCATTACATCACCTCTGTTCCTTCGACTATTTCTTTGCTGTATTATTAAATTCCTGCTACATCATATTACCAAATGTTTATATTTTTAAAACACGCAAATATTAGATAGATTAACCCCTTTATATTTTTGGAGATTCCTTCAAATTAGTACTATTCCGATGATCAATAGACCTCAATTAAGATTTAATTTTTAAATATTTTACATTAAGATAACTTGATGAAAAGAAAAATAAAATATCACCAAGAGTAGTAATTATTCTAAAAACAAGAGCAAGAGTAACAGCTTGAGACTCTGAAATATACATCTGTAAAATTAAAATTAATAAAGCTTCTCTGACACCTATTCCACCTGGGGAACCAGGAGTAACAAAACCAATTATCCAAGAAGCAGCATATGCTCCAATAAAAATTAAAATATTGCTTTTTAAATTAATCATCCACATTATTTTTGATAAAAAGCATAAAAAAATGCCATTTAAAACAAAAAATGAAAAATATTTTAAGTATGAATAAAATAATTCTCTAAAAACATATTTTTGATATATAGTTTTAAAAAAATAACCCAGTTTGGTTATAGATCTATACTTTTTAAAAATAAATATTAATAAAAAAATTATTGCAGTAATAAACAAAATTATAAAAAATATAATGATAAGTTTTCTAAAGATTATATTAAAAATTGTATTCCATTCAAAAAAAAATACTGTAACAAAGGTAATCGATAATGCAGAAAATGCTAAAAGAAGTGTTTCCAAAAATATACTTGTCAAAATATTTTTTTCAGACATACCCGAATTTCTAGATAAGACAAACCGACCCAAATAATGCATTACATTGCCCGGAATATATTTTGCTATTTGAGAATAACCAAAAATATAATGACTAGTTTTATAATCGACTTTTTCACCTAGTACTTTGAGTAAGCGATACCATGTATAAGCTAGTAATATCGTATTCAAACCATAAAATATACTACCTAAAAAGATAGAAGCCAACATTTTATCGAGGGGAAGCGTGTATATTAATTTCTTCCAGTTAATGCTTAGTAAATAAAAAATATATGCAAAAGATATAAAAATCAATAAATAACTTATTTGCTTAGCGAATATACTCTTTTTTAGTTTCTCGAACAAATTATTCATTTATTTTTCCCACTGTAATTACCATCCTTGTAAATAAGAGTAAAATTTATTTTTTCAGTATTATAATCTCTGAAATACCTAAAGGTGGTTTAATCAATTTTTCCATAGGTTCCAGCAGGGACGAGAACAAATTATATAATCTAGAATCTACATTTCCTAAAGAATCAGAAAAGGTTCCTTTGTTGGTCGACTTACTTTTTATATAATAGGGTACAATTCCCAGGCAATTCATATATTTATCTTCCAAAACCTTTAAACCAATTTTCATTGCTTTTTCAGCAATCATTCCCTTTTTGTATCTTCTAAAATGGCCGCAGGCTCTATCCATATCAGAAAATAAAAAAGGCATAGCTGGAACAAGGATAATAATTGTACCTTCTTTATTAAATATAGTAACAAACTTTTTTAATGCTTCTAAATCATCGCTAAGATGTTCCAATACATTAATACAGGTTATTGTATCAAATTTATATTCTTTTAAGAAGCTAATATCTGATTTTTCAATATCCACTAATAAACATGTAAAATTCGGAAAATCTTTAAATCTTTGTTTCATAAATTCTACTTGATTTTCGAAGATATCAGTACCCATTACCAAACTGTTCTTTTTGAGAAATTTTTCCACAAAAGTTCCTGTACCTGATCCAATATCCAAAATTCTATTACCTAGATAATGTTTGAAATTATTATACATCCAGTCTGAATACCTAGATATTTTATCCCACCTTACTAGTGATTCTGATAGATTTGGTTGTTGCATTGAGTATTTCTCCTTCATTCATTTATAGTTAGACGTTTGTGAAACCTTGCAGCCCTTGAATATCAAGGACTTAAAGCTTCAATTTTAATTGTTCTTCTCCTCTAGATCTTGTAAAATATAGCTATGCACACCAAATTTTACTCATAAAGGAGAAGAACAAATGGTAAAACATTTTTATCAACTTTCTTTGTCTGATACGTATCGAGACTGTGAAGAGGTTTTACAAAACAACAAACCAAAATTCCTCGAACTGCTGTCAAAACACATGGATTTATCATCACTTATCCCTGCTCCGTAATTGTCAAAAACTTTGCACATAGCAACTTCCTTTAAGAATTGGGATAATAACCTCAAAACTATTTAGGGGAGGAATTATCCTTGACTCTTGAAGAGCAGTCCATGATCAGACGCCAGCAGGTAAACGATTTTCGTGCTTCTGGCCTAACTGCTACCGCATGGTGTACGGAACATAACCTAAGCATCAGCACACTTCGGTACTGGCTTACCAAGTGCAATCGCGAAAACAAAGCTGGCCTCAAACAAGAAACCTTTATTGAGCTGAAGCAACCATCCTTAAAAGAAGTTCCGGTCATTCTTAAAATCGGTGTGATTTCTATCGAGCTGTATTCAGGCTTTCAAGCAGAGACTCTACGCGAAGCTATTGCTGCTATTCGTTCCACATGGGTTTAAATGCTGCTGGCCTTAGAATATTCCTTTCTTGCAAGCCCTGCGATATGCGAAAAAGCATCGAAGGTCTTGCTACATTGGTCCAGACGCAGTTACAAATGGACCCTTTTGAAAACTGCCTTTACGTGTTCTGTAACCGGACCTGTGATAAATGTAAGATCCTTCATTGGTCTAATAACGGTTGGTGGTTATACTATCGCAAATTGAGCCGTGGTATCTTCCGATGGAAGTTTTACGAAAACAAACAGGTCCTTGAGGTTTCTGAACGGCAGTTTAGATGGCTTTTAGATGGTTTATCAATGGATCAGCCATCAGCACATAAGCCTGTTAAGCAGCGGATAATCCTTTAACCGGTTTTGCGGAAAAGCACCTAAAATAATTGCTGTATTTCCCCTGTTTCAGGGCTTTTTACCGCTATTATCCTGTGATTTCTCGTTAAATTCTTATATAATAAGGACATGAATAACGAGATAAAGTTACCTCAAAAACCACAACTGAATTACATGGAAATGTCACAAGCAGAACTAGCTGCACACTGCGAAAAGCAAGATAAGGCCATTACCGAACTGACTCAGAATATGAATCGTCTCATTGAGATGATTCGTTTGAATAACCATAAGAAGTATGGTTCCAGCGGTGATTCTGTATCCTATCCTGATGGCTTGGATCAACTCTGCTTATTCAACGAAGTCGAAGCCACTGCTCAGAAAGGAGTGCCAGAACCGACCTTTGAAGAAGCGACGGCGAAGACCCCCAGAAAACCCAAACAAAAGGGTAAGCGTGAACAAGACTTTAAAGATTTGAAGGTCACCGTCATTGAACATGAGCTTCCTGCAGAACAGCAGGTTTGTCCAGTGTGTGACAGTCCTTTACACGATATGAAAGTTGAAATTACTAAGACACTGAAACTTGTACCAGCTCATTTCGAAGTTGAGGAACACCGCCGTCATGTCTATACCTGCCGTACGTGTGAAAAGAATCAAGGTGAAGGTGATAAAATACCCTTCGTTCGTGCTAATATGCCCAACTTGCCGATTCCCGGAAGTTTTGCTACCCCGGAGTTGATCGCTGGCATCATCAATAGCAAATATACCAATGCAATGCCACTTGCCCGGATTGAGCGAGAGTTTGACCGGATGGACAGCGTCAGGATCTCTAGGCAGAATATGAGCAATTGGGTACTCCAATGTTCGGAGGAATACTTTTCAAAGATCTATACCCATATGAGAAATGTCCTTCTGAGCAAAGACATCTTGCACGCCGATGAAACTTGGACCCGTGTCGTGCAGCAGGACAGCAGAGACTCCAAGAAAAAATGCTATATCTGGGTTTACTGCAGCGGGGTCCATGACGAGCCAATTATCTACTATGAATTCCATGAAAGCCGGGCTACGGAATCGGCCAAGGAGTTCCTAAAGGATTACTCTGGTTTTTTGCATACAGATGGCTACGAGGTTTACCATCGTTTGGAGCCGGGAATCACGGTGGTTGGATGTCTCGCCCATATTAAACGCAAATTCACTGATGCTATTAAAGCATTAAGTCCGGAGGAGCAAAAGAAAACCGTTTGCTTCAAGGGACAGGAGTATTGCGACTACCTGTTCCATATTGAAAAGAAATACAAGGATGCTACCCCCGAGGAGCGTCATAACAAGCGTCTCACCCTGTTAAAACCGGTGATGGATGCCTTTTTGTCGTGGCTTAAAGAGACCAAGCCCATTACTGTACCCAAATCCCATGCTTATGAAGCCATAAATTATGCGTTGAACCAGTGGCCGTATTTTGAAAATGTCCTTTTGGATGGCCGACTGGAGCTGACCAATAACCTAGTCGAGAGAAGTATACGTCCCTTCACAATTGGCCGGAAGAATTGGGTCACAATGAAAACGGACCGCGGTGCGCACGACAGCTCCATAGTATACAGCATCGTACAGACTGCGCTGGCTAACGACCTGAAAGTTTATGAATATCTAGTCTATTTATTGAAACAAATGCCGAATACCGATTTCAACCAACATCCAGAACTGATTGAGAAATTTGTTCCTTGGTCGAAAGAGCTCCCGGCTAACTGCTACAAAACTAAAAATTGAGAATCTACGTCCAACCTTTGGGTTGGGCTTTTTTGTTTTGTTTACTTTAGGTGCTTAGGATTTGACAATTACGAACAAATGGTAAAACATTTTTATCAACTTTCTTTGTCTGATACGTATCGAGACTGTGAAGAGGTTTTACAAAACAACAAACCAAAATTCCTCGAACTGCTGTCAAAACACATGGATTTATCATCACTTATCCCTGCTCCATTCTATTGGTCCTACTACAAAAGCCTGGGTAGAGACCGGGAGTATTCCCTAACCTCCATGTTAGCAGCTCTTATTCTTCAGAAAGTTCTCGGTATTCCCACGGTTTCACTACTGATTCTTTTTTTACTCCTTTGTCGTGAAGCCAGAGAGTTCTGTGGTTTTCGCAAAGTACCCGACAATTCTCGGTTTACAAGGTTTAAGCAAGATTTTGTACTTCAAATCGAATCTCTTTTCCATCATTTGGTTGACGTCACAGCGCCTATTTGCCAAAGTCTTGACGCTAAACTAGCTTCTACCCTGGTGTTCGATACTTCCGGTATTGAACCTTATGTGACCGAGAACAATCCCAAGTTCATCAACGCTCTTATCAAAAAACTGAAACGCGCTTACAAAGATAACCCTGATATCGACGTCTATAAAATGGCCTATGGCCTTATGCCCTCCTGCGCGTCTGCCAATCATCAGGTTAAACAGCTTTACATCAACGGTTGTTTCTGCTATGCTTACAAATTTGCCATTATGACCAATGGGCTTGGCATCGTTAGAAATATCTCGTTTCTCGATGAGGATTTTATGTCCAAACATCCTGAAATCGAAGTAGATAAGAAATCCGACTCTCCGGAGGAGGATAAATCCATTAGCGACTCCAAATCTTTAAAGCCCGTTTTGTCCGATTTCTTTAAACTCCATCCCCAGGTCTCTTACGATACATTTCTCGGTGATGCCATATTTGATTCCTTTGCTACGTATCCCCTACTCCTTAAAGAATTTAAGTTTAAAAAGGTACTAATTCCTTTTAACATTAGAAACTCCAATACCGGTTTGGCTAAGCCCGGTTACAACGAATCAGGCTGGCCTCTTTGCCCAAAAGATTCCTCTAAGGCTATGACTCCTTGCGGATGGACCAGGGAAAAAGGACGAAGTGACAGATTTAAATGGATATGCCCTGAGACCCACTGGGATGGCAGAAAACGCCTTTGCCATTGTCCTA
Source organism: Candidatus Formimonas warabiya (assembly GCF_002777255.1). Lineage (GTDB taxonomy): Bacteria > Bacillota > Dehalobacteriia > Dehalobacteriales > Dehalobacteriaceae > Formimonas > Formimonas warabiya. Next base: position 5,723,332 of record NZ_CP017634.1, on the reverse strand, counting down.
ATCCTTGCACGGACAAGCCCTCTGGCCGAATGATTTATACATCCTCTGGTCAGGATCTTCGCTCGTATCCCGGTATTATCAGGGATTCTGAGGAGTGGATTACGGAATACAAAACCCGGTGCACCATCGAAAGGACGATTCAATTTTTCAAAGATCCAATGGCTGTTGGAAATACCAAAACTTCTGACCGATTCACAATCAAAGCTGATTTGTTTCTGGCAGGTATTACACAATTAATAACTGTTATACTTGCTGATAGAATCCATCAACCTAAATATTTCCGTAGCCTCAAGCCCCTGATCGCTTAATTTTATACGCTCATAACATCTCTTGTTATTGAGGCTTGTTTTTCTGTGCAGTTTTTTCGAGTTAACACAAGGTACAATTAATTTCTTCACGACTTTTTTTATTCATGACGGCAATCGTCACCTTACTTTTTGTTACTTTCTTACAGTTAATCAATTAACAGCATTTTGCAAACGGCTATCATTTATATTAATAATCTCTAATATTTGAACCTGATTATTTTTATTATATTTTTTATGATTATTTAATGTTATCATTTCAGCTATTAGCCCTGTAGAAAAAAACTGTGCTCCAAGAATTATTAATAAAATTCCCAAATTAAGTAACGGCCGATTCCCAATCTTTTCTCCCAATATTTTAATAATTGTGAGATAAATACATATAACGGCCCCAACGAACCCCGAAATTAAACCAAATTTCCCAAAAAAATGCAGTGGTCTTTTAACATACTTAGTCAAGAATAACACAGTAAGACAATCAAATAGCCCTCTTAGAAACCTATTAAACCCATATTTTGATTTTCCAAATTGTCTGGCATTATGTTTTACAGGTATTTCCCCTACCTTAAAGCCCATATTATGAGCAAGTGCTGGAATATACCGATGCATTTCCCCATATAATTGGATATTTTTTATAATTTCTCTCCTATAAGCTTTGAATCCACAATTAAAGTCATGCAATTCTAAACCAGAAACAAAAGATACCGTTTTATTAAACAATTTAGATGGAAGAGTTTTTGAAATAGGATCATTTCTGATTAGTTTCCAGCCAGATACTAAATCAAATCCTTCTGTTAACTTGGCTAACATTTTTGGAATCTCATTCGGTTCATCCTGCAGATCAGCATCCATAGTAATAATTACATCCCCTTTTGCTATTTCAAAACCACTGGATAAAGCAGTAGCTTTACCAAAATTTCTACGAAATCTAATTAACTTTACATTTATATCTTGTCTACATATCTCCCTAATTATTTCTGGAGAATTATCGTTACTTCCATCATCAACAAATATTATTTCATATGCTTTGTCAATTACCTTTAAAATTGATGTAAGCTTATTATATAATATTTTAATACTATCCTGCTCATTTAATAAAGGTATAACTAACGATATACAATTTACTGAATTCATATTGTGTCCTCGCTCTCTTTTCTAAATATAAAATCTGCTTTTTATTGCACTATGATATTTTGAATTCTGACACCTAAAAATCTATCATCTAAATTTTGATTAACATATAACTTTGGAGTAAATCCATTAAGTGAACCTATGCTAAATTTATATACCCAATATGCCTTAAGTCCTTGTTTCACTTCTATCATATCACTAATATTAATTACAATATTTTCAGACTGAAATGGAATAAAGTTAAGAGTTTTGTTTTGGTTACTAAATTGTATTCTAACCTTGTTAATCTTAAAGCCATTATATAAATTAAACGAAATTTGGTTAATTCTTGTTGATGACTTAATTACAAAATTAGACGTATGCTTTCCTTTTGTCCAAAAATTTCCGTCCGATTCATTATCATATACACCATTTAATTTATATAAAGTAACATCGTCATTTAGTTTGACAATACTATTTTTTCTACCATAATATATTGTTTCTATTTGTGTTGTTTCAATAGGAAAAATTGTATAAATAAAATTATTTTCAATATTATCCCATTTTCTTAATGGTAAAGCATATGGGTTTTGATAAAAAGGTCCTAAAAAAATAGTTACAAATATTATACTAATAAAAATTAAATGTTTATAATAGTTGTATCCAGTAAATTCTTTTACTAAAAATATAAAAAGGGGTAATACTTGTAAAAAATATCTATTGCCAAATGAGGTTGAACCTCCATAAAAATTATTCGGAATTAACATAAAATAAAAAATAGTATATGTAAAAATACCAAAAAGAATAACTAAGACAAAAACTTTATCGCGATTCTTATAAGCAAAGAATAAACATGCTATAATAGGAAAACTATATAATATTATTCCTAAGTTTCTTCCAATTAACCAATCCGCAAAATACCTAATTAATCCAATATTAGTATGAACTAAATTTACTAAAACTTTTTTAAATGAAAATAGCTCTTCAGTTTGTGGAGAAATCCCTTTGCTTTTAAACTCTTTCACTAAGTTTGCATCAAATTTTTCTTGTGAGTTTTCACTACCGAAGTTCACTCCAGGAATATTATCCCCAAAATAGTAGCGCTCTCCCTTATATGAGCTATAATTACCATCTTGAAATATGTTTACTAATGTCGGAATAACGAATACACATGTGACTATTATTGAGAATATTAGAACTCCTTTATAATATTTTTTAATAATTAAACATACTATTGCACAAATAAAAAATATACCAAATGGTAATTTTTCATATAAGCTCAATCCCATAAAAACTGCTGAAACAAACAAAAAGAGATATTTCTTCGATATAAAAGATCTATTTAATCCTTTGATATTGGCTAAATCATCTGCGTATAATTTTTCATTTTCTGTATCGCAATATAAATTCAAGAAAAACCAAGATAAAAATAAGAGCGTAGCTATAAAAATATCAGGATGAATGACAAAAACATAGCCAAATGCATTTGACCCTAAGTAAAATAATAAAGAAAAAATCAGAGATAGTAACTCTGAATTATATTTTTTTAACCATAAATAGCTTAAAACTATTAAAATATAAAGTAAAATACCATTACCAAGTATTATTCCTTTTGTGCCAAAGAAGAAAACAAAGAATGAAGAATACAATGAATAGAGTATAGGTTTAGCGAAAAAAACTTCTCCTTTATTATTTATTTTTAAAAATAAACCTCCAGGTGCATTGGTCCACCCGTCTTCATAAAAATGTTCGACATCTTTATAAGAAAATTTAAGGTCTTTATCTAATGCAATGCTTTTAGCCTGCAACAGATGTGTTGATTCATCCCCATAAATTCCATAAGATTGTATATTAGAGTTTAATGTAATAACAAAAACTAAAAACAATCCAGAAATTCCTAAGATTGCATGTTTTTTCATTATAATCATCCTTATCTTTCCTAATCAATTCACAGGTTAGTGATAAAGCAGTAACCTCATTGGTAATCAACGTTTTTCGGATAAAAACTAAAGTCCTGCTACGTGTCAGTAATACACTTTTAAGTATTTTCACTTTCCTGAATCTATTGCATTTCTACCTTTATTAATAGTAATAGAATCTGAGCTAGTGGATTAAAATCAATTTTAATAGAGATAGGACGTCATGGAATGATCTTTAGTAGCCTATATCCAGCCAAGCATCATTAAAAGATTCAATACCTTCCTTTTTCCTGACAAACGAATTACTCCATCATAGATTATAATATTTTTCAGACTTTAATGATCTTTGCCTCTTAGATTTGGACAAAAAATCATAAAATTATCAAACACACCACTTAATGTATCTGGAAAACAATCCTTAAGACACGAGAACTAATAACTCATGTGACATTCGTCACAATTTCACATCCTATCTTCCTACACCATAGTACTCAAATCCTGCTTCTTCCAGTACTTTCCTATCATATATATTTCTTAAGTCAAAAAAGAACCTCCCAGACATTTTTTCCCTAATTAAATCAATATCAAGACTTCTAAATTGGTTCCACTCCGTTATTATCACCAGCGCATCAGCACCATCCACAGCATCATACTCATTCGGAACATAGTAAATTTCGTCTTTCTTAAAAGCATATCTCATAGCATTTTTCATGGCAACAGGGTCAAAGGTACTAATGATGGCACCTCGTTTTAATAACTCTTTCACAATCGTAATAGATGGGGCTTCACGCATATCGTCAGTCTCAGGCTTATAGGACAATCCTAATACTGCCACTTTCCTACCATCCACATATTCCATTGCACTGATAATCTTATCCACCATACGAAGTTTCTGTCGATCATTAGCTTTTACAACCTCGTCCACAATCGAAACATCTATGCCCCACTCCTCACCTATACTTACCAAGGCTTTGGTATCTTTAGGTAAACAACTTCCACCATATCCTGGACCAGCATGTAAAAAATACTTACCTATACGTTCATCTAGCCCCATTCCTCTGGCTATATCCTGAACATTTGCACCAACTACTTCACATAGGTTGGCTATCTCATTAATAAATGTGATCTTAGTAGCAAGAAATGCATTTGAAGCATATTTAATCAACTCAGCCGTCTCAATATTTGTAAAAACGAAAGGATGTTTATTCTGGTATAGAATATGATAAACATTTTTCATGATTTCTCGAGCCTTTTCATTCTCAGCACCAATGACAATTCTATCAGGATGCATAAAATCCCCAACTGCAGATCCTTCCCGTAGAAATTCAGGGTTCGATACAACATCAAAATCCAGATTAATTCCTCGATCCTTTAAAACTTTTTTCACGACTTCTTTTATTTTCTTTCCAGTACCTACTGGAACTGTACTTTTATTAACATAAAGTATGTATCCCTCCATGTTTTCTGCAATAGAACAAGCAGCTGATAACACATGCTTTAAATCAGCAGAACCGTCTTCATTGGGAGGAGTACCAACAGCAATAAAAACAACCGTTGAATTTTTTACTGTTTCTTTAATATCTGAGGTAAAAAATAGCCTACCTAATCTTATATTTTTCTCAACAATATCCTTCAGTCCAGGTTCGTAGATGGGAATTGTACCTTCTTTTAACATCCCAATTTTTTCTTCATTAATATCCATACATGTGACTTGTAAACCAAATTCCGATAAACATGCCCCGGTTACTAAGCCAACATAACCGGTCCCTATAATAGATATTCTCATTAATCTTTTTCCTCCTAATTAATGTCAAAATAAAAACTAGAGCCCACATCTTCACACTCCAGCTTTTATCATAGCTTATCATATCATAGAATACGTCCACGGCTCTTTTTCAGTCTTCTTCCCTGTTAAAATCTCCACACTATCCTTCATTCGTAAAAAATTAGGCCCAATAAAACCTGCTTCCCTACTAACAAGTATTATCAATGATTAGTGCCTCCCTTGCTCTTCGCATACTTTCTCTCTAATTCTCCGTTCCACGAAAATTTCCTTTAATTTGACATCTATTTCATTCCTTAAATCATGTAAGCCTAATATTATGGAAAAAAGATATCGTCTTTTTTATTCCTTCTCCCAATAAGATTTCAGGCTGCCATCCCAACATTTTCCTTGCAGCAGAGTTATCCAAGCAGCTTCGGTAAATGTCTCCAGCTCTGGGTTGAGAGTAGGCAGGTGCCATCTTGGATCCCAACTCATCTTTTATTGTTCCATAAAGCTCATTAACAGTAACTTCTTTCCCAGTGCTGATGTTCACAACCTGGCATCCTGATGCCTCCATGCCAATAACATTTGCCCGCGCCACATCACCTACATACACAAAATCCCGAGTCTGGTTCCCGTCTCCAAAAATAACCGGCTGTTCCCCAGCCAAAAGCTTATTAATAAAGATCGTCACTACACCACCTTCTCCCAGATGGTCCTGACGAGGGCCATAAACATTGGCATAACGTAAAACATCATAATCCAATCCATACAACTCTTGATATATTTTGAAATAATAAGAAGCGGTGTGTTTAGAAATTCCATAAGGAGACAATGGATTGCAGGGGTGACTCTCATCAACAGGTAAATATTCTGGGTTGCCGTATACGGCTGCAGACGAGGCGAATACCACTTTACGCACCCCGGTTTTCCGGCAACATTCCAACACATTAATCAGTCCCAAGATATTTGTCTGGGCATCTTCTAAAGGATCGTTTAAGGAACGGGGTACACTCACTTGAGCAGCCTGGTGAATGACATAATCCGGGCGGAGTATTTCAAAAAGATTTATCAAATCATTATCTCTAATATCTTTAACTACAAGGTCTGCTTGAGTATTCACATTCTCCCGTTTCCCAGAAGACAGGTTGTCCACCACTGTTACCTGATAACTCTTCTCAATTAACAAATCTACAATATGTGAACCAATAAACCCTGCCCCTCCGGTTACCAAAACCTTCATCCTTTTGCCCCTTCCATATATATACTGATAAATATTGATCACTAAGTAGGCATCCAACGCTCCCCAAGTTATTCCGGTAACTGTACCCGGATTTTGGAATCCGCTCCTCCTTGGCCAGGCGTCCACATGACCATAAACACAAGGTTTATTTGTTAGAAGCTAAATACAACTCTTTATACGCTTCCGTCATTCGTTCTATCCGAAATAATTCTTCTGCCCGTTTCTTACTGTTTTCCCCCATTTGTTTTCGCAGGGCTTCGTTAAGAATTAGCCGGTTCACATAGTCGGCCGCCTTATCAACATCATGCTTGTCCAAAAGAAAACCGTTCCATCCTTGTGTTACCTGCTCCCCCACCCCGCCTACCTGAGAGGCCACAACCGGCAAACCGGCCATCATCGCCTCACAAATTGTCAGAGGCAGCCCTTCCCAGGAAGAAAATAATGCAAAAACATCAAAATCTTGATACAAATGGATTAAATCTGGCCTTGTCCCCAACAGATGAATCCGGCTCTGGAGCTTATTAGCTCTTATAAAATCATCACATTCTTCCCGTAAAGGCCCGTCCCCAACCAAGACAAAGTACACACCTGTTTGATGTTTTTGTAGTATCTTCTCAGCCGTTTTCAGCAAAAACAAGGGGTCCTTCGGCTCTTTCAGCCGGGCAGCCATGCCAACAATGACATCCTTTTCCCCAACGTCAATTTCCTGCCGGAGTCCACCAGGGGAACCTTTAAGAGATTCCACCCCATTATAGATAACCTTCAGTTTTTTCCCCGGGACAAAACCTTTTCCCATTTCGAAATCTGCTTTAGACACACAGATTACATCGGTAGCAGCTTTCCCGGCCAGCCTTTCGAAAAAGCCAAACACAAACCTTTTTAACGGGGACTGCAGGGGCGTTACCCCCCAGCCATGTACGGTAAATACAATCCGCGGTACCCCAGTCAATTTTGCCGCCAGCCTTCCAAGAATACCTGCCTTGGAACTGTGGCAATGTACCACCTCATATTTATTTTCCTTGATAATCCGGTGTAATTTAATAAAGGCAGCCAGATCTCGGCCAGGGGAAATTGGGCGAACCAGTTCAGGCAGTTCAAAGACCTTGATTTCCATTGACTTCAACCACTCCACCAGCTCACCGCCGGGAGCGCAGGCCACGTGGAACTCAAAGGATTCTTTCCTATTTAATGAACGGACAATATCAAACAATACCTTTTGGGCACCGCCGATTTCTGATAAAGTAATAACTTGAAGGATTTTTATCATACTGGCCCACCTGTACAACTCATTTACGAACAGAATACCATTAAAATTGTACCACATCTATGCTAATTTTTAACAATATTTTTTCCATCTTTCCGGGTACAAGACAATTCGTCAGGATCATGGTCTGGCAGAAAAAAGCATCTGAATTAACAGATGCTGTAGTTTAGAATATTTCGCGTCACCGGAATGACCTAGACACCTTTTTAAATATGATCCCTAAAATAAAAAATAGGACCACCCCGATAAGAGGATACCGTATTTTTTTAAAAAATATGGTTATTGGACTTATTTCCACGCTATTCGCAGCAATTACGTCGGTTTTTCCCAGTAAAACCCCGTTCCTTCTATATTCAATAGATCCCAAAACCTCCCCTTTCTGGATAGGTGCTTGGAAGCTTGTTGGAATGAGGGAAGTCGATACAATATTCCACTGACTTTTATCATAAGGTAAAACATAATCAACAGATGCCGCTGTTACAAGAGTTAACTCCGTATCATCTTTTGCATCTTTTACACTCACTTTCTTGACAAATTGGTTCGTGCCGATCACATTTTGCCTTCCATAATTCTGAAAGCCATACTCAAGAAGTTTCTCACAATCATCCGCGCTCCTGGCTTTGGCACCGGCACCGGTGCCGGAAACCCCCAGCACAACGGCAATCAGCTCCATCCCCTTGTCGTTTGCCGCAGCTGATACCAGGTTATGCCCGGCTTCACTTGTGTAACCGGTTTTGATGCCTGTCACCTTTGTAAAATACTCTGATTCTCTGTATAAGAGCGGGTTGCTTGTATATAAAACAGGCCAGCTGCTATGCTTATTGGTGGCGCCAAGCTGATAGGACCTTTGACAAACAGTATTACGGAAAACAGGCAGGCTCATTGCGTAACGGGCGATAGTTGAAAGGTCTCGCGCCGTAGTGTAATGGTCGGGGTCATGCATGCCGTTAGGATTGACAAAATGTGTATTAACGGCGCCAATCTCCTGGGCTTTCTTATTCATCTGATCAATAAATTCGCTTTGGCTGCTGAATACGTTTTCCGATAATATATTGGCAGCCTCATTGGCAGAACTTATTAGCAGAGGTTTCAATAGCTGCTCCATGGTCATCTTTTCCCCCTGCATAATGCCAATATTCATGCCGTCCGCACCGATTTCGTTGATGGCTTTCTGGCTAGCCGTCATCACCTGCCCGGGCTTTGCGTTTTCAATCGCCAGGATTGCCGTCATCATCTTGGTAGTGCTGGCAGGATACAGGCGCAGATCCGCGTTTTGCTCATAAAGCACCTGACCTGTTTGGGAATCTATCAGAATACATGCCTTAGCATCTGTGACAAGATTTTCGGCAGAAGGCGGTTCGGCATAGGCCGGTGGTACCCGGAGTAATAAAAAAGCAAGTATAATAAGTGCTATATAAATACGTTTCATAGGCAAATTACTTCTCCTGCATAAATAATTGTCGCAAAGGAATCCGTTTGATTCAAAACTTTTAGTAAATTTCATTTTAAGAAGCTTAAAAAGATTGTCCTACAAATCACCAATTGTTTCTAACTGTTTTAAGTTTTTCTTTTAATTTAATTTTTCCGCACTATAGTATACCCACAAATTGTCACAGTTCTGTTACAAGAAAAAATGCGCGATGGCGATTTGTCCTTTCCGGGCAGAAGCCGGCAACATAAAACAAGCCAGGATACATGATTCTGGTTTGCCAGCTATGTAATAAATTCTCTCTCGATGGGGAAATTCCTTTGGTATGTTATGGGCACGAAAAACCGGCACCATAACTTATGACGAAACCAGGCCACCTGGGGTGGGCAAATTTATCTTTGAATAAGTAAAACTTTCAAATAAGCCAAGCCTGACCCCACATTTTTTGTCACAACATGTCCCGCCGGTTGCATAAGATAATAATATACTAAATAAATATGATTAGAACTATTCTCTCACCAGCTTTGGAAAGGCACCGGTTCATAAAAAAATCAAATTTCTGCTTTCGGTTTTTGCCGGCATGAATACGGAGAGATATCTATGACACCTCCTTTAATCAGCTATTCTACCTTCCATAGAATGGGATTAACAGTCAGAAACTTAAGTTCCCTTTTAAGAACAACGGATGATTTTGAGCTCCATATTATCGACAACAATTCCCAGGATGGCACCTGGGAGTATATCCAAAGCCTGGCAGACAGTCGCATCAAGTCGAAAACCAGGTTTCCCGTGAATTCCGGACCGATTTACCCCATCAATTTTAATCTGGCCCGCCGCAGGCCCGACCAGTATTTTATTGTCCTGGAAAGCGATGTATTTTTTTATGTTCCCGACTGGATCAGCCGTTTTATGAAAATCTTTCAGACCTTTCCGGAGGTGGGGCTCCTGGGAATCCCCAGAGCTTACCCCCTTCCGGCCTTTCAACCGGATGTCGTCCCCCAGGAGAGAGACGGCGTAAGTTATCTCCAGTTAAAGAACAGCGAAGTGGGCACAATCATTGATTTTGTACCCGGACACTGCCAGTGCCTAAGGCCGGAACTGATCAGCCTCATCGGATACTGGTGCGAAGAAAACGGTTACGGGGATGCGGAACTGTCCATCAGAGTACATAAATATACTCCCTTCAAAGCCGGATTTACTACCGACATTCCCATCGATATGACCCAAACCATACCTTGTCAGGCCTGCGAAGGCAGCCAGTGGTGCCATCTTGACAAAATTGCCAATACCTGCTTTAGCATCAGGAACAATAAGCACAAGAACTTATCCTTCGCTGAAACCAACAGGTGGAAATATTTCGAGTACTTCAACGAGCTAAACCAGGGCAAGAGAACGGTTTACTGCGCATCCATCCATGATCCCGAATCCTACCGGACCCATCTTTATCATATGGATTGGGCACTGGAGAATTTCAACTTTTATGCCATCCATGGGAATTAGGAAGAAAAAAATGAGGAGGCTGAGAGGAACCAATTCCGCTGAAAGCAAAATACTGGTCAAATAAGGACAAGTAGGCGGAAAAAAGTAAAATGTAAATAAAACAACACAACATCACAATTGTATACCTGAGGAAAATCAAAAGAATAGAGGGATCAGGCATGGAAACAAGTGATATGACGCCAAGAAAACTGGCGATTCTCGATGATTATTTTCCCAATCTAAAGACAGGCTTCCGGATATCCGAATTCAATTATTACCTGGAGAAATATCCCAACTGCGTAGTATACTCTACCAGGTATGACATGCACCATGCTGAATATGCGGCCGCCTATCCCCAATTCCAGGATAGAATTAAGCCGTTTACGCTTTTTGATTGGACAGGCAAAGCTTACTCCTTATATTATACGGTTTTTCTAAGTAATGCCTATAGTTTTTACTTCGTTTATGAACTGTTAAATACACCCTTCGTATTTGAATTATATCCCGGCGGGGGATATTGGATCAATGATGCAGAGATTGATGCAAGGCTGATCAAGGTCCTGCAATCCCCTCTTTTAAGAAAAGTGATTGTGACGCAGAAAATGACCGCGGATTATATTATCAACCGTGGTTTTGTTACTCCCGACAAAATTGCCTATATCTATGGGATGGTAACTCATCCCCAGTATTTCCATACCACCGAAACCAAAAAATTCTACGAAAAAGATAAAAAAACCTTTGATATCTGTTTTGTGGCCCATAAATATATGCCCCTGGGACTGGACAAAGGATATCACATTTTCATCGATGTGTGCAAAAAGCTTGCCCCGGCGGCCCAGGATATCATGTTCCATGTGGTGGGCAACTTTGACAGGTATGAACTCGATATCAGCGGCCTAGAGAACAGGATCCTATTTTACGGGCTGAGAGACCACAGTTTTTTCCCCGCATTCTATGCGGGAATGGATATGATCGTTTCACCGAATGCTCCGTTCATCCTGATCCCGGGTAAAAATTACGACGGCTTTCCTACAGGCTGCTGCATCGATGCCGCCTTACACAACGTGGGCATTTTCTGCACCGACGGACTTAACCAGAATGAGTATTTTGAACATAGAAAGGATATTTTCCTCATCCCGCTCAGTGCAGGCGATATTGCCGACAGTATCCTGGAGTATTATCATGACCCGGAAAAACTATACCTGATGTCTGCCCGCGGGCAGGCCAAATTCCGGGAAGTTTTCGACTTTGAAAAACAAATGAGCGCAAGAGCTTCTGTTCTGGAACCATACATGTAACAAAGGGCCGTCTATAGCTATTATGCAATGATAGTGTCTCTGTCTTTCACCTGATCAGGTACCTGTTTAATGTATGGTTTTTGGGCAATAATGGTCCATAGGATCAGGCTTACAACGCCAATGACCATATGCAACAATCCCAATACGAAGATACGATTGGAAAAATCAAAAGAAATGATCAGCATGCCGATACTGCCAAAAAAGGTATATGCGCAGCTCATCAGGGAGGATGCGGCTCCGGTGTCCCCGTCCAGCTGCTCAATCATCAGGTTCGTCCGGGCAGGCCCGATAATGCTGCCAAACAAGGATGCCGGTATCAGGGATAAGGCAAATACCACGGGGCTCAAATTTCCCAGGATACTTACCATCAAACCGCTGATGCTCATCACCAGATAACTGAAAGTGATAATGGAATGGCTGCCGAAGTGTTTTGATATTTTGATATACACTAAGGGTCCTAACATAAAGAACAGGGCGTTCGCGGCAAAATAATAACTGTAGGTTTGTTCGCTGAGCCCGAAGTCATCCACATAAATATAGGATGAGGCAGATATAAAGGCCATAAAGGCAATCGAGGTCAGGGAAAAAGTAAAGAGAAGGGATGAAAAGCTCTTATTTTTTACCACCACCCCTAATCGTCCCAGGGATTTGAGGATACTTCCCGTATTGCGTATGCCTATCGTCTCTTCCATGACGATACTCCCCAGCAAGGATAGGATCCCAAAGACAGCCAATACCGCAAAAACGCCCCGCCAGGAAAGTAAGGTTAATATAATCGCCCCCATCACCGGTGAAATGATTGGTGCAACCATGCCCATTGATTGCACCACGGCAAGAATGGTCAATCTTTTCCGGCCGGCATAGACATCCTTGACGATGGCGGTAGCTACGGCGGTGGCGGCCCCACAGCCAATGGACTGGAAAACCCGAAATAGAATCAGGGCATAAATATTAACAGAGAACACACACAGAATACTGGCCGAGGAATAGATGCCCATACCGATCAGCAATACCGGCTTTCTGCCGTACTTATCACTGAGCGGACCCCAAAACAGGGTTCCCAAGGCATAGAAGATAAAGAAAAATGTCAGCGTAAGATTGACCATGCTGGGGGCAGCATGGAAGTATTGCACCATCTTGGGAAGGGCAGGGAGGTAAATATCCGTAGACAAGGGGATAAAGGCACCTAAAAAAGCGATAAAGACGACAAACCCTCTCTCCCCAAGATATTTTTGCCCTTTCGGTTTCATGATGCTTCCATTATTTTCGTGATTCATCGGCATACTCCCAGAAGTTAATAATGCACTGGTTAAAATTATACACCGGAATGGAGAGATAAGAAACAACTCCCCGGCCAAATTATTTTTATAGGACAAAAATGAGCCATGGTTTTTATCACCATGGCTTCCTTCATCCCCTCTAAGTACCCTGCCCTAACAGGGATACGCTCAGCCTGCGCGATCTGATTCGTCATCCATATCCTTCCTTTTTTTGTATTGTCATGCAGTCCGGTCAGGGTCACAATCCTGAATCTTTGATAAAAAGGAAAAAACAAATATTCCACGTCCATAGCCCATTATGTTAAAATTAAAGGAACATCGCTGCATGAGGCGTATTTAGGAGAATATTCGTGAACCGAGAAAGTGGTGATAAGATGGGAGTCAAATTAAATCCAACAGAATTCAACACAATTGCACAAGTTTTAAAAGACAAATATCGCTTGTATGGCCCCATAAGAAGGAAAGGTTTAGGCGCATTTTCCGACACGGATCTGATTACCTATGGTGAAATCTCCTGTCTGGAGGATATGGTTTGGGAGGAAAAGACCAGATTCTCCCCCAAGGAGATCATCCACCCTATTACACAAACCTTATTTTATTTTACGCAAGATGAAGTTATGGAACCTAAGATTGATGAGAAAGAGATGATTCTCTTTTTAAGGCCTTGTGATGCCAATGCCGTCTTAAAATTAGATCATATCCTGATTCATAATGGCTCCTGTGCAGACAGTTATTATATGCAATTAAGAGAAAAGGTGAAGTTTTTCGTGGTGGAATGCCTCACGGGTTTTGAAACCTGCTCCTGTGTTTCTGTGGGATCTCATCAATTTTTAAACTATGATGTCTTTTTACGCCTAGCAAAAGAAGAGATTGTCTGTGATGTAAAATCTCAGGAATTCACCGCTCTTTTCGGCAGGGGAGAGATCGTTGATTACCAACCCCAATTTATTCATGAGAATTCCATGAAAGTCCGGCTTCCATCCATCGAGGCATTAAATAAACATCAGGCTGATCTTTTCCACCATCCATTTTGGGAGGACTATGATCAAAGATGTATCGGCTGCGGGAGATGTAATTTTTCCTGTCCCACCTGTACCTGTTTCACCATGAAGGATATCTTTTACCAGGACAACCCGGAATGCGGAGAAAGAAGAAGGGTTTGGGCAAGCTGTATGGTTGACGGTTATACCGAAATGGCGGGAGGACACGCTTACCGGAAAAGCTTTGGTCAAAGAATGCGCTTCAAAACCATGCATAAAATTTTTGATTACCCGAAGCGTTTTGGTACTCCCATGTGTGTTGGCTGTGGGCGCTGCGATGATGTTTGTCCCGAATATATTTCTTTCCGTACCGCTGTAAACAAGGTTTCCCATTTGCTGGGAGGTGAAAGCAATGAAAAATAATGTTTACCTCCCTCAGAAGGTAGAAATTCTGGCGGTGATTCCCCAAACTGAGATTGATTATACTTTCCGATTACAAACGTCCCAGATCAGACCCCTTTCGGGACAATTTTTACAAGTATCCCTGCCGAAAGTAGGAGAAGCACCTATTTCCATCAGCGATTTTACCGAAGACTATCTGGAGTTAACGATCAGAAAAGTAGGAAAGCTTACGGATGTGATCAATACCTTAAAACCAGGGGATCATCTTTTTGTGCGGGGACCGTACGGGAATGGTTTCCCGGTTAAAAGTTTTGCCGGGAAACACTTGATTATCGCGGCAGGGGGTACGGGTCTGGCGCCTGTGAAAAGCATTATCAGCAATTATTATCAGCACCCTGCCCACCTGGCCAGTCTGAATGTGTTGGCCGGTTTTAAAACGCCGGATGATATTCTTTTTAAAGACGAAATCCAGCTCTGGCGGGAAAAGTTCTCCGTACTCGTTACGGTGGACAAAGCCGATCTTACCTGGCCGGGTCATATTGGTTTGATCACGAAATACATTCCGGAAATAAACCTTGAAGATCAAAAAAATACCCAGGTCATTGTGGTGGGGCCTCCTCTCATGATGAAGTTTACCTGCCAGGAATTTATCCGCCGGGGCGTCAAAGAGGAGAATATTTGGGTCTCCTTGGAAAGAAAAATGTCCTGCGGTGTTGGCAAATGCGGGCACTGTAAAATCGGGGAATCCTATGTTTGCCTTGACGGGCCTGTTTTTAACTACACCAAATCTTTAGAGCTATTGGATTAGGGGGTGAAGGGATGCAAGACATGAACACGAAGAAACTAAAAAAGAATGCCTATCGGATCACCAAAGAGCGCGGCATCACCGCCTTAAGAATCAGGGTGCCCGGCGGCCATCTTCCTATTAAGTTCTTTGACGTGATTAAAACGATTGCAGAAAAATACGGCAATGGGTCGGTCCATATCACCACCAGACAGGGCTTTGAGATACCGGGAATCAGAATGGAAGATATGGAGGAAATCAATCAGCTCATTCTACCTTTAATCAACGATCTCAAAGGATTAGGCGTGCCGATTCCACGGGACACCTCAGGTTATCCTGCGTCAGGAACGAGAAACATCTCTGCCTGTATTGGCAACCGGGTTTGTCAATATGCCAATTACGATACCACTGCCTTAGCCTATGAGATTGAAAAAGCGGTCTACCCCCACGACTTTCACGTCAAAATCGCTCTTACAGGATGCCCGAATGATTGTATTAAGGCGCATATGCAGGACTTCGGTATTATTGGGCAGGTGGAACCCCACTATCAGGCGGAAAGATGCGTGGGGTGCCAGGCCTGTGTAAAAAATTGCCGAAAGCGGGTTACCGGGGCCCTTCAATTTATTAATGAGAAAGTGGTCCGGGATGCCCAAAGGTGTATCGGCTGCGGAGAGTGTATCTTAAAGTGTCCTACATCCGCCTGGACCAGGGGAAAGAATTTTTACCGGGTCATCATCATGGGGCGGACCGGCAAGAAGAATCCCCGCTTAGCCCAAACCTTCCTGGAATGGGTGGAAATTGAGCCGGTCATCCAAATCATTCAGAATACCTACCAATTTATTGACAAATATATCGACCGCTCCTTGGACAAAGAGCATATTGGCTATATTATCGACCGGGAAGGATATCAAAAATTTCAAACCGAGGTTCTTACCGGGGTTGTATTAAACAAGGAGGCCCATTTAGCTCAAAGTATTAATTACCAGGGCTACCATTACAATAGAATTTAAGTTTTTTAAACAAAAAGAGGCGGGCGCCCAACGAACTAAACAGTTTTTGGGCACCCGCCTTAGCCTTCCCTTCATCCTCTACCCTTCATATCGACCGGGTTTTCGGTAATCAATATTTCTATTCTAACTATTTGTTTTCTTAAGCCGGGACCGATACAGTTTTAAAAAGCGGCTTGCTTTGGGATCCTTCTCTAATAACAGGTCGGTGCTTCTGATCGCTTCCATCAAACCCGGCGCGCCCACATTGACGATGGGTAAATTCACCCCATTCTGAATACTCAAAGCGATGAAGCTGTTATTCAGATAGGGCCGGTTGGGCAGGCCATGGGAGATATTGCTGGAGCCGGTGGCGATATTGGCGCCCAATTCGGTGGAGAGCAGCCTCATGGTTTCCAAGGTATATTTCCCCGCCCGGTAATCTGTGCCTACCGCTAAGACCAGGGGGTCAAATACCACATCCTCTTCCTTGATGCCCAGGGCTAAAGCCTGTTCTAAGATTCTTTTGGCAATATCCACCCGTTTTCCGGGTTCGGAACTAATGCCGCTGTCATCCATACATAAGCCGATTACAGCAGCGCCATATTCCTTAATCAGAGGCAATACTTTTTCCAGAGAGCGCGCCTCACCGGAAACACTATTGATTAACGGCTTACCCGGGCAAACCTTAAGTGCAGCCTCAATGGCGCTTGGATTCGATGAATCAATAGAAATGGGCAGTCCCGTCACCTCGGCGACCAGTTTCACGACCTGAGGCAATACAGTTACTTCGTCCACACCCGGCGCCCCCACATTGACGTCAATGACGTCTGCTCCTTCCTCTTTTTGCAGGACGGCTTCTTTTTCTACTAAGTCAAACCTTCCTTCCCGCAAGGCCACTGTCAGCTCTTTCTTTCTTGTCGGGTTTACCCTCTCCCCAATTACCACCGTAGGGTTTTCAGGCGCCACTTCTACCGTTACCTGTGTACCGGAAAGAATTGTTTTCATTTTAAACCTTTCCTCCATTTCTGATGTGAAAAATTATGACATCTTTGATCTTTATCCCTTTTTAATGGTGATGGTGATCATGTGCATGAGGTTCATGATGCTCATGAGGTTTTACCCGGTATTTAAAACCATACTTGAGACAAATCTCCCGGACTGTTTCTTGAAAACCTTTCTGCAAATAATCTCGCTCAATTTTATATGCGATCAGGGCAATCTTTAATAAGGTTGCTTTAGATTCCATGGGATCCGGCACCACGCGGATCGTAATGGGTCCCCCGGTGGTACTGCCGAAAATAAGATCATTTTTCACAAAAACGGACGCTTTGATATGGCCGAGCAGTCTGCCCTCAGGGGCGATTCGGGAAAGAATCCCTTCCAGCATATCTTTGATAAAATCAGGCCATATGTTCGCTTCCACCGTATCATCGCTTTCAATTTCAAAACAGTCGCTGAGCGCAACCGCATCTTGGGGATCACTCAATGCAGAACACCTCCTCAAAAGTAGGAGGTGATTCCGCCAATAAGTTGACAGGTAAAATTGGTACATTGGGGCATAGCTCTTTTAATTTATTTAAAACTCCCTGCACTTCCCGGGCTTCGCATTTATCTATTTTACTTACCACAATCATATCCGCACTAAATATGGCATCCCCCATGATATGCTCCAATTCTTCCCAGAGAAGCATAAAGCGGGTGCCGTCCACCAGCACGATATTGTTGATGGTGACATTTTCGGACCAGCACCGGATGGTTTCGATAATCTGACTGGGCAATGCCACCCCCGAAGGTTCCAGTACCACAGCATCTATATTTTCCATCTCAGATATGGTGTTGAGTGCTTTAATCAAATCATGTCCCATTTGGCAGCAAACACATCCGCTAAAGAGTTCGAAAATCTGCGTCTCTGAGAAATTGACGAAGAGATCGGAATCGATGCCGACTTCGCCCACCTCATTCACAATCACAGCCACTTTTTTATCCCGCTCGACCAATCTTTTCGCCAGCAGCAACGACAAGGTCGTTTTTCCGCTGCCGAGAAAACCGGAAACCAGAAAAATTTTCAATTTTTGTCCCTCCTGTTTCAGAAGCTAACAATCCAGAACCGGAAAATGCATCCCTTTTAAAAATAGGTGGTTAAAGCTTTTATGGGCCGATAGAGGAATATATTTTACTTTTTGGGCCAATGCTAGACTTTCCTGATATTCCCTTTTGGACAACAGGGTTTTTTTCGCGCCCTCTCCTGCGGCATTTCCAAAAGAAACGATCTTTTCAAGTTCTACCGGGGGAATCAAACCGATGCCCCTGGCACTGACCCTGGAAATATAACTGCCAAATGCGCCGGCAAGGATGATTTCATCCAATTCTTCCTTTTCAACCCCCAGTTCCATCATCAGCACGGCAATACCTGCTTGGATGGCGCCTTTTGTCAACTGGATCTGGCGGATATCCTGCTGGGTTATGATCATCTCTTTTCCTGTATCGGTTTCTTCTTTGGCCGCGAGAATGATGGCCCTGCCCTTTTTCCAGGGAATAATGCGATGGGCTAAAACACCGGGCGCTTGCTCCACCGGTATTATTTTTCCCGTGGCATCCATTAACCCTAACTGCCGAAATACAAATACGGCATCGATAAGTCCGGAACCGCAAATTCCTTTTGCTTTCCCATTGCCGATAGTCTTTATTTCAATTCCTTTGTTTTCTGAAATGGAAACACCTTCGATGGCGCCCATATCCGCTCTCATCCCGTGCAAAATGGTGGCTCCCTCAAAAGCAGGGCCGGCCGCAGTTGAACAAGCGGCCATGCCGGCAGGGGTTTTTAATACGATTTCCCCATTCGTTCCTATGTCAATCAATAGCACGGTTTTGGGGCTTTTGTGCAATTCGGCGGCCAGAATCGCGCCTACGGTATCCGCCCCGACAAAACTTCGAATGCCGGGAAGGGTTCGTACCAGACCATTTTTATTCATGGCAATCTTTAAATCCGCCGCAGGCACTTCCACAGGCTGCTCTTGAATGGCATGATAGGGCGCCACAGCAAGGCTGGCCGGAGACACCCCCAAGAAAAAATGGGTCATACAGGTATTTCCTACCGCAACCAAATCGTAGATGGCATCTTGGGGAATGCCGGCTAAAGCGGTGACATTTGTAATTAAGCGATTGATGCCCTCTATGAGAACCGTATGCAGCAAGGTCAGGTTATCCGGATTGCGCCGCATCGAACTGATTCTGCTCAGCACATCGGCCCCAAAAGATGCCTGGGGGTTGGCCAGGGCAGAAACGGCAAGCTGCCTGCCCGAATCCAAATCTAAAAGGTACATCACCATGGTGGTCGTACCAATGTCTAAGGCTAGTCCGTAAACCTTTTTTTCACATCCATCCTGATACAGATCCACCAGATCATGATCCAGGAATAAACCGGCGACATTTTCCATCGGTGTCATGGCGATTTGGCGCAGGTGCTTTAAGTCGATATTGATCCACGTTTTCCCTTCTCTTTTTAAACTTTCCCGGATGCGGGACACCAGAGAAGAGGGTTCAAGTACCGTGGCCTTTTCCAGGCGGATTCTTTCCCGGGTGAACCGGGGGTCAATGTGAAAGGAAATGTTTCTATGGAGAAGCGTTTTTCTTTCGTCAGAAAAAGCAGGGACCGGAAGACGCACTACCGCATCATGGCATATTCTCGCCTGGCAGGCTAAGCGCATAGGTTTGCCCAGCTGATGGCTGTTTAGGGCGTCTTCTTCCGCCTTCGTCTCAGGGGCCAGGCCAGCTACTTCTTCCATGACGCACTTGCCGCAGGACCCTTTCCCGCCGCAAGGAGCAGAAAAAGAGATTCCCGCCTCTCTAATTGCCGCTAAGACGCTTGTTCCCCGGGGGACAGTGATGCTTTTATCCATCGGTAAAAAAGTAATGATCGGCATGCTGCTTCCCTTCCCAAAATTTCACATAACACACCCCTTTGTCAAGGGGTGTGTTATGTGATACAGGCAGATTTATTTAATCAATCTGGGATTTTTCCGATAATGCATGGCCCACTGAGGAAGATTCTTCGTCAGTTTTTTCCGGCTTTCTTTGAAACTGTCCTCTGTCCAAATTTGTTCCGCCGCAGTTTTGCATAAGGGATATTTGCCAAATTCACGTGTAGCCTCAATCGCCGCTTTCACAGTTTCTAAGGGTGTGCCCACGGAAATTTCGCAACCCGGCATGATCACGGCTGTGGTGTGGGGCGTAGAATGCTCGATAAACTCTTTGATCATGGTCCGGTTGTGCTCAATGCTCTTATAGGCTAAAGCCTGGGTGGTAGGCGCATTCATGACGCAGGCGATTCCTTTGTTTAACCGGGCCACCCATTCACACCACTGGGCCCAGGACCAGCCTAATTGTTTCATGGGTTCATCATATTGAATGGCGGGATAGGGCTCGGTAGCAAGCATTTCCATGGCTAAGGGCAGGTTTTGGCCGCAAATATGATGGAAGGGATATTTAAAAATGCTGGCTACTTTTTCCGCATAAATCCGGTCATATACGCCAAACTCCTCAAATTGCCTGGGCCCCCAGGTTCTTGCCCCGCCGAAGACACAGACAAATTCCACCCCCGCTTCCGCATAGGGACGGCACGATTCGGCTGCTCCCAAGCAAAAGTCCGTCACCAATTGGAGGTAGTAATGGATTTTTTCCTTCGGTTCGGAGACGGTCCAGCGCAGGAAGTTTTCCACCCCCACCGTCCACTCGGCAATATTGCTGGGATTGGCTAACCCTAACACGGTCTGCACGGAATTGTTCATTTTCTTCTGGAATTCTAGGGTATGGTCAAAATGGGGCAGATAGTGGCTGGCCAGCCGGCCCAAGCCGTACTTCACCCAAGGCTTTGATTCAAAAACTTTGATAATTTCATCAAGGTTCTTGGTCACTTCATGAAAAACCACGTATGATTTGCCGTCCCGAAGATCGTAGCAGCTCTTTCTCTGTTCCGGTGTGAGCAAGGGATCCAAGACATGGCTGGGGCAAAAATAGGGCCAGATCACATCCTGTCTTAAGTCATGCCAGGCTTTTAAGGTGGCATCCGTGACCTTGTCCACATTCTCCCATGTTTCAAAAAAGTCATACCCGGCCTGGACAATCTGCCATTCATCCGTTTCTATAGCCACCGGCACCAGATCAGGCTCTTCCAGATCAAATGCTTTGCGCATTCTGTCCGTATGCGTCATTTCACCGATGTTGGGAAGATTGATGCACTTTTCCACCCATTTATCAACAATAGCACTCATTTTTATTCCTCCTTTTTTATCCCCTTTTATCCGTGCTGAGCAATTAGCTTCTTCATTCCCGCTACTGCTTCCCAGGCATCGTTCCAGGCGTCGTCCGCACCCATTTCTTTGGCGAAATCGGAGTCCACGGCAGGCCCGCCGCAAATCACAAATACCTGGTCCCGGATACCGGCTTTTTTAAATTCTTCAACGCAATCTTTTACATGGAGGAAGGTCTCGCTCATATAAGTACCTAAGCCCACAAAATCCGCCTGATGCTCTTTGATGGCCTCGATATACTTTTCCACAGGTACATCCAGACCTAAATCAATCACTTTAAAGTTTTCCCCTTCAAAAACAGGAATCGCCACATCCTTGCCCACACTGTGGATGTCTCCCCAAATAGTGCCCATGACCACGGTTGCCAGATAAGATGTCTTTTCATTCTGCTTAATCTCAGGCTTGAGGATCTTTAGCCCGGCATAATAGGCGTCCACCGAACCCATTACTTCAGGCATAAAAATCTCCATATTATTCCATAGTTCTCCCACTTTTTTCATTCCGGCAGAAAGGCCGTCTGTAATTGCTTCAAAAGCAGGAATCCCGGCCTCTAATGCTTCATGGCATTTAGCCTCTACCGCGGCTATATCCATCTCTACTACCGCTTCTGCCAATTTACCCATCAATTCTTCTTTTTGTCCCATCATTAGATTCCTCCCATCATTTTTTAAACAGCCCTGGCTTTTCTAAAATTACAGCGCTCTTTTAAGGCGCAGTAATCACAGTTTGTGGCACCGTGCTTTTCTTTTAGGTTTGATCCTACTCCAATGGCCTGGGTAGTGGATTTTAAGGGGCTCATAATAAAGGTATCGGATAACCGCACCCCTACTTTTTGCGGTTCTAAAATCTCAAAAAATATTTGCTGATCTTTTAAAGGCCAGTTCATATAACCCGGACTCAATGGAATCGTAGTAATTTGTCCCAGAGACTGGGCCATATCCTCCACCATTTTACATCCTTCTTGGGCCAATTTATCTGTTGCCAGTGAGCCGATACTGTCTAACACATAAGCTTTGGCAGGGGCTCCCGCATTCTTATATTCTTTTATTTTGTCCTCCAATTCAGGACCGATGGTACAGCACATAAAAATAATTTTTTCTGCGCCCTGCATCATCTTGGCAAAGATTCTCGCATCCACGGTATGCCCTGTCTCCAGCACGGTCTGCTCTTCTCTCATTTCAGACGGACGAATTTCCCGGTAAATGTATCGGGGACTGATTACATCCATGGCCTCTTCTAAAAGCCGCTCGTAATTTTCTAAAATATGGGGATTAATTGGTCGGTCTGATTTTGTCACGCCATGTACCCTTAACAGCTCTTCCAGAGAAACATTGATCTTCATCCCTTGTTCGATCATGCCGCTAAACCCCTTTAAGGTGTTTTTGGGGAGGGGCGTCTGGAACGCCCCTCCTGATTTCAGACAGAAGTTATTCAGATTTCCCGCACATTTTGCCGCCGATAGACCATTCATCGGCAGGAATATCCTGGAATGTCACCCAAATATACTCTTTCGGCACACCGGTTTCCTGGTTGACGATTTCCGTAATCTTTTCGGCAATTCTCGCCTTTCTTTCCTTGGAATGTCCTTCGAAAATTCTCACATTAATAAACGGCATACTGCTCGACCTCCCTTTTCTTTTAA
The DNA here is from genome assembly GCF_002777255.1 of Candidatus Formimonas warabiya. Lineage (GTDB taxonomy): Bacteria > Bacillota > Dehalobacteriia > Dehalobacteriales > Dehalobacteriaceae > Formimonas > Formimonas warabiya. Next base: position 5,700,134 of record NZ_CP017634.1, on the reverse strand, counting down.
AAATTAATTTGCACTGCTTGACTGACTCGTCTGCTCACCTAGGGGTTTATGAATCACATTGGTTCCTTCTACAATCAGGAGGGCCAGAAGCAGCCCGCCAAAAAGGGTGAGAAAAATACTTCCTGCCGATTCTCCATTCTGTGAAAACATAGAGGCGACGGCACCAAACATGATGGGGAGTTTATTGGCCCATGTATTGCCTGTGATACAAAGATGAACCGCACACATGATCAGTGTGACCACTCCCACAACCAGCAGCAAGGCTATGTTTGCGCCAACACCCGCACCAACCAGAAGGCCAATTAATTTCAGGTAGATAAATCCCCAAATGATCCCCACGACCAGACTGGTGACGAAATGGGGAAATTCCTCCCGCTTCGCGCCTGCGCCAAAATAGATGGGCAAAGCGACGAAAGTCATCCAGAGCAGGTTCTTCATGGGAATATAGTTGTACAGGTACACATATAAACCGCACAGGACACCAGCAACAACACTTAATTTAAAAAGGTAGGTTTTCAAAAACGCCTCCTCCTTTGTAATCCGGTTATTCCGCATACTTTCTGACTAAGTCTTCATAAGCCTGGTGATCCATTTTATAGCAATGCGTATTTAAATCAGGGTATGTCTTGGTCTCAACATCCTCTTTATATTTGCGGAAAGCCTCCGCAATAGTGTCTCTCAGGTTGCCATACCGTTTGACAAACTTAGGCACGGTAGAAAACAGGCCTAGCATGTCTTGCACAATCATCAATTGACCGTGGCAATAGGGACCTGCCCCGATACTGATAATGGGAATCTTACTCCTCTTGCTAATGATCTGGCCCACTTCGGCCGGTATGCACTCCAGCAAGATGGCAAATGCCCCTGACTCTTCCAGCATCCTGGCGTCCTCGATCACTCTTTCCGCAGAATCAAGGGTTCTGCCTTGGGCTTTAAACCCGCCCAGCTGAGAGACTGATTGGGGAGTAAGCCCCAAATGTCCCATGACAGGAATAGTTGCCTTCGTTAAGGCTTTCACAATATCGGCAACATCTCTTCCTCCTTCAAGCTTGACGCCGTCTACTCCGGCTTCCTTCATGTAGCGGCCGGCGTTATAAATGGCCTCTTGAGGGGAAACCTGATAAGACATGTAGGGCATATCCCCAATGACAAAGGCCCTGGGTGCCCCCCGGCGTACTGCTTCCGCGTGCTCGATCATCGTGTCCATCTTTGCGGGCAAGGTAGACCCATGACCCAGAACCGTCATGTAAAGAGAATCCCCCACCAGAATAATTTCTATTCCCGCCTCGTCTTCCAATTGGGCCATCGGGTAGTCGTAAGCCGTCATCATCGTGATGGGGCTACCCATGGCCATCTTTTTCCTGAGATATTGAATCGTTACTTTCTCCAATCAATCTCACCTCATCCGTTTTTGACTGGAATATTTTTTTATGGTATAATAATTTTTGCGATTATTTTTTATCTTCATAGAATACTCATTTGAAAAAATTGAGTTTTTCTATGATTTTTTTTATAAGGGTAATTTGAACAACTTGATGGCTGTTTCTCCCATAGCTTTACGCCGTTGTTCTTCCGTGATGTCTATCACCTTATATTTTGCCACCTCCGCGGCCAGGTTTGCTGCATCGTCAGACCCCATCATGACCCGGTCCGCACCGACAGCGTCAATGGCCCATTTGATATCCGGGGTCATCACCCAGGATGTTTCCAGATACATGTTCTTGTATTCCCCGGCAATAATAATGGCCTCCGGCGTTAGCACACAGGCGCCCGCATGTCCCACCACGATGGGTAAATCCGGGTACTGCTTTGCTCTGGGAATTAACAGGGCCGGCGAGGAAAAGGGAATACCGAAGGCCGCATTGTGGACCATGATCGGTACATTCAGTTCTTTCGCTGTGTCAAACAGTACATCCGCATCTTTGGCCACCGGCATCAACGCATGCCCAATAGTATGGCACTTCACAGCAACAAATCCAAGTTCCTTCACACAGCGCACCAATTCCTTATGGACAAACTTCTCATCCTGGTGGGGATTAATATTGGCCAAGCCGAAGATTCTGCCGGGATACTTTTCCGCCAGCCGGGCAATGTCGTCATGGACCTTTACGGGATCGGGCGCTCCGGGAAAGGGTTGGACGATGGAGGCATCCACACCCTCCCGGTCCATGGACGAAATAATTAATTCTTCGGTCATCTCCCACCCAAATACACGACAGGGACCTAAATGAACATGGGCATCAACAATTGGCATCTTTTCATTCCTCCTAATCTGATGTTTTTTTAAGCTAAACTTTACAAAAGCTTCATTGATCATCCCCTTTCCCTGTTTATATGACAACATCGCACTTTCCGTGCCGCCCTGCAGAACACCGTTCCCTCAATCTGAGAAAAAAATTTATTTCCGGTACCCCAGAGCAGTCGAAACCCGCGACGCAGCATCCATCGCCAAAGGATAATCCTCCCCTAATTTAATTTTTGTCAACCGGGAAGAAGGCCCGCCCACCGCAATTCCGGCAATGATATTGCCGCTGATATCTTTAATGGGGGCGGCCACGCATCTGAAACCCAGGCTAAATTCCTCATCATCAACGGCATATTGGCTTAAACGAACATTGTCGATGTGATACAGCAATTGGTCAAGAGAGGAAATGGTATTCATGGTATTGGGCTTAAATGTCTTATCTTTGTATAACTCCCGGATTTCATCATTGGTTAAGCCGCTTAACAAGACCTTGCCTAAAGCCGTGCAATAAGCAGGGACCCGTGTGCCTACCTGAATATCCATTCTGAGAATTTGGCTGGTTTCAGCCTTGTCCACATACACGGTATCTGTGCCGTCGCGCACGGCAAGAATCGCTGTTTCATTGGTCTGATCACAAAGAGCATGTAAATAGGGCTTTGCAACTTCGTTTAAACCGACTCTTTTCGGCACCTCACTCCCTAACTCAAATAAGGCCCAGCCGATGCGATATTTACCAGTACCCGGTATTTGCTGAACAAAACCATACTCTTCAAGCGTGGTAATAAGTCTATGAATGGTACTTTTGCCCACCTGCAGTTCTTTGCTAAGTTCCGTAATGCCTACATCCTCACGCTTTGCATGCATTGCTTTTAAAATTTGTAGCGCTCGTTCCACGGATTGTACATAATAGCTTTTAGATTTGTTGTCGTCACTCATTTCTTAACCCGCTCTTTCCTGTTCCGTCATGCAGAATGGTGTTTCCACAATTATTATTATTCCACCAGAACATCAGAAATCCTTCTTTTATTTGTAAAATTCTTTCTGTTTTTTTTATTTTGATTATTAAAGGAAACGTTGTTCCATAATAAAGAACATTGCGGGGATTTATGATATCCCCCTAACAGGGAACAAATATTTTAAAGGAATTTGTTGTGATCATGTGGAAATGTAAATAGATATAATATCGGGTTCAATCTATCTTAAATATTTTCAAAAAACGAGATGAGGAAATTGCTATGCACCAGCCTGCAAGTATTTTCAATGATGTGATCGGGCCTGTGATGATCGGCCCTTCCAGTTCCCATACGGCGGCTTCCGTCCGCATCGGCCAGGTAATCCGCAACATGATGGGAGGGCAGGTTCGAAAGGCGGTTTTTGAATTTTCTGCCCAGGGCTCTTTGGCGACTACTTATCAGGGCCAGGGCTCCGCATTTGGGCTTGCCGCCGGCATCTTGGGCTTGGCACCGGACGACCCCCGGGTGGTAGATGCTCTGACCATGGCAAAATCTGCCGGAGTGGAGATTGAATTTCTCATTACGGATGAGCCTTGCGATCACCCCAACATCTACAAAGCCACCATGTGGGATGATCACGGCGCATGCCTCCGGGCGGAGATGGCTTCCGTGGGCGGTGGCATGATCGAGGTAAGAAAAATCGAGGATATCCCGGTGCTGCTCGGGGGCGGATATTATGAAACCATCTTCCTGCTGGGCAATTTGTCCGCCGCCCGGGCCGGGAAGATCTATGCGGACGCAGCGGCCTTGATGGCATCCTCAGGATTGTCTTATGACGAGATCTCTCTGCATCATAACGAAAAGGGTGACTATCTTTTTAATATCAAGTCCTCTGTTCCCCTGCCGGCAAAGGCTGGTTCCTTGATGATTTCTGCCGGAAAGCGGTTGGACATCAGTCCCGTATTGCCCGTTTTATCCCAAAAGGAATATAAAGGATTGTTCAATACTGGGGAAGAAATGTTGGCGGTCGCTGCGGCGGAGCATCTTTCTCCCTGGGAATTGGCGGTGAAATATGAGTGTCTGCGGGGTGGTATCCCCCCAGAGGAAGTTTTAAAGAAAATGGCCGGGATCGTCCGGGTGATCCGGCGCACCATGGATGCATCTGAGCAGGAGCAGAATGAATACGCCGATCGGATTCTGGGCCGTCAAGCCTATAAATTAGAATCAGCCAAACTGCTGGAAGGCGCCACAATGAATGAGGTGGTCAAGCGGATCACGCTGATGATGGAAGCGAAAAGCTCCATGAAGGTGATTGTGGCGGCGCCTACTGCCGGATCCTGCGGTGTGGTCTCTGGAACCCTGTTCGGTGTGGCAAGCGTGATCCATGCAGGGGAAGAAGCGCTGGTGAAAGCGATGCTGGTCGCGGGGTTGATCGGTATCATTATTGCTGAGCACGCCACCTTTGCCGGAGAAGTGGGCGGCTGTCAGGCGGAATGCGGTTCCGCATCGGGTATGGCTGCCGCCGGCGTGGTGCAATTGATGGGCGGGACGGTAGCCCAGGCCCTGGACGCCGCCTCGATGGCGCTGCAGAACGTGCTGGGCATGGTCTGCGATCCGGTGGCTGACCGGGTGGAAGTGCCTTGTCTGGGGAAAAATGTCATGTGCGGCTGCAATGCATTAGCGATGGCGAATCTGGCCATGGCCGGATTTGATCAGGTGATCCCGCTGGATGAGACCATTCAGGCGATGGCCCAGGTAGGGAAGATGATTCCCATGGAATTGAGCTGCACAGGCAAGGCGGGACTCTCTGTCTTAAAAACCTCTAGGGAAATCTGGCACAGATTGAATGATTAAATCCATGCGTTACGGTAAGCATAAAGGCGAGCCGCTTGCTTCCAGGAACGGGGAGCCCGGGGCTCGTTTTTTCTAGGACCTTCCTGCAGCAAAAACGCTCCCGGCTAAAGGAACTTGATCTTTTCCATAATCTGTTTCTGCCCGTTGATATCCATTTTGCAATAGAGGGAGGCCAGATGCTTTTTCACGGTGGGGATGCTGATGAAAAGCTCTTTGGCGATCTGGTCGTTGGAATACCCGCGCAGCAGGCGGTTTACGATTTCAAATTCTCTTGGCGTCAAGTCGTACTGATGTTTGACCTGCTCCAGCGTCTTCCCCAGAATCCGGGAAAGGTCATAAAACATGCAGCAATAATATTCTTTTGTTTTCCCGGGGTCAAGATATGCTTTGTTAACCTCCATAAAAACAGGCCGGTCGGTAAACTTATATTCCACAGGGGTCGGTCTCCTGCCATGACGCGGTTGCTCTTCCTCCATCTGTTTGCACAGGGTGCGCGCGGTGGTGATAAAGATGTTATTCAGAAAATCCGCTTCCTCATGCTCATTGAGAAAGGCTTCAAAGGTGGGATTGTAGCCTACCAATTTAAGTTCTTTATCAAACAAGCAGATGCCCACGCAGTTTTGCTGCTCGATCAAGTGCAGAAAGCTGAATAAGCTGGCTTCCGAACCATAGTTGCGCAGCACATTTGTAAAATGGGGCTGGAACAGCTTGATGATCTCCAGCTCACTGGCGCTGAATGGCCGCTTGTCTCTGGGGCGATGAATGGAAAAGATCCCCCGCAGGCCACTTTCACTTTGGACTTTAAAATTGGCCTCGATGGAGTCGTGCAAATGTTCCGGATCAAGGAATTCCCGATAATAGACGGTATTTTGCCGCATCCGGTCATTGAACATATCACTGGTGCGGAACAGAACGTAGTTTTGGGAATCCAGAATAGGCAAAACGTCATCGAATTGGCAATACCATTCATTGTAGCTCTGCCAGCTTTTTTTATCCCAATTCACCACAAAAGAGGAGTGGGTTTTGTAGGTTTCGTTCATTTTTTCATAGAACAAAACGTTGGCTTTCTCAAAATAGATAATATCGCAAAGAGTTTTAGAGAATTTTTCCATACGCTCATCGATGGTTTTCGTATCATCGTATAGCTCTGCAATCATTTCATTGATCGTTTTGATCGTGGAAGGCAGCAAAAGTTTATTGTTATCATCGAGATTCATCTGCTCATCTCCTATGATAAATTTTTATCCCCCTGCCGGTAGGGTAAAATAGGCCTGTATTAATTTTTGATTATATCATCAATGCCCATAGAGAAACAAGGCAATTGGGCAAAGTCCGCGAAAGATTTGGCACGGGTATCCTGGAAAGGGAAAAAAGTATCCTTAAGGATAATAGATTATTGCGCGGATTTTGTTATTATTATATTTAGATGATGTTTTGCGGGTCCCGTCATTCTTTACGCATGTGGGGGAGATTTATTAAATGTGCGGATTTCCGGTATGAAAGGAGGGCCCATTGCATTTGATGGGCTGGTAAAATGAGAATTTGGAGAACTTTTCAAACCATCGATACCCATACCGGCGGGGAACCCACCCGAACCGTGGTAGGCGGTGTGCCGGTGATTCCCGGTGCGACGATGCAGGAAAAATTCATTTATATGCAGACGCATAATGACTGGATGCGTAAAGTATTAAGTCTGGAACCCCGGGGCAACGAAGTGATGTCCGGCGCCTTTTTAACGCCTCCCTGCACTCCCGGGACGGATATCGGCGTCATCTATTATGAAACCGGGGGCTGGCTCCCCATGTGCGGCCATGATACCATCGGCGTGGCTACGGCTTTGGTGGAAACGGGCATGGTGGAAGTGAAAGAACCCTTTACCGACATTGTTTTGGATACCCCCGGCGGTATTGTGAAAGTCCGTGTGAAAGTAGAGAATCAAAGAGCGAAGAGTGTTACGTTTTTGAATGCGCCTGCCTTTGTGATTGGTCGTGACTACTGCGTCGACACGCCTGAATTCGGACGTGTTGTCTTTGACGTGGCCTATGGGGGAAATATGTATGCCATTCTGTCGGCGGCCGCTCTTGGGTTGGAGCTGGTGCCGGAACGGTCCAAAGAAATTGTGGCAAAGGGTGTTTTGCTGAGAAAGTACATCAATGAGCAGATCCAGGTCCGCCATCCCTTGCTTCCCTTTGTGGACAAGGTCACGCATATCGAGTTTTCCGCTCCCTCGGCTACACCGGGCGTTTCTGCCCGGAACGCGGTCATCATTACCTCCGCCGCCATCGATCGATCTCCCTGCGGTACCGGGACCTCTGCCAAAATGGCGCTGCTGCATGCCAAGGGCGAATTAAAGGTTAATGAAACCTTTGTTCACGAGAGCCTGATCGGAAGCATATTCACCTGCCGGATTATCGAGGAGACGGAAATTGCCGGGATGCCGGCGATCGTGCCGGAAATCAGCGGGCGCGCCTTTATTACCGGCATGAGCACCTTTATGATGGACCCGGAAGATCCTCTCGCGGAAGGCTTTGAACTCAGCTGAACCTTTTCCCGGGGCAAAAGATTTTACTCCTATGCGCCAATATTTTTGCTATAATTATTTTAGGGAGGTATTACTGTGACAACTGCGTTGGTCAGCAACATCCAGAAATATTCCATCCATGACGGCCCGGGCATCCGCAGCACCGTTTTTTTGAAAGGCTGCCCCCTTCTGTGCGCCTGGTGCCACAACCCGGAGACCCAGGCCTTCCAGCCGGAAATCGTATGGTATGGAGGGAAATGCATTGGATGCCTGTCCTGCGTGGAGGCCTGCCCCCATCAGGCTCTGAAAGCTACGGCACAGGGCATCGTCATTGATCGGGAGCGTTGCGTTTGTTGCGGCACATGTACCGACCTTTGCCCTACTCTGGCCTTGGAAAAGCTGGGGAAGGAAATGACAGTGGAGCAGGTGCTGGCAGAGGTGGAAAAAGACCGGGTCTTCTATGAAGAGAGCGGCGGCGGCGTGACCTTAAGCGGCGGCGAGCCCCTGAGTCAGAAGGAGTTCGCGGTGGAATTCCTCAAACGGTGCAAGGAACTGGGCTACCACACTGCGGTAGATACCAGCGGCTTTGTACCTGAGGAGGTCTTTGACGCCGTACTGCCTTATGTGGATCTGTTCCTCTATGATATCAAACATTTGGATGATGAGGTACACCGGAAGTACATGAAGGCACCGGTAGCGCCCATTCAGCACAATCTGCGCCATATCGTGAAGAAAGGCGCCCAGGTGTGGATTCGTGTACCTTTGGTGCCCACCATTAACGACGCCCCCGAACATATCCGGCGCATCGGCGCTCTGATGCAGGATCTGGGATTAAAAGAAATCTATTTGCTGCCTTATCATAAAATGGCAGAAGCGAAATATCACCGTCTGTGCCTGCCCTACACCGTCTCCCACATTGAGGAGCCTACGGCTGAACAGATGCAGGAACTGGCGGATATCCTGTCCAAGCAGGGCTTGAATGTTCATATAGGAGGTTAAACGATCATGTCAACAGAAACAACCAAAATCCTCGGCATGAATGAGCGGATTCAGAAATTACGTGAGCAGAGCGTCAGCACCGTGCCTACCATCTCCATCGAACGGGCCGTTCTGATGACGGAAGCGTATCAGAAATATCAGGGCAAGGTTTCCATCCCGGTGCTGCGGGCCCTGTCTTTCAAACATCTTTGCGAAAACAAGACCGTAGTCATTCTGGACGGAGAACTGATCGTGGGCGAACGCGGCCCCAAACCCCAGTCCGCGCCCACGTATCCCGAACTGTGCTGCCACAGTGTGGAAGACTTTGAGATCATGGACCAACGGGATAAAATCTTTTTCAAGGTCAGCGACGAGGCCAAAAAGATTCAGGAAGAGACCATCATCCCCTTCTGGAAAGGCAAGGCCGTCCGGGACCTGATCATGGATCAGATGACCCCGGAATGGCATGACTGCTATGAAGCCGGTATCTTCACCGAATTCATGGAACAACGTTCTCCTGGCCACACCGTCTGCGACGACAAAATCTATTATAAAGGCATGCTGGATTTCAAAGCCGAAATCAAGAAACACCTGGATAGTCTCGACTTTGTCAACGACTTCGAAGCCTATGACAAGCAGGAAGAGCTGAAGGCCATGGACATTGCCTGCGACGCCCTGATCATCTTCGCCCGGCGCTATGCGGAGAAGGCCCAGGAAATGGCTGCAGAATGCCAGGATGAAAAGCGGAAAGCCGAGCTGATCCAGATCGCGGAGAACTGCGCATGGGTCCCCGCCCACGCGCCCCGCACCTTTCATGAAGCATTGCAGATGTACTGGTTCGTCCATCTGGGCGTCATCACCGAGCTGAACACCTGGGATGCATACTGCCCCGGCCATCTGGACCAGCATCTCAATCCTTTCTATCAGAAAGAGATTGCCGCCGGCACCCTCACCCGGGAAAGCGCCATGGAGCTGCTGGAAAGCTTCTGGGTAAAATTCAACAACCAGCCCGCGCCGCCTAAGGTGGGCATTACCCTAAAGGAAAGCGCCACATACACCGATTTTTGCAATATCAACATCGGCGGTATGAAGGCCGACGGTACCGACGGCGTCTGCGACGTCTCCTACCTCCTGCTGGATGTGATCAAGGATATGCGCATTTTGCAGCCGTCCACCAACGTGCAGATCAGCAAAAGGAATCCGGACAAATTCGTCATCGAAGCTTGCCGGGTGATCCGGGAAGGCATGGGCTTCCCCTCCGTGTTCAACCACGACGCCGTGGTGCAGGAACTGCTCCGCCAGGGCAAGAGCCTGGAAGACGCCCGCAAAGGCGGCACCTCCGGGTGCGTGGAAGTGGGCGCCTTCGGCAAGGAAGCTTACATTCTCACCGGTTACTTCAACATGGTCAAGGTGCTGGAGATTACCCTGCACAACGGCGTTGATCCCCAGACCGGCAAAAAGATCGGACTGGAAACCGGCGATTCCCGGAACTTCCGAAGCATGGACGATCTCATGGAAGCCTTTAAAAAACAGATCGCCTACTTCATCGACGTAGACATCCGGGGCAACAACGTGATCGAAAAGCTCTATGCCAAATATATGCCCTCTCCCTTCATGAGCGTGATCACCGAAGACTGCATCACCAAGGGCAAAGACTACAATGCGGGCGGTGCGCGCTACAACAGCCGCTACATCCAGTTTGTGGGCCTGGGCTCCATCACCGACTGCTTCAGCTCCATCAAAAAGCATATTTTCGACGATCAGACCCTGACCATGGATAAGATGCTGGCCGTGCTGAACGCCAACTTCGCAGGCTTCGAGAAGGAACGCCAGATCTTCCTGAACAAGACGCCTAAATACGGCAATGACGACGACCGGGCGGACAGCTTAATCATGGGCATGTTCGAAATTATCTATGACCTGGTCAACGGCAGACCCACCCCCAACGGCGGTCAGTACCGGGTAGAAATGCTGCCCACCACCTGCCACGTCTACTTCGGCTCCGTCATCGGTGCCACCCCGGACGGCCGGAAAGCGGGCGTGGCCCTCTCCGAAGGCATCTCTCCCGTGCAGGGGGCGGACAAATGCGGTCCTACCGCGGTAATCAAATCCGCGGCCAAGCTGGACCAGCTCCGCACGGGCGGCGCACTGCTGAACCAGAAGTTTACCCCCTCCGTGCTGGAAGGGGAGACCGGTCTGGCCTGCCTGAAAGACCTGATCCGTTCTTACTTCCGCATGGACGGCCACCACATCCAGTTCAACGTGGTGGACAGCAATATGCTCCGGGACGCCCAGCATCATCCGGAAAATTATCATGACCTCATCGTCCGCGTGGCCGGGTACAGCGATTACTTCAATAATCTGACCACCGAGCTGCAGGACGAGATCATTCTCCGTACCGAGCAGCAGGGGTTCTAAAAAAGTTTTTTTAAAGGCCTTCGGGCCTTTTTTTCTTGCCTAAAACGGGCGATATCCTCCCTTGGACTAATATCCCTCGTTCCTGTTGATGATACCGTAAAGCATACAAGCGGCCTGAACATTGAACCAGTCCTGGGTATTGCCGAAATCCTGGTGCAGGATTTCTTCCGCCTTTTTTATTCGCCAATAAGCCGTGTTATAGTGGATGTTCATGTTTTCCGCCACATTTTTAATGTTCTTGTTAAAGCTGATATATGCCTGCAAGGTATCCAACAGCCCGGCGTCTTTCTGCGCATCGTAATCCAAAAGGGGCTTTAGGATTTTATCGATATAACTATTTAACTCGTCGGTTTCCAGTTTTAGGATCAAATGCAGGATGCCCAATTGTTCATAATTGATGATCTTTGACGCCATAGGGTATTTATCCAGTATCTCAAAGCATTCCCAGGCCTCCGTATAAGATTTGGACAGGTTGGAAAGGTTTTCGTACAACTGTCCCACGGTGATCTGGATATTCTCATTTAACTGCAGTATTTCACAACCGATCTCAATAATCTTCTTTTGACCGGTCTTGGTGCTTTTAGGAAAAGAAACCATTACATAGATGAGATTTCTTTCCGGAATCACAATGCCGTTGATACTATACCTTCCCAAAAGAGAGATGATATCTTTCAGCAGTTTATCCTCCCGGGCGGCTTCCTCCAGGGAGCTGTCCGGAGTGGAAAAACCTTTCTTCACCATGATCACGCCAAAATAATCTCGATAATCCAGTCCCAGCTTTTCCGCATGCTGAATCAGGCTCTTATCGATGAAGCCCGACAAAGCGCCGTGGAAAAGGTCTCCTTTGCCCTTTTGTGCGGTTTCGAAAACCGCATCCTGTTTGAGCCATTCCTGAGCAGCCACCATAGAGGCGTAGCTCAGAGCCAGTTTTTCCACTTCGCCTAATTCCTGTGTGCCGGGGAAAACGACCAAAAACCCTAACAGCTTATTTTTGCCGATCACCGGAGAAATAAAGTAGGTTTCCTGCTCAACCTTATAGGGCATGATATTCTTCAGCTTGTTTTTTACAAATTCATTATAGCGGCTGAAATTGAGGAAACTGGCCGGCAGCTGGCAATCCGCCCCATTTTGGGAATGTCCCACAGGTTCTAATAAAATATTATATAAAACTACCGGAAAAGCGATTATTTCCGCCAAATAATCCAGGATCCCCGGAAAACCAGTTTCCCGCAAAATGATATCGGTAAAATGATTTTGGATCATAAGCATTTTTTCCAGGTCCTGTTTGCTTTTTTGTAATTCTTTGATATAGTACTTCTCTTTTTTGATCATATTGGATTGAAAAATAGCGATGGCGGCATAATCGGCTGCCGCCTTCAATAACTCCATGTCTTCCTCGGAAAACTTCTGGGCCAGACCATAATTATCTACGGTAATCACGCCAATGATCTGATCATGAATAATTAAACAGGTGGACATAATGGCCTTGGGATATTCGTCAAATGGCATCCCACGGGTGAATCTTTCCAAAGGGATGTCCGGCGTCGCTTTGATATATTCTTTAAGCTCCTCCACACTATTGATGATTACCGATTTCTTGCGGGCAAAGGTGGTGCCGCTGATCGCTACTCCCGGAGGAATGTTTTTCAGCAGAATATCACCGTCAAAACCCGCATAGGACTGTAAACGCAGAATATCTTGCGCTTCATCATATAAATATAAAACACCGGCATCGGCGGCCGGAAAGACCGCGATTACTTCCTTCAGGATATAATCCAGAATCTCATCATTATTAAGGGAAGAAGTAATATTCTCACCCATCTTGATCAATAAGTTATAGGATTTTAATTTTTGCTGATAATCCATCCCACACCATCCTTAAATGTCACACCCGAGCAAGGGCAAATTGTAACCGGAACTCTTTATAACGTTAATTTGCTAAACCGGCAGGGTCATCTGAGCCCTTTTTCTTTTATATGCCCATGATAGGGGTTGTGACAGCTACCTGTCAACCTCATCTATCGGGTCCTCAGAACGTAATCGCTTCTTTTTTTATTCTTTCCTGCCCGGTGGGCTCCTCAGCAGGCATGCCGGGTGAACAAATAAATGGCTCCTATCTAATAGCAGCCATTTATTATCATCAGGAAAGGCTTTCATAATAGATTCCGCTTCTCGATATTCCTTCTATGAGATCCGTTGAGAAGCATGAAAAAAACTGCATTAGATTGCCCCTGCTTCTTTTGTGCTTTCCTGATTACTGTCCGGCAATTCTTTCGTATTAGGCTTAACAAAGGCCGCGATGAGATAGGCAACCAGGGAGAAACCTGCCCCCAAAACGATGCCGTCGCCAGGAACGGCTCCGGTGTAGGCAAGGACCCAGCCCAGGAGACCGGCGATGATGGAGGCAAACCCGGCCACAGAAGAAGGCCTTTTCCAAGCAAAGCCTAAAAGGATGGGCACGGCCAGGGTGGCCCCCATCAGGTCGGCGCTCATCACCCAGAGATCAAACATCGACGGCGCAATAATGGCCAAAACCAGCACCACCACCCCACAGAGCAAAGCGCTCAATTTGCTGGCCCGTAAGTTCTCCTGCTCACTGGCATTGGGACGGACCGAATTATAAAGGTCTTTATGGAGGATCATGGAGCTGACCAGCAAAAGGGTATCGGCACCGCCCAAGATCACGGCGAGCAGGACGGAAAGGAACAAGGCGCCCACGACAACGTTAAACTGATCCATGATCATAAAGGGCAGGATGCTTTCCGGTGTTTCATAGTTGGGGTAAAGGGAAAGAGCAGTGAAACCGATCACCAGCATGATCACGCCGCAGAGCAGAATCAGGGCGACGAGGAATAAAACCATAGATTTTTTCAAGGTCTTTTGGTCCTTAGCGGCATAGCATTGCTGCCACATATCAGGCCAGGAGATAATCCCCAAAAGGAACACCAGGGTGGAAGAAATGGCCGCGCCGGGCGTAAAGTAGCCAAAAGCCTGGAAGTGTTCTGCCGGAGCGGAAGCAAAAACGGCGCCCAGGCCGCCGGCATGCATAATCAAAAACGTGGCTAAAATCAGCAAGCCAAAGAGAGTGATCGATCCCTGGAGAACATTGTTGCTGGCAACCGCCCATAAACCACCATAGGAGGTATGAAGTATCACAATGATTGCCGTAATAATCAGGCTGACGGTAAATGACAGACCGGTGATCTTGACAAAAATCGTCGCCATCGCCATATATTGGAAAGCGGTAATGGCAAGGTAGCCGATCATAATGATAATGGAGGTAAGGATTCTCGATGCTTTTCCGTAGCGGTACGCAATCCAGTCGCCTACGGTTTCGCCGCCGTGCTTAAAGCCAAAATCGTTGATTCTGGGCGCTAAATAGAAAATATAAATGCAATAACTGAGTGCAATACCAAGAATAAACCAGAGCTGGGACATGCCGCGCACATAATACCATCCGGTATAACCGACAACAGATGCCGCACCCACAACCGTAGAAAGCAGGGTAAAAAATAAGAAGAGTGTGCCAAATTTACGTCCGCCCACCGTGTAGTCGTCATTGGTAACAGTATTCTTTTTGCCGGCATACATAGGGATAAACAATGTTATCGCCAGATATACTACCACAATTAATAGTGCTCCCCAATTCATGAAAACCCCTCCTTAATATATAATTAGGAAAGTAACTAATTTGCCAGTTGGTTTTGATCCAAAAATGAACCCTTGCCCCCCCCTTCTCTTTCCAAATTTTTATTTTAAAAGGCCCTTTCCTCCCCTCTCCATTTACTTCCCCGCAGCCCTGAGGTTCCCTATTTCTCCTCATAGCTTCTCAAGGGATACCAATAATTATGTGTCTGGAGCATCACCTGTTTTCGGCAATATCGACCAGCCCTTCGCAGGTAAAAAAAACATCGGCCGTTAAATAATCCTTAACACCGGTCTCAACGGTAATGGTTCCGCCCGGTTGCTGCACCTCTAATATGCTTTTACCCTCTGTGGCATGAAGATAAGCCCCCAGAGAAAGGCTGCCGGAACCGCAAGCTTGTTCAAAGACTTTGCTGCCGGAATCTCGCACAAATACAAAAGGAAAGATTTCGTACTTTTCCCCGCCCAGTTCCCGGTAAGAAATGATCCCAAGAGCTTTGGCATCGCTTTTGCTTTGGAGAATTTCCATCACCTGGTCGTAACTTTCCCTGGGAAGATCACAGTTTGTAACGAAGTGGCTGATCCCCGGCAATTGTACCAGGCAGCCTGGGATTTCTTTTTCCCCGGTATCGATCTTGAGTTGTTCCATTTTGTCCGGCTTGGGCATTTCGGCTTTCATTCTGGACAGGTTCTTGGCGCGGACGATTACTTCACAAGAGAGAGGCAGGGCCGTCCCGGAAGACTCAATACAAAAATGATCCTCCCGGCAAAGTCCCTTATAGATACCAAGGGCTGCGGCAGACAAAACCGCATTGCCGCAGAATTCGCTCCCCGACATCTCCAGTCTCAAGCGGGAGTTCTTGTTGCGGGGCGGTACAATAAAACCGACTTGTTCCGCGCCCAGATATTCATAGCGCATCACCACACGGGCTATTTCCTGATAAAAAACGGGATCAACGTAATCGGTGATCAGGACTGTGGTATTTTTGGCCGGGCTGAGCTTGACAAAGTTTAATTTCATGGCTTCACTCTCCCGTTTAATTTTAATCTCTGTCTGGCTTCGATTTCCTGGGCAAACTGGGCCCCCTCTTTTTCCGTATAGACGATCTGTCCTCCCACCACTACATATTTGATTCCTACCGGGGGCAGGGCACAAATATCGATGCCGTACTCTCCCTTTTCTCTCAGCCGGTCAAGTTGAAAAATGGTGATATCGGCATCCTTGCCCGCCTGCAGCCTGCCCTTGGGCTGCAACTGCAAACGGTTTGCGGGATCGAGGGTCATTTTCCCCAGGGCTGTTTTCAGATCCAGCAAAGCTTGGTCTCTGACAAAAAGGCGGAGGAATCTGGCAGTGGTGCCCGAACTACGGGGATGTCCTTTTATTTCTCCCGTCACCGCATCTTTGGTCATCATCCCATCGCTTCCCAAAAACATAAACGGGCTGGAAAGGACTCCCACAATGTCGACCCACGGCGTGGCGTTATGGCAGGTGACATGGGTATCCTCCTCCTGCTCCCTCAATTCCCGAAAAATTTCCGCCGTACACCTTTGTTCCGCCCGGGGACCGGTGATGATCTCCATATCCCCATAGGTAAAGTTGTAGTTATGGAAAGGATCATTGTCAAAAACCGCCGACTTGATTCCCGTAGACCAGGCATCATAGGGATACATGTCCCCTTTCACATCAAAGCCCCGCTCATTCATCTCTGCTATCAATGCTAAAACCTTTTTCATGTTGTCCCCGCCGTACACATTGGCGGCCAGGTGAGAAAGCTGCAGTTTCACCTGGGTAACCTTGACTATTTCCGACATCTCCCGCACGGTCTCTTGCGCCATCAAAGGATAATCATAGCGCAAATGAACAGCGATAAAACGGTCATAATCCTTGACGACCCTGGCTATTTCCAGCATTTCTTCCCTCGTGGTGCCGGGAGTATATTGCAGGCCAAACGAAACACCCGGGAGACCTAACTCCATTCCTTCTATCACCATTTCTTTCAAACGTTGGATCTGGGCGCGGGAAGGAGAACTGTACAAATCAATACCCAGCCCATCGCGCAGGGAACTGTAGCCGATCATGGTATGATAGTTTAAAGGTAAGGGAGTATTTTTTAACTTCTCCAGATAGGATTCAAAGGGATAAGCCCCAATTCCGCAATTTCCCCCCAGCATGGTCGTCACCCCTGAACGGAGCAAAGCCATCGCCGTCTGAAAAGGAATGCCTTCCCCCTGTGAAGCGTCCAGAATAAAGTCTTCATGGGCATGAATATCAATAAACCCGGGGCTCACAATACAGCCAGACGCGTCTATAACCCTTTTTCCGGTTAACTTTTCTTTACTGACCGTTTCGATGATCCCCTGGTTAATCCCTAACGACAACATTTCATCCGTATTACTTTCAGGGTCTATTACTCTTCCATTTTCTACTACTAAATCGTACCGCATCTGATCGCACCTCTTCATTGTAAGCTAATATATCAAGCGCCTGAAATATTCGACCCTAAATCTCAGCCAACTATATTTTGTTGAATTATGTTAACATGGCTTGATTATATGGGTCAGGGAAATATATTACTATATAAGATTTAATAATAAATAAGGGCGATCAATGTAAAGCATTTACTTTTGCCCCGCCTGTAACAATCAGACCAGTATTAATTTTAATAACCTTTGCCTAATCTGGATATTTTCAAAGCTAAACCAGCACTGACGGTGACTAGCCTTCAGGTTCAGATTATGGTATCTACTGAGAAAAATAAAAGAGGATTGACATCTGCTATTTCATAGCCTATTTCAATCCTCATTTTTAAAATCTTCATCTACTTTAAAGAACAAATCTTTTTTTCTCAACAAAAATGATCAGTAATACCCATCTGTCATCTGTCTTTACAAAAGTTCTCTTATTCCTTAGTCACAGCATCTTTCCCCTTTACCTACTGGAGAAATCATTGTCATTTCTTAAGTTTTTTTCAATTTGCGATATAGCGTGGTCCGGCTGATTCCCAGCATTTTAGCTGCCTTGGACGTATCACCCTGGGAAACTTCCAATGCCTTTTTAATATAGTCGCTTTCGGTAATCTTTAATGATAAGGTTTCTTCTGTTCTTTTTGGATGAGCATGACAGGGCAAGTGGTCAGGAGTAATCATTTTTCCTCCTGATAGAAAGATGGCATATTGGACTGTATTTTCCAGTTCTCGAACATTTCCGGGCCAGTCATATTGTTTCAGGGCTTGTAGGGTTTCTTGGGTAAAGAAGGCCTTCATGGCAAGCTTTTTGTTGAACTTTTTTAGAAAATACTCAGTCAGGAGGGGAATATCTTCTCTTCTTTCCCGCAAAGGGGGTATCTGGATACAAATCACATTGAGCCGGTAGAAAAGATCACGCCGAAAACCTTTATTATTTACTTTATCCAGTAAATCAAGGTTGGTAGAAGCAATGACTCTGACGTCAACCGGAATTGGATAACGTCCGCTGATCCGGGTTACTTTTTTTTCTTCGAGAACCCTTAATAAAACCGGCTGATGCTCCAAAGGCATATCCTCAATCTCGTCCAAAAAAATAGTACCGCCGTGAGCCAACTCGAATTTTCCGGGTGAGCCATTGCGCCGGGCACCGGTAAAAGCACCTTCCTGGTATCCGAATAGCTCACTGCTTACCAATTCCCGGGGAATAGATGCACAATTAACAGCGATGAAGGGGCCGGAACGACGTTTGCTTGCGTTATGGATGGCCTGAGCGAACATTTCTTTACCGGTACCTGTTTCACCCATTAACAGAACATGGGAGGAGAAATCGGCAACAGAAGCGGCCAGTTGGATCGCTTTTTTGATGCTGGGGCTCTCCCCCAGAATATTGTCGAAAGTGAAATATGAATTGGAGTCTGGAGCCTGGTTCGCAATTTCCCGTATGGGTTCGGTTTTACGTAAAATCATTACGGCGCCAATAATGGTCTGATCATTACGGATGGGAGATGATGTAACCAACAAATTGCCTTTCCTGGACAGGGAAGGAAAATCCAAATGGACTTTCTCATTTATCATTTGTCGGCCATGAACAAGGGTTTCATTCAATCTCAAACCGGTGACAGTCTCCTCCGGTAAAAGCTGTTCACTGTCCGGGCATATGTTGAGCAATTGCTGGGCGGAGGAGTTTATTTGTTTTACGACGCCTTTTTGGTCGACAAAGATCAGGCCTTCCGAAACATTCTCAAAGGCGATCTGGAAAAAGTTATTGCTTACCTCCTGGCTTTTTCGAATATGATAGGCTTCAAGCCCTCGGGTGATCGCCTGAGCTGCGGCCACTACCATGCCAAGCGTATGGGAATGGACTTTATCGGCATTAGCAGACATATTTAAAACACCAAGCAGCCGTCCGTCTGCGGAGAGGATGGGGGCAGCCGAACAGGTCCAGGAGTGGCATATTTGCAGATAGTGCTCAGCGCTCCATAACTGAATGGGTTTTTTCGTGGCCAGACAGATACCAATACCGCTGGTCCCCATGGTATGTTCCGACCAATTAACTCCAGGAACCAGAGAGATTTGTTTGGCACTTTCGAACGCATTGTTGTCACCGACTAATTCCAGAACATAACCGTTTTCATCGTTCAAGGTTATGATAAACCCGGATCCGGCGACAAACTGATAAAGTTGCTTCATATAAGGTTTAGCTATATCCAGTAACCATTTGTAATGATATTTTTTTTTGGCTTGTAATAGGTCATCTGGTAAAACACTAAAATGCGGGTCATAAGGAGTTAAGCCAAATGCCTTGGATCTGTCCCAGGATTCCTTGATCGTGGCTCTGAGTAAAGGATGGCCAACTGTTTGTCCGTTTGTCATATTTTCCCACTGTTGTAAAAGAAGACGATAGGATTGTGCAGTCTCAGCACTTAGTTGCATCATAATACCCCCATTATGATTGCTGCCTTCTCTTCCAAAAGTTTACCTATTAATATTTTATATATTTGTTAATATTTTACTATGATAAAAGTTATCTATCAACCGTTATATCCCATGTCAGAAGGAATTTGTTTAGACAACTTTAGATGAAAAGGGTCCGGAGTATTGTCCTCCCGACCCGATTTATCCAAGGGCAATCTTTATGAGTCGTTTTTTTCAGTGCCCACCGGTAATAATGCGCGGTTTAGTTGGCCGTTGAATCATTGATTTTGCATTATCCAAGTTCTTGTCAAGTACGCCGTTGAGCTGTTTGCACTGTTTTTTAACATCCAAAGGGTCATGTCCCCTGAAAATTTTCCAGGCATCCTGGACAAGTCCTTCTTCCGAAACTTCCAGGATCACTGAGCACTGATTTGGGCAGAGAAAACAATTGGTCTTGACTTGTCTGCTTGCCAATTTATTCTGCCTCCGGTTTGACATATGCGTCACAGTTTAAAGCAGTCTCCGCCTTGTAAATATTGCACAGAACACCTCGGAAAGGATGGTCACCGGCATAATCACAGACATCATAGTCATCAGAAATGATGGCGTTGATATTGGTGTCCCAAACACCGAACAGCCAGGGTTCTTCTTCCGGCATTTCCGGGAAATACCAGTAAGCTTCGGCATGAACTACGTCTGGTTTGATCCCTTCGATGAGCCTGGCCTTTTGCCGGACCCGTCCCAACGGTGTTTCAATATAGACCATATCGCCATTTGCAATTCCCAGCTTTCTGGCGGTATCGGGATGGATCTCAACCACAGGGTACGGGTGCATCCAGCGCAGGGATTTCAGTTCACGCAAGCTTGTATGCCAGTAGGGACGGATACGGGAACCGCTGATTAAGGAATAAGGATATCTCTCGGCCAATTCCGGAGTCCGATATTTGCTTTGCGGCGGCTCTTTATAGGGCGGGATAGGGTCATACCCCGCATCCTTAAGCAGGCTGGGCACAAGTTCGCATTTTCCGGAAGGTGTTCCAAACCCTACTTTCTCATAGCGATGGAATTCTTGAGGCGGAAGCAGCCAATTCTCTTTTTTCTCCGCCATTTGTGCCAAAGTCATTCCGGTTGGTCTCAGGAACAAGTCATACATACCTTCCAGGGTCTCCGGCCATTCACCCGGCAGGTTTAGTCTCTTGGCTAATTCTTTCCACAGGTAGTAATCGTCTTTTCTTTCGTACAGGGCTTCCATGGGCTGTTTGTAGGCGACAGCTACATTTGTCAATCCCCAGAACAGCATCAGGTGAGGTCTTTCCACCCAGGATGCGGCTGGTAATACATAGTCGCACATGGCCAGACTTGGGGTCATGAAGAAGTCCATGCCCACTGACAATTCAACTGCTTTCATCGCTTCATAACAATTTTTTGCTCCAGCTAAAGTGATGAGAGGATTACCTGTCTGAATAAACATGGCTTTGATGGGATAAGGTGTTTCATAGCGGATTGCATCATAGATGCCGCGGGAAGCAGGGAACAACATATAGAAGGAACAACCGTAGCCTTTACCGTTCCAAGCTTTTTTAATGGCATCGTTATAACGTTTCAGTGAGCCGATGGAACAAATAGGATACTTGTCAGCTGTGACACAGTCCCTTGATCGCGCAGAATTTTCAACTTGGTAATCCCAGTTAATCCCTTTGAACCAGTCAACTCCTTCATGGGGGCCAGTTAGAGGATTTCCCCCTTCTCGGTCGATATTTCCCGTAATAGCCCGCAGGAGAGCCTGGGCATGAACCGCAACCTGACCGGCGCCGTCACCGAAATGGCAGGAGGAAAGGCCCCAGCAGAGGCAAGTTGGGCCGTCGGCATACATCCGGGCTAACTGGATGATTTTTTCCTCTTGGACCCCCGTGATTTGAGCGACTTTATGGGGAGGATAATCTTGTGCTTTTTCCTTGACCTGATCAAAGCCCAAGCACCACTTCTCGACAAATTCCTTATCATATAGATTCTCATTAATAATCACATGAATCATACCCCAGGCCAGAGCGCCATCTGTTGCCGGGCGGGGCTGGATCCAAAGGTCAGCATAGGAAGCCGATTCACTCAGGCGTGGATCGATAACGATTAATCTGGCACCTTGTTTCTGGGCCTCCAGAATCACATTCCACTTGGTCATCCAGCTATGGGCTGGGTTGGCTCCCCAGACCACAATGGTTTTGGTAACTCCCGGTGCGGGGGCGACCCCTAGGCTATCCCATCCATACATGGCGCATTCCATTAAATTATTAGCCTCACCGCAGTTTTTACCTTGATTGAATACGTTGGGGGATCCCCATACATTAAAGAAGCGCCAGCAAGCCCAGTCTGCCGGTCCATGAACTGTTCCCCCGAACTTAGTAATTGCTTCCGGTCCGTATTTTTCTCTGATATCCGACAGTTTTGCAGCGATTTCGTCAAGGGCCTGTTCCCAAGAGATCCGTTCCCATTTGCCTTCACCGCGCTTGCCCACACGTTTCATGGGGTAATTCAATCTTTTGGGATGGTAATGAAACTCGGGGACCGCCTCTAATCTTTCACACTTGTATCCGCCGCCGACAAGGGCCTCGGCATCGCCTTCAAGACTTTTTAAAACTCCGTCTTCAATATGCAATTTGACACCGCATTGCTGCCAGCAGGTGTAACAGCCGGCTTTTTTAATTTCTACCGCCATTGAACATACCTCCTTATAAACAATATTCTTGGGTTCAGGTGGGGTTTTAACCCCATCTGAATCTTAGAAGATGTTATCCAGGAGCTTAGCGCCGCTTATCTCCAGCTTAAAGAAATGAGAGTATTAGCGGCGGTTAGCTATCGGATAAATGGAATGATCAAGACATCTTATTATTACTTGTATTCTTTTACATGCAACACCTCCTTTGACGTACACATCAGAACACTTACATGACACCGCTGATTTTGCGGACGGCTTTCCAAGCCTCGTGCATGCAGTCAAATATCTTGCGGCCTTTGACGGCGTCACCGATGATGAAGGTAGAGCTATCGCTGCAGATGCCGTCAAATTTTGCAGCAACGGCTTTACGGGCGCCGAGACCAAACGCAGCGATGACGGTATCAGCCTCAACCTCATGATGATTGCCGTCCTTGTCCTTGTAAGTCGCGCCATCCTTAGCAATGTTGACGACTTTCGCGCCGGTTTGAATCTTGACCTTTGCGGTTTCGAGCTCGACACCGATCGCAATCTGGGAAAGCGGCTCATCCTCAGGTACAATCAGGTCAAGCTGCTCAAGGATGGTGACCTCCTTGCCCATCTGGCCGAGATAGAGTGCCGTCTCCGCGCCGACCAGGCCACCGCCGATGACGATTGCCTTTACGCCGACCTTTTCCGGCTCCATTAGAGCGGTCTCTGCACCTATCGCCGCCTCGATGCCGGGAATCTCCGGCAGGATATAATCAGAGCCGACAGCAATGATCAGAGCATCTGGTTGCAGCTCTTTGACTAGCTCAGAAGTAGCTTCGGTGTTCATCATGACATTGACGCCGGATTTCGCGATCTGAGTGCGCTCCCACTCCAGCACACCTCTGGCCTCGGCTTTGAACTTCGGTATGGTGGCTTCGATGAAGTGCCCGCCAAGCATGTTGCTCATTTCGATCAGGGTGACCTTGTGGCCATAGAGTTCCGCGACTCTCGCGGCTTCCATGCCTGCCAGACCGCCGCCGACGACCACGACGTTTTTTTTCTGACGAGCCTCACAGATCTGATAGGTACCTTCCCTGCCGGCCGGTGGATTAACTTCGCAACGAATCGGGCATCCGGCAAAGAACAAGGAGATGCAGCCTTCGTGGCCTCTCATACAGGGCAAGATATCCTCGAACCGGCCCGATTTAATCTTATTCGGGAGCTGTGGATCCGCGAGCAGAGCACGACCATAGGCGATAAGGTCTGCATCGTCGTTTTCCAACGCTTTTTCACCTAGTTCCGCATTGAGTGCGTTGACGGCGATAACCTTTGTCTTGGTGACAGCCTTCTTCATCGCGGAAGCGAGATCCACGATCGGGGCCTGTGGGCAGTAAAGCGGGGAGATCATCCAAGTGGCCATAGTCTCATAGATACCGACGGAGACGTGAATGTAATCGACTTGGTCTTCGATCATCTGGCCGAATCCGCAGGTATCTTTGATGGTCAGGCCGCCTTCCACTTTTTCTTCGCCACTTAGTCTGTAGCCGACAAGGAAGTTGGGCCCAACCTGTTCACGGATCTTTCGAATGATGTTTATCGGGAAGCGGGCTCTGTTTTCGAAGCTGCCACCGTATTTATCGGTTCTCTTGTTGGTATAGGGGCTCAGGAAGCTGCAGATCAAGTAGCCGTGTGCGCCATGGATCTCGACGCCGTCAAAACCGGCCTGTTTCGCTCTGCGGGCCGCCTGCGCGAAAGCATCCTCAATGGCCTCAATTTCTTCGATCGAAAGCTCTCTTGGCATTCTTCCCACGACTTTGCTTGCCACCGGGCTAGGGCCGACGCACTGCACGCCCGGCACTGCCCCTGCACTGGCCTGGATGCCGCCGTGGGAAATCTGCAGGATGGCAACGGCGCCGTTGTCCTTGATGGCCTCGGCGAGTTTAAACTTCCCGGCGATCAGGTGATCGGAATAGAGGCCGCTGGACACCAGGGAGGAGCGCGCCGCGATCGTGTCCACGAAGGTATTTTCCACGATGATTGCCGCAGCACCACCTTTCGCGCGTTCCGCGTAGTAATCGCACATTTCTTTAGTGGTGTCGCCTTCCGGGGTGGACAAGCGGGTCTCCATCGGTGCCATGACGATTCTGTTCTTGAACGTGTAACTACCGACCTGAATCGGGGTCCATAATTTACATTCCGCCATTTGTTTTACATCCTTTCTTTTTTATTTCCGATAACATCAATCCTTTTTAGTATCTATTTGTCAATATAGTCCTAGGTTTTACTATCTCCCAGTACCACATATACCTTTGAAGTTCAGATATGCAAGAAACATGCCATCATCAAAATTTCTTAAAAGCCTTGAAATATCGCACTAGACAACTTATTTTTTCTAGGGGTAAATTTATCATTTTGCATATTAAGTAACAAAATGAAAATCAAATATGTATGGCCTGCAATGTATGCTCCATCTTGCAGCCACTTCGCAGGTATGGCAGCAGGTGCAAATTCGCATTCGATTATCATGCCGGACCTACCTGTTCACCAAAAATAAAATGGCCAACAGCTTTATTCGTTGACCATTTCTCTTTCATCTTAATATTCTATTGGGTTACAAACGATACGATAAGCGGAAAACAAAGTGCTTAGTGACATACTCCCACTACCTACGCTAACGCTTAAAGGTGGGGGCTTCTTGGGACGTACCAGCTAACGCCGATATGATTACCAAGCTATCCCCGTTTGTCCAACGGTTCTATATTCTTGATTTAGGCTATACCAAGCAATCGACAGCCTTCATTTTTGATATTGATCGCAGCATTTATGTGGTGAACTTCTGTGTAAGCCTCGCTACTCTTTCTCCTGCCGGCTTTAAATCATTGTGTTTATTTTCTATTACCCAGTTGATGATATCCGCTATTTCTACCATATCGTCTTCAGAAAGGCCTTTTGTAGTTATGGCCGGAGTTCCGATTCTGATACCGCTTGTCACAAAGGGGCTTTCTGTATCAAAAGGAACGGTATTCTTGTTTACTGTTATGCCGACCTGTTCCAGCAGATTTTCCGCATCCTTGCCTGTCACTCCTTTGTTTCTTAAATCAACCAGCATCAGATGGTTATCTGTCCCACCAGAAACAAGGTTGAAGCCTCTTTCAGTAAGAGCCTGGGCAAGAGTATGGGCATTTACCAGCACTCTTTTCTGATATTCCTTGAATTTGTCTGATGCTGCTTCCTTAAAACACACGGCTTTTCCAGCTATGACATGCATCAATGGCCCGCCTTGGATTCCTGGGAAGATAGTTTTTTCAACGCACTTCGCGTACTGGGCTTTGCAGAGGATTGTTCCACCTCTGGGACCTCTCAGCGTTTTATGGGTAGTTGTGCTAACAAAGTCCGCATAAGGAACCGGGCTCGGATGGTATCCGGCAGCGACCAATCCAGCAATATGGGCCATATCGACCATCATGAATGCATCAACTTCATCACAAATTTCCCTAATTCTCTTAAAGTCTATCATCCTCGGATAAGCACTTGCCCCCGCAACTATCATCCTTGGCCTTTCTTTCAGAACAGTATTCCTTAGTTCTTCATAATCTATATAACCATCTTCACTTACCCCATAGGAAATGAAGTTGTAGAGGATACCAGAAAAATTTACCGGGCTTCCATGGGTCAGGTGCCCCCCGTGGGCAAGATTCATTCCTAGGACCTTGTCGCCTGGCTTCAAAACCGACATGTATACACCCATATTTGCCTGGGAGCCCGAGTGGGGCTGAACATTTGCGTGCTCTGCCCCGAACAAAGCCTTCACCCGTTCTCTGGCAATATTTTCAGTCATGTCGACAAACTCACAGCCCCCGTAATACCGCTTACCTGGATAGCCTTCTGCATATTTATTGGCCAGACAGGAACCCATAGCCAGCATTACTGCCTCACTGATAAAGTTCTCGGATGCGATAAGTTCAATATTGCTTGATTGCCTCTGTTTTTCCAACTCAATCGTTTCCATTAGTTCCGGATCAAAGCTTTTTAGTAAGTCGTAGTTCATCAGGTCTACCCTCCAAATTATGATTAGAAATTTCTGTTAAACAGGCTATTCGTTAAATTGTTTAATTAATTTATCTAATTCCGGTCCCATTTGATGCAGCCTGCCCCAATAATGATCATAGTCATACCATTGTTCGTTCAGCTCATCCAAGTCGTACATTTGTTGCTCAATCCATGTGTAATACTTCAGATTATGAATCCGCTTCCTATCCTGGTAGGTAAGCTCTTGCATGTTATCGGTCCTAATCCCCAGAACATGCCTATGATGATCAATGGCAGCATTTGTGATTGAGTACTTGTTTCTTCTTTCCTCTTCCATCTCCGCCAGCCTGGACTGGTACATTTCAGCAGAGTCAGTGAGAACTGTGATAAGCATATCATTCTCCGTCAACTCATAGTATTTTGCGAACTTGATACAAGAAATGATATTAGCCGCACCGGAGATACCTACCCATGACAGTTTTTCCATAATTTCCTCTGAAACACCGATACCCCCAAAATATTCCTGCCCTGCCGGCTCATTGAAGAGGCGGAACAAACCCAAGCTGTCGTTATCATCTACGGCAATCACCATGTCTGTGTTTTTTACATTATGAATCCAGGGTACATGCTTATCACCGATACCTTCGATTCTGTGGTCTCCGAAGCCATTCTTTAATAATGTGGGACATTGAAGGGCCTCACCTGCTGCGATCTTGGCATGAGGATATTGATCCTTCAGGAAGTCACCGCTGCCAAGGGTTCCGGCAGAACCTGACGTGAGGCAGACTCCGGCCAGCTTGTCTTTTTCGCGGGACTCAGCCTTGATGATATCGTTCATAGCATTGCCTGTTACTTCATAGTGCCAAAGGTGATTTCCCAGTTCCCCGAACTGGTTGAAGATGACCACATTGTCTCTCGTTCTTCTAAGCTCCCAGGTTTTATCATAGATTTCTTTTACGTTACTCTCACAGCCTGGCGTAGCAATCACTTCCCCTGCTACTTTACTTAGCCAGTCAAAGCGCTCTTTACTCATGTTTTCCGGAAGAATAGCAATAGAGCTGCACCCGAGAAGAGTGGAATTATAGGCGCCCCCCCGGCAATAGTTGCCTGTGGAAGGCCAAACAGCCTGATGATACTTGGGATCAAACTGTCCCGTGACCAGTCGGGGAACCAGGCAGGCAAAACTGGCACCGACCTTATGAGCACCTGTGGGAAAATATTTTCCCGCCATGGCGAATATTCTAGCTTTGACACCGGTGATTTCAGATGGGATCTCGATATAGTTAGGAAGTTCTTGATAGAGTCCGCCTGCTTTTACCGATTCATTTTTCCAGGAAATCCTGAAAAGGTTGACCGGGTCGATATCCCATAGGCCTGTTTTTTTCATCTTTTCTTTAATTGGGGCAGGTATTTCCCCTGGATCCTTCATTTGGGCTAAGGTTGGCAAAACTAAGCCTCTCGCCCTAGCAATCTGTTTGTTTTTCTTAAGCTGTTCCTCATTAATTTCTAAATCAATTAATTTGCCCACTTTTGTTCCTCCTATATTTCAAATTTGTTTCCCTTGAACCCGCTTCGCATCCCTTTTCATGACCCTTTATGGCTGCAAAAAACCTTGCTCGATTGAACCTTCGATTAGTTTTTTAGCGTATTCCCAAAGAATTGTAGATCCATCCGCGATCTTTCTATTCCGTACAATAACTTGCGAACTTTTAATATGATGTTTTTTCCACATAGTGCCATGATTATGGTAGTCATGTAATAAGGGCTGGAATCTGTCCAAAGCAATTGCAAAACATGCCTCTGGGGTTGCTCCTTCCTCAAATTCCTCCCATAAATTGAAAAATTCCCGTGCTTGATTCTCTGGCAAAATATTAAATAATCTGAGTGCAGCATCTTTTTCATGCTGCTTAACTCTTTCTTGATTGGCATTCAGATCATAGCAATAGACATCCCCTGCCTCAATTTCAACCAGATCATGTACCAAGATCAATCTTATGACCCGAAAAACATCTAGTTCTGCAAAATCTGCATACTCGCACAGTAAAACGGCCATGATTGCGGCATGCCAAGAATGTTCGGCATCATTTTCTTTTCTCGATCCATCCATTAAAATGGTCTGCCTAAAAACTTGTTTTAGTTTGTCAATTTCCACAATAAATTCGATTTGTTTTTCCAACCGTTTATATTCCATTATGACAAATTCTCCTGATATCTTAAGTTAATTGCAGTTCCTGGTACAGACACGATTAGTGAGCAAATATAAATGGAAGATTTCTGTTCTTTTGCCTAATATTAAACAATTTTAATTAGCTTCCTTTGTATTAATAAAACAAAATTTTTGGCAAAATCCTGTATCTGTCAACACAAAATCATAAAAAAATTAATCTTTGTGATGTACTATTTCTGTCTCTTCCGCCCGTTCTATTAGTGCAGTAACATGTGCATACAAATATATAGTTTTCAAATTCGATTACCTGCAAAATTGCTGTGGTACAAGTTTCCCAAGGAAGTCAGTGATATATATTTAGGAAGTGACCCTTAAGCAGTTTTACTTAAGGGTCATACTTAGGATACATCTATAGCTATCCATAATAATATTGGTAATGAGACTTGATTTGAGTCTATCATTTTACGTCTTGGCTACGCTTATCCAGAATAGCCTTAAAGCCTCTGGTATTTACCGAATCCCGGAACTCGGAGGTCTCACACATCCAGGCCATGTTAAACATCTCCATACCGTATGCAACAGAGCTTTTAAAGTTCTGCGCCTCATAGTGTGGTTGATCAGTTCCTTTTGCATTTGCAGAGCCTCGGGCGAGATCTTGGCAATCTTTTGGGCCATGGCCAGTGTCTCGTCTACTAACTTCTCCCGGGGTACCACCCGGTTCACCAGACCTAGTCGGTGGCCCTCCTCAGCATCCATGTACTCACCGAGAAACATCATTCACGGGCCTTGTTCATGGGCAGTTTCATAAAAAGCATATTTTCGTATTTTTCTTTAACCCTGGGGTTGTTTGTGATGATTATATTGGGCAATGGAATCACTCCTTTCGGAATAATGAAACCTCATACCTGTTCAGGAGTTTTCCTTTATAGGTACTCATTCTGCTTCAGCAGTTCTAAAGCTCTTTCTTTATCTTCCGGAGCAACCATCACAATCGGTCCAGTACAACCCATGCCGCTTTCCGCGTAGATACCGGCCTGCCACAAAACCAATACCGCATCTTCCAGCTGCATGACCTCCACTCCGGGAATGGAGTCGGTGACGGGTTTCTTGGGCGGAGCAGCAACTTCGGCCTCTGCCTCTTCTTTTTTCGGCGCCGCCGGAGAGCTCAAAGATTTTAAGAGACTATCCAAACCTGACTTCTTGGCTAAAGCGAATTCCGCCTTTGCCTTCTCCAGCAGTTTCCCCGCCGCACAGTCGGCTGCATAGCGAATGGTGCCGGCAATTACCGGTGCTCCTGAAGCGCGGGAAATAATGCAGATGATCCGGTCATAATCTTCACCCACTCCGGGGCCGTAGCCGTATCCTGTCGACTCATAGCTCCCCCCGGTGCTATAGGCAGAAAAGACTTTCATAAATACGTTGCCGGTTAAGCTATCATTTACCATGATATCAGGAACACCCATTAAAAGGTCATTGCCTCTCATCACCACTCCCCCGTCCGCGCGCGCGGATTCGGTGAAGCTAATGGGATATCCCCCTTCCTGCAGTTTCTTTAATGCTCTTTCTACCTGTCTGGCCCCGTCAATATTTAATATGCCCACGGTAGGATTGCTTTTTCCGCAGGCCTTCGCCGCCGCGATGCCATAGATCGTATTCCTCAGCATGGCGGTCACCCGTTCGGTCGCGGAGGTACCGGTAGTGGTAGCGAGAAACATCTCCCGGCCTTTGGCCGGCGTTACCACTCTGCCTACGGTAGAGACCCCGATGGGAAAACTGTAATGCATGGTCACGGCTGAGTCTAAACTCCCATTGAGCAGCATTTCATCCATTTTGGCGTGCGCTTCTTTCTCATCCGCCGCCTCTACTGTTGCCAATGGCGTATCCACGCCGCTGCCGATCACCACGACCTCGATATCCGGATTCTGTCTTTGCGCCAGCTCTGCTCCATAGACCAGTTCTTTCGGCCCGTGCTCACTACCGAGAATCGTCAGCCCTACTCTTATTTTTTTACCAAAGGTTCCTGTTTCCAGGGCATCGGCTATTTCTTCAAATACTTCCGCAATTGTTTCTCTGATCTGGTTTGCGCCCATGGTTTCACCCCCCTTTAGGGAATTGCTCTTGTTTCTTTTATTCCGCTCTGAATGTTTTGGCAAAATCCCGCATGGCTTCCCCAATCATCGCCCGCACTTCTTCTTTGTTAAAGCCGGTATCCCGGGCAACACCGCTGTTCTTTTCCAGCACAAAGGATACCCCGTCGAACAGATTGGTCAGTCTCCCTAAGAAGAGGCTGCCTTTGCCAATAATCATCGCTTTATTGATTTTCCCCGCCAATATCATATCCCGGGCATGACCGATAAAAGGAACACCGGAAGGAATATGACCCTGGGTGGGAGCAAAACCCGGCATGCCAAAACTGTCTACAGCTTTGAGCATATCCGCTTTGTCCAGTTCTCCTCTTTTTACCGCTAAAGCGCCTATCATTTTGTAGTTGGCCAGGGGAACGTCACCGGCTCCGGCCGGTTCGGTTATTTCCGGATTTTGCATCTCCGGAGAATAACGATCCACCTCCGGAATCTTATAGCCCAGCTTATCTAAAGGATCGGCCACAATCGCCGTCATTACCGCCTGAGGCGAAGCGCCCGAACCGATTCTGTGCCGTCCTACGCCATCCGTACGGATTACCGGATTGACCCCGTCATTTTCCGCGATATGAATGGCAAATGCGCCCAGCATATCTTCCAAAGCCGGCATGCCTTTTTTCACATGGTCTTTGGAATTCATGCCCAGCTTGGCGGAAGCGCCGCCGGCCAGAACCACCACATTTTTATAAATTCCCGATTGGGCCAAAGCGGCAGCCTCAACCATCGCATGGGCAGGTCCGGCACAGAAACTGCGCGTATCGGATCCGGTCGCATTAACACATCCGCACATTTCCCCGACGGATTTGGCAAAATTGCCCCCGCCCCTCTGGTTCATATCGCCGCAGGCCTCTTCGGAACACTCGATAATATATTCTACCTCAGCCGCCTGCAAGTCGGTTTTCGCCAGCAGAAGTTTTAGGGCAAATACGGACGAAGCTTTACCCACCAAATTTTCAAACATCACATGGTCGGATAGGGCTTCATCAAATTCATGGGCTTTCTTCACACAGCCGACCAGTTTTCCCTCAAAATACATAGGCTGTGCTAAATGGCCTTCTACCAGTTTCTTTATTTCCTCAGCCCGGCCGGGATTTCTAGATAATTTATCCAGATCTTTAATGTCCCCCAGGATTGGGTGACCGCTTATCTTTTCTTTTACAGCTGCTTGGAACTGTTCTTCTAAAACTACCAGATCAAAGGCATCAACAATTTTCATTAACCCGAGAAATTCATCTTCCGGCATGATTTCCCCGTACTTCCCATCCCGGGTGGCACCGGCAACCGGTGCCTGGTACCAGGGGCGGGAAATACCTTTTAAATCATCAGGGGTCATGTTGCCTATATAAATTTGATTGGGCGCATAACTGACCGCATCCTCAAAACTTCTCAGATGTTCAGGTAATTTCTGCAAATGCTCTGATGCCGGGTTTTTTCTGCGTTCCGATGTTTGCGTTGTGCCGTGGTGTATAAGCATACCATTTGTCTGTATTAATGCATATGCCGCACCTTTTACAACCGGAAAACTCATGAAATCCCCTCCAATTGCTTAGCCCCTATAGGTCTTCACTTCGTTAATTATCTCATCTACTTCCAGCACCATTTCCATCATGCTGATCTGTTCATCGTAAACCCCCGGGTCAACTTCCTCTTTCAGTTCAAACATATGGTAAGCTTTGAGTCCCAACGAGACTCCGGATAATGGACCTGCAAAGGTAGGATCGCCCGTTGATACGGTTTCGGCAGCCAGCCCCGAAGCTTCCGCTTCTGCTCCGCCCAGAACTACAATTAAGTCCTCATTACCGTATTTTTCCGCTAAATCTTTGATCCTTGCCTGGTTTTCCAGGTCCATTGCTCCAGCCGCCGTTCAGACAAAGCATTCTGTTGTTGAGAATACTACCTCTGCACCGGCTGACTTCACGCATTCTTCTATCGCCGGTCCGGGAATCCCGTCACGGTCGCCGAGAATTGCCACTTTCTTGCCTTGCAGCATTGTGCATACCCCTTTCGTTTTGAGTTTCTATTTGTGTTTTTGTCTCCTTTTCAGAAGAACAAAGCGATATCTTTTTAAGATAAACCGGTCGTTAGGCCAGCTCATTCAGTTTTGCCTGCACGTCTTCAATGGCAAAATCTTTAACCAGCTCGGCAATCTTTTCCCCGTTTTTATAAAACGCGATGGTGGGCAAACCTAAAACCTTTTGATTGATAGCAAGTCTCTTATTATTAGTGGTATCCAAACTGCAGAATTTTGCCTTGCCCTCATTCTTTTCCACCAGCTCATGGACGCTGGGCATTAATGCTTTGCATGGTTCACATTTTTGGCTCCAAAAATCAACCATCACCAAACCCTCTGCTTTTAATACCTCTGCTTCAAAATTTTCCTTTGTTAATTCAACCACTTTACTCATCTCCTAATTAGTTTTCAAGTTTAATTTCAATTGATTTCCGATTTATAGAGAATTTATCTTTTCCAGCAGCTCTTTATCAGAGCATAAGCCGGCAATTTTTTCTACCACTGCGCCCTGTTTAAAAATCACCACACTGGGTATCTCGGTAACACCATATCTTTTCGCTACTCTCTGGTTGCGATAGGTATCAATTTTAACCAGTTTCACTTTGCCGTTTACTTCCGAAACGATTTTTTCCAGTTTGAAAACCTCTTCAATACTGGCTTCAATCTGGGGCGCCCAGAAGGCAACCAAAACCGGTTCTTTAACAGCTAGCACTCTTTCCTTAAAACCTTCTTCTTCCGCTAAATATTTTTCCGCGGCCACGGAGGCAATCGCCCCGTCACTGGCGGCGGTAATTACCTGACGCAGATACTTCACCCGGGCATCACCCGCTCCGTAGACTCCCGGTACCGAAGTTTCCATCAGGTCATTGGTAATAATATATCCCTGCTCATTAAGTTCAACTTTTCCTTTAAGCATTTCTGTCTTAGGAACTGTTCCCACGAAGAAGAAAACACCGTTGGTTTCCATTTCCGAAATCTCGCCTGTTTTAATGTTCTTGATCATGACGCTTTCCACCAGGCCGTCTCCCTTAATCTCATCCAGCACGGAATTCCATACCCATTTAATTTTGGGATTAGCAAAGGCAACCTCCGCACTGGCTTTGTTACAATCCAGAATTCCTTCGTCGTGAATCACAATAATGGTTACCGTTTCTGCGAATTTAGTCAGGTACATAGCTTCTTCCACGGCAGCGTCGCCATTCCCGACAACTATCACATCCAGATCCTCAAAGAAATCGGCATCACAGGTGGCGCAATAGGAAACGCCCTTGCCTCTTAAGGTTTTTTCTCCTTTAATATTTAAAGACCTGGGTTCAGCACCCGGCGCTAAAATAGCAATTTTTGCCCGGTATTCATTGCCGCTTTTTGTTTTAAATATTTTAATTTCGCCGTCCAAATCCAGATCCACAACTTCTTCTCTAATTATTTCCGTGCCAAAACTTTTGGCGTGTTCCGCCATTGCTTCCATTAATGCCGGGCCCGTTGTCCCGCGGGAAAACCCGGGGTAATTTTCCAAGTCCTGGGTAGTAGCGGCCTGCCCACCCGGTTTCCCCTTTGTGAGAATTGCAGTTTTTAATCGTGACCGGGAGCCGTATACTCCTGCAGCTAGACCGGCCGGTCCTGCACCAACAATAATAATGTCGTAAATCTCTGACATGTTTAGTCCCTCCATTTTTTAATTCCATAAAAACATTTTGTATTTTGGTGATTATTCCAATGTATTTTTATGATATACATTCAATTATTTCTTTTGCATATTCCCAAAGTATTGTGGACCCGTCCGCTATTGCTTTATTTCGCGCCATAACCTGCTTGCTTTTTACATGATTCTTGTCCCATACAATCCCTTTGGTATAATAATCATGTAATAACGGCTGCAGTCTGTCCAGAGAGGCTGCGAAGCGAGCCTCGGGAGATAACCATTCTTCGAATTCTTCCCATAAACTGAGAATTTCTTGTGCCTGGTCCTCCGGTAAAATATTAAATAACCTGACTGCGGCATCTTTTTCATACTTCTTAACCCTATCTTGATTGACATCCTGATCGTAACAATAGACATCCCCTGCATCAATCTCTACCAGATCATGTACCAGGATCAATTTTATGACCCGAGAAACATCAAGTTCAGCAAAATTTGCATACTCACTTAGCAAAAGAGCCATGATAGCTGCATGCCAAGAATGTTCGGCATCATTTTCTTTTCTTAACCCATCCGTTAATAGTGTCTGCCTAAAGACTTGTTTTAGTTTGTCTATTTGTACAATAAATTCAATTTGTTTTATCAATCGTTTTTTAAAGTTAATATTTAACATTTTTCAACTACTTCCTTTGTACTAGAAAAACAAAAATTATAGAGATATATTGTATCCAGAAATTTTTTCATAACCTGAATTAGTACGATTCCTATATCTGATAATCACTTGGCACGTTCCAAAATACATGAAAAACTCGTACAAAATTTTGGCACTTGTTGCAACTTAAACTTTGATTAATTTGATTTTTCATCTGACTTATGGCAGGGATACATTACTGATTTTCCCGGCAACATTCAGCAAGGAATCTCTGTGTTTGAGTCACTTAAGTCAAAAAAATACAGCACATGACGGAAACCCCAATAATTAAATCTCTACTAGTATAAATCCCACATTAGCTTTACCTAAATCATAATTGGATTTTTTTATCGGGTTGCTGGTAACCATGACTACTATGGAAAAAGGTGAAATAGGATAAGACATAGAACCGCCATAATAAAAAGGGAGGCAAATAGAATCGGATCCTAGAAATGGCGCTGTTTGGGGATCCTTTGGACATAAAAAAGACTGCCGACATGGACTTTGTCGACAGTCTGAAGCAAGGCCTTGCGCCAAGCCAATTCCTAGAAGATTGTCTGCTTCTTAATGTCGGTTGACAATGCCCTAAGTGCACTAGTTACGATCATTCTTAGCTGCTGCTTTTGCTGTTCTTCAGGAAGATTTACATCACAGCAAGGAGAATTCAGACAAGGACCGGCGATAACACGATTACTGCCCGTTATCTGAGCAACGGCTGTCAAGTTGCAAATATGGGCGACGGGAATTCCCGCACGTTCTATTTCTTTTACTATCGTTGCACCGCAACGTGTGCAGCTGCCTCAAGTACTGGTAAGAATAGCGGCATCTATATTGTTATCTTTAAACGATTCCGCAATTCCTGCGCCTATACGGGTAGCATTCTTCATGGAAGTAAGGTTGCCGGTCGTAGAATAGAAATAGGAATCAACTTCACCGATTTGACCTTCCTTTTCTAATTGCTTAAGGGTTGCCAGCGGAAACAGAACTTCCGGGTTGGCGTTTATTTTGTCTGGCATGCTACCGCCGTGGATGCACTCGTACGATCCCGGTTTTAATGAATCCATGCCGGAGATATCATAACGTATAAAAATAGTAGAGGTACCCGATGGCAAATGGTCCGGGTTGCCTTTCGGAACCAACCCACCGGTAGAGATAAAGCCAATTTTAGCTTTCTTGATATCAACCGCTTTCGCCGGTTTTACGATGTCACATACTTCAATCTTAAATTCTGTTTCAAAAGGTTGGCCGTTAAGCTTTGCTAAAAGCATATCTACCGAGCGATCCGCCGATGTCTTATCCACAAATACTTCTTTCCTGATGCCGCGGGGGAAATACCCTTCAGCGGAGGCCCAAAGGATCTCTTCACCGGCAATGAGCTTATTGGCAAACGCCGCCATAGCAGCTATGTCCTGGCGCATCTTCGCCGCGCCCTCGCTACCCTTTAGAATATAAAAGGGATTTTCCCGATACATTTCTACCCCGGGGTTTTCTTCATGCATGCTGGTAACACCCATCACGCCGTATTTTTCATACATGAATTTGCACATTTCCCCGCAGTTTACACCATAACGGCCGGCGCGGAAAGCCGGGCCCGCCAGGAAAAGGTTAAATTCCTTGCCCGACAAGAATCCTTCGATGCGCTTCAGCGCTTCTTCTTGATTGCTGGCCATGAAGTTATCGCCGCAAATCACGGTATGCGTGATCTCAGCACCTTTTAATGCCCCCTTTAGAGCTAAACCAGGCCCTATAGGTCCTTTTTTGATGATCGGCTCGAAGTCTGTATGATGCTCTCCTCCTACGCCGCCAAAGAATTGGTTTACATATAATAGCGCTTTTTTCATGTAACTATCCTCCTTTGATTTATATTCAAATTAGAAATCTTTTGCTGTCTTGGTCGTGAATCCATTGTTGTTGGTGCTGTCAGCAATCATGCAGCCATTGCAGATGATGGAACCGTCCGGGCGCAGGCTGGGGCCGTATATCGCATGAACCGACCAGGCGCCGAAATAGAAATCCCGCCCCACAGAATTGATATCCCCGATGATATTGTCCATAGGAGGAAATTCAAAAATTGTACCCGAGTTTCCGCCGGTAACGATGGCATCGCCCTTAGGGTCCATAAATGTCTTGCCATTATGCTCTCCCGTAAGGCCAACCGTTTTAATGCCACGGTCCTCTAATTCGGCCAACACATAGAAGAAGTCAATGTCCCAGTTGGCTCCGCCGTAGCACGTTGCAACAATCGCGCCATCCAGATTTAACATGGAGGCCAGTTCGCCGGCGGCAAGCCTGGTAGCAAATTTGATCCTATTATCCCCATCAGTAGGAGCAAAAATCACACCCGCTAAATTGATGGTCTTGCCATGCTCTGCATACAGGCGCTTAAGCACCGGCAGGTTTTGGATACTATAAGTGTTGACGCAGTCGCCACACATGCCCTGAAACCCGGCAACCGCCCCGTCAAACGCGCAATTTGGGTGCAGCACCACCGGCATAAAATTATCACTGTCTACGTCAAATATCCTTTCGTGACAGTAATTCTCCCGACCAACATGGTTGTTCATCATTACAAAGCATGCCACTCTAGGCAGGCCCTTCTTCTCCGCTTCCACAGCGCCCGGTTCCAGTTCGTAGATTTCCCAATCGTCCGGCTCTTGGCCTTCCAAGGTTTTCGCTACATAATCCGCCAGTAGATGGGTTGCCAATTTCAGAGGTTTCTCATACCTGTAATTCTGATCTGTCTTTACGGGGTTAATTAATTCCGCATATACTACCAGATTTACCATTTTCGCAAAAATACTGTGTTGAGCGCCCGGACCTGACATATCAAGCATTCCGTCTCCAGAGTTCGCATACTTACCGCAGCTAATAACGCTTATGCCCTTCATGGCGTAAAGATCGCCGTCGCCGCAATTTGCTAAATTTCCGGTCAAGCCGGGGAAGGTTGCGCGCCCATCCGGACGGAAGCGCGGCTCTACAGGGATTTTGCATGGCAGGATACGAGTCTTGTCACCCGGGTGAACAATATGCAATTGTATGTTCTTTAGTTCCTTGTCCGGATCCAAATATGCAATGGCCTCTTCCCTGTTAACAGTGAGTACGCCATTTTTGAATGAGGTCTCTGCGCCAAACACAATGTCCTTTACATGAAAATTGCCTATTCTTAGTTTCTTCGTAGGCTTCATAGTCCTTGCACTCCTTTACTTTTTTAATGTAGTCGGATTATCCCTAGATCTCAGGCTGCTTGACTCACGCCTAAGCCAATATGATAAGCTTTTTTTGAATATCTGTTCTCGATAATTGTCTGAAACGATGTTGCGACTGTTCTTGACAAAAAGTGCATTCGGAATATGTACAGCCAATCGCAACTTCCAGAAGAAGACTGCTTTCTTCCAATGGCGGTCTATATATTATATCCGTGCTATATAGATTTTGATTTACATCCATTTCATATTATGTAGTGCTAATTACTTTTAGCAGTCCATTCTGTTGCAATACTTCTATGTAATTTCTTAAATTTTTATACAAATTTACCATCTCCCAATGTAAGTTTTAGATATTTTCTTTATCTACCGATTTTATTAGAATATAATTATCCTTCAATTAATTCACTATTTTAAGCGGCAAGAGGTGAGGGGGCTAGAACTTAACAATAGTCTTACTTAATTACGCCTACTTCTTTATAATACTTCTCAGCGCCAGGATGTAACG
Organism: Candidatus Formimonas warabiya; assembly: GCF_002777255.1. Taxonomy (GTDB): domain Bacteria; phylum Bacillota; class Dehalobacteriia; order Dehalobacteriales; family Dehalobacteriaceae; genus Formimonas; species Formimonas warabiya. The sequence goes on along the minus strand of NZ_CP017634.1, from coordinate 5,661,570 downwards.
GGGTTGTAATTCCATCAATTGCCTTTTCAAGACTCATTCCATATTCTCCACCTTTAATACCATGATGCATACCATCAAGTTCGTCAAGGTTTTCCCAAACCGCCTTGACAAATGCATAAACTCCTTCTTCACTGACGTCTTTGTTTGCCATTATACAGGACCGAAAATCAATTGTCTTAACATCAGCATCAACACCTTTATAACTACCAGCTTTTATTACGTTCGACCCAAGGGCACCACCCGACAGTTCATTTATTGCTTTGATATGCTCATCGTCAAGGGATATTAAATACATCTGTTTGCTATAAGCAAGTTCTTGCAATAAAGAAACTGGCGGCACCCCAAATACAAAGGCAGCATCTACTTGGCCATCTTTCAAAGCATCCACTGCTTGTTGGGTAGTATATTGAAGAACTTCAAAATCTTTATCACTCATTTCATAAGCTTTGATAACAAATTGAGCTGCAGCTGCTGTTGCACTTCCAGGACTACCAATATGAACCTTTTTGCCTTTCAAATCAGTTACATTTTTTATACTATTGTCCAGTGTAACAATCGCTAAGGGTTCAAAACCATAAATTAAAAGACCCCTTAGGTTTTGATACTGCTTGTCGAAAATTCCTTTCCCAACAAAAGCATCATTTAGGTCGCCTAAAGTTATTTGACCAAGCTGCATTTCACCGGAATCGACCAGCGGTACATTCTTTACCCATCCAGGAGAAACTTGTGGCGAGACTTTTACTGCAGTTTGATGTTTATTAATTACTTCTGAAAACATGCCCCCTAAAACGTAAGGGTTAGAACCCGATGATGCAGTTGCCAAAGACCATTGTTCCGGTTGGTTTTTGTTTGTACTTTCAGTCTGGTTTGTACTTTGAGTTGAAGTCTGGTTATTGTTCTGGGGGGTTGTTTTTTGGGAACAAGCGACTATTAACACCATAGACAGAACAATCACCGCCACAATACTCACTCTTTTGGTTAAGCTAACCATTTTAAACCTCCCTTTTCATAATTATTAACTAACAACTAAAATTAGCCCCCCACCTAAAATTCTTACAGCCAATACTAACTATTAACCTTTAAAGCAACGTTCTTGGTTTTTAAAAACTGTGCAAAATTAATTGCCATAACCAAACCCGCAAAAGCTATTCCCAATAAGTCAGAAATCATTCCTTGATATGACAATAACAACCCTGCCGCAAATAGAATTACCCTACCTACCATATTTATGTCATTAAATAAATATCCCTCAACTGAAACTGCGATACAAAATACACCAATGGAGGCAGTGATAACTGCCATTAATACTACATTCCAACTTCCTACTAGCAATAATCCTTCTCCAAAAACAAACATAAAAGGAATAAAGAAAGAAGAAGCACACAGTTTGATTGCGTCCCAACATGTCTTGTTCCAATCAGTTGTTTCTGCAATACCCGCTGCTACGACAGCTGAAACTGCTACCGGCGGTGATATGCTGGCCTTAATCGCAAAATGAACCAGGAAAAGATGTACGGCTAATAATGACATTCCGGCATTTACTAATGATGGTGCAATAAATGCAGCGGAAACAATATAAGCTGCGGGGGTTGGTAATCCCGTCCCAAGGGCAATTGATGTGATCATCGCTACTATTAACATAATTAGGTGGTTTCCGCCACTCAGAGCCATCATAATTTCAGAAAACCGCATAGCCAAACCCGTAGTAGTTAAGGACCCTACAAAAATTCCAATGCCTGCACAAAGAATCACAATTTCAATCGCATTTTTTGCTCCTAATTCTAATGAATCTAAAAACCCTCTAAGAGTCAATCTTGTCTTAATCCGGAAAAATGTAACGGCTATTGATGCTGCAATACCCACTAAAGCAGCTCGAGTAGGTGAAACTCTGAAGTAAAAAATTGCAAACATAAGGGCTACTAGTGGCAATAGGTAATATATTTTTTTTAGCACATCTATTTTTGACGGAATTTCTTCCTTCTTCAATCCGGAAATCTTATTTTTTTTGCAAAACAAATGGATTGCGAAAAAGGCCCCACCATAGTAAAGCACTGCAGGAACAACTGCACTTAAAGCAATAGTTGAATATGGTATCCCAGTAAATTCTGCCATAAGAAAAGCAGCGGTCCCCATTACAGGTGGAAGTATTTGTCCTCCATCGGCTGCCACTGTTTCAACAGCGCCAGCCAAAGTTGCAGGAAGCCCTGATTTTTTCATCATCGGAATCGTAAAAACCCCCGTTGTGGCCACATTAGCTAATCCGCTACCCATTACGGTTCCAACAAGTCCACTTGAAAACAAGGCCATTTTTGCTGTTCCTCCGGTGAACCTACCAAACAAAATTGACGCTGCTTCAATGAAAAACCGCGTTATTCCGGTTTTAACCAAAAAAGCCCCTAGTAAAATGAAACCAAACAAAAAGGAGGAAGAAACATTAAGCATATCACCGTATATGCCTTCACCAGATGCTCCAATAAAGTATATTGTACGTCCCCAACTGATACCGGCATGTTTAAGGATGCCTGGGAAATACATGCCAAAAGGCATATACAGAAGCCCTAGCACACAACAAATAAATATCGCGAATTGGGTACGTCGTATTGCTTCTAACACTAATATAATAATTAAGACAGTTATTATATTATCTAATAAAGTAGGCTCGCCTAATGATATGATTTCAATTAGACGTTTATCGCAAACAATTAAATAAATTGCCGTAATAGCTGATAGAATACTGAATAACCAATTAATAGCTTTTGTTATTTGAGACTTTGCTTCAAGGCTTTCCATAAGGTAGTATATAACAAGAACAAACCCTAAGTGTCCTGCACGATGTGCCATTGGTGAACGAAATATTCCAAATGCCGCTGTATACAATTGAAACAATGACAATAGAACCGCAGTATATTTTATCAATCTAATAGGCACATGTTCTTTTACCCTGGACAGAAACTCTTTCATAAGGCACCCCCATTCACGATAATTAATCAGTGTTAAATCATGATATCTCTTTTTGATTCTGAATCAATATTTTACTTGCCAAAAGAATTGCTTCAACAATTTTCTCATATCCTGTACACCTGCAAAGATTCCCTGTTATGCTTTCTTTAGCTTCTTGTAGAGAAGGTACAGGATTTTTGTCAAGTAATTCTTTTGCCGACATAATCATACCTGGTGTACAGTAACCGCATTGTATAGCACCTACATCAACAAAAGCCTTTTGTATTTCATTTATTTTTTGGTCGTTTCGTAGTCCTTCAATCGTAGTCACTTCTTTTCCATCAAGTCTAATTGTTAATAACAACCACGACCAACCACTTTTTCACCTCGCTTACTCCTAAACTAAGTGCTCTTTTCACCAACACCTGTACCAAATGCTTTCTATAATCTCCACTAGCACGGAGATCACTAATTGGCCTTGTACTCATCATTGCTAATTGTGCAGCTTTAGAAATGGTATTTTCATTTAATTCTTTATTATGAATATCAAGTTGTTTCAGCAACCTATTTACATTCGAACACTAGCCTATTTAAGTTTTGTCAATTCATATAGAACTTTCTCCGGTGTTATGGGTAGACTTGTTATTCTTATACCGACTGCATCATACACGGCATTTACAATGGCAGGTGCAGTAGGAATAATGGGTCCTTCGCCAAGCCCCTTGGCACCAAATGGCCCTCTAGGATCCGGTTCCTCCACAATATAAGTTACTATTTCAGGCGCATCCTGGGACGTGGGTATCAGGTATTTGGTAAAGGAAGGGGTAAGAGTCTTTCCCTCTTTTAAGATTATTTCCTCCATGACGGCATAACCCATTCCTTGCACTACCCCACCTTCAATCTGCTGCTCAACATTCTTGGGATTTATTGCTTTCCCGCAATCGTGGGCAGCGCCGATCCTCAGTACTGTAACTTCGCCGGTTTCCGTATCTACTTCCACATCTGCCACTTGGGTACCATAAATATAATGAGAATAAGCATTGCCCTGATTTGTTACTGGGTCAACATCCGCAGTGGTATTATCATAAAAAGCAAATCCAATAAATTGTTTTCCTCGCTGGTGCATTTGCCGCGCAAGCTCGGAAAATTTGAGCACTTTACTTTCATCGGTTTTACAACTAACTACGCCTACTTTAATTACAATGTCCGCCGGTTCACACGCAAAAATTTCTGCGGCTAATTTAACAAAATGCTGTTTTACGTCTGCCGCTGCTCTTTTGACAGCGTTTCCGGAAACATAGGTTTGACGGCTGGCTGTACTGGCCAGTGCATCTGGAGTTACCGCAGTGTCGGCGCTGATAATCCGGACATCTTCGTAGCAGATACCCAGTTCTTCCACAGCAATCTGACAGAGTACCGTATCAGATCCTTGCCCCAGATCACACGCCCCGCTTAGGACAGTTACCGTCCCGTCATCAGCCACTTCCACATAGGCTGCGGAATGGTCCGGTCGGTTAAAACCATAGCCCACCCCATAAAGGTAACATCCTATCCCTCGACCTCTTTTTTTCACCTACCTGACACCTCCTTCTAAATCATAGGCTTCCATATGATCTCTTGCTCTTAAAAGGGTGTCATAAAAACCTAATCCCTGCTCAAATGATTGACCGGTTGCGTTGGCTAATCCAGGTTTCAAAGCATTTTTCATGCGGATTTCCAAGGGGCTGATACCCAGCTTTTCCGCCAGAATATCCATCTGAGACTCATGGGCAAAAGATGCTTGCAAGATGCCAAAACCACGGAAGGGTCCGCATATGGTGTTATTTGTATAAACCGCATAAGTATCCACGGCAACATTAGGTACAAAGTAGGGCCCGGCTAAGTGCAAACCGGTTTTCTTGGTGATAAAATGTCCAATAGAGCAATAGGCTCCTTTATCACTGTGCACTGTGCCTTCCACAGCCATTAAGATGCCGTCTTTAGTGGCTCCAGTTTTAATCCAAATTTTCATAGGATGTCTTTTCGTGGAACAGATTATGGATTCGTGCCTTGACCAGACAACTTTTACAGGTCGACCTGTTTTGAGCGCCAGCAATGCTGCCTGGATCTCAGTGGTAATGTCGTCTTTACCACCAAAAGCACCACCGGTCACCATTTGGATCACTCTAACTTTATTCACCGGCATATTGACCACAGGAGCTATCTGGCGTCTATCTCGGAAAACATACTGGGTGGAGGTCCAAACATTTAAGATTCCATCACACCCCAGATAGGCCACTGATGTTTCCGGTTCGATATAGGCATGTTCAACTCGTTGGGTCTCGTAAACATTTTCCACAATGAGATCACTCTTGGCAAAACCCTCCTCTACATTCCCTTTTCTCACCTGAGTATGCTGCAGAAGGTTTCCCTTCTCATGGACTTTTGGTGCTCCTTCTCTCAGAGCATCTTCAATGGTGAAAACACCCGGTAATTCCTCATATTCAACCTTGATTTTCAATAAGGCTTCTGCCGCTAAATCACTGGAGTCTGCGGCAACAAGCGCTACTGCATCCCCCATCATCCTTACCCTATCCCGGGCTAAAACCGGCTGATCCTGGATTGCCAAGCCGAATATGTTGATCCCGGGGATGTCTTTGGCTGTTAATACAGCATGTACACCTGGCATCGCTTCAGCAGCAGCAGTATCAATGCTGATGATCCTGGCATGGGGATAAGCACTGCGCAGAGCTTTACCATGCAGCAAGCCTTCAAACTTCATGTCTCCGGTATATAAGGCTTTGCCGACAGCTTTTGCTTCTGAATCTTTTTTTTCCAGACCTTGACCGACGACAGCAAAGTTATCCATTATTTTTCACCTCCGGAGCAAACAGCTTGAATAGCCTCCACTATCTTTTTGTAGCCTGTGCAACGGCACAGGTTACCCGACATACCGCGGCGGATTTCTTCTTCACTAGGGTTAGGGTTACTGTCTAAGAGAGCCTTGGCCGATAAAATCATACCCGGTGTACAATAACCGCATTGAATAGCACCTTGATCAATAAAAGCTCTTTGGAGAGGATGTAGTTCCCGACCATTGTTAATGCCTTCAATGGTGGTAATCGCCTTACCCTGCACCTGGCCTACCAAAACTAAGCAGGAGTCAATGGGTTTGCCATCAATAAGAACTGTACAAGCCCCACATTCCCCTTCCCCGCATCCTTCTTTGGTTCCGGTTAGACCCAGCACGTCACGGATCACATCCAACAGGCGCATTTCAGGAGGAATCTCTACTTCTTTAAGGTTGCCATTAATTGTAAAACTGATTTTTTTCATTTAAAACACCCCCAGATCTGCTTTTATCTTCTGAAGGGCTTGTGACAATGCTGCTTTGGCAATGGTCTTTTTGTATGGCGCAGTCGGCCTTGTCCCCAGCTTTGCCGCCACCACTTCCGATAATAAAAGACAAGCAGCTGTAATCGTATCATCATTTAGGAGTTTCCCCTGCAAAAATTCCTCGACCTGGGGCACTCGGTAAGCGGTAACCCCTACTGCTCCCAGACCCAAGGCTGCCTTTTCGATTTTTCCGTCATCGGCAAGTTTTAGGGTTAAAGCTAAGTTCAGCCGTGCGATAGCCAGGGCTTTTCTCCGCCCTAGCTTCACAAATGCCATGAACGTATTTTTCGGGGGGTTCGGGACAATGATTTTAGTTAAAATTTCATCCGGCATTAGATTTGTTCGATTGACGCCTACCAAAACATCTCCAACCGGGACTTCTTTCTGAGCATCAACTTTTTGCAGCCTCACTTTTGCCTCTAGGGCGAGAAGTGCCGGCAAACTATCTGCCGCTGCAGCGGCGTTGGCGATATTACCCCCAATCGTGGCGGCATTCCTGATCTGAGGCGCCCCGACTGCGCCGGCTGCTTTAGCTAACAAGGGAATATACTTCTGAATCAAGTGGTCACGCTCTATTTCGGCAAAGGTAACCATACTGCCAATCTCCAGATTCTCTCCGTTTTGACCAACCACCTTGAGCTCGGCGACATTTGCCAAATCAACGATGTAATCGGTCGTGACAGTTCTTTCTCTCATTTGTATGATCAGATCTGTCCCCCCTGCCAAAAGCTTGGTTACATTAGGGGACTTAGCCAAACAGCTTAGTGCTTCATCTACTGTCAATGGCTGATAATAGTCCAAAACACACAAAATGCGTACCTCCTTTGTTCTTCAATTTGGCTTCAGGGGTTCTCAATCATGAAATTGCACTGTTTAATCTTGCATCCAAACTTTTCCTTTACACGAATTGGATTGCTTGTGTCGGACACCACTGGGGGCATAGTCCGCACCCGTCACAATCGGTTTCCTTCACACAATGCGCGTTATCTCCGGCTGATATTGCCCGATAGAAGCATACTCTCATGCAGGTGCCGCAATTATTGCATTTATCGGGATCAATCTGAGCATGCTTTGAAGGCAATTTAGCTAATTCCTCTACCGGGGCAATATGGGGCAGAGCAATACCACGAATTTCATCCAAAGATTGATAGCCTTTTTGATCCATCCAGTTTTCCAGATCTTTCAGGATCTTAGTGATAATGTTATAGCCATTCCACATGACCGCCGTGCACGTCTGAACCGTCGTGGCACCCAGCATGATGTACTCGACAATTTCTTTGAAGCTCATTACTCCACCGATTGCAGAAATCGGTATCTTAACCGCTCGTGCAACTTCCGATAAATGACGCATAATCACCGGTTTAATAGCCGGACCTGAATAGCCGCCATATCCTCTCAGCAAGGGCATTCCGGTTTCTATGTCAACCCCCGCGAAGGAACGAATAGAGTTGCTGATCACGACACCATCGCCCCCGCCTTCTTTAACCGCGCTGGCAATCTCCACCATGTCGGAAACATTTGGCGTCAATTTAACCGTTAAAGGTAATTTAGCTACGCTCTTGGCCGCTTTAGTTTGTTCATAGGTCAATTTCGCGTTTTTCCCAATATGCATGCCAACGGTGGATGCCGGCATGGGGCAAGATACATTCAATTCCAAGATGTCTGCCATACCAGCATCTTGAATTTCCTGAACCAGCTTAGCGGTTTCTTCCGGCTGGGGCATCGCTAAAATGCTGATCTGCATCGCCGCCCCACCCTCTTTAGCAATGGCTAACTCTTTTTCAATCCAAGCTTCTCTTGCCATGGTGGTAAAAAGTTCTAGATTAACCATGCCGATGGGCTTTCCCCCGTGCTTAATCAACTGAAGCCGCCCATTGCAGGGATGGGCCGCCCAGTCCTGTACCGGGCCAATGGTCTTGGGAACTACACCTCCTATACCGGCTAATCCCGCCCTTTTTAACCCTTCTCCGTCCCAACCCGGGGTCGCTGAAGCTAAAACCAAGGGGTTCCTAAATTCCACTCCAGCAAAATTCACTCGTAAATCTGTCATTGTTTTTCACTCCTCCAAATTTTGTAACCTATCCCAATTTTTCTTAAATGTATTAAGCCTATTTAATAACGAAACATTGGGCGAAAAGAACAATGCGTCGATTGCTGATTGATCACCTTTGCTCTTATAAAATCACTTCGCCGATTCGATTCCTTCAACCTTTAGACTAAAATTACAAAAACTATTAAAAAAAATTGTATTCAGAGGAGTTTTACCTAAGTTAATTTGTTGTTAGGATAAATAAATATCTATTCGATCAAATACTGCAGTTTTAAACACAATTGTAAATTGAACCGGTCCTCCGGGTTGCTAAATTTTAGCCCGGTAATTTCTTCAATTTTTTTTACACGATAAATTACAGAATTTTTGTGAATATAGAGATCCTTTGCTGTACGATTTAGATTACAATCATTTTTAAAATAGCTGATTAATGTATGTACCATGTTCGAATGATTTTGATCATCATACTGCTTTAATTTGCCGACAATTTCATCATGAAAAGTTTTCATCGTTTCTGAACCTTTGAGTTCATAGAGGAAGCGATATAGGCCCAATTCTTGAAAAAAAACCACCTTTTCTCCACCATTCAGATACTGTTCTACTTTGAGGGATGTTTCTGCTTCCTCATATGAATTTTTTATATTGCGTACACCTTTGTACGGCTTACCAACCCCCACAGAAATATTGATTTTAGGAAATCTTGTCTTGATGTTCCTGATAATCTCTTGTAATTTTTGACGCAAAACTTTTTCGTGTCCTTCCCCCTCCATCCTAATAAGCCCAATAAGACAATTACTTTTCATATGCAGCATTACACCACCGGGATAGCTTAAAAAGGCATGATGCACATTTTCAAAAATATAGCTCTTGATTTCCTGAATGTGATTTTCTTGATGATTTGTCTGGTAGATAACGTACTTTTCAAAATGATCAATGTTAATAATAAAAACCGCCAATTTTACATTCAAATTAAAATTCAAGAAACTTGCCCGTCTGATTACTGCCTCTTCTAGGGAAAAATTTTCGGAAATTAAATCTTCCAACAGATCGCCTCTTACTTTTCTTTCCGCTTCAAATACTGCCTTTTCTTTGCTGAATTCCAAAGCAGAAATAGTTCCCGCATACTCTAATGCAAATAAGCCTTGATCATCAAGGCTTATTCCATCTTCCAATACCAATAAATATCCTGCTATACAGTTATCCGCTTGAACCGGCACCAGCACCACGTCGTGTTGTTGTCCTTTAAATTCCGACTTAATCCGGCGCGACCGGTTGGGGGGGTAGTTCAATAAATCCTGATCAATTTGCAGCCATGCTTCAGTTAAGTCTATAAAAGAAAAATTCTGTTCAGGCTTTAACCCGCAGACATAGTTTATAATATTGCCTGATTTGTCAAGGATATAAACAGGTTTACCCAATAAATCATAAAGTGCTTGACAGATGCTTAAAAAACCACCTCCTGACAAAAGTGCCTCTAACAAACAATTATGGATTTGTTCATGACGCTTTAATTGACTTAGTTGACCACTAATCAAAATTTCAAAAATCGGCAGCATAAAATCCATGTAAGGTGCGTCCGGAGGAAGCTGTAGCAAAGGTAGACCTACTTCATTAGCATATTCAATCATGTCCTGGGGAACTTCAGAAAAGTATTGCCCTGGTTTTATGCCAAAAGCAGCAACATGCTTTTGGGCTAAATCATAGATTAGTTTTTTGCGTGAGTTGGGATTGTCTTTAAAAGCAAATCCCGCAGTAACTAGCAATTCTCCCCCTTTCATCCATCTTGTTACCTCAGGTACTTCCATGATATTAACAAAGAGAATCTGATTATCTAAACCCTGGTACCCGGCAACCACCACTGCATCTTTCAATTTTCCAATTTTCAATGCTTGTCGTACCGTTAATCCCATGTATACCACCCTATATTTATTATTTCCACTATTAATGCTACCCGATTATTAAACAGAAACTCTCAGACAATTCCCCAATTCTTTTTTAACTACGCAGGTATAAAAGTTAGTGCATAAATCATCTTTATTACCCTCTCTTCTTCAATAAAAATATTGCATCATCTCTAATTTTTTGAATTTTGACATGATTGATTAAACCCCTTTGTTATACTGGTACATTTTTTTGCGGTTTCTTTTGTTATTTTGGTACAAATAGGTAGAGCTACCGCTCATCCATATCCAACGGACACGCCTTAAAGTAAAAATGTATTAAAAAAAGCGTTATAAATTGTATCATTGGTACAAAGGGGCCAATTGCTTTTTGAGCGAAAAATAAAGTCTAATAAGTATTTTGGAAGGGGATACTAACTTATGGACAAAAATCAACGCATAAATAAATGGATCGAAGAAAATCGGACAACCGTCGTGCACTTTCTCCAGGATCTAATTCGTGTTCCAAGCGTAACCGGAGAGGAAGGACCCATACAACAGTTGATTTCCGACCACCTGGAAAAAATGGGTCTTCAGGTTGATATTTTTGAGCCATCCCTGGATGCTTTAAGGCAACATCCCGCTTTTGTGGAAGTTTCACGTGGATATGCAGGCCGGCCTAACGTAGTTGGAGTCCTTAAGGGATCAGGGGGAGGGAAGTCTCTGCTCTTCAACGGACACGTGGACGTAATTCCTGCAGGAGCACAGGAAAGCTGGGAGCATGGCAGCTGGTCCGGCGATATTGTGGATGGCTGTCTTTATGGACGTGGAGCATCGGACATGAAGTCGGGACTTGCGGCCATGACAATAGCGGTCAAGGCGGTTGTGGAATCCGGGATCCGGCTTCGGGGAGACGTTATCTTGGAATACACGGTGGATGAGGAACTTTCAGGCAATGGTACCCTGGCCTGTGTAATGAGAGGGTACAAGGCTGATGGCGGAATTTGTTGTGAAACTTCCAGCATGCGGGTCCAGCCTGGCTCCATCGGACGCATTTGGTTTGAGATCAAGGTTCAAGGTATGGCTGCTGGTATTCAACGCCGCTGGGAGGGAGTTAACGCAATTGAGAAGGGTTACATAGTTACACAGGCAGTGGCTGAGTTCGAACGGATAAGGGTAAAACGGTTAAGTCATCCCTTGTATCCGGATATTCTAGGCGCCATCCCTTGCATGGTGGGTGTATTCGAAAGTGGCTCTTACCATAGTGCCTTCCCGGACAGCTGCCTTTTGAAAGGATCGATGGCTACCATTCCCGGAGAGAATTCGGCGGCGGTCAAGGCAGAGTTCGTCGAATTTATCCGCAATAAGGTTTCCAGCGACCCCTGGCTGAAAGAGCATCCTCCTGAGATTATCTTTACCGGATACTTTGCCGAACCATCCGAAATCCCTGTAGACAGCCCCATAGTTCAGACTCTCAGCCGGAATTTTCTCAAAGTTATGGAAAAAGAGCCTGTTATAACTGGTCGCGAAGGAGCCGCAGACATTCGTTTTATGAACCAGTACGGTAATACCCCCACAGTCATTTTTGGGCCGGGAATGACCGAACAAATGCACGCCAATAACGAGTGGGTCAACATAAATGATCTCATTCAGAGTACAAAGATTTTAGCCTATACCATTTTAGAATGGTGCCAATTCGATTGAACCATACCTTTTAAAGCCCCGTAACCATCAGGTTCTCGGGGTTCTTCACGTCATAGTCATTTGCAGGATTCAATAAAAAGAACCGCCAATTTTGCCAACGGTTCTTCGTGTTAAATTTGGGGGAGACGGAACTTGAACCCATATGGTTGCCCACACGCCCCTCAAACGTGCGTGTCTGCCAGTTCCGCCACTCCGACACAAAAATAAAAACTGTCCCTGAACTAGAATTTACTTGATACAGGTGTTCCGTATTTCCGCAGCTTATCCTGCATATCAGGACTTAATTGTTTAACAAGCTCTGCATTATACGAACCAGATGGCAAATAATTTAGGTTATTCTTAACTAGCTGTTGAGTCGCGATTGAATAAGAACGCGATATCGCAGCCAGCGACCCGTTTTTGACTGCTGTATCAACGTTGGTCGTAAAAATTGATACAGTATTGTCGCTGTTTCGGACAATATCGAAAGTTCGGAACTGCTGTGGAAAGTCTCTTAATGATGAAGTTTCAACCAGCCAGAATCCGAGTTCAGGACGGCTGGCGTCAGGTGATTTATATGCGGTAACTGTATTTTGATGATAATGTCCCGATAACCACATCATGAGGTTTGGATAGGTATTCAGTTTGGAAATCAATCTCTCCTTGGTTACAGGAGAATGACCTTTTACGCCTATAAGATATATCGGTATGTGCGAAGAGATAATCATAAGCTTACCTTCCGTCTGACCCTCATCGAGCTCACTGACGAGCCAGTTAAAACGTTCCTCGTCAAGAGACCCCTGCTCATGAATATCGAAATCAGGCTCCATTTGATTATCATCAAGCACAATAACCTTAATGGGTATATTTGACTTCGGTTCAAAGCTATAACATGCAAAACCTTTGTCAATATTGGCCTCCGTAAAACCGTGCCCCACCGGTTTTGAAGCTGTTTTAAGAAATTCACTCATCCACTCATTTCTAGTGAGCGGACAACGGTTTGGATCGGCGGCAAGAACCCTTGGCGGGGTTTTGAAGTCCTTGACAGGTCCTACACCTATAACATCACCGTAACGTGTCCGACCGTCAATCGAACCCATATAGGTGCCACGGCTATCCATGCCGAGAGGATCGTTAAATATATCTCCAACGTTGAGGATCTCCTCACCGACATAAACCTTGCGAAGGTAATCATCCAGCGGGCCGACGCCCATATGTAATTGATCATGATTGCCGAGAGTCTGATACCAGGGAATGGTCTTATCTAGGCCTGCCGCCTTGAATTTATCCTGGTAATCATTATATGGACCTGGGACAGGGTCATCCTTGACTCCTGAGTCCGGATTTATCTCTTTGCCATCAAGAACATCAATATACCATCTCAATTCGTTATACTGCATATTGTTGATGGCATCACCTAGAAAGATTCCAAAATCAAAAGGAGTTTTTTTGTGAATGGCGTTTATCGTCTGGACAGCTGCATCTAGTACTTGAGTTGAATACATAATAACAGGAGAATATGCGGATGAATTTTGTCCTTTGTAGCCTGCGGCAATTGCCTGTGCCGGCGTTTCCTCATCAGTAATATGAATATCAGTCACAGTAAAGAAATTCAAAAGTCCGGCAGTATTTTTTGCAGTTGCACCGGTATATGAACTAGGCATTAAGTCCAGTCGCTTTATTGTCTGGATACCAGGGCCATAGTGCCAGGTGCCATAGCCGTATTTCTTATATTTTGAGACCTCATAAGGAAATATCTTATTAAAAGCCCAACGGGTTACGTCAGGTATCACCGTCTTTTGATGTGTCGTAAAAACATCTGACGCAATCGGATATCCTTTAAGCTCATTCAGACCTTTGTCATCGGCTTCGACCTTTTTTGAATATCCCGACAATGATATTAAGACAATCACGAGAAGCATTAAACATATCTTTTTGTTCCTAAATGTCCTATTAACCAGATCATTAACTATTTTAAATTTCTTTAACATTTTATACCCTCCCTGTTAGTTGTTTGGTTCACTTTTTATCTCCATGGCTTTGTCATTTCTACAAGGAAAAGCCTGCGAATTTTTTACAAATACCAGTTTTTCTTGTTCAGAATTAAAAGACCTATTATTTAGCTTTTCCAATTATTTCATAGATAAAATCTACTGTCAATATTTGTCGAAACTATTTATACTTTACTGGTATGCTATTGAAGAAATCATTAAAAACTTGCCCATATATTACTAGCTTTTAGAATATTCGACTAACTATTGCCCCATTTTTTTATTGCCACGATTCAAATTTTGTTTTACAAAAACAAAAAAACCATGGTATTTACCATAGTTCCTCAAAACTTACCATGTAGTATCTCCCCCGCAAACGTGCGCGTCTGCCGGTTCCGCCACTCCGCTACCCTACATTTGTCATTGTCATCACATATATAGAGGAAAGCCAGGGGCAGGCATATATTCCAACCTGCCCCTGCTTGGTCCTTCGTAAACAAGAAATTTTTTACCAATGGGAATATGCTTAATACAAATCTTGATTAATTACTTTACCACATTTTCGACAAACCGCATCAGGATCACTGCAACTTCAGCCCGGGTAACATTCCCTGTTGGATCGAGCATGCCGTTCCCTTTGCCACTTATTAATCCTACAGCGACCGCCCATTTCATGGCTTCGGTTGCCCAGGAGGATGTATTTCCGTAGTCAATGAAGTTATCCAGGCTAGCCGTGACAGTTACATCATAACCCATGTATTTTGCATAGTTATATAAGATCACCGCCATTTGCTCACGGGTTGCATTGTCAGCGGGGGCAAATTGCACAGCACTATATCCGGAGACTATACCATTGTCTGCCGCCCAAACAGCTGCCTTTTCGTAATAGGCACCGGTGCTGACATCATTAAAAACGCTGACTTTGCCGACATCCGGTTTATTAGCCAGCCGCCATAAGACCGTTGCCAGCATACCGCGGGTCATAGGCACATTGGGGCTAAATGTGGTCTCAGTGGTGCCCGTGAACAGTTTCTTCGAGAAGACAAATTGGGCCGGTTGATTGTACCAATCACCTGAACCAACATCATCAAAAGACATCACATCTTCTGGTTCCATTGGTACTTGCGCTGCAGTTTCTTTAAATACTGCACTTACAGTGATAGCACTGCTGGGCATCGTGAAACTATAAGTACCATCGCTGTTTTTTGTCACATCGACCTCTTCACCGTCTTTATCTGTTACTGTTACACTCTCTATTTCATAGCCTGTATCTGCTGTAACGGTGAAGTGTACCTTGCTGCCGGCCGTTGCTTTTGTATTATCCACTTTAATCTTGCCGTTCTTTACGGTTTCGGTGGTAATATTGTAATTGGTAGGGCTGCTGCTGCCGCCACCGCTGCTGGCACGTCTGACTGTCACTGTAGCAATATCGCTTACGGTTTGTGCTGTACTCACAATATGGTTAGTGTTTGTATTAGTAACGACAACATAGTAATAATCTGTGCCGCTGGACGAAGTGGGCGGAGAATAGGCATCATTTGTCGCGCCGTCTATTGCTTCACCGCCTTCGGTCGATCTAGTGCTATTTTTATACCACTGGTAGCTTAAATTACCGCCGTCCGTTACATTTGCTGCAACAGAAAGGGTTAGGTCGGCATTGATGCGAACTGATTGGTCCTGTGGCTGTGTGGTTATGGTCGGTTTTTCAGCTTCATCATAAGTAGCAACCTTGAAAATAGGCATGCCGATAGTAAGAGGGGCTGAATCAGAAGTTGTGCAGGGGTAGTTAGAACGCACCATATCAGAATTATTAACATTAAAATGATCGTCAAAGAAATTCCAGCTTACCGCACCGTCAACACAAGCAGGTTCCAGCAGCAAGGCTGCCAGGGAGCCGCGGCTCTGGGCTGTGGAGACAACGTAAGTCCCTGGCGGGAATATCTGCGGGGCCGTAGAATTTTTCCAGGAACCTGAGAACGCGTTCATTAAATGCCCTTCATAAAAATTCCTCAGGGTACCTGATGTGGTTGGTGCCGCACTCTGATTTCTTTTTGTTACATCATACCATTGGAAACCACCGGCAGCAATCGTCAAAGGTTTACTTAGACGCGAATATTTGATGCCGTGGTAATCCAGCAGTTGGATGGCTTCTGCGCAATCGCTGTCAATCAGATAGTAGGCGCCCATATTTTCTTCACCGGAAGGAACAAACTGACCGTTATAAGGCACTTCATATTCTTCCGGGCCAGCAAATAAAGTGCCGCAGCGGTCACCCTCGTCATCTATCATATTGAACGAAATGACCCTATTCGTGTCTGGGTCGGCCTCATAACCCAGCACCGTGATATTGTCTAAAAACGTCAGAGTTGAATTCAAGGCGACTTTATCTTCGGGAGCAGAGCCGTTAACAGCGCGGGCTAAAGAGCGCGCATCAGCCTGAGCGATCAAGTCCTTGATATGATCCTTGTCCTCTTGAACGGCGAGCAAAGAACCGTAAATACAGGCATATTGGGTGTCCACGCGCACAGGAAACGGGTCATGGGAATATACCTCCAACAAAAGCGCTAATCTGTTGCGCAAGCCGGCATAGTTGGTGGTATACCGGGGATAATCTTCAAAGGTTGTCCACGGGCTAGTTACGTTATTTGAAGAAAAATTCCCATACGGAACCGCAACCTTGCCTTGTTCCTCGAATAAATATGAATCTTCCCCAATTGCATTTTTGCAGAAGACATCCCGGTTATATGCCATCAAATCCGGGTCGGTATTGGGATGCAGGCCCCAGTTATAAGTAATTGCATGCCGCATATACGAACCGTTTGTAGCATGCGCGTCAATAAAGATCACCGGATCCCATTCATTCATGACATTAACCGCTGCACGGGCTTCTACCGTGTCCAGCTTAGTCATGTCCCTGTTTATATTATAAAAATTATGGGTCTCAGAGTTATCGCTATAAGTAGCTCCCACACTTTCAATATATGGGTTAAGGGCAGCACCAGTGAAGCGGGTGCCAACCATTTTGGGAGTATACTGGGTGCTTATGCGTCTTTTGTCCAGGTTGTCATTGCCGTCGGCATTAAAATTAGGTATGAGCAGAATGACAAGGTCTTCCAAAAGATCATCATGCTCACCCAGAGCCGCTTCCCTGGCAAATATCATCATGGCTTCTTTGCCTTCCACTTCACCGGAGTGGATATTGCAGTTCACCAGCACAACAGCTTTATCCGGGTCCACTTCATCCGGGCTTTCGGGCGCTTCCGGATAGCTCATAATAACCAAAGGCATCTCCCTGCCCTTATAAGTGTCGCCCATGTTAAACATCTTGACGCGATCATCGCTGTTCTCTGCAACTGTTTCATAGAAATCTACGAGATCCGCACTGGAAGTAGTTTCTGTCCAGCCGGATGCTTCAGCGGGTGTCAGCAGCGTGGAGAGAGGGTTCTCCCCTGCCTCTTTTTCTTCCACAGTAACGCAAATTGTATCGCTGGTGACGGTTTCCTCAACAACTCCGTCTATTTGGTATGTGATAACATAGTAGTAATAATATGTGCCGGTTCTGGATGTATCGACAATAAAGTTGTTGCCCATTTGATGGTCTATCTCAGTACCATCAGCAACCGAATCTTCATCGTTCTCATACCACTGGAAGAGAACCTTTTCGCCGTCTCCCAGAGCACGGGGCAGATAATAATCTGAAAAAAGGGTTACCCGGGCACCCTGATAGATCGTTCCGCCATCCTCATAGACGATACGGATAACCGACAGGTCATCAGCATCGGGAAGAAAATCGTTAGCAGCAAAAACAGTGCCCATGCCCAAAATCAAAACCAAGACTACAACCGAGATAATGAATGCAATTTTCTTCATGGTACGTTTCGTTCCCCCCTACTTTTTTTTCGAAACAAAACCCCAAATCTCTGCTAAAACGCAGCCTACACGTGGCAATCTTCTTTGGCAAATATCACCTCCTAAAATCTAAGCGATACCAACAAAGGCTATTCTTCTCGTTCCCGATGAAAAAACGCGCTGCCTTCTATGTGAAGAAGCGTTAAGTCATGCATCCTCCGGACCTGCAACAATTCTTCCGCAATTTTTACTGATGCGCTGTTTTTTAATACGTCTTCGATAAATCGTGTATTACTTTGTAAGAAAGCATACCAGTAATTTTGGACTTCTTGCATCGGATCAATGAAAATCCGATCCATGGTGGAGTTGTTTAACAAAAAATCAGCATATAATAAACGTTTTTCCTCATTAAGCATTTCCTGCGTCTCTTTAACTTCGCCCGGGTCTAAATAAACATAGCGTCCCTGAACCCAACTCTCCAAATCTGTTGCCCGCTGTTCCAGAATAGCGAGCACGATATCCTTATAAATATTAGTTTTACGCTCCTGACCCTCGATGCCGTAAAATACCTTAACGGGTTCATCGAGCTGATTTTTTAACACTCCCGCGTATTTTTCATAATAACTTTGCCACGCGGATTGAGCATTCTTTAATAAAATCTGCTGTGCATCCGGCAAAGAGGCCAAAAGCTTATCATGCGCCAATGTGACGCGGAGCTTCAAAGCATCCTGTTCATTAATGAAGTCTTCCTCAGTCATCTTAAAGGTAGGAGTTTCCGCAGAAGGCTCGTCAAAGTGGACTGCTGCAAGCGGCCATAAATGCGTGCTTGCGGCGGCATATTGCCGCAGAATCAAAAATATGATACAAAAGAAAAGAAAAAAGAACAGATATACCCCGGTTCTATTTTGTAATTTATTGGCCATATTCTAAAGCCTGCCTTCCGATTCAACTTAAAAATATGATTATTTATTCAAACACACACAGCACAGATAATCTTATAATTACGTATTATATGTGTTATTTTCTTTCTTAATTGTAATATTTTGTTATTTTCTTCATGAATATCCATTTTCCTCCTCAATATTGAAATATTTTCATTGTTTTCCATAAATCGGATTTAACCAAAAGAAAAGCCGGCTAAAGTGAACTATCTCACTTCAGTCGGCTGATCTATTTTTTTAATCCAAAAAGTTATCTAAAAAACAAAGGAACCCTGGTCTAAATATCCAAGGTTCCTATCAAAAATTAATAACCTTTCCTTCATATTTAGACAAAAAATTATGGGTTCCCCAATAGGACCCATAAGACTCCAAGTAACCCTATAACTAGGGTAAAAAGGGCAGATATTCCGCTAATCCGAAATTTGACCATTCGGTATCTTGACCACCGGGATATTAGACTTTTCAACTCCATACCAGGCAGTGTAAATCACAGGGAGTACAAGCAGGGTTAATATAGTCGCAACAAATAAACCGCCACTCAGGGCTACAGCCATCGGCCCCCAAAATGAATTCTTTGTTAACGGGATCATTCCCATGATAGCAGCTATGGCAGTTAGCATGATAGGCCGAAATCTTAGGATGGCCGAATCAATAACGGCGTCCCGTATGGACTCTCCCTTTTTTATATGTCTGTCGATTTGGTCAATTAAAATAACGGAGTTTCTTATGATAATGCCCGCCAATGCTAAAATACCCAATTGAACAACAAAACCCATGGGACTTTTAAATAGGAGTAATACCGGAGAAACTCCGATTATGCCAAGTGGTGCTGTCAGCAACGTGATTACCATTCTCTTCATGTTTTGCAACTGAAACATCAATAATACGACAATGAGAAACACCATAAAAGGAACGATCTTAAGAACTTGTGCAAAACCCTTCTGGCTCCTTTCCAGAGCGCCCCCGATATCGATGCTGTACCCGAAAGGAAGACTTTTTCTTAAGGCTTCAAGCTGATTGTATATTTTCGTGGCCGCATCGTTTCCGGTTGTACCCGGGAGCACTTCAGCCTGCACCGTGATGGTCGGTTTTAGGTCTCTTCTTCCGATCAGACCATCTTCCGCGCCATAAGTGATTCTGGCGATTTGATCCAGAGGAATAAATTTTCCGTTCGGCAATGGAATATTCAAATTCTTTACAAAAGCAAGGTCGTGACTATCAGCCGAATCCATTTTTACTAAAATATCTACAGTTTTGTCATTTTGTCTAAATTCTGAAACTTTAGTGCCGGACAGTTGTCCCTGAAGAGTCGCGGAAATCTGCTGGCTGTCTATGCCAAGGATTCTGGCTTTATCCTGGTCCACCTCAACAGACATCTCTTTCGTTTTTTCAAACCAGTCAAAATTAATATTAAACAGGTTTGGTTCAGCAGCCATAGTATCTCTAACTTTTTCCGCAATTTGACGTACTTTATCATGATCGTACCCAGTAACACGAAGCATCACAGGATAGTTGCTCGGAGGCCCATTTTGGATAACCTTTATGTGGCTCTGTACATTTTCAAACCCGTTGTTAAACAATTGATTGATATTTTTACTTACTCTTTCTCTGGCTGCAATATCCTCCGTCAAGATGACAAATTGGGCACAGTTGGTATTCTGCATAAGGGGTTCGACAGATAAGGCAAAGCGGGGAGCCCCCCTTCCCACATAAAAGGAATAATTGATAATGTCCTTGTCTTTTTTTAAATACTCCGATAATCTAGTGGCCTCTTTTTCGGTAGCCGCGATAGAAGCCCCCTGGGGTAAAACCATATCGACTAATAGTTCCGGTCGTGTTGCTGCCGGAAAAAATTCTTTCTGAACAAAATTTTTGAGTGAAAAACCGGAAAGGCAAAAGGCAATTATTGTTGCTATGATGACAACCTTTCTGTGATTTAAGCACCAGTTTAAGATGCTCCTGAATGTATGATAAAACTTGGTATCATAGATATCATAGTCTTCTTCCTTGGTATGCTTTATTTTGATAATATGATATCCCAGCACGGGAACAACACAGACCGACACGACCCATGACAAAAGTAATGCGATGGTTACAACACTGAACACACTTCCCGTATACTCAGATGCCGGTCCTTTTGAAAAGCCGATGGGAGTAAATCCCGCGCAGGTGATCAGGGTTCCTGTAAGCATGGGAAAAGCTGTTGAAGTATAGGCAAAACATCCGGCCTTAAATCGATCCCAGCCTTGCTCTAGTTTTACCGACATCATCTCGATCGCGATAATCGCATCATCGACAAGTAAGCCAAGAGCAATAATTAAAGCCCCCAGTGAAACCTTGTGAAGGGGGATCCCCAGGAAATACATCCCACAGAACACGCCCGCAATAACCAGAGGAATGGATAGGGCTACCACAACTCCCGTCCGCAATCCCAGGCTTAGAAAACTTATTAACAGTACGATAGCCAACGCCAGAATAAATGTTTCTAAGAAATCATTAATTGAGTCTTGAACGGCAGCGGGTTGACTTGCAACCTGATCGATAGTCAGGCCTAGAGGTAAATCCTTTCTAATTTGCAGTAATGCCTGATCAAGGTTTTTACCCAGATTTATCACATTTCCGCCTTTTTCCATCGATACGGCAATTCCTATCGCAGGTTCTCCATTATAAAACATTTTGGGATCAGCCGGGTCTGAATAACTGCGGGTAATTTTAGCGATATCTCCCAAGCGGAAGGTTTGATTTCCCGCTTTGATCGGTAATTCAGAGATTTTGTCGACATCATCAAATGTACCGCTGACGCGAAGATAGACGTTATCCGCAGAAGTATCAATCATCCCTGCGGGTACAACAGCATTCTGCGCCCCCAAGGTACTGTAGAGGGTACTTGGGCTGATGCCCAGCTTTGCCATTTTCGTGTTTTCGATCTGAATATATATCTTTTCCGCTTGAACACCAATCAACTCCACTTTTTTAACATCTTTTACATCTAATAGTGTTCTTCGTATATTCTCTGCTTCTTCCCGCATTTCTTCATATGTATAGCCATCGGCTGTCAATGCATAAATACACCCGAACACATCATCATAACGGTCATTAAAAATAGGACCCTGAATATTGGAGGGCAAGGTGTTTTTCACATCGGTAATTACATTACGTACTTCGACCCAGCTATCTCTAATATTTTCCGGAGCAACTTCATCTTTTAAGTCAATAAAGATGATTGCCTTTCCCGGCATGGAATAGCTTTTTATATAATCCTTATTGGGAATGTCCTGCAGTTTTCTTTCTAATTTATCGGTAATCTGCTGTTCGACCTGACTTGCCGTCGCCCCCGGCCAGGCTACAGTCAGATACATTTCACGGATGGTAAACTCCGGGTCCTCCATTCTGCCGAGACGGGGATAAACGAAAACTCCTGCCATAATTATGATAGCCGCAAAAAAATACACCAGTTGTTTGCGGTTAAGACACCATTCAGTCAGATTAAACCGATTCACTAATTTTCACCTCCGACCCTAACGTCCTGACCCTCGCGCAGACGATTCACACCGGCAGTTACAATCACGTCTCCCTCTTTTAATCCGGTGCTTACAGCTACCTGGTCGCCGCTGAAGTCTCCTATTGTGATGTTTTTTAAGCTGACCGCGTTTTCTTTCACAATCCAGACGGCAGGGGATGACCCTTGCTGATAAACTGCCCCAAGAGGGATCCATATTCTTTCATTCGAATGATCATTCTCATTGATCCAAACAGTCGAAGACATCCCGAGTTGAATATTTGGCGAGGGATCTACCAGTCCTATTCTAACTTTGTAGGTACGGGACGACGTATCGGCTAGGGGAGAAACCTCCCCCAGGACCCCTTTGATTTTGACATCTGGCAAAGCCCAAAAACCTACTGTAATTTCTTTCGCTTTTTTTACTTTGACAATTCTGTTCTCAGGCACATTAATTTCCACTTCTAATTCTTTATTCTGTACAAGAGTAACTATCTTCTGCCCAGCCGCGACAATCTGCCCTTCCTCGGCGTCAATGCTACCAATAACGCCAGATTTATCTGCATGCAATTTACAATACCCCAGTTGATTAATACTTTGCGTATACAATGCGTTTGCCTGCTCCAAAGCTGCTTTTGACGTTTCATATGAATTTTCATAGGTATCATAATCCGCCTGGGTTATAACTTGGTCCTGATAAAGTTGTTCGATCCGCTTTAAATTATCTTGGGCAAGTTTATACTTTGACTCAGCAGATGATACCAAATTTGCCGAATTCTTTACTGCCTGTTCTATATCTCTGGCATCCAGTTCCATTAAAACCGTTCCCTGCTTTACCGTGTCGCCCACTTCCACATTTTTCTTGATAATCTTGCCTCCTACTTGAAATGCCAATATGCTTTCATAACGCGATCGAACCTCCCCGGAATAGGAATATTCCGAGTCTTTATCGGCTGCGGTAATATGGAGTGTTTTTACAAGGGGAGGGGGTAACACCATCTTTTCTGTTTTTGAATTGATCCTTATTACTACCAACGTTGAAAGGCAAACCACAACTAGCCCCAGCACAAGTAAAAATTGTATCCTTCTCCAAAAATTCATTTTAGACCCTCTCCTTAATTAAACATTTATTTAAATATATAAAAAATACTTATATTTTTTGCAAAAAAATCTTAGTCTTTTTTAATTAAACATTTATTTAAAATTGTTGAAAAAAATAATTACTTCGTGCTCATAATGCCTTGTAGATAATTATCAATCGACTGTTTGATGTAGCCTTCGACCTGGTTGTCTTTTCTAGTCAATAATTCCTGACTGAGAGGTCCGGCCATAAAATAAAAATCAATCATGCCGACTAAATTAATGGCAACAACTGCAGGGTCAATATCTGGCTTAAAATCTCCCCCATCTATTCCTCTTTGTATGCAAGTTCTGAGAAAAAAATTCATCTTTTCAATTTCTTTTTTTACAATGCTCTCATAACAGTCTGTTGGGTTGATAATTTCACTCATAACGAGTCGAATCAAATATGGATATCTTTTGTGCATGATAATGATCCGCTCTGCAAAAAAATGGATCTCTTTTATTGGAGAAAGGTTCCCCTGTTTGATCTCGCTTATAACAGACTCCAGAACTTCTAATTGAGTTGATAGAATTTTTGCGTATAATTCTTTTTTACCTCCAAAATAATAAGAAATAAGGGCATTATTGACTCCCGCCGCCTTGGCCAGTTCTTTTACGGATACTCCGGTATAACCCCTTATGGCAAATAGAGGACCAGCAGTATCCATAATATGTTGTGCTGCTGATTTTTCATGAAGTATTTCTTTCGTCAAAAAACTCTTCTCCTTTTTAAATAAACAGATTTCAATTAAACGATTATTTAATTTTATTATACTATTGGTATTTTTTTCTGTCTACATGAAAGTTATTTTATGGCACACTTCACTATTCATGATGAAGCGCGTCAATAGGGTTCAGTCGAGCCGCCTTCTTAGCGGGAAGATATCCAAAGATGATACCTATGGCTACTGAGACGGTAAACGCTTCCAGAACAGAAGCCAGGGAAGGTGTAACCTGGATACCGGTGGAAAGCATTTTGGCAATGACTCCAGTGGCAATGAAGGAAAGAATATAACCAAAGCCTATACCTGCCATCCCTCCCAAAGCGCTTGTAGTAGCGGCCTCAATGACAAACTGGCGCATAATGAAACGCTGCTTGGCTCCCAAAGACTTTCGGATACCTATTTCTCTTGTGCGTTCTGAAACGGATACGAGCATAATATTCATGATACCGATGCCGCCGACTGCAAGAGATATTGCTGCAATTGCCGCCAAAACTGTTACCACGATATTGATCATACTGCTCATCATATCCATCATCTCGGACATACTTATGATCGAATAAGCATCATCTGTTCTGTAAACATCATACAGGGCATCTTCGATAATGGCTTTTGTGTCCGATACATTGTCCTCGGATGTCATCTCAAAGGTATAGCTGGATATTGTTCCAGTTGATGCTAATATAGCTGCTGTAGTGTAAGGTAAATATACCGTATCATCGGTTCCGCCTTCTTCACTTTCAGATTCCTCCGCCATCACCCCGACAATCGTGAAGGTGTTTCCATTGATCTTCAGGCTTTTTCCCACAGCATTTCCGTTGAACCAGTCATCGGCTATATAGCTGCCCACAGCACAAACCTTGTTGCGATTCAAAATATCAACATACTGGATGAAGCGTCCTTCTTGAATATCATATTGTTTCATGGCATCATAGGTTTCGCCCACACCTGTGACACTTGTTTTATCCAGGGTTTCGCTACCGATTTTAACACTTCCTTTTACCGTAACCGTCGGTGAAACATCCGTCAGATATTGGGGATTCTTCTCTGCCAGAGCATACATATCATCTACTGAGATGTTATGTGAAGAACCTGTTCCCATAATATTTACCGTGAGCAGATTTGTACCCATACTCTGGAATTGCGAAGTCATATAATTCTCCATGCCATTGCCCATTCCAACAATAACAATAACAGCGGCAACACCTATAATGATACCCAGCATGGTCAACAGGGAACGCACCTTGCTTGAGAGAATGTTTTTTATTGCCAATTGAAAAGTCTCAGCAAAGTTCATGCTGTTTCGGCCTCCTCATTATCTGCTGTGGCCACGGAATCCTTTACTCCTGAGGAGGGACCGTCGTAAACTATCTTTCCGTCCTCAAGGCGTATAATTCTATCCGCTTGGGCCGCAATAGCATTATCATGCGTAATCAATACGACGGTATTTCCATCCTTGTGTAAGTCCTTGAGAAATTGCATCACCTCACGGCCTGTTTTTGAGTCCAATGCTCCGGTGGGTTCATCCGCAAGAATAACAGACGGATTTCCGGCCAGCGCGCGGGCAATGGAAACACGCTGCTGCTGTCCGCCGGAAAGTTGGTTGGGTAGGTGCTTCATTTTGTTTAACAGGCCAACGCGTTCCAGCACAATTTTGGAACGCGCATGACGAATTTTTTTAGGAACGCCGGCATACATCATCGGCACTTCTACATTTTCCTGCGCCGTCAATTTGGGCAAAAGATTGTACTGTTGGAATATAAATCCCACCATTTTGTTACGGATTTCTGCAAGGGCATCGTCATTCATTTTGCCCACATCCTTCGAACCCAGTAAATACTGGCCTGATGTTGGAACATCAAGGCAGCCGATGATGTTCATACATGTTGATTTCCCGGAACCAGACTGCCCGACGATGGCAACAAATTCTCCCTTGCATATTTTCATTGAAATGCCATCAACGGCACGAACAATACTATCTCCCATGATATATAATTTGCAGAGGTTTCTAAATTCTATCAAAGGTGTCAATTGGCAGCACCCCCGTTTTCTTGAGCAGATACACCACCCTGAGGAGGCGATCCTTCCGGACCTCCTGGGGGAGCTCCGAACATTTGAGACGAAGTGGAAGATTCTTTTATTTCGGCAACAATATCGCCTTCCTTTAAACCATCCACAATTTCAATATATTCCTCATTACTGCCTCCTAAATTGACTTTTTTATATGCGTAGCCGGCGGGTATTTTGGCATCGGCCTTATTTGTACCCGAAGCCGATTCGCCTGTTTTCACAAGTACCTGTCCGTTTCTCGCCACAACTCCGGCCGGAATGGAAAGAACATTTTCCAGGGATTCCACCTGGATTTTTGCGTCCACATTCATACCTGGCAGTAAATCAGCGGCATGATCAATTCTTATCGTCACAGGATAAGAAGTAACTCCATTTACCGTAGTTCCATTTATATTTACCTTCGTAACAATTCCGTTATACTCCGTGCCCTCAGCGTTGTTTGCCGTAATTTTTACAGTCTGTCCTGTTTTAACCTTACCGATATCCAGTTCGTCAACATTCAGGACAAGCTTGAGATACGAAAGGTCAAATATTGTGCAAAGGGTATCCCCGGCTTCCAGGGTATCCCCTTCTTTACAATTCTTTTCTACAATAGTTCCTGCAATAGGGGAGGTTATAGAATAATTATCCAGTTTATTCCTCGCGTTTTGTAATGAAAGCTCCGTATCCTTAAGAGAGCTGGCAGCATTGTCAATATCCTCAGCCATAGTATCGCTTGACACGACGACAATCACCTGGTTTTTTACAACCTTGTCTCCTTCTCTTGCCTTTATTTCTGCGACCTTGCCGGAAACGTCAGCGGTTATCGTTGCCTCATCCTTATAATTAAAAGTACCTTCATCGATGCTTGCTATGTCCCCAACCGTGGCTGATGCGGTTTGAGAACTGGATAATGCGCCTGGATTCACAACGTCAATTGTCACATCTCTGACAATTGCATTCTCGGCAACGGCTTTTTCTACGCCGATTTTCGATATTTTGCCATTCAGGGTTACACCTATATCATTCAACAAAACAGAGGCACTTTGACCAATCTGAAAATCGGCGGCAAATGAGGATACGAAAGGCAAAGTAATACTCATAACATTAATGTTACGGATTACGGCAATGGTTTGCCCTGATTTTACTGTGTCGCCAGTTTCTACGTCAAATTCGGTAATAGTACCATCTGTGGTGGATTTTATATTCAAATCATCCCGACTTTTAAGTTTATAGTTATAGTTATTCCGGCTCTGGGCTAAAGAATTCTCCGCTTGTTCAATGCTGGTGGACACATCAGAACTATCCACTTTATAGAGCAATGTATCCTTTTTGACAACCTGTCCTTCCTCAAATGGGGAACGGATGATATCTCCGTCCACCAGAGATTTAATAGTATAAGAGTCGGCAGGCTGAAGCGTTCCACTTCCGCTAAGGGTAACTGTAATGTTCCTCCGCTTAACCTCATAGGTTGTAAAATTGCTATTTGATGCTAAATCTTTATTTCCATGCATAATTTTTGTAACTACAAAGACTGACATTATTAGTAAAAGGACTACCCCAGTAATGATAATTGTTTTTTTTCTTCTTGCCCCTCTGTCAATATTTTCCATATCAGGAAATTGATAATTATCTGGTTCAATTTCATATTGTGCCGAATCTGCTTGGTGCGCAACCGGTTTTGGGGCTATTCCAGGAAAATCCTCATTTTCTTTTTCTGGTTGCTTTGATGTCATCTATATCATCCTTTCCTTGATGCTTCGTTAGCATATTTCTCATGTAACGAATTTATCTTACAATCCGATTATTAACCCAAAATAAACTGAAAAATTTACTTTCACTTTATCTTTCGGCGTATACTATACCTACGGAGGCGATAGCTAATGTTCAACATATTAGTCGTAGAGGATGACAAAAACACCAGAAAGCTGATGGAGGCCGTATTAAAAAGAGACGGGTACTCCGTGTATACCGCCGAGAACGGGATTACGGCACTTGATGCCATGGATACGCAACATATTGACCTGATCGTTTTAGATATTATGATGCCTGGCATGGACGGCTACGAATTTACAAAAGAACTGCGCGAAAGCGGTTACATGACGCCAATCCTCATGACTACGGCAAAGCAACTCCCGGTTGACAAAAAGAAGGGCTTTCTTGTAGGCACAGACGACTACATGACAAAGCCCGTTGATACCGAAGAAATGCTTCTGCGCATAAAAGCACTGCTTAGACGATCTCAAATTGTGAATGAACACAGGCTCGTCATCGGAGAGGTGATCCTTGATTATAATGCTCTAACCGTTACACGGGGAAAGGATAAGCAGACCCTTCCGCAAAAAGAATTTTATCTGCTTTATAAACTTCTGTCTTACCCCGATCGAATTTTCACCCGTATCCAGCTTATGGATGAGATATGGGGTATGGAATCCGAGAGTACGGACACCACCGTCAATGTTCATATTAATCGACTGCGCAAGCGCTTTGATGATTACCCTGAATTCGAACTAGTTTCGGTGCGTGGACTTGGCTACAAGGCGGTGAAGAAATTATGAAATCCGAACTTCGCGAGCGGATAGGCTTGTCCTTACTGTTTTCCCTTGTCGTATTCTTTATTTTTCTAATAACGGCGCTGATTGTGGCCGCCATCAGCTTTTTAGTGATCGCATCAGGGCATCCAAATAGATTTGGTCATTATGGACCCTTTGTTCCAGTACTTATTCTGCTGATATCAAGCACCATTGTTGGTACCATAGTTTCCCTTGTTATGGGACGTTTCTCGTTGAAACCCATACGAGAAGTGATTTCGGCCACCAATAAACTTGCAAACGGTGAATTCTCCACACGGCTTAACATCACCCATCCCTTGGAATTCAGGAAACTAGGCGAGAGTTTCAATCGCATGGCGGTGGAGCTTGGCGGGATTGAGCTGTTGCGCACTGACTTTATCAACAATTTTTCTCATGAATTTAAAACACCTATTGTATCTATCAAAGGTTTTGCCCAGATGCTTAAATACGAGGATCTGACTGCGGAAGAAAGAAATGAATACCTTGATATCGTCATCAGTGAATCCAGTAGGCTGGCATCGCTTGCTACAAACGTACTAAATCTGTCCAAAGTAGAAAATCAAACCATTCTTTCTGAAAAGCACTCCTTTGACCTCAGTGAGCAGGTACGGCGCTGTATCCTCGTACTCGAATCAAAATGGGAACAAAAAAAGATTTTATTATCCATTGATATTCAGGATATATCCTATGTCGGCAACGAAGAACTGCTGAATCAGGTTTGGCTGAATCTTCTCGACAATGCGATAAAATTTACCCCAGAAAGCGGAACGATCAGCATTGTATTAAAACGGATTGATAACTACGCAGAGTTCTTCTTGCGCGACAGCGGCTGTGGAATCAGCAACGATAACCTATCACGCATATTCGATAAATTCTATCAGTCGGATACTTCCCATGCCACCATAGGCAACGGCTTGGGACTGACATTGGCGCAAAAGATCGTCGCATTGCATGGAGGCAGCATCACTTGTAAAAGCGAACTCGGTGTTGGAACCGAATTTACTGTGCAACTTCCCCTAAATTGGAGAGAAATAGATAGATTAATCCACATAAAGAATAAGTGATTCACCTGGAATCACCCATTCTTGGATAAAAAAATTATGGGCCCCTAATAGGACCCATCAGACTCCAAATAACCCGGTTAATCAGATAAAAGGGCAATTGAGCAAATCTATAAGCCGAGTTTTGTTGAAAGTGATCATCTCTCTGGGATGCCAGTTGCCTGACACCTCTAGCAACCTTACCCGGGAACAGGACGGGCCGCCCCATTGTTCCCCTATTCGGTCTTGCTCCAGGTGGGGTTTACCTAGCCAGCCAGTCACCTGGCTGCTGGTGCGCTCTTACCGCACCGTTCCATCCTTGCCGTCCGGCACATGCCGTCTTAGGCGGTCTGCATGTCTGTGGCACTTTCCTTAAGGTCACCCTCACTGGCCGTTAGCCAGCACCCTGCCCGATGGAGCTCGGACTTTCCTCAGACAGAACCTTTCGGTACTCTGCCCGCGATCACTCAATTTACTCAATTGCCCTTCTATTAACCTGGAGTGTTATTGTATCATTCCCTGAAGAAAAATGCAAGAGATGATCTTTGTCAAATACTGGAGGCGAACAGCATCCTACCGCATTTTTCACAGAATACATAGCCGGGATTTGCCCGGGCCTCTTTCACAATGATGACAGGAAGAGCCGTTCTGCACCCGCTGCAGGCATGATTCTCCATAATTCTGCCCACAGGGGTACCGGAAAACTTGTCTCTTTTTTCCCGATACCAACTCATCCACTTTTCATCAATCAAGGCGGAAACCTTTTCCTGATCCTCCACAATGCCTGCCAGATCCTGCTCCAAATTGATTTTTTTCCGGTTATACTGGAGTTTCAGCTTATTAAAATCCTGATACTGGACCTGCATCTCTTTTTCGATTTGGGTTAATTCCCTGTCTATTTGTTCTTTTTCTTCCATGAGCTTGATAATTTCATCGCTGATTTGGGAGATCTGATCCTTGAGAGCCTTCATCTGGTGCTCCAGGCTCTCCAGTTCTTTCGGGTTATTGATGGACCCCGCATAAAGCAACTTATCCAATTCTTTCAGCTTGACCTCCATCACGCCAATCCGGTCTTCCGTCTTTTTTAGTCTCCGGGATAGGTCTTGATGAAATGCTCTTTTTTCTTCCAGTTTCTTTTGAGTGAGGGAAAATTTTTCTTTTAAAAGCTTGAGCTCTTTAAACTGAGGAAGCGTTTTGATGAGCTGCCTGACTTCACCTTCCTTGATTTCCAGCTCCTGAAGACGATACAGGAGTTCAATAGACATAGCATGCCCTCCTTCTTGAAATACAAACAAATAGGACAGGTGATACACCTATCCTAATAATAAGACCAAGGGTTGGTATTTACTTTGCTTTCCACGACGTCAATCTCCCAGTTTCGGGTCGTGAAAGTCTTTTTTAAGCGAGAGACCAATCGGGAAACAATCACTACTTCCGTGGCATAATGTCCGGCATCAATGACCGCCATACCCATGGCAACCGCATTCTGCCCCTCATGATACTTCAGGTCACCGGTAATAAAACACTGGGCTCCCTTTTTCTTCGCCTGATGAAGGAAAGACATCCCCGCCCCGCCGCAAAGGGCTATTCTGGAGATTCTTTGTTCCGGGTGGCCAATTACTTTTACCACATCCACAGCCAGAACCTCTTTCACCTTCCGGGTCAACCAGCTCAGTTCCATGGGCTCGGAGAGATCACCGATGCGCCCTAGTCCTTGCTTTGTTTTTTCCAAAGCCGTGGGATACACATCATATGCCACTTCCTCGTAGGGATGGCTTTTGATCATCGCTCTCCGTACCGAATTTAATCTGTGTTCCGGAACGATGGTTTCCAGGCGGTATTCATCTGCCCTCTCAAGCTTTCCCGGTTCGCCCAGAAAAGGATTTGTTCCCTCCAAAGGTAAAAATGTGCCTTGCCCCAGCACAGAAAATGTACAGTGGGAATAATTACCGATCCAGCCTGCCCCTGCCGCACAGATGGCCTGACGTACCTGATCCAAGTAGCCTGCCGGGACAAAGACTACCAGCTTAAAAAACTTTTCTTCCTGTGCAGGGGCCAACACTTCTATGTGGTGGAGTTGAAACAGCTCCGCCAGTACATCGTTGATCCCCCCTTGGGCACTATCCAGATTGGTATGGGCGGAAAATAGGGATAGATCATGCTTGATTAATTGGCGCACCAATTTGCCCAGGGGGTGATGGAAAGAGAGATTTTTTACGGGCTGAAAAATCAAGGGATGATGGGAAACAATCAAATCTGCCTTCAAGGCAACGGCTTCCTCTATTACTCTTTCATCAACATCCAGAGCCACAAGAATTCTCCCTGCCTGCTGGTTTACATCACCCACCTGCAAGCCCACGTTATCCCAGTCTTCCGCCAAACCCGGGGGAGCAAGTTCATCCATCATTTTAATTACCTGTCCAACTGTTACAGGCATTCCATCACCCTTTTCAGCATGTTGATCTTTTCCCCAATTTCTCTTTTCTTGGACGCGGTTTCCTCACTCTTACTCTTACAGAGGGAGGCATCAATTTTTTCTAAAGCGGTGATCTTTTCTCCCAGATATCTCTTTAATAAAGGATGGCTTCTCAGCAAAAGCACCGGTCCCACTTCCGCTTCTTCGGCAGATAGAGCCATGATCCCCGGTTCTGCAGCAATAATTTCATAAAATGTATTCTCTTCAAAAACTAATTCTTCATCAATGATCCTCCAACCGTGCTTGGCCAACCAGATTCTCATCCGGGGGATACCCTGCATGGGTTGAAGGATCAGGCGTCTCACCTGGGTCAGCACATGAGGGGCCTGTTCCAATATGTTGATCATGGTGGTCGATCCCATTCCGGCCATACAAACCGTTTCCGCTTCCCCCGGAGCCAAAACCTGAAGCCCATCGCCTAAGCGGGTATCCACTTTGCGATGAATCCCAAGTAAATCAATGAGCTGGGCAGCCGCCGCCAAAGGCTGCTCCGCCGCATCGGCAGCGATTGCTCCCGGAGAGATGCCATTCATCACCAGGTAGGCAGGAAGGTAGCCATGGTCGGTTCCAATATCCGCCACCACTGTTCCTTCCGGAACCCTCGCCGCCACAGCAGCCAGTCTTTGAGACAATTTGATTTGCACCGAAAAAAATCACCACACATACCTGAATTTACGGGTACCGGGAATCGGTTACCGGGTACCGGGAAAAAATACTGCTCACCGAAAACCGGATCCTGGAACTCCAAAAAGCGCTTTGAACTTTTAATAGTATTCGCAATTCTGGAATAATAATCCTGCTTAAAGAAATGAAAATAATAAAAAAGCAAGAAGCAGATGGTCTGATTCTTGCCGTCTTTCCGTTAAATTGGTGGGCCCACCTGGGATCGAACCAGGGACCGACCGGTTATGAGCCGGTGGCTCTACCGCTGAGCTATAGGCCCAATAAAAATGGCTCCCCGAGTTGGACTCGAACCAACAACCACCCGGTTAACAGCCGGGTGCTCTACCATTGAGCTATCGAGGAATGCCCGTGATGCAATAGTCATTATACTAAAAAACTGGATGCAGGTCAACAAATTTTAGCTGCCAATTTTTCGGGCATACCGAACCAGCCCTTTATTCCAGATAATCCTTTAATTTCTTGCTTCGGCTCGGATGACGCAATTTTCGCAGGGCCTTCGCCTCAATTTGCCGAATCCGTTCCCTGGTCACCCCAAATACCTGTCCTACTTCTTCCAGGGTCCGGGACCGGCCGTCTTCTAATCCGAAACGCAACTGCAGAACTTTTTTCTCACGGGAGGTAAGGGTCTCTAAAACTTCCTCCAGCTGTTCCTTCAACAGCATAAATGATGCTGCCTCCGCCGGTGCCGGCGCATCCTCGTCTTCGATAAAATCTCCTAAGTGGCTGTCTTCCTCTTCCCCAATAGGAGTCTCCAAAGATACCGGCTCTTGAGCAATTTTCATAATTTCCCGCACCCGCTCCACCGGAATGTCCATCTCGCGGGCTACTTCTTCAGGAAGGGGTTCACGTCCCAATTCCTGCAGCAATTGCCGGGAAACCCGAATTAATTTATTAATCGTCTCCACCATGTGAACCGGAATTCTGATCGTACGGGCCTGATCGGCAATGGCCCGGGTAATGGCCTGACGGATCCACCAGGTAGCATAGGTGCTGAACTTAAACCCTTTTTGGTAATCAAATTTTTCTACTGCTTTAATAAGTCCTAAATTACCTTCCTGGATTAAATCCAAAAAAAGCATACCCCGACCCACATAGCGCTTGGCAATACTTACCACCAAACGCAGATTGGCTTCCGCTAACCGCCTTTTTGCTTCCTCGTCGCCTTCTTCCATTCTTTTGGCTAATTCTATTTCTTCCTCAGCAGAAAGCAAAGGCACCCGTCCGATTTCTTTTAAATACATCCGGACTGGATCATCAATCGCCACTCCTTCAGGAATGGACAAATCAATATCAATTCCTTCGGGGGAAGATGTCATCTCATCAGGATGCTCTAATGTTTCCAGCTCACCGGATCCGGAAATAACTTCTATGCCCATTTGGCCAAGCTGTTCATAAATCTCATCCATCTGATCGGGAGACAAGTCAATTTCACTGAGCGTATCCATAATTTCGTGATAAGTAAGGACTCCTCGCTGTCTTCCCGTTTCTACAAGTTTTTTTACGGCGTCAATTTTACTTTGATCCGGCTTCATTTTTTCCCCCCTTCCACAAGGTAATGATCAAATCTTACCGTTTTAACTGCTGTACTTGCTGCTGAAGCATGGTATACTCCTGAAGCAGTTGCATCGTTTCACCGGTCATACTTTGCTGATCCTGACTTTGGATCATGTTGTGAATCTCTTGGATTCTTTTTTTCATCCGGTGCAGCTTAATGGTTTTTATATAATCCCGGACGAATACATCTTTATTATCCCCAGGGTAATCTTCCATAAACAATTGGGACAAAAATTGTTTTAAAGGTGAAACCTCAAGACGTTCAATCAATGTAGCCGGCAGCCAATCAAATTCTCCGGACATTTGTTTCACAGCGTGCAATATTTCTGTCAGTCTGGCCTCCTCAGGAAAGTCCAAACCCAAAGCATGCTCCACCTGATCAAAGATCTTCCGGTCTTCGATCATCAACCGGCATAAATTTCTTTCCGCAATCGCAGAGGCATGGCGCCGGTTTTCCGGGAAAACATTTCTTACTTGGACCTGAGTATTGTTAGTATGCTTTACAATGTTAAAATTATCCGTTTTTTCTATATTCCCGGTTATTCTGCGCAAGTCCGCATAAATGGTATCTTCAGAAATTCCCAAAGTCCTGGCCAAAAGCTTTACATACTGATCTTTCTCTACCTGGCTTTTTATTTTTGCTAAGTCGGGAAGCAGTTCTTTAACCACATCTGCTTTCCCTTCGATGGACTTAATATTATATTTGGCTGTCGCAGCCTGAAGTTTATATTCCAGTAAACTTAAGGCCTTGTTTTGCGCCAATTGGACCCAAGCCATATAGTTATATTTGTGTAAGAATTCGTCCGGGTCCAAGCCATTGGGCAATTGCAGTACGCGGACCCGAAAGCCGATATTCTGCAAAATATCCAAACCCCGGGATGTCGCCTTTGCTCCGGCCGTATCGGCATCATAGGCAATCAAAACATTTGAGGAATAGCGTTTGAGCAGTTTGCCTTGGTCGGTGGTAAAGGAGGTTCCCAAAGAAGCCACCGCATTTTTAATGCCAAATTGATGGGCAGCGATTACGTCCATATATCCTTCCATGATCACAGCTTCATCCTGCTGTCTGATCCATGCCGCCGCGATGTTCAGCCCGTATAGGTTTTGCGATTTATTAAAAATAGGGGTTTCGGAGGAATTCAAATACTTGGGTAGCTCATCACCCATCACCCGGCCCCCAAAAGCGATGACCTTGCCCCGAAAATCCCAAATAGGAAACATCAAGCGGTCCCGAAATTTATCATAAAAAGTTCCTTTAGAACTTCGTGCGGCTAAACCGGCTTTTTCCATCTCCGTTTCCGTGAAACCTTTTTGCAAGAGATGTTTCACCAAACTGTCCCAGGATTTGGGGGCATATCCTAACTGGAAACTCCCCATCACATCCCTGGTGATGCCCCGTTTATCCAAATAATCCCGGGCCGGTTTTCCTTCTAGAGGATTGTTCAGCCTCTGGTGAAAGAAATGGGCCGCAAGCTCATGCATTTCAATCAGCCTGCGTTTTTGCGACTGCCTGGTAAATTCCTGTTCACTCACGTGCCCCGACGGTATCACGACCCCAACCTTATCGGCTAATTTCTCCGCCGCCTCCGGAAGGGTCAGGTTTTCCTGCTCCATGATAAAATTAATCACACTACCGCCCTTATGGCAACCGAAACAGTAAAAGATCTGCTTATCCGGGGATACTGAAAAAGAGGGAGTATCCTCCAAATGAAAGGGACAAAGCCCCACATAATTCTTGCCCTGTCTTTTCAAACTAACATATTCGGAAATTATCTCTACGATATCTGTTTTTGTCCGAATTTCGTCAATAATTTCCGGCGGCACAAAGCTCATAGTCTGCACCACCCTATCCGATTACAGTGAGATAATCTTTAGATATATTATTGTTGTTTCGCCATTTTTCCTTTGATTCCTTCTTTTTTGAAGCAAGGATAAAATTGTGCAACTATTCCAGCAACTTCAACAATGCCTTTTTGAAGTTTTCCCGGTCTTCACTCGAAAAAACAGGGGGCCCTTTTGTCCTGCCCCCGCTTCTCCTTACCTTGGCGGAAAAATGTCTTTGCATCAATAATCCATCAATATTCTTTTCCGAATAAATCAGTCCTCGGGGAGACAAAGCCCGGCCTTTTCTGCCCAAGACTAAGGCCGCTAAGCCATAATCCTGGGTGACCACAATATCATGGGCCATGACCCGGTTGGCGATCACCAAGTCTGCCGAGTCAGGACCGGCGTCGGTTGTGATCACGCATACTCCCGGCTCCCCGTCCATGTGGTGGTTAAATGAAGCAATCAGCTCTACCGGTATATTTTTCTCACGCCCGACAGAAATAATCACATCCTTCACCGGGCAAGCATCGGCGTCTACCAGTATTTTCAAAAAAATCCTCTCCCGAAGTACTACTAATTCGTTGTATTTGTGATAATTCCTGCTCTCTCGACAAATATCGAAGAAGAAAAAGTGTTTTTATTATTTCCCTTCCCCTGGAAATATATACCTGGCTTTGCTCCGCTTGCATCAATAAAAGGGGCGCAAAATCTAAAAAAAATATTCCCTTCACCTGTATAAGACATCAAGACCTGGGTAAAATAATGACAGGAAGGAGATAAATCCTGCCGGATAGTTTGTCACTATCCGGATAGTCTGACCAACGAAGAGATTTATCATCCTTCCTTTCTGCATTATTCATTGCGAAATCCGTCCGGCACAAAGATCCTGGTAAATTGGGCAATGGCATACCGGTCCGTCATCCCCGCCACATAGTCGCACACCTGAAGGCCAATCTCATCGCCAAAATTATATTCACCCGGGAGTTCGTCATGATGATCTAAATAATACTGATATAACATCTTCAGCATTTCTTTGGCTTTGGTTTCTTCTGATTTGGCCCGGGAGCCGATATACACCCGCTTGAAAAGAAACTTACGTAATTCATCCATCGCTTCTTGAATTTCCGGACTCATTCTGATGCCCGGCTGTCCCATGCTGGATTGGATCAAATCCTTTACCATGGTATTGATACGCTGGCTGTGCCGGGATCCCAAAACCTTCAAGCATTCCAAAGGAAGTTCACTTCTTGTAATAATGCTTCCCCGCAGGGCATCATCAATATCATGGTTAATATATGCAATCCGGTCACATATTTTGACAACCTGCCCCTCTAATGTAGCCGGCTTCATGGGCCCGGTATGATGAAGGATGCCGTCCCGCACTTCCCAGGTAAGGTTTAAGCCTTTTCCCCCTTCAATTTTCTCTACCACTCGTAAACTCTGGTAGTTATGGCGGAACCCGCCTGCCATCATTTCATCCAAGGCCTCCTCTCCGGCATGGCCAAAGGGAGTATGCCCCAGATCATGCCCCAAAGCAATGGCTTCCGTGAGATCTTCATTTAAGCGCAAAGCCCGGGCCACAGTCCGGGCAATCTGGGCCACCTCTAAGGTATGGGTTAAACGGGTGCGAAAATGATCGCCCTCCGGAGCAATAAACACCTGGGTTTTTAATTTTAAGCGCCGGAAGGCTTTCGAATGAATAATGCGGTCCCGGTCTCTTTGATAACACGTTCTTACCTCACACTCTTCCTCATAAACCTGGCGGCCCCGCGTATGCCGGCTTTGGGCAGCAAACTCCGAAAGATGATCGGCTTCCCACTTTTCGGAATGTTCACGAATTAGCATGAAATATCACCTCAAAAAAAACAGTCATCTATAAATATACGTGCCTAGCACACAAGTTCCTGCCTGATAATAAAAAAAGGGGGCCTGCCTGGTCCCCAAACTTATAAATGAGGCTATTTTTTTAGCTTTCTGCCGTTTTTTTACCGCAGTCGGTACAATAACCATAGAGTTCCATCCGGTGCTCCGTAACGGTAAACCCTTCTTTTTGCCCGATGGTTTCCGTTAAACAATCCAAAGGACATTGAGAAAGCTGAATCACCTTATGACAGCCCAAACAGACCAAATTATGAGAATGAGGTGCGCTCTGAAGCCGGTATTGAACTTTATCGTCCAGCAAGCCGGATTTAACCACCAATCCTGCCGACACCAAGTTTTTTAAGTTGCGATACACGGTGGCAAGGCTGGTATTCTCGTTGCCCTCCTTCACGCGCAGAAATATCTCCTCTGCTGTTAAAGGCAGCTCTGATTCATTGAGCACTCTGATGATCGCCAAACGCTGTTTTGTGAGCTTCTGTCCCCGGGTCTGCAATTCTGCAGAAAGTATCTCAACTCTGTCCAATTCTTTTCTCTCCTTAGAGTGTTCGTCCTGGCATCTTTATTATACCTTTAAATGATCCTTTTGTATCAAAATATTTCATATTTTGACTAACCGGTCCCTTACCCGTAGACATGCTTTTTCAGGATACTGGCCAAATAGCAGCAGGCCGTAACTAAAACAATGGTGGCCCCGGAGGCCGTATCCCAGTAATAGGATAGAATTAAGCCGATGATGCCGCTGGCTACCGCAATGGCCACGGAAAAAAAATGATATTGGCGCATATTTCCGGACAGGTTTCGTGCTGCCGCTGCGGGAAGAACCAGCAGAGAATTAATGATCATGATCCCTACCCATTGAATAGAGATGGTGACAATCACCGCCAGCATCACCGCAAAAAGCATCTCCACCAGCCGCACATTGATGCCCCGGCTCCGGGCCAAAGAAGGATGAATGCTTACAAACATTAAGGGGTTAAAAAAAGCAACCCAGAAACCGATAAAGATGATAAAGACCAGGATGATCAATCCCAACTCTCCGGGAGATATGCTGAGCAAATTACCGATTAAATATACGGAATACTTATTGAATCCCCCGCCCCGGGACAAAATCACAATCCCCAAAGCGACGGCCGTCGCAGAAAATACCCCGATTACCGTATCCGTAGATGTGGTAGTATATTCTTTGACAATGGAAACAGCCACCGCCATCAGTACGGCAAAAATTACCATGGACCATAAGGGCCGGTATAAACCCATAATCACGCCAATGGCAATCCCGGTAAGGGCGGAATGACCGATGGTATCGGAAAAAAACGCCATTCTGTTATTGACAACCATGGTGCCCAGCATGCCAAAAAGGGGTGTCACCAAGAGCACCGCCAAGAGGGCATTGAGCATAAACTCCCGTTCTGCCCAGGAGAAGGGGAGCAGCCGTCCGGCCAGCCCATACCAAATTTCCATCATACCGCACTCCCTTCTTGGGTGCTGGAAATATAATAGTCCTTGACGATGGGTTCTTTCTCCAAGGTCCCAAAAACATGCAATACCTTTTCATCCTTTAGCACCTGCTCCGGACTTCCCTCACAAAGGATGGTCTTTTCCAAAAATACAATCCGGTCCGCAAAATGCTTCATCAATTCCAAGTCGTGGGAGACCATGATAATGGACAGATCATATTGGCGCCTTAAATCCGATACCATCCGGTAAAATAACTCCCTGCCGTTAAAATCCACTCCGGACACCGGTTCATCCAGCAGAAGCAGGTCAGGAATAGGCTCCATAGCCAGGGCCAGAAGCACCCGCTGAATCTCTCCCCCGGACAGTTCACCTAATTTCCGGTCAATCAAATGCCCGGCCTGCACCCTGGCCAAGCTGGCGAGGGTTTCTTCCCGTTTCTTTTGAGAACGGAACAGCCAGACCGGCCATCCTCTATGTCGGGCGGAAAATAAGTCTTGGACACTCACGGGAGAACCCGGGTCAAATTCCCAGCGCTGAGGAACATACCCTACCAGCGGTTTTCCACTTCTTTTCCCGTCACCCTCCAAAAAAGAGATATTCCCCTGATAGGGAACTTCCCCAATCAGCGCTTTCAGAAAAGTGCTTTTCCCTGCTCCGTTCGGTCCGATCACGGCCGTCAATTCTCCGCAGTGAATGTGCAGGTTGATATCGTGGATAATGCTTCTGCCCCCCCGTATCACGGATAAATTTTGGATTTTCGTGCAGCACCATCCACAATTGATTCCCTCAAGGGGTTTCATGGCGTTCGGCATTACTTTAGCGCCTCCTGTAAGACTGCTAAATTTTCTTCCATGGTTTTGAGATAACTATCTGCCTCCAAAGGCCCTGTCACACAAGGATCCAACGTAAAGACCCTGGCTCCCGTTTCCCGGGCAATGGTATCGGCGGCGGCTGCAGGATATTGGGGCTCGGCAAAAAGGGCGGCAACACCGGCTTTTTTTACCGTATCGATCGTTTCCGACAATTCGCCGGCACTGGGTTCCGACCCCGGTTCCCGTTCAATAATGGCGACGATATCAAGGTTAAACTCCTTGGCAAAATAGGGAAAAGCCTCATGGAAGGTAACAATATTCCGGTTTTTCACCGGATCCAATGCCGTATGCATTTCTTTCCCCAAATTCTCTAATTTTTCTAGATAAGCGGCAGTATTGGCCTGATAACCAGCGGCATGATCCGGATCAAAAGCAGCCAGCTGTGCCCCGATATTCTTCACCTGTGCTGCCGCACCCGACACACTGACCCAAAGATGGGGATTGGCTTCCCCGTCGCTTTCATTTTTCAGCAGCTCAATTCCTTTACTAGCATCCACAATCTTTAAATCCTGCTCCTGGCTGATCACTTCATCTAAAAAGGACTCCATCCCGGCCCCGTTGACCACCATAATTTGGGCATCCTGCAGTTTTTTCATATCACTGGGCGCCAACTGGTAATCGTGGAGACAACCGGTAATGGACTGGGTCATGTTCACCACTTCTACCCCTGGAATCCCCTGGGTAATGTTGAGGGTCATAATATATATGGGGTAAAAGGAGGTTACTATTTTTACCGGACCTGCCTGCCCGCCGGATTCCGCCTGGACAGGTGTGCCCTCCTTTTTGCCCCCGCATGCCACAGAAAGCAAGGTCACCAGACATAGGGAAATTAAAAAAATCTTTAATTTCAAGCCTTCCCACCTCTTTTTATTCTAATTTAAATAAGAATCATTTGCATTTGTAAATATCATCATATCATACTAGCCAAAATATAACAATATTATTCCAAAAAATAAAAAAATCAACCCTTCGACACGCAACTGATCGAGGGTTGATTCATCCACAGCAGGTCCAGTTTATTTAAGAGTTCTCTGAACTGTCCCAAAGATGATCCGTTTTAAAGAACGGCAACTTTTCTTCCCAGGGCATCCTCCTTAAAAAGGTTGATCGGGGGATGGTACAGAAAACACGCCACTTGCCTGTTCTCCACCATCTGCATCAGAGGATCCTGTCTCCGGCATATTTCCATACAGCTTTCACAGCGCGGGTGAAACCTGCACCCCCCGGGAGGGTTAATGGCGCTGGGAACCTCACCCGCAATAGCCGCTAAATCATCCACACTGCGGGTTTCCAGACCGGGAATGGCATGAAAGAGGGCCTTGGTATAGGGATGTTTCGGGCTGTGGAAAATCTCTGCCGCCGGCCCGTATTCGACAATTTTGCCCAGATACATCACAATAATTTTACTTGCCATGTAGTTAACAACGCCCAGGTCGTGGGAAATAATGATATAGGTTAATTTTAATCTTTCTTTCAATTGATCTAAAAGAGCCAAAACCTGGGACTGAGAAAGCACATCGATGGCAGAAGTGGGCTCATCCAGAACCACCAGTTTTGGGCCCACGGAAAGGGCCCTGGCGATAGCAATCCTTTGGCGCTGTCCCCCGCTAAACTCATGAGGATATTTGTACACCGCATCTCTGGGCAGCCCCACCATTTCCACGATGTCCTGCACGGCTGCCAAGTATGCTTCGCTCGATAAATTTTTGTGCACTTTTAATGGTTCCCCTACGATATCCTTCACCAGCCACCTGGGGTTCAGGGACCAAAAAGGATCTTGAAAAACGATCTGCACATCTTTCCGGGCGGTGCGCAAAGCTTCCCCTTTCATTTTAAAAATCTCTTTCCCATCAAAAA
The DNA here is from genome assembly GCF_002777255.1 of Candidatus Formimonas warabiya. Taxonomy (GTDB): domain Bacteria; phylum Bacillota; class Dehalobacteriia; order Dehalobacteriales; family Dehalobacteriaceae; genus Formimonas; species Formimonas warabiya. Next base: position 5,619,247 of record NZ_CP017634.1, on the reverse strand, counting down.
AGACTGTTCCTGCCGTCGGTGCATGGAGAAATAATAAGGTATTCACCAGGGTTGATTTGCCGCAGCCGGACTCGCCCACGATGCCGAGAACCTCCCCTTTTTTTACGGTAAAGTCAACGGCATCCACTGCTTTCACCCATAAATCCTTCCTGGTCATAAACTGATTTTTTACGGGAAAATATTTTTTTAAAGCATGCACTTCCAGAATATTGGAGGCAAACCCGTTTTCACCTTCCTCCCCTTGATCACTCTCGGGATTCTGGGCCTTTTGGGGCGTGACCGACTTGATTAACAATTTTGTGTAGTCATGCTGGGGCTGGGTTAAAATATCTTCCGGCTTGCCCCTTTCCACAATTTCCCCCTCCCGGAGCACGGCCATTTCATCACAAACGGTGGAAACCAGGCCCAAATTATTGGCAATAAACAGGATCGCCACATGATATTTCAACTGAAGCTCGTGGATCAGTTTCAAAATACCCGCCTGGATCGTCACGTCCAAGTTTCTTGTCGGCTCATCGGCAATAATCAGCTCCGCCCCACAGAGTAAGGCCATGCCGATGATGATTCTCTGCCTTTGCCCCCCGCTCAGCTCGTGGGGATACTTTTTCATCATGCTTTCCGCGTCGGGCAGTTTCACAGTCCGGATCATGTCCAGGACTTTGCGCTCCGCTTCTTTTTTCCCCATCTTTTGGCGTGCCGCCAAGATCTTTCTCATCTGGTAGCCTACCGTAAAAACAGGATTTAAGGCAGACATGGGATCCTGAAAAATCATGGAAATTTTTCCGCCCCTGATTCTTGCCATTTCTTTTTCTGATTTGGTGAGAATGTTTTCCCCATCCAGCCAAATTTCTCCGGATACCACCTTGCCCGGGGGTGTGGCCAACAATCTTTGCATCGTCAAGGCCAGCACCGTCTTGCCGGCCCCGCTTTCCCCTACGATCCCAAAACACTTTCCTCTTTCAATGCCGATTTCGTCAATATGTAAAACAGTTTTTGCCCCTTCAAAGGTCTTGTACTGAACGATCAGGTTTCGAATCTCCAAATATTTACTCATTTCGGGCCCCCTAATTCTTTCTCGTCTTGGGATCAAAGACTTCCCTTAATCCATCGCCAATCAGATTGAAGGACAACACGGTGATAAAGATGGCCATGCCCGGAAACAGGCTGTACCACCAGGCATTCAAAAAATAATTTTTGCTCGTGCTCACCATCAGACCCCATTCCGGAGTAGGCGGTTGAGCACCCAAGCCCAGGAAGCTGAGGGCGGCAATGGTCAGGATCACCCCTCCCATATCCATGGAAGCCTGAACCACCAGGGGGGAAATGCAATTGGGCACAATATGCCGGAAAACAATGGTCATTTGCTTGGTACCGATAGCCTCTGCGGCTTTGACAAACTGTTTTTCTTTTACGGAAATGGCCTGGCCCCGCATCAATCTAGTGTACCAGGGCCACCAGGAAGCAACAATGGCGATCTGGGCGTTGATCAGGGAGGGCCCCAGCAGCGCGGCAATGGCAATGGCCAGCAATAGGGGAGGAAAACTGAGAAAGGTATCCGTGACACGCATAATCAGCTCGTCCAGCCAACCTCCTTTGGCCCCGGCAATGGCGCCTAAAAAAGCGCCCAGCAACACGGCGAAAAAAATGGTGATAAAAGCGGAAAAGAGAGAAATTCTCACTCCGTAAATAATTTTGCTTAAAATATCCCGGCCCAACTCATCCGTACCGAACCAGTGGGCCCCGGAGACAGGGGCCAGACTGATTTCCGGGTGGGTGGCTCCGGTAGCATCTTCCGGATAGGGGGCCAGCACCGGGGCAAAAATGGCCATCACCACCAGCAGCCCCAGGATTATCAGAGCTATTCTGGCCAGAATATTGCGATTCAGGAGATAAAAAGAAAGCCTCATTTCCTTGATCTGGGTTTTGATCTCTTTTGAAGCAATGATCATCACTTTCACCTCCCTTTCCTTAAATCCTGATCCTGGGATCAAGGGCAATCACTAAATCGGCAATCAGGTTCAAAATTAAATAAGCCACGGCGGAAAACAAGGTCACCCCCATAATGGCCGGATAATCCAAGGACAGGATGGCGTCGGCCACATATTTGCCGATACCCGGCCAGCTAAAAATGGATTCCACCAAAAAGGTGTTGACCAGGGCATAGCCAATGGAAAGGGCCACCACCGTTACCGTCGCCCCCAGGGTATTTTTCAGGGCATATACCCACAAAATAAACCTTTCTCTAATCCCGTAAGACCGGGCTGCCTTAATATAGTCTTCGCCCATGATTTCCAGCATACTGGACCGGGTCAGCCGGGCCACCATGCCGATGGGATACATGGCTACCGGTATGATGGGCAAAATCATGTGCCAAAGAGCATCTTTCAAAAACATAAAATTCCCGGTGAGCAGGCTGTCCAGAATCAGCAAGCCGGTTACATGGGGCATGGGATACAGGATGGCCAGATCCGTGCTCACCCGCCCGCCTAAAGGAAGGATTTTTAATAAGCCGTAGAAGATGAGCTGCAAAGCCAGGGCGACCCAGAAGGGCGGGAGAGAGACTGCGCCGATGGAGAAAAGCCGGACCAGGTGATCAATCCATCGATTCTTGTATTTTGTGGAAGCGATGCCGAAAAAAATGCCCAAAATGACGGCGACAAACATGGCTACCGCTACCAATTCTACGGTGGCCGGGATCGCCTCCAGAAGTTCATCGGTGACAGACCTTTTGGTGCGGTATGAATAGCCCAGATCCCCTTGCACCAAATCCCCCAAATACTTGCCGAACTGCACATAGACCGGTTGATCCAGGCCCAGTTCTATTCTGGCGGCAGCGATTTGTTCCGGCGTGGCCCGGACACCGGCCCACTTTAACGCCGGGTCGGCAGGTAAAATACGGGTAATGGTAAAAGTAATGAACACAACCCCGAGTAAAACGATCAGGCTGAGCAGCAATCTGCGCATAATATATTTTTTCATAGGCCTCTCCTTACTCTAGTGATTGAAGCAGCAGAGCCGGTATCGAAATTCCGGCTCTGCTCCTTTGATCCGGGCTCCTCCGGCGCACCTGCCCGCACCCGGATCCGGCCCTCTCACTCTTCCCGGTAGCAATCGTACATGAACACGACCGATTCATACCCGGAATTGGGTTTAAAGCCCTTAAAGTTCTTATTCAATACCATCACGCTCTTGTCGTCTCCAAAATTAATCGTAATACATTCTTCCGCCACTTTCTTGCCGATGGCCTGGAACATTTCCTCCGCTTTGGCCCGGTCAATCCCGCTCATGGCATTGGCAGCATCTATTTCCTGATCGATTTCCGGGCTGGTGAAGTAGGAAAAGCTCCATGACCCGGATGATTTCACCTGGGAGGCGTAATAAGACATAGGGCTAATGATATCCGGCCAGTTGCCCAGAACAATGATATCCTGCCGTTCATCGGCATTAGGACGCCTGGCCAGGGCCAGCATGGCGTCGGACTGCATATTCTGGATATCCAGGGTGACGCCGATTTTTGCCAGTTCGGATTTCCACAGTTCCAATGTTTTCTTGCGGTCATCGGTTCCCGCCAGATTGGTGACGCTGATTTTCAGTTCGCCTTCGGCATAGCCCGCCTCTTCCAGCAGGTCTTTTGCTTTTTCCAGGTCATAGGTGTAGGGATTCTGATCAAGGGCCCCCCAGAGACCTTTGGGCAGAAGGGGATCTACGCCAATACTGCCGAACTGGCCCAGCTTCACATACTTCACATATCCATCATAAGGAAAAGAAAATGCGATGGCCTGACGCACCAATTTATTTTTCAAAGGTTCCTTTTGGGTATTCAAAAAGGCGGTGACACTTTTATAAGCATCGCTGATCACAACCTGAACATTGGGGTTGGATTGCAGGGCAATCAGGTCGTCCGGCAATAGATTGGTGGCCACGTCGGCTTCTCCGCTTTCGATCAACTGCCGCCGGGAGGAATTCTCGCCGACCAGCTTGAACACGACTTTATCAAAATGGTTTCCTGACCAGCCGCCCCAGTAATCCTCGAACCTGGTCAAAACCACCCCGTTGCCCGCAACCTGGCTTTGCAGCATGTACGGGCCGGTGCCGCAGATATTGCCCTGGGTAAACCAGTCCGTCCCCTTTTGATCATCCTGGCCCACCGCGGTAGGGGAATAAATTAATGCGGCCTGACTGCTGGAGGCGATAATATCCAAAGGCGCCGGTTCCGTCAGGGTAAATTGCACGGTATCAGCATCAATAACCTTAATTTCTTTTACCACGCTCCAAATATAAGAGGCTCCTTTTTTCATGCGCATGGTACGGTCGATGGAGAATTTCACGGCATCGGCGTTAAAGTCCGTGCCGTCATGAAATTTTACCCCTTGTCTGAGCTTAAATGTCCAGACCAGGCCGTCTGCCGATTTCGTATACTCCGTTGCCAAAACCGGTTTAAAGCTGTCCGTCTCCGACTCATATTTCAGCAAGGTTTCATAGGTGTTTAAAAAAACCTGGTTTTCCGTATTGGCGGCGATGGCCGGATCCCAGTCCGTGACGGGCGCCATATAGAGGGCCACATGGGCAATGCTGGGCGCCTTTTCTGTTTGCGGGGCCTCTTCTTTCTGCGTCCCGCAGCCGGAAACGGATAAAGACAAGGCCAGAAGTGCACCGGCAACAATTACCCCTATTTTTCTTCTCATCATTATTCTCCTCCCCCTTACTTCTCAATTTTTAAATTTTACCAAAAATAACCCGTTCCCCTTTCCACCTCCTCCATACCTGCGCGATAGGATTTTTCATCAGAAATAAGTTTGCATGATCAGTTGCTTAGAATCATATTTCGCATCTTTTCTATATCTTTATTTTTAGCAATTATTGTGCCAGCAAATTTGAATCGCCTTTTCTTTACACATCGGTTACATTTAACATCATTTGTGGCGATAAGGAGATGTCTTTTGCTTCATTTTTTCTGATTATTAATTGGCAAAAGACAATTTTTTGTCTTTTGCCTGGGCGAAAAAGTAAGCCCGCGACAAAAAGTGTGCCTTTGTTTATTTACTGTTCTTTTGAATCCAGGAGTTCATAAGAAATAGCAATTGTGGTATAAAAATTGCTATAATAATTTCTTAAGCCGAAAAAACAGCCTGATGGGAGGCAAAGAAATGAAAGAAAAAAATACGCTCGGGACAACGATTCCATTAGAGGAGATGGCAAAAGGTTTCCGGGAAAATATTTGCGCAGAGGAAATCATCAAAATAATTGGGGATCTGGTTAGCATTCCCAGCCATCCGGGTGTTCATGAACAGGAAACCCAGGCTGCCCGCTATATCCATCAATTTTTTAAGGAAAAAGGAATCGAGTCCGATTTGAGCCATGTGATAGACGGCCGGCATAACGTGATCGCCCGCATCCCGGGAAAGGGCCAGGGCTATTCCCTGCTTTTAACCGGGCATTTAGATACGGTTCCCCCCTATGATATGCCGGATCCTTTTGAACTGAAGAGGGAAAATGGAAAGGTAGTGGGACGGGGAGTCGTTGATATGAAAGGACCTCTTGCCTGCATGATCTATGCCATGGCATTAATTAAAGAATGCTCCCTGGCCTTAAGCGGTGATCTCATCTTTGCCGGTGTCGTGGGCGAAGAAACAGATTGCCAGGGCACCATGGATCTCTTGTACAATGGCTTGTCTCCTGACGGAGCGGTAGTGGGAGAGCCCACCAACCTGCATATCGGCGTGGGGCACAGAGGCCTGGAGTGGCTGGAATTCTATTTTCCGGGAAAGGCCGTGCACGGTGGCGCCCAGGAAAAGGGCATCAATGCCATTTCCCATGCTGTCACTTTTATCAACCGCTTGAACCGGGACTTAATTCCTCAAATTGAAAAGAGGACCCATCCGGTGATCGGATGTTCCTCCATGAACCTGGGCGTCATTAAAGGGGGAACCCAGCCCAGTACCGTGGCCCACGAGTGTTTCCTGCAAATTGACCGGCGCTGGGTGCCCGGTGAGAAATATCCGGACGTGGTAAACGAGTATCAGCGGATTCTCACCTGCCTGCACCAGGAAGATGAAAACTTTACAGGCTATTTACGGTCCATGTCTGCTCTCCCCGGCCTGAAATACCCCTTTGTGTGTGAACCATTGGAAATCGATCCCCACCACCCCTTGGTACACATCGCCCAGCAGGCCCTGAGATCCGCCACAGGAAAAAAGTCGGAATTGGTGCCCTTTCCGGCTTGGACCGATGGAGGCCTGCTCAGCACCTATGGGCAGATCCCTACCATCATCCTGGGACCGGGAGATTTCACCAGTGCCCATACCGCCAAAGAATATTTGGAAGTAGCCCAGGTTGTTCCCGGGGCTCTTGCCTATTCCTTGCTGGCAGCTTCCTTCTGTTCCAGAAAAAAGCTTTAACCCTGGTCCTGAAAGGCCCGATGGGTGGGAATTCCTAATACCTTTAACCTGTAATGCAAGGTTTGACGGGGCACGCCCAGGATCTCCGAAGCCCTGCTAATGTTTCCCTGACAGTTTTTCAGCGTTCGTAAAATTAATTTTTTCTCTACTTCATCTAAACATTGGTTTAAAGTCTGATTTTTCTGGGCATCCGGAAGCATATCCAAAAGAGAAATAGGATTTGCCGCACTGCTTTTCAGGATATTAGAGGGAAGATCTGAAAGGGTAATCTCTTGGCCCAGGCCCACATTCATGGCGTGTTCAATGCAGTGTTCCAACTCCCGCACGTTGCCGGGCCAGAAATAGTTCTCCAGGATCTGCAAAACGTTGGCCGCCACACCGGTGATATGAAGTCCCAGTTTCTGATTAAAGATAGAAACAAAATAATCTACCAGAAGCGGGACATCCGATTTTCTCTCCCGCAGGGGAGGAAGCTCCAGGTAAATGGCATTGAGGCGATAAAACAAATCACTTCTCAGCTGTTTCTGTTTTACCGCCTCTTCCGGCTCCATGTTGGTACAGGCGATGACGCGCACATTTACGCTGCGTAATCTTAAATCTCCCACACGTCGAAAGGTCCCTTCCTGCAAAAAGCGCAGCAGCTTGGCCTGAAGGTCTAAGGGAATGGAGTTGATTTCATCAAGAAAAAGAGTGCCTTCATCGGCCAGTTCGATTAACCCCTGGCGGTCCTCAGAGCCGGTAAAACTGCCTTTTACCGTGCCGAACAAGATGCTCTCCAGCAGCGACCCTGGCAGGGCCGCGCAGTTTTGGGCGATGAAAGGGCCCTTTTTATACCCGTGATTATGGATGGATTGGGCAAACAATTCTTTTCCCGTGCCGGTTTCCCCATAGATCAAAACGGGGGAATCGGATCCGGAGATGCGGCGCCCAATCTTTTTCATGTGATTCAGCACAGGGTCATTGGTGATAATGTCGTCGAAGGTATAGGGGGCGCCGGAGCTTGTCTTTTTTCTTCCAATTTTATGCGTCTTGAGCAATTCTTCCTTCAACGCCACGTTTTGCTCGGACAATTCCTTGATTTGAGTAATATCACGGGAAATATCCACAGCACCGACGATTCTTTTCTGATAGGTGAGGGGAAAGGTGGAGCAAAGAATGTTTACGGTTTTCCCATGCCAGGTTTTATAGGTCTGAGGTTGATCGATAATCGGCTTCTTCGTTTTCTGCACCTGTAACAATGTGCTTTCCTGGATTTGAGGATAAACCTCCGATACGTGCTTTCCAATCACATCCGCCGCCTTTAACCCGTCTATTTTGCCGGCGACTTCATTGTAATAGATGATGATGCCTTTAGAATCGATAATCATAATCCCCACATCTACTTTGTCAAGAATTTCTTTAAAAACAGAGTATTCATTTTTTAAAGAGTCATCAAGATTCATAATACCCCCCCAGACCATCTAGATGATATAAATATACCTCTTTTTCAAAATTTGGTACAGTCACCTTTTCAGCGGGATCGTAAATTTCTTGAAACAGATCACCTTTGGGGCTTGCATGTTCCGGCCGTCAGCCGGATCTTTTTGTTATATCTAAATATAAAAGGGGGAGCCTGCGCTCCCGGTTTCCCTTGAGATATTTTGTTAAATCATTTGCTTTTCCTCTGCTCCAAAAGGCTCAGCACCTTATTGACGCCGTCAATGGCATTTTCCGCGTAAGCGTCGGCGCCGATCCTTCTGGCCCACCGTTCCGTAATGGGCGCTCCGCCCACGACGGTAATGAATTTTTCTCTGAGCCCTTCTTTGCGGAGCAGATCCTCCAATTCCTTCTGGCCCTGCATCGTCGTAGTGAGCAGGGCGCTGGTGCCAATGATATCCGCATTTATTTCCAAGGCCTTTTCAATAAATTTATGGGTGGGGACGTCCCGGCCCAAGTCGCAAACGGCTAAACCGTTGGCCTGAAACAGGGATACCACGATGGATTTGCCGATGTCGTGAACGTCTCCTTTGACCGTACCGATCACGGCCGTGCCTACTTTAACGGCATTTCCTGCGGAAAGAGACGCATTCATCAGTCCGGATACCTTTTCCATGGCCTCCGAACTGCGCACCAATTCCGGCAAAAAGATTTTTCCTCTTTCAAAAAGCTCCCCCACCTTTACAATTCCCGGGATAAACCCTTTTGTCATCAAGTCATAAGGCGGGATGCCCTCTGCCAATCCTTTCCCCGCAATTTCTGCCGCTTTTGCCCCATCCATGTCCACAATAGATTTCCCCGCTAACTCAAAGATCTCCATGCCCCTTCCTCCTCTTCCCTGCTTCTTTTTATTCCCGTACTAGTCGATTTTTTCTAAAAACCTTTTCACAGAATTAATTTCGATTCCTAAAATCTTGCCGATATTCATCTGGGCTTGGATCCCCCGGGCCTTGCCATGGGGGGAGACCACCCTGCCGATATTTAAATCGTCTCTTACTTCATTCATGATGATTTCATCGCTTAACTCCTTTACCGAAACATGGAGCTGATCGGCAACATATTTTTTCGCTTCGCCAATACGCATGCCCCGGGTCATTTGCATGCGCGCCACCAGATCTCCGGCAGTGCGCAGTCCGCCCATGCCCGATGCTAAGGTATGTGTAGCAACCATACCGCAGAAATCACCGGAACCTACCTACAACCCGTCGGCCTTTGCCACCTCCGCCATCGCCACGGATACCCGGCTCACCACATCTACAGGAAGTACCTCCACCGTAGTGACGCCGCCTACGCCCAGTCCTACATTGGGATGGACCGGGATGCCGGAAGCATCCGCGCATGCTTTGCAGAAGGTTACCGCCCGGGCCAGATTATAGGAAAAAGACTTGTTGCACACATTATTGACCACCGGGCCAAAGATGGTCACGCCCGCTTTTTGGGCCAGCTTCACCTGATCATGGGGATACAGTCCGGCCAGACGCACGCCGTCATAGCGCAGCTCACTATGCATGCCCAGGACAAATTCTCCGGCCATGCCCATTTCAATACACATCTCGGGATACTTTTTTTTCAAGATTTCGGTGGCTTTCAAGGCCGCATAAAAATCGGCGTCCCCCGCCGCCCCGCTGGTATCAAAATCAATTCCCTGGGCGCCTCCTTCATACATTTCGCTGGCCACATAGACTAAGTCCTCCACACACAGTTCAATGGCCTCTTCCTGGGCAGCCCGGGCCTGGGCAATTTTGCCCTGGGGAAGCAGTTCCGCCCAGTTGGGCACCGGGCCGTCGGGCCGGCTGTACCGGCCTAAATCCGGCATCGCCCCGTAAAACAAGGGAATCGTCAAGATATGGGAGGCCTGCTCTACCCAGGATCTTTCTTCAGATGCCACGGTTTTGATGGCCTTATAGCTGTAGTCAATAAACCCTGCTTCTGCCGTATCCATGCCGCAGACCCTTTCATAGGTCTGGAGCATCTGGATTCTATTGACGGGAAAGCCCCGGGGCACAGAGCCAATGGACGGCGAGTCCCCCGTCATAATGATTTCATTGCCTTTTTCCACACCCACGACCTTTCCGGGCCGGCACACAATATCGCATAATCTTGCCAGGTCATCCGCCGACAGAGGGGCAATTTCTGCCCGTGCCGCCGCATCCTGGGTGCCGGCTTCCAAGTCTGCCCTGATTTCGCTGATCTCAGCTTCGATCATCGTGCCGTCACCAAGTCTTGTGAAAACCATATTCTTTCCCTCCTCTATGGGTTTTACCTCTGGGTATTCTGATCGTCCTGCCCTTCAATCATTCCTTTGTGTTTTCGTAACTGGCAATGATTTTCTGGATCTCGTCCGCGTATTTTCCCGGATCCGGCCCGGGGCCTGAGAGGATTTCCCGGGCCTTTTTCCGGGCCAGATTTTGGGGCGACGGCTTCCCGCTTTGTTCCCAGTCAAAATAAGAATCCCTGTTGATCATGGCGGACATCCACACCTGGTCCAGATGATGCAGGGTATGCTCTTCCGTCATAAAATGGTTTCGGGGCCCTACTTTCTGGATCACCGGATAGGCAAGGGTTTCTTCATTCACCTCAATGCCCTTGGCCACATGCCAGAGAATATCGTAAGTCGCACAATCCAAGATCATTTGCTCGATGGAAAAGACTTTCGCGGCACAGATCAGACCGGCTCCCGACATCAGATCGGCTTGGGAGAATACGCTCACCATACTGGAGAAGCCGTTTTCCATCCCTGCCTGCCAGTCATTGGACTTGGAGCTTGTGCAAAAGGTGCCGATACTGGCGGGGATCCGGTAATACCGGGCCATTTGGGCGGCTAGGGACTGGAGCAAAAGATCCTCCGGTCCGCCGCAGGTAACGCCTCCCCGTTTCAGTTCCATCATCGTGGCACAGCATCCGTAAAAGGTAGGGGTTCCTGGATAGCACAGCTCCACCAGGGTAATTCCGGCGAGGATTTCCGCATTCCCCAGGGCTAAATTGCCTGCCAAGGTGGCGGGGGCCGTGGAACAGCCGATTTGCATCGTCACAAAGCCGACAGGCACCCCCGCCTCGGCAAAAATTAAGGCCGCTTCCAAGGCCTTGCCGTCATAGGAAAGGGGACTGAGGCTGCACTGAAAATTGGAAATGATGGGCCTTTGCTTTAACGACTCCTTCCCTCCGGCCAAAAGAACGGCGATATCCACCGTACCCCGGGCATGAAGAGGCTCTACCGCGGTCATGGCCTGCACATGTTTTTCCGTATTTGCCAATACCGCCTCTAATTCATGAAGGGGCTGCACTTTGGGCAGACAGTCCTGGGCGCTGACACTGGGCCAAAGAAAGGAAATCTCCGGCAGATGGTCTGCAATGCGGGTAATCTCCCTCAAATCGTTTTTGGTGGACTTGCGGATTGCCCCGCTGGTGAGATCAACAATCTGGGTGGCACTCCCATCCGTACTGAGATACCCGTGGGCACCGTCCAAAGGCAAATCGTAATCCGGGTTCCGGGCACAAAGCACATAACTGGTCGGAGCTTTTTTTAACGCGCTTTCCACGACTTGGGCCGGAAAATACAAACGGTTTTTGTCCCGGTCAACTTTGACCCCATACTCCTGAAGCTGGGCCAATCTCCGGTTTTCCAGGGGCATGACGATGCCGGTTTTGCTTAAGATGTCCAAGCTGGTTTCATGGATCCGCTCCACATCCTTCCGAGTCATAAACTCCCAGGGGGTTCTCCCCTGAATGGACTTGATCATATTTTTCCCTCTCTTTCCTCCTGTTGCACGGTAAACTTTGTTATTTGAGTTCATCTTCAGCTTCCTGGACAATTTGGCGCAGTCGCGCTGCCACCTTCGGGTCCAAGGGCATGGGACGATAGCCGGCCAGGATCTGCCGCGCCTCACTCCGGGCTCGCGTAATCATATCCTGTCCCCCGGTTTCTTCCCAGCCTTTTCTCGTCCGGCGATCAATGAGTTTGGCCCGGGACTGCTCCTGGCGCATATATTTCAGAGTATGCTCTTCCATGAGGTAATTTCCGCCGGCACCTACCGCTTTAATTACCTCAAGGGCGAGCGTATCTTTATGTACGGCAATTCCCTGCATTACTTTTTTGACCATGCGCACGAATTCCCGGTCCACCAGCATTTGGGCATAACAGAAGGCGATGCCGCTTTCCAGCAGCCCCATGCCATAGAGAATATTGCTTCCGGTCAAAGCCGGCAGCAGGGCAGTGAGGGTTTTCTCATGGCCGGCCTGAATGTCCGATATTTTACTGTCACACTAGGTTCCGCCCACATCCGTCGGTATATTGTAATAATGTCCCAGTTGTCCTACTGCCGCACTGAACATGGCGTGTTCCGGGGCCCCCACGGGAGAGGTAGTATAGATCAGGTCCATGATCGTATTGGAGGTACCATACATCATGGGCGTACCCTTGTTTACCAGTTGGGCGAGAATGATTCCGCCTAAAACTTCCGCATTCGTCACCACCAATGTGCCGGCCATGGTCACCGGGGTGGTTCCCCCCGCCAGACCCATGGACAAAACATTCATGGGGATCCCTGCTTGGGCCGCCTCTATGATCAAATCCGTACATTCCGCATTCAGGACCAGGGGGCTGACGGGACAAGTGCCCAGGGAAACGATGGGCCGTTCCCGTAGTTGATCCATGCCGCCCGCAATAGTGGCCGCCATTTCCAAAAAGCGTTTGGTGCTTTTGATACTTTGGGTATCATGGCTAAAATGCTTAGCCGTATTGTTCAGCACTACTTCCCCTTCATGAAGATCCCGCACCTTTGGGTGCACATCCTGGGCGGAAACCGCCAGGGTAAAAAAATCTACTTCCTCCAGGGAATCGCAAAACCGGGCAATATTGCCCAGATCCGCCTTGGTCGAAGGGCGATAGTCCAAGGTATCGGGATCCAACACTTTTACGCCGGTGGCAAAATTCTTAAAAACCACTTTTTTGCCTTCCAAAATAATATCGTGTTTCGGATCCCGGGCGGCTAGGAGAATTCTTCCCGGCGCGGAGTCAATGGCATCGTTGACAATGTGGGGAGAGATTTTGACGATCATGTTCTGATCATCAACGATGCATCCTGCACCGGAATAGATCTCCCGGGCTTTCTCAGAGAAGACTTTTAATCCGGTCTCTGCCAGAACGTCCAGGGTCCCTTGATGAATCGCCGCCAGGTCCTGTTCGCGCAGGATACTGTAGCCCAATACCTCTTCTTGATACATCCTAACACCTCATATTCTATTCGTAAGTTTCTCTGTACACCTTCTCTTTCAATTTTTATGCCAACTCGTGCAATTTAGGAAAACTCCGTTCTTCTTGTCTGCACCGGGCGATTTTCCGTCCGTGATCTTTCTTTCCTTCTTCCTGCCCTGAATAAAATTTGTCGATCGACAAATTTTCGTCAAATGGCCTAAGGATTGAATTAACTTGGGCGCAAAAAAACTGACTTTTACACCAGACCGACAAAAAGATGACCGCAATCCCTTGATATAAGCGAGATAGCGGCCTTTCTATTTTGTCATAAATATGTAGTGTAAAACCTCATTTTTTGGCTTGTGCTAAAAAATTTTTACTAACGGATATATTTTTTTATGGTAGTCCAAAAATTTTCACGGGAACCGGCCATAATTACAACCATAATGTCACCATTTTCATCCTCTACGATACGATAGGCGATTTCATAATTGGTTTTTCCATAATAAACATCATAACCATAGATTCCGGCAAGATCTCCTGACTTAGCTTCACCAATAAAGGGATCATTTCGTAATTCTTTAATGGCAACCTCAAATTTTCGTTTAAGATTTTGGTCCTTAATTTTTTTAAAATATTTTTCTGCAGGAGGAAGAAATGTAATACGGTACATATTTTATTCCTCCGAGCTGAAAATATCTTTTACTTGGTCATCTCCGTTACCAATAAGTTCAGAAGCAGCCCTATCAGCTTCGGCAATCAGTGCCTCGACAGCTGGACGGACCTTTTTATTTATTTCCCTAAACTTTTCTAAAAGCTCTTGACCGGATAATCCTTGTGAAATCAGATCCTGCAGGATTTCCTCGGCAAACTCTCCGGAATACTCTCGATGAACCGGTTTGATAATAAGTGAGTTATTTTTAATGAAGCATTCTACTTCATCGGAGATTCCAAGCATCTGAAAAAATTTTTTGGGAATCGTGATCTGACGTTTTTGAGAAACGGTTATTCTTTTTCTCTCATTCATTGCATTAGGCCTCCGATAGGTCTTTTCAAGGGTTTCTAACATATTATATTCCCCCAAATCCAAGAAGTATACTTCCGATTTTCTTTGTTTCTTTGTTTTCTATTATAGCAGGTATCCTGCTATACGCAATATATTAAGTTTCCAGAAATAGATTACAAATAAAAAAGAAGCAGCATCAAGTCTGCTTCTCTCTTATTTGCAAGGGGGTTGTAATCGTTTAGTTTCTTTCAATGATGATTTTATGATCGACCAGGGACAACTCTTTGATGATCCCCTTCACAATCTTCTTCACACCGAAAATATTCTCCAGGAGCAACTGGCCTTCTTCCGGGATTACCTTATCCACACTTTCCATAAGCAGTTCGTCTTCTTTATCGTGTCTCAAGTAAGCATTGGCTTCACACATGGTATTCATCCCTCCACATTTTTTTTATCGCATAAATCAGCTTATCAATTTGATGAGGCAGTGGTTCGCTTACAACCCCCACAATTTCTATGCCGATCCGGTTGATCGGTAATAACAGTTTTTTGGCTTTCGAGTTAGCAACCGCTTCCGCCATCCGGGGTGTCAGTTCCCCCAGCATGGCATTGACCCCTAATATCGCCACTGAGCCGATGATGACATCAACCTTGTCCACCATGAAAGAAATGGCATTTTCCCCCGTCGCCCCGTCGTTGGCTCCCGCCTTTAACATGTTGTTTGTGGCTAAAGCATTTGTACCCAAAGCAATAATTTCCACCTCTTCAGGAAGAAATTTTCTCAGCTTATCCACAATATTCTTTCCAATTCCGCCTCCCTGTCCGTCTATCACTGCTATCCGCATCCAGGTTTCTCCTACTTATTTATTTTTATCGGTAGTAAACCGCATTTTCATGTGCTGGCAAGAGGTATGCCGTGCCCTTGCCAGTATTGAAAGAAGGAAGTCTAAAACTCCGTTCCTCCAAGGAAACGGTTATACTGAAATCAAATAAAAAACCATGAAAAGCTAACCGGATTTCTACCCGCTGCTAACCTTCATGGTTAATTTGTTGTCCTATTCACTTATATGATCGCCATACGATAGTTGCTGTCAAATCGAAAAAGCACATCTTACTTCAGTAAGAAATTGTCTAAATATTATTATAAATTATTGGGGTTAAAAAGTCAATGTGTATCAACATGTACAGGTCTCCATTTTATGGGGTCCGGACCCGCCTATGCCTGTTAGTCTTTTCAGCTTGGATGTATATTCACCGGTATCCTGATAAATAATAACAGGTGAAACAACTGGAAAGGAGGGTGAAAAATGAGCTGCTCTAGTATTAAAAACCGCTTTGACCAGCTCAAAAGTCAAGGCAACCTCAATTTTCATGAGGCCATTAATCTCTTTACCGATCTCCAAGGGTCCCTGGATGCCCACAGGCTGGAACTTCAGGAACTGCAAAAAACAGGTGACCAGAACCGGATCAACCACTTGCAGCAACATATCCATGACGGGGAACAAATGCTGTCCGAGTTAAAAGACATGTCCCTGCACTAAAGAAGGGCGCCAGCCCTTTTTTAGTGCAGATATGACATAGATGCTTACCACCCTCTGGTATAATCAGCGCCCGCGCATTCCAGACACACCATCTTACCGTTCTTCACTCTTACCCGGGGCTCCATGGTTCCCTCCCCGCACTCGGCACAGACAATGCTGGCAAAGATGCGCGCTTTCTCAGGAAAAGCAAGCTGGACTTTCTCCACTTTACAAAACTGATCGTCAGGCAGGTGCAGAATGTAGTGTACTTTCTCCTGATGCTTGTGCTGAATGGCATCGTATTCTTCTGAAGTTTCCCCACCTTGCTCAAGCTTGTCCATCAAACACCGGTATTCAGGATCCGGCTCCATGATACCCGGTTTTACTGCAATCCGTACCGCTTCTTCCGTCTTTCTGTTTCCGATCGTATACACCTGTTTCCCCAAATCCCGGTAAATCAGATTTCCTTTGCCCATGGTGCACCCGGTCATTACTTGTACGGCGTCTATGCCGCAGGCGTCGTTCTCTACGATTGCCACCAGTTCTTCATCTTGAGCCCTGCTGACGCCCAGCTCCCTCAGTGCGATTTCGGCCATCTTATAACCGATGATCAATCCCGGACACACATGGCCGTGAAAGGCGATACATTCTTCCCACGGGGTCAGTTGTTGACACATAAACGATTCCTCCTCAAATTTTAATTTTGCAGAAAAAAGAACAGGCCTGAAGAATACCGTTTTCTAACGGCGAAAAGCCTTCATGGCCTGTTATCCTATTTTAGTATGCGCTTTTTATTTGTGCTTTATTTCACATTTTTAGTCTACCCTATTAGAATCCCTTACACAAGTTGAATATATTGCAAAAATTCAACTTTCTTGTTGTGTTCCCGTAAGTCGGTGATAAAGTGCAAGCAAAAACCTGAGCGCTCCGCCTTGAAAAGGGCCGCGATGGATTACTTTTCTGCGCAAATCAAAAACATAGGGGTAGATCTGTACAGGATATTCTCTTCCTTATCCCAGATCCTCTCTGAAATATCAGCATCGATCCAAAGCCGGGGAAAACCGATATTGATCAACGCTTCCGCATCCCACTGGGGACGGAGATGCTTGCTGAAAAAAAGTTCCCGGGCGATTTTGTCCCCTTCCTCCGGATCCACATGACCTACTCGTTTAATACCCAGCTGCCTGGCCCGCTCCTGGTCTTCCTCATACCTTTTCTGCATGATCGGGTCATGGAAGCGCAAGTTCCAATTGGCGTCAAAAATAAAGAGCCTCCCCTTTGGCTTCAGCACCCGGTGCCACTCCAGATAGGCGGCCCAGGGATCCTGTAAAATCC
This sequence comes from Candidatus Formimonas warabiya, assembly GCF_002777255.1. Taxonomy (GTDB): domain Bacteria; phylum Bacillota; class Dehalobacteriia; order Dehalobacteriales; family Dehalobacteriaceae; genus Formimonas; species Formimonas warabiya. Next base: position 5,602,318 of record NZ_CP017634.1, on the reverse strand, counting down.
AGGTCACATTCCGACAGATCAGCACATCAAAGGTATTGCTGGGGAAGGTAAGGGCATGGGAGTCCATTTTTAATAATTCCACATGAAAACCGGCATTTTGGATATTCATTTTCGCTTCTTTTAACATATTTGATGAACAATCAATCGCCGTCACCCGGTGCCCCATCCCGGACAAAAGCAAGGCAAAAAAACCGGGTCCGGTACCCACATCCAGGACCTTTAAGGGATTTTCTTGAGGCAGATATTCCTTGATCAAAGTCTCCCAGGCTTCCTTTTTAAAGCTATCCAGCTCCCGCCAGATATGTTCGCTGTACCGGGCGGCTTCCCCCTGCCAATAGTTTTCAATACGGCACTGCATCCTGTTTTAACCCTCCCTTTTCGATTAATTAAACCATCTTGTGTCACGGTAAAAAAATTCTTTCCCAAAATCTGCAAAATGAATGTCAAAAAGGCTGTTGTCGGCGCGGTGCAGTATTTTTCCAATCGCCTGATCGATCACGGCCCGGTATTTTAAGATCTGTTCCCGGGTCAGGGAATTGATCTCCACATTTTGATCCATTACGCAGTCTGTTAATCTGGGATAGTACACAGGAGTCTTCATTTTAATGAACAATCCTTTATTGTTTGGCGCATCTAAAGGCTTTTTGACAAAAAAATACACATGCTTTCCTACATCTTCAATAAAAAAATTCTGTTTGCCGATGGTGCAGCCGGTCAGATACTGAATAGCATCCACGGCGCTGGACGAATTAGCCGCCCCGGCAATAAAATCCAAAGAGTTCTCCCGGGTAATATGAAGACTATTCATGGCAATTCTGCTCACCCGGTACCCGATCGCCAGTTCCGGACAGAGATGTCCGTGATAGTTCACCAACCCCATTAATTCCTGAGAAACCAATACTGTTCCGATCGTGAGAGATTCTACTAAAGCCATTTTTCTTTTCCTCCTTATTGATGATGACAATTGGCTCAAAAAACTCGTGACCTAAAACAGGAAAGCCCTGCCTGAATAAGCCAAGACCTTCATGGCCTCATTGTTTATTCTTGAATTTAGACTTGTACCGGGAAGACATCAACCTGCGCCCACTGCCTTTTGATCATAGGATGTCCCTGATTCCCGCTGCTGGGCGGCAATGAACCGGCTATAATAGCCCTTCTTTTTCAAGGAACAATCTCAATCTCATCTTCATGCTTTTTCCGCTCCTACCATAAACATGGGCGTAGACCGGTATAAGATCTTTTTTTCCGGGGTCCAGACCTGGTCGCTGATGTCCACATCCACAAATATTTTTTTAAACCCGCAGTTAATCAAAGCCGGCACATCCCATTGGGAGCGCCGCTTATCACTGAGGAACAGCTGCCGGGCGATGGGGTCGCTTTCGTCCAGGTCGGCTTTATCATGAGGATCTTCAATGCCCATGTCCCGGGCCCGTTTTCTGTCCTCCTCGTATTCTCTCCTGATCTCTGCATCGAACAGGCGCAGGTACCAGTTGGCATCAAAAATCAAGAGTTTGCCGAAAGACTTCAACACCCGGTACCATTCCCGGTAGGCCTCTTCCGGATCCCGCAAGGTCCAGACCAGGTTGCGGCAGATAATTAAATCAAAGGATTTATCCGCATAAGCAAGCCGGTGGCAGTCCATTCTGGCAAACTCAGCCTGAAACCCGGCTTTTTCCGCATTGTTTCTAGCCTCCTCCAGCATGCTTTCCGTACAATCAATGGCGGTGACCCGGTGCCCCAATAAAGAAAGCAGGATGGCAAAAAAGCCTGGTCCCGTGCCGATGTCCAGAACTTTCAAGGACACCCCCAGAGCAGCATTAGACTGGATCAATTCTAGCCAGGCATTCTTCGCCGATCCCTGTAATTCTTTCCGGATCCCTTCACTAAAGTTTTCTGCCGATTGGCTCCAATAATTTTCGATCCGTTCCTGTAAATCCATTTTTGACCCTCCTTTTGAAAACACGCTTTCAATCAGATAGCTGTGTTTACCTTTGCCCTCCTGCTTGATAAAGGGGAAATGTCTGATAAAGTTGATGACAAGCAATATGGTGCTGGGAACCTGCCTCTTTCAGGGCAGGCTTTTCCCGGAAGCAAAGCTCCCAGGCATCCCGGCATCTGGGTGCAAAGGCACACCCCCGGGCTGTATTTTGATTTCCTTTCGGTTCTTCAAAATCAACACCGAATCCCTTGCTTTTTCTCGAATCGCAGGTAAGCACGGAAGAGAAAGGCTTTTTCGTATACGGGTGCTGGAGCTGTTCAAATAAGGGAATATCTTCGATATATTCCACCACAGAGCCAAAATACATCACAGCCAGAGCGTCGGCCAGGTAATATACCGTCTCGATGTCATGGGAAATAAAGAAATAGGACAAATGAAACTGTTTTTCCAGGTACCTAAAAGATTTAGGATTTGGGCCTGCACGGACACATCCAAACTGCTGGTAGGTTCATCCAGCACCACCAGTTTCGGCATCACCGCCAACGACCGGGCAATGCACACCCGCTGCAGTTGGCCGCAGCTAAATTGGCGGGGCAGCTTTTTTCCATCCTTCCTTCAGTCCCCTGGCTCGGGCGTAGATAAACAAAGGGATGCTGCAAATATCCTCATATTCTTGGACTCTATGACCCACTAAAATCTGCCTCTTCCACCTCCCGAACAAGGTCACCATCTCCCTGCAAAAAAACCACTTAGGGACGGCCCCACCGGTCAGCCTTCGTGGTTTTGTTCGGTTTTCCTATGCCTATTTATAAATCAGGGACACCGCCCGTTGTTGTAAAACGTCTGGCAAGAGGTATGCCGTGCTCCTGCCAGCATGAAAGAAGGAAGTCTAACCTCCGGTCCTGCCAAGGAAACCGGAAACTTAAAATCATGAAGAAAATAAAAGAACCATGAAGTTTGATCAGGATTCATCCCGTCACTAACCTTCATGGTTATTTCCTGCCCATTAATTTGTCCTTTAAAGCCTCGTTGCTTATACTGTCTTGCACTTCCCTGCTTCTGCAGAGCGTTAATTTCTTTCTCATAGTAAACGAACAGGTCGTATCTGTCAAGGGTAGAATTCTTGCACAGTGTCAATAATTTTGTCATTTTTCCGTAACCCCGAGAAAACTACGACGAGACAGGCTTCTGTACCAATCATCTTTCGCTGTTTTATTCAGTTTTCCGATCCTATTTATTAATAAAGGACACCGCCCGTTGTTGTAAAACGCCTGGCAAGAGGTATGCCGTGCTCCTGCCAGTATGAAAGAAGGAAGTTTAACCTCCGGCCCTGCCAAGGAAACCGGAAACTTAAAATCATGAAGAAAAATAAAAGAACCATGAAGTTTAACCAGGATTCATCCCGTCATTAACCTTCATGGTTATTGATAATGATAGATTTATTCTTTGAAGCCGAAAAAAGAACTACCCATCCTGTTGCTGTTGTCATTTTGTGCTTCCCTGCTTCAGCAGGGATCCAACTTCCATATTAATCATAAACGAAGGATTCATTTACGTCAAGGTTAAAAATCTTGCGCAAAGTCAGCAATTTTTTCACCTTTTTCCGGCGCATCCCTGCTGATTTCCTGATATTCTCTCTTGGGAGGGACTTTTCCCCAGGGGCATACAGCCAAACATTTGCCGCAGTGCCCCAATCCGTGTCGCTCTTTCACTTCCGTAAAATAGTTGTCGCAGCGTTCCGCCTGGAACCTGAAGCCAATATCCTCTTCCAATTTAAAGGATTTTCCTAAAATCGCCCCCGGGGGGCAAGCATCTACGCAAGCTCTGCATGTGCCGCACCGGTTGGCGATGCCGCCATCGGGGGCCAGAGGGGCGTCGGTCAGGATGGTGGCTAGGCGCAGGCGGGGTCCCACTTTTTCATTAATCAAGCAGCAGGACTTGCCGATCCATCCCAGCCCCGCCAAAGATGCCGCCAGTTTGTGGGAAAATATGCCCTTATACCTGTCATGAATCAATTGCTGGGAAGCGGGCACGGGAAAAACCCGGTATCCCTTTTTGTACAGGTGATTGGCTACGCTTAAAGCGATGGTATCCAGCAGTCTGTTCAGCACCTCATAATAATGGGAGTAAATTTGCTGGGGACCCTCCGTCAATAGATTGATGATCTCCGGAGGGAAAAAAACAGCGAGGGATACCGCTCCGGGATAGCCCTCCAGGGCACCCCCGTAGTTTTGCCGGATATACTCCCGGACACCGCCCATTTCTCCGATCCCTGCTAAATCAGCCCCCAGCCTCCGGGCCAGGGAGAGCACATCTTTTTTCAATGCATGATCATATTCCATCAAAATTTCCCTTCCTTATTTTACCGCACCCACAGCAAACAGCAGCCCATATTCACCAATGATGTTTAACCTCACATTTTTTATTTCTCTATCACCAGCATAAACATGGGACTGGAGCGATATTTCACCTTCTCCTTCTTGTCGTAAACCCGGTCTCCGATATCCAGGTCACAGAAAATTTTTTTATAACCAAGCTCTATCAGCATGGTCAAATCCCACTGGGGCCTGCGCCTTTGACACATGGGCATACTTTTTCGGTAATCGATCATGTCGGCCGTGTAGGAAGGAGGCGCTTCGCCAAACAATCTTTCATATTCCTTTTGGTCCTGCTCATATTTTTTCATCACTGCTTCATCGAATAATCTTAGGTTCCAGTTGGCATCAAAGATGATAATCTTCCCGTCGGGCTTTAAAACTCTTTGCCATTCCTGGTATGCTTGGGGAGCATCGATGAGGGTCCAGGTTACGTTTCTGTTGATAATCAGGTCAAAGCTCTCATCGTCAAAGGCCAGATTTTGTGCGTCGGATACGCGAAAGTCGGCAGCGATGCCGGCATTTTCCGCATTTGCCCGTGCTTCATGGATCATTGCCTCGGTACAATCAATGGCCGTCACCTGATGCCCGGCCTGGGACATGATGATGGCAAAAAAACCCGGTCCGGTGCCTACATCAAGAATATTCATAGGGGTGCTTTTGCCGGCATTTTCCAGAATAATCTCCGTCCAGGCCTGCTTTTTAAAACAGTTTAACTCTGCTTTTATTAAATTGCTGTAATTGTTGGAACCCTCCGTCCAATTCTTAATCAGTTTCTGTTCCGGATTCACCAATTTCACCTCTGATTCTTTGATAAGACAGATACGCCGCAAAAACGGCAGCGTATCTGTCTTTAAAAATTTATTCTTTTACATCCAGCTTCTGCCATTCGATGGGCGCATAGTTATTCACGCCGATTTCAAATCCTGCTATTTTATCCGTGTTGACAGCAAAAGAAGTGATGGGATAATAGATGGGAATGGTGAGGGCTTCTTCGCTGATAAATTTGAATACCGTATCGTAATTCTTTTGCCTTTCTGTTTCGTCAACGGTGTTTAATGTTTTGATAATGTTGTTGTACAGCCCTTCGTCATACCATACCTTTGCGGCATTGCTGGTAGAGAGAATTGTAAACATCTCCAGCAGGGAACCGTGGGGCACCCAGGAATCCGAAGAGGTTCTCATCAGCACAATGTCAAATGCCTTTGTATTCATGGTGGCGTCTTCGTAGCCGTTTTTATCCAAAATGTTGAGATTCACTTTGATGCCCACAGCGGCAAATTCAGATTGCACGAACTCCGCCAGCGGCTTCCATTCAGGGAATTCTTCCGTGGACAACATAAAGTTAAACTCCAGATTTTTCCCGTCTTTTTCGCGGATGCCGTCGCCATTGGTATCTGTGTATCCGGCCCCTTCAAGTAATTGTTTCGCTTTCTCCTTATCATTGGAAAACCCGTAATTGTTTTCCGGCGTAGTATAAGGAACCCCTGTTTGATACAAACCATTGGCTTCTAAACCCAAGTTGTCGAACAAATTTTCTGCAATGCTCTTTTTGTTGATGGCATAGTTCATGGCCAAACGGACATTTTTATCTTGGAATGCCGCCACATCCTGGTTGAAGGCAATAAAATGGGAGCACATGGTCCCTTTGGTAAATGTTTCAAAGGCGCCGGAGTTTTTTAGCTCTAAAAAGCTCTCCATGGGAATTTTTCCGATCAGGTCCCCGCCCAGAATATCCACCTCGCCGCTTTGCAGCGCTAAAACTCTCGCTTGTCCGTCCGTTATTACCTTAAATGTGATGCGATCCACCTTCGGTTTTTCCCCCCAGTAATACGGGTTAGGCACCAGGGTAAATTCCTGATCCTTCGTATAGGATTCCAGCATCCATGGTCCGGTACCCACGGGCTTGGTGAATTTGCCCATCACATCCCCGGGAACCTCCGTGATGGAAGCAGGGCTTAAGAAGCGCACCGGCCTGGGATAGGTCAGCTCGGTCAATATGGGATAGGCCCCGTTTTTAAAGACAATTTTTACCGTATCGTTATCAACCGCTTCCATGCTCTCTACATTGACCGATGTCAGGACGGAATGGCGGTCGTTGTTGACCCATCTTTTCAGGTTAAAGATCACAGCGTCCGCATTGAAATCGGTGCCGTCGGAGAATTTTACCCCTTTACGGAGCTTAAAGGTATATGTTTTGCCGTCCTGAGAAATATCCCAGCTTGTGGCCAGCCGGGGCAGGATCTGTCCGTTTCCCCCGTCTTCCACAAAACCCTCATAGATCATCTTGTATAAGAAGTGGGGACCGTTATAGGTGGCGGCATCCAATTCCTCCATCGCCCCGTCCCGATAGATCGCCACCACAACTTCCTTTTCTTTCTCTTCTTCCGGATTGCTTACCGGGGAATTGCTTTTGCTGCAGCCGGCAAGGATTAAAGAGGCACAAATTAAAAATGCCATCATGGTTATAAAAGACTTTTTCCTCATTTTTTTCCCTCCCAAAAAATTTAATTCAATGGCCATGGCAAAGATGGCAGGCAACATCATGCCTGTCATGCTTCGACATTAAGGCTGGTTGTTCGGTTTTACAAATTTCTTGCGTATACAGGCAGCGATTTTGGAAAACACATCCTTTCTCCGGTATTTTTAGTTCTTCCCCTTCCCGAAACAATATCGTGTTTTTTCTCCTTTTTTTCGGGTCAGGGATCAGGGTTGCCGCAAGAAGCGCTTTGGTATAGGGGTGCTCTGCTTTGTCATTGATCCTCGGGATGATTTCCACAATATTTCCCAGATACATCACCACCACCCGGTCACAGATCTTGTTCACAGCGGAGATATCATGGGAAATAAATAAATAGGTCAGGCCAAATTGCTCCTTCAAGCCGGTGAGTAGGGTTAAAATCTGGTTTTTCAAGGCATAGTCAATGCTGGAAACCGCTTCGTCGCATACGACAAATTCCGGATGCAGGATCAAAGCCCTGGCGATGCCGACTCTTTGCCTCTGGCCGCCGGACATTTCGTGGCTGTATCTGGTCAGATAGGTTTTGCTCAGCCCAACTTTCTCCAGCATGTCCACGATTTTTTTCTCTTGCTCCCCTTGGGACTCGGTGCTGTAATTGTGCAGGGGTTCACCGATGATTTGCTCCACCGTAAAATAGGGGTTAAACGCATTGGCACTGCCCTGAAAGGTCATCTGCATGTTGTTTCTGATTTTCCGCATTTGAGGAAAGGAATAATCTGTGATATCCTGCTCATGAAAAAGGATTCTTCCCCTGGTCGGCTGCTCCAGCTTTAAAAGCATTTTCCCCAAAGTAGTTTTCCCGCAGCCCGACTCGCCGACCAGGCCAAGAACTTCCCCTTTTTTAATGTTTAAGTTTACATTATAAACGGCATACACCTTTGGCTTTGCTTTTTTTTGATAGCATTTATAAAGGCCTTTTATTTCAAATAGATTCATGTTTTCACCCATTTTTCTTTTAAAAAATTGCCTCCAGGAGAGATCTTGTATAGTCATGCTTTGGCGCTTCAAACACCTGATAAACTGTGCCGCTGTCTACGATCTTGCCGTCTTTGATCACATAAACATCATCCGCCATTTGCGCCACCACGCCTAAATCATGGGTGATCAAAACAATTGCCATCCCTTCCTTTTTTAAACGGGTTAATTCTTCCAGTATGGCGGCCTGGGTGGTTAAATCCAGGGACGAGGTGGGCTCGTCTGCGATCAGCACATGGGCCTGGGCCAGCAGTCCCATGGCCACCATCACCCTTTGGCACATGCCGCCGCTAAGCTCAAAAGGATAGCTTTCCAGGATCTGATCCGTATTTTTCAAGCCCACGCGGGAAAGCACATCCCGGAACATCCGGAGCGCCTCTTTCTTGCCGATCCCTTTCTGATGGGTGCGGATGACCTCGGCAAGATGCTTTTTTACCTTTAGCACAGGATTCAGAGAACTGGTGGGATCTTGAAAGATCATGGCGATCTCTTTGCCTCTTATTTTCAAAAGCTGTTTTTCGCTCAGCGTTCTAAGATTCACGCCGTTAAGCCATATTTCTCCCCCGATAATCTTTCCCGGCTGATCCACCAAATTAAAGATGGATAAGGACATCACGGACTTTCCGCTGCCGGAACCGCCTACAAGGGCGGTGATTCTGCCTTTGTATACATCCAGGCTGACCCCGTCTACGGCTTTTACAATTTGTTCTTCCAAATAAAAGTAAGTTTTCAGATTGCGGATCGATAGGACCGGCTGCTCAGCCATTTTGCCCGTCACCCTCCTTTACTACCGCCATATCGCCGGAAGATGGGATCAGGGCATCGTTTAACCCTTCCCCAAAGAGATTGAAGGCCAGCACGGCAAGGGTGATGGCCAGCCCGGGCCAAAGCAGCATCAGCGGCTGTGATGTTAAATACTGCCGGCTGTCGCTCAGCATCACGCCCCAATCCGCCGTTGGGGGCTGGGCACCCAGCCCGATGAAGGAGAACCCGGCCACGTGCATAATCACGGCGGCAATCCTCAGGGTGGCCAGGACGATAATGGGAGAAATTGCATTTAAAGTGATATGCCGGAGGATGATGGAGGTCCGGCTGCTGCCGGAAGCAATGGCCGCCAGGACAAACTCTTTTTCTTTCAGTTTAATCACCATGCTGCGCACGATTCGGGCAAAAGGCGCCCACCAAAGAACCACAAACACAAACATAATATTGACGATGCTGGGCCCCCACACGCCCACAACCGCTAAGGCCAAAAGAGTGGAGGGAAAGGTGGACGCGATATCGGCCAGACGCATGATAAAATTATCCAGCCATCCGCCCACATAGCCGGCAATCATGCCGAGAGGAACGCCCAGCGCCAAGATCAGGGCCGTGGCAATCATTGCCGTGACGAGGCTGGTCCTGACCCCATAAATCAGTCTGGACAGAATACATCGGCCCAGCTGGTCTGTGCCCAGGGGGAATTCCCCGCAAGGCTTGAGCAATTTTTGGGTGAGGTCCACCGCATAAGGGTCGTGGGGGGCCACGACGGGGGCAAAAATACCGGCACATACAAAAATGATGATGATGGCTAATCCCAGCAGGGCTGATTTTTGTTTTTTTAATTTTACCAGCACGTTTCTTTGCAAAATGACGACCATTCCTCCTCTGCGACAGAGAACGGTTCTCCTTTGTCGCATTCTGATTGAGGCATATTCAACAAGCACGAAAGGGGATTTTATTCAAGTTGTATCTTCGGGTCGATATAAAGGTACAAAATATCCAGTAAAAGATTGATCACAATATAGGTGACCGCGACAATGACGATATATCCTTGAATTACGGGCAAATCCTTAAGCTTAATACTATCCACCGCAAATTTCCCAATGCCGTTCCAGGAGAAAATGGTCTCCACCGCGAACTGGCCCGCTAAAAGCCTGCCGAAGTTTACCCCGATCAGGGTGAGACAGGGAAGCACGGCGTTTTTTAATCCATGCTTCAGCAATACGGCATTTTGGCTCAGGCCTCTTGCCCGTGCCGCTCTCATAAAGTCATAATTATTGATTTCGATGAGATTGTTTCTCAGAACTCTGATATAGGTAGCGCCGTAGTTTACGCTCAGGGTAAATGCGGGCAGAAAAATATTTTGAAGTTTGCTTCCGGAAACAACCGGCACCAAATCGAATTGAACGGCAAAAAGATATAAAAGCATCAGGCCCAGCCAAAAATCCGGCATGGCCGCGCCGACAGTAGAGATAATCCGAAAAAAGTGGTCGACCAGGGAATCCTTATATCGGGCGGAAATAAGGGCGATAGGGATGGCGAAAAGAATGGAGATAATCGTTGCGGCAATTGCCAACTTAAGGGTTGCCGGGAATCTGGAGAGGATCTCATCGGCAACGGGTTTTTTTGTTTGAAAGGATATGCCAAAATCAAGCTCCGTAGCTTTTTTCAGCCAGTTAAGATACTGGATCTGAAGGGGCGCATTGAGGCCTAACTCTTCCCTAACTGCGGCAATGTTCTTTTCCGTAACCTCCAATCCTTGGCTGCGGATGGTAATCTCCGCCACATCCCCTGAAGACATATTGCTTAAGGCAAAGGCTAAAATTGTGACAATAATCAGCATAGGAATTATTTGAAGCAACCGTTTCAAAATGAATTTAAATTTTTTCATCCTCTTCTCGCTTTCCAGACGTTAACACCTTTTATAAATATTTTCCATGTAAGGTCCCTATCCCTGAAAAACCACGAAAGAGCATCGTCCATGCCGATCAACCTTTGTGGTTTCGCCCAGTTTTTTTATTCTATTTATGATGAAGGGATATCGTCCCTTGTGGAAAAATGCCTGGCAAGAGGTATGCCGTGCTCCTGCCAGAATATAAAGAAGGAAGTCTAAATCTCCGGTCCTGCCAAGGAAACCGGAATCCTTAAAATCTAGCTAAGGAAATAAAAAAACCATGAAGAAACGGATCGGGTTCATCCCGCCATTAACCTTCATGGTTAAAAAAACTGCTATAGATTGTCCTTTAAAACATCTTGCACTTCCCTGCTTCTGCAGAGCATTAAATTTCTTTTTTATATTAAACTAGCAAGCAATAGATGTCAAGGTGAGAAATCTTGCATAATGTCAGCAATTTTGCCATCTTTATTTTTTCAGAAAATAGGATTTGATATACCCCTTTTACTTCGCGTCCCACTTCAGCACATTGTACAAAAACTGTGCTGCCTCAGCCCGCGACGCGGTATGTACCGGGTTGACATTCCCGTCGCTGCCGTCTACAAGCTTCAGCTTCGCCAGGTTTTGCAGAGGGGCTTGCGCGTATCCGGCCACAATCGACCAGTCGTCAAACTCCACGAACTGCTGTGTGTATCCATCGGGCAGCATATTCATCTTTTCCATCGCGTTGTATGCCATCACAAACATATCCTGCCGTGTGATCGTCGCGTCGGGATTGAATTGGTTGCCGTTCACGCCTGTGACGATACCAAGGGCCTTGGCTTTCAGCACGGCATCGTAGTAATACGCGTTCTCGGGGACATCACCAAACTGCTGCACCATCCCTGCGTCCTGGGGTTCGGGGTTCAGCACCCGCATGAGCATGGTCAGGAACTCGGCCCGGGTCATGGACCGCTGGGGTCCGAACATCTCACCGCCCATCCCGTTAACCACGCCGCGCGCCGCCATATAACGGACCGCCGAATCCATCCACTTACCCGCCGTATCGGTAAAAGCTATAGGGCTGGTAACCGTGGCATCGTATGTCCCGGTCCTGTATACTTTTGCGTAGGCTTTGCGGCCTTCGTACCAGCTGCGCGGAATGACCGAACCGTCCGATTTGATAAAGCCGGCGTTCTGAAAGGCGCCTTTTCAGAAGAGCCCGGACAAGCGCAGAGACGAGGAGAAATTCGATGGAATACACGCAAAACAGTGGGCTTAGAGTACGGCCAAAAAGAGGAAATAAGAAAACTGATGCAGTTTTCTCTTTTTCGCGCTAAAATGGGTGTATAGAAAAATAATGAGAAATAAAATGAACTGAGAAAGAGAGGATCTCATAATGAAAAGATTGGAAGTAAGAGACCAAGATGCCTGTATGTCCTGTTTGGCCTGTGAAGTTTCCTGTTCAGAAGCTTACTACAAAACGTATGATATGCGCAAAACAGCTATTCGGGTCGGATACGAAGGTGATACCCTGAAAACCTTTGTCTGCACTCAATGCGGCAAATGCGCGGAAGTTTGCGAGGTTGAAGCTATTACGCAAAATCCCAAGGGCGTCTACATGATTAACAAGAAAAAATGCGTTTCCTGTGGTAAATGTGTTCAGGCTTGTCCCTATGCTGTCGTGGTTATGGCCAATGACCGTCCAACACCCAGCAAATGCATAGCTTGCGGTATCTGTGTGAAGGCCTGTCCTGTCGACGTATTGGTCATTAGTGAAGCATAAACAAAATCACCGTTTCCCTAAAAAACCACGAAGAGACAGCTCTGCCGCTCAACCTTCGTGGTTTTACTCAGTTTTTCTATTCCAAGCACTCTGCCGCAAGCTCTACCAGGTGCTTGACTCTCACATTGCTCTGGGCATTTTTTAAAGCATGGGACAACTGCATGATACAGGATGGGCAGGCGGACGCTACCACCTCTGCTCCGCTTTCCAGAATAGATTCTACCTTTTTTGCGGCCACCCTCTGGGATAAACGATAATGACTCAGATTAAAAGAACCTGCGGAACCGCAGCACCGGTCCGCCGCTCCCATCTCTACATACTCGTAGGCCGGACTGAGCCGCCTGAGCAATTCTCGGGGTGCCTGCCTGCCGTTCTCCGTCCTTTTCAAGTGGCAAGGGTCATGATAAGTTACCTTGACCCCCATCTCCCGGGGTACTAGCTTGAGGTCCAGCACTTCCACAATAAAACGGTTCACATCCATGAGCTTGCCGGTAAGTTTTGCGGCTTCCTCACTTTCCAACAGCTCCGGATAATCTAGCCAGGTGGACAAACAGCTGGCACAATCACAGATAATATAATCCACCTTCTCATGGCTGAACGCTTGGATATTTTGTTCACCCAAAATCCTGCCCGTAGTAAAGTCGCCGCTGGCAAAAGCAGGCACCCCGCAGCAGAACTGTTCGGGAATAATCACTTCCACCCCATTTGCCTCCATGATTTTTAAAATGCTCTGCCCCACATGAGGGTTGATCAGGTTTGTGACGCATCCCGTAAAATAAGCCACCTTTAACCGGGAACCCGCCACTGCAGTCCGATAGGGCACCTTTTGGCGAAAAGGCGTACCGGCAACGGCCGGCAGCAGCGTCTCGATTTTTGCCAAATCCATCGGCAGCACATGGAGCGCCCGGCTTGACCGCACAAGCTTCTGCACGCCTGTTTTCTGGTATAAATAGAGGCACTTCCCCGCCATATTTAATCGTCCGTTATACCTTAATAGGTGCTGAAAAATATTTTTCTTGATGATGGGGAGACCCCGATCAGTGACTAAATCTTTCCTTGCCATCATCACCAGCTTGTCCCCTGCCACCCCGTTGGGGCAGTTCTCCGCACAGGCGCCGCAGAGCAGGCAGGTGGAAAAAATATCGGCCAGTTTGTCAGTCCAAATTACTTTTCCGGCACGCAAGTGATCTAAAAGTTCCACCTTTCCCCGGGCTACATAAGGTTCTCTGCCCAGTTCCGAGAAAAGAGGGCAATAGGCCTGGCAGCCGCCGCACCTGCTGCACTTGTCCAAGTTTTTTAAATAGTTTTCCTCCATGGCGTCACCTAAAATACCTTTCCGGGATTGAGAATATTATTGGGGTCAACCGCACGTTTGATCGATCTTAAGTATTCCAGTCCGGCACTGCCAAGCTCCCACTGGAGATAAGCCTTTTTCATGATCCCAATGCCATGTTCTCCTGACAAGGTTCCCTTCAGTTCTAAAGCTGTTTGAAATATTTCGCCTACCGCTTTCTCTACCTGTTCCATTTGTTCTTTATTGTTCTTATCCGCTAAAATATTCGGATGCAGATTGCCGTCTCCCGCATGGCCGAATACAGGCAAGGGAAGCCGGTATTTCTCCCCAATTTTGCGCAGCCGCCGCACCATTTCCGGAATTTTGCTCCTTGGTACGGTGGCATCCTCTGAGATTTTGGTCGGGCTCAACTGGACAATCGCCGAGGAAACCGCCCTCCTGGCTTTCCAAAGTTTTTCCCGCTCCTCCGCCAAAGAGGCCACCTGGATTGTCCGGCATCCGTGCTCCCGGCAGATTGCTTCAATCTCTTTGATATCTTCTTCCACCTGGTTCTTCCCACCATCCACTTCAATCAATAAAACCGCCTCCGCATCAAGGGGCAGGCCCAGATGGTGATAATTTTCCACACATTTGATGGTAACCCCGTCCATTACCTCCAAGGTGGCCGGAATTACCCCCTGCCGGATGATTGCAGTGACGGTAGTTGCCGCATCTTCCAATTCATCAAACACCACCAGGGCAGTTCTTATTTCTTTGGGCTTGGGCAGCAGCCGCACTGTAATCTCGGTGACTATTCCTAAGGTCCCTTCACTTCCCGTAAGCAGTCGGGTTAAATCATACCCGGTCACATTCTTCACGGTGCGGCCTCCGGTATGCATCACTTCACCCAGGGGGGTCACCACTTCCAAGCCCAGCACATAGTCTTTGGTTACCCCATACTTAAAAGCCCTGGGTCCCCCGGCATTCTCCGCCACATTCCCGCCCAGGGTACATGTTTTCAAACTGGCGGGATCGGGCGGGTAAAACAGGCCCATTTTTTCTACTTCCTGATGGAATTGGCCCGTCACAACACCTGGTTCGGCCACTGCCAGCATGTCTTCCGGATTAATCTCCTTTATTTTATCCATGCGCGTTAAGACTAAAGCAATCCCTGAGCAAAGGGGAATCGACCCCCCGCTCAGTCCTGTCCCTGCTCCCCGGGGGAAGACAGGAAATCCGTCCAGGTTGGCCAGCTTGAGCAGATCAGCAACTTCTTTGGTATGGGCAGGAAAAACCACTGCGTCAGGAATCCCTCTTTGAAAGGTCCCATCATAAGAATAGCAGATCCTTTCCTCCAGACTCGTCAAAACATGATCATGGCCTACAATATTTTTTATCTTCTGTAAAGCATCAGATTCCACTCCCTCATCCCCTATCGCCAAAATATCTCAAATTATTTTGCTTTCATCTATCAATGAGCTGAACCGATCCCCCTTATTTCAGGAGCATGGGTCAATCTGCTGACAAAAAAACTTGCCGCCAAAAACAAGATTCCGGTAATGGCAAACACGGCAAAAAAACCCCTGTCAATGTCCCATAAAGAAATAATCGCGCCGCCGCAAATAGGGCCGGCAAAATTCCCCAGAGCATTCACGCTGGCCAACAATCCGAACAAGGTGCCCCGGTGCTGGTGCGGCGTATTCGTGCCGATTAAAGCATTGGCAGAGGGAAGAATCCCGGCTAAAAAGCCGCCCAGTACAAAGCGCAATAGGATCAATTGCCAAATATTTTTTACCAGCACCTGCCCCAAGGTTGTGAAACCTGCCCCGATCAAACACCAGAACAAGACCCGGTAATGATTATTCCGGTCCCCATACCGGCCTAAAAGGGGGGCCAAGACGACATGGGAGATGGCCGTGGCCATAAACACCCCTGCCACCATTAATTCCAGGCTGCTTCCCCGGTAAATTTTCGATACGTATGTGGCCAATTGGGGTTCAATGCTTTTATTGGCAAACTGGGTAATCATGATCACAAAAAACAACAAGGTACAGAATGAGCCTAACTTTCCCCACACCCTGATCCGGGGAAAGGATTCTCTTATCTTTTTTTTAACATCTTTCCCAATGGCTGCCGTTGGGGTTTCTCTTGTATAGAACAAGGGGATGCAGATAGCCAATGTGATTAAACCGGCACTTAGACAACTTACCCGGAAGCCCCAAAAGTGAGTGAGCACCCCGCCAATCGCAGGGCCGATCAACAGACCTGCTTGCTGGCCTGTTTGAAGCCATCCCAGCCCATAACCCAATTCTTTTTCCGGAGTTTCCGAGGCAATAAAGGTGATCGCGGCCGCATTGTACCCGCTAAAACAACCTAACAAAAATCTAAGCGCGAGAAGTTGCACCGGGGCTGTCACAAAACTAATCAGGATCGTAAAAAAGCCTACAGCTATCACCGAACGGATCAGCATCATTTTTTTCCCATACCGGTCCGCCACGGATCCCCAGAGAGGTGAAAAAATGGATTGCCCTAAGAAATTGGCCGATGCAATGGTCCCTGCCCACAAAGCGATTTGCTTGGTGTTGTCCACACCAAGCTCGGCGATAAAAAGGGGTAAATAGGGAAAAACAAAGGTTTGAGCAACTCTGATAATAAATTGCCCCAGAACTACCAGGACAAGATTGCGTTTCCAATATTCCTTCATTGAAGCCTTCCTTTGGGAATCTGATTTCCCTTAGACAACCTTCCCGGTCCTGATCGCCAAAAAGACATTTACTCCCCCTATTCATAAGTCTTCAATTCTTTGAAGTCTCAATGGTATATTTTACCAGATCCGTTCTGACGATGGACCGGGTAAACATGACCACTTCATCACCGGCCCAGCTCACCCGGTCTATTAAAAGCCCCAATAATCCGGAATGAACCAATAATTTTTTCGCCTCATAGTCGTCGATTAAAAAAGGCTCGATGGAATACTTGACGCGCGTAATGTGAATATTATTTTTGGCAAGCAGATCGCTCAGCCATTCCTGGGACAATTCATCCAGTCCGAGACCGGGAATCAGTTTTCGGGGCAAATAAATCCTTTCATGCATCAGAGGCCTGTCGTCTCTTAACTTAATTCTTTCTATTTTATACACCTGTTCATTCTCGTTCACATTTAACGCCTTTGCCGTGTGTTTGCTGGGTAAACTGATCTGAATATTTTCGATGACAAATCCTGCTTTGTGCCCTTCTTTGCTCGTGTTTTTGGCAAAGTTATGGAAACCCGCTAGGCCCTGTTCAATTGGTTTTTCCGGAATAAAGGTTCCTCTGCCCGCCTGTCTAATGATCAGACCTTCCTCTTCCAGCAATTTCATGCACTGTCGAATGGTAATTCTGGAAACGCCAAATTCCGCGGAAAATTCTTTTTCTGAGGGCAGACAATCTCCCTCTTCCCATTTTCCTTCTAAAATCTGTTTCCGTAAAATGTTTGCGCATTCCTTGTATAATGGGGTATTTTTGCTTCCAATCACCTTATCACAACCATTTCTTAAGATTCTGGAAATAGGTTATCCATAGCTTTTGCTCTTGTCAAGATCTTTTTTCAAAATTTTAACATTTAATTCTTTAGATTCATTGTAAAATGAAATGCAACATGTAAAACAATAGAGCCATAGCAAGAAACCGAGTATGATATTGGTGTCTAAGCAATCACATACGGAGGTTTCAGTTATGGCTCTTAAGGAGAAGAATAACACATCCGCACGTAATTTTAAACATCTTTCCACTTATGAACGAGGTAGTATCTTTGCACTGCTTAAAGAAGGTCATACTAAAAATGCTATTGCTAAAAAATTAGGGCGACATCGCAGTACAATTTTAAGAGAAATCAATCGAGGAACTACTATCCAAAGAAGAACGGATCTAACCAGTTACGTGACCTATTTCCCTGAAACAGGTCAGGCAGCCTATGAAAAGAATCGATTGAGCTGCGGCAAAAAATCTAAAGTTCTTCAAGTAGACTCCTTTCTTCTTTATGCTGAACAAAAGATTTTAAAAGACAAATGGTCACCAGACGCTGTTGTAGGCAAAGCCAGGTTGTCTTTGGATAAATCTGAAATGGTGTGTACGAAAACGCTTTACAATTACATTGATCAGCGCTTGCTCAAACTTTGTAATATGGATTTGCTACTTAAAACACGTCGAAAACCTAAGAAGTCGGTCAATCGAGTCAATAAGCGCATCCTCGGTGAAAGTATCGGTAACCGACCTAAAATAGTTGACGACCGAAAAGAATTCGGGCACTGGGAAATCGATACTGTCATCGGTAAACGATCTGGGGATCAGTCACTATTAACCCTTACGGAAAGAAAATCACGTCAACATCTGATCATGCCATTGGCATCAAAGTGCAGCGAAGCGGTAGACAATGTAATAAAAGAATTAAAAATAAAGTTTGGATCGTTATTCACACACTTGTTTAAGAGTATTACCGCAGACAATGGCTCCGAGTTTTCCAATTTAAATAATCATGGAATTGATGTTTATTATGCGCATCCGTATTCTGCCTGGGAACGAGGCACTAACGAACGTCATAATGGCCTTATAAGAAGATTTATTCCAAAGGGAAAAGCCATTAAGGATCTAACACTATCTCAAATAGAGCGGGTACAAAACTGGTGTAATAATCTACCCAGAAAGATCCTTGGATACCGAACGCCCGAAGAAATCTTTATTCATGAAGTTCAGAAGATACTATTATAATTACAAACTAAAGATACTTCAGGAGAACCTTGGGGACTCTGTCCCCAAACCCCTGTCCTCGCCGGAGGGCAGACGGTCTGTTATACAGACCGTTATCAAAAGGATATTAAAGTTAGCTTGTCAAGGGTAAAATGAACTCCGCTTCGCTTCGCCCTTGACAACAAGAGGTAATTACTTCCAAATTTCATGCGGTTTCAAAACATGTTGCATTTAATATTGCAATTCAAGATTTAATTCTTTACATTCCCTTGCATAGATGCTCCAGTTTAATGATCCCCCTTAAATTACGCACATAATTGATCAAAGGCTCAAATCCCTCAATTCTGCATGCTGCTTTGTCCCCATCTGTATTATCTGGGCCAGCCTGTTTATATTTGGTTCCTGATCAATGTGGAAAACCTGGTTCATCAGATCTCTCGCCCTCTCCTCAGACCATAAAGCAGCGGTAGAGGCAAAAAACTTATTTTTTAGATCCGTTACCGTCAAAGGCCTTTCCGGCATCCCTCTTGGCAAATCTACTCTTTCACAGATCTCCGGGCCATCATGAAACTGAACTTTGAGGACGGCAGTTCTCAGTTTAGGATAAGTGCCGGTGATTTCTGCATCATCAATCATTTCGACCTTCGATGCTAAAAATTGAATCTCGCGATCATTGATGTTTTTCTCAGATAATGTTCTTAAGGAAACTTCCCCCTTATTTAAGGCCAAAGAAACCAAAAAAGGGATACTAAACTTTGCTTCCTGGATCGTGGCCGGGTTCTGTCTGTTCAGGACCGCCGCCACCCGATAGGTGCTAACCTGAATCTTTTTTATCTCTCTTAAATCCGTTTTATGCTTGGCATGAATCGCCAGGGCCCCTTCAATCGCGGAAAAAGCGTGCCCGCAGGCAGGATAAATTTTAAAATAAATATGATTCATTTCAAATCGCCGGCCTAAGCTGTCCACCATGTAATCCCAGTCTGCCTGATCGGCATAGGCTCTGCAGAACCCATCATCCCCCTCAAGAATGGTGGTGGGCCCGGTCATGCCGTTATTTACCAGAAGTCCTGCCATGACACCATTTTGGGCCGATCTCCCCGCATGCAGGTGTTTTACCGTCGCATTTTCTTTCAGGAACTCAAATAGCCCGCCCGCCTGAGAACCGGCAATGCCGAGGGCATAGCAGGTATGCAAAGTATCCAAATGAAGGAGCCGGGCAACTGCCGCGGCAGAGCCGAAACTTGCCACCGTGCCGGTGGAATGAAAGCCTTTATAACGGTGGGAGGGATTAATGGCCGTTCCCACCCGTCCCGCCACCTCATATCCTAAAATGAGGGAGAGCAAAAATTCTTCTCCCCGGGCCCCTAAATATTCGCTCATCGCCAGGCAAGCCGGTATGATCGTAGTTCCAGGATGCAGTCCTGTAGCATACCGGGCGGCATCATCCATCTCCACAGCATGGCCGGACATGCCGTTGGCCAGAGCCGCCAAGGCACAGCTGGTTTTTATCCCCTGACCGATTAAAGTGGCCTGTTGGGGTCCTCCTTCCTGATGCAAAATCCGGACAAGATTAAGACCTATTTTACCGGTTGCAGTAGTGCTGCCCACAATTGCCGCCCCCAAATAATCTAAAAGGCAGCACTTGGCTCTTTCGATTACATCCCGGGGAATATCCTGCATTTGTATTTTGCCGCAAAAATCTGCCAGAATCCCGGTAATACCCTTCCTTTCAGAAACACCCATATTCTCCTCCACAAGTTGTTGCACAGGGAAGAGAAATTCTCTTCCCTGTATTTTTTTCTATTTACTTACCGGCATTAATAATTTCCTCGAACATCTTCGTTTGTTCGGTAAGATACTCCCGGGCCTGTTCCGGGTTCAGGTTCATAGAGCCGGCCCCGGTATTCTTCACAAAAGTTTTAACTTCTTCGCTTTCCACCGCTTTGGAGAAAGCCTGGGCCAATTTATCGATAATGGGTTTAGGTGTCCCCTTGGGCGCCAGGATCACCCTTGATGTTGCCAAAGAGATGTCATAACCCTGTTCTTTAAACGTAGGCACATCCTGACATGCTTCAACCCGCTCATCACTCAGGACGCCCAGCATTTTAATTTTTCCCCCGTTGACGAGGGCATTTGACTCCAGCGGCGTCCCCATCGCGGCATCAACATGGCCGCCTGCCAATTGTACCAGGCCAGGGCCGGCACCGCCGGGATTCGGCACCATGTTAAACTTGATCCCTACATTCTGTTCAATGGCTTCGGCCTGAAGCCTGGTAATGGAACCGGGGCTGGAAGCAGCCAAGGTAACTTTTCCCGGGTTTTCCTTGCAGTAAGCGAAAAACTCCTCCAGATTATTCCACTTGGCATCCGCTTTTACGCTCAAACCGCCCGGATCATAGTTGATGCCGCATACAATCTCAAAATCGTCGGGTCCTACCTCCAGATTGCCCAATAATTTATGGGTCATAATTGTGGAAGTGGCTAAAGCAATGGTATAGCCGTCCGGCTTGGCCTTGGACAATTCGACATAAGAAGTGGCTCCGGAACCTCCTTCTTTGTTGACCACGGTTACCGCCTGACCGAGTTCTTGCTCAACTAGCGGCGCAAATGCGCGCGCGACCTGGTCGGAACCACCGCCGGGAGCCCAGCCGCAAAGGAATTCAATGGGTTTTTCCGGGTAATTTGCCGCCGGATCTTCAGCTGCCTTTTGGCCGCAACCAGCGGAAACTACAAGTAACATCACCAGCGCAACTGTTAAAAAAAGGATTTGTAAACTTTTTCCCTTAAACATGGATCCTTGCCTCCCAAAATATTTTTTTCCCACTTACATTTTGGAGTTTTTTAATACAGTAGTCACTGAGCGGGGTACAACCAATACTTGCGCATCAGCTCCTTTCATGGCCATGGCCTGATCAAAGGCATCCTGGAGAGAACGAAAATTCTTCAGGGGCAGAAGAGGTAAAACATCATCCGTGAAAGTTGAGGTAACGAGAAAAACATGGTTGCGTAAAAGCATTTTACCTACCCGCCAGGCCTTATTGCCCGGTACGCTAAATTCCGCCTGTCCAAAATAATCCACAATCTTTTGGGGAGAACCCATTTTCAGGTATTCCTCCATCTTGGCATGACCGATGCCTTCATAACAGTCGGCGACTAAAATAATCACCCCGCCTTCCTTGACGATATCCTTCACCCGGTTCAACCCTTTTCCTTCCGCCTGATAAAGGTTGGCATCCCGGGGACTTCCCCCTAAAGACACCACGACAATATCCGGCGCAACCGGAACGTCAACCATTACGAACTTTGCACAATGGGCGGCCCCTGTTCTGTGCGCCTGAATTAAATCTCCCGTAAAGACCTGATTAATCCTCATATCCTCCGTCAAAGATACATTGACTAAAAAGTCACAGCCAATCATCCTTCCGGCCTCATCGATCTGTTCCTTAAAGGGGTTTCCCTCAATTTTCCCATTCATGGCCAGGGGATGCCGGGATAATTCATGATGCTGATTAATCGTTTTCCGGCTGCATACACCGGGGAGCAAATTTTTTGCACCGCCCGAATAACCGGCACTGTGGTGGGGCTCAACTGTGCCGAGAGATATCTTTAAATCAGCGTCAACAAAATATTTGTTGGCTTCCACCTCTATTCCGGTACTGGTGGTGCCCACATATTTTAAAACATCATCATTATCCGCTTCGTTCACCCTGATCTGGAACCGGTCGTAGTACTCGCCCAAAATAGCCTTTGCTTCTTGTTCGTTGGTCTGGCGATGATTGCCGCCGGCAAAAATAATCGTGATATCGTCATCTGAAATCTCCTGGCTAAAGAGCTCACCCAATACGAAAGGCAGGATTCTCTTTGTGGGGGTAGACCGGGTGTAGTCACTGACCGCAATGGCAACTTTCTGGCCTTTTCGGGCCAGCTCCCGGAGACGGGGTGTACCGATCGGATGAGCAAAACCTCTTTTTAACTCTTCCCCTTCATCCGCTGCTGCCTCCATTTTTAAAGGCGGCTCCGCAAGCATGATTAAATTCTGTTCATCGATGTCAAGTTCCTGAAAACCCTTGGCAAAAGGAATCTGTAGATGCAAAATCTTCGCGCTCCTTTTAATTTGTTTATCCGTCAGGAGAGAGGGGCCGCCCCTCTCCATCCTGAGAAAAAGGAAATTAATACGCCTTCACCATGCCTCCGTCTACCAATATGGTTTGCCCGGTAATAAAGGTATTGGCTTGAGAACATAAGTACACCGCCAACCTGGCGTGCTCTTCCGGGAAACCGTATCGCCCCAATGGGATGGTTTTGCAGGTGCTTGCTTTGATCTGGTCCACAGTCAGACCCGCTTTTTCCGCCCGCACTCGATCCATATAATCGATCCGGGCAGTGCCGATTCTTCCCGGCCCGATTACATTGATGAGAATATGATCTTTCCCTAATTCCTGGGACAGGGTCTTTGTCAATCCTAAAACACCCATTCTGAATGTATTGGAGAGAATCAAATTATCCAATACCTGTTTCACCGAGGATGAGGCAAAGTTCAAAATCCTCCCTTCCCCAGCCTGCCGCATATAGGGAAGCACTTCTCTGATCGCTCGGATATAGCTTAATAAGGTAAGGTCATACGCGTCCTGCCAGGCCGCGTCATCAAAGGTATCAAAAACGCCCGCCGGCGGTCCGCCGGCATTATTGACCAAAACATGGACCGTACCAAATCTTTCTGCGGTATTTTTAACGACGGCTTTGATATCCTCATATTTTCTCAAATCTCCCACCGTATAGGCCGGCTCGTTTCCTGTGGCTTCTTTGATCTCCTTCTGCGCTTCTCTGAGCTCCTCCGGGAAGGGACTGAACAGCATCACATGGGCCCCTTCGGCACAAAACTCTAAAGCGGCCGCTTTGCCCAAGCCGGCACTGGATGCCATGACGAGAACAGATTTGCCCTTTAACCCTAAATCCATAACAACAACTCCTTTTCTTTTCGTAAAGATAATCCCCCATGGGCCACCGCTTCCCCAAAATCTATAATTTAGGGAAGCGAGCCAGGTGCTAAAGCAAGCCGCATTGGGTGAGAATGGGATCAACTGCTTTCAATTGTTCCTTACTAGGCGTAGGCAGAGGCAGTCTCATGGGGCCGCCTGCTAAGCCGATTTTTTCCGAAGCATATTTCACTACGGCGGCATGGCCCAGTTTTTCACATATTCTTCGGAACGGTTCAAGAGAATCATATAATTTTTTCGCCTGTTCAAAGTTGCCTGCCTCAACGGCATCATAAATATCTACAAAGATCTGGGGGAAACAGGTGGCAGCGGTTGTAGAAGAGCCTACGCAGCCCAAAGTAAGAATGGGATAAATAAATGCTTCGGAGCCGCCGAATACCGCGACCGAATCTCCGATCAAAGCCAGGGTTTTTTCATGTTCCACGATATTCTGGGTAGCTTGCTTGATCGCGACCATGTTTTCCAAATCACAAAGTTTTTGTAAAAAATCCGGCGTAAGATTGTATCCCTGACGGGCCGGGGCATTATAAACGACCATGGGAATGCCCACTTCATTTAAAACCTCAAAATGTCTGTATACATCGTTTAGGGTAACCGCACTATAATAGGGAGGAGTGACGATTACCGCATCAGCCCCTACTTCTTTGGCATATTTCGTCATGTGAAGAGCGGGGAGGGTGCCGCTGTCGGATGTCCCGGCAATGACAGGCTTTCTCCCCTTATTCGCTTCTACGGTTGCTTTGATGATGTCTTTCCTCTCCTGAGTATCAAAGGCATAGAATTCACCCTGGGTCCCCAAAGCAATTAAAGCATGGACTTTTGATTTTGCCCCAAAATCAACATTCTTTTTCAAGCCCTCCAAATCCACGCTTTGATCTTGATGCAAGGGGGTGGTCAGAATGGTTTGAATCCCTTTCATCCACGGATACTTTTCTTTCTTGTTCATTTTTGTCTCCTCCTCATTATTTTTATTAAAGAACCAGGTCCTTTAAATTTTTCCGGCCTTCGGATCTTTCCATTTCTCGTAAGGTTTAAGCCAACTGGCTTTGGCCTTTTATCCCTTTTTTAAAAGATTTAAAAACCGTCCAGGCGATGGAGCATAGGGCCGCCGTCATGATCACCCCGGATATGGGCCGCGTAAAAATAACGCCCAGATTTCCTTCCGTAATAATCATCGTTTGGCGCAGGGAGATTTCCAGCATATTACCGAGAATCAGGGCAAGTATCATGGGCGGTGCGGGAAAGTCCAGCTTTTTCATGAGATACCCTAATAAGCCGAATAGGATGGTCAGGGCCACATCAAACATGCTGTAACCCAAACTGTAAGAACCGACCAGGATAAAAGCCATCACCACCGCGTTTAAGATAGGAAACGGCACCTCCAGCATCCTGACAAAAAAGGGAATGCATACCGTCGATAGGATCAAAAGCATGGCATTTCCAATATACATGCTGCCAATCAGCCCCCAGATAAAATCAGGATTTTTATCCCACATGAGAGGGCCCGGCTCCAGGCCAAACATCAGCAGTGCGCCCATAATCACGGCAGCACTGGCCGTGCCCGGTACGCCAAGTGTCAATAGAGGCACAAAAGCTGCAATGGAAGAAGCATTATTGGCCGTCTCCGGTGCCGCTACCCCTTCGATAGCGCCTTTTCCAAATAACGGTTTCCTTTCCGGAGGAGCCGAATTTTTCGCCGCGGCATAAGCAATAAAAGTACAGATGGTGGCACCGGATCCGGGCAAGATGCCCATAAAAAAGCCGATAAAGGTACTTCTGATAATGTGCCATTTAGATACGGCCCAATCCTGGGCATTCGGGAATAATTTTCGCCAGTGCAGCTCCTTTCTGTTGAATTTAAAAGAGGTCCGATCATCCTCCAGCGCAATCAGGATCTCCGTCATACCGTATAGCCCTAGAGCCACCACAACAAAATCAATCCCATCAAAAAGCTCAATGGAGCCAAAGGTAAAGCGGGACAGTCCCGTTACCATATCTAATCCGATGACGGAGATAAAAAGTCCCACTAGAGCTGATAGAAATCCCTTAATTACCGATTTATCCGTAAAGTTGGACACCAGCGTCAGGCCTAAAAACATTAAGGAAAAGTATTCCGGCGGCCCAAAACTTAAGGCGATCTTAGCCAAGAGGGGTCCCAAGAAAGTAAAAAGTATCACACAAATTGTTCCCCCCACAAATGATCCGATCGCCGTTATCCCCAGGGCCGGTCCACCTCGACCTTGCTTGGCCAGGGGATACCCATCCGCCACAGTCATCACGGAGGCAGGATCTCCCGGTAAACCAAGGAGAATCGATGTGATCGAACCGCCATACATGGCACCGTAATAAATACCTGCCAAAAGGATGATTCCTTGAATAGGATCTAAGCCAAAAGTAATGGGCAAAATAATCGTTAACCCGGCTGAAGGGCCTAAACCGGGCAAAGCTCCGATCAACAACCCCGCCACCGCTCCAATAAAACAAAAGATCAGATTTGCGGGGCTGATGGCGATCCATAACCCGTTCAGAAGATTGCTCAGTATATCCAACGATTGTCCCCCCCTAAAATCCCAGTAACCCATGTGGAAGCGTTATTTCCAACGCCTTTTCAAAAAGAAGCCAGAATCCCAACGGTGTAAACACCGTGATCATGACACAGGTGCTTAGATTTTTGTTGCCAAAAGCCCAGGACAGAAAACCTGTTAATAAACCGATACACACCAGCATGCCTAAATAATTCACCAGGAACATGGCTAAGGCCGAAGCTCCTATTACCGATGCCATATTTTTATAAATCTTTTTGTCAAATAGGTTTTTTTCAGAACTCTTTTCCCTGCTAAAGATGCTGGTAAAAAGCAGCAAAGCCGACAAAACTCCTGTAAAAAATCCACACCAGAACGGTACAAAACCAGGTCCGGGAACCTTGTCAACCATATAGTCCATTTGCACGGACTGCCAAATCACATAAACACTGCCCACAAGTAAAAAAACTGCCGTTATTATGTTCGCTCGCCTCATATACACACGCCCTTACGAAAAATTTCGTCTGAAAACTCTTATTCACAGAAATCTCCGGCCCGTTTAAGGCCTATTTTGATCCTTTTAATTCCCCCCCAAACAATTATTTTTTCTTTCCCCCTTTTATATCATTATGTAACATTTATAACATTTATAACATTTATGATATATATTCTCTCTTTTTCATTTTTTTCCTCCTCCTAAAATATTTTTTTGAACTTTTTTCTGCATTTTTCGACTCCTTCGTCCCTCCCAAGCCGGGACAGCTCTTTTGCCGAAAAAAATACGAAGGAGCGGCTTCAAAACCGATCAACCTTCGTATATTGCTTAGCTTAATCTATTCGTTTTTTCCTCTTATTTGATGAATAGCCGCCCTTTTTATACCTCTATTCTTTGATCCGTTTTCCATATCCAAAGACGGGGCATTCAAATATATATGTCACTATAAGGCTTGTCCTATTGGGCAGAGAGGACCAGATACTGCAATGAGCACAGTGCTTATTGTAAACCGCACCCCATATGTCGTCACTTTTACAATAGCATTTTCCCATAACGGGAAATTGTTCCTCAAGCACACCGCAGTTACAGCAAGGACTATCCTTTTCGTCAGAACAATTTGACTTCTCTTTATTCAAAGATCTTTTGGAATCATGATCATCAGTCACGCAAGCTCACCTTCTTCTGAAATATTCAATCCAAATGAAAATATTTACATAGTATCTCTAAATAATATAATAAAATATCCCTTACTAACAAAATCGCTAACAAAAATGAATTCTTCAATATTTTTCTAGTATTTGTATATATTTCTCATTATGTTAGCTGTATTATGTTATAATACAATCGCTAACATAATTTGTGAGGTATGACATATGATCCATGTATCACGTGTGCGGCTTACAATTCCAAAAGCAGGAGCAGGAGAAATCGTGCGCACGGAGTTGATCGCTGCTATTCTCGGTAGTCAAAAAAAGATTGCCTATATTCATGGGGGAGCAGGCTATGGCAAGACCACCCTGCTGGCACAGGCTGCCAGTGCCATGGGAAATACTGTCTGGATCACCCTTGATGGTGAAAGCGATGTTTTTACCTTCCTAAATATTTTAAGTGAAGCCCTGGGCCAGGCCTTTCCCGATTACGACTTTGCTGCTTCCGAATATCTCCCTTTTGAAGAAAAGAATAACTTTATCACCATTCTTGCCAATGCCTTCCTGTGCAGCATTGAATGCAGAAAGGATTTAGTGATTATTTTAGATGATCTTCATACCATAGAAAACCAGCAGATTAGAAAACTGATTGCCTGCATCCTAAGGTACAAGCCGGAAAATATCCGGATTTGCCTGAGCAGCCGGGAAACCCCGTGGCAGGAGCTTGTACCTTTGCGTGTCAGAGGCGATATTTTAGAGCTTGCGCAAAAGGATCTTGCTTTTACAAGAAACGAGACCATTCAAATTCTAGGCTTTGACGACGAGTATATCTACCATCTCACAGAAGGCTGGCCTCTGGCCGTCGGCTCCTTTAAGGTGCTTTTGGAAAATGGCGTATCGATTGCCGATCTTCCTTCCTATGGCAATGAAGCATTGTATTCCTACCTTTTTCATGAATGCATCAGCCGTCTGCCTTCTGAAATGGTAGATTTTCTGAAGGTTTCCGCCTGCTTTGAGGAATTGGACCCGCAAATGCTGAATACCCTTTCAGGCAAAAAAAATGCTAAACTCCTCCTGGAAAGTCTGGTGGCTCGTAATATTTTTACAATCAAGACAGGCAGTGGATACTACCGTTATCACACACTTTTTAGAGATTATTTATTGGAATACACAGGTAACGCACAGGCTCTTTCCTTGCAGCGTCAGGCTGTCGATTATTACTTTGATAAAAAACAGTATGCCAAAGGGGCAGAATATGCCATCCGGTGTGAAAATAAAGAAATGCTGGAACAAATTATTTTAACCAGCTATAAAGACTATATTAATAGGGGCAGCTTCAGTGAACTCCGGGTATGGTTTCACGCACTGGGAGATACGGACGTCACCTTAAGCCGGGAACTGTTGGTTGCCAAGGGAGCCTTTTTATCCAGCATCGGTAACTTCACCGGAGCCAAAGCCTGCCTGGATAGGGCCATCCCTTTGTTAAACGAGGTTGATCAGGAGCTTTATATTGAAGCCATGGTGCATAAAGCCAGAGTACTCCGGAACTTTATCTCTTTCGAAGAATCAAACAAGCTGTTGGACGAGCTGATCCCCAAGCTTGACCATGCTGCTCTCGAACGATCCTACACGGTCGTGATCGAAAAAATCTACAACTTATGCTGGAATTCACAAATAAAGGAAGCCTATGCCCTTGCCTGTTATATGATCGAAACCTGTGCCAAAGCAGGGAATGTGAAGGTAAAAGCATGGTACGAAAGGTATCTGAGCGTTATTCACTATGTTGCAGGCCGCATGAAGGACTCTGTCTACTACTATGAAAGATCTCTGGAGATTCCGGAGAATGAACATCCGTATCTGGACATGCACAGTATTGACATCTATGTGGCAAAGGCCTATCAGATGCTGGGCGAACGGGACAAGGCCATCTCCCTCATAACAGCCGAGATCCAAAAGCTTAGGAGCACGGGAAGATATGAAGAATTGTGGCTGGGCTATTTATTCGCGGCGGAAATACACTATCAGAACACCAGTATAGATAGGATGAACGGCAGCAGCCAAACCTTTGAAACGACCATAAAATACTTTACCCTGGCGGATGAATATGCCCCCCTTTACCGCAAATCCCAATTTCACATAAATTGGACAAAACTGCAGCGCAATATATACGGGCTTATGTTTACCACCGGGGAAAAAGAAAAGATCATCAACGAAATATACGAAGATATTCCCCGGGTAGGCGACCATTTCAAGACTATTGCTTTGGGCAGGCTCTATAATTATTTTGGAACCATAGCCGATTTTTCCAGCGCCGCGGCATGCGCAAAGCGCTCCATTGAAATCGGAGAGCAGGCGAATACCATGATGGTTGCAACAATGGCTTACGGGTTTTTGGCCAGGGTTGCCCTGATCAACAAGGATCATGAAGAAGCTGCCCCTTTGATCCGGCGTTTTCTGCAGCTCTGTGATGAAAACGGCATCTATGAATATTTCCGGATGCGCAAAGCCTATGACCCCATCCTCGAATTTGCTTTTAATCGTGGGATAGAGCCTGATATTACCAAACAAATGATGGAATTTGCGGGGTATAAAATAAAAAAGATCTACATTACAACCCTGGGGGATTTTTCTGTTTTCCCCTATCAGGACCGGCAGGAGCCTTTAAAAATGCGCGCCAAGAAGGAACGTGAGCTGTTCGCCTTTCTTCTTGACGCCGGCAGTGAAGGCGTGACGAAGAAACAGATTTATGAGGCCCTTTGGTATGAATCAAATTCAGATGATGTCAAAAAGCTGATCGGCGTAAACCTTGCCCACATAAAAAAAGATCTTGCTCGTCTGGGTGTGCCGAACCCTATTATCAACCATGAAAAACATTATAGCATTTGCCGGGACGAAATCGTTACGGATGTTGATCTTTTCGAAGCAGCCGCCCAAGAATTTAAACAACACGCCCATCATGAGACAGCGCAAAAAATTTTATCCCTGTACAAAGGTGAATATCTTTCTGATTTTGAAGCCTTTTGGGCCGTCGGTAAAAGAATAAAATACGCTGAGGTCTTTCATAAAGCACTGGAATTTATCAAGAACAGCTAAAACAAAAAGAAGCATATTTTCCCTGGGAAAATATGCGGGGGACAATTTTTGTATAAGCTTTATCAAACCGGACAAAAAAACAGGAGGTGTCATCCTCCTGTTTTGCTGATTCTGATTTCATTTTATAATTTTACTTACATCTCTGCCCCTGTAGAGTACCCTTCTGATTTCCATTACATTCCCTATCACAACATAGTAGACAGTAAAATTGTCCACATAGATCCGATAATAAGGGTTTTTCCTTTTTCTGTTTGATTGAAACGGCTCAAAAGATAAGGGACAATTCAGTCTTTCGACGATGGCATTTTCCATTTTATTTATCAGATTAATGGCACCGGCCGGATTATGAAGCTTAAATACAATATAATCTACAATTTCATTTAAGTCTTGTTCAAATCTGGGAATGTATCTCAGCGCATATTTACCGGCCAGCATTAATTCTTGCCCTCACCCTCGAAAAAACTTCATCGTGGGTAGATCTTACCTCGGTTAAATCCGCCTCTTTATCCGCTTCATCAAGTTTAAGTTCTATCTCATCGGTTAATTCCGCATATTTTTCGAGACTTAACACCACCATAGCCCCATAGCCATTTTTCGTTAAATATACCGGTTGTCCTTCCTTAACAACAATATCTTCAATTTCGGGGAACTTATTTCTTAAATCGGAAACAGGTCTGATTTGAATCATCATTACCACTTCCTCTATATTTCTTATCATAATTCTATCTTAATTTTATCACAGAGTCAATAAATAAGGTTCATTTAAAAAAAAGTGCTCGATATGCTATAATCACAATAAAAATGTCTCTTATTAAATGAAGAAAGGAAAAGAACATGAAACGAACGGTGATTATTACCGGCGCTTCCCGGGGGATCGGCAAAGCTGCCGCTGAGCTTTTTGCCCGCCACGGTGACCATGTGCTGATCAATTACCGGCACTCAGAGGAAATGGCCCATGCACTGGTAAATAACTTAAAAAACCAGGGTTATTCCGCGGCATGCTTTCAAGCTGATGTTTCCAAAAGGAGAGAAGTGGATTTGATGGTGGAATTCTGTCGGGAGAAATTCGGCAAAATCCACGTCCTGGTCAATAACGCCGGAATATCGGAGAGCAAATTGTTTACCGATATCACGGAAGAAGAATGGGACATCATGCTTAACACCAACCTTAAGGGAGTTTTCAACTGCACCCAGAGTGTGCTGAAACAGATGATTCCCCAAAAAGAAGGCGTGATCATCAATGTTTCCTCCATCTGGGGTTTGGCAGGGGGATCCTGCGAAGTCCACTATTCCGCAGCCAAAGCGGGCATTATCGGCTTAACAAAAGCCCTGGCTAAGGAGGTAGGACCGTCCAACATCCGGGTGAACTGCGTGGCCCCAGGTGTAATTCAAACCGATATGATGAACGGATATGATGAAACTACTCTGGAAGAGTTAAAGAATCAAACACCTTTGCTGAAACTGGGCCAGGCAAGGGATGTGGCCTCCGCCATTTTTTATCTTGCCTCCGAGGAGGCCCGCTTTATTACCGGCCACGTATTAAATGTCACGGGCGGATTTGTCGTCTAATCCGTCCTGTCCTTTGTTCCGGTATTTTTCCGGCCCACCAGCACAAACATCTTTTCATTGTCTGCCTCTCCCATCATGTCATAGCCGGCAGCAAGATAAAAACCTTTAATGGTCTCTGCATCAGGCAGGTAATCCCCTGATACGGCCGAGGCGGCATTCTGATGCACTTGATTGATTTTGTCCCTGCTCATGGCATGGCAGACAGCCAGTTTTCCCCCGGGTCGCAAAAAGGCCCCCAGTCTTTCCGGCACAGTTTTCTGCTCTTCAAAATGGGGAAAGACGGCATAGCACATAATCACGTCAAAAGGGGCCGCCGAAAAATTCAGTTGAAAAATATCTCCCACGAGAAAATCTACATGGGGATCGCGGTATTTCTGCCGGGCTACCTCAATCATTTTGTCGGCTATGTCTACCCCGACAATCTCTCCGGAAGGGCCGGTTCGGGACAGGAGAAAAGGAATCAGCACCCCTGTTCCCGTACCTACATCGAGAATTCTATCTCCCGGCTGAATATCCACCAAATCAAGGATTTGATTGATAATATCTTGATCAGGACAACAATGGGTGTCCCACTGGGCCGCTTTGGCATTAAAAAATTCTTTCCGATTCACCGGTGATCCTCCTTTCCTAAAAACACGGGCAGCATGCCGCCGCCCAGCCGGAGTGTTCTGAAGCCCATTTGTTTTGTAAATGCCTCCCGCCCGTGTGTGTCAGGAACACCCCTCAAAGTGAGTGTGCATAGTTGAGGAATATTCCGCATGCCGGCGGGAGGCTTATAAAAACCCGGGCAAGAAGTATGCTACGCGGCAGCATCTGTCTCGCCAGGGAAACCTAAATACAAGGACCTACTTTTCCGCACAGATTAAAAATACCGGTGTGGACCGATAAAGCACTCTCTCCTCTTTATTCCATACCTGTTCAGAGATATCCAGATCAAACCACAGCCTTTTAAAACCGATCTCCATCAGGGCCGAGGCATCCCACTGGGGACGGAACCGGGTGCTGAAAAAAAGTTCCCGGGAAATATTCTGACTTTCCTCCGCTTCAAAGGTGGGCTCGATACCCATCCGGACAGCGCGCTCCTGATCCTCCTGGTACCGTTTTTTCATGATGGGGTCATGGAAGCGCAAATTCCAGTTGGAATCAAAAATCAAAAGCCGGCCTTGAGGTTTTAAAACCCGGTACCATTCCCGGTAGGCGGCTTGAGGATCCCGCAAGGTCCAGGTTAAATCCCGGCAGATAACCAGATCAAAGGTTTCCGGCTCAAAGCCGGGGTCATGGGAATCCCTAAGATAAAATTCCCCGGTCAGGCCCACCGTTTGCATATTGCGCTGCGCTTCTTCCAGCATGGCCCCGGTACAATCTATGCCCGTCACCCGGTGCCCCATGCCGGATAAAACCATGGCAAAAAAACCGGGACCGGTACCAATATCCAGGGCCTTCAGAGATTCACCCTGGGGCCGGTAGGTATCGATCAAAGTCTCCCAGGCCTTTTTTTTAAAACTATTCATTTCCTTCCAGATGTGCTCGCTGTAGCGGGCAACTTCTCCCTGCCAGTAGTTTTCAATCCGTTTCTGTATCTCCATTTTGCTCATCCTCCTCATAAATTGCTGCCTGCCCGGATCAGGCCTGGATCAGGTGGCAGGCCACAAAATGCCCTGCCTCCATCTCCCAAAGCCGGGGCGTCATTTTCCAGCACAGGTCGCCGGCCTGGCTGCACCGGGGGCAAAAACCGCACCCCTGGGCAGCGGCGGCATCATAAAAGGCCTCTCCTTTCAGCACGGGCAGTGACCGGAGCGGTTCCTCTCCCGCTATGGGAAGAACCGCGGCCAAAAGAGACTGGGTATAAGGATGCCGGGCCCGCTCCACCAGGGCAGAACTATCCAGCATCTCCACAATCTTGCCCAGATACATCACGGCAATACGGTCGCTCAGGTGCTTCACTAAGGCCAGATCATGGGAAATGAATAAGTAAGACAAGCCCAGCCTTTGCTGCAGGGTGATCAAAAGATTAACCATCTGGGCCTGAATGGACACGTCCAGATTGGCCGTGGCTTCGTCACAGATTAAGATACGGGGCTCCACCGCCAGGGCCCGGGCAATGGTCACCCGCTGCCTCTCCCCGCCGCTTAATTCATGGGGGTAGCGGGAAAGATGGGCTTTTTCCAGACCCACCAGTTCCAGCAGCTCCTCCACCCGGGCGGAGAGCAGCTTTTTGCCCGTGAGGCGGTAATTTTCCAGAGGCTCCCTGATCATGTCCCCGATTCTTTGCCGGGGATTTAAGGAGGCCCAGGCATCCTGAAAAATCATCTGTACCTGGCGCCGGAAGAGAAAGAGGTCCCGGTCCGTGATCCGGGTAATATCCCGGCCCAGATACTCCATGGTTCCTCCGGAAACCGGCTCCAGATGCATCATGAGCCGGGCCAGGGTACTTTTTCCGCACCCGCTCTCCCCCACCAGACCCACCGTTTCATGAGGATAAATGGCCAGGTCAACCTCATCTACCGCGCGCAGGATGCGCGCGTGGGGGTGGAATAAGGACGGCCCCGTACCGTAATATTTTTTTATTTTTTTTACCCGGTAGAGGGGCGGGCGGGTAGAGGGATCCATCAAATACCTGCCGCCTCCTTCGATGTGGGATATGAGGTCCACCCCATCCCCTTTTTGATTTTTGTACAACAGACCATGTGCCCCCAACCGTCGACAAACCGGCCGGGGGATTGGGGGGCGCAGATACTGACCGCTTCCGGACAGCGGGGGGAAAAGGTGCATCCCCGGGGCATTTCCCCAAAGCGGGGGGGCTGCCCGCTGATGGAGGGGAGCAGCCTTTCTTTTTGATCCAGGCGGGGAATGGATGACAGTAAAGCTTTCGTGTAAGGATGGCCGGGGTGGTTAATCACCCTTTCCTTGGGCCCCCATTCCACCAATTCTCCCCCGTACATCACGCCGATGCGGTCTGCCATCTGGGCCACCACCCCCATATTATGAGAAACAAGGATGATGCTTGTTTTCAGCTCTTGCTGCAGCCTTTGCATTTCTTTGATCATCTGGGCCTGCACCGTCACATCCAGGGCGCTGGTGGGCTCATCCGCCAGGAGCAGCTCCGGTTCCAGAGCAAGGGCCAGGGCAATGGTTACCCTTTGCTTCATCCCCCCGCTTAATTGAAAGGAATAGGAGGTGAAGATCTTTTCCGGATCCGGCAAAAGCATTTTGGCCAGCATGTCCAGGGCTCTTTGCCGGGCCTCTTGTTTCGGCATGGGGAAGTGGGCGCATAAAGCATCGCTAAACTGGGCGCCGATCTTCCGCACCGGGTTTAAGGCGGCGCCGGGTTCCTGAAAAATCATGCCGATGCGGCGCCCCCGGATTCTTCTCCTTTCTTCCCGGGACAGTTTTAACAAATCCTGGCCCTGAAAGAGAATCCTGCCCCCGGTGATCACGCCTCCCGGGGGGAGCAGCCCCAGAACAGCCCGGATCAGGGTGGTCTTCCCGCTGCCGCTTTCGCCTACAATTCCTAACGTCTGGTGCTTTTCCAGGGCTAAATCCAGATTGCGGATGATTTTGCTGGCCCCCCCTGCGCCCCTGTACTGCACCTGCACATTTTCCATCTTTAAGAGGGTATTCCTGTTTTTCCAAGGGTCGTGCACTTTTTCCCTTCTTTCCCTTAGTTCACTTCAATCTGCGTATTTAGAAAATAAAAATCAGAGGGATGTAAACTTAAGCCGGAAATATTGCTTTTGGCCACCAGGTTGCTTTTCGGATAGATCAAAAAGACAAATGCCGCGTCATCCAGGATGATTTGCTGGGCTTCTTGGGCCAGCTGGTACCGCTTCTCTGTTTCAAAGGTGCGGCCCAGTTCCTCGATCACCTTGTCCAGGGCCGGGTTGCTGTATTTACCGTAATTGGAATCAGCCCCCGTTTTAAAGAAAATATTCAGGAAATACTGGGGATCTCCCGTCACTGCCGTATTCATGCTGTAAATCACGGCGTCAAAATTTCCGCTGCTCATAGATTCATCAATGTTTTCCACGACTTCCACCGACACTTTGATGCCGATTTGGGCCAGCTGGGACTGCAATACCTGGCCGATTTGGGGCAATTCCGGCCTGCTGCTGTAGGTCTTGATGACGATGTCCAGTTTTTGACTGCCTTTGGCCCGGACCCCCTCGCTGTTCAAAACCCAGCCCGCATCATCCAGCAGTTTGGCCGCTGCCGCCGCATCGTAGCTGTAGCCGGTCAGCTTGTCTCCCCCAAAAGGCGTCACCAAGGGAAAGGGGCCTACCCCGGCCACCGCCATTCCTTTCATCAAATCATGGGCAAGGGCATTGCGGTCAATGGCCGTATTAATCGCTTTTCTTACCGCGGGATCTTGGAAAACCGGTTTGGCCAGGTTGAAAACCAGAATATGATCCCGCACCCCGGATTCGCTAAGCACCTGGTAAGAATCCTTTTGGGTGAACAGATCCAGACTGCCTACGGGCACATTTTCCACCACGTCGATATCTCCCGATTGCATCGCCATAATTCTGGTATTATCATCCGGAATCAGCTTAAAAACAACGCGCTGCAAGGTAGCCTTTTCTCCCCAGTAATCCTCGTTTCTTTCCACAGCGATTTCCACGTCTTTTTCAAATTTGACCGCTTTGAAGGGACCGGTCAAGACCGGAGCGGTTTTAAACTGATCGCCCATCTCTTCCGCTGCCGCCGCATCCGCCACCACGGCCAGGGGATCCACCAGGCTGGACATAAAAGCCGGATTGGGCGTCTTGGTCTTCACCACCAGGGTGTTTCCTGTCGCCTCCATAGTATCGATGTTAAAAAGTTCCTGGGCCCGGGGATTGATGGCGATGGTGCGCGCAAAGGATGCTTTCACCGCGGCCGCATCCACCGTCTTGCCATTCTGAAATTTGACGCCGTCTTTGATCTTGATTTCCCAGGTATTCTCATCCACCTGCTGCCAGGATTCCGCCACCCAGGGCTCCAACTCCATGGCACTGTTCAATTTCACCGGCGTCTCTCCTAAGCCGTATTCCACCGTGTACCAGCCGTTCCACTCCTCGGCCGCATCCAGATTGCTGGGGAAAAAGCTGGTCCCCACCGTGATCGCCTGCTCTTTTTCCGTTGCCGCCGGGACTTCTCCCTGCTCATCCTGGGTCTGAGGGGATCCGCAGCCGGTGCTGCCGATCACCAGTACCAGGGCCAACACCATCATCAGTAATAATTTTACGCGCAGTTTCTTCATTCTTTAACCTCCTCCTATTCTGTCCCTTTGTTGCTATTTCCCCCGGCCCGTTATTTCACGGCACAGAGGCCGAACATGGGCTCCGCCTGATAAATTGCCTGTTCCGTTTCATTATAAATCCGTTCATTAATCCGCTCTTGCACGAAAACCTCCGGAAAACCGCAGGAAGTAAAGGCCTGCACATCCCATTCCGGTCTTTTCTGATAGGTGAGGGGAAGTTTTTTCGCGATCTCCTCGCATTCTTTCATTTGCTCCTCACTAATCTCTTTAAAACACCCCTTTGCCCGGGCCAGTTTCATCTCCTCTTCATAGGCCGCCTGAAGTCCGGCATCTGTCAAACGCAGATACCAGTTGGCGTCAAATACCAGTACTCTCCCTCCCTTCTTTAAGAGCCGGAACCATTCCTGATACGTATCCAAAGGCTGGGGCAGGGTCCAGGTAAGATTCCGGGACACGATCAGATCAAAGGTATTTTCCGGATAAGGAACTTTTTGGGCATCCCCTTTGAAAAAGGTTGCCCGAAACCCGGCATGCTTAATATTTTCCCGGGCTTCCTCCAGCATATTTTCCGCCGCATCCAGGGCCGTGACCTCATAGCCCAGATCTGCCAGCAAAATGGCAAAAAAGCCGGGCCCGGTGCCCACATCCAAAGCCTTTTTCCCATTTCCCTCCCCGCCCATTTCTTCCAGTAAGCTTTTCCAGGCCTCTCTGCGAAAAGAAGATATTTCTTTCCGGATGGAGGCACTGTAGCCGGCCGATCTGCCGGACCAGTAATTTTCGATTCGCTCTGCCAACATTTACATCACCTTCTCTTTCCATATATCGTTGCCAAACCGGGGATCCAGGGCGTCGCGCAGGCCGTCGCCCAAAAGATTAAAGGCCATCACCGTCAGCAGAATGGCCCCCCCGGGATAAACCATCACCCAGGGCGCTAGCTGCATATAGGAACGCCCCTCGCTGAGCATGGCCCCCCACTCCGGCGTAGGAGGCTGGGCGCCCAATCCTAAAAAAGACATGCCGGAAATTTGCAGGATCACCGCCCCCATGTCCAGGGTGGCCAGCACAATCAAGGGAGAGATCATATTAGGCAGAATGTGCTTGCGCATAATCTTGCCGGGGGAACTGCCGCTGGCCCGGGCTGCTACCACAAATTCCTTTTCCTTGAGGGAGAGGACCAGCCCCCGGGCAATCCGGGCATAGCCTACCCAGTTTACCAGAGACAGGGCCATCATGATATTGATCAGGCTAGGTCCCAAAAACCCGGCAATACCGATGGCCAGAATCAACCCGGGAAAAGCCAGGAGGATATCGACGATGCGCATTAAAACATGGTCCCAGCTCCCGCCCAAATATCCGGCACTGGCGCCCACCAAAAGGCCTGCGCCAAAAATGACCGTCACCACCAGCACAGCTAAGCCCAGGGACAGGCGGACGCCGTAGATCAACCGGGACAGAATGCACCGGCCCAAATGATCGGTGCCGAAAGGATAGTCCTGGTCCGGTGGGTGCAGGCTGAGTTTTAAATCAATGTGAATGGGATCATGGGGCGCCAGCCAGGGGGCCAAGGCACCCACAAAAATCAGCACCAGGACCAGCAAAAAACCGCATAAAGCCAATTTGTCTTGTCCGATACTTTTTAACAGCCTAATGGGAAGACCCCCTTCTTAACCGGATGCGCGGATCAATATAATGATAGGAAATGTCCACGAGCAGATTGGCCACGACAAAAATCAAAGCCATCCACAAGACATACCCCTGGATCACGGGATAATCCCGGAAAAAAATGGCATCCACCGCATACTTGCCCACTCCGGGCCAGGCAAAAATCGTTTCCACGATCACGGCTCCTCCCAGCAAATGGCCGATGGACATACCCAGCAGGGTCACAATGGAAAGCAGGGCGTTCTTTAAAACATCCTTGACAATCACCAGCCGCTCCCTTAAACCCCTGGCCCGGGCCGCCATAATGAATTCCTGCCCCAAAACCTCCAGAATGCTGGCCCGTAAAAACCGGGCATAGGTGGACGCCATCCCTAAGCCCAAGGCCAGGGAAGGCAGCACCAGGTGGAGCAGGGTTCCCCGCCCCATTACGGGGAGGAGGGACCACTTGACGGCAAAAAAATAGATCAGAAGTAAACTGAACCAGAAAGAAGGGAGGGACGCCCCCACGAGGGCAGCCGCCCTGCTCAGGTGATCCACCCAGGTCCCTTTGTAAACCGCGGCCAGGATTCCCATGGGAAAGGCGATGCCGATCAGCACCAGCAAAGAAGTACCCGTTAACTGCACCGTCGCCGGCAATTTGACCAGCATCTCCCGGGCCACAGGCGTGCCGCTCCGGAAAGAAATGCCCAGATCTCCTCTGAGGGCGTTACCAAGCCAGTGCAGGTATTGCTGATAAATCGGTTTATTTAAGCCCATCTCTTCCCGGACCTTTGCCACCAGCTGGGCGCTGGGCTCGATACCCGTTTGCTTCAGTTTAATTTCCGCCGCGTCTCCCGGGGCAAAAAAGCCTAAGCTAAAGGTCAAAAGAGAGACCCCTAAGGCAACCACCATTAAATTCATGAGCCGCTTCAGTACGTATGAAATCATCCTTTTCTTTCTCCCTAACATCCCGGTGCATCGGTTAAAAACACACCGGGAGCTTGCATAAAAAAAACCATGAAGTATGGCCAGGATCCATCCTGTCATTAACCTTCATGGTTACTACACGCTGTAAAAATGTCCTTTGAAACCCTATAAAATCATGAAACTACTCGCTGTCAACGGGGCTTCCCTGCTTCTGCAGGAAGTTGATTTCTCTATTCATCATAAGCGAAGGGCTTTGCCCGGGTCAAGGTGGAATTTCTGTCAAATGTTTAAATTTTTACTCTTTTTCAGCCCATATTTTCCTGCCGGGCCGCCCCTTCCAGATCGATCACCCTGCTGCAGACGCGCCCCATCAAAGGCTCTTCATGGCTGATCACCATCACCCCCATGTTTCTTTCTTTCACCATCTGCAGCACCACATGCCAGATTTGGGCCTGGGTAATGCCATCCAGCATGGAGGTCATTTCGTCGGCAATGAGAAATTGAGTTTCTGTGCTGAGGGCTCTGGCGACGCAGAACCTTTGCAGTTCACCGCCGGAGAGCTCATTGGGCCAGCGGGAGAGCCACTCCTCTTCAATGCCCAGTTCCCTTAGGATTTTTTCATCCGGCGCCCAGCCCTCACGGAGAGTATTTTCCATATACCAGCGGGAGTTCACCGCTTTTTCCGGATGTTGAAAGATTAATTGGACAGGACTGTATCCCTGCTTGGGCAAGGGAGCGCCGTTTAATTTGACGAAACCTTCCTGGGGCTGTTCATATCCCGCCAGCATCCGGGCCAGCGTAGTTTTTCCGCACCCGCTTTGCCCCTTGATGCCCACAACTTCTCCCGAGGCCAGAGAAATATCCAGGCCGCGCAGGATCCATGGCCCTTTCGGATAATGAAAACCCAGATTCTTTGCTTCAAGAAGCATGATCGCACCTGACCCTTCCCCCGCGCAAATCACGCATGCCCGGTTTTGCCGTCAGGCACCGGTCGGTTTTCATCACGCAGCGCGGCGCAAAGAGACATCCGGCGGGCAAGCAGTAGGGCGACGGTTGAAAACCGGGAATGGCGATAAAGTCATTCTGGGGCAAAGACCGCCACAAGGCCTTGGTATAAGGATGGCGCAGGGTCTCCCCCTGTCCCTGAAAATCTGCGGCCGGAGCTACTTCTACGGTTGTCCCCGCATAGAAAACGGCAATCTGATCCGCCACCGCCAAAGCAGTGCCGATATCATGGGTAATCAACATCACGGCGCACCCCTCATCGGCCAGCTGGCGCAGATGATTCAGGGCCTCCGCCACAACTTCCGGGTGCAGGCCGGGGGTGGGTTCATCCGCGATAATCAGCCTGGCCCCGCTCACCACCGCCGTGGACACCAGCACCCGCCTGGCCATGCCCCCGGAAAGCTGGAAGGGAAACAGGCCTTCCACCTGTGCTGCCAAACCATATCTTTGGAAGGCCTTTCTTTGTTCTTCCGGGGGATTTCCCCTGCGCACCGCCGTGCGCACCTGGGCGCCTACCCGCATCAGCGGGTCCAGGTAATTCACCGACTGGGGCACCAGGGCGATTT
Organism: Candidatus Formimonas warabiya; assembly: GCF_002777255.1. Taxonomy (GTDB): domain Bacteria; phylum Bacillota; class Dehalobacteriia; order Dehalobacteriales; family Dehalobacteriaceae; genus Formimonas; species Formimonas warabiya. Next base: position 5,561,387 of record NZ_CP017634.1, on the reverse strand, counting down.
CCCGGCCCCGCAGCTTTTTCTGCCGCTCCGGAGACAACAATTGACCCTGATACAGGATCGACCCGGAAACAAAGGCATTCTTGGGAAGAATGCCCAGGATGGCATGGGCGAGAAGGCTCTTCCCGGAACCGCTGGAGCCCACCACGGCCAGGATTTCTCCGCCCTGGATGGAAGCATTAAGGTCGGAAATCACCTGCAGCATTCTTTGCCGCATGCCGGCCTGATATTGGATAAAAGAAATAGAAAGATCATTTACGTCAAGGACCGGTACAGTCATCATTTCACCTCATCCCTTATTCATGGCCCCGGTGGGGGTCTATCATTAAACGCAGGTTATCGCCGATGATATCGAAAATCCTGACCACCACGAGGAGGGAAAGTCCCGGAAAGAAGGCCAGCCACCACATTCCGGTGGAGAGATATTTCATGGATTCCGACAGGATAATGCCGATGGCCGGTTTATGGGGCGACAACCCAAAGCCTAAAAAGGTAATCGATGCCTCATGAAGGATGGCATGGGGAAATAAGAGCACCAGGCCCACCAGCAGCTGAGGCAGGATATGGGGCAGCATATGTTTGGCCGCGATCCAGATCCGGCTTCTCCCCATGTGCCGGGATACCTGAACAAATTGGGCCGCCCGGAGCTGCATCACTTCCGCCCGGATGATCCGGGTCAGGCTGGGCCAGTGGGTGCACGCCACGCCCACAATCACCCCTTTGGCCCCGCCACCCAGGGTAAAAGCAATGAGAATTAAAGCCACCAGGTGGGGGATGCCGAGAAAAACATCCACCAGCCAGGTAATGGCCGTATCGACCGTTTTCCCCATGGTGGCGGAGGCCATGCCCAGGATCAGGGCTACGCAGACGCTCACCGTAGAGGCCAGCATGCCGATACCGATACTGAGGGACAGCCCTTTCATGGTGCGGGTAAACATATCCCGGCCCAGCCAATCCGTGCCGAAAAGGTGCGTCCAGGAGGGGGCAAGGTTCCTGGCCTCGAAATGGGTGGCAATTCTTTCATTGCTTAAGAGGATGCTGGCCAGGATAATGCCGGCCAGGATTAGGAAACTGAACAGGATGGCGCCCAAAGTGCGTTGACGCCGGTTCAGCTTTGGTATCAGGCGCTGGCGCCCGGGGATAACCAGGGCCGGATCGGACTGGTTCATACCCCATCCCCCCCTTCCCTAATTCTCGGATCCACGACCCGGTAGATAATATCGGCCGCCAGGTTGCCGAAAAACACAAAGAGGGCGCTAAAGATCACCAATCCTAAAAGGAGAGGCAGGTCGCCCCGGAGACCTGCCTGAACCGTGGCCTGGCCCAGGCCGGGATAGGAAAAAACCTGCTCGGCCAGGACCGAGCCACCGAATAATTCGTTAAAAGAGGCAAACTGCAGCGTAATGGCCGGCAGGGCCACATTTCTTAAGCCATGCCGGGCAAACAAAGGAAAGCCCTGTTCTCCTCTGGCCCGGGCAAACAAAACATACTCGCTTTCCAGCACATCAATCATCTTCTGTCTGGTATGGAGGGCAATATTGGCCACCCCCACAATACTCAGGGTCAAGGCCGGCAGCACCAGGTGCCGGATCCGTTCCGCCAGGGTCACATTCTCAGCCAGCACCCCGGCCGGCACGCCAAGGCCGACGGGAAACCAGCCCAGCCAAACGGAAAAGATCATCATCAATAACAGGGCCAGCCAGAATGCGGGCATGGAGGCCAGGGTGAGGCAATACCATTTGATCGCCCGGTCCAGCCACCCGCCCCGGCACATGCCGGCAACAACCCCCATGAGAAACCCCAGCACCCCGGAGAGAATCCAGGCAAAACCCATCAGGGCGATGGAAGCCCAAAAACGTTCGCCGATTACTTCTGTCACAGGGCGCCGGAAAATCATGGATGTGCCTAAATTTCCCTGCAGGACAGCCTGTCCCCAGCGCATAAACCTTTCCAGGGGAGGTTTGTTCAATCCCCAATATTCCGCAATTTTCTCCTGCTGCTCGTGGCTCACGCGCAGCATATCCGCCCCGATATAGGCCCGGACCGGATCAATGGGGGAATGGCTCACCAGTAAAAAGGAAATGGTGCACAGGACGATCAGCAAAGCTGCCATGCGCACGAATTTAGCCAGGATAAATTTAACCAGTTTCATCTGCACCAATGCGCCCATAATATGTCCTTTCCACTTACTCGGTCCAATGCCAGCTGGTAATGGTGTCGGTAATCGGCCAGCCATGCCCGTGGGGATGCACTTTTTGGGCACCGATGTCCAGTTTTTCACTGACTAAATATAAATGGTCCAGATTCACCAGCCAGGCCCAGGGCGCATCCCCTTGGGTACTGAAACCGGTGGTGCCGTCCCATTGGGCTTTCTTCCAGTATTCATTGGCTTCCGCCTCGCTTTTCGCATTCATGGCGGCGTCTAAATACTCGTCGACTTTGGCATTGGAATAATACCCGCTGTTATAGTAGTCCACACCCCGATATTTGCTGCTGAATAGGTTGTACATCTCCAGGGGATCGTGGCTGCCCCAGCCGAAAAGAATGGCATCGCTGTACATTAGGGTCTCAATTTCATCCCAGCTCTTCCCTTCCACGGCAACATTGATGCCCAGTGGTTTGATTTGGTCCGACGCGGCGATGGCCAACGACTGCCGGACCTGGTCTCCGGAAGGATAGACCAGGATAAAAGTGGCTTTCAGGCCGTTCTTCTCCAGAATGCCATCACCGTCGCTATCCTGCCAGCCTCCCTGGGCGAGAATTTCTTTCCCTTGGGCCAGATCGGCGTCTTGGAGCACCGTATCCGGATTCCACCAGGGGAGATGGTCGCAAACCGAGTAAGCCGGTGCGCCGTATCCGTTTAAAACTCCGTCGACCAAAGCTTTGCGGTCAAGGGCCACGTTGATTGCCTTTCTAATCGCCAGATCGGCAGTAACGTCATTGCCAATGGGGTCGCCGTCTTCTGTCTTCTCCCCTGATTTCACATAGGGAAACAGAATGCCCCGGTTATCCACACTGGGCAGGGGGACCAGCCTCATTCCCGCCACCTCTTGGTCCGCCACGGAAGGTACAATCCCGGCAATGTCCACCTGGCCGGCTTTTGCAGCCGCAAAGGCGGCTTCTTCCGTCAGGAATAAAAAGGTAATCTTTTTAAAGAAGGGCTTTTCTCCGTAATAGTCCGGATTGACTTCGGCAATCAGTTGCTGCCCCTTATCCCATTGCACAAATTTAAAGGGTCCGGAACCAATGGGCTTTTGGGCATACTCACTGTTGTGGGCATGTTTGGGCACAATGCCCAATTCCGCCATGATACTGATAAAAGTCGACTGGGGGTTCTTTAAAACAAACTGGACGGCATAGTCATTTAAGGCCTTAACACTTTGGATATTGGTCAGGTCAAAAGCGGAACTGTTTTTCGCCGTCGTTTCATAAGTATAGACCACATCTGCCGCCGTGAGGGGGACCCCGTCGCTAAATTTCACATCCTGGCGCAGGTCAACCTGATAGGTTAAGCCGTCGTCGCTGACGGTATAAGCAGTGGCCAAGTCGTTGATAATATTGAGGTCTTTGTCTCTGGTAAACAATTTGCTTTGAAATAGCGTGGAACCATATCTTCCCCATCCGGTGGTGGGATCAAAACCATCCTCCGATTCACCGCCAATGGCCACCACCAATTCATCCTTTGGTGCGCTGACAGCATTGTCGTTTTCCTTATCGGCACTGCCGCATCCGGCCGAAAAAGCCATCGCGAGAGTAACCAGCAAAACCGAAACCAAAATTAAAAGTTTTTTTAACACCAATCATTCCTCCTCGTCCTTTATCGTTTTTTGTTTTCCTTTGATGAAAAATTAAGGGAAAAATCTCTCACCCCCTTCTGTAAAAGATGGCAATAAAAAAACCACAAAAATTCTTCTATTCCTTCACGGAATAAAGAACCTTCGTGGTTCAATTGATTCTCTTACGGGATCGGCAAAATAATGCACTCAACAAAATGATCAGAAAATCAGGGAGTTTTCATAACTCAATTACTTTATATTATACAGGTTATGGATCAGGCCTGTCTATCCTTATTCTTCAAACTACTATATGAACATTTTTTGTATATTCATTGGCACATGTTTGGGCCGGGCATAGAACAAAAAAGAAAAGAGCCCGAAGGCTCTATCCTTATATCTTGATCTTGTTTTAATGCCTTACGGCAATGGGTCCGGCACAATGGAACCAACCACCATATGAAGTCCGGCATGATTCGTTCCTCAACCTTTATTCGGAGAATATTCCGGTGCCGGCTCGATTTGCTCAAGATCATCATAATCCAGCAATTTGTAAACAGTATTAACCGCAGATATAATCCTTGCCGGATGATCCGGATCGGCATTAAAATGCTGATGCACCGTATTGACAGGAATGACAACTATATCTCCGGCTTCCCAGTCAAATCTTTTCGGTTCTTTATCCGCAACCCATTCATAGCGATGTGTCAGTTCCATATCTACATCCCAATGCAGGTCATAACCCCGTCCTTCCAGAACAATAACTACTTCCTCAGCCATATGGCGGTGTTTCCCGGATTTACTGCCTGCAGGGATCTCTTGGATATAAGTGTTCACTGTTTTAGCGATCACATCCATTTGGTCATTGGTCATATGCTTGATTTTACCCTGACAGCATTCTTCCCAAGGCATATCCTCGGGATGAATCACTGCCATTAATTTTTCGCGCGTTTTGGACACACCACGGGCGGACTTAAGATTATCCTCATAGTATGTGGCGGTTGCGTCCCCTTTTTTCCAAGCTTCAAACTCTTGATATTTTTTCATCGTCATCTCTCCCTTCCTTTAATCTTCCGGTTTATAGCCTTCCCAACCCGGCAGGGATTCTTTATTTGCCGGTGTAACCAACCCCTGAAAAGTCAGGTTGGCGAACATTGCTAATGATTTGCTCTTGATGATTAAGATCCGGGCCGGGACCTCGCTGGTACAAAAATGCTGATGCACCACTCCCGCCTGAACAATCACCATATCCCCGGCCTTCCAATCGTATCTGACCCCATCCTCTGTGCTGAAACCGCTTCCATCGAGAATATACAATAAAGCATCATTTTGGTGACCGTGCAGCTGTGATTCTGTCCCCGGCAGTATTACCTTCATATGGAGATAGATGGTCTGTGTTCCCCCGTATTTAGGATCGAGAATCACCTTATTGAACATACGCGGGCCACCCTTAAAAGGTATCTGACTGGTCTTAAGTACCCTTGGCAACGCCCTGATTCTTCTCCTTTCTTCTTTTAGGTCATAGTCACCGTCAAGACCTCTGACATAAACCCTTCCCTTTGTTTCCCAAGCCTCCAACACTTTTTCCGACAAAACGATCTCCTCCTTATTGTTTTATATCCTCTCGGCATGTGCCGAGGGTGATAACATGTACCCGGTCCGCCTTGATAAAACTATTCTGTTTATCCATGTATCCATGTATACATAATTTTTGCCACTTTCATCCTTTTTACGAGCATGTTACATGTGCTCCCTTTTGATGATTTCAAGAGCATCAATAAAAAACCACAAAGGCTCCATTATTCCTGCACAGAACAAAGAACCTTCGTGGTTCAATTATTTTTCCTTATTTACGATTCGTGCTTTTGAACTTATTTAAGAATGGCCTTCAACCTGCCGACTACTTACTGGCGGGTTGCGTACTCTTCACATTTCTTTTTTGCCACCAGCCGATCAGCGAAGTAATAAGCAGAATTAAGAGGAGTCCCACAATGGCTGAGACAATATAGGCTAACGCAGATTGCATAAAGGTTCCCTCAAAACCGGGGATGGAGTAATCGGGCAACGCCGCCGTCCAGATATCCGCATATTTGGCCATCCCTTGAGGAATAAACCCTAATAAACCTTGCATTTCTTCCCCCGACCATTCACCCCAGGCTGTTCCGGAAGCCAGCAAACCCAGAGGAGCAAAGATCATCAATCCAATCAGGCCATACCACAATTTTTTATAACTCGGAGCAGTCCCTGGAGCAGCATCTGTTGAGGTCCGGACAGGATACATTTGCAATAAGCCGGGATTGGCACTTTGCAAATATTTGACGACAAGTCCGGTCACAACCCCTTCGATGGGGCCGGCAATCAGCATATGGGCAAAAGCCATCGCGGGCAAAGCCTGACCTAGGGTATAAGGGGCGTATAGGGGAGTGCCGTCGGCGGCATGAAACAGGGTCGGTTGAATGCCAAATTCAAAACCGGCCACTAATGCGGCGATATTGATGGACACATATCCGGCAATCACAGCCGCGACAACTCTCCGGCTTGAAGTCACCTCTGAATTGCCGGATATGAGACGGTAAATATAATAGCCCACCAGGGGCATGACAAATGCCATATTGAAAGTGTTTGCGCCGATGGCCAGAATCCCGCCATCCCCAAAGAAAAAAGCTTGAATAATAAGTGCGATGGTCACACCCACTGTTGCCGCCCAAGGTCCCAACGTGATCGCCATTAAGGTGGCGCCTACGGCGTGGGCCGTTGTGCCGTCCGGGATCGGCACGTTATACATCATAATGGTAAAAGAAAATGCCGCTCCGATAGCCAAAAGGGGCACCTGTTTTTCCTTTAAGGTCTTTTTTAGTTTGGTAGCAGCAGTCGCCCATACGGGAATCATTGCCGCGCCCAGTGTTAAACAAGTCTGCGGACTTAAATATCCGTCCGGAATATGCATATCGATCCCTCCCAAATTTTACATACTAATAAATGATAAAATGATTACAAGAAAACATCCGGCCTCCTCTCAAAAAAAAAAATAAAAACGTACCTCAGGGCTTCTTGTTCTTCAAGAAACGAACCTTCTTGGTACGTTATCCACTCTTATTTATTTGTTTTTAAAAAAACGATTGACTCCTGATACCTTCGTGGTATCAACGTAATTTATTATACTTGATATTTTGGGTATCGACAAGGAATTTTTTGTCATTCTTATGTTTAATATTTTGTCATCTGGTTTTTCATTCATGGCTATGGTAATGCCGGTGTTCCGATTCATGGGCATGACGGTGATAATATTCATCAATCAGGTTCACGGAAAGCAGCAATTTTTTATCCCCTAGAATCTCTTGGGGATCCCCGTGCGCCACAATTTGGTGCTCCTCGTTGAAGACGATCACCCTGTCCGCAATTTCCTCCACGATATCCAGGTTGTGGGTGCAGGTAATGATGGTTTTTCCCCCTTGGTTCAGTTGCCCAAGCAGGTTGATCAGCCAGCGCTGGGTACGGGGATCAAGTCCGCTGGTCGGTTCATCAAGGATTAATATTTCCGGATTCATGGATAAAATTGAGGCAATGGCCACCTTTTTCTTTTCTCCCCCGCTCAGCTTATAGGGCGGCCTGTCCTGCAAAGGATCCAGCCCCAGCATACTCAGCACTTCCTGGGTACGCTTTTTCACCTCATCGATGGTCAAGTTCATTTGTAAAGGACCAAAGGCCACTTCCTCCCACACGTTAGCCGAAAATAGCTGGGCATCCGAGTTCTGAAAAACAAAGCCCATGCGCTGCCGAAAGGCCTGGGAAAACTGGGCATCATTTAAAGTTTCTTGGGTGACAAGCTGCCCAAAGGCCTTGTAACTGCCTTTCTGCGGGAAGATCAACCCATTGAGGATCTTTTGCAGCGTAGATTTACCCGATCCGTTGGCGCCTAAAATCACTAATTTCTCACCCTGATAAATATCTAAGTTGATATCTTTGAGCACAGGGTTTCCCTCAGAATATTGAAAAGACACATTCCTTAACTCTATGATGATGTTCCTATCCAAGGGCAATTTCACCTCCAAAAGCTGCTAAGATACAGATCAAAACCAGGACCAGCCATTGAAAATCCAACAGGGTCAAACGAAAACGAGAGAGAATTTTGGGTTCGCCGGTGAAGCCTCGAGAAAGCATGGCGTTATACACTTCCTCGCTCAACGCATAGCTTTTGCCAAATAGGCTGCCCATGGTATGGGAGACAAACTTGCGCCCTTCCTGGGTGCTGATTTTCCCGATGGTTCGGCTCTTTCTGGCGATAAACAGATCGGAAGTAATATTGATCAACACAAAAATATAGCGATAGGTCATTTCCAGCGTCATGATAAAAATTTTCGGCACAGCCAGCACCCTTAAAGCTTTCAGGAGATTTGTCCACCTGGTGGTTAAGGTCAGCAAGACAGCCAAAGAAACGGATAAGCCTACACGCATGATGAGCAAGGCCGCTCCCCCCAGTCCTTGTTTCGTAATAGACAGCTCTGCCGGAAAAAGAAAGGGCCCCACATGCACTTGATGACCAAAATCAATCAAGGTGACCAAACTGTCTCCCGGACGAACATAGTTAAACAAAGAAGGGAGCACCATAATTCCAGTAAACAAAGGGATGACCAACCAGACCCTTTTTAAATACAATTTAAGAGGGATCGCAGAACACAGGGCCAAAACGCAGCTCAACAAATATAGCATGCTCAAAACAAATATGTTGTGCATAAATGCAGCCGTTAAAATCAATAAAAGCATGGTAATCACTTTCATTCTGGGGTCAATTCTTTGCAGAAAACCTTTTCTCAAGGCTACTTCTTCAGAAAAAATGACCTCTTTCACAAAATTGGCCATATCATCCATGGTTTTTTCCAAGAAGTTGACTTTTTTTCTTTTTCCCATGCAGCCACAAGGGCACATGCCCATTTCTTTCTGACTTAACAACCACTCCGGAATCTGGTCCATCGATTTCACCGGCCTTATCCCCTCTCAACAAAAAACCACGAAGTCGCTTCGCTGATTAAGCTAGACCTCCGTGGCCTTATTTTAATCGATGAAACTGTCTTTTTCAATCTCGCCCCAAAAAGTGCCTTCCTGACACCGTTATTTTTATTATATTCCATGATGATTTCCATATTCCTTCTTCCGTTTCACACTTAAAATAAAATAAACATATGAACATTTTTTCATATATTTATTGACAGGTTCTTTGGCCCGGGCGTATAATATTATCATCATATATGATCATTTGTTCATATGTATGTTTTATATTTAAAGGAAAGGAGCCAGATGAGAATGGTTGACAAATACGGTATCGAAAAGTGCGACTGCACCGTTATCCACGAGGACATTATTGCCTCCGTACAGAAAAAAATGCCTCCGGAAGAAAGCCTCTATGACCTGGCCGAACTTTTTAAAGTCTTTGGCGACACCACAAGGATTCGCATTCTCTGGGCTTTAGCCGAATCAGATATGTGTGTGTGCGATATTGCCGCTCTCTTAAGCATGACCCACTCAGCAATTTCCCACCAGCTGCGGGTCCTGAAACAGGCCCGGCTGGTCAAATACCGGAAGGAGGGCAAAGTCGTCTATTATTCCCTGGATGACGAACACGTAAAACAAATATTTGATCAGGGCTTAACCCATATCAACGAAAAATAACATCGCACCAAGAAAGAGCAGGGAGAGGATGAAAGATGATCAACGGATTAAAAAAAGAACTTATTTTGGAAGGTTTGGACTGCGCCCACTGCGCCTTAAAAATTGAGCAACAGGTTAACAATATGGCAGGAGTTGCTTCCGCTTCCCTGAATTTTGCCACTCAGACCCTGACCATCCAGGGAGGAGAAGGATCAGATCTCCAGGCCATCCTATCCGGTACCAATAAAATCGTCAAAGAATTGGAGCCCCATGTGAAAGTAATGGAAAAGAGAGAGGCTCAGAAAGAAGATCTTCTGCCCGCCCAGCCTTCAAATGTCAAAAAAATCATACGCATCGGCACTGGGGCTTTTTTCTTCCTCATGGCCATTCTTTTTTCTTTACCAAGCCAGGGGGAATTTGCCCTTTATCTGGTCAGTTTTCTCCTTGTTGGCGGCGACATATTGCTGAAGGCCGGGAAAAATATCACCCAGGGCCGGATTCTTGATGAAAATTTTCTCATGTCCCTTGCTTCCCTGGGTGCTTTTGCCATCGGCGAATACCCGGAAGGGGCTGCCGTGATGCTGTTCTATCAAGTCGGGGAATTCTTTCAGGATCTGGCTGTTAACCGGTCCCGGCAGTCCATCGCCGCTTTGATGGATATCCGCCCCGACTATGCCAACCTGAAAATAGGCAGCGAAATCCGCAAGGTATCCCCCGAAGAGGTAAGTATTGGCGACCTGATTCTGGTCAAACCGGGAGAAAAGGTCCCTTTAGACGGCCAGGTCCGGGAAGGTACCTCCTCCCTGGACACCTCTTCCCTCACCGGGGAATCAATCCCCCAGGATGTGGAAAGAGGGAGCCTGGTGCTATCCGGTGCCGTGAACAAAAACGGCCTCCTCACTGTGGAAGTCACAAAAAGATACAGTGACTCCACCGTTGCCAAAATCCTGGAAATGGTGCAAAACGCAGGCAGCAAAAAAGCGCCTACGGAAAATTTCATTACCAAATTTGCCCGTTACTATACCCCTTTCGTGGTGGGTACCGCCGTCTTGCTGGCCTTCCTGCCTCCCCTCTTTATTCCAGGGGCGTCCTTCACCCAGTGGATCAACAGGGCGCTGGTATTTCTGGTGGTATCCTGCCCCTGCGCTCTCGTCGTATCCATTCCTCTGGGCTTTTTCGGCGGCATCGGCGGCGCATCCAGGCGGGGCATCCTCATCAAAGGGGGAAACTATCTGGAAGCCCTAAACAAAGTAGATACGGTCGTATTTGATAAAACCGGCACGCTCACCAAAGGAGTCTTTCAGGTCACTCAGGTGGTGAACAAAGGTGAGCTCACCAACGCCGATCTTCTGGAATACGCCGCCTATGCGGAAAGCTATTCCAACCATCCCATCGCTCTTTCCATTCAAAGAGCTTTTGGCCGGGAAATCGACGCCCGAAGGATTTCAGGCTATGAGGAAATTTCCGGCCATGGGACCAAAGTAACCATGGAAGGCAGAGCTGTTCTGGCCGGGAATGACCGGCTCATGGAACAGGAGAATATTCTCTATGAAGACCCTGAAATTCCGGGCACCATCGTTCATCTGGCCGTAGACGGAGCATATGCCGGGTATATTGTCATCGCCGATGAGATCAAATCAGATAGTCTAAAAGCGGTGAAAGCCCTAAGAGACCTGGGGGTAAAAAAACTTGTCATGCTTACGGGAGACAGTAAAAGAGTAGGAGAGCAGATCGGAAAGGAATTAGCATTGGATGAAATCTATGCCGAACTGCTTCCCGATCAAAAGGTACATCAACTGGAGCATCTCACGGGAAAAAGCCGGTCAGGAGGCAACCTGGTATTTGTGGGAGATGGTATCAACGACGCACCGGTACTGGCACGAGCCGATATTGGCGTCGCGATGGGCGGCCTGGGTTCCGACGCCGCCATCGAAGCTGCCGACATCGTCCTGATGACCGATGAACCGTCCAAACTGGCCGAAGCCATTAAAATAGCCAAGAAGACCCGGAATATTGTCTGGCAGAATATTATTCTCGCCTTAAGCATCAAAGGGATCGTGCTGATTCTGGGCGCCGGCGGATTGGCCACCATGTGGGAAGCGGTCTTTGCCGATGTAGGCGTAGCCCTGCTGGCCGTTTTAAACGCTATGCGGGCCATACGGGGTCAGGCTTAAATACCAGCCTGACCCCGTAAAATACCCAATTTCAGGTTGAAACAAATCAAAAAGCCAATCCTAACCCCCTTACTAGTTGAGCCACAACAAAGCATACGATGATCCCGGTAATGGTCGGCACCAGGAAAGAAACAAAGGCCCATTTCATACTCTGGGTTTCTTTTTTGATCGTCCATAGCGTCGTGCCGCAGGGATAATGCATCAAAGAGAACAGCATCACGCAAACCCCTGTTAACCAGGTCCAGCCGTGTGAAACCAGAAGGGTTCTCAGTTCCTCCAGACTGTCTAATTCCAGCATGCTACCGGCAGCTAAGTAACTCATGATGATGATGGGCACGACAATTTCATTGGCCGGCAGGCCCAGGATAAATGCCATCAGGATATATCCGTCCAGCCCAATGAGCTGGGCAAAGGGCTGAAGGAAATTGGCACAGTGGACCAGAAGGGTGACTCCTCCTACCTGTATGTTTGCCATACCCCAGATCACCAGTCCGGCAGGCGCCGCCACACAAACTGCCCGGGCTAAAACAAACAGGGTCCTGTCAAGAATGGACCGGACTAAAATCCGTCCCAACTGAGGTTTTCTGTAGGGAGGAAGTTCCAGGGTAAAAGAAGAGGGCATTCCTTTTAAGATCGTTTTCGAGAGAATCTTAGAGATCACCAGCGTCATAAATACGCCCAGCAAGACGACGGCCACCATAGCGAATGTAGATACGAAAGAGCGATAAGGCTGAGAGACTATCCCTCCTAAAAAGATTGATGATACGGCAATCAGAGTGGGGAAACGGCCGTTGCAAGGAACAAAGTTGTTGGTGATGGTGGCGATAAGTCGTTCCCTGGGGGAATCAATAATCCGGCAGCCAATAACACCGGCCGCATTGCATCCGAAACCCATGCACATGGTTAACGCCTGTTTTCCGTGGGCACATGCCCGTTTGAAAAAACCATCCAGGTTAAATGCCACACGAGGCAGGTACCCTAAGTCTTCCAACAGGGTAAACATAGGGAAGAAAATCGCCATGGGCGGGAGCATGACAGAAACGACCCAGGCTAAAGTCCGGTACACACCCGTGACAAGAAGGCCGTGCAGCCATGCCGGCGCATGGATACTGAAAAAAAACGCGGTGAGATGTCCTTCCACCCAAAACAGGAAGGTAGCGATCATCTCCGAGGGTACATTGGCCCCGGCAATCGTAAGCCAAAACACGATCCCCAGCAGGCATACCATGATCGGGATGCCAAAAACTCTGGAGGTAAGGATGCTGTCGATTTTGCGGTCCCATTTGTTAAAGCCCCGGTCTTCAAAAACAACCACCTTATCACGGCAGATTTCTTCCGCTTTATGCACAATCGTGGATACCACCAGATCCCTAAACCGGTCTGAGTCAATGTTATTTTTCTGTAAGAACTCTTTTGCCCTTGTCAGCGAAGCAGCAAGGGTTTCTTCAACTGCCGGATTGAAGCAAGTTCTTAATTCAGAGGAAGACTCTACTCCCTCTGAATTTATAGAACTGCACATGCATGGCGTACTTGGCGTTGAACTCCCGCTTAAAGAAGTGGGAGACTTACGCCAAGTAGCCAGGTGAAACCCCAGATAATTCTCTAAAGAGCGTAAAATGGACTTTTCCCCATCCAGAAGTTTCAGAGACACCCAGCGGCTGTTTATTTCATTACCGACCAGCTTTGCTACGTCAGGCTCAATCATTTGAACCGCCTGTTCTATCAATGGGTCATAAGTGATTTCTAAGGGAGTGGTCTTAAGCTGTTTTTGCGCTACGCTATAGACCGCATCCATGAGGCCATTGAGGCCCTTTTTGCTTCTGGCACTGGTGCCGATTACCGGTACGCCCAGTTGCCTTGAAAGCTCCGTGAGATCAATTTTAATTTTTTTCCGGTGCGCTTCATCCATGAGATTGACACATACCACAACCCGATCGGTAATTTCCAGTATTTGCAGGACCAGGTTCAGATTTCTTTCCAGGCAGGTAGCATCAGTTACCACTACGGTCGTATCCGGTTTACCGAAGCAGACGAAATCTCTGGCAATCTCCTCCTCCACAGAATTTGACATCAGGGAATATGTGCCTGGAATATCGACGAGGGTAAATTGCTGCTCCTTAAATCTGCACCTGCCTTGGGCATTGATGACGGTTTTACCCGGCCAGTTTCCCGTGTGCTGGTTAAGTCCCGTTAAACTGTTAAAAACCGTACTCTTTCCCACGTTGGGATTTCCGCCCAGTGCTATAACCAGTTCGTTACCGGTGGTCCTGACATCAAAGGAGTTGTTTAAAACACTTACTCCTGTTGATTGACTGGTTAAACCCATTTGAAAACTCTCCTCTCCCATTTGTTTTAGTTGCGGTTAAGATTATTTCCCAAAACCAATATATGTGGCTAAAGCTTTAAGTGCTAATCATATAGGAATAAATTTTAGGCTTCTCTACCCGCAAGCACCCGGGGGGTTCCGGCAGGAAAAAAGAAAAAACCGGATCAAGTTCCGGTTCTAGGGGAGAGGAGAATAGAGAGTAAAAATTTATGTAAAAACTGCTGCTGCAGTTGTGATTTTGGAAATGTCTTATGCTTCAAGCCAATGACAATTTTCCCTTTCCTCAGTGGTTTCATTTTATTTCCATGTTTATATTCTATCTGGCAATTATGTCAGTTTTGTCACAGTCATTTGAACATTTTGTGTCAAATGAAGAAGAGAAAGACTGATCTCAATGATTGTGACAACACCACCTAGAGAGGATCAACTTTTTACATTTACAATAACTTGACACTAACTAGCAAATTAAATTATAATGAATTGAAATATGAATGGAATGATATCCCATTTTTATTTCTATAAAGGATGATTTTTTATAAATCTTAGCCTGAACTTATGGCAATGCAAGCTTGTTGGCAGATGAACTTTGCCAACTTTTCTTTGGAAAAATTTAAAACTGCGTGTAACCAGGAGATATATGCTTAGGCTTTGAAAAATTGGCTAAAATGCATTTGAAAATGCCTATAGAAGCAGAAGAACTGCCCATCATCCTTAACATTATATTATGTTGTAAAGTTGAAATGTTTAAAATGTAAATCAAGAAGGTTTACATTGCTAAAATTGAAGAATAGCAGAACGTATTACCATGAAGGTAAGGGTATTTTTGTATACCCGTTATTTTCATGGTTTTTTGTTTTTAAAGCGAAAAACATAAAAACAACGTTGTTATGGGAACAAAAGTATCATAATACTTTTGTTCTGTGCAAAAAGAATAAACAAAAATAAAGAAAGGAGGAAAACTTAAATAAAGAAAGAGGTGAGGGATTTTATTTTTTGTCTAAACAAGGAAAGGAATTTAATGGGGAGGATTATGTTGGAGAGAAAAAAAAATTTAAAAAGATTAAATAAACGCATGTCTTTTTTAATTGCACTTGTATTTCTATGGACTTCTGTGCTACCAGCCGGTGCTAATGCAGATACAGCAGTAAATATTAAAAAAGATGCGATTGCCCAAAAAAACATTTGCCTGTGGGAACCGTATAATTTGGATTCTTTTGATTTGGGACAAGAAAGATTTCCCTATGAAAGCCAAATAGAGGAGAATGAGGATCCCTTACCCCCTGTTATTCAAGATGTTCCAAGCATTCAAGGAGAAAAAAGCATCATTTCCGATCAGATACTGGTGAAGTACAAAAATGTTCCATTAGAAAATAAGGGATTGAAAAGTTTATCTGCAATCCGGGAATCAGCAGTTTCCGAAATCGTTTATCAAGTGGAAAATTGTGATGCTGAAGTTGTCAAGATGGATGTACCGACGGCTTCTCCATATCTGGGCGTAGAAATCTCTTCTAAGAAAAAAATAGATGCGGTTATTTCTGCCCTTGAAAGCTCCGAGGCGGTAGAGTACGCGGAACCAATGCTGCGCTTCTTTGCTCTGGGGAGCGGAAGTGCATTGGAGTATAATGATCCCTATTATTGCGGGAATTTGCAGTGGGGACTAGATGCCGTCGATGCCTTAGAACAATGGGATAAAGACATCGTGCAGCAAAACCTTTCCCATGTGACCATTGCTGTTGTAGACAGCGGAGTCCAGTTAAATCATGAAGATCTGGAAGATAGGATCGTCCCAGGCTATGATTTTGTGAACAACGATCAGGATCCCGAGGATGGTGAGGGACATGGCACTCATGTGGCCGGGATTGCCGCCGGAATTGCCAATAACGGCAAAGGGATTGCCGGTGTGGCAGGCGGCGCGAAGATTATGCCGATCCGTGTTTTAAACAGCGAGGGACAAGGTAATCTGATTGATGTATTAAACGGCATACTTTATGCGGTAAATAACGGGGCGGATATCATCAATCTCAGCATGGGCACGGATGGAGACAGCAGGGCTATGCAAGAGGTTATTGATTATGCCGTATCAAAGAATGTATTGGTCGTTGCTTCCACCGGCAATGAATATGATAAAAGAAATATTCTCTATCCCGGGGGCTGCGAAGGTGTTTTGGCCGTATCGGCTTTTCAGTGTGTGGAGGGAGAATTTGTGGAAACAGATTTTGCCTCCTTTAATCCGGATTTATCGGCAAGAATTGTCCATGCCCCCGGGATGAATATTGTCAGTACCTATCGGGATGACAATAGAGCGGACAGGTATGAATATCTCATGGGGACGTCCATGGCCGCTCCTTTTGTCACCGGAATGGCGGCATTGCTGAAAGCACAGGACATGGGCCTGAAAGGGAGGACGTTGTTCCAAGAAATAATCGACAATACTTGTGCACAGGATTATCAATATTTTGATGAAAAAGGAAGGATCCAAAAAGATTCCACCGTACAAATGAAGATTTTAAATAATGATGGGATCAAAAATTCCCAGCCTGTAAGATTTAAACAGTTTGTCCTTGATCCCGGAAAGACCTTGATCAAAGGGGAAAGTACGATAGAAATCCGTGCCCAAAATGAGGTTGGCAGCACGGATACCACTGCCGAGGACCAGGGGACATTGACATACCGCCGGGTAAGATATTCCGAAAGCCAAGGATATGTGGCGGCAGACGGGAATGAAATTAAAAAATCATTTACACTTTCCGGAGGAAGGGCAGAAGTACCCGTTGATTTAAGCCAATACTCTGTGGGAGACCAGATTGGGTTGCAAGTAGAAAGCACGCAAAGCCATTTTCAGTCACAGAAGGTGATTGTAAAAGTAGGGGGTCTGGCTAGGCAAAAATTTGTGATTACCATTCCGGATCATGGGGTGATTCCTGAAAAGATCGGCATCGATATCTATTGCAGGGACACTGCCGGGGGGAATAAGTACGACTATCTGGGTACGGCCGACGCACAAGTGAGACCGGATGATGGGAAAACTTTTACCGCAACCGTTGAATTGCCCTATGGCGACTATAAATTTAATTATATCCTGCCGGATTGGCTAGAGGACTATACCTTGGATTATTACTTAATGAATGAGCCCATCGGGGGTAATGAGCATAATCCTGTGGTCACGGTGAATTCTCCGGAACCTGGCGAGATTGTGGCTGCTTTGATCCGGGATGAGGATTTTCTGCAGGATATTGGCGCCCATGCTTCTCCCCTTGTCCTGGGGGGAGAGGCCAGTGATGTCACCTTTAAACATTATGGACAAAGCAGATGGTTTAAGATTGATACCGCCGGTCAGAACAAAAAGGGCTATAGCCTCCAGTTTTTAAGCGTCAGCGATGACCCGGTCAATACCTCCAGTGAGCTGCTAAGCCTGGAAATATTTACAAAAGACGGGGTGGGAAACCTGACTCCCCTTGAGGACAGCGGTGGGAAGATATTAAGCAGTAAACAATATGTCAATAGAAATATGTATCAATCATTTGCCTGGGGAACGGAAAGTGTGCCGGAAGGAGAGTACTATATTCGAATTAAAGGACAGGATATACCTGATATTTTAAGTACCCTGAGGATTGTGGAAACTCCTGTGGTAAAGGTCAAAATGGATCTTCCCGCCCAGTCCAGAGTCGGTATAGCGATTACCAATAACAACGGCGGATGCTATATGAATATGAGAGAGAATTATCAAGAGGATGGCTCAACTAGTGAAATAAAGGACTGGGTCTATATCATTCCCGCCCCGTCAGGCGCTTCCGTAAAGATTGAATACATCAATGAGATTCATGATCCGGCGTCGATCTATTCCGGTTATGGGGTATATAACGTAGCAGGTATGAAAGCGACATCAGCCGGGGCTTCTTCTTTAGATTTGAAAAATTTGCCGGCGCTGATCCAGATGGCCATGATCAAAAAGGAAGATGTTCAGGATGACTATCCAGGCATAGATAATCCCATAGCGGTAAATGTAAAAAAGGTGGGTACGCTAGACTATTTTGAAGATGAGGATACCTTTAAATTTACGGTCAAAAAAGAAGGACCATTTGTTTTTCGGGTAAAATGCGATATCTATTGCCACGTGGATTTGTACCGGAAGAGTGGTCAGGAAAATCAATTGTTGAAGGTCTTGATTAATGACAACCTTTATAATGGCAACAGTTTGACGACACCTTTGGAAGAAGGAGACTATGTTTTAAAGATATCTAACTTTGGCGAGTATTTGCCGGGAACACTGGCAGGTGGTAATTATACCCTGGTGATTAATGGAGATAATGGTCCCCCTGAAGATCCGGGTGAGAATCCAGGCGAAAATCCGGGAGAAGATCCTGGTGACGATCCGGGAGAAAATCCGGGTGGTGGTTCCGGCGGGGGCTCTGGCGGTGGTTCCGGGGCAGACAGTGCGGATTCAGGGGACAGAATTGTCCAGTTGGAAAATAATCCGGATGGCTCCTGCAGTGCCACCGTAAAAGTTCAACCTAAAATATTAAATACGGTGAAAAATAATTCTCTATTGATCGATGCCTCTATTCCCTCAGTAAATACAAGGGATTGGGTAATAGAAATACCGGGGGAAATTTTAAAGGAAACCAGCACAAAGAAGATAGCTTGGACCATTAAAGGCAATGATTTTGTATTTTCCATTCCGGCAGAGGCTCTGGATACACAGGGCAACAATCTAAGAATAACGGTACACCCGGAGAAAAAAGAGATCCTGGGTTTGGAGAATTCTGTCAGCAAAGCATACGAAATTAACTTTTATCATGGAAACGCATTGATGAAAGAATTTAGCAGTCCTATTGAGATAACTCTTGCTTATGATGCCGACAGAGTAGCCAATCCGGCCAGACTGGGCGCTTATTGCTATCGTAGCGATAGTAAGAGTTGGGACTATGTGGGCGGCAAGAGTACTGGTTTAGGACAATTCACTTTCTCAGTTTCCCATTTTTCCCAATATATCATCATGGAAAAGAAAACGGTATTTGGAGATATCGAAAACAGTTGGGCTAAAATGGACATTGAATGGATGGCAGACCGGGGCTTTGTAACAGGTTTCAAGGGCAATTTTTATCCTCAGAATAAAGTGACCCGGGCGGAATTTGTATCCATGCTGGTAAAAGCCTTTGATCTGGAAAATGATGGGGCAGGTACGGTGTTCCAGGATGTACCTTCTGACGCCTGGTATGCCGAGGATATTGCCAAAGCATATGCAAGTGCTATAGTGCATGGTAAAACAAAAGACACATTTGTACCCAATGCGCCGATAACCAGAGAGGAAATGGCTTCTATCATGATGCGCGTGTATGAAAAAAATGGCGGAAAGGCTATTCATGAGGAGGCTGCAACCAGGTTTACCGATGATGCCAGCATCAGCGACTGGGCAAAAAAGGACGTTAATGCTGCGCAAAATATTGGTATTTTGCACGGCTACTCTGATCAAAGATTCGCCCCAAAAGCGAATACCACGAGAGCAGAGGCCGCCGTGGCAATTAAGGCGTTTTTGGAGGAACTAGCATATTAAACCGCCTTATTTTGGGGTGATTTTCAGAATTGATGATAAGGGAGAGTTGAGAGATGAAAAAAAATAGACCGAGTAAAACCAGAAAATGGATGCCCTACCTGCTTTGCTTGATCATGCTTTTTGGTTTTATTGCCATGACGGGCACGGCAAGTGCGGAAAAAGGAGCATCGGATGTGGCCAACCACTGGGCGGCGGCGCAAATTAACAGCTGGATGGAAAAAGGATGGATTACAGGGTATCAGGACGGCTCTTTCAAACCCAATAATTACATCACCAGAGCGGAGTTTATGGCTTTAGTCAGTAAAGCACAGCAACTTAGCCAAAAAACAGAGATTCATTTTAAGGATGTCAAAAAAGATGCCTGGTATTATGATGATGTCGCCAAAGCCGCTGCTGCCGGCTATCTAAGCGGCTATGAGGATCAAACCATCCGCCCGGAAAAGAATATTACCAGGGCGGAGGTTGCCGCCATCATCGGCAAATTAGCAGTGTTGTCTTCCGGCGGTACTGATGCTTTGAATTCTTTTCGTGATCAGGAAAAGATCCCTGTTTGGTGTAAAGATGCGGTAGCGGCGGTAGTAAAAAACAATTTGATGAACGGTTATCCTGACGGTACTTTTGCCCCTGCCAAACCAATTACCCGGGCAGAAGCGGTTGTTACTTTGGCAAAATTAAATGACTTTACCCGGGCCCGTGTGACGAATATTGAAAAAGAAGGAATTTATGAGTTAATTGATGGCAAAAAAACTGTGGAAGGCAACGTCTCCATTCATGTACCGGGCGTTACATTGAAAGGGATTACCATTAAGGGAGATCTGGTCATTGCCAAAGGGGTTGGGGAAGGAGATGTCTGGTTTAATCAGGTAACCGTCACGGGGAAAACCCGGATTCAGGGCGGCGGGGCTAATTCCATCCATTTTGAAAATTGTATTTTAGAAAATACGGTGCTGGTGGAAAAGGTTGGAGATACTGTGCGCGTTGTCTCTTCAAACGGTACCGTGATAAAACAATTGTCTGCCGATGAGAATGTCATTTTGGACGGCGCCTATCAGAAGGTTAATATTAGTGGAAATGATATTCAGGTTACGATCAAAGGTACGGTAGATACCCTAATTGTGGCAGGCGAGCAAACCAGGGTTATCAATGATGGGAGCATTTCAGATTTTACAATTGCAGATAATATTCCGGGAACAACGATAGAGAATAATAACAAGATCCAAAGCGCGGTTATCAATGCCCCGGCTGTCATAACGGGAAGCGGCTCGATCAATTCTGCCACATTATCCTCGGCCGCTTCCGGAACAACTTTCAGCAAGGAACCGGCCAAGCTTGAACTAAGTGAAGGCGTAAAAGCTACTATTAACGGGAAAGAAGTAGTCGGTGAAAAAGGTGGGACAACAATTACTGCCGATAAGACAACGGGAAGCTCGGGCGGCGGACATTCGGGCGGCGGTGTTGTATCCGTAACGATCAAAGAAATGACGGTTTCCAAAGGAAGCTCGGCTACAGAGCTGATCGTCAGGGCCACCGTGGCAAATGCGGCAGAAAATGCCCAGGCAGTATTTGAATTGTATCCAATGGGCAGTGAAACAGCAAAATATACCTATACCGAGACCGCGGAAAACGGCTTGATCAGCCATACTTTCAGCGATATTACAGAAGACAGTTATCTGGCTAAAATAACCATTGGAAGTGTCTCCGCAACAAAAGAATACTATACCATGGGGAAAAAGGTTGAAATGCTGCAGGAACTCCTGCTTGAGTTTCCCACAGACAAAGAAGAGGCAGACAAAATCGCCGATAGCGACCTTCCCGCCTTGAAGGGCATGGTCGCAGAGGCAAACGGGCTGATTGACGAATTGGTCAAAGAAGGCTATCCCCGTGAGGACATTAAAGGGGATATCAACGATGCCGGACCTGTAGGCGGTTTTTATAATTATCTGGGTCTTGGTTTTGCCACCGAACGGATTGATCGTTTCCTTTGGGAAATGGAGTATATCTTTGGCGTTTTGCGGGATGAGGATGAAGGGGGAGGCCGCTTTGCGGATTTAAGTATTGATGGCACTGTGATCACCATGAAGGTTGTGAAAAATGCGCGAATCGGCGATATTTTTGACGGCCATCATATGGGAGAATTTTTGCCTATTTATGGACAGCCTGTGCTTTTCACCCCCAGCACCTTGCAAATTGCCAATATCAATATCATCCCGGAACCTGTTGGGTCGGATATTGGCATGGGTATCATGAGTGTGGCGGGAAAAAGAAATATCAACTACGCTTTTGTAAAACTCGCCGGCAAAGATTCCCTTGCGGATACCTGGCTGAACGATGTTGTGGGCACAAGCTTCTCTGCCACCCATAACGGAAAAAACTATTGTGTCAATATTACTGCGGAGCATGCCAACAAAGGGATGCTGGCAAGAGAAATCAAAGCTTTTAGCCGGCTGCCGGAAGACTATTATACTTCAGGTTCTATGGAGAATTTGGCCGCGGCCGTAAATGACGCCCAGAATATTGTAGATAGCGCCAATCTTACGCCGGAACAGCTGGACCAGGCCTATGAAAAAATCAAAAATGCTCAAAAGGCATTAAGATGCAATATTGCTGTGGATCAAAGGTCCCTTAGCAATGCCGTCGCCCAGGCGGATCAAATGCAGCAAGAAGATTACCCGCTCTCTTTTTATAGTTTTATGGAAGAGAAAAAAAGAGAGGCCGAAGGTGTTTTAGCGCAATCGAGGCCCACGGCACAAGAACTGCAGCTGGCATATAACCGCTTAAATGATGCCATGAGGGAGTGTGTCCTGGGAAAAGAAAAGCTTGATTTATATATCGAAAAAATCATGGCATTACCGGAGAGTGTAGAAGCTGTCAATAGAGTAACGAGTGTCACTTTCCTGCAAAATTTATATAATCAATGCGTGGCAGCGCAAAATGCTGCCGTCACATACGGTGTTAGCAACAAGGACATCGCGGATGCAGATTTCGTCAGCGGCGGCAGGCTGAATATTGCCTACGAGAAGCTAGCCACGATGAATAAAAGTTTACAAGTACTGGAGGAAATGAAATATGCCTTGATCCCCGAATATAAATTGGGTGGCGATATTCCCCTCGGCGCTGCGGTTTCTATGGACATAAATGATATTAATTTTGTGACAAACGAGATCAATGTACATATTATTGATCCTGAAGCCCTTCTGGCCGACATCTTAAAAGGAGCCCGTTTGCTGCAATATCAATATGACGCTCAGATTCCCGCTTCTTATCCCAACTATATCACTGTTGGATCAACAAGAATAGCCACTAGTCCAACGGCGATTGTATCCCCTACAGGTATTCTGCTTTTTCGCAATGCTTTGCTGGCACAAACCAAGATACAATATAAATCAATATCTTTAATGGATATTAAAAATATTAATTTCTATATAGAATTCTATGATAGCATTTTGCCCAAATATAAAGTGAATTTCGTATTGTTTGACATTAATAAGGACTTCTTAGAAGAAAAAGTTGCCTATGCCAAGAATTCCATGCAAACATCTATTTATTTCAATGATGTATATGTGGCAAATCTGCTTCCCGAATTAAATGAACAAGTGGCGGTGATGGAAGATATCATTGCACGGTATGATACCCTCACAAAAGAAGAAATAGAAACGGCATATAAAGCCTTTAGTGCCGCCTCCAAAGATTGCACGACTTGGAATGCCAAATTCAATGAATTATTATATGTCCTTGATGGATATCCCGCAAACAGAGAAGAAAAAAATGCCATTCCTAAAAGCAAAAGAAGCAGTCTTGATGCCGATATAAAAAACACGGAAAGCATCATTACGTTGCTCAAGGGCTATGGGGTAAGTCAAGAACAGATTGAATCTTTACCGAATTATGCCAATCTAAATATGGCAAAAGAACGGGTGGCGGAATTTGATAAATTAAATATTTTAAACAGTCAAGGATTGATGAAGCTTCCCAAAACAAAAGAGCTGGCCGATGCCATCACCACCCCTGAACAAATTGCGGCCTTTCGTGCGGTTTATGCCGATGTAAAAGCGCAAATAGCTACACTGGTAGAGTTGGGAGTTCCTTATAGCGAAATAGAGGCACTGGCGGATTATTTCCGTCTTGCTATTGCCGAGGCTAGGATCGCCGATCTGGATGCGTTGGAAAATTTGTCAGGCGAAAGTGCCGTTCAGCCGGACAATCAAGAAAATATGGTGGATGATACGGAAAATATCTCCCTTCAATTGGACAGGTTAAGGGAAGCGCTGCAGAAACTGCCGGATACCAAAGAGGAGGCGGATGCTATTACCGGTGTGGAAGAAATTACCGGGCTGAGAAGCAATTATGCTGAGGTGCAAGAAAAAATAAGGGATCTAGAAAATCTAGGGTATGATATGACCCAAATAGAAGCTTTGGACGATTATTTTCGGGTTGCCATCGCCGAGTCCAGGATCGCCGAACTGGATGCGCTGGAAGATCTGCCAGGCGACGCTGACTCTGAACCGGACAACCAAGAAAATGTGATGGATGATACAGAAAATATCTCCCTTCAATTAAGCCAATTACGGGAAGCGCTACAAAAACTGCCGGATACCAAAGAGAAGGCGTATGCCATCATCGGTGCGGAAGAAATTACTGAGCTGAGAAGTAATTATGCTGAGGTGCAAGAAAAAATAAGGGGCCTGGAAAATTCAGGATATGACATGACCCAAATAGAAGCTTTGGACGATTATTTTCGGGTTGCCATCGCCGAGTTCAGGATCGCCGAGCTGGACGCAGCAAATGAAATCATTGGCTTAAAGGGTGTAATAGGGCACTTTGGTGATCCGGTACATAAGGAGAGGCTGGCAAGCTGAGCGCCTATCAATTCAATTCAGAAACGGTTTTGAATTGATTTCAAGAGCAAGTAATCATTGATAGGCTCTTTTGGAAAAATCTAGAATGAAACTGCTTATGCGGTTTCATTTTTTTATAAGCAAGTAAAGTAAATTCAGGTAAATTCGGGGACGGTTCTTGAATTGAATGAACTATATGTACTATTACAAAGAAGAGGTATCAACGGGAAAACGGACCCCATTCAATTCAAGAACCGTCCCCGAATTTACAAATAAAAGCCCCGCCTTCCTGGGAAACCGGGTATCTGGTCAAACATAAAGATCAAGTTGAACCCATTTTAATGCTCTCCCCCCCTTAAATTGCTTCCACCAATATATTTGAAGCCAATTCAGACCGCAGGGCAATCACGGCACCGCGAATGTAATAGGCGGTTGGGTCGCCGGAAGGGCTTTTTTGGATGGCCTCTACCGGAGTATTGATAATCAACCCTAGATCAAGCATGCGTCTCCTCAAATCACCGTTAATGGTAATTTGCTTTACTCTAGCCAGGTTACCTATGGGTAACTGATTTAACCGTATTAATGCCTCTCTCATAAATTCTCCCCCTCATCTTATTAGCGGCGGCTAAGTTGTTTTCCTAAACCCAATATATGTGGCTGCATGCTATAATGCGCATGAAAAAAATAAAAAAGTGAGAAGATTCTTTCCTTCTCACCTTCTGGGTGTGGCACCTCTTTAAACAGATCGGTTCAGAATGACAGTGACGATACTAGCACCTGATTTTTCGTTATGGCATCCTGCCCAGGGCTTGATTTTGCGCCGTGATAAAATGGGCAAATTGCTGAACATCCTTTGGCTCTACTTCAAAGACCACATATTGGGGCTGAATAAAGTCGATCACCTTCCGAATCGCCGGATCATCAAAAGGGACATGGACGTCAATATTTAAAATATGGTCCCGGGCTTCCAGAAACCGGTCCCAAATATTTTCTATTTGATCTAATTTTTCCGCCTTTCCCGAATGATCTTGCTGTAAATAATCCCCGCATAAAGCCATATTTAAATGAATCCCTTTAATCCACTCCTTCACGGCGCCTAAATTTTTCAATGTATCCAGAATATAGTTCACCGCTTCTTGCCCGTTTGTCAACCTGGGATTGGTAATCATCAAATGTCCGATGTCCAGCATAAACCCTTTATTGGGGTATTGAATCCTTTTGATAAACCGTTCTGTTTCATCCGGGTCCAGGAAGTTTAAGCCCGGCCACCATAAATTCTCACATAATAGGGTAATTTCCCCCTCTTCTTCCCGGAACACTTCGTTAATCAGATCTGCCGCAGCATCCAACACTTCCCGGTCATGATAAGAAAATTTCCAAGTATAAATATGGGCCAGCTCCACATGGCTCACATGAAAAACCACATACTTCACTTTTAATTGTTTGGCAATCCTTAATTCATTTTTATAATGGTTAATCATACATTGGGGTGTCAGCCCTTCGTAATACATGCGAATATTTTCTTCATTGCCGAATTGACGTAAAAGGGCTTCCTTGTCCTGACGCAAAAAATCCAAACATACCGGCCAATAGGTCAAATGCAGCCCCTGCACCAAATTGGGGGGAATCGCCGTCAGATCCGGGGCATCGTGATGAACAATCAACTCCACCCCGTCCAGCCTGTTTTTTTTGGTAAAATCAGCTATTTGATGCCAGCTCTGCTCAAACCAATTCAAATAACGTGACGATGACGCAATATTCGTTAAATACACCATACCCACCTCTATTTCATTCTTTAATTCAATTCAAGAACCGTCCCTGAATTTACTGTGTAAAATGGAAAGCAGCAGTTTCTCCCACAGGGAAATAAAATACTCCGGTTCCGGTGCCGTTACCGGCACCACGGGAATGCAAAACTTCACGGCGGTCAGGGCCGCCAGTTGGTTGCCCGCCTCCAGGGCTTCTTCTCCGCAGAACAAATTCCACAAAAATTGATCCAGCACATGCAGATAGAGAGAGGTAAAAGTTACCAGCCAAGGGTCCTGGTCCATCCGGTGCAAACAGGATAAAAACTCGGCCCTGGTCATGGCACCTTCCCTTTCCTGCCGGTAGTCCTGCCACAGGGTTTCTTCTGTGATGCCGAACCGTTTCATGCGTCGCAAGATACTATGCTGACGCTGGGGAGACAGCCTGGTCTGGCGCCATAGGGCTTCTTTGACCGCCTGCTTTACCGTGCGGCCGATCAGTTCGCCCAGCTTGGAATGTTTGCCCGCACTCTCCAGGTATAAAGGGGAAGCCGGGTTGGCCACGACCATGGTTTGGTCTGTTCCGGACCCGGTCGCCAAACCGGTGGAATAATTGCTGCCTACCATCAGCTCCTGGAGGGCCGCCGTTTTGGCCTCCGTGCAGGTGACCAGGGCCCGGGCCAGAATCCCGGGAGGTAGGTCGGCATCAATCACCAGGATAATATTAATCGTTCCCGGCGGGGGAGAAGCCCTTTTTTCCCCGGGGGAAAAATAATCCGCCGGGTCCCCTACCCGTCCCCCGTTCGCTTCCACGCCCCCGGTGGCCAGGGCGGTAACAGTGAGCTGCTGAAAGCTTTCCGAAAGGATGGCCACGTTTTCCATGGCTGCGGCGGTGCCCATGCCGGAAACCCGGTCCGGATCAAGGCCGGCTTCCCTTGCCGCCTGGCGCATCTGTTCCTGATAGTCGGAAAGCCGGGGCATAGCGGCAGTACAGTCGATCTGATAGTTAAAAATAGCCGTCAGAGCTTCCCTGTATCCCCCGTGGAACAAAGAAGTACTGAGAACTTTCCGGGGCTGATTAAACAAGACAGCTAGGGTATGGGGATACCGGTACACGTAATCACCTGTTGATAATTCGAGCAGCTTCATTCTGTTTCCTCCTAACAAAGAATACGGCCAGACTATACTGGTACAAAGGTAAAGGCCGTGGATACCAAAGACCGGCTGCCCGTATCCCAGTCAAACAGCAGCACCCCCTGCTCCAACCCGCTGTAGGTGAGCCGGGTTGCTCCATCGGCAACCACCACGCTTTGGGCTGCGCTAAAATCCAGCATTTCCTGGTTGCCGGTTTGGTTGCACACCCAGACGGGCAGGCCGGAAACCCGGGAACATCTTTCCCAGCAGTCTTCCGGCCCGTGTTCCCCCGGTGCCCAGGCTGCCGGCACGATAATCACATCCGCGCCCCGGTCCTTGAGCATCCGGGCATGGTCCACAAACCAGGAGTCGGCACAAATCAGGATGCCCGCCGTCATCTCCGCACAGGGAACAGGCGCCAGGCTCTCTCCTTTGGCAGCCCAGGCTTCCGTGTCTCCGCCATGGGACCGTATTTTGCGATGACTGCCCAGCATCCGGCCTTCCGGACCGATAACCAGACAGCTGTTATAGTATTTTCCCGTTGCTTCATCCTGCTCCGCACACCCTAAAAAAAGGGTGAGCCGGTGCCGGACCACCAAGCGGCGGATTCCCTCCAGAGCGGGGGCAGGCTGGACCGGAATCTGGTTGGCATATCCTTTTCGGGCAAAAAAATAACCCTGAACGGCCGTTTCCGGTGTGATCACCCAGTCTGCTCCCTGTTCCGCCGCCAAACCGATGGCCCGCTCCAGCACCTGTATATTGGCCTCCTCCGGACCACCGCTTAGATTTAAATGTAATAATGCCGCTTTCATGGCCCATTTCACTCCTCTTCTTATAGATGGATTATTCCGCTTTTGCCCATACCTTGATACCGATAACAAAAAAAAGGGCAAAATACCCGAGCAAAATTGCCGGGTGCAAAAACATCCTGAAAATATCTCCTCCTTCTCCTCTTAAGGCCAGGCTGGTTTGGGTCAGGGGTAACAGCCAGATAAATTCCTTAATGCCCCAGGGCATTTTATCCAAAGGAAAAAAGGTACCGCACAGAAAAGACATAGGGGTGATGATAAAATTGCTAAATTTGGCAATATCCCTATGGGATTCAATGATCAGCCCGACCGCAAAACCCAAAGCGGCAAAAACATAGCAATTTAAGAGGGTGACCAGGATAAAATAAGCGTCAAAACCCAGGCCTACCCGAAGAATGAGGGATAAGGCTATGATCATCAGGGCGGCATAGAAGCCCCGCAATGCTCCGGCCGTAACCTTCGCCGCGGCATAAAGGGGAATAGGCAGCGGGGCAACCATCAACTCTTCGAAGGATTTGCTGTAGATGCGGGCAATGTTGATATCATTGGCCACATTGCCGAAGCTCAGCCCCATGGTGGTTAAGGCGATGATGCCGGGAATCACAAAATGAACATAGCTGCTTCCCCCCACCTGGATTTCACTGCCCAGGCCCCAGCCGAAAACAAGGAGATATAAGAGGGGGCCGATCAAGGTCCCGACCGTATTGCTCCAAAATTTTCTTTTAAAAAAAATATAGTCCTGCCACAAAACAGCCTTGAATTGCTCCATCTTCACCCTGTCCCTTTCAATTGGTTAAGCAAACAAAGATATCTTCCAGATTAGCCGGACGGATCTTCACTCTGCCCTGGATTCCTGCCGCCCACCGGACCGCCTCCTCTTCGGAAAGAAAAAACCTGCGTTTGGTCGTTCCCTGGTGAAAATACTCCAAAACAATTTTCCCTGTTTTTTCGATCAGCCTTTGGGGGGTATCCAGCTCAATCAGCTTCCCCCCATCCATCAAGCCTATCCGGGTACACAGATTTTCCGCTTCCTCCATGTAATGGGTGGTCAAAAGCACCGTTAAACCGTTTTTGTTTAACTCTTTCATGAGGTCCCATATTTTCCGCCGTACGGCCGCATCAAGACCTACCGTGGGCTCGTCAAGAAGGAGGATTTGAGGCCCATGCATTAAGGCCCGGGCAATCATCAGCTTTCTTTTCATTCCTCCGGAAAATTTCCGTACCAGGTCCCCAGCCCGGTCCGCTAAACCGGTAAATTCCAACAGCTCTTGAATCCGCTTGCGGCGCAGCTCTGTTTTCATTCCGTACAGACAGCCGTGAAACTCCAGGCTTTGCCAGGCCGTGAGCTCGTTCTCCAGGTTCAAATGCTGGGAAACGGAACCGATTTTAGCTTTCACATCCGTCCGGTTGCGCCCGGTTTTTTCTCCGTCAATATATACGGCCCCCTCCGTAGGCACCGTCAAAGTGCTCAGCATCCGGATGGTGGTGGTCTTTCCGGCTCCGTTTGGTCCCAAGAGGCCGAAAAATTCCCCTTTGGCAATGGTCAGATTTAATTGATCCACCGCCGTAATATCCCCGTATTTTTTGGTCAGGTTATGAAAAACCAGCATTGTTATCCCTCCTCTCCGGTTCGCCTAAGCCTGCCGAAAAGAAACCGTCAGCTTCTTTTTAAACCTGAGTAGAATCTGGTAAAAGGACCGGCCGAAGACCAGGGAAAAAGCCACATTGCCCGCGGCATGGACGGTATCAAAAGGAAAGCTCAGGGCATAGGTAGCCAAAAAGGTCTCCCAGTTTAAAGGATAAATAAAGCTGACCCAATGCCAGATATTCATCACCCAGCCGAAAAGATAGCCGCTTGCCCCGCCCAGGATGGCAAAGGCCACCGGCTGATACCCTTTGGCATGGCTTCCCAGTAAAGCGGCGCCTACTCCGCACATGCCCCAGCAGAACATTTGCCAGGGGGTCCAGGGACCCTGGCCTAAAAAAAAGTTGGATACCAAGGCCGCCAGCGCCCCTACCATAAAACCGGTTTGGGGGCCGAAAACGTAGCCGCTGATCATAACCAGGAAAGTGGTGGGCTGCAAGCTCATAATCACCGCGAAAGGAACCCGGGCAATGGCTGCTAAAGAAGCCAGGGCCGCCGTCAGGACCACTTCTTTGGCGGAAATGTCCTGATGCTCAAATCTCCGGAAAAAGGTGAATAAGGCCAAGCCGACAATGATCACGGAAAAAAGGGCCCAGTTGATATTGTTGAGGGGGTTTTCCGGCACCATGCTGGCGGCCAGCAACAGGGCAATCAGGACCATAACCCCAATTTGATTTTTTTTCATTGCCTTTAATCTCCCAGGAATGTATTTGATATAGAGTTTAATCTACTTTTCCGCTTCCAGCCCGATTAATTGGCTGATGCTGAAAGCGCATTGGGCTCTCGTCGCCCCCGTATTTTCCTGAAAATCGGGAGCAAGCAGGCCTTCTTTTTTTGCCGTTTCTACATATCCGGAGTACCAGTAGGGGCCGGTCCCCACATCTACCCTTTTCTCCTCCGGCAGAGCCCGCACCAGCATCGCCGCCAGTTCGGCTCCGGTAATCTTGCCATTAAGGTCAAAGGAGGTCTCCGACCGCCCCGTAATAAAACCCTGGTCCAGAGCAACCGAGACAAATTGCCGGGCCCAATGGCCGGCAGGCACATCCTGAAACCGGGCGGCCGCCTCACTCTTTTGGCTTTCCAGGCCCAGCCCGCTGACCAGAAATTTGGTAAATTCCGCCCGGGTGACGGGCTTTTCCGGCCCAAAGGTGCCGTCCGGATAACCACCCAGCACGCCTGCGTTTACCAATAACTCGATGCTGTTATAAGCCCAGTACCCGGGAGACAAGTCGGTAAACAGACCCTCTGACCCGGTGGTCCCGCTGTTTTGATCGCCATGGGAAAGATTCACGGGGAAGGGCTTCCCCGCCAGGGCCATGATCGCATAAGCCGTGGTGGTGACCGGAGAAGAGCTTACCCCTTCTTTCCAGTTAAAAGACCCGTCTTGGGTTTGCAGGCTGAGCAGGTGGGTGACCAGATTCTTCTCTCCCACAGCCCATTTTTCTTCCAGAGGATTCTCCCCTGCCGCCAGAATGGCTTGGGCCACCCAGGCATCGGAAGCGGCATTGGCCTCTTTCCCCATCCATTCCCCGGCGCTGAAGCCGCCGTTTTCCTGCTGAAAGCCTTTCAAAAAGGTTAGCGCCTGTTGCACAGAGGCCGATTCAGGGCCTTCTCCCAGCAAAAGAAGGATTTGCACGGCTACCGCCGTGTCGTCGGCATCGCTTTCCATCCCTTCCAGCCAGCCAAAACCGCCGTCCTCATTCTGCTGACCGAGCAGCCAGCTTTTCGCTTTTTCCCCCTGGGGAATGTCTTCGCCCAGGGAAGCAAGGGCCAGCTGGGACCACATATGGGCATTGATCATGCCGGTTTCCCCTTGATCCGGCTGCCAAAACTGGCCCTCCGGCTGTTGAAAGGAAAGGAGGGTCTGCGCCAGTTCTTGGGCTTCAGGGGAGGAGCCCTTTCCGGCCGCCGTATAGGCCAGGAGCAAGCGGGCATAGTCACAGGTTTCTTCCAGAGGCTGGGCACTGGCGTTCAGAAAATCAAGGGGGCCTTTCCCCGCCGGTGTCCAGGCACTGCCGGCCGGATCTTCCCCTGCCGCCGCCAGGGCCATCACTACCCAGCTGGTCAGGGCTTTGCTGCTGGCGCCGCCTTTTTGGGCGCAAAAGCCGCCGTCCGGGTTCTGCATCCTGTGCAGGTAGTCCACTCCTTTTTGGATGCTGTCCTCCCCCTGCTTGCCGCTGAAACCGGCGGCACCAAGAGCGCTTCCCTGCATCAAAAGCAGGAATAGTAAAATGATCCCCACTAAACCGGTGATCTGTTTTCTCATCATTTTTTCCCTCCTATTTTTAGTTTTACCCCCGGTTCCTTCCGCTCAAAGAGAAGCGGCTTTGGCACCGGTTTCCTCACTGGTGCGGAGAATGGCCGACGCCTGGGCCAGGGTCACCACCCGGTGCGCCATGTCTTTAAAAAGCTTGCTCACCTGAGAGGCATAAAAAGTGGAATCCGCCAGCATTTCATATTTATCTCCCTGTCCCACAATGGTACCCTCCGCCATGAGCAGAATATCCCCCGCATACTCCGCGGCAAACTCTACATCATGGGTGATCAGGAAAATGGCCAGCCCTTGTTTCTGTAGATCTAAAAGCAAGGCGCCCAGTTTTTCCTTCAGGGAATAATCCAGCCCCCGGGTGGGTTCATCCAGCAAAAGGAGCCGGGGCCGGTTCACCAGCACGGAGGCCAGGGCCACCCGCTGCCGCTCGCCCGAACTTAAATCCCGGGGATTGCTGTCCAGATATTGGGTCAGTCCCAACTGGTCGCTGATCGCCCGGGCCACACCAGGATCCGGCATGTTAAAATTTTTCAGGGAAAAGGTCAATTCCTCGCCTACCGTAGGCAAAAACAAATAATCATTGGGATCCTGGGACAGGTAACCCACTAGGGGAGCAATCTCTTCTACCGACAATTTGCCCGTATTCCTGCCCAGGATTTTCACCTGACCCCGGCTTGGTTTCAAGAGACCATTGAGGATTTTCAAGAGGGTGGTTTTCCCTGCCCCGTTTTCTCCCATCAGAACGGTAAAAGTCCCCGGTCCGATCTCCAGACTGACGTTCTTCAAGGACTCTTCTCCATTGGGGTAAGAAAACCAAACATTTTCCATTTGGGCCACCACCGGGTGCGTCGCCGGGGAATTTTCCGGGGCAGTTTTGGGGCCTGTCTCCATACTGGGGACATTTTTTTTCATCCGGGACCAATGAGACTTGAGAATCTCCCTGCCTTCTTTGACGGTAACGGGAATCTGGGAAAAACCTGCCCCGGCAAATAATTTGGCCAGGGGGGGAATAAAAGGAATTCCATGGTCCACCGCCCAGCGGGCCAGGGTATCGGGCGCATGGTGGTCGGAAATAATCTTCCCTTCCTCCATCACCAGAACCCGGTCTGCCAGATGGAAACAACGCTCCAGACGCTGTTCAATGAGGACAACGGTAATGCCGTTGTCTTCATTCAAGCGTCTGATCATGGTCAGTATTTCTTCACCGGAAATGGGATCCAGCTGGGAGGTGGGCTCATCCAGCAGGAGAATATCCGGCTGCATGGCCAGAATCGCGGCCAGAGCCACTTTTTGTTTCTGTCCCCCGGATAGCTCCGGGGAAAAGCCGTGCAGGTGGCCGCTCAAAGCCAAGGCCCCGGAAACCTCCATCACCCGCCTTTTCATCAGGCTGTTGGGCAGGCCTAAATTTTCCAGGCCAAAAGCAATTTCCTGTTCCACCGTGGTCATCACCAGCTGGCTTTCCGGATCCTGAAAAACCACCCCTACTTTCCCGCTCAAATCTCTCCGGCCCATTTTTCGGATATCCGTCCCGTCCAGCAGCACGCGGCCGGAAATCTCCCCGCCATAAAATTCCGGAATCAGCCCCGCCATCGCCCGGATCAAAGAAGATTTTCCGCACCCGGACCCTCCTACCACCAGGACAAACTGGCCTTCCGGAATGTCCAGGTTAATCCGGTGCAGGGCCGGCTCCGGGGTATCGGGGTAACGGTAGGTTAAATTTTCGATCTGAATAACGGCCATTTTTTCCACCCCCAACTAAGAAGCGCCGGCAGGGCCAGTGTGATCATTAAAACACCTGCTAACTTAATCGACGCTAAATCAATTTTTCCCAATCTAGGATAATAGGCATAAGCGGACCAGCCGGCCAGGACCGCCCAGAGCCCTGTGCCCAGGCCAAGCCCTAGGCCGGCCAGGATGAGCCAGTCCCTCGGGCGCCAGAGATCCCGGTGGTAACTGGTCCTAGGGCCGCTGCCGTAACCCCGGGCCTGCATGGATTCCGCCATCTGCCAGGAACGCTCCAAACAGGACAGGAGCAGGACACTCATGATGGGCACGAAGTTTTTGATTTTTTCCCACCAGCTTCCGCTGGTCAATTTCACCCCCCGGCAGCGCTGGATCTCGGTGATGCGCTTAAAATCCTGTGTAATGAGGGGAAACAGCCGGGTGGCCAGAGTGATGGCCAGAACAGATTGCCGGCCCCACCTGCTGAACAGCTTTAATACCTTATCCGGATGCACGGCATAGGTATAGAAGCAGAAAACACTGATGATCACCAGCAGCCGGATCCCCATGCCGGCCCCGTAAGCCAAAGCCTCCAGGGTGATTTGGGTTTGCCCCAGAACCGGCAGCCTGGGGCCTCGAAGCAGCACCGTAGCACCATTATGGACAAAAAGGGCATTGACCATCATCAGAATCACCATCATGGACAGGGTAAATTTCAGGTACCCCTTCCATTGCGGGACGATGCCCGCAGCCCCAATCACCAGCCCCACCGCACAAAAAAGAGCCAGGAGGTACACCGGATGGGAAAAGAGCAAGGACAATAGGAACACTGTCAAAATAAAAGAAAGGGCGGTAAAGGGATGGATCTTATGAATTAAATTGTTTTTTTCCCGATATGCCAGCATTTTGTGCCCCTTCCTTTTTCATTGCACGGGCAGGCGGATGATTTCATCCCCTGTGACGGCAGCACCATACAGGCCGCTGATTTTTTCCGGGCTCTCGACCAGCACATTGACTGCTTGCTCCAGACCCTTCTCATCTGTTCCCCCAATCAGCCAAAGAGGCATTTCATCACCCAAGCCGGATCCGGTAGCCACAATAACGCCCCCGCTGCCGGAAAGGGTCCGGTCCGCCGCCCCGTTATATTTGACCAATTCCAGTCCCTGATCTGTAAAATGTACGCCTGTCCCGGTTTTACGGTAAGCTTTATTAAAGTCCTCCAGCCACTTTACCCCATTTAATTCCTGCCATTCTCCCAGCACCACCAGGGGACCCGTTCTTTTTTTGATTTTTTCCTCCTCCAGCCCGGATACCTTTACTGTCTTGACCCCTTGCGCCTCGAGGGCCTTTTTCACCTTTTCCCCCAGCTCCTCTTTTTCCGGCGCACACAACACCGTGGTTCCTCCTGCTTTGCCTCCGTAACCATGGAGAAAGGGCTCGGGGTAGCTGCCGATCACCGCGGAAATAGCCGATCCCATGCTGGCCCAGAGATGATAATCCCACCAGACCGTTTCTCCCGGATGCAGGCGGTAACCGTCTGCCCCTACATCGGCACAGACGCCGTTCACATAATAAAACCAGTCTGTTCTTTTGCCGGAAAGACCGCCCTTGTCCGACACCAGGCCGTTGATTCCTTTGATAAAACCGCCGTCCCAGTCTGTTTCGATGTCCAGGTTGTCTTGGAGAAGATCTAGAATAGTGTCCTCCTTTTGAAATGTTATTTTTTTCTCAAAGATGGGCTGAACGCCAAAATCCCTGGTTACTTTCAGGGTAACGAGATTTTTCTCTTCCTCTTTTTTCGGCGCCGGGGCCTCTTTTTGTCCGGACTCTCCGGCCTGTACCGGATCCTCTTTAGCCTGGGGCGACACTTCCTTCTTAGCGGGGGCGTCAGGGGCTTCAGCGGCGTCTTCGCCCCCCTGCTTCGTCCCCTCAGGAGCCGTTTTTTCCACCGATCCCGCTGGCTCTTGATCTGTCGGGGGTGCTCCGCTCAAGGTGGTGTCCTGGGCCGGATTCTCTCCGGCCGTACCGCCGCATCCTGCGGCGGCGGTCAGTACCAGCAAAAAGATCAGAAGCACTCCCCATCTAGACTTCTTTTTCATCTCTCTCACCCTACCTTAACAAAATACCCACTTATTTTTCTTCTAACTCCAGGTAGCGGTAAAGAGTAACCGCCGCCTCGGCCCGGGTCAAGGAGTTGCTTCCTTTAAAAGTACCGTCCTCATATCCGGTCATCAACTCCTGCCGGTGCACATATTGGATCCCTGAAACCGCCCAGGCCGGTATTTTTACCCCATCCTTGAATGGCAAGGGGTTATTCTGGCTGCTTACCGGCGTGGCTTCCTGAAGCCGGTAGAGAATCGCCGCTACCTCATTCCTACTGATGCTGTCCTGGGGCCGGAATTTTCCCTCCGCTGCGCCGGTAATGATCTGGTTTTCATAGCCGGACTGCACATAGCCGGCATACCAGTCCCCCTCTTTCACATCACTGAATAAACCGGATTCGTATGTTTTCTCTCCCATCCCTAAAGCAGTGACCACCATTTTCACGAATTCTGCCCGGGAAATGGTCCTTTTCGGTTCAAAACCGGCGCCGGTGCCGTTGACAAATCCCTGTCCGGCCAAGATCTCCACAGCCTCTTTGGCCCAGGCCATGTTATCCCCCACATCCGGAAAGCTCTTGCGCGCCGGCAGCTGGACCACGGCAAACTTGGTGAAATGATCCGCCTGGAAAACTACCAGGCCAGTTTTTAGATCAATGAGGGCCGGCACCGTCACCCATGCCCCGGTTTCCTCGTTGTACCAGGCAGGAGCCAGTTTATCGATATCCAGGTCTGCCGTCAAAGGAACCTTAATGGCGATGGTCGCCGGCTCCTGGAATTTTGTGCCGCCGGGACCGAATTCGTAAACGGAAGAGCCCAATTTAACGGCAAACTGTTTAGGCTGTTCGGCAGAAGGAACCTCGGCCACCGTAATCTTGATCGTCTGAGTCAGCCCTTGGGCCGGAATCAATAAGGATACTTCCTGATCCGCCACAAAAGACTCCGACTGTCCTGCATCCAGGCTTAACGACACTGTGTTTTTAGCCAGGATATCCTTCAGATTCTCCGCCGCCTGGGCGGACATTTTCTGATCCTGGTTCAACAAGGTATTTTGCTTTAACCCCGTTAAATCATCCTTGTGGCTTGTGAGGGCTGATTTTGTGATCTCTTTTGTGGTCACGGATGTTCCCCCGGCAGAGCTCCCCTCTTCTAAGTCTTCCAGGTCATCCCAATCCGGGCCCTCGGTGTCCATGGCATCGGTACTGTACCACCAAATAATCTTATCGCCCTTTTTCACCCTCGTTTCTTGGGCAGAATTATCCGGTACGTTATTGTTCACCTTATACATCCAGCCATCTTGCCCTTTGTTCCGCTGACCGTCGATCTCGACCACAAAACCTTCTTCATCCTTGGAGAACTCCCAGTCTAGGCCGGTGGCGTCCAAGGCGCCTAAAGCTGTCACCCCGTATGTGTCATCTTCGGATAACTCTACGGAATCAGGGCCAAATAACAGTTCTTCATCTTTTCCTACCACAGCCACTTTGACCGTAATTCCCTCCTCCGAACCACCGGAGCTTCCCCCGCTTTTTACCACTACCTGGACCTTATCGGTTTGAACAAGCTCCGGAATGCCGTCCTCTTGATACTTCTCTCCGTAGACATCGAAAGTACCTGCTGTTTTAGGGGTAATTGTCACTTGGCCATTTTCATTGGCAGTATAGACCTGGTTTCCAAAATGGACCGTCGCTCCTGGGGCGGGAATATAGCTGGCCGGCCATCCCCCGTCCGACTTAAATACGGAAATGAGGAGGGTTGCCCCCGCTTTTAGTTCTGTTTTGTCCACGGTCAACTTGGCATAGGCTGTGGCCAAATCCGTACTATAATAGCTTAAATATACGGCGATGCTGTCGCCCTCATTTAATTCCGGATTGACATCTGTATCCAGGGCATCATTTACCATGTACATCCAGTAAAAATCGTGGCTCAGATCCCTTGTCGTATCAATAGTAATATCTCCTGTATTCAGCCAGTCTGCCGCGGGATTGATGCTATTGCCGATTCCTCCGTCATCCAAAGCCTTCTTCAAGGCGTCAAACAATTTGCTGCCCCGGGCCACCTTTAATGCCGTCTTTTCCAGTATGGTTCCGGTCTCCTTTAGGCCTTCCACGCGCACGGTCACGTTGATCTCTTCCACTGTTACCGTTTTCTGATCGGTCTTTACGATTACCGGTATGCCGTCATCACTATATTTTTCCCCATATACCTGATAAGTGCCGGCTTCTTGAATCGTCACCGCCACTTGTCCATTTTCATCCGTGGTATAGACGTTATTTCCAAAATGGACCGTCACCCCTGGGGCAGGTATATAACTTGCCGGCCATCCCCCGTCCGATTGGTAAACAGTGGCGACTACGGTATCCCCTTTTTTAGCTTCTTCGGTATTTAAGTTGAGCTTGGCATAGGCTGTGGCCAAATCCGTACTATAATAACTTAAATACACGGTAATGCTGTCGCCCTCATTTAATTCCGGATTTGTATCCGTATCCAGTTGGTCGTTCACCGAGTACATCCAGTAAAAATCGTGGCTCAGATCCCTTTCCGTATTAATGGTAATATCCCCTGTATTCAGCCAGTCCACCGAGGGATTGATGTGATTTTCAATCCCTGCCTCATCCAAGGCTTTCTTCAAGGCGTCAAATAATTTGCTGCCCCCGGCCAAATCTAATGCCGTCTTTTCCAGTATGGTTCCCGTTTCCTCCAACCCTTCCACGCGGATAGTGACATGAATCTCATCAGACGGTTCTTCTCCGCCGCCCCCAGTGCCGTTTCCCCCGATCTCATAGCTTCCATAACCGGCGGCAACCAAATCGGCAATGGCAACCAGAGCTTGCCGGGTACTTAAGCTATTGGTAGTAGGCGTGTCCTTCTTCCAGCAAAATGAATAATCATCCAGCTGAAATTCAAATAAGGCATCAATCATGGTGTGATTATTTTTCACCCAGGCCGAAGAGGTCACATCTTCCCCGCAGGCTATCAACCCCCTGATCACGGCACTGATGGATGAAGCGTTTTCCGTCGTGCCGAAGCCGCCGTTCTCGGTCTGAAGCTCCTTCAGGCAATTTTGGGCTTCATCGATCGCCGCGCTGACTTCGGTTATATTGGTATGTGGCGCCAGGGCCATTAATGCAAAACCGGTTACGTCCGGATCAGCGGTATCCCCTGATAAAGCAAATCCGCCGTCGCTGGTTCGTTGGTCCAAAAGAAAGGCCATGGCTCCGGAAATATGATAGTCAGCATCGGCCTGGTCTAACGCCACAATGGACCAAATGGTGCTGGTCAACCAGCCCCCAAAATCCCCTTCTTCCGTCTGCCTGTCTGCCAGTTCTTCGACCAGATTCCTCCCCTGGAAATCAGCAGGATCTTCTCCTGCTGCCAGCATGCTCATAATATAGGTGGCATAGGTGCCGGAATCGGACGATTGGTCCAGGGAATCCACATCCCAGACTTCCACCTGCCAGGTCTCTGCGGATACATCCTCCCCTGCCCTGCTTAACCCGACTACTTCTTCCCAATTGGTTAAGGTCGTATCATGGTACACATAATAGGAAACCGTATTTTCCAGTGCCTCCTCAAGGGACGTTGTTTCCGCCCCCAAAACGGGTGGGGCAAAAACCAACACCATTAAAAAGATCAAAAAAAGGCTGATTCCTAATTTTCTCTGCATTTAACCCTCTCCCCCTCCTATAATCTGGGCCACATCGAAAGATGTCATTTGGGCCGGACAAATAAAAAAAGACATCATCAAAAAGATGATGCCTCCGTTGTTCGGTCAGCGCCATATCCAAGTACCTATCAATTTAGGCGAGTCTATTTACTTATAATTTGATGGATTTGGTAATCTCCTCGATGCGCACCGGCTCCTGATCCTGAATCACAATCTTCAATTCGCCAAATCCCGTACTGCGTATTAATTCGATAATTTTCCGCTCTTTATCCGTTACCGTCATTTTAATCGTAGCCTCTTTCACCGTTCCCCCTCCCGTGTTTTATTCTAACCGTTCAGCTCTCTATACCGCAAATATCGCCCAATAGCCTCTGTAACTGCTTTGCGCACGGTACGCCCAATCATCCCTCCTATCTGAGTGGCTGTTCCCGCATACGGAAGTTTTTCTCCTTTTCCGGTCACCGCCACCACCACCGCATCCGTAGAGGTCCCGGAAGCCGGTTCCCCCGTAAAGACATCTTTGATCTCTAAATCCTGCAGCGCCATCGTTTTCGCTTCCGTAGCCGTAATCACAGCATTGACCATACCTCCCGCCGTCAGGTCCCCATCAATCAAAACAATAATATTAATGGTGCCCACCACGCCAAAGGCGAAGGGAGGAGGGGTTCCTCCCGCTGCCATGGCATTGCTGGTACCTGCGGTGGCAATTGCCACTACCGATAGCGGACTGCTTATTTCATATTCAAGGGCAGCATCTTTTACATGGGCTGCCGTCATCATCCCTACACATTGCTCAGGGATCAGCCCCATGGCTTCTATTGTCCCGGCCAAATCCCCGGCCGGATCTTCCCCGCAATAATTCTTATGGACCTGCTGGTTGATCACAAAATAGGGGCTGTGAAAGCCGCCGCCCCACACAGACGAATTTAAGGTAAAAAGCCTTTTGTCCGCGTGCAGGACCAGTACTTCATTCTTTTCAAATAAACGCACACCTGGAACAGGCAAACTGAATTCAGACACTTCCCTTACCATC
The DNA here is from genome assembly GCF_002777255.1 of Candidatus Formimonas warabiya. Lineage (GTDB taxonomy): Bacteria > Bacillota > Dehalobacteriia > Dehalobacteriales > Dehalobacteriaceae > Formimonas > Formimonas warabiya. Next base: position 5,520,962 of record NZ_CP017634.1, on the reverse strand, counting down.
CTTGCCTTGTTTTTTATGCCCTATAGGTATCTCTATTTAGAGGCCGCCGCTTTCGCTTGACCTCTTTTATATCCAAAGTAATAACCCAGGAATCCTGCTCCTAAGGCAGCCTGAAGGGCAAAGAGCAAGCTTTCCGTTTCTCCCCCGGGCGGTTCCCAGAAAGGAGCGAACCAGGGCTGGTAGGACGGGTTGATTTCGGTAATCGCTTCTTCGGCAGCCCCGTCCGACCCGCCGAATTCCGAACCTTGAACCATGAACAAGGGGACAGCCGCTAAAATGACCACGAGGACGATGAGAATCCAGGAATATTTCATCTGATTAAGCCTCCTTCCCTTTGGGGGAAATTAGATTTAATAAGGCCAATTCATTCTTACTGTAGGATGAAAGGAAATTAAACACCACTACCGTCAATAATCCTTCACTGATGGCCAGGGGAATTTGGGTCACGGCAAAAATGGTTAAAAATTTAACCGCAGATGCGGCCACTCCTCCTGTAACGGCGGGAAAAGCCAAAGCCAGCTGAATTGACGTGGTGACATAAGTAAGGAGATCGCCCAGGGCAGCAGCCAGAAATACGGCAATCCCGGTGGACAAGCCCACTTTTCTGGAAAAAACAAAGATACCGTAAGCGGCGAGAGGTCCCACTACCGCCATGGAAAAAGTGTTTGCGCCCAGGGTGGTAAGGCCCCCATGGGCTAAGAGAATTGCCTGGAAAAGAAGGACAATACAACCCAGGACACTCATGGCAAAAGGTCCGAACAGCACCGCGCCCAGACCTACCCCGGTAGGATGGGAACTGCTGCCAGTAACCGAGGGGATTTTCAGGGCAGAGAGGACAAAGGCGAAGGCACCGGATACCCCTAAAAGCAATTTTAATTCCGGGTTCTTGGATACCCTTTTAGAAATGGAAATAATGCCGAGGATCACAAAAGGCGTACTTAAAACATACCAAAAGATACACCATTTCGCAGGCAGAAAACCCTCCATAATATGCATGGCATAAGTTGGCTGCGGTGCAAAAGAAAAAATCGCCAGCATCAGGACAAAGGCTGCCACCAATTGTTTTTTCACGAACTTCTCCTCCTTTTGTTGTAAAATAAATGATTCCGTTTTCCATGAAAAAAGCACTAACCGACGAGAGTGTCAAAACAACCCGTGTTTACCCTGCTTTCCACCTCCCAACCTGAGAAAAGTCCTCATAAATAAAAAGTCCCCCGGTGCTCAACGGGGGAAAAACTTGCTTTACATCTTTAGTCAGCCCCACCGGTCTCCTTTGGCTACGGCTTTCTAAAAGGCAGGTCTTCTGGCTCTCGGGTCATCCTCCTCCCACGCCTTCCCATCTGCATCCGTGCAGACAGTGACATTTTGGGGATTCGTCTCCGATTACAGCGGCGGATCCGCACCGGACTTGATACCGGTTTCCCTATTCTCCCTAACAGGCACCTTAAAGAACCATATGCACTTGTAAAATAAATAAAACCCCACTTTACGTCCAAAAGAGAGGTTTTAATCAGAACCTAGATTAGGCGCTCCCTTTTTCTGCGAAAGGCTAAACACACTGTCCTGAGGCAGGTTTCCTGACTTACGGATCAGTGCCCATTTTCTCCTTCCCGGATACCCAATCCAGTGGCTTACGAAAATGGAGCTCCCCGTTTACAGTGGCGCGACCGCCCGGGATTCTCACCCGGTTCCCTATTACCCTCTGATGCATCATCAGAGGCACCTCTTCACATGCTCTTATTTAATTTGCTATTATCACTTATAACATAAACTGCTCAAAAAAGCAACGTATAAATTTCGCATTTGTAATTTTAGTCCTGCCGACTACTTCTCTTAACATCATCATGTTCCTGTGCACGCCGTTATTTAGTTCAGGTTTATCTGCTCATCCAATTTTCGTGATAACAGGGCGCGATCCATTTCCGCCGCAAAGGATTCCAATTGATATTCCAAAGAACCTAACAGGATTAAAAACTCAAAAAGCCGCTCTTTCGTCATTTTTTTACCTCCTTTTTTCATTTAATCTCACTTCACCCTATTCCCGTGCCGGGATGTCTTATGACACAACTGAAGCAAATTTTTCATACAGAACGGATTAATTCTCGATTCCCTCTCTGGCCATCACCCCGTCCCGGAAATAATGTTTTACCTCTTTCATTTCCGTGACCAGGTCTGCCAGGGCAATCAGCTCTTTGGGGGCATAGCGGCCGGTTAAGATTACTTCTACGGCCGGAGGTTTTGCTTTGATCACCTCAATAATTTCTTTCAGGTTAATTAAGCGGAAAAAGCAGGCATAACAAATTTCATCAAAAACCACAATGTCATAGGAACCGGAAAGCATGGCTTTTTTGCACAGGTCCAGGCCCGCTTTGGCCATGATCACATTGGCTGTTTCCGGAAGAACCCCGGGGTCCACCATACTCTCTTTTCCGTATTGCTCAATGGTAATCAAAGGCTCCATCATTTGAGCGGATTTCAACTCCCCATATTCCTGTCCCTTCATGAACTGGCCGATATAGGTCTTTAAGCCGTGTCCCGCCGCCCGGAAGGCCAATCCTAAGGCTGCCGTGGTCTTTCCTTTGCATTCTCCGGTATAAACCTGAACATAGCCTCTTTTTTCCCCATGATCCTTCATCCGGAATCACCTCCTCACCTCAAATTGTCCTTTTCCCCACAGGCTCAGCTTTGTTTGTGCTTGGTCTCATGTTTAAATATTTTTTCACGAAAAACAAAACATCCTCCCAGACATCAGGATTCAGTCCCATTTTTGTGCCTACAGTAATCACTTTTTTGTATGTTTCCCAGGGGACGGCAAGCTTTTCTCTTTTGATCACCCGGCACACCGTTTCAAGGGCAACGCTCCATTCATGGTGCATCACATACTGTACTACATCATATTTAACTTTTTGAGGAAATCCCTCTATCTCAAAGGCTATTTCCAAAACAGTATCCCCTAAGTTCATGATCCACACCGCCCTTTTCTTAAAGTACAGAAACAAATACCAGGGTAAGAAAAAATATACCCCGGCCGGCTTCTGCCGGCCGAAATACCAAAAAAGAAAGGGATATTGAATGGATGAGAATATATAAAAAAACCCCGCTTTCGAAAAAACGGGGTTTCTTTCAACACTAAATACACCCTTTTTCCGCGAAAGGTCATATATCATCCTTTCTCAGGCAGGTCTCCTGACTTACGGATCGTTGCCCGCCTTCTCCTTCCCGGAAAATCCGGTGGATTTCGAAGGCTGCTCCCCGTTTACAGTGGCGCGACCGTCCAGGATTTGCACCTGGTTCCCTATTCTCCTTTATTCTCCACAGAACAAAGGCACCTGAAAAACATATTCATTTGTAAATCTCTATGCTTAGTGTATCAAATTCAGTACTAAAAAACAATATGCTTTGCCGATTTATTCCCCTCATTCATAATGCAAAACCTATCCGAGCGGCCAGAGAGATTTGATGCTTACGAAGCAGGCCATTAAAAGGCTGATGTTTTAATAAAAAAAGAAGAGAGCAGTCGCAATCAGCGGGCCGCTCTCCCTAAATTTTTTTGATTGGTTATTTTACAATACTTTCGGCGATCCTCATCAGGATGGTCGCCACCTGTGCTCTTGTGGCGCTGCCGCCGGGAACAAGCGTTTTTGTCGTCACGCCGGTGACGAGTCCCTCGGCGTTTGCCCATTTCGTGGCCGTCTCTGCCCAACTGCTGATACCGGATGCGTCGGTGAAGGCTTTGAGATCGGCCGCCTTCGTCACGTCACAGCCTTTGTACTTCGCGTAATTGTATAGGATCGTGGCCAGCTGCTCCCGGGTCACGTTGTCGCTTACCCCGAACAGGCCGTCGCCCAGGCCCGTGACAATACCGTTAGCGCTTGCCCAGACGACGGCGTTCGCATACCACTCGCCGTCCTTTACGTCGTTGAATCCGCTCGTTCCCGTGATGGCGGGCGAGCCTTCGAGTCGGTATAGGGCGGTCACCAGCATCGTCCTTGTCATGGGGGTGTTCGGGCTAAAGACCGTGGCGGTGGTGCCGTTAAACAGGCCGTTTTTCACGGCAAACTCCACGGCGCCGTAGAACCAGTTGGTGGCCTTTACGTCGGTGAAGGGGTTCTGCCAGGCCTCGGAATAGCCTACGACATAGTAGGAAAGATGCGGGGTAGTGAAAGTCGCCATGCCTGTCGTCTTGTTATAGGTGCAGGTTATTTGCTCAAGTTCGCCCGCGTCGTTTAAGTACCAGACCATGACGCCGGCCGGGTTCTCATCGGCCTTTAGGGTATAGGGCAGGGAGATTGTGACGCTGCCGCCGTTGAAGTCCGAGATATGGTTGCCGCCGCTCACGACGGAAATATCGTAGACGGGGTTGCCGCCCACCGCTTCCTTCTGCGTCGCGCTAAGCGCCGTCGCCGTGTTGACCGATTCCAGGCTGACCGTGACGCTGCCGCCCGCTGCCTGGGAGGCGATGGAGGACAGCAGGTTATTGGGAATCGTAATATTGCCCACAGGCGTTTCGATCTTCAGGTCGGCATCCGTCTCCGATGCGACAGAGGAGATGGATGCCTTCGGAATATCGACGCTTACCTTTTTCGCCGTACCGGTGATCTCCGGGGCGATAACGATGGCCTTACTATCTTTATCTTTCGCGTCGGCTATGGCTGAGGTCATGTTGGACGCCGAGACCGATGCGGATGCGACGCCGTTTGACGCCGTAACCTTCGGAGCAAGAGTGGAGGAATCCGAAGATGGGGTGGACGTACCGCCGCCGGAGGAAGTACCGCTGTTTGCCGTAGGCGCTACATCCGGCGCCTTCAGCCACTCGTTGTAATACTCCCCGTCGCCCAGCGGCGGATAATCGGGATCATCGTCGAACCAGTCCGCTACCTCGTAACTATAGTCATTCACATAGTGCCAGATGACCTTATCACCGTCGTGAAGTGTTTGTTCCTTAAGCCCGAGCCTTACATGTCTGCCGTTTACCGTATACATCCAGCCACTGCGTGTGCCGTTCGTAAATTCGCTCAGCTTGTAGCCGCCCAGAGCCGAAGGAGCATAGATGGTTTCCACGTAGTTGTCTTCCGCACCGACGCTGCGCAGCTCTGCGTCGTCGAGCGCCTCTGTAAACAGATCGTATACCATGCTGCCTTTATCGAGGGTATAGGACTTTGTTTTGATCCATGTCACATACTCGCTGCCCTTGTAGTCGCCGTCGCTCAGGTCGATGTCTCCGTCGGAGCGTGTCGCGCCGATGAGACGGAATTTGACGGTAATGGTCTGGTCAGATCCGCCACCCTCAGCTTCAACAAGTGCATCGATTGCCGCGGTGAGTGCGGCTTTTGCGTTGTCAACCTCTGTCTGCGTGGCTGTAGAACTATCCGCAGCCGACTCTGCCGCTGCGAGGGCGGTTTGGAAAGCCGCCCAGCTTTCGGCTGTATAATCCGATTCATCCAGCTCATTTGCTCTTTCGATCTCCGCGTTCAGCGCGGTTTTATCGACAGCCGGCGGTGCATCGGACAGGCTCCAGTCAAAAGCGCTGCTCATGTCGTAGAGCGTGTTCGCCCCGTCCACATAGCGGGCATACGCGACCAGTGCGTAGGCCGCCTGCTCCGTCGCCATCTGGTTGACGCCTGCCGACGATACATGCTTGAAGCCGCCCGTTGCCGTGTCCCGGTATGTCAGGAGGTTTTCCAGCACGCTTTCCATGAAGCTGCCGTCCTCCGTGCCGTCGGAACCGAGAGAGGCGAGGGCTGTCAGCACCTGAGCGGCGCTTTCGGAGCTTGCTTCGCTGCTCGTGCTGCTCGTGAAGCCGCCGGATCCGTCCTGCAGATCGGCCAGACTTTCAACCGCTTTTTCCACCGAAGCCGCAATAGCGCTGAGCGTGGGCGCTCCGGCATCTCTAAGGGTGCTGTATTTCGTTTCCGACATCTTGTAGTACGGGGCCAGGGCCTGCAGCGCCATGCCTGTAATGTCGGGGTCCGCGCTGCCGTCCGTGCTTCCGTTTAGGCTCCAGCCCCCGTTTGTTTTTTCGTGCACCGTCAGATAATTCAGGAAGTATGCACGCCCTTCCGGCATATCGGACAGGTAGTTGTTGGTATCGAGGGCGATCAGCGCATAGATCGCGCCGTTCATCCCCTGCCAGACCGCCTGATACTTATCTTCATTGGGACTGGCTTGCCTGTCCGTCAGCGCGGACACAAAGTCATAGCCGTCAAAGTCCTCCGCATCCTCGCCGAGAGCCGCCAGCGCCAGGATCACGCGCTCGTTTTCGGTATATTTGTTCCGGTGCATCACCACTTTTCCCGTGTCCGGATCCAGGGAGTAAACTTCCTCTGTCACAGATTGTTTCAGGTTGTCCCGGTAGGTGTCATACCACGCGTCATCCTCAATACCCGCCCGGGCCAGCGCCAGTACCGCCCACTCGCCGGAGGTGCTGCCGACCCCAGGACTTTCGACCTGCTCATGGATATATGCCAGCACACCGTTCAGGATCTCATTGACCGCAGGGCCTCCCGAACCGCTTTCGAGCTGTTCGATCCTCTCTTCCGCAGCAATCAGCTTATTCAGCGTATCCTGCGGCACAAGCTCTTGCTGCTCTTCGGTCAGATCCTCATATGCCTCCCGCACCGCCTGAACCTCGTTCTTGTCGCCTAGCTGCACCACGTCCGGCAGATCGTTGATCATCTCGATCACCGCCGTTACCGCGCTATCCTGACCGGACGCTACGACGGTCACCACGCACCACGGGGACAGAAGCGGGGCTGGGTTGGAATTGTCGACGGCTGAAATGACATAGGTGCCGGGTTCATCGAATGTAAGCACCGCCACGCCGTCTTCATCGGTCACTGCAAGCGGTCCATTGAAAAGTCCCGCACCGTTTTCATTGATATTTACGGATACAACCGCCGCGTTTTCAATCGGCCCGGTGTGTGCCGCCAATGTGGCGGGATCGCTCAGCCCATAGAACATGCCGATGTAGCCCTTGACCGTAAGATTAAAGCTTTCGCCCTGGGTTACCGTCAGCGCCTGGGCTTTTTGCCCGCCGGATTCAAACCAGGCGTAGGTGTCCGTATAATAATCAGTATCTTGAATGAGGAAGAACTCGACGGTATCGTTTTCGTTTAGTTTTGCTTGGGCGACCGAGTAGCCGGTGTATTGTTCGCCATACCCCGGATAATTCACGAGAACGCCGTCATTGGGCATTCCCCCGTTTACGAAGAAGGTGAACGCGGAAGTGTCCTCGCCCATGACCTTTGTGACAAAGCCGTTATTCACTGCCAGCGCGTTGTTGACGGCCGCCCTGTCCTCGCCAAACGCCGCAATATGCGCCGCTACAAGGGCGTCAAGGGCGGTAACCTCGTTTGCGCCGACACTGGCATGGTTATCATAGCCGTATTCCTCCGCCAGCCCCGGCCTGACGGCAAATTCCCGCCGAGAAATCGCAAATCCGTATTCATCCTTCTGGACGCTTATATTAACGTTGATCGGCTCGGGTTCGGGCTCATTGCCAGCATCAGTTTCGACGGTGTAATCGTCAGTGTAATGTAATACGATACTGTCGCCGTCTTCTAAAAACTGTTCGCATACTCCAAGATCGGGATGAACGCCGTTTAAAGTGTACATCCAGCCGGAATTCGGGCCGTTGGTAAACTCGGCAAGGGTTATGCCGTTCCAAGTAACGCTGTCAATGTAATTCCAATACTTCTGGTGATAGTTCACCTCAGCCGCGTCAAGCAAATCAAGTACAGTCGCGGGCTTAGTAAGCGTATATTCCGTTTGCGGCAACCACTCGACCAGGTTCCCGTCTTTTAATGTGTGAACCGTTTCGTCATCATGCACTGTGTCGCCATAAACTTTGAGGGTAACGGTAATTTCGTCACCTTCGCCACCACTACCGGGATTGCTGTTATCGGATGTAATACGTGTTTCGAACAGTTCTATCAGTTTCCCGTATTTTGCCGTAACAGTAATATACCCTTTCACATCGCTGTTAAAACCTAAGAAGGTTACATCGCTAATTGGAACGGTTTCCTTTGTCCCATCGCTGTAAGTAACCAGTGCGCTCATTTCTCCTAAATTCAGACTTTCGCCGCCCGGATAGCCTGTGGATGCCGCTTTATATCCGCTTATGCTCAGACTCACAGGGTGTTTCCCACTGCCAAACACAGGGCCGTCTGCCCCTTGTTCCCAGTCACAACGAGAGTTCGGACCGTTATTGAGCGCATTAATAATAGTGGCGCCCTTTAATTGTGTCTCGCTCACGGATTTCACCAGTTTACCCGCATCTGCCCCAAAGGGGTCGTCGTCCCGCTTATAGCGCATATCCGGGTCTCTGCCGGGGTCATTTGAAGGAAGCGTGGCAAATGAGTAAACGCCATCCACAGAGACGTATACATAATTGCTATCCACTCCGCCTATGCCTTGTTCAGCACCGCAAGAGTCGAGATAATAGTTGTTTGCGATATAATTGTAACGGTCCAGGGATTTCATATAGCCGACAATACCGCCGACATATGCATTTTCCTCAGTTGCGCGCACCGTGCCGTAGAACACGTTGTTGGTGATATATCCTATGCCGTTCGCCCAGTTTTGATAAATGGCCGGCTCGCCGCCGAAAATACCGCCGACGTAGTTGCTGCCGGCGACGTCACCTGTTACATAGCAGTTTTGAACGCTGACGCAGGGACTATTTGGTGCAGAGGCGGAAGAATAACCCATTCCGATAATACCACCGACATAGTTCCCCGTAGCTGTCACTGTACCGTGGAAGGCGCTGTCCCAAACCATCATAGGACCCATAGACTGGTTCTTGCCGCCCGCCAATCCGCCTACGACAGTGGTGCCGTAAACGTCGGCATAGCTCACGCAGTTTTCAAGCGTACCGTTGATGCTGCCGGCAAAAGACCCGATTGCGCGTTGAGCCTTGTCATATCCGATTGTTACGCCTGATTCGGCAACACAGCTTTTAATATAAACATAGTCAATACCTGATGCGCTTCCACCGATCAGGCCCGCCTTCAGTGTCTGAGTTCCTGCCTTAATCGTAATATTTTCTATCTCGGCGGTAAAGGCCAGATCGTCCTCGGTGTACGCACTTCCGTCACGGCCATAGTCAATAGCATACGCGTTAATAAGACCATATCCGGCAATCTTCGTTCCGTAAAGGTTTATGTTTTTAACCGTTGCCTCGCGGACAAAACCAAACAGAGGCAATCCGTTTTCAGATACGGTTACAGTATTACCGTCACCATCAAAGGTCCCGGAAAAAGGTTTGTTCTCATAGGCGGTTCCGTTATTCAAAGGTTCTTGAGCCGTTGGAGTCTTTGAAGAAAAGCCGTTTGTGACGCCATCGTTTCTATATATGCCGATAGGAACCCAATCCGCGGGCAATGTCACGTTATCTGCCAGTTTGAAATGCGCGTCGTAAAAGGTGTAGCCCGCGTGTACCAAAGTGCGCAGTGCCGCAAGGTCGTCTACGTCCTCAAGCAGATACGGGCTGCTCTCTGTGCCGTTGCCGCTCCATCCTGTGCTGCCCGTCACATGTGCAAGCGTGACAAAGGCCACTTGAGATACGTCGGAATCGGTATAGCTCGAATAGGTCTCGCCGGTAACGCTGCTTATCGTGTTTGTCACACGACAAAAGTAGTAAAATGTTCCCGCCTCGGTCTTGCCGGGTGTATATTTATAGTCTGTTGCGCCGTTTACAGGTTCAAAGTTCTCATTGTCGGTGCTTTTATACCATTGATAGCTTTTCACATTAGACGCTGTGATTTGCAGGAAATACAGGTTGTTTGTTCCCACAAGATGCGTCCCTAAGTCAGGCGCAGCCTGCTTGGATATAGTCGGCGCGGGCGCTGAGGTTGCGTATACCTTAAAAGGACCGACTTCATCGCTTTTAACACCGTTTGCGGGAAATTTTTTACTGCCTATGTTATAGGTGACAGTGCAGTAATAGTAATATTCTCCGTCCGTGGTAACGGCGGGAGTTATTACCTCGGTCGTTCCACAACCGGAGCTACCCGTTGAACCCGCTGTTCTGCGCCACCATTGATAAGCAAATGCACCGTCGTTGCCATCGTAGCGCGTTTGCGCGTTAATTTTCAGCTTAGGCAATGATTCGGCGTTAGTTCCGATGGGGAACATATACCCCTCTGCCGGGTATGGGTCGCCGTTTTCCAATGTGATGGAAAGATTGTATGGAGTGGGGTCAGGGCGAATGGTAATTGCGGCAGGATTGCTTGCCGCACTGTTCCCGATTGAATTAGATACAACGCAATAGTAATAGGTTGTAAAGGTTTGCGTTCCCGCATTGGTAATCGGCGGCGTGAAGTTAGCAGACGTTGCGCCGCCAATTGGCGTTCCTCCCGTATTGCTGTTATTGCCATTGGAATACCATTGATATGTCATTTCGCCGTTTGAAAATGCCTTAATTGCCAACGGTGTAGCTGTGGCTGTATCAAAATATGTCGCATCTTTGGGCTGCAGGCTAAACTGGGGCACATCGCTTGGTGTTTCCTTAATCAGCGTAAGGGTGTAGGTTGTTGAGATTGCACCGCTACCATTGTTGCTGACAACGATGGGCACAGTCATTTGTCCGTTTATGTCCCAATCCAGTGTAAGCTCAGATGCCACGCTGCTTGCCGCATCTTTACCGCCTATTGTCAAGTTGTATCCGGTAACCGGAGTGGTGACGGTAATACTTACGGTGTCATCGTTTACGGGAATGTATGCGGTATACGAAAGCGTGTCATTGTTAAAGGTGGGCGAAAGCGTGTCATTGACCGTCAATCCGCTAAGCGACAGCTTGCGGATCACATTGAAGGTGTATCTTGTATCTACCGTTCCATAATAATTTTCACCCGTAGGACTTCCTGTTACCCCATTTCCCACATGAATCCAGAAGGTTTTGCTCGTTGCACCCTGTCCGAGGGATAGGGATAGTGATTTCCACGCATTATTTGTGGCAAAGCTCATTTGTGTACCGCTGACGCCTGTCGGCGTTGTCACTTTAATGGTCTGTCCTGCTGCCACGGCCTCATCGCTCAGCACAGGCTTCACATAAAAATTAGACAGCGTGTCCGGTACAATAACATTGTACTCGAAGGCGTTTTCGTCAAGTTCCGGCCGGAGCTCATAAGGTACTCCGGAGGCGCTGGCACTGGCAAACTCTATGCTTTGCAGACGCGCGTCCCCTGCCGCCGACGCGTAAAATCCCATGAAAAGCGTACTCATCATAGCTATTGCCATAACTATTGACATTACGCATGACATGAATTTTGTTTTCATAAGATTCTTTCCTTTCTGAAACTCAATTTTTAGTTTGATTCTCTTTCTGTCGCCTCTCTCTATCCCCCTTGGATAATTCTCCTCCCTATAATTTGATGGACTTATGCACCTCCTCCACCAGAATAGGCTGCCCGTTCTGGACGGTGATGCGCACCTCTCCGAAGCCGGTGCTTCGCAGCAGTTCAATTAGCCTGCGCTCTTTTTCCGTGATTTCCAAAGGTCGTTCCTTTCGCTCCAAAATGAGTCCCCCTTTCTTTTCCTAAACTAAAATGAAAAAACCGGCTTCAGAAAAGGCCGGGCATAGGGTTTCTTCCCATTCGCCACCTTTTTCCGGAAGGCTTGAACAGTAGCGTAAAGGCAGGTCTCCTGACTTGCGGATCAATAAAGCCTTCCGCCTTCCCGGAAATTTTCCAGTGGCAGATAGGAAGATTTCTCCCCGCTTACAGTGGCCGGACCGCCCGGGATTCGCACCCGGTTCCCTTGCTGAAAGTTCTCTCAGACACCCTTTACGGATCACTTAATTTGAAAAGAACAGGCAATTTTTCTTAATCCGAAAAAAACAAAAGGGGCACCCTCTTTTTTTAAGAAAGTGCCCCGGTTTTCCGGTCAGCAAACAAAATTCAATTTTTTGGTATTCCTTGTTTGTTAACGATTATTTTTTATCATATTGAACTTACTGGGATTTAACGATCATTACTATTTAAATTCTATCTAATAATTTAGGGAAAAGCAATATCATTTAGGCCGGATTTGTGAAATAATATTTCCCTTATTCCCACTTATGCAAAACACCCCGGGAAGTTGTTTTCCCGGGGTGCTTTTTCCCACTGTTAATTTAATTGTTGGGCCCTTACTCCAGGACCGCCTTGTAAAGGCGGTAGAGCATTACCGCCGCCTGGGCCCGGGTGGCTTTTTGCTCTGGAGCGAAGCTGCCGTCGCCCATGCCGGTGATGATTCCCTCCTCCACCGTGATGGCTACGGCTGTTCCGGCCCAGGAGGCAATCTTTTCCTGATCTTTGAAGCTGTCCAGGACGGAAGCCTTTCCTGAAACGGAACCATTCTTTTGCAGCACTTTGGCAATGATCGCCGCCATTTCCTGCCGGGTGATCTGGCCTGCCGGATCGAAAGTCTGAGCGGATTTGCCGCTGATCAGGCCTTTGCCGTAGGCCGCCGCCACGTCGGCGTAATACCACTGGCCGGTTTTGACGTCGCTGAAGGGTACTTTGGCCTCGCTTCGATAGTGCAGCATCCGGGTGATAAGGGCGGCAAATTCCGCCCGGGTGATGGGCGCTCCCGGATCGAAGATACCTTCTCCTTTGCCCCCGATGATCCCTTTCCCGGCCATGATTTCCACGGCGTCTTTCGCCCAGGGATATTTGGCCAGGTCAGTGAACTGTTTCACGCTTTCTTGGGCAAAATATGTGCTGAAGTGGTCGGTGAAAAATTTGACCCGTCCGCTGGCGGCCTCATAAATCCCTCCTACCGGTTCTATGGTGCCGTCTTCTTTGAGCAGGAAGACGGTGATGCGGTCGCCGTTTTGGCCGCTCCCTTCATAGGGGATCTCCACCCGCACCGGTTCAGCAAAGTTTTTCACGGTGCTGCTCCCCGCCCGGAGAGTCAAATCAACGACGACACTGCCCGCAGGCACCTGGCTTTGGGCCTTTTCCTCCAAAGAGTCATACGCTATTTTGCGGGCCGTGAAGGTGATTTCTTTGCCCAAGGCTGTTCCCAGGGAAGCGGCTGGAATTTCCAGATTAGCCACTTCGCTGATAATTTTCAAGCTGTTTGCCTGTTTCAGCAAGCTGGTGGCGTTAGCTTCCAGCACCACTTCCACCGTACCGGTCCCGTTTTCCGGCACCGTTAGGGTCACCTGTTTTTTCAAGGCGGCGATTTCTTCTGCCGTGAGAGTGCCTCCGGCTTTTAGGGCGGCGATTTCTGCTTCAATGCCCCTTAAAGCCTGGCTCAGGTCCTGGGCTTTGACCAGGGCGCTGGTCTTGTCCTGGTCCACGGTGATCTGGTCTTTGCCCAGGGTGATCGCGCCGGCTTGGGCCAGGCTGCTTTTGGCTTCCTCCACTTTATTGCCGCCAGTGGTGCCGCCACCGCCGGCACCACCGCTCCCCTCCACGGTGACTTCTACTTTTTCCGTCCGGGACAGGAGAGGAAAGTAATATTTGCCGTTCTTGGCGTTTTTGTCTACTTTTTCCGCATAGACTTTATAGGTGCCGGGATTGTCCAGGGTAATTTCCACTTCCCCGTTTTTGTCCGTGAGATATTCCTTGCTGCCTACGTAAACAGTGGCGTCGGTGATTTTCTGAGCCTTGCCTGCGGTGCCGATATTGTTCTCTTTCCCGGTCACCTTTACCGTGATGCTTTCTCCGGGATCCAGGCTGGTGGGGGAGACATCGATGTAGCCGTAATGGGACTCCAGGTCTCCGTAATACCAGACTACTTCATCCCCGTTTTCGATGGGCCATACCCCGGCCCCCTGGTTGATCATGTAGTCGTTCACCCGCACCATCCAGCCGCAGGAGTTGTGATCCTCATCCTTGGTATCCTCTCCGCCGTGGGAGATGGCCGCGAAGTCAAATTCTTCCTCCCCTGCCATCCGGGCGATATAATTGTCGCTGTCGCGGATAATATTATCTTTGATATTCTTTTTATTCCAGGCGACTACCGTGGCCAGCATCACTGTGGGCTCCGACCAGGAATGGCTTTTGCCGTCCGGGTCGGTAATTTCATACTTGCCGGAACTTTGCTTGTAATAATCTTGGGGATTAAAACGGATTTCGCCATCTGCATGGGTACCCTTATAGCCTTCGATGCGCATATGAACGGTGATGCTATCGGCAGGATCCGTTTCGCCCCCGCCGCCGGGATTAGACGCATCCTTTTGCGTATAGCTGACAAACCGGGTAAAGTGCTTGGTCCAGATGACCAAATCCGAACCGACGTTCACATAGCCGTCGCCGCCATCCGGCAAAGCGTCGGCCGCAGCCTGGTTGTCGGCGGCCAGGACAGTGGTGATCGGTGTAAATACCCCACCTCTTGTATAACCGGCTTTCTTGCCGGCCTGTCCGGGCAGGAGAATCCTGACCGCTTTGTTAAAGGTCAAGGGGATATCTCCATAGCCAATCTCAATGACTGCTTCAACTTGAGTGGTTTTTCCCTCTTCAGCGGGCACTGTGACCGAATCTTTGGCCCGAGCTTCCGGCACATGAATGGTGCCATCCCAGTCGGCTGAAGCCGTGATGACGGTTCCTGCAGGGATGGCCACCTCAACCGGATCTTGACTGATTTCCGTGGCTGCGCTGATATTGACGGCAGGCATACTGGGAACGCTTACCGTATCGCCTTGGGCCGGAGCCAATAATTCGGCGACGATGATGGCCGCTTCCTCAACCCCGCCGGCCACTGTCACATGAATGGGACTGCCGCCGGCCTGGGTGACGGTATCCGCGGTGATATTGACGTTTTTATTCGCACTGCCGCTGTTAATGTCCGCCGTTGTGCCCTGCAGCGGTTCCGGCACCGTATTCACGACAGGCTGGGCAAATGTTTCCACAACCCCTCCGTCAGCCGCGGTTAGCGACCCTTTGGTATATTCCACGCTTACGCTTTGTCCGTATTTAATTAATTTTGTCAGGGTCAGTTCAATAACATTCCTGTTTTCTTTGTGAAGCGCTACTCCCATAACACCATTGTCCGGGCCGGCGACCCCGTCAACCTTCAGGGTAAATTGCGCTTCCTGGCCGGCAGGGTCCGCCAGGGCTTTATTAAAGGTAATGAATATTTTTTTGCCTGAGGAGGTGGTGGTGGCGCTGTTAACGACGGCTTCACGCCCAAAGGGTAAGCGGTTCCAAACACTGTCTCTCGCCAGGGCGTCACCCAAGGCAATAATGGACTGGTAAGAAGCCATGTCATTGACGGATGTTTGGTTTGTTAAATATTTGAATCCGCTTTCGGTCTGGAACAGGCTTAAGGCATCCAAAGGATTCCTGCCGGAAACCGTCCACTCAGCGGCCCTTACGTCTTCACCCACCGCCGCCAGTCCGGAAATGACCGTGGCGATGGTATTGGAATTGTTCAACCAGCCTCCCGCATAATCTCCCGTTTTGTTTTGAATGGTTTGGAGCTGGGCTACGGCTTTGGTTATGGCGTCATTCACCCCCGGAATTTCTTGGGAGGAGGACAGCGCCAGCAGCGCCATGCCGGTATAATCAGGCAGGCTCTGGTCGAAGCTGCCATCGCTGCGCTGCATGTTCAGCAAGACCTGAAGGGCTTCTTCCTTGTAATAGCCGTCCGCCGCTTCCGCTTTGGCCGCATTCAGGGCGATGATGGCCCAGGTCTGCTGGTTGGTAAGGGTGCTGAACCGGCCGTCGCCGTCATTGTCAAAAGCAGTAAGGGCCGCCACCAGGTTTTGCCCGCTTTGGGTCCGGTAGGGATTGCCGCCTACGGCCAATTCGCCCAGAATCCGTCCGGCATAGTCCGTAGGCTGCCGGCCGCTGTATTCCCCGGAGTAATCCGGCAGCGTATAGCCGTTCAGGCTGCCGTAGCCGCCTAAAACCGCGCCCAGATCCCACCAGCTGTTCAATGCTTTATTTTTGGTAATGTCATAATAGGCTTTGGCCTGGGCCAGCATGGTTGCCGGTTTATCTTCCGCGGGCAGCATGATATCCAGCTTGACGGGCTGGCTCTGCCAATTGCCGGCCGTATCCTTGGCAATAACATAAACATCATAAGCTTCTTCCGGAGCAAGCCCGCTGACCGTTGCGGCAGCAACTTCGTCCCCACCGGCAACGCTTACGGCCGTCCAGGCCTGGTAGTCGCTTCCCGGATCGCTGCTGTCCGCCACGACCTTATAGTAGGCTGTGCCTGCCTCGTTGAGTTTGACCTTTAAGTCAAAACCGGTGGGCCCTACATTAGCCGTTTGCGGATAACCGGCAGCAAATTGGGGGGCTTGGCTGTCCTCTCCCACCTGAATGGTCAAATCTGCTATTCTGCCTGCATAATAGACGGTGTAGATCATCCACCAAGTTGGTCCGGAAGTCACATCCACGTAGCCGCCGCCGATATGGTACTGGCCCGGCGCGGTGTCTTCCGGCACGGTGAATGTCACCTCTTTTAGATTGGTAATATTGTAGTTGGCTGTTGAGGCTTTGGCCGATTTAACCGATTTCAGTCCCGGTATGTCTGTCTTGAAGATGGTATAGGCTTCAAGAATATCCACAATTGTCGATCCTGTGGTCGTATGTTTGTCATTGATATAATCAACATCCAGATCCGGTATCTTGAGCTTGACCGTAGCGCCGGGCTGCACCGTAGTGCCGCCTTCGATCTCCGGATGGAACAGTTCCGGTTGATACGCCGGGTTTTCTTCCGCTGTAATTTGGAGATCCGGCAGACTGGAAAACACGCCGTTGGGTTGGCCGGCATTCAACACGGGCGGAGCGGTGCCCACCGGCAATTCCGCATACAGGCCGCTGCCAAACCAGGACTGGGTCACCCTGCCGTTAGTTAAGTTAAATTCCCCTGCGGCCGTTAATTCGAACTCCAGCGTAGTCGCGGCATACTGTCCGCCGCCCGATTGCAGAAAGGTATAACGGGGCATATCGGTGTCAAATACGTAGTTGGTGGTGGCCGGGTTGTAGATTCTGGAAATCTTGTAGATAGGTGTGTTCAAGCCCAGAATTTCCAGCCGGGCCGTGTCTCCCGCTTTAAAGGTGCTCGATCCCGGATTCGTGGCGTTGGTCAGCGTGTATTTTACCGCCTTGCCCCGGACCCCGTAAGCCTGCGTAACTGTTTTGCCGTCCAGATCCGCCGTCACCAGGATGGGGTTGTAGCCGTCCGTAAGCAGTACGGTCACATTGCCTTCATGATCGGGCGAGTAGGTTTTATACGTATCGTGCAGATAATCCAGTACCTTTACCTGGGCATTGCTTCCAGTGACCTTGAAGGTAAACTCCGCGCCCGGCGTTCCTTCCAGGTAATGCCAGGTATCATACTTCCGGGCAATCTCGTTGATATTGGTCAGTGCATTGGCCAGATCCGGATCGCCGCTTTCCTCCGGGCCGTTGACATGCACGATGGTCTCCGGCGTCTGCCCCATAAATCCCGGATAGCGTACGGTAAAAGTCGTCGTGCCCGCCTGTTTGCCTACGAGATAGTAATGATCCAGCATTTGGCTCGGGCTGTTGGGATTGGGGGAGGAAACTTTTCGCACTTCCAGGATCTCCGGATCTTTGACGTCGATGACGAGGAGCGGATTATTGGTAGCGCTGTTGTCCTGGCTGATGCGCGGCGTATCGAAAAATACGACCTCTGTGAGTTTTTTGGCGGCCAGGTCCTGCTCGAAATTGCTGCATACGTCAATATTGAAACCGTAGCCCGTGAGCATGAAATCATTCCTGTAATTGGTGGCTGTCCCCAGCGGCGCCTGGAAATTGGCCATTTCTGTATATTCGGTAATTTTATTGTCAATCTCAGTAAAAAAAGTACTGAGGACGCCGTTATTCATTGCTTGCTGCCTGGGCGTCAGATTGTTAAACGCCTGCCGCAGTTCTTCCACCTGGGATTGTAATAGGAGGTAATTTTCCTGATTCAAGGTGCTTGAAAGCGAGCTTAAAGGGGTATATACCGCCAGCCAGGCCGCGTAATCCTCATTGTAGATGCGCGTCATTTCCGCATAGGCCGCATTCAGCTTCGCTGTCTCTGCAGCGGGGATCAGAGCCTTGTCCGCTGCGGTCAGCAGGTTGTAACGCCGCATCAGGTCCATCACCTGGCTGTAATCAACATCGTAATTCAGGTCTTCAAATGCGGGCAGCGCCTGGATATCGCCGATCAAATCCGCAAGAACCGGATATATGACAACGGTGCATCTCATAATAGCCGCACCAGGATTGATCGTCGTTATGGTTGATGTGGGAGAGAAAGGATTGTGGGTGGCGCCTCCCCCGTCCAAACCGACTTTGACCTCGATGAGCTGTCCGTCGACGATCGGGATTTCCTCTCCCTGGTCATAAACAATGCTTTTTGACGAAATCGTCAGTGTTTTATAGCGGTTGTAGGCGTTCGGCTGGTCGTCGGAGCCTTTAACCCCATACCTAATCGCCAGTGTTTGCGTACTCTCCGGCACAATAAAAGTAAAGGCATTGTTCGTTCCGGACACCCGCGTAGCGGTGCTGAAAGATACGTCAAAGTAGGTATGGGCATAGCTGTAACACTGCACATCATATCCGCCGTCTACGGAGTAGTCCAGGAACAGGTCGTCGCCGTCCTTAGGGTAAACCGGCTGGGCGCTGTCGAAGATGGCTACCTGGTTCCTGCTTAAGACCCACTTGCTCCTGTCACCGGCGTCGCCGTTGGATAAATGCTCTACCGTGGCGCTTTTGTCTGGAGTCGTTACAGGGCCGACCCCGGTGATCGCCCCGTTCGAATCAAAGGTGGCGTACCCCCTGCCGGCCAGTGCAGCCTTAACGGCCTGCTGCGCCGTCATGCCCACGGTCAGCGGCACTTCCACCTTGTCCAGCAAAACGCCGAAGGGCTTCTGATAGCTGCCCAGGCCTGAGAGAGATCGGAAGGCGACGGGAAGGCCGATTGTCGTTGTCGTCACCTGCCGCCGGGGCGCGGTGTCGCGGACCGTTACCGTAACGGTTCCGATGGGGGCGTCGGTGGTAGGCGTATGGGAAATCGCCGCCAGAGAAGCGTCCACCGCCGCCTGGCTGCTTTCCATATCCTGCAGCACCCGCAGCGCCTCCCGGTAGGCCTCCGCATAATCCGTATGCGCCATCCAGGCCGCCTTATCCGCGCTGGCGTCGATATCGGCAATTTTTGCGGTCAAAGCTCCCTTGTCGGCCGTGTCGATATAAGCATCCCCGAACATGCTTTCGAGGCCCAGATCTGCGCCGTATCCGTATACCGTGAACTGCCAGCGGATGACGTCGCCGTCCGCCATCATTTCATAAGTGAAATCGGACGCACCCAGCAATCCGCCTTCAGGTGCCGAGGGCAGCCCATTGTTCACCGTAAACATCCAGCCGGACATGTTGGTATAATCAAACTCACCCAGCCAGTTGTTCGCCTGCCTTGCCCCGACCTCACTGCCCGCCATGGCGATCCTTTGGAGGATATAGGCCGGGATGTTGGCCGGCGTGGAATCGTTGTCCTTGACGGACTGCAGGTAAAAACCGCTGTCCGGCGCGCCGCTGTTGGTGTAATTGCCGCTGCCCAAGACCCGGGTAAGCAGGGTGGCGGCATTATCGCCCGCTTGCGCCGTTACGGCGACAGGCGTCTTCACATATCCCTGTCCCAGCGTAAACTTCTCCACCGAGAGATAAATGGTCTTTACGCCTTCCGGCTTAATATTTTTCAGCTCGGCGATCTTTGCCTCCGCCGCGATCAGGATGTCCAGCTTGGTCACGCCGGCCTGGGCCGCTGCGCTTAGACTGTTATAAGCCGCCCGGGCGCTCTTGACCGCGCTCTCGTCGCTCAGCGTGATATCCGCCGGCGCAGGCAGGGCGGCGATTTTATCGTCCACGATTTTAGCGCTCAGCCCGGTCGTTTCCAGAGCTACAACTTCCTCCACCGCAGTTTGCAGTTTTTGTTTTTCCGGCTGGGTTATCTGCCCCTTGACGCTCTCCGGCAGTTCCAGATAAGCGCTATAGGCCGTGCGGACCACCCCTTTATTTTCAATGGTGACCGGGGTGGGAAGATTTGCTATTTTTTCTTTAACATCCGCCAGCGCCAGACCATTGATATGTTCTTCTGCTGCAATCAACTCCGAGTAGTTGGTTACGGCATTCTTTGCTCCCGCTGTCAGCCTGACATAGGCCGCTCTTGCCCCGCAAACGACGGCGCGGTCTTCCAGGGTAAGTTCCGCCACGGGTTTCAGAGCTTCGATTAAGTCGATCACATTTTGGGCGTTGTTTTTCTCATAGGGCTCTACCGCCGAGATGGCCCTGTCCAGCCTGGAATCGACCTTGCTTTTTTCCTCATCAGAAAGGCTGTTGCGGGCACTCTCAATGCTGCGCAGCCATTCGCTATGGTCAATGTTGATCGCCACATTTTCCGGCAACAGCTCAATATAAGCATTAAGCAGGGCGGCAGCCGTAGTCGATGCACTGATGGATCTTACCTCCCAGCCATACCACTTGCCGTCCTGGGCATCGTCGTCGGCCACCGTGGCATAGGCTTCCAGCAAATCGGCGGGTACATACACCACACGATTACTGCTTAGCCCGCTGAAAGGAGCCGCCCCTGTCACCTCGGGCGGGTCGGCCTGCAGGTACAGTTCTTGGATGGCCGAACCGGCAAAGGTTGCGCCGTTGATTGTTTTTAATTTCGGCAGCCAAGCCGCTTGCAGTGCCGTCGTATTTTTAAAGAAATTCACGCCCGCGTTTTCCAGCGCCGGCAGAAAGATATACCTTTCGCCGGAACTGTCATAGACGTTTTTACCGCTTTGCAGTCTGGGCATGATCAACGGAGAGTCGGCCGGCAGCTTGCTTTCACCGCTGACCAGCCTGGGCAGGAAGGGATCGAGCTTGGCGGTGCCAGCGTCCTGAAAGATGCTTTCTCCGATCCGTTCTACAGTGGGTGCTTGAAAAGCAGCGTTAATTTTATACAATCCCTGGGATTGGATCTCGGTGACGGAAGGGAGTGCCAATAGCGTGAATGTTTTCGCTGTTGTCCCGAACATGCGCGGCGTGATCATGCCGCCGTTAATATCGACTTCCCCGGTAGTGATGAGCGAGGTGAGGTTACTGAAGGTGTTGGTTCCTTTGAGGTCCAACAAGCTCGTACCCGGAAAACTGCCTTTCAAAACATACATCGTTTTAACTTCGTTTCTGGCGGTTGTGGTGGTTACTCCCATACTCTGGATGACCTCCGCGAGGGAAGAACCCCAGCCGACGCCTTTTTCCGGCGCATAGAGTACCATCTGAGCCGTAGGATGAGCCAACGCGATTACAGCAGCATATTTTCTGAGCAATTCATCAAAAATTGTTGCATAGCTCTGATCAAAGAGCTGCTTTTGCTGTGGATTGAAATTACCATAGATGGATAATATTTTTAAAATATTGTCCCCATCGGCTGCGGTAAGATCACCCTGAGCGGGCAACTCCCCTATTTTATCGGCAAGGGCGTCAATCAGTTTGCTTTGCGCCGCAGACAGCGCCGTGGCGTCTTGTGCCGTTAAGCCGTTTCCCAAAGGCAGGATATAGGCGAGATATTGGGCAAACAGGATTCTGTCCAGATCCTCCAGGGTAAATGCTTCACTATGCTCCGGAATTTGATTTATTACATAAGAGACCAGTTTATGCAGATCCGTCAATTCCGAGGGAAAGGTTTTGATCGGACGCCCCAGCCACAGCTTTCCACCGCTATTGGGATCCAACGTCGTGGTATAGCTGCTTAATTTATCTTCCGGGACCCAGGTCGTAAAGGCCGCGCCCGTCATATCAACAGTTGTCACTGTCGGCGCATCCCCGGTGAGAATCAGGTATTTGGCTTTGCAGTTATAAAAGGAGCTGGTGCCAATTGTTTCTAATTTGGGCAGATATAGGGCATCCACTGCCGCGTCATTAAACACGCGCCCATTATACAAATTCTTTAGATCCGGGAACCAAAAGGCTACAGGCAACCCTTTGGCATTGCTCGCCGGAAGAGATCCGCCCAGTGTTTCAATTCCGTTGCATTCAAAACGGATGACGTTCCTACTGGAATTGTTCGAGGTGGAAAAACCGTTGGCGAAAGCGCAGCCGGGACCGATTGTATCCACATTCGCTGTAAAAACAATGGAAGCCGGTTCTGTACGATTGCTTCTGTTATTATAAGACCCTTGCAGATATGTCCAGTCGGCGGGGGTGAATTTGCCGGCCGTAAATTCAAATATTTCTATCTGAAAACGGTCTTTTCCCGAACCCGTGATAATCGATTCCAGGCTGTCCCCGCTCAGTTCCTGGCCGTCTAACCGCACCGTTAAAGCGGGGGCAGTTGCTGTCGCCGTGAGCGCGACCGTGTAAGTATCTTCCGAGTCCGCCGTACCGTCATTGGCGGTAAATATAAGCGTATCCTCGCCTGCCTGGGCCGGCGTATATGTATAGTCGACCTCGGCTGCAACTGCCGCCGCATCGTTGATTTTTACTTTGTACATCAGGGTATCGCCTGCATCGGCGTCCTCGAATATGGTTGCCAGATCAAGGGTGTAGGCTCTCCCCACCGGGATCTGCGCCGTTATGGATGCCGCTACGCCGGCTTTACGGACTGGGATGTGGTTTGTACCGGATGTTGCTGCCAAGACATTGACGGATATACTCTTTTCGTTGTTGTTTTTATCCGTCTCGCTTATTTCATTTTTACTGTCCGCCACCACCCGCAGGGTATAAGCACCTTCCGCCGCCGGTGTCCAGGCGAAATCTACATTTTGGGTTTCTCCGGGGGCCAGCGATGTTACGGTCTGCTCGTCACAGGGTGTCGTCTCATCCTCCAGATAAAGAGCCGCCGTAAACGCGCCCGCCGCTATGCTCCCGTCATTGTAGACCGCTGCGGTTACACTGCTCTGCTCTCCCGCCTTCACCCCTTCAGGCACATGGATGTCCTTAACCGTGAGATCCGGTTCCCCTTCTAGGGCAAAGACCTGCACAGGCGGCAGCAGAGATAGCATCATCATCAGCACGAGAAGCAGGGATATGCCTTTTTGGATGCTCCTCCCGGACTGTCTGTTTAATAATCTGGTCATTCTTTCTCTTTTCTCCTCCCCTATTCCTCATTTTTTCTTCTCTCTTTTTAAAGCCGGATGGATTTTTTCACCTCCTCCACCAGAACGGGCTGCCCATGCTGGACGGTGACCCGCACCTCTTTAGAGTCGGTGCTCCGCAGCAATTCAATTAGTTTGCGTTCTTTTACCGTTACTTCCTTAGAATCTTCCTTGCGTTCCATCATTCATCCCCTCTTTATTTAAAAATAGAAAATCCGGCTTCCAAGAAGCCGGGATATTTGCTATGCCCCATCACCACCTTTTCTCGGAAAGTTAGCACAACCACATAGTAAAGGCAGGTCTCCTGACTTGCGGATCATCCCTTTTTCCCCCTTCCCGGAATTGCTCCAGTGGTTCCTTGGAAAAATCTCCCCGCTTACAGTGGCCGGACCGCCCGGGATTTACACCCGGTTCCCTTGCTGAGACGTACTCAGACGACCTTTACAGAAAAAACACAGACTGTAAAAGAACAAACATTTTTACTTTGTCGGATAAAACAAAAGGGGCACCCTCTTTTTTAAGAAAGTGCCCCGGTTTTCCGGTCAGCGAACAAAATTCAATTTTCTGGTACTACTTGTTTTTTAACGATTGCTTTATCGTATTGAACATTGCTTACTAGGATTTAACGCTTATTGCTATTTTAAATTTTATCTAATAATTTAGGGAAAAGCAATATCATTTAGGCCGGATTTGTAAAATAATATTTCCCTTATTCCCACCTATGCAAAACACCCCGGGAAGCTGTTTTCCCGGGATGTTTTTCCCTGTTTATCCCACCTGCTGCCTAACTGTTCCCGCATTGCCGGCTAATTATTATACAGCACCACTGTCTCCTTTCAGAATCAATTTATAGAGGCGATACAACATTACCGCCGCCTGGGCCCGGGTGGCTTTTTGCTCCGGCGCGAAGCTGCCGTCGCCCAGACCGGTGACAATTCCTTGCTCTGCCGTCACGGCTACCGCCGTGCGAGCCCAGGAAGAAATCTTCTCCTGGTCTTTGAAGTTATCCAGGGTCGTATCTTTTCCTCCCCTAAACCCATTCTTTTGCAGCACTTTGGCGATGATCGCCGCCATTTCCTGCCGGGTGATCTGGCCCGCCGGATCAAAGCTTTGGGCGGATTTGCCGCTAATCAGGCCTTTGGCGTAGGCCGCCGCCACATCAGCATAATACCACTGGCCGGCCTTGACGTCGCTGAAGGGTACTTTGGCCTCGCTTCGATAGTGCAGCATCCGGGTGATGAGGGCGGCAAATTCCGCCCGGGTGATGGGCGCTCCCGGATCGAAGATACCTTCTCCCTTACCCCCGACGATCCCTTTCCCCGCCATGATTTCCACGGCGTCTTTCGCCCAGGGATATTTGGCCAGGTCGGTGAACTGTTTCACGCTTTCTTTGGCAAAATATTTGCTGAAGTGGTCGGTGAGGAATCTGACCCGTCCGCTGGCGGCGTCATAAATCCCTCCTATCGGTTCCACCGTGCCGTCTTCTTTGAGCAGGAAGACGGTGATGCGGTCGCTGTTTTGGACACTGCCTTCATAGGGGATCTCAACCCGCACCGGTTCGGCAAAGTTTTTCACAGTGCTGCTCCCTGCCCGGAGAGTCAAATCAACGATGACACTGCCCGCAGGAACCTGGCTTTGGGCCTTTCCCTCCAGAGTGTCGTACGCTACTTTGCGGGCTGTGAAAGTGATTTCTTTGCCCAGTGCTATTCCCAAGGAGGCAGCACTAATTTCCAGATTAGCCACTTCACTGATAATTTTCAGGCTGTTTGCCTGTTTCAGCAAGCTGGTGGCGTTAGCTTCCAGCACCACTTCCACCGTACCGGTCCCGTTTTCCGGTACCGTTAGGGTCACCTGTTTTTTCAAGGCGGCGATTTCTTCCGCCGAGAGAGTGCCTCCGGCTTTGAGGGCGGCAATTTCTGCTTCAATGCTGCTTAAGGCCCGGCTCAGGTCTTGGGCTTTGACCAGAGCGCTGGTCTTGTCCTGGTCCACGGTGATTTGGTCCGCACTTAAGGTAATTTCCCCCGCTGCCATCACCCGTTGTCCCGCGGCTTCCACCACAGAGGCGGCGGGGAGAGTAGTGCCGGAACTACCGCTGCCGCTCCCCTCGACGTTGACTTCCACCTTTTCCGTCCGGGACAGGAGGGGAAAGTAATATTTGCCGTTCTTGGAGTTTTTGTCTACTTTTTCCGCATAGACTTTATAGGTGCCGGAATTGGGCATGGGGATGGTTACTTCCCCGTTTTTATCCGTGGGATATTCGTTTTTGCCTACATAAACAGTGGCATCGGCAATCTTCACGGACTTGCCCGTGGTCCCCACATTATTCCCTTTCCCGGTCACCTTTACCGTGATGCTTTCGCCGGGATCCAGGCTGGTGGGGGAGACATCAATGTAGCCGTAATAAGACTCCAGGTCCCCATAATACCAGACTACTTCATCCCCATCTTCGATGGGCCAGGCCCCTACCCCTTTATTGATCATGTAGTCGTTCACCCGCACCATCCAGCCGCAGGTAATATGTTCTTTCTCAAAGTCGAATTCCTCTTCTCCCCCCATGCGGGCCACATAGTTGTCGTCGTGGGTCACGGAATTGTCCTTGATTTTCCCTTTGTTCCAGGCCACAATGGTGGCCAGAAGCACGTTGGGCTTGCTGCATTCATGCTCCGTCCCGTCCGGGTCTTTGATGAAATATGCGCTTCCCTTTTTGTAGTCGTTGGGATCAAAGACTACCGTACCGTCGAAGAGAGTGCCTTTGTAGCCTTCGATACGCATTTGCACACTGATCCGGTTATCCGTAACAGGACCCCCGGAAGGTTTGCCCACCGTGATCGCTGCCGGCACGGGACGGATCAGGCCGCCCGTGGTTTCCGCCGTGACATAGTAGTTCCCTGCTTTGGATCCGGTGAAGGAGACCTGCCCGTTCTGGTCCGTCACTTTCTCCTCATTGTTGAAGATCACGGTCTGCCCGGCGGCCGGAGTGGCGCCCGCCCCCTGGGTCAGGGTGGCGGTAAAGCTTTTACCCACATCCACCTGATCGGCCGATAATTCCAGCCGGGTCAGGGTAGGATCCCACAGGGCATCGTCCACGACAACGATGCCGTCTCCGTTCTTCAGCACATCACCGGGCAAGCTCATACGCCCTACTCCGTTCACGATCCACTGCCAGCCTTCTTCGCCGTGAATTTTGTGAATCAGGCCGTTTGCCATTTCATATTCTAGGCGCGACTGGGTTAACGCGGTGATAATAGCTTCCAGAATGGTGGTTTCCCCGGAGAGAATATCCACCTCCACCTGGTCCAGGAGGGTGGCAGATGCTCCCTCTACCCGGACGGTGACAGTGCCCGCCGCCGAATTCTTCACGGTAAATGTCCGCTGCACCGTCAGCCCGTTGCTGGTAAAAGTAGCCTGATAGTTTCCTTCCCCCATGGGAAAGGAAAAAGAGAAAGCTCCCGTTTTGTCGGACCGGGTCTGGTCCGTATAGCTCTTATTTTCATCACCGGTGCGGAGCACCAGCAGAGTCACATCCGTCTCCGGGGTGGTGGCGCCGCTGGCGCTCACCTGGCTTCCCTCCACCTCTACCGTTGCCGTCAGGTAGTCTGCGGCCCGGGCCCCCGGGGGCAGCGCCCCCAGGACCAGAACCAGGGTAAGAAAGACCATCAGGCACCAGTGACAATATCTTTTGATCTTGTTTTTTTCTGCCAAGGTATTCCCTCCTTTACTCCACAATCACGTCCGCCAGGGGCCGGGCCCGCAGCCACTTGTCCCAGACCAACACCTTCATCTGGTACTGATCCCGGTCTGCGGCCGGCACCTGGTAAAACCCGGTCACCTGATACGTTTCCCCGGGGGCAAAATCTTTGCCGGCAAAGCTCTGGTGCACCAGTTCCCCGGTGTCTTCCCGGTAAACATTGATCTGAATCAGCGCCGTCTGGGCCGAAGAGGAAATATTGGTCACCGCCGCACCCAGCTCCAGGTAATCCCCATCATTTTCCTGCTCATGCTCCAGCCGCTCCGCGGTAAAATCCTTTCCGGCAACGGTCAGGATAGCGGTACCGCGGATAGCCCCGTCATCCTTGAGGGCTACGGTGAGTGTAACCGGACCGGGGGCCAGGGCTTGCACCCGGTAGGAAACATTTCCTTCCCCATCGCTTTCCTCCCGGATCTCCGCCTTCGTTCCGTCGCTCACCTGCCAGGCCAGAAGGCTGTTATCCACATAAAGCCCCTTCTGGTTCTTGGCCCGGAGGGGGATGCTCTGTTCCGGCTTTAGCACCAGCCCTGCCGGATAGACGTCCAGGGAGGTAATTTCCCCTGCCGCCGGGCTGCCTGCCGCTTCAATCCGGTAGAAAATATGGGAAGTCCCTTCTTCATAGAACTGGACCAGGGCAGCCAGGGCCTCCAGGGCCTGGTCCGTGGCCAAGGCCGTATCTGCCGTATCCGCATGCTTGAAAACGCCCCTGTCGGAGCCGCTGATGATCTGGTAGTCGAGGAACCCCGTCACCCCGTTGCCCCCCAATTTGGTAAATTCGCCTCCCTGGGGATCAATGCCCCAGGCCGTCAGCCCCATGATTGCCTGGGCGCAGGATTCGGAATTCTCCGTACCCCAGGAACCGAATTTCCCGTTATAGTTCTGATTCCTGCTCAGCCAGGCGATGGCCTTTTCCCCCGCCGCCTTCACATCGGGCCGCTCCCGGTAGGGGGCCAGGGCGTACAGGGCCATGCCCGTCATATCCGGGTCCGGGCTGGTGCTGCCGTAAGCCCAGCCCTCCCCGGCCCGGTTGTCCAGAATATAGTCGATAAAATCCTCCCGGTCATGGAGACCCGTTTCCGTAGGATCCGGGACATGAGCCCCATCCAGGGCGATCAGCCCCCAGACAGCGGCATTGATCCCCTGTCCCATGCCGGGCCAGCGGACAATGGTATCGATCAGATCCATCCCGCCGATATTGGTGGGATCCCCTCCGGCGGAGACCACCCCCATCACCGTCCGCTCGTAATCCGTCATCAGGCCGCCTACACCGGATTCAAGGATGTCTTTTTCCTGGTTTTCCAGATAAGTCTTGCCCTCCTCGTTCAGGTAAGGCGTCCCGGTGATGTCCTCGCCGGCGGCGTTGAGCCCAAAGGCGGCCCAGTCTTCCGGGGCCCCCTGATTCTTACGGTACCAGTCCAGGGTCAGTTCCATGGCCTCCTTGATTTCCTCCAGGGTCAACGTTTTCACCACCGCCGGCTGCACCGTGACGGTAATTTTTCCTTCCAAAGCCGGGTAACGCTGAACCCGGGCCCGGATCACGGCCTGGCCTCCCGCTACCCCGGTAACGGTGCCCGCCTGATTCACGGAGGCAATAGACGGAGACATGCTCACCCACTCCAAAGTCTCGCCCAGCAGAGTAAGATTTTCCGGTCCCGCCAGGTTCGCCTGGAGGGTGGTCACCTTGCTGATCTCCACCTGAGCTACGGCGGAGCTTAGCTCCAGGCTCACCCCTGCCGTACCGGAAAACACGGTGACGGTGACTTCAGCCCTTACCTCCGGATTTTCCGCTCCCCGGACGCTGATCCGGGTCCGGCCCGCCTTCAGAGCCGTAACCAGGCGGGTGTCATCCACCGTGGCCACAGCGGGGTCGCTGCTTTCCCAGACCAGATCCGCCTGGTAGACCTGCCGGCCGTAGCTGTCGCTAATCTCCGGCCGGCAGGTGTAGCCGGCCCCGGCCAGCATGCCGAAATCCCCCTCAGGCAGGGCCAGTTCCGCCGGCTCCGGGGCATAGCTCTCATCGGTGAATTTCAGAAGGGAAGGAACATCAGCCTTCCCGTCCTCCCCAATACCTACTACATAGAGCTCCCCCCGGGGCCCGTAAACCGAGGGGGCGTTTAAAGCGTAGCCCGTATCCCCGGTGGTCCACTTCAGGGTGCCGTCGGGGTTGACGGCATAGAGGGCGGTGCCGAAAGCCACCACCACCGTGCCGTCGGCATCCACCCGGGGCGGAAAGCAATAGTATGTTAAGCTATCAAGACCATACAGCTGGTCCTCCGCCTGGTAGGTCCATTGCTCCGCCCCGGTTTCCCGGTCCAGGGCATGGAGCACATTGTCGGCAGTCTTATAGTAGAGGATGTCCCCGTCCACCGCCGGGGCGGAGAGCCGCTGGTTCACGTCGATATGCCACTTCTCGCTGCCGTCGCCGGCCTTCAGGGCCACCAGGACGTTTCGCTCTGCTTTATTGGCCGCCTCACGGTTGCTCATGGCCAGGTACAGGTCCCCCTCTTCATCCACGGCCATGCGCTGTTCCCCGCTCCAGGCATCTCCTTGCGCGCGCATCACATGGACCTTGTAAGAGGAAAAAGATTTTAGCCATTTCCGCCTGGACCCGTCCGGGTAGACGGCGGAAATCACGCTGCCGGAGCCTACGTAAATGGTGCCGTCGGGAGCTACCACCGGAGTATTGCTGATGGTAGTGCCTCCCAGGTAATAGCGCCACTCCTCCGTCCCGGTGGCCCGGTCCACGGCATAGAGATAGTGATCCTCGGCGGACACATATACCGTGTCCCCGTCCGGGGAGAGGGCGGGGGAGGTGCCGGTGCACACCTTTTCCAGGTCGCAGGTCCAGAGCACGTTCCCCTCTCCATCCACGGCATAGAGGCGGCCGTCGCCGGAGGCGATGTAGCAGTTTCCCTCCTCGTCCAGGACCGGCCCCTTGCCTCCGGTATTGTAACAATCCCCCGCCTGGTCCAGGTCCGCCTTCCAGTTCATTTCCCCCTCCGGATCAATGGAGTAGAGATAGCCGTTTGTCGGGGTGAGATAGGCGTTGCCTTCTTCATCCACCGTGGGGCTCTCGTCGTATCTTAGCCAGGTATTGCTGGGAAGGGCTAACTGCCCCCCGCTCATCCAGGCCTGTTTCCCCGCCGTGTCCCGCACCCAGTCCAGCGCCGGGCCCGCTTCCGCGGTTCCGGCCTGGACCGGAGGAGCAAACCAGATCCCGGCCCAGAGAAGTGCCGTGCAGAGCCAGATCAAAATCCCCGTGCTTTTCCTTTTCATCTTCATCGCTCCTCCCCTCATTCACTCAGGTCTTTCCGGACGGTAGCGTAGGTGGTCTCCGTCTCCCCATCCCGCACCGTAATCAGCAGCCGGTAATCTCTGGAAGCCGGCAGGCGCAGTCCCAGGGGCAAGACTTCTTCCCGGCCCGCGGCCAGGGCCACCCCCAGCCGGGTCCGGGCGGGCACTGTCCCATCGCTGCCTACCAGGTCCGCCAGGATTACCAGATTTTTCTCTTCCCCGAGGGTATTTTTCACGGTCAGGTTCAGTTCCCCCAGGGCCCCGGCCTGCCAGCCCGCCAGGTTCCCCAGGCTGATCTCCACCCCTTCCCCGTAGGTGGCGGTTTCCTGGACGGCGATCAGTCCCATTTCCCCGCAGGCGGCGTAGAGGATCCCGGCTTCATCCACGGTCAGGCTCTGGGGGGGCATCAGGGCATACTGGTCCCCCGTCTGGATGGTGCGCAGGATCTCCCCCGTGCTGTCGTCCAGGGCATAAATCCAGTCCCCCACCAGGTAGACCACCCCGTTGCCGCCCGGCACCGGGGTAAAGTCCGCCGTGTAGGCGGCGCCCACATGGATGCACACCCCGCCCGGATCCAGCACTCCGGCGCACCGTTCTTCCCCGTCGCCGTTCAGGAAGACAAAGGAGGTTTTTTCCCCCGTAGCGCTGTTCTTGGAATAGACCAGGTAAATCACCCCCTCCTCGGAACAGGCCGCCTGGACGGACCGGTCCAGGGCGTAGGTCCAGTTTTTGGTCCCCGCCGGGCTGAGGGAAACCAGGGTATGGCCCTCTTCCGTTTCTTCCTCAAACAGCAGATCCCCCTCCGGGGTCAGGGTTTTCAGGGACAGGGAAGCGCCCGCCTCCGGAGTGTAAAGAAGGGTCTCCTGCTGCGCCCCGTCCACCCGGCCAATCCCCCGGGCCCCGGCGGTATAGAGCAGGCCCTCCTCTGAGAGGAGGAATCCCCCGTTCTCCCTGCCCAGGTCCAGGGGCTGGGCCCAGAGGGATTGGCCGGCCAGGTCCAGGGCGTAAAGCTTTCCGCCCGCAGTCAGGGCATAGACCCTGTCCTCCCCGGCCTGCACGTCCGCCACCCCGTCGGTGCCGGCCCTGTACTTCCATTTCACAGTGCCTGTCCCCGGATCCACCGCCAGCACCAGGGTGCTGGTGGTGCTAAAGGCATAGACGGTGCCCTCGGGCCCCACCCGGGGCCTCAGGCCCAGGGAAATGCCGTACTGGTCCCCCAAATCGGCGGTCCAGAGGAGGGAACCCCCGTTTTTTTCCACCGCCTTCAGTTCATTATTGTTGATGTAAAAGATCTCTCCATTCCGGCCCATCACATGCTGGGCCCATTTCTGCCAATAGGCCCCGTCCAGGGCTGCGGACCAAAGAATATTGTAGGAGGGAGGCACCACCTCCACGGCAAGGGTGCAGGACAGGGCCGGGTAATGGTCCAGGGTGGCGGTAAGGGTGGTGCTTCCCGCCTCTTTTCCCCGCAGGCTGGCATCATAACGGTAATTATCGTTACTGCTCAGTCCCGCATAATTCAACATGCTGGCCACATTGCCGTCCGCCAGGTTCCAGGTCAAAGGCTCCGTGGTGATGATGTCCCCGTGCTGGTCGTAGACAAAGAGGGATACCGAGGGCAGGCCTTCTCCCACCTGGCCCCTGATCTTTTCCACCCGGTAGGCCCGGGCCGCCTCTTCCGTGTCCAGGCTGCCGTAGCCGGCCCTTTCCTCAATCAAGTAGAGCCCCGCGGGGACCGGGGTGCTGCGCACCGTGACGGAAATCGCGGCGCTGATCTCCGGGTCGTCCTTGACGCTGACGGTAATCTCCGCCTGGCCCGTGTTCTGGGCGGAGGCGGTGAGCAGGCCGTCCGCCACCGTGACCAGGCTTTCGTCGCTGCTGGCCCAGACCAGTTCCGCACCGGACAGGGTCATCCCGTTCTGGTCCCGCACCCGGGGCACAATCCGCTTGGTGCCCCTGTTATAAAGGGTCACGTTGTCCTGATCCACCTCCAGGGAGGCGGGCTGAGAACCGGACAAGTCGTAAAAAACCGCCTTTTCCACCCCCGCCAAAACACTTCCAATCAGCCAGAAGCGGTACAGGGTCCCGTCTTCTCCCAGAGAAAAATACCCATAGTGGAAGAAGCTCAGATTATTGGGATAATCGTCGTAATAGGCTATAGGCTCTCCCTCTGGGTCGTAGATTTCACTATTTGTATAGAGCCGGTTGTCGGCCCCCCACAGCCCAAAGCCGGGAGTGCCGGAAAGCCTCCGGGCAATGGCGCCGTCACGGGGATCAAAGGCGGCAATGAGCAGGTCCGAGCCGGCAGTCTCCCGGACCAGAAAATAAACATTCCCCTCCGGATCCAGTACCGGCTGCTTGCCTAAACCACTTAATTGGTACAGGTCCGTCCGGGACCAGCGCACCGCCGGGCTGCTTCCCGCGGCTACCGGAGGGGTCAGTCCATAGAGATAGCGGACGGTGCTGTCCGCACTATCCCCGGCCAGCAGGATCACCGTACCGTCCGGGGCAATCCCGGCCTGATTCAGGATAGGGTAGGGAGCGGTAAACTGCCATTGAAGGGTGCCGCCGGCGCCGTCCAGTACGGACAGGGTATCCCCCGCCACCAGGTAGACCCGGCCGGCTTCGTCCACCCCAGGCACCATTTGAAAATGGTCTCCTACATTTCCTCCAGCACACATGGCCTGCAAATCCTTGGCGGCATTAAACTTCCATTGGATCTCATGGGTTTCGGGCTGGAGGGCATAAAGCATATTGGTCTCGCAGCCCACAAGCACCAGCCCCCCGGCGGTCAGGCGGGGAGGAAGGACGATGTCGGCCGGCAGCGCCACGGACCAGAGGGTGTCCCCGCTCTGGGGATCCAGGGCCAGGAACAGCTCCTCCCGGGCCGTGAGGAGATATTCCCTTCCTCCGATGGTGGCCGGCACCGGCTCCACGGTAACCACCGGGTTCTTAAAGCCGTCCTTGGGGTTTCCCTCCTCGTCCAGGGCGCGGAGGGTATATGGGCCGGTAGCGGTTTTTTGGCACACATAATAGACGGAACCGTCGGCACCGGCCACCGGGACCCCCAGATATCTCATATCGTTCCCCGTGGGTATTTCATAGAGCCAGGAGGAAGACAGCTGGTGGGCGTAATCCGCCCGCACCTCCAGCGACCAGGTGGCGCTTTTATCGGCATAATACCCGCTCTCATCCTGGTAAAGGGCGGTAATGGTCACCTTGCCCTTCTTGACCCCGGTCACCAGCCCCGTACTGCTGACGGAGGCCACCTCCTCATTGCCGGTGCTCCAGACAAGATTCACCCCCTCGACGGCATTCCCGTCAATATCGGCGACGCTGGCTGCCGGCCGGCTGGTCCGGCCCGCCACCAGCCTTTCCGGCCCTTCCAGCAGCACCTGGTAGGGCACAGCCCCCGTGTTAAACTTCCAGAGGCTGGAAACCAGGGTGGACTTGAAGGAGGTGCAGTATTCCCCGCTGCCCCGGGCCTTGATCACATTGGTGCCCAATTTGATCACATAAATCCGGTTGCTCTTGAGAATGGGGTTATTGTTTTCATCCGTCAAATTGACGATCACCTTGCAGGGGTTCTCCTCATCCACCTGAAGCACCCCGTCATAATCGCCGATTTTATTATTGGAGGCGGCACTTTTCGCCAAACTGGTGGCATCAGATTTGTTGCAGTAAAGAGTCACCTCTGTGGTAACACTGGGCACAATTTCCACCGGCTTGTTGAACAGCAGACTCACCTCGCTGCCCGGGGAAATGGTCTCCCCCGGAGCGGCCAGGGTATAGTCGGGGCTGGTGCTCACCAGGGCCAGAGCCGCCGCCGCCGCCACCGTCACCTCCTTCGTCCGCTCATTGTTGCCCTCTTCGGACTCGTCTACCGCCTGGCCGCTGTCCGCCACGGCTTTCAGGACCACCGTCCCCGCCGCTGCCGGGGTCCAGGAGAAGCTGACCGTTTCCCTCTCGCCCCCGTAGACGGAGGCGGCCACGGTCCGGGTGCCGACTTCCGTGTCCCCGGCATAGAGGGTGACGGCAAAGGGTTCCGCCTTCCCTCCGCCGGTGTTATAGACCTGGGCCGTCACCGTGGCCGCCTGTCCCGCCATCAGGCTGGACGGGGCGGAAATTTGCTCAATCTCCAGGTCCGGCTTCTCTCCTTCCGCCCCGCTCAGGCCTGCCGTCAGCGCCAAAACGCCCGCCAGGACCAGTACGAGAAGCAGGAAAGCGCCTCTTTTGCACCCCATGATTCCAAAATTTCTTTTTCCGCTCATCTTCCTTATCCTCTCCTCCTCCGCAGATCATATTTTCCCCTGCCCCAAAGCGGCAGGTAAAATGAGGATATAATACCATTAATTGATATTCCCGGAAAAACATAAGGGGCAGGGGCAGTTTCCTGCCCCTGCCGGGAAGGCTTTTCCGGAAGGCGTGGTCTTTTCCCGGTTTTACCCGGGCTAGCTTCTGCTAAGGGTTAATAGTGATAATAGGTCCAGGCGATGCTGTCATTGGCGTGCAGCTGGTGCGCGGAAGCGGCATGGCCCGGGTCCGCGCTGTTCACGGTAAACATCCAGTAGCCGTTGGTGCTGTTGTCACTGTACACGGCGGACAAATAGGCCCCCTCGGAAATCAGAGTCACATTGGCGGGGGTCACATAGTCCCAGTCCCAGTTAGGATCTCCCCAGACATAAGCATCGTTGTCGTTGGCCACTTCCAGGGCATACAACGCGGCATGGATCACGCTGGGATTGTAATTCAGCACGTCGTTATCATTATCCCCGGTCACCGTACCTACATCAAAGAGGGGGATAGTATAATTAGGGAGGTTCACATCCGGCACCGTATATCCGTCGACGGTCACGTTGATGCTGCTCACAGTGGAGGCGGTGTCATCTTCATCTTCCCCCACCAGGAAGATGGGTACGGAGATATCTGCAGTGGTGGGATTGTCATAGGTGGCGGTGACGGTAATGTCTTCGTCCCGGCCCGTCACGGTGATGACCACATCGTTGCCTGAGGCGGCGCTCAATGTGGCCGCATCGGTGCCCGGAACACTCCAGGTCAAGCGCGCTGCTTCTTCCGCCGTCAGCTCATCTTCCGTATAATCGGAAAGCATCCCGATCAGGTGGATCTCTGGCGTATCCACCGAGCCATCGCTCACATCGAAGACAAAGTTATAGTTGGCGCTTTCGTCCGGATAAATGTAGATAAAGTCTCTCGGATCATCCGCCAAGGCCGCCGTGGCGCTGAGGCAGAACAGGGCTGCCGTAAAAAGCACGGTCAACAGTTTTTTCTTCATCAAAATTCACTCCTTCTCGTTTTTTTTAAAAATTTTGGTTTGGCCCTCCGGAGCCTTCCCCGCCTGCCCGGAGGCAGGCTATGCTTAAATTCCGGCGTAAGCGCCGGGATCTAGCGCCTCTTGGAGGCATCATGAGCTAGGTTTGTCCTCCTCTTGCTCTACAATTTGATGGACTTATGCACCTCCTCCACCAGAACGGGCTGCCCGTTCTGGACGGTAACGTGCACCTCTCCGAATCCGGTGCTCCGCAGCAGTTCAATTAATCTGCGTTCTTTTTCCGTCACTACCATGGGATGATCCTTTTGTGTCAAAAACAGGTCCCCCTTTCTTCTCCAAAAATAAAAAGCCCGGCTTCCGAAAGCCGGGCAGGTAAAAGGTCTGACATGAATAACCCTTTCCCAGTCCACCACCTTTCCTCGGAAGGTTTGAACCACACTGCAAAGGCAGGTCTCCTGACTTGCGGATCATCTTTTTTCCCCCTTCCCCGGATCTTGCTCCAGTGGGACCTTGGAAAAAGCCTCCCCGCTTACAGTGGCCGGACCGCCCGGGATTCACACCCGGTTCCCCTTGCTGAGCCGAAACTCAGACACCTTTACAAAGTATTTTTAATTTTAGAAGAACATCATTTTACACTTTCCCTGAGAAAAATAAAAGGGACACCCTCTTTTTTGAGAAAGTGCCCCGGTTTTCCGGTCAGCAAACAAACATCGTTTTTTTCTTAATTGCAATTGCAATTGCTTGTTACTATTTACTTGTACGGTATCACTTATTGTGATTTATCATTTATTGTTGTTAATTGCATTTTACTTGATAATAAATGAAAAATCAATACGATTACTACCAGATTTTTCAGACAAATTCCCCTCAATTCTGACAAAATCCGCCCCTTTTGTTCTTGCAGGAATTGAGTTCTGGTTCTTTTTATCCTTTTTCTTCACCCATGCAATATCCTTTCAGGCCGCCCGGTTCCCTTGCTGAGTGCTCCAGACGACATTTGCAGAAAAATATGCAAGAAGGCCCCCTCTTGCCGGGGGTTTATTTCCCCGGCAAAAGAGGGCCCATGCCAATCCTCAAGAAGGGCCTTTCTATTTCATACCTGTCAGGACATTGTAGAGGAATTGGGCGCACTCGGCGCGGCTGGTAAGGCCTTCGGGGTTGAGCTTCCCATCCGAGCCAGTAACCAAACCGTAGCTTGCCAGTGCATCTACCGCCTCTGCAGCATAACCGGCAATCGCCGCTTTGTCGCTAAAGCTCGGCTTATTGTCCATTTTTTCGTATCCATCCAGGAGTCCCAGTTTTTCAAGAGCGCGATAGGTGATGGTGAACATCTGCTCCCTCGTGATGGTCTCGTCGGGATTGAAGCGGTTGTCCCCCGCTCCGTCCACAAGCCCCAGGGCTCTTGCCTGCAGCACTGGATCGGCATAGTACTTTCCGGCTGCCGCATCGCTGAACTGTTTTACCTTCGAGGTGTCGGCGGCCGGTTCCAACGCACGCATCAGGAGGGCTACAAACTGGGCCCGGGTCGTTTTTTGGTCCGGGGCAAATTTGTTTTTGTCCACACCTTCGATGATACCCCTTGCCGCCATGTATTCCACGGCCTGCTGCATCCACTTTCCGGTGGTGTCCGTAAAGCTCTTTTGATTGCAGCCCACGGCATACCGGCTGAAATGCTTGGCAGAGAAGGATACAAGCCCTGTTTCTGCGTCATAGCGCCCGTTTTTCACTACCTCAAGTTCACCCTTGTCATTGATGCGGTAGATAACAATCGCGTTTTTGTCTTCATTGGCTGCAGGCGTATAGGGGATCCCTACCCGGACACTGCCTCCGCCGAAAGTGGAAACGGCGGTATTGCCGACACTTACACTGAAATCATAGACCGGCCTGTTTCCTACGGCCGCCTTTGCCTCATCAGATAAGGTGTCAACAGGGACTGCCGCAACCGTAATGGTGATTTCCGCGCTTGCTGAGGTGGCTGCATTGGCCACTGTAGCTGCCGCAATTTGGTCAAAGGTAAGTTCGGAAAGTCCCGAGGATATTTTCAGTGTGATGTTTTTTGCCTTAACAAGGGCACTGACAGCTTCCTTAGGCAGGACCACATCCAGCACTTTAGCCCCGTCGAGGCCTTTGACCGTCAGGGTAGCCAGGGCGCTGCCGCTTCCTGCCTCTTCCTGTGCTTTTTTGAGCAGGTCGCTTAAGGCAGCTCCTGTTACAGTGGCGGTTGCCTTACCGTTTGCGTCCCGGGTTGCTTCTACCTCGATGGTGAGCTTGTCGACAGAGGGGGTCACATATTCTTTACCGCCGGAACCTCCTCCGCCGCCGGGAGTACTTGTCTCCGTATCCGACGTATAGGCGATGAAATCAGTAAAATGCTTTGTCTTTACGATCAAATCATTCCCGCTGTCATAAGCATACTCATTTTTGCCGCTGCTTAAGCCCTCTGAATCGCCGGCATATTTTTGGATGAGGTGGAGATTGCCGTCCTGGATATATGCGGCATCCTTTCCGCTCATGCCTGTGAAGGTCAGCGTTACGAACTCGCTGAATTGGACGCTCTGGCTCCCTCCCATGGAGAACACCAGGGCGATTTCATCCAGATTTTTCCCCGCAGGCAGGGCTTGCTCTACTTTTGCCGCTAATTCGGGATCGGTCGTATCTCCCGAAGTAATCAATTCAAGTGCGGAGGCATCTCCGCTTACCACCTGCGCACCTTTGGGAATCAGGGCAGATACATTGCCCTTGACCGCCTCAATTTGGGGCAGCGCGGTGTTGGAGGGCAGCTCCACAAGCACTTTTGACTCTTTATTGCCGGGGATTTGAATAGTAATCTCTTTGTCGTTATCCCCTGCGGTGATGGGGATCTTATAGTCTCCGTTTTCTTTCGGGATTTCAATTGTTGGCTGCTGGTCTCCGGCCGGCAGCTCCTGGCTGTTGGGGGTATACGTGACAGTGAAGCTCTTTTCGGCTTTGTTGCCTGAATAATCCGTTGCGGTGACGGTGATGGTATTGGCCCCCTCACTCAGCTCCGCTTTAAAGGCGCCGTTGGTCCCGCTTATCGTTTTGCTCCCCACTTTCACAACCGGCACAAGGATCCCGTCTACCGCATCGCTGGCACTGGCCGTAAAAGCGAGCTTCGACGCGGTGACAGTCCTGTCCGTCAGGTCGGTGGTGATCACCGGGGCTGTCGTATCGTCGCCCTGCACAGGGCCGAAATAGTAT
The DNA here is from genome assembly GCF_002777255.1 of Candidatus Formimonas warabiya. Classification (GTDB taxonomy): domain Bacteria; phylum Bacillota; class Dehalobacteriia; order Dehalobacteriales; family Dehalobacteriaceae; genus Formimonas; species Formimonas warabiya. The sequence goes on along the minus strand of NZ_CP017634.1, from coordinate 5,482,385 downwards.
ATGGAGGTCTTGCCCCCGTTGGACACTTCTCCTGCCTGCACAAACCGGTCATAGGCAAGCAGGGCCAGGTAGGCCTGTTCGGTGGCCATATTGTCGCCCTCATCCGTCAGGATGTGGCCGAAGGAACCGTCGTCCTGCCGGAAAGTAAGCAGCGCGTCCAGAAGATTTTTGCCGTTTTTGGTGAAGGCCTCCGAGGCCGGGGAAATTCCATTGGCGCAGAGAGCGATCACAGCCTGGGAAATGGCTTCGCTGTTCACCGTTTCGGTAGATGCAAAGCCGCCGTCAGGACGCTGTACTGTGGAGAGCCAGTTCACAGCCCGATCCACCGACGTCTTCACCTCTGCTCTGGTGTAATAGGGCGCCAGGGCCTGCAGGGTCATGCCTGTGATATCCACGTCACTGGTGCCTGTGGCGGCAAGGTCCCAGCCTCCGTCTTCGTTCTGATTATTCAGCAGGTAGGAAATCAGCCAGTCCCTGCTGTAGCGCGCGTCCTCCGGTACCGGGAATTCTCCGGCGTCCAGGGCGATGAGGCCGAAGATGACGCCGTTCAGCCCCTGGAAGGTGATATCCCTGTTTTTGGCCGGTACATAGAAGTTATATATTCTCTCAATTAAATTGTGCCCGCCGATGTTGGTAGGATCTTTTCCCGCCGCCGCCAGGGCGATGCTTCTCCGCTCATGGTCGGTAACCCTTTCCGACGAGGTATTGACGCTGTTCTCAAAATATGCGGCGATATCGTCCGCAAGGCTTGAAAGATAATTTGCCGGAATGTTTACTCCCGAGTTTCCGTACCCTACAATCACCCAGTCCGACAGATAGCCGCTGGTATCCAGGTATCCTTCCACCCCGGAGATGGCTGCCCTGACCTTTTCTATATCGGTTGCCGGCTGCCCTTCTGTCAATTCCCTTAGCTTCTCTTCCGCAGCAGCCAGTCTTGGCAGACCGGTGACAAGGGCCTTCTGTCCATCGGTAAGAGCTTCGTATGCAGCACGGGCTGCCTCCACGCTGTCCTTATCACTTAAAGTAATTTCCCCGGCCGACGGCAAAGCTTCTATGAAAGCGTCTACTTCCAGTGCCGCGATTTTGTCCACGGCCGTCATCAGCTTAGCGGTGAGTTCCTGGCCTAAGGCTTCTTTCTGGTCGTCCTCGAGGGAATCGTAGGCCTCCCGGGCCTTTAGAATGTCCTCCTTGTCCCCCAGTGTGATAGCTTCAATCTCAGGAATGCTTTCAATCATGCCGGCAACGGTTTCCGCAGAATCGACGATTTCTAATTCAATGACGCCGCTGTAAGTATCATCACTTGATTTTACGGCAATATATACGGTCCCGCTGGTATAGGCTGCTGTAAACACACCGTTGTTTATGGAACCCAGAGAGGGATTGCTCACTGCCCACAGAATCTGTTTGTCCGAAGGTATTGCATGGCTTAAGTTAACCTTTCCCCCAAAATTAACAGAGATTTTGTCGGACGTGAGCTGTGCGTCGTTAACCGCCTTAAATAACACAAAAGCTGAAGCGGGATTTCCCCAGGTTGAATCCAAGCTTTCAAAGCCTGTATCCCTCATATCGAGAATGGCTATGTTTGCCGAATACAAGCAATTATTTCCCATACTGGTAACTTTGGCAGGGATTTTAAGGTATCCGGCTTTTGCATTATAGAACGCATTGCTCCCGACTGATGTAAATTCTTCAGGCAGTTTTAGTGAAGAAATGGTACTGTATAAGAAGAATTCATTGGGAAGTGCCGTCATCCCTGAAGGGAAAACCACCTTTTTCAGATTGGGGCAGTATTCCAGCAGACCTTTTCCAACGGATTCCATCTTGGACAGGTCTACCTTTTCAACGTTCATATACGCAAGGGAGTAGTCGCCCAGGCTCTTGATCCTGTCGGGCAGCTTTATTTCGGCAATTCCCGTGCAACCTTGGAAGAAGCCCGCAGGCAGTGCAGTGATGCTGTCGTTCAACATTACATCGTCCATATCTGTAATTCCCGTACAATTTCTCAGGGTGTATGTACCCAGATCGGTGATATTTTTAAGGTCAACCACTTTAAGTTTCGTGCAGCTATAGAAAGCGTTTGCCCCCAGGGCGGTTATCTGTTCCGGAAGTTCTATCTTGGAAATGCTGGTCCCCTTGAAAAGCCCATTAGGAAGAGTTGTGATGCTTGCGTTTAATTTTACGCTTTTCATATCCGTTATTCCGGTGCAATTTTCCAGGACCGTATTTCCGAGTTTTATGATATGGGTCAGGTCCGCTTCAGTAATGCCTGCGCAGCCTGAAAAGGCAAAGTCTTTTATTTCGGTTATCGTAGAGGGAAGGACCACCTTGGTCAAGCCTGTACAGTTTCTGAAGCAATATGTCGGTAAAACAGAAACATTTGCCGACCAGGTTATTTTTGTCATGTCCTGTAAAGCGGTGCACTCGTAAAAGGTGCCGGTGTCAAGTGCTGTTGCATGGGAAATATCCGCCTCAATAAGACTGCTGCAGCCTCTGAACGTATATTGTCCAAGCTTTGTGATGTTAGCAGGCAGAGAAGCCTGGGTTATGCCTTTGCAATCTTTAAAAAATCCATTTGGCAGCTCAGCGATTGTAGCTGAAAATTTAATTTGATTGGTATTGGTAAAGCCGCTGCAGCCGATAAGAAACTCAGTGCCAAATTTGGTGCTGCCTATTTTTGAAAAGTCGGCGTTTTTTAAACCTGCGCAGCCGCTGAAAACCTGGTTTCCCAGGCTTGTGACCGTGCTTGGGAAAGCTACGGAGGTTAATCTGCCGCAGTTCATAAAAGCGGTGTCACCAATTGTCTTTACTCCTTCCGGAATGAGGACCTCCTGCATTCCGGTGCAGCCGCTGAAGGCTGATTTCCCAATGGATGCCGCCGCTGCCGGCAGCTTTATTCCCTTCAGATTTGTACAATTTGCGAAAGCGCTGGCAGCTATGGAGGTTATCCCCGAGCAGCCCGTAAAGTCAAGGCTTTTTGCTATAGTCCAGTCAAAATAGCTGGACTTTGCCACCGCACTTGTAAGGGCCGGGTTGTCGGACAAATTTATAGATTCGGCTCCCGTAAAATATTTCATGAGGCCCATATCTGCATCTGTCATGCCTGCACCGGAGAGTTCCGCATTCTTTACGGCGGACAATTCAGAAAAGGTCAGTCTTCCGGTATAGGCGCTGTCTTTTCCGGCAGCAGCCGCAGCCTTGGCCTGAAGTCCGGGATTGCCTATGACCAAATAATCCGCCCCCACATAAAGCACCGGCATGGTCATGGTAATTTTATAAGTTTTTGTAATGCCCTGGGTTTCATCTGTGACCTGGATGGTAATTATGTTTGAGCCTACGTGAAGAGGAATATCTGCCGAAGGCGTATTGTTCTGGACCTCCGTGTCATTTACCTTCAGCTTTAAAGCCCCATTGGTTGCCGACAGGGTTACCTGTGTGCTCCGGTTTTCTCCCGTAATATCGGCAGTATAATTGTATTTGACAGGAGAAAATGTTTGATTCAGCGTAATCCCGGACAGGCTTAATGCTGAGAGCGTGGCACTCCCCTCATCTGTTACCGTCACCTCGCAAGCGCCGCCAAACGAATAATCGCCTGTGGTCACATAAACCAGTGTCTTTCCTGTTTCAACTCCGGTGACCTGACCGTTATCCACAGTCGCTATTAAAGGATTCAGGGTGCCCCATTTCAATGTTTTTCCCGCCGGAATGATATGGCTCATAGCCACCGGAGCTTCCGCCACATGGATACTTCCGCTGTAGGATAGCTGTGCATCTGTCCCCATCAGCACCGCAGTGGTCGCCGGAATTCCCCAAAGGGAGTTTGGCGCGGTAAAAGCGGTTCCCCGCATGTCAAGAAGCACAAGAGCGGTGCACCCTGTAAAAGCATAGTTGCCAATGGCACTTACGTCCTTTGGCACAACCAGGTAGTCCATGCTGCTGCAGTATGCGAAACAGGTTTCCGGTATAGCTGTGATTTTAGAGGAAAGCTGTACCTTTTTAAGGCTTTTGCAGGAATAAAAGGCGTTCTTTCCTATGCTGACAACACTTTCCGGAAGTACAGCCTCCTTGATAAGCGGGCAGTTGTAGAAAGCTCCCTCCCCAATACTTTCCAGGCCGTCGGCAAAGCTTACCGTTGAAAGCGCGGCACAATTATAAAAAGCATTTGTCCCGATTGATTTTACCGAATCAGGAATGGTGATGCCCTCAAGGACGGAACAATTCCTGAAGCATTCTGCCGGAATGGATTCCAGTACTTGGGACAAATGGACTGTTTTTAAGGCATAATCATTATAAAAACATTGGGTTCCGATCGTTTTGACAGTGCTGCTTAAAGTTATTTCTTTAAGCCCCAAGCAATAATAAAAAGCTGCGTTACCGATGCTTTCCAATCCTTCGGGCAGTTCAAATGCAGTAAGCCCCGTGCACTGCTTGAATGCCTCATCCCCAATGCTCTTAACGCTTACAGGCAGGGTTATGCCCGACAAATTACTGCACCCGCTGAAGGCAGCGCTTCCAATGGAAGTAATTCCTGTGCACCCGCTGAAATTTATGGTTTTAAGCGTGGTCCAGTCAAAAGTTTCCTTTACCACAGAGACCGATGTAATGGCTGTATTGTTTGCTAAATTTAACGAACTTACTTTTTTGAGGAATTTCAGGATGGCCATGTCCCCATTGGTCATTTCCGTACCGGATAAATCCAGTTCCCCTGTTATGCTGCCCAATTCATCCTCAGTTATTTTTTTCGAATAGCCTTCAGGCTTTTCCAGGACCGTCTTCAGTCTTTCATAGAGCTTCTGGCTTTGGATGTCCACGCCGCCGTGACTGGAATCGGGATCAGGCGTTTTGACCTCAATGGCTATATCCTGAATCCGGGACTGGAAGTAAGTCATTTCCCTTGTCCACCAGGTAGGCCCGTATTTGACCCAGACATAGCCGCCCTTCAGGACATAGGTTCCGGGCGTCGTACTTTCAGGCACTTGAAATTCTAAATTCTTTAATTTTTCCAGGTCTTCCAGCTTGGTTACGTTTTCGGATTTTACAAAATTCACACCCGGTATATCGGTGCTGAATACCGTATAGGAATCCAGCAGGTCTACCACCCAGGATTGGCCGGGCTGATGCTCTTCGGCAATTGTCTCCGTGTCCAGGCCGGGAATCTCTATTTTGACGGTATCCCCCGGCCAGATCTCCAGCGTATTTTTTATTTCCGGTTCAAAAAGCTCCGGCGTATAGGAGGAATTAGCCTTTACAGTAAATGCAATATCCGGCAGATAGGAAAAGGCTTTTTCGTTCTGGGCTGCGTTTCCGCCCCCGCCTGCGCCCGGAACAGGATCACTGTCGGGCAGTTCGGCGTATAGGCTCCCTCCAAACCAGTTTTCCGCAATATATCCGCCCGATAATTTCTGTTCCCCTGTGCCTGTGAGGAGTACCTCCATGCTGCTGGTGGGGAGGCCGTACTGGGTCCGCTCGCCCATCAGATACGACTGCCTTGGCATGCTGCTCATGTATGTAAAATGGGTGTCCGCCGGGTTATAGATCCTTGATACCTTCGGCGCCGGAGTTACCAGGCCGGTAAAGGTGATCTTGATGGTGTCGCCCACATAGTAATTGGAAGAACCCTTTCTTGTGAGGTTTTCCAGCACATAGGAAACTTTTTTGGCCCGGACGTTGTATGCTTTTGTTTCTCCGGCTTCAGTAACAAAAATGGCATTGTACCCGTCCTTTAGATGAACGGTGATTTCCCCGTCTTCCGCCGGGTACATTTTACCGTCAAGCTCTGCGGAAGCGCCTTCTCCAGCGTCAAAGGAATAGTCCAGGCCTTTTCCGGTAAAATAGATCGTGTCGTATTTGGTTAGATTGTCCAGACCGGTTGTGAAATCCGGCTCATCCTCATCCCGGCCTCTTACGTAAACCGCGATGACCGTATCCTGGCCTGCATACCCCGTATAGCTCACTTTGATAAGGGCTTTTCCCGGAGCTAATCCCTTTACATAATATTTTGCCGTGCTTTCCAGACCTGCGTCGTTGACCTTTTCCACAGAGGCCACGCCGCTGCCGCTTAAAATGTCAAATCTCAGATCGTTGCGGCTGTAGTTCAGGTCGTCCCCTCCCACCCTGGGAGTATCGAAGACGTTTATTTCCCTGCTCCCGCCTTCCTTGATATTGATCGCTGTGACACTTAAGAGAAAATCATTTGAATAGTTTTTCGCTACGGTATCGTCCGGATTTAAAAGTTCGGTTATTCTGATTTCCGCCGCAGCCAGCACGCTTAAGTTGGTTACCAGCGCCTTCTGGTCATCCGTAAGGCTGGCATAGGCGGTCCGGGCAGCTTCCACCTGCGTCTGATCATTCAGAGTGAGCATGTCAAGCGCCGGTATCGCTGCTATCAGGCCTGCCACATGATCTGCCGCAGCTTTATTGTCCGCTTCCATCTGTGCTATTTTAGCTTCGGCAGCCTGAAGCACACTATAATTCGTGACCAATGCTTTTTGTGCATCGGTAAGCATCTCATAATTGGTGCGTACGGATTGGATCTCATCTTTGTCTGCCAGCGTAATGCTTTCCGTAGCCGGCAGCGCGCTGATCATAGCAATGACCGTATCAGCCACCGACTGGTCGCTTTCTTGTACCTTGACCGTGATTGTATAGGTATTCCCGGCACAATAAATGCTGATCACCTGCCCGTCTGTGACGGCTATTTCGTCGGTCCTGCGGTATGATTCACCTCCGGACTCGATGGTGACCTTATTGCTGCGGTTTGCTGCGGTCAGTGCAACGATAACCTTTCCTTCTCCTGACAGAGTAAGGGTATACTCCTTGCTTGCTGACGAAAATACCGGGCTTAGTATCCCATGGCTTACCGATATGGACTTCAGGGTTTTATCATTTCCCGTTGCGCCCAGGTCTGCGCCCAGATTGCAGGTGTAGAGCCATTCCACCACATCCCCGTCTTTTACCGTGAACTGGTGGGCACCTTTATCAATAAACCAGTCATTCAAATTCACCATCCAGCCGCTCTGATTTCCGGAGTCAAACTCCGACAAGCTGGTGACGGTTCTGCCCACAGCCTCTGATGTAACGGGGCCTATTCCCTCTACATAGTCTTCTTCACCTATTACTCTTATCTCTTTGGTGGCCAGCGCTACCTCCAAGGCCTCACGTATGGTCATGCCTTCGGTTATCGGCACTTCCGTAAAGGGCAGAATTTCACCGAAAGGCTGACGGTAGTCGGCACCTAAATTAGGCATTTCCGATGACAGCCTTTGGACTTCATCAGCCACCCTGACTTTTACTGTCCCCAGTTCCTGGGTCTGTATCGGCATCAGCACAGGTTCCGGTGCTGCTTTCACCTCAACCCTGGCTATCTCCGACGAAACAGCGGATTCTCCCCCTATTGCCTCAGCCTTCACAAGATAACTGCCCGCTTCTTCGGGAGTCCAGTTCATCTCAAACTCTTTCGTTTCTTTTGCCGCCAAGGAAGCTGCTTCAGTGGCGTCGACCTCTGCAAAGGCAGGGTCGGTTTCAGCGTACGGAGCTGCATAGAGCTTCAGCTGAAGCTGTCCTGATGAGTCTTCTCCCTGGTTGTATACCGATGCGGTAACGGTTATTTTCTCGCCCTTCTCCACACTATCCGGTACGGTAATACCGGTGATGGAAAGGGCGGAAGTTACAGCATCCACAGATACAACCATGGCGCTGTTAACGAATAAGGAAAGCAGCATCACCAGTACTAGTAGTATGGAAAGTGGGCGGTTAAATTTTTTTTGATGCATGTTTTTCATGTTCCTTCCTTGATATTCCGCAGCATTGTCACTGCAAGAGACCTGTGTTTTTTTAAAATTCCGTTTTGGTCACGAATTCACTGATAGATTTCCGGCGGTTGTATCAACCTCTCCTGATTCGATGAGTCCATATTTTACTTTAATGCGGTCCAGCTTCTCCAGCATGGGCTGTGAGATAAGCCATAAAAAAAACACGGTGGCGGTGGCATGGACCAAATCGAAGGGAATGCCTTGGAGATAGGTGAGATAGAACATCTCCGTTGTGGGCTTTGCCTGGAACATGAACACCGCTGCCGAATTCATGATGCCGCCGTAAATGAGAAAGGTGGCAAAACCGCCGAAAATGCACAGCGCCCCCCTGCCCCGGCGCAACAGTCCCTTGCGGAACAACACGCCCGCCAAAAAGCCGATGATGCCGAAGGCGAACATCTGCCAGGGGGTCCACGGTCCCTGGCCAAAAAACATATTGGACGCAAAGCCGGTGACCGCACCGACCAAAAAACCTGCCTCACCGCCGAAGGCCACGCCGGCGATGATGACGATGGCCACGACCGGCTTGAACTGGGGCAACATGAAGAAGGCTGCCCGCCCTGCCACGCCGATGGCGCAAAGCACTGCAATGATAATGAGCTCCCGCGCCTGGGGTTTGCGGCTTTCAAAGACCATCACGAAGGGCAGCATGGTTTCCAGAATGATGAGCAGGGAGATAAAGTAATACTTCCGGTCGCCCAGATAGTAAAAACCGATAAAAACGGTCAGAGGAATGGCCACCAGGATCATGGCCATGGCGGCCAGAGTGCGCCGGCTCAAATAACGATTTTCCGGGCGCACTTGCTCCTCCACAGGCTCATGGTAGGGACTTCTCTTGCGTGCAGACAGCATGGTAAAGAGCAGCACAACCTCCGCCGCGAGCAAAAGCAGCAGCAATGCATAGCGCCAGATATTTGCCCCGCTGTCTGCCGGGGCCGGCAGAGACGCCAGAACGTCCACATCCACCATACTTTTCAGTAACGCCACAGACTGTTTTACGGTGTAGACGGCCGTTGCCGCCAAGGCAATCAACGTCGCCAGGGCAAGGAGCTTGCGCCACAAGGGGTGCTTTGCCGGTGCTGGTGCCTCCACGGTTTTTTCCTGAACGGGCGGCTCTTTCTTTTGCTGCCACATGGGCTCTTTCAGCTCTTCCACCTGTGGTTTTTCCGTCCTGCCTGCGCAGGCGGTGATCACGTCCGCCACCGTCACGGCGCCGGGCACCAGGTGCCGCGCCATGCGGTTGGCCGATGTGGTATAAAAGCTGTTACCGGAGAAAAAGGCCCGGGGCGCACCTGCAGTAACAATATTGCCGTCGAAAAACATGGCGCAGCGGTCTGCGTATTCGGCACAGAACTCCGTGTCGTGGCTGACCATGACGATGGCCACGCCCCGCCCCTGCAAATTCTTAAGAATACCGGCAAATTTCTGTTTGAAATAGCCGTCCATGCCCTTGGTGGGCTCATCCAGCAAGAGAATTTGGGGCTCTAAAAGCAGCACCTTGGCAAGGGCCGCCCGCTGCTGCTCCCCTCCCGACAGATCATAAGGATGCATTTTCAGCAGGTCGTCCAGTTGGCAGAGCCGGGACACCTCCGCGACCCTTTTCCCCTGCTCGTCCTTGGAAATCCGCCTGCCGGAGAACATCTCGTATAAATCCATTTCCACCGTCTTCTTCACAAAAAGGGCCTGAGGATTTTGGGGGAGCACACCCAGCAGTCCGTTGAACTTCTCCCCGTCGGAAATCCGGGAAAGCTCCCGGCCCTGCAGAAAAACCTTGCCCCGGTGGGGCCGGTTCACGCCGCTCACCAGGGAAAGGGCTGTGGTTTTGCCGGTGCCGTTACCACCCACGATGGCATAAAGTTCACCGGGGTATGCCTGCATGGACAGGCCCTTTACCACATCCGGCGCGTTTTTCTCATAGCGGAACCAGACCTCCGAAAGCTCTAGGGCCGGCGTAAGTCCCTCAGATGCCGGCTCTTTCTGCACAGTGTCTATGGGGTGGATTTCCCTCGTTTCCGCCAGCTTGTTCAGCCACGCCCGGCCTTCCCGGACGGTGACGGGACATGCCAAATTATTTTCCACGCCGGCGTAAATACGCATGGGGGCGGGCATGGCGAGGAACATGCCGTGATGACGCTCCTTCAGCAGGGTAGCCGCCTCCTTGGGCGCGCCGTCGGCCAAAATGCGTCCGCCGTCCAACACCACCACCCGGTCGGAGAGGGGCAGGGCTTGTTCCAGTCTGTGCTCGGTCATGATCACCGTGATGCCCAATTCCCGGTTCACCTTGCTCACGGCGGCGAGAAAATCCCCCGCCGCGATGGGATCCAGTTGGGAGGTAGGTTCGTCTAAAATAAGCACCGCGGGCTGCATCGCCATCACCGCGGCCAGGTTCAAAAGCTGCTTCTGGCCGCCGGAAAGCTCGGTGACGTTTTTGTAAAACCAGGTCTGGATGCCGAAGAAGGATGCCATCTCCGCCACCCTGAGCCGGATCGTCGGCGTGTCGCAGCCCAAGCTTTCCAGGCCAAAGGCCAGCTCATGCCACACCTTGTCGGTGACAATCTGGTTGTCCGGGCTTTGCATCACAAAGCCAACCCGGGATGCCTGGGTGCGCTGGTCAATTTCTTCCAGCGCCGTACCCTCAAAAAGGATTTCCCCTTCCCGCCTTCCATGGGGCGCAAGGACGGTTTTCAGCTGTCTGAGCAGCGTGGTTTTTCCACATCCGGAAGGTCCGCAGAGGGTGACAAATTGTCCCTGCCCAATGGAAAGAGTGACGTCGTAGAGGGCGTCTCTTGTCTGCTCAGGATAGGAAAATGTCAGATGTCGAATTGTAAATGTTTCCACTTCCTGTCCTCCCATACATTGATGATCACCGGCGTTAAGCAAAACGCCATATAAGCGGCGTAAAGGGCGACGGACAGAGGAGACCCGCCCGCTCCTTTCATGTTGGGAAAATAGCGGAAGGAAATGCCGCCGGCGCAGGCTCCCGCAAAAATAAACGCGCCCAGGCCGCCGATCACCATCAGCGCCCGCCTGTCCCGCCTGTCAAAAGGGTAAATGGAAAAGGCCGTGCGCCCCGGCAGGCCGTAGCCCCGGGATTTCATACTGTCCGCTGTTTCAATGGCGTTTTCTAAACACCAGGTCACCATGACTGACAGTATTTTCACCCCCTGCCGCGCCCTGGGCAAAATTCCCCCCTGGGAACTGTCCCGCCCGATGCACTTCTGGGCCCCGGACACCACTTTCAGCTGGGCCTTGAACTTTGGCACAAAACGCAGCGCCATGGCTAAAATCAGGGATAGGGCGGGAATCACCCGCCCGAACAGGTACACGAATTTGTCGGAGGTCATAACCGCGTTGTAGCAGGAAAACCAGCAGATCACTGTGATCAGCATGGTTGCTGCGGCAATGCCGTAGGCAATGGATTCCAGAGTCAGCGGATTACCGTTCCACAAATAAGACAAAATGGTGGCCCCTTCATGGTTAAAGGCCGGGTTGATCAGGGCGGTGACCAGCAGCATGGGCAGCAGATAAAGAAAATTGAAACGGATCGCTTTTTTCCCGTTTAGATAAATGGAATAAACAAAAGCGCACACCAGGGATATCCCTAAGCATACGGGATGGGTAAAAAACATGGAAAACAACAGCACCAGGGTAAAATAAAGAAAATTGACGGCCGGATGGTAAGAAGAAAAGGTATCGCACATCACGGCTCACCTACGGCGTAGTATCCGCCCACGTCCCGCCCCAGATCGCAGGTGTAAAGCCATTTGACTACATCGCCGTCCTTCAGTTGATAACGGCTGCACCCGTAATTGGGGAACCAGTCGTTGACGGTATACATCCAGCCGGAAAGCTCACCGCAGTCAAACTCGTAAAGGTTGTTGATACCCTCAATGTAGGCGCTGTTGTAGATGGGCACATCCACGAATTCCATGTGAATCTTGTTTCTTTTCATCTCCCGCTGCAAAACATTGAACACACTCTCTCCCTCGTAAAAGGTGACCTTCGTGGGGGGAAAGATGATGCCGTCCTCCGGCACCAATTCTTTTTTGTCTTTATCCAGGTTCTTGATATTGTCCAGGATGGTGCTGCATTCCACGGACAGCGTACAGGTATAGGCCGTCTCGCCAACGACTGCGTTCTTCGGCTCCACGGGAACCGGCTTACCCTCGGGTACCGGGGCGGTCTGGTATTTGTCTTTGCCGGTACCGGGATCGATGGCCATGCCCTGCTTTTCCGAGTATTCCTCCGATCCCTTCTGCACGCCCGGAGAAGATTTATCTCCGCCCGCGGCGGCGGCCAAAGCGAGCTTTTCCTCCCCGGTCAGCTGCTTGCCGTCGGCGGGAGGATTAAGCTTCGGCTGGGTAGATCCGGTTTCTTGCGGGGTAACAGGTGTCTCTGCCTGATTTGGCACGGACGCATCCGTAGGCCCAGGCGTCGCCTGTTCCCCTGCCGGCTCCGCCGGGGACACATCCGCCGGCGGAACCGGGCCCTGCTCTGCTACCGAGGCGGTTTGAGGAGCCGGCTCGACACGCCGTGCATACCCGCCGCCCCAGATATATGCCGCAGCAAGCACGGCAATCATGATCAGTGCCGCGCCGACTTTGTTTTTCGTGATTTTCATCCTGAGAATCGCTCCCTTACAACAGCTCTGACGCCGCTAACAGGTTATACAGCATCTGGGCGATTTCGCAGCGTTTAATGCTTGCCAGCGGCAGAATCTCCAGGTCCTCCTGAGATAAAATACCCTCCCGGTAGCAGAAAGCCAGGGGCGCCCTTGCCCAATCCGCACTCTGGACATAATCGCCGAACTGGGCCAGTACGTCACGGACCTCACCGGTGTCCACCGCGGTATCCATGCCGCAGAACGTGGCAGCCCGCGCCACCATCGTGGCAGCTTCCTGACGGGTGATGGTGCCCATGGGGTCAAAGATGGCCGGGGAGGTGCCCATGACGATGCCGAAGGTATTTGCCGTGCCGATGTAGCCTGCGTACCACGCATTTGAAGATACATCGGTAAAGGTTTTGTTGGCCTGCGGCGTCAAGCCAAGTCCCCGCACCACGATAGCAGCAAACTCCGCCCGGGTCATAGTAGCATCCGGGTCAAAGTCAGTTTCTGTCTTGCCATTGATGATGCCTCGCGCTGCCAATGCTTCGATAGCCAGCCGATTGTCATGGGCGGAGATGTCGGGGAAGGTGATGCCGGGCAAGATAATGGGCATGACCTGCACATGTGGATCTTTCCCTGCTAAACCCGCAGTGGGCACCGGTGTGCCGCTGTCTGCCGCCTTTACGGCGTCATCCATGCGGTACAGGCTGTTTTTGCCGTTCAAGGCGCGCTGGACGGCAGCAAGCGCATAAAACCCCTGCTCCGTAGCCATCTGATTGCTGCCGCCGCCGTCGGCGGTATGCAGAAAGCCCTTGCCCTTCTGATAGAAGGTCAAAAGATTGTCGACCAGCGTGTGCCCGTTTTTGACAAAGCGGGGATCGTCTAAAGAAATTCCCAGCTCACAGAGGGCCACGATCACCTGTACGCAGCTCTCAGAATTGGCGGCGTCCCAGCTGGAATAGCCGCCTTTGCTGTCCTGCAATGCGGACAGACAGGCAAGAGCTTTCTCCGTAGCCTGTTTCACCTCCGGCCTGTCCTGATACTTGGCCAGGGCCTGCAAGGCCATACCGGTGATGTCCGGATCGGCCTTTTCATCCGCCTCAGCGGACTCGCTCCCGCCAAACAGGGAAAACCCGCCGTCAGAGAGCTGGCGGCGCAGTATTTCATTCACATACATATCCCGGGTAGCCTGGGTCGCCGCCTTTGGGTTCTGGGGGATGGGATAGTTGGCGGAATCCAGCGCAATCAGCGCAAAGATGGGGCCGTTGATCCCCTGCCAGATGGTTTTGTCAAAGTCGCCCAAGGCCGTAGTCAGGTTGTAGCCGCCCACATCCCGGGCATCATATCCCGCTGCAGTCAGTCCCAGTATAAGGCGGGAATACTCGGTATACTTCTTCTCGTGCAGCACGCCGTCACAGGCTTTGACGTACTTCACCACGGTCTGATAATAGTCGCTGTAATAGTTTTCCGGTACGGCACAGCCGGAGCGTGCCAAACCGATGACCGCCCACTCGCCGCCGATACTGCCTACCTGGGGTGCTTTGACTGTTTTTACAAGGTACTGCGCCGTATCCGTAACCGCGGCGTCCACCTCCGGGGCCGTCGCCGCGAAGGCTGTGACAGAGAGATTAAGGATCAGAACAGCCGCCAGCAGCAGCAATATGCCTGTTTGTATCCTATGTTTCATGGTCTTTTCCTCCTCCTGATATTGTTGGTTTTCTTTGTCTACACTTTATGTAGAAAATCCAGAAGTTTTAAAGCTTGATGGATTTATGTATTTCCTCCACCTGAACGAGCTGCCCATCCTGAATGGTAACCCGCACCTCTCCGAATCCGGTGCTCCGCAACAGTTCAATTAATTTACGTTCCTTTTCCGTTATTTCTCCAAGGCGTTCTTTACTTTCCACAATATGTCGCTCCTTTTTTTAAAATCTGTCTTTCAAAAAGCCCAGGTATCTGATTTCTCCCCTTCACCACCTTTTCGGCAGGATCAATTTTGCTTACCCCGGAGAAAAATAAAAAGGGCACCCTCTTTTTAAAGAAAGTGCCCCGGTTTTCCGGTCAGCATATCCAATTCGCTTATCGTTATTTAGCGTTTTACTGATATTGATCGTGTTGGATCCCTTATTGTAACTGGTGTTTATTGCTTCATTTAAATTCTACTTGATCGTTTTAAAAAAAACAATACCTTTATTACCAAAATTTATCGGTAAAAATGGCAAAAAGCAGCCCATGTTGAACTGCTTTTTGTTAGATCATTTGGTTTCTTCTTTACGGAGAGCACCCTCTTTTTAAGAAAGTGCCCCGGTTTTCCGGTCAGCATCATAATTTAATTGATCTTTTGATTTCTACCGCCCTGATGGGCTGCCGGTCCAAGACGACGATTTTAATCTCACCGTATCCCGTTCCCCGGATCAGAGCAATCAGATTAACCTCTTTTTTCGACAAATGCCCACAATCAATTCTTTCCCCTGCCGTCCCCTCTTTGGAAAATTGATACCTGGGGACACCTTGGGAGTCCGCATCCCTGGGTTCAGGAAGAGCCCCCGTACGCAGACAAAAAACAGTCATACCCACACCCCCTATTACCCGTAGAGTATTTGGTGTATTAAACAGGCAGGTCTTCTGGCTCAAGGCTCCTCGTCCTGTCCACCTTCCCGGTTTCCCAGTGGCAACTGCGGCAGGACTCCCCTTTTACAGCGGCGGGACCGCGCGGGACTTACACCCGACTTCCCTTTTCATCAACCACAAAACATGTTTCATGGTCAAACCTGTTTAACAAATCTCACAAATAAATGGTAATCTGACAACCCAAATGTTGTCAACAAGAAATTAACAAAAAAAAACGATCCTTTTTACTGCTTTGGAGCAAGTTCTTAATTCAGATGGAGATTCTTTTACTCCATCTGAATTTTGACGCAAGTTCTTAACTTGCTAAGTGGTTTTCTTAGCAAGTTTTAGAACTGCTAATACAGCGTGAGAACTGCAAATGCATGACTTAGTTGGCGTTGGACTCCCGCATATTTGGGGACATTCCTAAGAGAGGTGTGTCCCCTGACCTCTGACGGCGGGAGACTGAAGCAAGTTCTTGGTTTGGTTGCTTTTTACCAAACCTTAGAACTGCGAATACAGAGTAAGCCAAGTTAGTCAGGTTAAAGCAAAAGCTGGAGACCGTTGATTACCTGCTCCACCAGGAGCAGGGCTCCCTCCGCGCCTAAATGGGTCTTTTCTACCACATCCAGATAGCCAAAGGAGGGAAGGGCAATCTCAATGCCGGTACAGGCCACTTTATTCAACCGTACCTGGGCAATGGTATTTCCGTCGGCAAAAACAATCTCCGTCTCCGTGGTATGAATCGGATTTTTTGCCGCCGCGGCAAAGCCGGTTTCCATGAGAAAGGCATAAAGTTTTTTCGTAAACATTGAATTTTCCGGATCGTCCACTTCTATGGCAGCAGGGATCATCCCCAGGTAGAGGCAAAGCCATTTGGTCAAAGCATAGGCGGTAGCCGGGTTGGCCTTTAATGAAAACCTGGCCCCGCCGGGCAGCCCCGTCATGGAATGAAACCGGGAAAGGGACAAAAAGCATCGGCCTCTGGCCTTTTCCAACTCATGCAGAGCCGGCCTGGGATCTACTTTCAGCCAGCCGGCAACAGTCCGGATCAAACATTCCGTGGCGTCAAACCCCACCGGGGCTCCTTCCGGAGATACAATATAAGGAATCCAATATTTTTCCTCCATCCACCGGGCAATTTCTCCGCCAAATTCGGGAAAAACCACTACATTGTAAGCCGCCCTGGGAAAACGGGATATTTCCCGTACACTGTCTCCTGCACACAAAACAGAAAGAACCTCAATACCGCAGGCACTCAGGAGCCGTTTTAACTCCCCGATACTGCCCCGGTAGTATTTCTGATGCAGGGAAAGGCCGATGAGATTTACGCTGCGGGGTATCACATCCCGGGCATCGCCTACATTCAGCTTTTCCAAAACATGAATCACTGCCTTTTGGAAACCCTCGGCATAAGCGCCGGAAAATCCTGTGCTCTCCAGGGAAATGCAGGGACAATCCGGCACCCGGTCTTTTAAGTAATGGGCCAGGTCATCTCCGATCAAAGCAGCACCCGGAGAATTCACCACAGCCACCAGTTTATGCTTACTAGTCACCACTGTCTGCAGGGCCTTTTTCAGTTTCTCTCCGGAACCATAAACGTAATCATAAGCATCCAGATAAGTACAAGGGATTCTGGGCTGGCCAAAGAAAAATTCTTCCCCATAATTCAAAGGATCCAATGAGGTGTCCCGGGGAAACTGGGCATCGGAAAGAGCCCCGTGATAAAATTTGCATCCCGCGGGACCATTCAGAATCACCAGCGCATCTTTGATCCCTTCCAGAGCAAAAAGGGCGCCGCTAAAGCCGTCAGGACTGATATTTTTTGAACCATCTGCCATCTTTCTTCCACCCCTCGGATAGTTTCAGTTTAAAAAGTCCGGCCCATCTCTCGGCCAGTTCCAGACCGCTCAAGAATCCCACATCAGGGCAAAGAGGAATGGTATCGGAAAAACATGCGCTTTCCATTTCCGATGAGGTATAATTGGACAGCACCAAATCCGGCTCCAAAATTTTCAGATCCCGCTTTCTCTTTCGCTCACTGTAGCTTTCCTCTACAGGCAGGGTCCCGGCAAAACGGGTGCGAAAAAGAAAATCCTGGGAATAATTGAGGATGCCAATCTTCACAATTTCCATGCCCAAATCCAGTATCGGTTCCAAAATCCAGTCAATATCATGATTAAAAGTAATGACCAACAATCTTTTATGTTCCAGGATTGGTTTTAAATCCGCCAGTCTAGCCCGGTAAATGGCCCGGTGCTTCTGTACAATAGCCTCCACCTTCTCTTCTTTGTGAAAGAAACCGGCCAGCTCTCCCAGCCATTCCTCCGTTTCTCTGAATCCTACGGGAAAAGGCCGGTCGAGAAATTTCATCTTAAATTCCGTTTCCAAGAATCTCTTTAAGGTGCGACCCATAAAATCCCCATGGGACAACAGGTTGATTTTACCCCGCAAGAGCCGGCCTACTTCTTCTCGCGATGTCCGGCAGAGAAAACGGCAGTTGACGGCAAGTCCTAAAGAATCCAACATGCCCCGGACCACCGTAAAATTTTTTTCCGTATTCCGGGCAATGGTCTTCTCCCCGATGATGTTGACCAAATCCTCTTCCGGGGTCAGATCCCTGTTAACCAGGGATTTTGCTGTCTGCACGTAAGCCATGATCACTCCCTGCAGATAGTCCCCGGTAATGTTGCCATCGGCCTTTAAAGGGATCACCGGCGATTTTCCTTCTCCCCCCGGGTCGGCCAGGCGGTCCACATCTTCCCCGATGATGCCGGCCGGGCAGGTGGTTACCACAAAGATGGCGGCCGGTTTATCTTGCCTTAATTCTGCGATTTTGGTTTTCAGTTCCTCCAGGCCCCCGAAGACCATGACACCTTCATCCATGTCGGAGCTGATCAAGGGCGGGGAAATTTGCACCGGCAGAACCATCCCCTTTTCAAAAAGGGCCCTTCTCCCCACAGAAGTGATCGTCTGATATGAAATGTGGGCACAGCTTTTGGGACCATGGGCCACGGTGACGCCATCCCGGATCTGGATCAGAATATTCACCGCCCCGTTAAAGGCGCACCCATGCAAAGGTTCCCGGAGCAGCACATTTTTGGAAAAAAACTTGGGCAGGCCGCTGTTTGATTGAACCGGCAATATCTCCTCTGCACACAAAGCCTTCTCTTGTGCCGGCTCTTTGAGAGGTAACCCATGAACTCTTTTTTCCCGTCCCAAGACAATTTCTTCCAACTGACCGTCACTTAAAGGACAAGCCGGAAACAAAGAGACATTCTCCGCCACCTGGCGGGCCAAAGAGAAAAACTGCCAGGTCAGGTCGGATGCGGGATAGCCTTCTACCAGGGTACATCCTTGCTGTTCTGCCCAGGCAAATTCATTGCTCCGGGGAAAGATGCCGCATAAAGGAAGCTGGACCGCCCAGGAAAAACGCTTGATCCGATCCATTTCCTCCTCGCCCCCCCGCAGGTTCGGAATCAGGCCGGCTGCTCGTTTTCCATCCCCGTCATAATTTTTCAGCCCCCGCAAAATATTGTTGGCCGCATAGAGAGACATAAATTCCCCGGAAGTAACAATATACACCTGATCGGCATACTCATGCCGCAAGGGGACGGCAAACCCACCGCAAACCACATCTCCCAATACATCATAAACAGCTAAATCAAAGCCTAATTGCCTGAGCCCCAGCCTCTCCAGCAACTCAAAAGTCGTCAGAATACCCCGGCCGGCACATCCTACCCCTGGTTCAGGCCCCCCGGCCTCAATACAACCTACTCCTGCGAATCCCCATACCATAATGTCTTTGAGATCACACTGGTCGGGAGGGGTAATTTTAAGATAATCAAGGACGGTGATAATCTTATCTCCTCCGGTGAGCAGTCTGGTAGAATCATGCTTGGGATCACAGCCTACCTGCACAACTCTTTTCCCCTGGACAGCCAGGGCCGCAGAGAGATGAGACGAAATCGTGGATTTGCCGATGCCTCCTTTTCCGTAAATCGCAACCTGTTTCATATCCATATCGCCTCTCCTAATTATTCAGGCAGGTTTCCCACCCTATTTTCCCCTTTACCACTTCAGTAGCACTTACTTTCATTCATACAATTCATTTTTCACAGCCATATCCTCTTGGTCATGCCGGCTGCCATTCCTCTAATAAATAGCAAAAATCTTTTCACCAATCCCATTCGCTCGTTCATTTTTTTCTCCTGTTCCAAAATAATAAACCCTGCTTTTAAGCAAAGCAGGGTAATAAAGCCTAAGCCATATACCCTTTTCCGCGAAAGGTAATAGTTTCATCCCTCAGGCAGGTCTCCTGACTCGCAGATCTCCGCCTGCCTTCACCTTCCTCCGGTAAATCCGGGGAATTTTGAAGGCTGCTCCCTGTTCACAGTGGCGCGACCGTCCAGGATTTGCACCTGGTTCCCTATTCTCCTCTGTTTTATGTCAAACAAAGGCACCTAAGCATGTATATGCACTTGTGATCTGAGTCTTTCAAAAAAAGATGCGAGCCGATGCTCTGGTGTGAGCCGACTACAGAAAAGGAAAAATATACCTCGGCCGGCTTGTGCCGGCCGAAATACTAAAAAAGGAAGAGGGACATAAACTGAAACATAAAAAATTTGTTAATGGCTTAAGTACCATCTGCTATCGTTCGATGCCCTCCCGGGCCGGTACCCCGCTGTGGTAATAATGCTTAATTTCTTTCATTTCCGTTACCAAATCCGCCCGGTCCACGACCTCTTGAGGCGCATAGCGGCCGGTAAAAACCAGTTCCACACCAAAGGGTTTGTCGTTCATCACCTGGATCATTTCCTCCAAACTGATCAAACCGAAAAAATAAGCCGTACAAATTTCATCAAAAACCACAATATCATATTGTCCGGACAGCATGGCTCTTGTACAGTTTTCCAGGCCCGCTTCCGCCATCCTGACATCTTCCGGATCCGGGGGATTCGTCACATGAATCAGGCTTTCTTTCCCGTACTGGGCAATGGTAATGAAAGGATCCAACATGCGGGCGGACTTTAACTCCCCGTATTCCTGGCCTTTCATGAACTGGCCGATAAAGGTTTTCATGCCGTGTCCCGCAGCCCGGAAGGCCAAGCCCAGGGCTGCTGTGGTCTTTCCCTTGCAATTTCCTGTGTAAACATGGATATATCCTTGTGTCAAACCGTTTTCCCCCATTATCTGTCCGGCCTCCTTATTTCCAAAATACTGTCTGGTCCTGCTTTTCCATACTTCCTTCCCTGTCCTGCCGGCACGGTTGGCATTGACCCGGACAGAAAAAATGTACCCCGGCCGGGTATTGCCCGGCCGAACTACTAAAAAGTAAAGGAGGTATTCTTTGGAAGGGCAAAGCTTAAAAACCATTTATATCCCCAAAGGAACTTTCCCTTCTGCCATGACCCCGGAAGAATGTATCCCGGCCGGCATGACACCGGCCGAGCTACCACAAAGAAAGGGGACCGCAAAAGGTAAAATTGAAGCAAGTTCTTAATTCAAATGGAGATTCTTTTACTCCATCTGAATTTTAGAACTGCAAATGCATGACTTAGTTGGCGTTGGACTCCCGCCTAAAGAGGCAGGAGACTTACGCCAAGTTAGTCAGGTTAAAAATCTTGCCGTATTTATCCGATGGACACAAAAAATGGTGCTGCCCGGCCCGATTTAGGCCGGGCATCGTAAAATAAAGGAGTTGTGTTTTATGGCAAATTTAAATGATCATTCTCAAAATAGCCGGGTGTCAAAAAAAGTGTACCTCGGCCGGTAGGCAACCGGCCGAACTACCAAGAAAGGAGGTATCTAATGAATGGACAAAATTGAAGCAATTAAAAAAACCCCACTTTCTACAAAAGAAAATGAGGTAATTTCCAAAATATAAACCAGGCACCCCTTTTCCTGCGAAAGGTATTCACCCAACCCATGCATTAGGCAGGTCTCCTGACTTACGGATCAGTGTTTGTTTTCTCCTTCCCGGCATATCCGGTGGATTTATGAAAACAGCTCCCCGCATACAGTGGCGCGACCGTCCAGGACTCTCACCTGGTTCCCTATTCTCCTTTGATCAATCTCGATCAAAAAGCACCTAAGCATTTTTGATATTCAGTTGTTACGGTTAGTCTAGCATACTATAGAACAGAAAGCAACCCCAAAATATCATTTTCCCATAATATTTATAGAGCAAACCGCTGGATTAAAGATAATAATATTCGGACTGATTTTACCAAAGAGGGGACACAGATTCTTTCATTGGCTTGATGCATCGTAGTGATCGGGGATAAATCATCCAAAGGGAAAAAACCATAGGTAGGAATCCCTCGCTTCCTAAAAAACCTGTTATCGCTATACCCCGGTGTGATATAAGGTAAAATGTCAGACGAAGGATGATCCTCTTTGGTCACAGTTTGGATCAACTGAAATAGTTCTGTATCGAGAGAGGATTCAGTCGGCGGCTCAAAAATGCAACAACTCTCCCATTCCAAGCATAAGTCCCGCAAATGCTGCTCGTTTACCCTCGGCGAAATACGCAGCCACCTTGTAGAAGGAGAATCGCCGGCACAATTTATGATCGGACTTAAGAACGCATGGATATCCATTTTACTCACATTTCTATCCTGCAACCAGGATAGTATTTTTTCTCTCCATAAAGGGTGTAAAGACAATAAACGATAAATAACATTTTGACCCGATAGCACATTTTTCACAAACATTTCCCTAGAAGGCGAATGAGGATACCGTAATTCTTGACGCAGTGTTTTTTTTATTCCAGCCGCCTGACTTGCTTTTACTTGGATTAAACCCTTCTCACCGGTTTGGCAAGTAAAAAATTTACGCTTCCCGAACTTGACGGCATAGCCTCCTCCTTCACTTAGGACATAACCGATATTTTTCAACAAGGTTGTGTGTTCCAAAATCCATTGTGTTCCCCAGTAACCCCCGGACTCTTCGTCGGCTGTAGCGGCAAAGATAATTGTTCTTTGGGGAATTAACCCTAATATTTTAATTAATTTAAATATCGTTAGCCAGACAGATGTAAGTCCCTTGCAGTCTATGGCACCGCGGCCCCAAATAGAATCAGCACAAAATTGTCCGCTCAGGGGAGGATAAGACCAATCGGCTTCTTGCCAATCAGCGGTATCTAAATGAGACAGCAGAAGTAAGGGAGGTAAAGAACCGGTTCCGGGAAGGAAAGCAATCATACTTCCCTTCCCGGCCAGGGGCTCGACAATTCCTGCCTCAATACCTACCTCTGCAAGCTGCTTTTTTAGATATTCCGCAGCGACGATTTCTCTCTTCACGCTTGTTCTGGTATCCATCCGAATCAAGTTTGGGAGATGAAAGAGAAGCTCTTGTCTGATGAAGTTCTCGTTTTTTGAAAATGCGTCATCGATGTTCATATCTATATGTCAACAGCCTGGCGGAATTGCTTACGACCATAAATGAGGCCAAATTGTGAATCACCGCCCCTACGATGGGGGTAAGCATCCCGGAACTTGCCAGAGCAACACCGATTAAGTTTACGCCCACGGCAAAAACGGCAATATTCTGTTTAATCAACCTTAGCGTCCTGCGGCTTAAACTCAAAATTTCCGGAACCATTAAAAGGTTTTCCGAGAGGAGAGCAATGTCCGATGCTTCAATAGCTACATCCGTGCCGATAACCCCCATGGCAATACCGACATCGGACAGCATTAAAGCCGGCGCGTCATTAACCCCATCGCCTACCATCGCCACCACTTCGCCTTGCGCTTGTAACTCCTGAATTACATGCAGCTTATCTTCCGGCAGCAGATTCGCCCTAAAATGGGTAATACCGGCTTCACCGGCGATGGTACGGGCGGTTTCCTCATTATCACCCGTCAACAGGAAAATTTTCTTGATGCCGATCTGCCCC
Organism: Candidatus Formimonas warabiya; assembly: GCF_002777255.1. GTDB lineage: Bacteria > Bacillota > Dehalobacteriia > Dehalobacteriales > Dehalobacteriaceae > Formimonas > Formimonas warabiya. The sequence continues at coordinate 5,459,461 of NZ_CP017634.1, read as the reverse complement.
AGTTGTGCTACCATCACTTTGGCATCCTGGCGAATGGTATCTGCTACAGAGATTCCGCCCACAATTTCCTGATTGACAATGACAAGCAGGGCAGTACGTCCTTTTTGCTCTTGATCTTTAATAAAAGTATGGATCGCAGGATCACTCTGTTTTTTTTGGTGTTCTAATGCTTTGCTGTTAGAGACCTCAATCAGGGAATCCTGGTAGGTCGCTTGTACGCCCCGGCCATACAGCATCCTGAAATCCTCTGCATCAGGAATGTCCGTCAAGCCCGAAGCCATGGCATATTCCCTAATCGCTCTCCCAATGGGATGTTGGGAAAATTTTTCCCCAACCGCAGCTTTTTGCAATATGTCCTCCTTTGTCAGGGAAGAAAAGGATACCACTTCCACCACTTTTATATTGCCTTCTGTGACAGTCCCTGTTTTGTCTAGGCACACAGCAGTAACTTTTCCGGCACCTTCTAAAGTAACTCCCCCCTTAATCACGCCTCCCCGGCGGGCGGCGTTCCCCACACTGGCCACAACTGCGGTAGGAGTAGCCAGGACTAAGGCACAGGGGCAGGCAATGACCAATACGGACATTACCCGGAACAAATCATGGGTGAAACCCCAGACCAGAACACAAATCCCCAAAATAACAGGCGTAAAATACCGGGCAAATTTATCCGCCGTTTTTTGAATAGCTCCTTTTTTTTCCTGAGCCTCCCGGATAATCGTGATAATCCGTCCCAGAGTGGTATTTTGGCCAATCTTTTCCGTTTTAATTTCCAGCACACCGTTTTCGTTCAAAGTACCTACAAAGGCTTTATCCCCAACCGATTTGTCAACAGGTAAGGATTCACCGGTCAGAGAGGATTCATTGATCGCGGCCTGACCCTTGACAATTTCTCCATCAATGGGAATACGCTCTCCAGACTTTACCAGAACAATATCTCCGATCTGAACATGTTCCACAGGAATCGCTTTAAAGCCATCCTCTTTTTTTACTTGAGCCAGGCTGGGCACTAATTTAACAATTTCTCGCAGCGCATGCCTCGTTCTGTCCAGGGTGATATCTTCCAATAATTCACCGGCAATCATCATAAAAGCCACAATCGCTCCGGCTAGATACTCCCCGACATAGGCTGTTCCCACTAAAGCCAGCACAACCATGACACCTGCAGTAATCTTTCTTGTTTCTAATACGGCGACCAGGGTAGACCAGATAATATACCCGCCTCCTACCAGCATCGGGAATAAGGCGAAATCAAAACCCGCGCTATTTTTCTTGCCCCACAAGGCGCTTACAATAATTGCCACGAACAGCAGGACGGGAAAAATAAGTTTTTTATACCGGCTCCACCTACCAAGGGTGTAGGCTGCTTTCCCATGGACAAGGACAACATCATGCGGTTGTGCTCTCATTTCTTGGTTACCTTCATACAAGAGAATCTACCCCTTTTTTCATTTACCTTCTCGTCAACCATGTTTAAAGCTGGTTTTTCATCAGTTAAAAAAATTTCCAGGCGACAAAAACGCCGATCAAGATCACTACAACGACCCCGGCAATAATTTTAAGAGAATTAAAGTGGGTTCCCTCATCAAACATACCGTGATTCCCCTCGTGCATCTCAATGCCTCCCCTTTCTTAATAGATTGTTTCCAAAGCTTTCTTCAGTTTTTCCAGTACTTCTTCTTTATCTTCTTTCAGAGCATCATAAATGCAGTGCTCTAAATGGTCGGTAAAAATGATATTGGCTGCTTTTCTTAAAGCAGCTTGCACAGCTGCAATTTGAATCAGCACATCTTCACATTCCTTACCTGTTTCCACCATATTTTTGATGCCGTGGACATGACCCTCAATTCTCGAGAGCCGGTCGATTACTTCTTTGGTTTTTTTATGGGCGGACATCATTCACCTCCCTTCCCCCCGGAGGGGATATTAATAGTACAATAAAAAATCATCCCCTAGATCACCTGAAATTGGGAGAATAAATCCAACAACTGGTCCTTTTTTCTGGGAACGGAAGTTTGTTCTTTAAGCGCCTTGTTTTTTACCAATTCGTCAAAGACCTCCAGAACCCATGGTTTTCCCAGATTTGCTGTTTTTAATACCTGGGCATTGCGAAATATTTCCTCCGGTAATCCTTCGGCAATGATTTCACCGCTGTTCATCACAAAAATATAGTCTGCCCAGGCATATACTTCGTTCAAATCATGGCTGGACAAAATCAAAGTAGCACCCATTTGGTTAAAATCATCCAGTAGTTGCATCATTTCGGTACAATAAAAGGGATCCAAACCGGCTGTGGGTTCGTCCAAAAAAATAACCTCCGGTTCCATCGCTAAGATACCGGCAATGGCCACCCTTTTTTTCTGTCCGTGACTGAGAAAATGGGTGGGCTTGTCTTTAAAATCCCAGGTGCCCGTTCTTTTCAAGGCTTGTTCCACCTTAGCCCGGATTTTTTCTTCCGGCCAGCCCAGATTCACCGGACCAAATGAAATGTCCTGGTAGACACTGGCCGAAAAAAGCTGGTTGTCCGGATCCTGAAATACCACACCTACATTTTTGCGCAGCTCTTTCAATCTTTTGTGGCTGTAATTGACAACTTCACCTTTATATTTGATGTTCCCCTTCGCCGGCCGGTGCACACCGTTAAAGTGTAAAAAAAGTGTTGATTTTCCGGCCCCGTTATTCCCTACCACCGCATATTTTTTCCCTTTCTCTAATTTTAAGGATAAGTTTCTGATCGCAGTTGTGCCATCCATATAAGAAAATTCCAGGTTTTCTGCTTCTAAAATATATTCAGGCATGATCCGGCCTCCTAAATTAACGCAAAAATAATCAATCCCAGGTCTATGAAACTAAAGACAGCAATATTCACCAGGGAAAACCGATACTGGGGATTTATCACCTTGAGCTCATTTTCATAGCCTCTGGATAATAAGCAATCATATAAGGATTTTGTTTTAAAAAAAACTTTCTGACACAGGTTTCCAAAAAGAACCCCAAATGAATGGATCGACCGTTTAAAATTACAATAACCCCAGCGGGAGGACTGAGCGGTATAAATGTTGAATGCCGTTTCCACAAAAACAAAAATGAACCGGTACATCAGCATCATCAACTCGATACAGATCGCCGGTACTTTAAGTCTTTGCAGCACATAAATCAATTCTATCATCGGCACGGTTAGAGCAAGAAAGTATAAACACGTCACAGAACTCAATGCCCGCAGCAAAATAGACCAAGCCAGGTTGAGACTGTTCTCCGTTACGCCCAAATAAAAATGCCCTACTGTCAGACTAGCTAACATACCGGTATGATTTGAACTGATTACAACCGCCACAGTAAGCACGCCAATCAGCAAAAAGCTCAAAGGCATCAGCATCAATTTTAGAACAACCTTCCCGGGGATCCGGGCCCTAAATATCAGCAAACCCAGCATCATGGCGATAATGATAAAGTTTATCAGCGGCTTTTTCACCATCAAACAAATCCCCAAAGTAACCATGGCAAAGGCAAACTTCTCTGCGGGATGAGCCGTTCGCATTTTATTTGAATAAACAAATTGATCCACATAAAACATGATCTTTCCCTCGCCTTTGCGTTCGTTTTTTGCACCCCATCTCACAGCCTATGAATCCTGGTCGATATGTTCACCTCCGATCTGCGCCAAGTTATTCTTAGCCAAATAAAAAATTCCCCTCGCCTTCCAGCCAAGGGGAATCCAAAACATCCTTTCATAAATAAGTCTCACCAATCTCCTTTGGTGATAACTTATATTTAAGGCAGGTCTTCTGGCTCTCGTGTCATCCTCCTCCCACACCTTCCCGCCTGGCAATCACCAGGCAGTGGCATTACGGGGATTCGTCTCCGATTACAGCGGCGGATCCGCACCGGAATTGCACCGGTTTCCCTATTCTCCCTTGATAGGCACCTAAAATCTGATATTCATTTGTTATTTTATTTTATATCAATCAATTACAAAATACAACTACTTTTGCCGGTTTGGCTTACTGATAATCTCCTACCGCAGAAACACGGGCGATATTAACCGTATCCCTCATGACGGTGCCGTACTTTCGCCCATTGCTGTCCGTGACATTAAAGTATTCTTCTTTATAACTGATCCCTTTCGTTGATTCTTGACTGGACCAGTATTTAAAGCCGATAATGCGGCCATTTTGATCTCTCAGCCAGTTGAGAAAAACAGCAGTATGCCCCGTATAATTTTCCCGTGAAACGTCGATAAAATCCCCGGCCCTGGCATCTTCCAAATCGGTAATCCGTTTGCCTATGCCGTATTTTTCTACCGCAATGCTCACATTGCTTGTTTCTTTATTGCCAGTGGCGGCATACCAGGTGAGGGCAAAATCAAACAGTTGGTCAAAAGACATGCCGTTAAAATCATCCGGGCTCAAACCCAGCTCTATATTGCGATTCTGCATGGCTTTAAAAAACACTTCAAAGGTAATGCCGGAACAAAAGGAAGCCTTGCTTCCGCCGGGATCAGCCTTTAAAAGCACTTTCCCCTGATAGTAAAGATTTTCTGTCACACCGTTATAATTTGCATAATCATCATTGAGCAAATAAGGATAATACCCTCCGGCATAGGTATCGATCACATCCAGAACATAACTGTTTAAAGTGGTGTCATCGTTTGAGGTTTGCGGTGCCGGGGCTTGAGATGGGGTAGCTTGCGATGCCGGGGCCGGCTGATTTTGCTCCGGATCAGTCGCAGCTTTCTCCGCAGTTGGCAGCGACTGACTTTGCTCCGGTTTCGTCTCCACTTTCTCCTGACTGGCAGATGTTTTCTCATTACTTTCCGTTCCCGCCGTATGCTCCTGTTTCACAGGTGTGGCCCGGGAAGCTAGATCCGTTGTTTTTCTGGGAACTGACTTTTCCTCTGTCCCTGTATCAACGGCATTTTTCTGCTCCGTCGCTTTTTCCGGGTTTTCTTTCGCTTCCGCTTTTACGGTAGGCTGTACGGCAGTCTTGATAATTTCCCCAGGCTTGATCGTTTGCACAGGCTTGTCCCCCGGGCCCGGGTTCTTTATCCCTTGACTTTGATATGTAAAGAATATTCCCAGTACGGCGATACCTAAAACCAGACTAAGAAGCAACAGTTTTACCTTCTGCGCATATTTTTTGCCCTCTCTCACCCATTCCACCATCCATTCTAATTAGTATGGGCTGTGCCCCTGTCTCAGCCGCTATCATTTTGATTATAGTGGAATATGGGCTTGGATCCTACTGTTAAATGTTGCCATACCCTCTCGTGAGCACAGAAAAAGCCCTCACAAAGGGCTCAAGAGAGTATCTATTTTTTTTAAAATAACTAATGCAAAAAATATCCTTCCAGACCCTTTAAGATTCCTTCCGCCGCTTCCTCTTGAAAGTAGTCTTGGGCCAGTAATTTTTCCTCCTCATTGTTGCTGATGAATGCCGTTTCCACCAGGATGGAGGGGACCAAGGTCAAACGCAGCACGGCAAAATTTTCTTCCAGGACCCCATTGCTTTTACGTTGAATCCTCTGCACCAGCTCTTCCAGTACAGATGAAGCCAATTTTTTTCTCACATCTCCTTGTCCGTTTACCCCGTAATAATAAACGGCGGTCCCGTTTGGGGTACTGGATGTACTGGCATTCATATGGATGCTGACAAAAAGATCGGCATTGATATTGTTCGCTACGGCAGCCCTTCCTTCAAGGGAAACATAGGTATCGTCAGACCTGGTTAAAACAGCGTTGACTCCTTTGTTTTGCAGCTTTTCCGCCAATTTTAATGCTATTTTCAGCGTCACGTCTTTCTCGTAGAGGCCGGAGGGTCCGATTGCCCCCGGATCTTGCCCGCCATGTCCGGCATCAATGACAATCGTTTTACCGGCCAGGCTGGGTTCTGCCACGGCAAAAGCAAGCTTGCTGTCCCCTTCTGCGGAAGAGACCAGATTCAAACCGGCAGAAGCATTTAAATCCAGCACTATTCTCACCTGGCGGGCATCATATTGGGCAAACCGCATGCTCTTAACCAAATCATGATCAACAACAATCGTGCCGTCCCCTTGATCACCGGTATTCAGAATACAGTTATAGAGATCAAGGACAATTCTTTTTGGCTGGTCCAGATTTGATATGGCATAGATGATTTTTTGGCTGCCTGCAATGTCTAATAAGACACCGCCGTTTGCCGTATCAACTTTGATTTCGCTAATCTGTACCGGCTCTGTCCACATAGGCTCATTGGTTTCTGGGGATTCTCTGTGTTCCCCGGGTTCCTCTGTGCGGGAGGCGACACTGCTATCGCTATGGAGAGACACCAGCCACCCGGCAACCCAGCCGGAACGATTCCCGGTCAAGGCTATTTCATACCAATCATCCTTTTGCGACAATATTTGAAAAGAATCCCCCTTCTTGGTTGTATCTAATTTGGCGTAATTTACTCCCGGACCGGTGCGGATATTCACTACATCCTCGGAAATCACCAGCGTCGTTTCCCGTGCGGTTTCCTGAGCGCCTTCATTCACGAGCTGACCGGCATCTACCAAATCTACGGTGCTTTCGTACAACCAGCCGCTGTTCCCGTCTCCTAAGGCCACCTGATACCAATCCTGATTGATGCCGCTGATGATAAACTTATCACCCAATACAGCCTGAAAGAGCACACTGTAATTTGTCCCCGGGCCGCTGCGCACATTGACCTTGGGGGAGTTGATCACCAGAATCTTATCCTCAAAGCTACTTTCCTGATTATTCTCATCCGTGGAGGCCCTGAGGATATTGACGGCACTATTTTTCTCATCATAGCTGACTTGGACGCCCATGCTTTCCAGAATAAACCGCAAGGGTACCATGGCCCTGCCCTGGGAAATCACGGCAGTAGTATCCATTTCAGCAATCATGCCGTTTACTTCGGCAGCCTTCTGTCCTATCCACAGCCGGATCATAGCTCCGTTGCCGTTAACGGTTACCTCTTTTGAAGTGACATCCCAGTTAAAACTGTACCCCAGTTCCTCTCCAATAAAACGGATGGGCACAATGGTGCGATTCTGGCTGTCAATATAAGGAGCAACATCGGCATTAATCAGTCTGCCGTCTACTGTTATGTAAAGTCCTTCGGCACCGAAGACCTGGGAAGGAAAGAGCAAACAGATTAAAAAAAATAAAAGTACATAAAGTCGAAGAAGAGTTTTTTTGTTCATTTAAACCACCTAACCTACGTCCATCTAAATTGCTATTTATTTCTTCATTCGACATCATTTGCTATTTTCCTGTAGAATTAAGATAAATACAATACTATTCATATTTGAACAAAACCTCAAATGCGCAATCCGGTTATGAAAGCGGTTCTTGAATGCGGGGAATTCAGGTTAACCTGCGCATCCAATTCCATCCATCGGTTCGGATGGTAATTACAAACAAGAAGGCTAAAACACAACGGCTATTTTTTCCAACTGCTCGATGGATAACCGCAAGGAGCTGGCGCTGCTGGAGTGGCTTCTGATGACGGGGATATTTCTTCTTTTTGCTTCCTTCACAGCGGTTTTCACCATCTGGTGGGATACGGTGGAAGTAAAGAGCACAATGCCGTCCGGATTGCCGATCAGTTTTTCAAATCTCTTGGGCATCTGGGTATAAACTTTAATATCATGACCAAACCTGGTGCACATTTCCTTGTACTCGTTATGCATTCTGTCATGGCCTCCGATTAGTACGATACTCATCAAAAGTTCTCCTTTCTTTTATAATACTTTATGATACTTTCATACTCCAGCCCGCCGACTGCTGCCGGAGAATCCACAGGTGGCCTCTTATGGCTTTTTGTGGCAGGAACAACTGCTTTCGCAATCTCCGCAGCTACAGGAACATTCACCTTTTTTTAAGCGGATAATGGTCCTAATGACAATCCATATTGTTACTGCGGCAATTAAACCGCCGATAATCCAGTTAATCATGTTCTCACCCTTTCTTGGTCATTTCTCTCATTTTTATTAGTTAATCCTAACTTTCGCGGGGAGGAGAAAGCCCCCTAGGGACTTTCTCTTTCCGCAATAAAATATTTCTTCTCTGCTCCTTTATTTTACTCAAAACCGAGAAGCCGGCCGCCCTGATAGATGACAAATGCCATGATCCACGCGATCCCTGTTTGAAAAGCAAGGGCAAAAAGGGTCCACTTCCAGGAATTAAGCTCCCGTTTGATCGCGCCGAAGGCGGCAATGCACGGCATATAAAGGAGGGTAAAGGCCATAAAGGCATATGCCGTCAAAGGAGTAAAATAGGTGTGCAAAGCGGCTGCCAGCTTTACGGTATCATCACCCACATCTCCAATGCCATAGAGGATCCCCATCGTTGCCACGACCACCTCTTTGGCCACCAGACCGGTTAAGAGGGCGACCGAGGCCTGCCATTCCCCGAAGCCCAAAGGAGCAAATAGGGGAGCAATCGCTGTACCAATGATGCCAAACATACTTTGAGCCGGGTCTTCCACCATGTGCAGGGAGAAGTTGAAGGTCTGCATGAACCAGATAATCACCGCAGCGGCAAAGATGATGGTCCCCGCTTTTTTCACGAAGGCCTTGCCCCGGTCCCACATATGGATCCCCACGCCCTTAACGGTAGGAATCCGGTAGGGAGGAAGCTCCATGACAAAGGGAGCGATCTCTCCTTTAAACAATGTTTTTTTCAAAATGATACCGGAGAGGATAGCCACAACAATGCCGAGCAAATAAATGGAGAAGATCACCCCGCTTTGGTTTTGAGCAAAGAAGGCGGCTGTGAACAAGGCGTATACGGGAAGCCTGGCTCCGCAGGACATAAAGGGCGTTAAAATAATGGTCAATTTCCGGTCCTTGTCATTCTCCAGGGTCCTGGCCGCCATCACCGCCGGAACGCTGCACCCAAAACCCATGAGCATGGGGATAAAGGACTTTCCGCTCAGACCCAGTTTCCTTAAAAATTTATCCATCACAAAAGCCGCCCGGGCCATGTAACCGCTATCCTCAAGAATCGCCAGAAACAGGAAAAGTATCATAATCTGGGGAACAAAAACCAGCATGCTGCCCATGCCGCCCAAAATACCGTTAATGATCAGGGCATGGAGCCAATCGGCCGCCCCAGCTCCTTGCAGCCAGCCGGAGAGGGCTTCTGCGACAGTCACATTGATCAACCCGTCCACCCAGTCGATGGTATAGGAGCCAATGGCGCCAAAAGTAATCGTGAACACCCCGTACATCAAAGCCAAAAAAATCGGGATCGCCAGTACCCGGTTGGTCACCAGCCGATCAATTTTATCCGAAATAGTAAGTTCGCCTTTTCCGGCTTTCTTCTTCACCGTTTTTTGCACAAGTTCCCCAATATATTTATACCGGTTGTCCGCCAGCATCGATTCCAGGTCACTGCCGAACTCCTTTTCCATATTGATCCGGTATTTATTGAGCTCCCCCAGGAATTCAGCAGATAAACCCAGTTTCGCCGTGACTTTTTCATCCTGCTCTAAAATCTTTAAGGCCGCCCAGCGGGGATTGATGTTTTTGTTGGGCAGATGCCCGGCCATGGTATTGACCATGTCGTCGAGGAAAAACTCTATTTTTTGCTCAAAAAAGCGACAGGACACCGCCTCCGAACAGGACGGAGCCGACTGGGCAACAGACAGGGCTTTTTCCACCAGTTCCCGCACACCCTTTCCTTTGCTGGCGGATGTAGGTACCACAGGAATGCCCAAATGCTTTTCCAGGGCTTCGACATCAATCACATCACCGGCAGACTCCACACTGTCCATCATGTTCAGAGCCACCACCACCGGCACGCCAAGCTCCATCAATTGGGTCGTCAAATAAAGGTTTCGTTCAATGTTGGTCCCGTCTACAATGTTAATGACCACATTGGGCCTTTCATCCACAATATAATCCCGGGCAACGATTTCCTCCAGGGAATACGGGGAAAGGGAATAGATCCCGGGTAAGTCCACAATCCGGATATCTTCCTTAAATCTTCGCGCTTTCCCTTCTTTTTTCTCTACGGTAACCCCGGGCCAGTTGCCCACATATTGGGTGCTTCCCGTAATCGCATTGAACATGGTGGTTTTTCCGCTGTTGGGGTTTCCCGCCAGCGCAAAAGTATACGACATAGATAACCCTCCCTCTGAAAGCCTCCTATCCTGAACCTCTCTTTCTGATAGAAGCCTTATTTTACCATAATATTTTCCGCTTCGGATTTTCTTAAAGTTAATTCATATCCCCTGATGTTAATTTCAATGGGATCACCTAAAGGAGCAACCTTCCGTACACGTACCTCGGCTCCCTTTGTCAGGCCCATATCCATCAGCTTTCTTTTCACTGCACCGCCTCCGGAGATCTCCGTAATCACGGATGTCTCTCCGGGTTTTAAATCTTTTAACGTCTTTTCCATATCCTTTTCCTCCTTAAAGCGCTACTTCTACCAGCAACTGCTGGGCAATTCCTTTACTTAGAGCCAAACGGGAGTTTTTTACGGCAACAATGAGATTTCCCGTGTTTTCCAGAATCACCGTGACAGGGGTACCCGGTACCAGTCCTAGACCTTCCAGATATTTCCGCGTCACCTCTTTTGCTCTGCATCCTTTGACGACTCCTTCTTGCCCTACGGGCAGCATTGTTAAAGGCACCATTTCTCCCTCCTTTTCATGGAATTGTTAGTCATCCCTAACACTTGAGCAAACTTTTACTGCCGGTTCACCAAAGATGCCAGCCTTACCCCAAGTTCCCGGCACTCGGCCAAGCCGTCTTCGTCAGGAGTATTTTGAAGGATCAGCCCTTCATCTACCAGCCGGACCCCTTTGCGTTTCATACGCTCCTGCCAATCCAGCATCCACTGGCCGTCACCCCAGTCGTAGGACCCAAATAAAACAAAGGGCTTTCCTGCCAGCTGTTCTTTTTCCAAATCGGTGACAAAAGGCTCCATTTCTTCCTCTTCCAAAGCCTCATCCCCCATGGCCGGGCAGCCCAAGGCCACTGCATCCGCCGTCAAGACATCCTGCACCGTCGCTTTGCTTACGGGCAAAAGCTTCACTCCTACATCCACGGACCTTGCTCCTTCAGCCACTGCTACAGCCATTTGCTGGGTATTGCCGGACCCGCTCCAGTAAATAATCACTGCATATTTCATTTTCTCATCCCTCCATCTAATATAAAATTTATGTATATTCTTCCTAAACAGACAATTTCAAATCCGGTTCACTCAGGGAGGCCATCATCTCCCTCCGGGCCCTGTCATAGGCGTGAAAAATATCCCGGGCCCGTTCTTGATTGTGGTAAACCTTCCAGTACTTGTTGAGCAGAAACCTTTTACCCCTGTTTTCAATAAATCCCCGCACATCCTCCAGAGGAATCCCTAGGAAAATGCCGATCTCATGGGGAAAACCGCTGCGGAAACGTTTCTGCAAGAATTCCAAATGACGGTTTAAATCCATCTCATTCCCATACCCGTATAGCCTTAAGAAGTCTCTGTTTTGCCGCGTAAAAATAGTTTTTTTCAAAGCATCCGCATCGTAAAACAAAACCAAAACACTCTCCCCGGTCCTGCGGATTTCCGTAAACTTCAGATGCAGTCTCCCCTCCACACCATCTTTGTGCTTTTCCCATAAGCTGTAATGATCCCTGCGATTCCGAGAAAAAGAGAGCAAAGAAGCCGGTTTTTTCAACGCCAGGGTGGGCGCAATCCGGTAGGCAATCAGAGCCGTTAAATAGCTCTGATCATCCATCCTTGACCATAAATCGATTAATTTTTCTAAATGGTTCATCATTGCCTCCTCCATTAATTGTCAGGACGAGTTAGGAATGCCTAACATTTATCTAAAAAAATATTTCTTCTTTCTTTTTGAGGACAATCATTGTTAGTTATTCCTAACTTTTTCTATAAATAAAGTACCATTTTTATGTTTTTTTGTCAATGCTATTTAGACAAATTCTTTTGAAAAATATCTTTCGATCTCTCTTTATTCCATAGGATAGATATACTCCGTTTCCGGCTTTTCCACCGGCACAATCTTTTTTGCCTGAATCAAGGGGATGGTCTCCCCTTCATAGGTGGTACGGGTAATCATCCCTGTTACTTTTACCCAGCTGTCGTCGGGCAAATGGGCAGCCTGCGGGTAACCGCACAAAAAACCTACCGGCACGGCATCTGCGGCACAACAATTCATCATCATCCGGGCTGGGACAAACTGATCTTGGAGAAACTCCTCGCTGTGGAACACGAAACCGGAAGTCTCAATCTCCACTCCTACGTATACGTCCAAGCGCTCATAAATTTCGTTCAACCAGCCGGCAAAGGTATTGTCGTCCATAATGATTTTGCCGTCTTGCAAAGACAGCCCCCACTCCTCATTGCCGGGTTCCCCGGCCGGGGTATTCTCTTCCTCTCCGGTTGGGGCTAAGGTCTCCTGCTGATTACCGGCTTCCCGGGAAGGATCTGTCGCCCCGTTTTCCTTCTCTCTGCTTTCCGTATTCTGCCCCTGTACCCCGTCCCCCAGATACATGGTATTTGGCACCGCTACTGCTGCCGGTAAAGAAACAGCTAAGATCAGGGTAACAAAAAACAAGGTATAGCGACCGGCAGGAGTTTTTCTGGGCGCCCTCTGAAAGACCTCACCCAGCGTAAAAAAGGCCATTAAAACAAAGGCCCCCACGGCAAATTCTAAATACGGGAAGATCCGGGCATGTACGTAGAGCCGGACTGCTCCGGACTGGATCACCGTATAAAAAAACCCGGCAAACCCTAAAAAAATGAGGATTTTAAAAACTGCTTCATAATTCATAGCTTTCCGGGATGAAAACCTCATTTTTCTCTCTTCCTTTCCCCGGCCAATGGCCGGTTAACGTGAACCAATACGCCCTGAAGTTCCTTTAGGTCTTTTTCATTTTCCTCACCGGGAAAAAATAAGGGGCGTGAGGAAATATAACAGAATGTAAGATAACCCCATAACGAAAAGGACTAATCTCAGCACGAAACCTTTCCGGAAGCTGCCCAAAAGCACCAGTAAATTTTTTAAATCCAGCATGGGACCCAGCACCAGGAATCCCATCACCGCATCAACGGGAAAGGCCACGGAAAAACTCCTGCCGATAAAGGCATCCGAGGTGGAACACACAGAAAGCACAAAAGCTGCCCCCATCATTACCGCCAGAGACACTTCCCGGTCCCCTGCCAGCTGAAATAAGGCTTCTCTGGACACAAGGGTCTGCACCAAAGCGGTAAGAAAAGCCCCCATGATTAAAAAGCGGCCCACATCAATAAACTCTGCCCCGGCATGCCGGAAAATCACCGGCACCTTTGCAAAGAAACCTTTTCCTTTTATGCTGTCATCCCGGCAATAGATACAGTCGCATCGGTAGTGATCCGCCCGGTCCAAAACAAGGTCCTGCCGCCGGGGATAAAACAGAAAGGCCCACCCTACCGTTACAGCAATGGCAATGCCCAGGATCAGGCGGGCCGCCACGACCATAGGCTCATCGGGAAAAGCATAATAAGTGGACGCTACCACAATCGGGTTTACGGTAGGAGCGGCCAAAAGAAAGGTGAGCGCGGCCGGAAGAGGCACACCCTTCTTAATCAGCCGTACCACTACCGGAATAATGGCACAGTCACAGACCGGAAAGAATACGCCGGCCAAAATGGCCATCAAGAACGAAGTTATTTTGTTCCGGGAAAAGAAGCGGGCCATGGCGTCACCGGGTACAAAAACCTGAATCAGGGATGAGAGGAAGGCGCCAATCAATAAAAAAGGAAAAGCCTGCATTAGAATACTGATAAATACCGTATTAAAGGCCTGGATCCGCACCATATCAAGCCCGGAAAAATTCCCTCCGCTTGTTTGAAGGATGTGGAAAAGAAAATATCCCAATCCGCCCAGAAGGAGAACTCCCCAAAACCAGTTGGACCAACGGAGGGGCGGAACCGGTTTTTCTTCCAGATAAAGGGTCCCCTCATCCAATTTCCGGCGAAATTCTCGAGGAGTGGCAATGGTTAAAACTTCACAGGTAGGGTTCATCCCCCGGATTCTTCTTTTGAGGGTCTTGATTCTTTCCGGAGACAAACCGGCACTATAATTCAACAGGACCAATTCGCTTCCCGCTATCTGTTCCAAGAGCCTGGGCCCCATATTCTGTACCAGCATCTCCCAAGAACGGGCATCGGCGACATGGAGAACACTGTTGATGCGGCACCGTTTTTGCAGTCCGGGCTGATTGAACTGAGACAACAAATTGTCCAACCCCGCCATACCGTTCTGTTCAATGATCACCCGGTCCGGAAAAAACTGCAGTAATCTTTCCCGGATCATCTCAGCCGTGAGCACGGTCCCTTGTTCCAGCTTTTCCACCCGGACTTTGCCTCCCTTTAAAAGATCCGGACAAATGCTTTCTCTCCCGGCTTCACACTGAATCACCAGTATTTTTTCATGCTGAAGGAAGGGGCTTCCCAGCATTTCATTGATCAGTGAAGTTTTCCCGGCGCCTAAAAACCCGGTAAAAATATCTATCTTTACTTTCATCCTCCCAACCCCGCTTCAACATCTAATCCATGACCTGGAATAAATTGGCCAGTCCTTTTCTGTTTAAATTTTGTCCGATAATGCACAGTCGTCCCGAATAATCCGGCTCCACAGGACGGATATTGACCTCACGGGGTACGAAATCAAACTGGACCCACTGCTCCGGACCCGCCTGTACAATTCCTTTGGCCCTTAAAACCCGCCCCACCAATGAAACTTGATCCATTTTTTCCAACATCCTTCTCAATTCTTTTTCCGGGAATATTTTTGGCGTCTCTTTGCTCCAGACCTCGAAGGCCTTGTCCCCGTGAGCAGCATGGGCATGATGGGCCCCGTGATATTCCGGGTCAGGGCCGGGCACCAGACTATCCTTCCCCTCTGCCAGGGCGATCAGCTGTTCCGCCCGGAGCTGGGCCCAGGGCGTAGTGACAATATGGGCCCTGTCATTCCATTGGTGCAGAGACTTGACTGCTGCTGCCACCTCTTCCGGGGAAACATCCTGGGTCCGGCTTAAGATCAAAGTTTTCGCATGCTGGATCTGGTTGGAAAAAAACTCCCCAAAATTCTCCAAGTATAGCTGATAATTTTGGATATCCACCACGGTGATGACCATATTCAGTACAAGCAGCCCTTTGATCCGGGGAGAGGTACAAGCCTTGATCACCTCAGACAGTTTACCGACGCCGGAAGGCTCAATAATGATCCGGGACGGTTTAAACCGGGAAAGCACCTCTTGGATGGACCGTTCAAATTCTCCCACCAGAGAACAACAAATACATCCTGAATTGATTTCTTTAATTTCTATGCCGGACTTTTTCAATAAAGTACCGTCAATTCCTATTTCTCCAAACTCATTTTCAATGATCACCGGCTTTTCCCGGCAGAGTTCTTCTTCGAGCAGTTTTTTGATCAAAGTGGTTTTTCCTGCGCCCAGGAATCCGGAAATAATATCAATTTTTACGCCCATCTCCCATTCTCCCTTTAAAAGAATTTTTCATCTTGATCAATAACCCATTTATACCACTATTTTCATATTATAGTACTTTTTTATCGCAAATGCATCTTATTTTCATTTATAAAATTAAAAACCCCACTTTCCAAAAATGGGGTCTTGAAATAACCTTTATCACAACTTTCTAGAGACGGGAGGCCAGATTCCGGGCACTCTCCCGGATTCTTTTCAAATCTTCTGCGCTGGGCAAACCTTTAATATTGCCCATTCTACCCAGGGTGCTGTTTTCTTCCGAGCCGTGAAATTCGCTGAGCACATACCATTCGTCCACCACCGTGAACCCCAGGTGCTCAAAAAATTGGCCCAGATATTTTCCTACCGGCACCGCCTCCCTGATCCCGGTATGAGGCCCGGAATAAGTACAAAATACCAGCGCATTTTTCCCGGGTATTTTCGGCGCGTTGATCTTCACCCGGCCTTCCTTTTTATACTTGTTAAATTTTGCTTTTAAATAATCATCCACAGGTTTGGGAGGATGCCAGCTGTAAGAGGGGGCGCCGATACATACCAGGTCGGAATCATAAAAATCCATCTCTTCCGCCTCCTGTACCCTCAGGAGGGTGGTATCAAACCCGCCTTCCGCCAAACCTGTTTGAATGCTTTTCGCTACCTTTTCCGTGTTGCCGGTCTGAGACCAAAAAAGAATGACCGCCTTTTTCACCTTCCTACCCCTTTCTTGATTCATTTTTCTAAATCAGCTAAGTTACTGATTCATGACCACAATATAAACGGCATTGCCTTCTTTTGTTCCTTTGAGAAGTTCGCAATGGCGCAAGACGGTAAACTGGCGTTCAATTTCCGCCAAGGGTAAATTAAAATGTTCCGCCAGTTGATCCTTGGTCACCTTTTCTTTTAATTTTACAAATTCATAGATACTTTTCTGCACATCGGAAAGGCCCTCCGTTCCGGTTTGGCCGGACATTTGCCGGTGCATCTTAGCGCTGTGTACAGCTGCCACATCACAGGTCTTAGGGGGTTGTACCCCGATCACATAGCAATCTTCACACACGATTTTGCCATGAAGACGCATTTCTTCTCCCTCAGGAATTTCCGCCCGGCATTTTTCACATTGCATCATCTTCAACCTCCAATTTAATAAAATTTTTCTTTATATTTTCACCTATTTCTTTCACTATATCAGAATAAATGAGATATGGGGGAACCATTTATCAGTTTTTGGGTATAATCTTCCGAGGGCCGGTGAAAAATTTGGGCCGGCGCTCCTTTCTCAATAATTCTTCCCTGGTGCATCACATAAACCATGTCGGCAATTTTTCGGGCCAAAGCCAGATCGTGGGTCACGTAAAGCATGGCAAAGCCCTGCCGGTTTTGCAGGCCCTTCAAGAGCCGCAAAATATTGGCCTGGGTGGAAGGATCCAGCATGGAACTGATCTCATCGGCAATGAGGAGCTTAGGCTCCATCACCAAACTGCGGGCAATCGCTACCCGCTGGCGCTGTCCCCCGCTCAATGTATGGATTCTTCTTTTTAAGAACCCATCGTCACAGGGCAATTGCACATCGGTTAAAGCCTTCAGGGTCAGTTCCCGCCGTCCTGGTTTCCCCTCCTGCTTCCGAATAACCAGGGGCTCCTGTACGGCCTGTTCCACGGTGAAATGCTCGTTAACAGCAGAAAAAGGGTCCTGAAAAATGATTTGGATCCCCCTTTTTTGCCGGGTCACCTGATTCCCCTGAACCTTCCCGCCTTCAAAAACCACTTCTCCGCTATCGGGGCAAAGGCTTCCGGCCAGAATGCCGGCCAGGGTGGTCTTTCCCGATCCGGATTCCCCGATCAGTACCGCCACTTCTCCGGCACGAATGTCCAGATCACACTTTTGACACGCTGCCACCTCCCTTCCTTTAAGCCGGTAAACCTTGCTCAGATTTTTCCCTTCGAGCAGGGTTACGATACCGCCCCGGTTGCATGCGACCCTTCTTTCAATGGACACATAGGCCAGGGGAGGCCTTCTCATACGGCATTCTGAAACCCTTTGACTGCATCTGGGGAAAAAGGGGCAGCCGCTTCCCCTGTCTTCTTCTTTTTCCCCGGGAATTCCCCAAAGGTCGCGAAAAGGATTTAAGGCCGGGGAGGAATAAATCAATCCTCTGGTATAGTTATGCAGGGGATTTTTTATGACATCCTGGGTCATCCCTTCTTCCATGACCTGTCCGGCATAAAGAACCATCACCTTCGAGGTGAGAAGTGAAACAATATTCATTTCATGGGAAATCACCAGCAAGGAAAACTTTTTTTCCCGGTGCAGCCGGGCGAGAAGTTCCCCAATTTCATTTTTGGCTACCGCATCCAGGGCGGACGTGGGTTCATCCACAATCAGCAAGGCCGGATCACAGGACAGGGCCATGGCCAGCAGCACGCGCTGCCGCATGCCGCCGGAAAGCTGATGGGGATAGCACTTTTGCACCCTGGAGTCCAGGCCCACCATTTCCACAAGCCTAATCACTTTTTTATGGGCCTCCTGAGGCGGCAGCACCGTATGACTGCGCAGGCACTCATAAATTTGTTCATAAATGGTCAATACCGGATTTAATACATCCAGGCTGTTTTGAAAGACCATGGCCATCCCGGACCAGCGGCAGCGGTTTTTTTCCTTTTCCGACAGCCCCTGCTGATCGATGCCTTGAAAAAAGATCTCCCCGGTGATCTTTGCCTGAGCATTTGAAACTCCCATCAGGGCCAGGGCCAGCGAGGTCTTACCGCTGCCCGATTCGCCGATCAGGCCTAAGCTTTCGCCCCGGTTCAGGGAAAAAGAAACCTGATCAAGGGCCGGCACTTGATTTTCCTCCCCCGGATAGCGGATAGACAGGTTTTCTATTTTCAGCAACGGTTCTTCCATAAAAACCTCCTTATAATTTGGTGTCGACCAATTTTTCTACTTCCCGGGCCAAAAAAGCAACGGCGACGACGAAAAGCGTAATCGCGGCCAGGGGGCTCACCAGCCACCATTGCCAATAATCCGTAAAATAAATCCCGGAAAAATTGATGGCATGATTCAAGATCAACCCCCAGCTTTTGGACGTAGGGTCCCCCAAGCCTAAAAAGGCCAATCCCGCTTCCGCCACCACAGCTTTGCTCACCAGCCTGATCATACTCACCAGCACCAGGGGCAAAATTGCCGGCAAAAAATGTTTGAGGCTCAGGTAGCAGAATCCCGCCCCGTAGCACCGGGCAGCCCGGATGAAGGCTGCCTGCCGCAAAGAGAGCACCCTGGACCGGACGATACGGGCGGGACCGGTCCAGGAAAAAAGGGCCAGCACAAGAATAATATTCTTCAGGCTGGGACCGAAAAAGGCCCCCAAAACGATCATCATGGGCAAATCCGGCAGCACCAGCATCATATCCGTCATGCGCATCAGGATCCGGTCCGTCCATCCCCCGTAATAGCCGGAAAGCATGCCTGCCAGGGTTCCTCCCACCCCGGCAAGCAGGGCGGTGCCAAAACCCACGATGATGCTGATGCGGGCGCCGGAACAGATCTGGGCCCAGAGATCAATGCCTAAATCGTCGGTCCCCAGCCAGTGTCTGCTTCCCGGAGGCTCCAGGGAAGGACCGGAGGGAGCCTGGAACGAATAGGGGGATAAATAAGGGGAAAGCAGAGCGATTAAGACGATCATCACCAGAAGTGCCGCTGAGGTTTTTCCCAAACAAGAAGACTGTTTCCATAGTCCGGCTGGATTTTCCATTTATTCCACCCTCGGGTCCAATTTTTTATAGACAGTGTCTGCGAGCAGATTCATGATCAGAACAGTAAAAGCCACAAAAAGAAAGATCCCTTGCAGCAGCACATAGTCCCGGAACATCACGGCCATCTGCATTAAACGGCCGATACCCGGATAGTTGAAAACATTTTCCACCAGTATGGCTCCTCCCAAAACAGTGCCCAGACTTAAAAAGATTCTTGTTACCACCGGCAGCAGGGCATTCTTCAAAGCATGGCGGAAAATCACCCGCAACTTGCTCAGGCCTTTAGCCCGGGCCGTACGCATGTATTCTTTGGACAAGACCGTGATCATGCTGTTCCGGGCTAAAAGATAAAATTCTCCCATCCTGGCCAAAGACAGAGTCAATACAGGCAGAAAAGCGTGCCGGACCAGATCGGCAATTTGGGCTCCGGCAGAATCAAAAGAAACAAAGGGGCTGATCCCTCCCGCCAGGGGAAAGAGCCCGGTTTGGGCCGCCAAAAAGAAAAGAAAAAAAATACCGACTAAAAAGGAAGGAATTTCGCCAAAACAAATCATTACAAAATAGACGGCCTGATCCAGGTAACGGTTTCTGGAATAAGCAGAAATACACCCCAGAGCCACCCCCGTAACACTGCTCAATACCAGGGAGGCCATGACAATAGATAGGGTCCAGGGCAGCCGGGCCAGGATGAGATTGATGACCTGGTCATGAAAATAAATGCTGTAACCCAAATCACCCTGGACCAATTTGGCCCCATAGGCGATAAACTGGGTGCCCAGAGGCTGGTCCAGACCATAATAAGCCCGGTATTTGTCGATTTGTTCCTGGGAAAAGGTCGCAGTGACATTTCCGGGGTCGGAGGAAAGAAAAAGGAAAGGGTCCCCAGGCATCAGCCTGGGGAGAAAAAAATTAATGGTGAAGATGACCGTCATAGTCGCCAGATATTCCAAGATTTTCGGCACTGCCTGACCCCTCATTCGTCCTGCGCTCTTTCCAAATAAGATAATTTGCAGTGTTCCATATAGTTATGATCGTATCTGAACATCCATCCGTCATACTTGGCCGGCCGGAAAACAAAATTGTCCACCGTATTGAACAAGGGAATTTGGGGGACATCGGCGGCAATCAGTTCCTGCAGCCGGAAAATGGTCTTCTTTCTTTCCTCCGGATTCAGCTGCCTCATCTGCTTCTGGCACAGATCATAGATTTCCTGATTAAAGTACCCGGGCAGGGCTCCGGAAGCAGGGCTGCTCCGGTCATTAGTGGTGGAGGAGCCGTAATAATCTCTCAAATAATCCGGGTCATTGCCCCAGCCCCCGTGATTGGTCACGGCCAGCTCATAATCGCCATTTTTCACGGCATTGTCCCGGGTCTTGGTATCAACGGTCTTCACATTTAGCGTAATACCGATTTTCGCCAAGCTGATTTTCATCAATTCCCCTATTTTCACATCCCGGGAAGTATTGTTGCCCGTTTTCGCCTCTTGAGAAGAAACGCCGATGAGCAGGTCGAAGGTATAGGTTTTTCCGTCCAGCAGGGCTTTGGCCTTTTCCGCATCAAAAGCATACCGGGCCACCTGATCGTTATACCAAATATGTCCCGGCGGTACAAATCCCATACTGTCTACGATCCCGGAACCCCGGGCGATTTTTTCCACCATTTCTTGCCGGTCAATCCCGTAAGCCAGCGCCTTCCTCAGATTCACATCTTTTAATTCCGGTCTTTTATCCATATTGAGAATCAGCCGGTAGCCCCAAAAAGGCTGGTTAGGCATAATCTTAAATTCTTCCTTATTTTCATAGCGGGACAGGATATCCGGGGTCGCGTCGTCAGTAAGCAAGTCAATCTCTCCCTGTTCAAAAGCCAGCACCGGATCGCTTACCGGCACCCACTCTATGGCCGCTACCTTCTGTCTCGGTCCCCAGTACCCCTGATAAGCCGTTAGCCTGTATGTGCCCAGCTGGCTGTTGTAATCTTCCAGAACATAGGGCCCGCAGCCTACGGCCGCTTCCCGGGCATTAAACTTGAGCGGATCAGTCACATTCTCCCAAATGTGCTTAGGAATGATGCGCATGCTGCCAAGCCTCTCCAAATAAGTGGCATTGGGGGAATCCACCCGGATTTTTACGGTGCGTCCGTCCATTACCTCCACTTTTTCGACAATGAACTTGCCGTCAACCGTTAACTCATTCCAAACAGGAGGATGGTCCCGGTAATAGTCAAAAGAAAATTTTACATCGTCGGCGCTGAAGCTCTGGCCGTCATGCCAGGTCACCTTATCCCGCAGGGTAAAGGTATACTCCCGGCTGTCCGGGGATACCGTCCATTTTTCCGCCAGCCAGGGAATCAGCCCCTTCTCGTCTTTCTCCAGCAAGGAGTCAAAAATTAATTCCATTTTATAGCCGCCCGGACCGCGAGAATAGTGCTTCCAGGGATCGGGAAAACCCCAGTCTCCCCCTTCCAGCTTCAACACGACTGGCGTCCCGGTGCTGTCACCCACCGCCTGACGGTCTCCGCAGCCCGTTAACCCCAATAGAACAGTACATGCCAAAACCACTAAACAAATGGGATTAATAATTCGTTGTTTCACCTTTCGATACTCCTTTGCCCCCATATTCCTTTGCTTAAAAACCCTGCAAATTCATGTTCCTTCCGGTCCGGATCTCGCGCCGGTGCTTACCATCCCCGGGAATAGTCACGGAAGCAATCCAGGCAAACCTTTTTGCCGTCCTGAATGCGGATTTTATGCTCCGGCGCTCCTTCGCCGCAGTTTTCACAAATCACGGTATTAAAGATGCGGGCTGTTTCCGGCAAGGAAAAATGAGGCTTTTTAAAGGCAAATATTTCCCCCAGTTCGGCGTTTAAAAGGTATTCCTGGCGGTGTTCCCGGTCCATGTCTCCGTTAACAGCCTTCAGCACCAAGCGCAGGCTGTCTCCGGTTTTCCGGCTAAAGAAACTAAAGGCCTGTTTGCCCGTCTGCCGGTAAATCAGATTTCCTTTTCCCATGCTGCACCCGGTCAGCACCTGCACCGCATCTACCCCGCAGGCATCGTTTTCCGTGACGCATACCACCTCTTCATCCGCAGAAAAAGTAATCCCCATTTTTTCCCGGGCCGCTTCCACCGCCCGGAATCCTATGGCCAGTCCCGGGCATTGGTGTCCATGAAATTCCACACATTTTTCCCACAGTTCTTTGTTCATTTTCTTTCACTCCTTCATTTAAAAAATAAAAAACCAATCCAAGAGCTGTTTCATACAGCATCCCTTCATGGTTTGATTGATTTATTACGTCATCCAAATATTTTCATATGTTTATGAATAATAAAATTTACTCGGCCAATCAAGGTCTTCATGACCTTATTATATTCATGATATCCGAAAAAAGTCCTTCCTGTCAACAGTTTTTATTGACATATGCCAATAATAGTTTCTTAAGAGGCGCAAAAACACAGCCTGTTCAGGCCCTTTAAATAAGCCGCGCCGGCAATGGTAGTGCCGTAGAAAAAGACCTCCTTGCCCTGGTCCATAAAATTTAAGATGGTACCGTTTGTTACCGTGCTCCCGGTTGCTAAAACAACATCCGCCCAGCTTAACACATCAGACAAGGATTTTTCGCCGTCTTCGATCAGAACGCCGTACTTTACCTGCCCAATATTTTGGTTGTTCAAATCCAAAATCCGGAGTTGAAAATCCTGGCGCACATGGTCCAAAATAGCAGGTTGGAAACCGACTAAAGCTATTTTCCTTCCTCCATATTTTTCTTTTAGCCATTCTCGGATCTGCCGGGCACACATTTCCGGCTCCTCATTTTTACAGTGCACCGTCTTGTCAATTAGTCCCAAATGTTTTAAAATCGCGTTGGCAGAAGCAATAAACAGTGCTCTGTTATTATTGGAGCTAAGGTCCAATTCCATCAGTTGCTCAATGCTTCCTGTAAAGATACTGGGCTGGTCCGTAAAAGCCTGCCCCACTGAATCTTTAAAATAAGCGTTCATTAGGATTTCCTTGCCCTTTAATAAGGGAAAATCCTTTCGTCCGGTAACTCCGATGGCTTCTTCCGGGGTGAGGGCAGCGGTTCTAATCGTAATCTCTTTTTGGCTTAGATCATGTTTCTCCACCAATTGAGCCATTTTATCTTTGAGTTCCGTATAAAATTTCATATTTTCTTATTTTCCTTTCCACACTGAAAAAAACGCTTGCACAGCCATACAGGCAAAATGTTTCTTTGTCTCCGTTTCAGTCCTCATGACTGTTTTTTTTCCGGCATCTTTTGGGGCAGAAGGCATCCTTGCCTACACAGTCCAGCCGGCTGTCCTGACATTTGGGGCAGGAATTAAACTCTTTTTCATAAATCTCATTAAACTCCTGTCCGCAGACCCGGCATTTAAACCGACAGATATTCAAGGTATAATTCCCCCCCTGAATCCGGATGGCCTTGCCCCCGGTCAGTGCTTCCGCCATCTTTCTTCTTGCCGCATCAATAATTAATTGAAAAGTCTGCCGGGATACCTGCATCTTTTCCGCACACTCTTCCTGGGACAGGTTTTCGATATCTTTTAAGCGCATGGCTTCCAGTTCTTCCACTTTGATCTGGACTTCCTCCAGCAGGCACTGGGGTTTGCCCAAGGGGATAAAATAGGTATCTTCCGGAACAAAGGATATCCTCCTGGGTTTAATCGGTCTGGGCATGATCACACCTCCATCATCTCACCCTGTATGTCAACTATTATACCATTATTCAGTTATTTTTTATCAGAAGGTGCAGATGGAAATGTGAAGGAGTTACTCCAGATCAGGAAACAGCTTTTTTCTGTAAAAACCGTCCGCTAAGTATAAAGCGGCGAGCGGATTATGGCCCAGCACCCTGTCTTTCGCAGCCAGTACCGTTACCGGTGCCTGAGAATGCTTAAAGAAAAGGGTATCATGGCCGACACACAATCCTAGAACCACATTTAATTCTGTTTCTGCTTTATTTAAATAGACCGCCTGTCCAATGGGGTTGCACATGGCTTCAAAAGTACCGGGCCTTACTTTTTCTTGTTCACTGATCATCAGCACTTCTTCTTTGGGCACGGCGCCGTTTTTACACACCACCGAGTTAACGATAAATCCGTTGGCCCTCAGCACCCTCTCTAATATGGCCGCCTCTTTACTCAGTCCGAGACAAAAGGCCAGCCCCAAATTTTTAAATCCGCATTTTCGGGCAAAATCCATAATCTCTTCTACCCTGGTTTTTTCGCAGTAACCCTCAGACTCTACTAAGGCGGCATTTCGGGCCAAGAATAAATCTTCATTTGAATACTTATTTTTAATATCATCCTTAAGTTCATCAAGTGAGGGACAACTGAGAGGCATTTTTTCCCTATTTCCCTTTGAACAGGCATGAACTTTACAAGTGCCACAAACATATTCGGCTTTACTCATTGAAACAGTCCTTTCCCGTTTAAATTTAGTATCTTCTTCAAGGCTTCCCTTTACTTATCATCATAAGCCCATCTTCTTTATGTTGCAAAGTAAACTTAATAAGCCAGGAGAATTGCCCAACGCAATTCTCCTGCTTATATGAATCAATTAACCTGGGCTTACAGGTTGAAGCAAGCTCTTAATTCAGATGGAGATTCTTTTACTCCATCTGAATTTTAGAACTGCAAATGCATGACTTAGTTGGCGTTTGACTCCCGCCTAAAGAGGCGGGAGACTTACGCCAAGTTAGTCAGGTTAAACAGTTTTTTTAGCTCACTAAGGCATTTTCCGCTGCCCACATCACCTGGTAAACAAGGGGAGACCCTGTGAGCAAAGGATGGGTTGCGTACTGGACTGTGGCCAGCGCATCAGCGGTAATGCCCTGTTGAATTGCCAAAGCAAGAATATTCACCATATCCGCTACCTGGATACCTCCGATGATGTGACCGCCAATGATCTGATCTGTGGAAGCGTCAAACAAAAGTTTCACTTTCGTTTGGGGCGTGCATCCCGGCAAAGATCCCGGATGCCTGTCCGGAGCAGTCATTTCTCCTTTATAATAATTGATCCTCTGATCACGGCATGCTTTTTCCGTGTAACCGGCCGAGCCGACAGAAATGGTTCCTACTTTGGTCGCAAAAGAGCCTACCACACCTCTGTTTTTCCTGGTTAATCGGTAAAGATTACTTCCGGCAATCATTCCCTCTAATGCCGCTACCGAGGCAAGACGAACAGCCACGGGTTCTCCGTAAATGGCGGAAATTTTGGTGCAGCAGTCTCCACAGGCAAAAATATCTTCCGCACTGGTGCGCATATATTCATCCACGTGGATGCCCCAGGTTCGATCTGCATCCAGCCCGATCCTTTCCGCCAATTCCGTATTGGGGCTGCATCCGACGCCAAAGATAACCACATCAGCCTTCAATCTTTCTCCCGTAGACAACACAACTTCTTCCACCCTGTCCTTTCCCACCAGGGCTTCCACAGTTGTATTGGTTTTCACGTTGATCCCCATTGCTTCAAGTTCCTTTTCGACAAGGATCCCGGCCTCTTCTTCGCAAGAGAGCATCAAACAGTGGGGTAAGGATTCCACCAGTGTCACATGGCGATCTTCCTTCAGCCGCACCTGTTCAGCCATCTCCACGCCAATGAAGCCCCCGCCGACGATCACCACATTCCGGCTCTTCTCCAATGCCTGATTTAAATCCTCAAGAAATACGGGATCTTTCTTGATAGGAAAAACATTGGCAAAAGTAATCGCTTCCATCGAAGGGATATTAGGACGGGATCCTAGGGCAAGGACCAGTTTGTCATAGGACACTTTTGATTCATCCTGAAAAATGACGGTTTTGTTTTTGCGGTCCACATGAATCACTTTTTTTTCTATGATTTGCATCCCTTTCTTGATGAAACCTTCGTCAGGAATTTTGTTTTGGGCCACAGAACCAAGAATTCCGTAAATATATGGGATGCCGCATGGGACAACCGTATACGGTACATCTCTGATTAAAGCAACCTTTTTTCCGGGATACCAGTTTAGGACTGAATTAGCCGTGCTTAACCCGGCTGCTGAGCCTCCGATAATCACCACATCAAAACTTTTATCCACGCCTGTCCCTCCCCCTGTTTTTAAGAATGGTTTAAAATGCTCATCCTTCCCTTTTAGTCATGACAGTGGCCCTCATGAGCATGTTCGGAACAAATGCTTCCTGTAGAAACCAGATTGCCTTTGAGATATTGATCTACGACATCTTCCATCGGTCCCTGAGCGCCTACAATCACGGAAATCCCCCGTTCCTGGAAAAGCTCCTGAGCGGTAGCCCCCATTCCCCCGGCAATAACCACATTGACCCCCTTTTCCGCCAGATAGGGAGGTAGGAATCCCGGTCTGTGTCCCGGACTTTGCACAAATTCCTGTTTGATCACTTTTCCCCCTTCCACGTCAAATACTTGAAACCCTTCGCAATGCCCAAAATGTTGAGATACCATCTTACCTTCTTTTGCTACGCCGATTTTCACTGTAAATTTTCCTCCTTTAATTTCATTTTTAGTCGATTCCAGATCATGATGATCTGTTTTCCGGCAACGCTCTCGGGAAACAGCACCACCGGTTTTAATTCGTTAACAGCCTGTTTTACCAGGGGATCAAAAGGTATTTCTCCTATTACCGGTACCTTTTCCGCTCTGCACACCCGTTCAATTTCTCTTGTTACCGGCTCATTAAGATCATATTTGTTCACACAGACAAATGGTTTCACTCTAAAAAACCGAATCAGTTCCAAAAGCCGGAGAAAATCTGCCCGTCCGGATTGGGTGGGTTCCACGACAATCAAAGCGGCGTCACATCCGGTGATGGATGCCATCACCGGGCACCCCACGCCCGGGGATCCGTCCAGCAAAATCATTTCCTGATTGTTTCCATATCTGCCGGCATTTTTTCTTACTTCGGTCACCAGCTTTCCGGACCCTTCGGCGCCAATTTCCATCTCCGCATGGGAGAGAATCCCTTGCTCCGTCCGGGTGATGATTGTTTTTCCTGTTGCTTCTTCCTGTAAGGAAACAGCCTGATAGGGACAGACAACGGTACAGGCGGCACATCCTTCACACTTCAGCCCGTCTACCTGAAAGTCGGCAATCGCATCAAACCTGCACACCCGGGCACATGCGCCACACCTCATGCAGCTTTCCGGATCTATTTTGGCTGTCTTGGCCCCGAAAAAAGGGTTTTCTTCCACCCGGGTCCCCCGGAGAATCATATGAAGATTAGGGGCTTCCACGTCACAGTCAACTTTGATACTTTTCTCATGCAAATAGGCAAAAGAGGCGGCAACCGTAGTCTTTCCCGTTCCTCCTTTCCCGCTAAGAATAATTAACTGCACCTGACCACCTCCCTCAGAATCCCGGCTATCTCCTGAAAAAGGATCCAGTAGCGTTGATCCTCGATTAACAGCCGTCCTTCCGCGTACATTTTAGCGGCCTTTTTTTCAAAGGGGATTACCCCGAGGAGAGAAATTCCTTCTGTGCGGCAGTAATCGGTAATCAAATCATTGTACTTATCAGCCCGGTTCATGATTAGGCCAAAGGGTATGGCCATCTTTCTCGCCAGCCCCACGGCAATCTTCAGGTCATGGAGGCCGAATTCCGTAGGCTCTGTCACCAGGAGGGCATACTGTGAACCCTCGATGGCCTTCACCACATTACAGGAACTGCCGGGAGAACAGTCGATCAGGGAATTCCCCGGACCGATCTCTTTTTTGATATCCCTGATAATAGGCCCGGCCATGGGCTCGCCCACATTTAACACGCCCTGGACACATCCAATCCCCTGGCCCGTTCCCCTTTCTATTTTTCCTATCCCTCTTGCCTGTTCTGAAACAGCTCCTGCCGGGCAGACCAAAGCGCACGCCCCGCAACCATGGCATAATTTTTCAAAAACCAGCACCCGATCCTTGGCCATGCCTAAAGCATGAAATTGGCAGACATCGACGCATTTCCGGCATAAGCTGCATGTTGCCCGATCAATTTTAGGAACCGGTATGGTCACTTCCTGGGCCGCACTAATTTGCGGTTTTAAAAAGATAAAACCATTGGGTTCTTCCACGTCGCAGTCTACATAGCGCCAGCCCATGGTAGCAGCTAAATTAACGGCAATGGTGGTTTTCCCGGTACCGCCTTTTCCGCTCAAAACGGAAATCTGCATATTATACCAGTCCTTCCTCTGGTTACCTGGTTAAGCCATGCCGGAGTGGGCAGGGGCCGCTTTCGTGATCTCCCCCAGTTTTCCGTCCAGACACAGTTTAACAGCCCCCGCTACCGTGCCTCCCGAAATTTCGTATATTTTTATCCCGGCGGATTTCATCAGCTCCATCGCATTGGGACCCATGTTTCCCGTAACCACCGCATCAACCTTTTCATCAATGACCTGCTGAGCGGCAGCTACCCCTGCCCCGTGCGGAGAACTGAGCCCCTGGTTTCCCACTGCCCGATATTGGTTTGTCAGGGAATCATAAATCACAAAATAAGCACATCTGCCAAAACGAAAATCCACTTTGGAGTTCTGTTCCTGTCCCTCTCCGGATACACAGATCTTCATCACTGGTCCCCCCCTTGCTTTTTTATTGGATCCCATTTAAAGAAATTTTTACTTTCGTATAATTCTCCACCTTTCCCTGGTCACAAAGTTCCGTAAATACCGGGTCAATGGGAATGCGGGCTAAGACCGGGATCCCTGTCTCCCGGGCGACTTGTTCAATTTTGCTTTCGCCAAAAACTTTAATGATCTTTTTACAATCCGGGCATTCCAGGTAACTCATATTTTCCACAATCCCTATAATAGGTATCTTCAGCATCTCTGCCATTTTAATTGATTTGGTCACAATCAATTTTACCAAATCCTGGGGAGAAGAAACGATGACAATCCCGTCCAGGGGAAGGGACTGCATGATGGTCAAAGGTACATCACCGGTTCCCGGAGGCAGGTCAATGAGCAGATAATCCAGATCTCCCCATACTACTTCGGTAAAGAACTGCTTCACTGTGTTCGCCAGGATCGGCCCCCGCCAAATCACAGGATGGTCTTTTTTCTCCAACAATAAATTGATGGACATAATTTTAATTCCCCCGGCCGTGACTTCCGGAACAATTCCCATGGGCCCTGTGCGAGCCATATTCTCGTTTAAACCAAACACCTTTGGTATACTGGGGCCGGTAAAATCCGCATCCAAAATCCCTACCCTTTTTCCCTTTCTGCACAGGGTTGTTGCCACCAGAGAAGTGACAGAAGATTTACCCACTCCTCCTTTTCCGCTCATGATGGCAAACACCTTATCCACAGTGCTGAAGGAATTTACTTCCACTTTTTCAAAAGGGTTTTCTTTTTCCTGATTACATCCCATAGCGTCGTCCTCCTCATGGTAATTGGCATATGCTAATAATATATCTTTTTAGTGTTTTTGTCAAATGCCAAAAACACTTCATTGATCATTCTTGCGATAATTCTCTATGGCGGCCTTCAGGGCAGACTCCCCCAGAACAGAACAGTGCACCTTTTCCTCAGGCAAGCCACCCAAGGCATGCACAATATCCTGCGCTGTAATCTTTTCCGCATCATCCAAGGCCTGTCCTTTTGCCAATATCGTGGTCATACTGCTCGAAGCAATGGCGGCACAGCAGCCAAAAACTTGAAAGGTACAGTCCTTGATCACTCCCTCTCTTACTTGGATATAGATGCGCAAAAAATCGCCGCAATGAGGGTCGCCGGCTTCTCCAATGCCATCGGCATCCGCAAGTTCCCCTGCATTCTCCGGCTTGATAAAGAGATCGATCACTTTTTGCGTAAAATACATTGTTTCTTCCACCTTTAACCAACTCTTTTCCTGGCAAATGTAAAAAAATTAATTTAATTGGATCACATTACCCACGTCGCATGAAAAAACCTCTCCGGAAAAAAGACGTGCCAAAACCTCCCTGCCCCTCCACCCGGTACAATGGGCCGGACCCACTTTTTGAACCTGAAACCGGTGTAAACATCGCACTGTTTCCTGCAACCTGTCTTCAGGTGCTTCACTCAAATGCATCCCGCCTAAAACCATATAAAATTTCTTCTCCCCTGTCAGGCCTGCCACCGTCTCTAAAGTATTTTCCACCCCGGCATGGCAACAACCCATCAGGACGACAATCCCTTTTGGCGTATGCATAACTAATGCTTGGTCATCCCATACAGAGTCTGTATTTTTTCCCTCCGGGTCACAAAATAGGCCCTTGTTAATTCCTCCTATATCGAATTGTCTCGGTATTTCTCCGGTCGTAAAAACATGATCAAGAACAGGTGCCGGTTGGGATGTGATATAAAAATTAGATTGTTGTTTTTGGTCTAAAACCGGCATGCTAATATCCCGGGGCAGCTTTCCCGGCTTGATAGAAAACCGTCTTTTAAACACATCCGGATGGGCAAAAACAGTAGTACCAGGGTTTAAGCTCAGGAATGAGCTTAAACCCCCGGTATGATCGTAATGTCCATGGCTGAGAACGGCTTTTTCCACCTTTTCCAAGTCACAATTCAGTATTTTGGCGTTTCTAAAAAGCAAGTCGCTTTGCCCTGTGTCAAACAGGATAGAACCATCTCCTGTTTCAATAAGAATAGACCAGCCATGTTCTGCTCCCAGGTTCGGAAGATAAACACTATTGTTTACGAGTACGGTAGCCCTGATATTCTTCACGTTTTTCATTCCCTCTCAGATTTCATCAATGGCGCTATGATTGTCGGATCATGGCACTTCCGCAGGTAGGACATTTGACCAAAGTGCAGGGAATCTGTCTTTGATGGGGGACGGTAGTTCCACAGTTGGGGCAGATGCAATTTCCCCCCACACCCCTGCCCATTCCTGCATTGTTCCCGCAGCGATCAGAATTGGGACTCCCCAATCTGCGCCGATTTTTACCGGCTGGACCTGAACTGTTTAATAATGGCATCAGAAAACACCTCTTTCTTAGTAATCACTACCACCTCCGACAGCATCCCGGCATTAAGAGATTTTCCAGCGTATCCGTGCGAAAAGCCTGCAAAACCTGCTCAACAGATCCACTAATCCAGGGGACAATTTTGATGCCGCTGGTCTCAATCAATTGCCGCAGCGAATTGCTCACCGCTCCGCAGACCAGCGTTTCAACAGCCTCCTCTTTCAGCCTTCTCACCAATTCCAGGGGGAAATCCCCATTGATAGGGATGGGGCGCGTATGACAGACCAGATTGTCCTTGAATGCAACCAAAAGTAATTGGGTGCAATTATCAAGGGTGACGGAGACTCTGTCATCGAAAACGGCAATAGCCAGTGTCATCAGGCTAACCTCCTGATCAGAATGGTTTCCCAAGGTGATAGGCACACTCTGGAAAGGCACGAACTAAAAAGCGACCAGCTAAGCCTTATTTTTGATCGCAAACAATAGTATCTCCGGAGTAACCGGCAGGCTTTTCACTCTCACGCCCACAGCATCATAAATCGCATTGACAATGGCCGGAGCAATGGAATTGTCTGCTGGCTCTCCAATTCCTTTCGCGCCATAAGGTCCCAATCCCCCGCCGGATTCCACCATGATGGTTTCAATTTCCGGCGTATCGGCGGCAGTGGGGATCAAATATTCGCTTAGGGAATGGGACCTGGTATAGCCCTTCTCCTGAATCATGTTCTCAGTCACATAGCCCATGTTATAAATAGCCCCCCCTTCCATCTGTCCTTCACAGCTGTGCCGATTGATTGCTTTACCCACATCGGCACAGGCGACAATTCTCAGGACCTCAAACCGGCCGGTTTCTTCATCTACCGCCACTTCTGCCCCGTGCGCCGTATAGGTCATGTCGGG
Organism: Candidatus Formimonas warabiya; assembly: GCF_002777255.1. Classification (GTDB taxonomy): domain Bacteria; phylum Bacillota; class Dehalobacteriia; order Dehalobacteriales; family Dehalobacteriaceae; genus Formimonas; species Formimonas warabiya. Next base: position 5,427,418 of record NZ_CP017634.1, on the reverse strand, counting down.
AAGAATACGTCCTTTGATGTCCATCAGATTGGGCACTTCACTAAAAGGAGCGTTAAACTGCCCCTCATGGAACAGGGAGATACCCTCATTGGACAGGGCAGCAACCACTCCCCCAAAAGGAAGACCCCGGGAGGGATCATTGATCAGGCAGGCCCTTTCATGAATCAGCTGCACTTCTTCCGGCTGCACCTTTAACAGCTCGCCTGCTTTTTTGAGAATTCTCTCCTTCAGCACGTGGACGGTCACCAGTGCGGCATTTCCCGACATATAGAGCTGCCTTGTAGCTGTGGTGGTGCCGCAAAGGGGCGTTAAGTGGGTATCCATAATATAGGGATGAATTTTATCCATCGGCAATCCTAATTCTTCCGCCACAATCTGGCACAGGACCGATGCCTGGCCGCCGCCCAAATCAGGCACTCCCGCCCGCAGGGTGACACTTCCGTCCAGCTCTATGCGCAGGCCGACCCGGGAAGAATCATGCAGGAAACACAATCTTCCATAGCTCATCATACCGATGGCTAGGCCCCGGCCAATTTTCCTGCCGTCCATATCATCCGGCTTAGGTCCGGCATCTTCCAAAACCTTCCAGGCTTTTTGGGCAATTTCCTCTAATGCAATATGCCCTTGGGGAATGAAACCGGTACAAAGCTCATCCCCGTTTTTCAAACAGTTTTTCCGCCTGATTTCTAAAGGAGAGATGCCCAGCCGGGCCGCCGCTTCATCCATTTGCAGCTCCGTGGCAAAATTGACCTGATTGGCCCCGAAGCCCCGGTTGGCGCTGGTAAAGGTATTGTTGGTCAGCGCCGATACACTGTCGATTTTGATGTGGGGAACACGGTAGCAGCCCGGCGCATTGATGTTGGAATACATTTGCACCCAGGGAGTCAAATAGGTATAACCGCCCCCGTCCAGAACGATATCCACCTGCTGGGCGAGAAGGATGCCCGCTTTGGTAAAACCGCTCTTATAGCGCAAAATCTCCGGGTGTCTTTTGGAATGGGACTCAATGGATTCTTCTCTGCTCCAAACCATTTTGACCGGTCTCTTCGTCTTCCAGGTGAGCAGGGCCAGGAAGGCTTCCACCGTAATATCCTCTTTCCCTCCAAAGCCGCCTCCCATCGGGATGCTCATGTTCCGCACCTTGTTATGGGGAAAACCCATGATTTTAGCCACCGTCCGGTAGTGCTCCAAGACCTGGGTACCCACCCGCATGGTAATCACGCCGTTTTCGTCGATCCAGGCCACCCCGCCCTCTGTTTCCAGATAAGTATGGTCGACGGCGGATGTGCGGTATTCATTTTCAATAATCAGGTCCGCTTCCGCAAAGGCCTGATCCACATCCCCTTTCTCAATATGGCATTTCATAATTTGATTGCTGTTATCTTCGCTGCTCACCAGATAGGCCCCGGGCTTTAAGGCTTCTTCCGGGTCAAATACCCCGGGCTGCACTTCATAGTCCACTTCAATGAGACGGCAAGCTTCCTCGGCCAGTTCTTCCGTTTCGGCGGCAACTAAAGCAACCGCCTCCCCTTTAAAACGAACTTTCCCGTCGGCCAGCACCTTATATAATCCTTCAAAACCGCCCCCCACATCTTTCATCTGGCCAAATTTGGTTACGTCAATGTTACGGGGAACATCCTGCGCTGTCAGCACTGCGTGAACACCCGGCACCGCCTTTGCTTTGCCGGTATCGACAGACCTAATGACGGCAGCAGGATATTTGCTGCGCAAAGCTTTCCCGTATAACATCCCCGGCAAGGCAAAATCATCCGAGTATAACTGCTCTCCTTCCGCCTTCGCCCAGGCATCATGCCGGGGAGCAGGTGTCCCCACTGTTTCGAAACAACTCATTCTATCACCTCCCAGTATCATCAGGCCTCTTGTTCATGGCTTGCCACGTCATAGATGGCGTCCACAATCTTTTTGTATCCGGTACAGCGGCATAAGTTGCCGGAAATCGCTTTTTTAATCTCCTTGCGGTCAGGTTTTCCTCCCTGCTCAATATAGGCCTTTCCGGCGATGATCATGCCCGGCGTACAAAAACCGCATTGAATAGACCCGTGCTCCACAAAGGCCTTTTGCAATTTCCTGGTTAGTTCATCGCAGACACCCAGTCCTTTATCCGTCCATACGGTACCCCCGTCGGTTTGAGCGGCCAAAGTAATACAGGACTTTACGGACCGGCCGTTAAAAATCACGGTGCAGGTGCCGCAGTCGCCCATTTCGCAGCCACACTTGACATCCCAAAACCCCTGGGAGCGCAAAAATTTGAGCAGGCTCATCTCCGGTGTTACATTTGCTTTTATTTTGGTGCCATTGACAGTAACCGTAATGCTCACTTCATTCATTTCAGGACCCCTCCCCTCACATGACAAAACATGCTTATTGACGCAAGTTCTTAACTTGCTAAGTGGTTTTCTTAGCAAGTTTTAGAACTGCTAATGCATGACTTAGTTGGCGTTTGACTCCCGCATATTTGGGGACATTCCGTTAGCGGTCAGGGGACACACCTCTTACAGAGGAATGTCCCCAATGAGTGTGTCCCCTGACCGCTGATGGCGGGAGACTGAAGCAAGTTCTTGGTTTGGTTGCTTTTTACCAAACCTTAGAACTGCGAATACAGAGTAAGCCAAGTTAGTCAGGTTAAATATTGACGATTTTTTTCAGCACCCTTTTTACCATCACAGCTGCCACAATTTGACGGTATTCCTTGACGGCGCGCACGTCGTCAATGGGCGAAATATCCTGCACTACAGCTTGAGCGGCTTCCTCAATAACTTCTGCGGAAAGTTCTTTTCCCATCAATCTGCTTTCCACAGTTTTCGCCCGCACAGGAGTAGGAGCTACTGAACCCAGAGCAATGCCGGCCTCTTTTATCTTCCCGGATGCAATTTCTATGCAGGCAGCCGCACTGACCACAGAAATAGCCATAGCATTTCTTAAGCCCAGCTTAATAAACCAGCTGGAACTGTTGGCCCCATTTTGGGGAATTTCGATCCTTGTCATTAATTCGTTAGATTCCAGTCCTGTCTTATTCACACCCAGAAAAAATTCCCCAATAGGGATTTCCCTTTCTCCTTTTTCCGCGCTGTCCACAACTACAACAGCATGCAAAGCCAGTAAAGGAGGCGCCGTATCCGCGGCAGGAGAAGCGTTGGCAAGATTTCCTCCGATGGTGGCGCTGTTGCGGGTGGTGGGGTCAGCAAAATGCCGGGCGGCTTCCGTTAAGGCAGGTGCATATTTCCGCAAGGTTTCCGATCTCTCTATATCGGCAATCGTAGTTAATGAACCAATCAAAACCTTTCCCTTTGTTTCTGTAATATAACAAAGCTCTTTTAAATTTCTGATATTAATCAGGGTTTTATGATCGATTTTTTCACTTCTGATTAAAGGCAGGACGTTGGTACCCCCTGCAATCAGGCATGCCCTTTCTCTCTCCGATTGCAGCAGTTCCAAGGCTTCCCTTGTTGTTCCTGCATTGATGTAGCTAAAGTTTTTCAAACTTATCACTCCCTGACTCAAATACTTACAACAAAAAGCAACAGGCAAAAATGGGTTCATTCTGAACCCATTTTGTTATAATTCCTTGCCTAAATCAGGTCCAGGCTGGCAAATATAAATATTGCTGATTTTTACAAGTATGGCGGATTTAGGGGACAGCTGGGGCATCGCTTCTTTTACCCAGGCTACCGTTTCATTAAAAACCTTTCCTTCTGTTTCCACAGCAGCTTTTCCTTTGATCTGAAATGATTGATTACCCTCTGTATCCCAGACACAAATAGATACAAAAGGATTTTCCTCTAAGTTTTTCATACTTTTTTGCATAAAATTATCCGCCAGCACCAATGTCTCGTCATCATAGCATTTGACAAAGGCAAAAGGAATTACGTTTGGCATGCCATCTTTACTCGCTGTAGCTACAGGTATAATTTTGGTCTTCGCCATGGTGTTTTTAATTTCTTGAGAAATTTTGGGCAAGGGAATCATTCCTTTCGATAATTGATCGCTTTCATTTTTATTTCATATGCAATAGTTGTGCCAAGCAGTTAAAAAAAACGATTTTTATAATCTTTTCCTTTGATATCAAGGGATTGGCATCACTGCTTAATGTCTTAATCATACAAAAAGAAATGATAAATAAAAAAAACGGGTTCATTTTTGACCCTTTTGATTAAGTGTAGGGCAGAAATGAACCCAATTCATTTTTTATGCTGCTCTCATATTTAAATGGTTCCAAATTTAGTTCTTCTTGAAAACATTTTCAGTTGTGATGTTCTAACTTTATTTCTATAATATGCGTATACAAGAATTCATTCAGATCCATCGTTCAAATATTTAACTCATTTTATTAAAGGGGTGAAACAAATGACCCAAGGAAGTATTGACTTTGAATTTGTGGTTAATAGTATTTCAGAGGGTGTTTTTACGGTAGACTGTGCCTTAAATATCACTACCTTTAATAATGGGGCTGCCAATATTACAGGTTATACGAAACAAGAAGCTCTCGGGAAAAAATGTTTTGCCTTATTTAAAAGCTCTCATTGTTGCGGGGGAAATTGCTTAATGCAGAAAGCGGTACAGCATGGGGAGAAGGGGTACTCAACAGATGTGGTCATTGTGGATAAAAATGGCGGCTTGATTCCTGTTGAAATCTCGGTGATGCCTTTATTTGATACCAAGGGCAATATTATCGGCGGCTTAGAAATTTTATCAGATCAAAGAAAACTCCACCAGGTGGAAAAAAATTATGACCGCTACAATTTTCAAAACATTATCGGCAAAGACCCGAAAATGCAGGAAATCTATGAAATGATTGAAGCCGTAGCTCCTTACCGGTCCAGTGTGCTGATCTGCGGCGAAAGCGGTACGGGCAAAGAGTTAGTGGCCAAGGCCATTCATTTTTTAAGCGATCGACGCTATAAACCCTTCATCAAAGTAAACTCTGCCACCTTAACCTCGACACTGGTCGAGTCTGAGCTGTTCGGCCATGAAAAAGGAGCTTTCACCGGTGCTTCGGCCACGCATCAGGGTAAATTTGAGCTGGCGGATCAAGGGACAATTTTTCTTGATGAAATTGGCGAAATATCCGTAAATATCCAGGCTAAACTCTTAAGAGTTCTACAGGAAGGGGAATTCGAAAGAGTGGGGGGAAATAAAACCATGAAAACCGATGCCCGGATTATTGCCGCCACCAACAAGGACCTGGTAGAGGAAATCCGAAAAGGCAATTTCCGTATGGACCTTTTTTACCGCTTAAATGTCTTTCCCATCAAAATACCTCCCCTGCGCCAAAAAAGGAATGATATTTCTCTTTTATTAGTTTATTTTATTCAAAAGTATAACGCCTTTTTTCAAAAGGCAAAAAAAGGAGTTTCCCAGGAAGCCTTAGACTTTCTGTTGCAGTACGATTATCCCGGAAACATACGGGAACTGGAAAATGCCATGGAGTATGCTTTTATCAAGAGTAAATCCGAATATATTCTGTTAAAAGACCTGCCCCCCAATATGGTCGGCGAGCGCAAATTGCCGGATAAAGCTACCCAATTGGTGGATATGGAAAAACAACATATCGAAACGATCTTAAAATCCTGCGGGGGAAACAGGGATAAAGCAGCTGAATTACTGGGTATCTCACGTAAAACTCTTTATAACAAAATTAAAAAATATTATCTCTAACGGCACACTGGGTAAAAATTATACCCTTAGGGGTAAAAATTACTCAATGAGATCTTTTTTCTCAACCGGAGACCTATCTGTCTCCGGTTTTTTTATTGGCACAGAACTTGCTTTATAAATAAGTCAATGGAAGGGAGGGTTGGATCATGACGGAAAGTTCCCGAAAACGCAGGGAAGCCCGTTGGAATGAGGAAAGTGCAAAAACCATTGCCCGCACGCATGGGATCAAGAACTTGGACGCTGACCACTGGCTTGTTATTTCCTACCTTCGCGATTATTACAAAGATTTTCAACAACCTCCGTCTATGCACAAAATCTGCATTTTTACCGGCTTTAACAGCCTGAGAATTTACCGTCTTTTTCCCGAGGGCGGTATCCGCAGTGCCTGGGTGATCGCCGGCTTGCCCCCATTAAAAGGTTGTATTTAGGAAAGGCGGTGGATCATGAGCAGGTTTAATATTTTAGGTTCCCAGATCAGACGTCATTATCTTTATTTAGGTGCTATATGTGTGGAAGATGAAAAAATATGGCAGGAAATGACTGAATGCATTTTGACAAAAGAAGGAATTGATCCTATAACACCCAGGCATCGTGAGATCATGGCGTTCCTGCGCCAATATTACCTGGAACGCCAACGGTCCCCTTCTGTCCGGGAAATCTGCGCACAAACAAATAGTACGTCCGGTGATTTTTTTGCCCTTTTTTCCGATTGGCCCCATACCTTATTTGTCATTAACAGCATTGTCAGTCAGGTGCTGGGTATTCCTTTCTGGCACACAGAGCAGGATTAGGAGGTAAATCATGGCAGTTATTCAGGCGAAAAACTTGGACCCCGAATTTAAATACCAGATCGCAGACGTTTTGGCCGGCTTAGGGCAAAAATCTGATTTTTCCCATTGTCTTGCCTGCGGGATGTGTACGGCCGGCTGCTCTTACAGTGACGTGCATCAGGACATGGACCCGAGAAAATTTCTGCGCAAAATTATTTTAGGCCTCAAAGAAGAGGTGGTCCATGATCCCTTCATCTGGAAATGCACCATGTGCGGCAGATGCACCATGTTTTGTCCCATGAAGGTGGATCTGGCCGGAGTGGTGCGCACGGTCCGGGGGCATTTCGGCTTAAAAGCTCCCGGGCATATCCAGGAGGTTGCCGATATCCATATGGCAACAGGCAATCAGCAGGCTTTATCGGCCGAAGATTATCTGGATACGCTGAACTGGCTGGAAGAGGAATTGCAGGAAGAAGTTCAGGACGCCCATGCGAAAATTCCCCTTGACAAAAAAGGCGCCGATATTCTCTATGTCATTAATTCCCGGGAAGCCAAATTCTATCCCCAGGACATTCAAAACGTGGCTAAAATTTTTTATGCGGCCAAGGCCGATTGGACCATGAGCAGCGAAGGCTGGGATGCTACAAACATGGGGCTGTTTAGCGGCCGGGATGAGGACGCCCGGAAAATTGTGGGCATGATTGATCAGGCCATGAAAAGACTGCGCTGTAAAACCCTGGTGGTCACCGAATGCGGTCATGCCCTGCGCTCTCAGTCATGGGGCGGCAAAGCCTGGTTTCAGCGGTCCTATCCGGTAAAAAGTATTGTTGAGATCATTTTAGGCTATTTGAAAGAAGGAAGAATTAAAGTCGCATCCGGTTTGTTTCCGGAAAAGTTTACCTATCATGACCCGTGCAACTTCGGCAGAAAAGAGGGTTTACTTAAGGAACCCCGGGAAGTGCTTCAATATTTGGGCATTGATCTGGTGGAAATGTATCCAAACCGGGAATACAATCTTTGCTGCGGCGGGGGCGGCGGCGCAAATTCCATGGGTACCGAAATGGGGCTGCGCGCGATCAGAATGGAAAAGGGCCGGCTCAAGGCCGAGCAGATCAAAAAAACCGCAGCGGCTAAAATCATTGTCCCCTGTCACAATTGCTTTGACCAGCTCACAGACATAGGAAAATATTTCAAACTTGGCACCAAGGTTGTTCATATCAGCACGCTGGTGGCAAAATCATTAATCCTGGATGACAAACTAGAGGGTGGGAAAAGTTTATGAAATTGTTAAACGACAAAGGACATTTAACCGGCTCTGTTTTGGTTGCCGGGGGCGGCATTGCCGGAATCGAGGCCTCTCTGAATCTGGCCGAAATGGGATATCAGGTTTATCTGGCGGAAAAGTCCTCCGCGATTGGGGGAACGATGCCGGCCCTGGATAAAACCTTTCCCACCAATGACTGTTCCATGTGCATTCTTTCTCCCAAACTGGTTGAATGCGGGCGCCACTTAAATATTGAAATCCTGACCAATACAGAAATAAGCCGGATCACAGGCAACCCGGGCAATTTTACCGTCACGGTGCGGCAAAAGCCCCGCTATATTGATCCGAATCGCTGTACGGGATGCGGGGAATGCGCCGCTGTTTGTCCGGTGGAAACCGAAAATGAATTTGAAAAAGGTTTGGCGAAGAAAAAAGCGATTCATAAGAAATATGCCCAGGCATTTCCCCATGCCTATGCCATTGAAAAAGACGGGCCCCCTCCCTGCAAAGCAACTTGTCCTGCGGGTGTTAATGCCCAAGGATATGTGGCACTTACCGCCCTGGGTAAATTTAAGGAAGCGGCAAAAATCATCTATGACGATTTGTTACTCCCTTCTTCATTAGGAAGAATCTGTCCCCATCCCTGTGAAAATGATTGTACCCGGGCCCAAGCGGAGGGGGCTGTTTCCCTTGCTGCGTTAAAAAGATTTTTGGCCGACAGCCAGCCCCGGGAAAGAATCCCTCTCCCCGAGATGAAAAAAGAAAAGACGGCGGTGATCGGCTCCGGGCCGGCAGGCTTAAGTGCGGCTTTTGAACTGGTGAAAAACGGTTACCCGGTTACCATCTTCGAAGCTTTGCCGGTAGCCGGCGGCATGCTGGCCGTAGGAATCCCGGATTACCGTTTGCCCCCCGTGATTTTAGACCAGGAAATCCGTTATCTCCGGGACCTGGGCGTAGAGATCAAGACCAACAGCCCCTTGGGATCCTCTTTTACCTTAGAAGACTTGAAAAATCAAGGTTATCAGGCCGTTTTTCTGGCCACCGGGGCTCATGTCAATAAAAAACTCCATATTCCCGGTGAAGAGGGAGAAAACGTTTATGCTGGAATAGAATTTCTGCGCAAAGTAAATTTAGGCGAAAAGCCGCCTTTAGGAGAAAATGTTGCGGTGATCGGGGGCGGAGATGTGGCCATGGACGCCGCCCGGAGCGCCCTGCGTCTTGGGGCCCGGGAAGTTACCGTTTATTATCGCCGTTCCCGGGCAGAAATGCCGGCCCGGGCAGAAGAAATTGAGGCGGCCCGGGCGGAAGGCATCCAATTTAAATATCTGGTGGCACCCACTGCCTTTATTCGAGAACACCACAAACTAAAGGGCATGAACTGTGTGGAAATGACCCTTGGCGCCCAGGACGCGACAGGACGGCGCCAGCCTGCTCCTGTCAAAGATTCTGCCCATTTTATTCCGGTGGATACGGTGATTAACGCCATCGGCCAAACACCCGATCTTACTTTCCTGCCCCGGTTGCTCAAGCGTACCGGTCAGGGAACCCTCTGGGCCGACGAAAAAACCTTAGCCACTTCTTTACCCGGCGTATTTGCCGGCGGTGAGGTGCGAACCGGACCCGGTATCGCCATCCAGGCCGTAGCGGAAGGGAAAAAGGCGGCCGCTTCCATCAGGGATTTTTTCCAGGGGAAAAAATCAGCACGGGATGACGAGGGTAGGGAAAAAACGGTCAAAACAGTCCCTCTCCCGGAAAAAATCACGGTAATAAACCGGGTAGCGCGAAAAGAATTGGACCCTCAAGAAAGAGTGCGGGATTTTCGCGAGTATGTCCTGGGCCTTTCTGCAGAAGAAGCCCAAAAGGAAGCGCAGCGCTGTTTAGGCTGCGGCCCGTGCTCGGAATGCATGCAGTGTGTTGAAATATGCCAGGCAGGCTGCATCAATCATCTTGACGGGGTCAGAGAGATCGATCTTCAGGTGGGGGCAATCATTTTGTCGCCTGGCTTTCGTGAATTTCCTGCCTTTAAGCTAAAAAACCTGGGCTATAGAAGATGTGAAAATGTGATCACCAGTATGCAGTATGAAAGACTTCTCAGCGCCTCCGGTCCTTTTGGGGGGCATCTGGTGCGGCCTTCCGATCATCAGGAGCCCCAAAAAATTGCCTGGATTCAATGCGCCGGGTCCCGCACCCTGAAAGACGATCAACCCTATTGCTCCAGCGTCTGCTGCATGGTTGCCATTAAAGAGGCCCTGATCTCTAAGGAGCACTGCGATTATCCCCTGGAAACCGCCATCTTTTATATGGATATGCGCACCCAAGGAAAAGATTTTGAAAAATATTATTGGCGCGGGCAGGACCAGGGCATACGCTTTGTGCGGTCCCGGATCTTTACGGTGGAGGAAGACCCGGCATCAAAGAATGTATTGATACGCTACGCGGCGGAAAACGGCACCATTCATGAGGAGGAATTTGACCTGGTGGTCCTCTCCGTCGGTCTTTGTCCCAGTGAAGACAGTGAAAAACTGGCCCAAACTGCCGGTTTTTCCCTCAATGAACATGGTTTTGCCCAAACGTCAGGATATCATCCCATCGCAAGTACCAGAGAAGGGGTTCTTGTGGCGGGAGCCTTCAGCGGGCCGAAAGATATTCCGGACACGGTGGTGCAGGCTTGTGCTGCTGCGGAGGAGGCGGCGGCAATATTGGCCCCGGCAAAAAATACCCGGGTCCGGGAAAAAACATACCCGCCCGAAAAAAATGTATCCGGCGCAAAGCCCCGGATTGGCGTCTTTGTCTGCCATTGCGGCATTAATATCAGTAAGGTGGTCGACGTAAAAAAGGTGGTGGAAACTGCCCGGGCTCTGCCCCATGTGGTTTATGCGGAAGATAACCTATACACCTGTGCCCAGGATACCCAAATGAAAATGAAAGACCTGATCGAGGAACACCGGCTGAATCGTGTGGTCGTAGCCTCCTGCAGCCCCCGCACCCACGAGCAGCTTTTCCGGGAAACATTAAAGGAAGCCGGGTTAAATCCCTATTTGTTTGAAATGGCCAATATCCGGGACCAATGTTCCTGGGTGCATCTGCACGAGCCGGAAAAAGCAACGGAGAAAGCGATGGGGTTAGTGAAAATGGCGGTGGCAAAAGCCCGGCTTTTAGAGCCAATAAAAACAAGAGCGCTGCCTGTGGAACAAAAGGCGCTCATTATCGGCGGCGGTGTGGCCGGCATGACGGCTGCCCTGGCTATTGCCGGCCAAAATTATCCGGTTTTTTTAGTGGAACAGAATCCGGTTTTGGGCGGCATCGCCCGGCACCTGGCCTTCAATCATGCCGGAGAGCCGGTAAAAGAGTTTTTGGCTGATCTGGAGAAGCAAGTGGCCGCCCATCCCCTCATTACCAGGTATCTGTCCACTACCATCCAGGAGATCAAAGGATATGTGGGTAATTTTCAAACTACTTTAGTCAGAGAAAACCGCACCCACACCATTCATCACGGCGTTGTGATCGTTGCTACGGGAGCCAGGGAAAGCCGGCCCGGGGAATATTTTTACGGCCAGGATCACCGGGTGAAAACCCATCTGGCCTTAGGCAACCTGCTCTTAGAAGAACCCGAAAAGATCAAAGAGATGGATGCCATCGTTCTGATCACCTGTGTGGGGTCCAGAAATACCACCCATCTCTATTGCAGTAAAGTCTGCTGCACCCAAACCGTGCAGCTGGCAAAGAGAATCAAAGAAATCCACGCGCAAACCCCTGTTTACGTTCTTTATCGGGATATGCGCACGTATGGATTCCAGGAGCAGGCTTATCTTCAGGCCCGCCAAAAAGGGGTCATTTTCATCCGTTATGATTTAAACCATCCGCCCCAAATGAGAGAAGAAAAAGATCACCTGGTCATCACCTGCACCGACCACGTGTTAGGGGAAGAAATGGAAATCCCTGCTTCCTTGGTCAGTTTGGCCCCCGCTATAGAACCTGTCGACAATTCTTATTTGTCCAAAGCCTTAAAGGTGCCTCTGAATGAAGAAGGGTTTTTCTTGGAAGCCCATATGAAATTGCGGCCGGTAGATTTCAGCACGGATGGGATTTTCCTTTGCGGCTTGGCCCATGGGCCGAAGCCTTTAACGGAATCAATGACCCAGGCCAAGGCCGCTGCGGCAAGGGCTTGTACCGTTCTAAACAAAAAGTTCCTGGAGGGGGAAGGACTTTCTGCCCTTGTAAATAGTGCCCTGTGCACCGGCTGCGCCACTTGTGCAAGCATTTGCCCGGCCCAGGCCGTAGAAGTCGATGAAAAGGAAAAAACTGCCCGGGTCAATGCCGCCCTGTGTAAAGGCTGCGGGGCCTGCGCCGCTTCCTGCCGTTCCGGCGCCATTGACATCCAGGGTTTCCGGAACAGGCAAATCTTAGCGATGATTCGTCAAGTTTGACAAAGAGGTGATGAGAATCATGGAAGAAAGGAAAATATGCGCTTTTCTCTGCACCTGGTGCAGTTACGCAGGCGCGGACTTAGCCGGTGTGAGCCGGCTCCAGTATCCCCCCAATATAAAAATTATCCGGGTACCTTGTTCGGGAAGAGTGGATCCCCTTTTTATCCTGAACGCTTTAAAACAGTGCGACGGCGTATTTACCGCCGGCTGCCACCCGGGCGACTGTCACTACAGCTCCGGTAATTTAGTGGCGAGAAGAAAGTTTAGTTTATTGCACAGCCTGATTGATTTTATCGGTGTGGAAAAAGAAAGAGTCCGGTTTGACTGGATTTCCGCAGCGGAAGGAAATGCCTTTGCCCGTAAAGTAACAAAAATGACGCAGGAATTGGCAAAACTGGACCCATGGGACAGATGGGGGGGTAAAAAGAATGACTGATGTAGTGGAAAAGATGAGAGCTATTTCCCGTTACCTTTTAGAAGAAGGAAAAGTGGACGTGGTCATTGGTTTCAAAACCGGGACCTTGCCTGGGAGACCCACTCCCTGTTTTATCACGGAAAAGGAAGATTGCGGGAATCTAATCTGGGAGGAGGGGTGCCAAAACAATCTGGCCAACTATTTACGGGAAGAGAAGCGCCAGGCGGCGGTGATTGTCAAAGGCTGTGACAGCCGTTCTTTGATCAATCTTCTCACAGAAAATCAATTGTCCCGGGAGCGCATCTTTATCATCGGCGCACCCTGTCCGGTAAGGGAAAAATGCCCCGGCTGCCAAACCACCGCTCCCCTTATTTTTGATCACCTCATTGACAGTGCCTCAGAAGATAGGGCTGAAAATGATTTCCGTGATGTCCACGACTTTGCCCGGCTTCCCGCCCAGGAGCGAAAGGCCTATATCTACCAGGAGGTTTCCAAATGCATTCGGTGTTATGCCTGCCGCAATGCTTGTCCTGCTTGCTATTGCCCAGAATGCTTTGTGGAAAGCAATCTGCCCCCATGGGTGGGAAAATCCACCGATATTGCCGACAATGTGATTTTTCATTTGACCCGGGCTCTCCACCTGGCAGGACGGTGTGTGGATTGCGGAGCCTGCCAAAGGGCCTGTCCCATGGGCGTAGATTTGCGCCTGTTAAACCATAAAGTCATGATGGATGTAAAGAATTTCTACCAATTTGAGGCCGGACTGGCGGAAACCCAGGAACCTCCCCTGAACACGGGCACAGTAAATGATCCGGAGCCTTTCCGGGTAAGAGGTGAGAAGCATGCTCTATGAAATTAGCAAAAATGATTTACAAACATGGCTGCAGGCACAATGCCGGGAAAAGGAAGTGTTGGTCCCTCAGGAAAAAGAGGAAGGATATCTTTTTTTGCCCTGGAACGGCGGCGCCATCAATCTTTCCGGCTATGTAAATTCATTAAAGCCGATCAAAGATGTCTTCTTTCCCCAGTGGGAAAGCTTGATCAAATACCGGTTAGATCCGGACAGGGCTGTAGAAATTACTCCCGAACCAAGAGAAGATAAACCGGTGCTCATCTTTGGGGCCAGGCCATGCGATGCCCAAAGCATCCTGCTGCTGGATGCCGTTTTTAACGGGGCGAAATTCCAAGATCCATATTACTGCAGGCGCCGGGAGAATTCATTCATTATTTCTTTAGCCTGCCAGAATCCCGGATCCACCTGTTTTTGCTGGGAACTGGGCGCAGGCCCGATGGCGAAGGACGGTGCCGACATTCTCTTAATCGACCTGGAAGATACCTATGTCGCCTTGTCCGGCACTGATCAGGGAAATCAGGCACTGATGAAAGGACCTTTTGAAAAGGCTTCCCCGCACAGGGAAGAATTGGTTGAAAGCATGCGGAAGGAAATGGTAAGAAAATTTCCTTCCTCCCTGGACCGCCGCTTTCATGATAAGAAAATACCCGACCTTTTTACCCATCCGGTCTGGGACGAACTTTACAGGAAGTGTCTCAACTGCGGCGTGTGTACCTTTCTGTGCCCTGCCTGTCATTGCTTCGATATCAGTGAGGAGGCAACAGATAGGGAAGGAAGGCGGGTGCGGAATTGGGACAGCTGTATGTTCAGCAGTTTCACGCTACATGGTTCCGGCCACAATCCCCGTCCTAGCAATAAAGAACGATTAAGGCAGCGGTTTTTGCACAAATTTAAATATTTTCCTAAGAATTATCAGGCCCTTGCCTGTACCGGCTGCGGCAGATGTATTCTGAAATGCCCGGTAAACATCGATATGCGCGAAGTATTACTGAGAGTGGGAGTGTTCGCAAATGAAAACGAATCATGAAAGAGAAAATCCTTATCTGCCTTACCCATTGGAAATTCTGGCCGTGAAAGAAGAAAACCCGGAAAAAGATTTAAAAACCTTTTACTTGAAGTTTTTACATCCGGAACAAGAAAGTTCCTTTCGCTACCTTCCCGGTCAATTTGGGGAACTGGGCGTATTCGGCACGGGAGAAGCTCCTTTTGGCTTAGCCAGCTCGCCCACAGAAAAAGGAATCTTAAGTTTTACGGTGAAAAAAGTGGGCTCCGTAACTTCCGCCCTGCACATGTTGGAAAAAGGAGATGTGGTCGGGTTAAGAGGACCCCTGGGGAATCATTGGCCTTTGCCGTATTTTTCAGGCAAAAATTTGGTTGTGATCGGGGGAGGATTTGCTTTTACCACTTTACGTTCCTTGGTTTACTATTATTTAGACCCGGAAAACAGAAAAAAAATCGGGGATTTGACCGTCATTTACGGGGCCCGTGATCCTGATCAATTTCTTTACAAAGAGGAATTAAAAAAATGGTTGGAAAGAAGCGACCTGCATCTGCATTTAACGATAGATCAGCCCGCTGAAGGCTGGTCCGGCCAAATAGGTTTTATTCCTGCTGTGGCAGAACAGGTATTAAGTTCTTCGTCTCATGCTGTAGCCGTAGTTTGCGGCCCCCCGGTCATGATCAGATTTACTTTTCCTGTTTTAGAGAAAATAGGTTTTTCCCCGGAAAATATTTTTACCTCTCTGGAAATGAAGATGAAATGCGGCATCGGCATGTGCGGACGCTGTAACATCGGGCCTAAATATGTATGTAAAGACGGTCCCGTCTTTAGCCTGGCCGAACTGAATCAGCTGCCTGACGATTATTAGGATTCATGATGACGCCAGGATTCCGGTTCCACAATCTGGTATTCTTGAATCATGCGCCTTAAGGTACCTTTGGAAATGCCCAGTTCCCGGCAAACAGCCATCCGTTTCCAGTTGTTGCGGTTTAAAGATTCTAATACGGCTGCCTTTTTAATCTCTGCCAACTTAAACGTTTTTCCCGTCACATGAAGGTCTTTACCGGGATGGCTCTGGAATTTCTCCGGCAGATGTTCCGGAAGGATCAAGCCGTGATGACACAAAATAAATGCATACTCGATGATGTTTTCCAGTTCTCTGATATTTCCCGGGTAGTCATATTTCATCAGAATCGCCAGAGTTTCCGGTGCCAAGCCTAGCACATGACGGCCCTTCAGGTGATTAAAACGCCGAACAAAATGGTCTGCCAAGAGAGGGATATCCTCTTTTCTGTTCTGCAGGGAAGGGAGTTTGACTTGGGCTATATTGATCCGGTAATATAAATCCTGTCTAAATTTTGCTTCCTGGACCAGCGTCTCCAGGTCTTTATTGGTGGCCGCGATTACCCGCACGTCGGCTTTGACAGGCATTACCCCGCCCAGGGGAACATAGGTCCTTTCCTGCAGAACACGCAGCAGCTTTACCTGGAGAGCAGGGGAAACGTCCCCGATTTCATCGAGAAAAATAGTCCCTCCCTCCGCCCGGGCAAAATAGCCGGGCTTATCCTTTTTGGCATCGGTAAAAGCCCCGGCCAGATAGCCGAAAAGCTCCGACTCCAAAAGGGTATCCGGCAAGGCGCCGCAGTTTACCACCACCATAGGCTTCCGGTTCCGGTCGCTTAAATTATGCACAGCCCGGGCCACCAGTTCTTTTCCGGTGCCGCTTTCACCCAGTATTAAAACCGTACTGTCGCTTTTAGCCAGATCAGGCAAAATATGAAACAACCTCTGCATAGAATCGTTTTTGCTGATAATATCATAGAGGTTATAGGATTTTTGCAGTTCTTTCCTGAGCTGAGTCACCTCAGACATATCCCGGAAGGTCTCCACGCCGCCGATAATTTCTCCGTTCTCTTTTTTTAAGGGAGCGGCACTAATGCTTACAGGAATCTTCTCCCCCGTCGGTTTAATAATATGGATCGACTTATTGGTTATGGGCCTCCCGGACTCAATACTTTGCTTTAAAATACAGGCCCCGTCGCAAATATCAGAGTGGAAGATATCACGGCACGGGCAGCCTAAAGCATCCTTTTGACTAATACCGGTGATGACCTCCGCCGCCCTGTTGAAAGTAGTGATTTTCCACTGATGATCAACAGTGAATACGCCGTCTGCGACACTATCTAAAATTTGCGGTGATAGCCCTCCCTCTGGTTTCATACTTTCCCTCCTGCGAAAATTTTTTAAATATGGGAAAAAATAATTTATTCTTGGTTAAAAAGGAACGGCATACTATAATGGATATTAATATTTTAATTTTTATTGGGGAGTAAAAAATGTTGGCATCCATTCTTCAAATATTATTGGGTTTTGCCGTTGGTACATTTGGGACGTTAATCGGTGCCGGCGGAGGATTTATTCTCGTTCCCGTCTTACTGCTTCTCTACCCTGAAAACGATCCCAATATTATTACCAGTATCTCATTAGCCGTGGTCTTTTTCAATGCCTTATCCGGCTCGTTCGCGTACGGCAGAATGAAAAAGATTGACTATAAATCCGGTCTAATTTTTTCCGCAGCTTCATTGCCCGGATCCATCTTAGGGGCCTATGCCACCTCATTTATTCCCCGGCACATTTTTGACGGAATCTTTGGTGTCCTGTTAGTGGCCTTGGCTGCCTTTCTGTTGACCAAAAAGACTCCGGCAGATGGAGAAAAGGATAATTTGGATCAATCGAACAACATAACCCGGATCATCACCGATGGGGACGGCACGTCATACACTTTTTCATATAGCTTAACAACAGGTATTATGGTAAGTTTTTTGGTCGGGTGTTTTTCCAGTCTTTTAGGCATCGGGGGAGGAATTATTCATGTTCCGGCCCTGGTAAATTTATTGAATTTTCCTGTTCATATCGCCACAGCAACATCTCACTTTGTTCTATGCATCACAGCATTTTCCGGAAGTATGGTCCACTTGTTCTCAGGTACGCTGATCGCCGGCATCCACCAAATCCTTTTTTTATCAATAGGAGTTTTGGTGGGCGCTCAGTTAGGTGCCAGGTTATCTAAGAAAATTCATAGCCATATCATCATGAAAAGCCTTGCCATTGCCTTAGCCTTGGTGGGAATAAGGATTTTTATCCTGGCTTTTTCATGAATAGGTGTCAGGGGGACGGGGTTGTTGACACTAGTGTCAACAACCCCGTCCCCCTGACACCACTTGACACCAAAAGGCAACGATGTAGCTCATAAAAAAAGCAACGCCTACGCTGACAGGCAAAACAGCAATAGCCCCCAGCCATGAGAAAGTCTGAAAACCCATGGCGGCACTAATGATGATCAGTCCGGGCAGTGTCATCAAAAATAGAAACTTACGTGTGGCTAGATATAGATGTTCTTTTTTCCAGGGAAGAATTCTCATGAAATCAGACTGTATTGCTTCTTTCCAATCCGCACTGACAAAGTTGGTCAGAATAAAGGCCAGTATCAGCCAAACCAACCATTTAAGGGTGGAAAATCCCAGCACTGCCAGGAGGCAAATGGCGACAAATGAGATATATAGCTGGATGCGTTGTTTGTTTCTTAACATTGATTTAATACCAAATTCGACTAATCCGTTCACCGCAGTACGCTGATGAAAAATGAGTTTTGAATTTCTGAAAATCCAGGGCTGCTTTTTTTGTTTTTTCGGGTTTTTAATGGTTATGCCGGACATCTTTAATAAGAAGGTCACATATTTTAGCCTCTCGGAATTCTCTCTTTCAACGTCCGGCAGGAAACTGCCTCTAATCGTCAATCTTCTGCGGATCAATATGAGGATAACCAGAAACAGGATGAAAATGCAGAGGATACAAAGGACACGGTTTAACAGGAGATAAGGGATGCATGTAACAAAGAGCAAACTGGAAAAGAGGAACAAGACTCTGAGGATGATCCATTGCTTAAAGCCAGGAAAGATTAAAGCCAGGAGCTGTTTTGATAAGCCCAGAACTACTTTGGCTAAAAAAGTAATGAAACCCAGCAAGATCAGTTTATCAATATCCATACGGTAATGTCCGATCAGAAAGGGGGCCAGCAAAGAAAAGAAAAATACACTTGTGACAAGGTTTAAGAAAATGGAGTACCCGATTCCTTTCCCCATCAGGGTGTTAATCCATTTATGCCGATTCCATAAAAAAAGTTGATCGGCTTCTTTTAAAAACACCCTGATCGTACCGGACCAGGCAAATAACAGGGAAGCGAGCGCAAAAAAGCTGAATGGCACCGGCTCAAGCCAAAGGGGAGTGGTTTTCCACCATTCCAGGTACTGATAACCGCTAAAGGCCAAGAAGGGAATCAGGATATATAAAGCTACCGTCCAATCAATCACGGTTCTCCAAGCACCAAAGTTATATTTCCATTCGGATACAATCCGTTGATAAAATAATTTTTCAGGTGTAATCATCATGCATTCTCCAATATGCTATTAAAGCAATCGAATAAAGAGGCCTTTGGCAAACGGCATTGCTCCCGGATTTGTTCCAAGTTGCCCTGGGTGACCAACTTGCCGTTGGCGATCAAAATGATGTCATCACAGATTCTTTCCGCGATATCCAGCTGGTGTGTGGAGATTAAAATACCCGCGCCCCGTGTTTTTTCCTCTTCCAATAAATTGATGAATTGCATTGTTGCCCGGGGATCCAGACCGACAAAAGGTTCATCGATGATATATACATCCGGCTGAATGAGCAAACCGATAATCACCATTAATTTTTGCTGCATGCCTTTGGAAAAACTGCCGGGAAAATGGTGTTTCACGTCTGTAAGATGAAACAGGAAAAGCAATTCCTCGCTTCTTTTGATAAAATATTCCCGGTCCATCTCATAGGCAGCGGCGGACAGTTCTAAATGTTCCCATAAAGTCAATTCGTCATATAAAACCGGCTGCTCCGGAATATAGGCACAGGTTTTATTTTCATGCATAAAGAGAATGTTACCCGCCAGCTCAGGCAAAAGATTTATAATCGCCTTGATGGTGGTGCTTTTTCCCGCTCCGTTAGGGCCAATCAAACCCACCAGTTTACCGCTGTTTAAAGTAAAATGGATATCCTGCACGGCGTCTTGCCTGCCTGAATAACCGGCATGGTGAATGTCCACTTTTAATACTTCCAAAGTCAAAGCCTCTTTCTTGCCAAATACCTTTTTACCCATGATACTAAACGTACTATTTGAAGTCAAATAGCAAGTGAGCCGGGAAACCGTCTCCTGGCTCACTTGCACCTTCAAGGATCCTTTAGCGCGGGTCAGGAGGGACAGGGGGACAGGTTTTGTCGGACAAGACTAAACGGCTCAATAAATATTAATCCACTCAGGATAGTAATTGCCATAGTAGCCAGGTTCCCCGCTGACACCACGAATTAATTCTTTGGGCGGTCCACCTGCCATCGGTTGATAATACAATGATCCGCAATTATAGTCAGTTAGCCGGAGGAATAATAAACCCTGACCATCAGGGGAAAGGCACGGAGCATAATCAGCCGTATCAACCGGTCCGCTTGTCACAGCTAACTCTTTCCCATCCGCTGTTCTGTGCCAAATTCGCTGTCCTGGGACCAGGACACCAGCTTGCTCTTGACCTTCCCAGCCTAATGTTTCTGTTCCCCTACAGAACAAAATACCGTTTGCCGGAGTTGACAGCCACCTGGGTTGAGTATCAACTTGACCAGTCTGCCCACAATCAGTAATTTGACCAGTTTCCACGTCTACGATATGTAAGCGTTTCTGAATAGTCGCTTCCCGGCCGCCACCTACAATATAACCCAGTTGACTGCTGTCAGGCGCCCAATCAAACCATTGGACATAGGCCAATCCACCACCCAGATCGATCGACTTTTTTTGCGCTATATTTAGCACTTGTATGGCGACCCCATCGGCCGATATTGAAGCTGAATTGGGTTTTAAATAGTAGGCCAGGTATCGTCCGTTCGGGGACCACTTTAGCCCGGTGGCAACCCGGGTATAACTTCCGTTTTCCATTTTACCAGCTTCACCTAGGGTCAGTAGATTGGTATGATCTCCTTTTAATGTAACCTGATCAATTCGTAAAGGTTGTTTTTCATTTCTAGGCAGAGAAATGGCTAAACTTTTCCCATCCGGTGCCCAGGCCAAACTCTCAATGATTTCGCTATTCTGTGGCCACAAGGCGGTTGTGGCGGCCACGCCGGTTTTTAAAGAAGAAATTTTCAAGTTACCATCTGGAATATAGCCTTCTTGGGGATCTTGAGTGGTATAAGCAAGCAGATTTTCTGTCGGCGACCAGGATGGGGTAATATAGACTGGCCTTTCGTCCAACTGTATAGCGTCAGTCCCATCCGCTTTTACCACCCAGAGATACTGCTTACTGGCATATTCATCACTGCTATCGCTCTGCAGATAGGCTAACCACTCACCATTTGAAGACCAACCCACGATTTCTACCAGGCCAGCCCCCGTAAGACGAATTGGTATGCTCTCAGCCTGCCTGCCATCTACCAGCCACAAGTGGCCATCACTGGTGAAAGCTACTCGGGCGTCAAAAGCCGCCGTCTCAATCCGTTCCGGTTTAGGTAGCTGGATCGGTTGGCTGATGGTGATTTGAGCCATTGATGCAGCTTGATCCCATCTAGCCCGGCCTCCCAGGGCGGACGCCAGAAAATTAAGGGAGACTTGTAGGCGATTGTTTATGATCTGTGGCGAGGTTGCGAGTTCAAACTGATGACCGTTTTCCCAAACTTCCCGATCATCCGGTTTCAGTTTAATGGTTTGATTATCTTTAATGACAGTAGCCACATTAGTGGCTGGGTCCCAAGTCACACTGGCTCCTAAAGCGTTGCTAATCTCCCGCACCGGTACGATTAGCCATAAATAATTGCTCTCGTCGCTCCGTATACGTGGTGGCTCAGGTAGTTCAATCCTTTGACCGTTTATGGTAACCGTAATTACCGGTTGGTCAGCTAAAACAGGTGAACTTAAACCATCCCCTGCCAGAAAAAATATAGCAATTACCGTCCATAACCATAATTTAGATTTTGTCATATGACACCCCTTTCTAACAATACTTTCAAGAATAACGAGGGACAAGGGGCAGGTTTATTATCCCATTCATAACCGGCATGACTAGGCGGGACAGGCAACCTGTCCCACTACTCTAGACGTCAGCCCTCTTCTTTTGTTCCATTTCTCACACTACTTTTTTGTTTCTCGCCAGGGTGGGAACAATTTTCCTTTTCGCCACGTCCAAATTATGAAACATAAAAAAGGAGGCTGCTTAAAGTGGTAAAAAAGAAATTAATCGGCATTACTTTAACAGGGGCAATTTTATTAATGGGATGCGGTATGGCTTTTGCTGATTCGGCAGACACCAACACCCTCCCCTCCGATCAAATTATCCCCATATCTGCCCCTATTAATAATGAAGAGCCGGAGAAACTGTTTGAAACCAAATTTAAAGATATCCGGAAACATTGGGCATTTGACGAAATAGTTTCCCTGGAGGAAAAAGGGGTATGGGGGGACTTATCCGGGGAATTTAAGCCGAAAGAGGTGGTCACAGGGGCTGAATTTGCCGCATATTTAGATAAGATTTTTGCCTTTGACACCGAACCCGACTTTGGTTTTGACCTTCATGGGGGAATCGGCAGAATGGAAGCGGCAAAGGCCATTGAGAAGTCCTTTACGGCTAAAAAGCTATCGGTAATCATGACACTCATGTTCCCTGTTTATGATGACACGGAAAATTTGGACCAAGAGGAAACCGATGCATTATCTTTTGTATTTAACACCGGTATTATGAAAGGAAAAACCGAGGGAAAATTTTCTCCTGACGATCCTATTACCAAAGCGGAATTAGCGGTAATACTCCACAGAACTTTGGCTACCCTAGAAAACGCCAGTCCTATGGAGGCGCCTGCCGAATAATCAGACGGAATACCCCATGAAGCAGAGACGGCAGCAGCAGAAAAATAAGGATTTTTATCCTGGTTTTTTCATGAATAAAGGATTTTACTGCCGCAAAGACTATTATTGAGAGATATTCTTAGAAAAAAATTAAGTGAGATCTATGTCGTAAATTCATCCGGGGTGTTGATCCAATGAACTTTAATTCTATATTTATTACCGGTATAATTGGGGCAGTCATTGTAGACGGCTTAACTTACCTTTGTCTGCAGTTAGGCATCGCAACGAGCACCCCGTGGGAAATCGCCTCCAGTATCTTCTTAAATCCTCCCCTTATTTACACTCCGTCCGGAATCATTATTGGCTTTATTGGCACCATTGCCCTTAGTATCGCTACCTCACTTCTAATCTCATGCATTTTATCGGCCACCGGATTTGAATATGCCTGGTTAAAAGGGATTATTGCCGCGAATGCTCTAGGTTTTATTAATTTGGGCTTGTTTATGCGTCTATTAAATATTTGGCCTCAAATACGCAACGAACCTGCGACGAACTTTGTTGCCCTATTTTGTCTTTCCGTGCTGGGAATCATCCAGGCCATTCTGCTCAAAAAATGGTCCAAAATAACTGTCTAAATCATAAATAGCAAGGAGCCTACTCAAAATCCTTTTGAGTGGCCCCTGGGGCATCTAAATATTTTCTTTCAGCATCAGCAGGATAGATCATTAAATAAAGAGATTTACATTGGATTCTTCCGCATCTGCCAGATAGGCCGCTACCCCGCCAAACTCAATGCCGTCAATCAGTTCTTCTTTCCGGATTCCCATCACATCCATGGACATGGTACAAGCCACCAGCTTTACTCCTTGTGCTTTTGCCTGGTCAATCAATTCTTCCAGGGAAGCAATGTTTTTCCGTTTCATAATACCCCGGATCATTTTTCCTCCCATGCCGCCCATATTCATTTTAGACAAGGTAAGTTTTCTGCTTCCTCTCGGCATCATCAGGGCAAACATCTGCTCCATCAATGTCTTATTTACAGGGACGGCTCTGTCTTTACGCAAAATATTCAGCCCCCAAAAGGTGAAAAACATGGTAACTTTCCGCCCCATCGCTGCCGCCCCGTTGGCAATGATGAAAGACGCCATGGCCTTATCCAGGTCACCGCTGAAAACAAGCAGAGATTTCCCTTGAGGAAGCTCCCCGGTGGGCACCTGAGCCCCATTTCCTTCATTATCGCTGCCTTTTCTGATCAAAGCGACATGATCCATGTCCGTGGCTTTGACCTCCAGTAAGGTATTTCCCGTTCTGCGGCACCAAGCTTTAATATCAATGGCAAATCCCGGGTCGGTCGCATGGATCTCTAATATATCTCCTTCAGAAATATTTTCAAGCTCTTGATGCACCCGCATGATGGGCCCTGGGCACTGGAGGCCGCAGGCATCGATTTTAATCACTTTTTTGCCCGTTTCGGTTTCTGGCTTTTTGGGCTTCTCCGGATCTTCAATTTTGGTCATCTGTTCATCCAGATTCAAGCTTTTCCCGCTCTGATCGGTGCCGGCTAAATATAAATCATAGCCCCCGCTGATGTTAAATGCTTCGAAACTGTTTTGGGTTAAAATCCGGCAGGCCAGGTAGCCTCTTAAGCCGATTTTACAGTAGACGAGAAGCTTTTTATCCTTCGGTATTTCATTTAAACGCTGGCGCAAATTGTCCAGGGGGATGTTGACCGCCCCCGGGTAATACCCGTTTTCATATTCCATTTTCGTTCTCACATCGAGGATAAAATACGCGTCCGGATTCAGCTTTCCCATTTCATCCCAGTGAACGACTTTTACGTCTCCCTTTAAAATATTGGCGGCTACAAAACCTGCCATATTTACCGGATCCTTCGCCGAAGAAAAGGGAGGAGCATAGGCAAGCTCCAGCTCTTCCAGATCATAAACCGTCATGCCCTGTTTGATGGCAGCAGCCAGTACATCAATTCTTTTATCGATTCCTTTGCTCCCCACAATTTGGGCACCCAGGATTTTTCCTGTTTCAGGGGCAAAAAGGATTTTCACCGTCATGGTCAACGCCCCGGGATAATAACCGGCATGCGAGCCGGAATGGGTATATGACTTGAGGTAAGGAGTTCCTGCCGCCCGAAGCATTTTTTCATTATTCCCGGTTGCAGCGCCGGTAAGGTGGAAAACCTTTAGGATTGACGTCCCCTGTGACCCTTGATATTTTGTTGTCCTTCCGCAGATATTGTCCGCAACAATCCGCGCCTGTTTATTAGCCGGCCCGGCCAAAGGGATGAGGGAAAACTGCCCGCTCACCAAATCCTTGACTTCAATGGCGTCGCCCACTGCATAGATATACGGATCGGAGGTCCTTAAGTGTTCATCCACTTTGATGCCGCCCTTTTCTCCTATTGCTAATCCGGCCTCTTGGGCCAGTTTAACATCGGGCTTTACGCCCACGGCAAGCACAACCAGGTCTGTCTCCAATTTTCTCCCGCTTTTCAGAAAAACACTGATCCTATCTTCTCTCTCAAACTTCTCCACCATATCTTTCAGAACCAATTTTATCCCGTTGTCAAGCAATGCCTTTTCTAAAATCCTGGCCATTTCCTGATCCAGCGGCCCTATTACCTGATCCGCCGCCTCGATGAGAACGACATCCAACCCTGCCTGCTTCAGGTTTTCTGCCATTTCCACCCCCACATAGCCGCCGCCTATCACGACCCCCCGGCGGGGCTTGCTGTTGCTAAGATAATTCTTAACCAAATCTACATCGGCCATATTGCGCAGCGTAAAGATTCCTTCCGTGCCAACACCCTGGACCGGGGGCACAACAGGCGCCGCTCCGGGAGAAAGAACGAGGTAATCGTAATTCTCCCGGTAGATTTGCTCTCCGGATACCACTTCCACTTCTTTGACATCTGGAAAAATTGCGGTAACTTCACTTCTCGTCCGGATATCAAGATGAAACCGTTCCTCCATTTTATCTACTGTTTGGACCAAAAGTTTTTCCCGCTCGGAAATGACTCCCCCTAGATAATAAGGCAGTCCACAATTGGCAAATGAAATATATTCTCCCTTTTCAAACAGGATGATTTCCGCTTGTTCATCCAGCCGGCGCAGTCTTGCCGCCGCACCGGCACCGCCGGCAACTCCGCCGACGATAATAATTTTTTTCTGCATCAGAATTCCTCCGTTTAACCCCTACCGGGCAGGGGTAGATGTTACTTAAATTTTATTTTAATTTAGGGTTTATGTCAATAAACATTTTTCTTATTTTTCCCAATTCGTCCTAAGTAAATCTATGTAAGAGTGGACCGCACAAAATTAAGTTATCTATACAGGGGGGCAGCCCGGGATATAGGGAATAAACATTTCCTCTTCATCTATTGAAATTTTAAGATACCGCTGCTATTATATACCCAGGAGGGGTATCAATTTAAAAAACTTCTTAGAGGAGTCTTTACATGCGTCAGGGAAACCAAATTCAATATTCTAAAATCACGATACTTTCTATAGCCCATATGCTTAATGATCTCTACAGCAACTATCTACCCCAGATGCTCCCGTTTCTGGTTGTTTTAAATCCTGATTTTACAGCTACCCGGGCTGCTATCTTAGTCTCTGCTTTTACCATCTCATCATCATTGATTCAGCCCCTTTTTGGCTACTTTTTAGACCGGCAGGGTAAACGTTGGCTGGTCCATGTGGGCACTTTATGGATGGCGGTGATGCTTAGCCTGACGGGGATCGTTCAGGACTATTGGATTCTCGTGATCCTTGCAGGGTTAGCAGGTCTTGGTACAGCCGCTTTCCATCCGCAAGCGTCAACGATGATTAACGTTTTAAGCGGTGATCGTAAGGCCGTTTTACTCTCCACTTTTGTAGCTTTTGGCAATTTTGGTTTTGCTTTAGGGCCACTTCTCTTGGTACCTTTATTTCAAGCATACGGTTTACGGGCCACCGTCATCACAGTGATCCCCGGAATTTTCGTTGCCGTCCTGCTCCTCTTATTTGCACCCCGAAATGATATTTCATCCGGCCCCGCCCCGTCACTTTCCGTGGTAATCCGCTCGCTCAAATCAGCAGCGGGTGAACTTTCTGCCATCATCACGGTGATTGCGGTTCGTTCTCTTGCTTATACGGGGATGTTAACCATCCTTCCTCTCTACTTTAAATCACAAAACTTATCGAACATTGCCGCCAGCCACCTGCTCACCATCATGCTCTTTGCAGGAGCTTTGGGAGGGATCTTGGGCGGTTTTATCTCAGATTTTTATGGACGCAAACGATTAATTGTCGGCTCACTTATACTGTCTACACCTCTATTCTTTGCGTTTTTCCATTCTCAGGGCACTTTGGGTACCATCTTCCTGGCCCTGGCGGGAGCAACATTATTGTCCAGCTTCTCTGTCACTGTTGTAGCTGCCCAAGAAGCCATTCCGGATAACAAAGCGCTGGCAGCAGGGCTGACCATGGGATTTGCCGGAGGAATAGGGGGTCTGGCCGTCATTCTGATCGGCCGCATCGGCGACATTTGGGGTCTTTCCTCGGCCGTTTTCGTTATTTTCCTGCTCCCTATTTTAGCCGGGCTAATTGGCTTATTGATGAAAAGTCGCCCGGCAGCCCGTATCGAACGTAGTCTGGCACGGTAGAGGTATAATAACAATAAAAATGTCGCTTCACTTAGGGGCAAAGCAACATCCATTTTATCGAACTACCCTGGAGTACCTTCACTTGATCTCGGCTCTTTGAATTTGTTCATCAAATGCTTATAACGAAAGTTAGTCGGCGTACTATTCGTATTTTGTTTAAAAACAGTGCAGAAGTAACGGACATCTCGATAACCCACTAGTTTAGCGATCTGTGAAATTTGAAAATCTGTGCTTGTCAAGAGACTTTTTGCTTGCTCTATCCTCACATGAGTAAGGTACTTACTAAAGCTGCAACTTTTTATTTGTTTAAATACATGGCTAAAATGACAGGGACTATAATAGATCAGGCGCGCCACTTCCTCCAAAGTTAGTTCCTGCCGGTAGTTTTTTTCTATATAGCGAGCGGCTTTGTCTATAAGATAAACATGCCGGCCGTTCCGTAAATTATAAACATTTTCCTCTGGTTTAATTATCACCTTTTCAATATCTAACAGCTCCCAAATTAATTCCGACGGGCCGATATTAAGCACAGGCAACGCCTCCCTTTCACGTGTGGTTTGATGACTTATTGGGGATGTTGCATCTTTCACGGTAATCCCACTGACACTTTTCGAGACAGAAACCCCAACTATATTTCATCTACATACAAACCATATTTTTCCATCATATCCAAAATTTCAGCAAGAGAAGTCTGGACAGGGTTGTAATCAATGGCTGTCTTTCCGTTATTGGCATTAATATCGACGTGATATACTCCCGGTAATCCGGAGAGGCTTTTCATTATGCCCTGGACATTTTTATTGCTACAACCTTTTACAAATATTTCAATTTGTGTTTTTTTTACGTTTGTGAGACAACCGCAATTCTCACACATCAAAAAGCCCCCATCTCTTCAAAGATATTCAGCATCAGCCTTAATAAAGGAGAGATGCAATATTATCTACATCAGATAAAACAAGTACAGATAAAACATGCAAATGACGATAGTCAGAAGCATCACGGGAAAAGCAATTTTAAAATATTTGGCAAAGGTAATTTTATGTCCCCGTTCCTCGGCCATTCCTGTAGCGATTACGTTGGCACTGGCGCCGATGATGGTGCCGTTGCCTCCCAGACAAGCGCCCAGGGACAAGGCCCACCATAGGGGATTTAGATTCATCCCGGACAGAGCGCCCAAATCCTTAATCATAGGGATCATCGTGGCGACGAAAGGAATGTTGTCGATAAAAGCGGAGGCAATGGCCGATACCCATAAAATCGCCATGGTGGTTAAGACTAAATCCCCATGGGTGAAGTCCAGAACACCCTGGGCCAGCATTTTGATGATGCCTGTTTCTTTGATTCCTCCCACCATGATAAATAAGCCTATAAAGAAAAAGATGGTCTTCCATTCTACTTCTTCCAGAATCTTTTCCGCCTTCACCTTTGAAATGGCCAAAAGCAAGACTGCTCCGCCGATGGCAATAGTGGCCGATTCAAAATGCAGCTGGCTGTGCAGGAGAAACCCTAGAATAGTAATACTTAATACGATCAGGCTCTTCCTAAGCAGAGTATGATCTGTGATGCATCTGGTCTCATCCATCTGCATCACTTTTTCTTTCGCGTCTTTCGTGGCAGTAAGCTTTTTCTTATACAGCACTGCAAAAATATATGTGGTTAAAAACATCATGGGGAAAGCAATTACCGCATCATTTTTGATAAAATCAATAAAACTTAATCCCACAGCGCTGCCGATCATAATATTGGGCGGGTCCCCAATTAGGGTGGCTGTTCCTCCTACGTTGGAAGCAAATATTTCTGAGATAATGAAAGGTACAGGATTAATATGCAAATCTTTGGCCACGGTAAATGTAACGGGCAGGATGAGCAGGATGGTTGTGACGTTGTCAAGAAAAGCGGAAATGATGCCTGTGATCAGGGATAAGAGGATAATAATCTGAAAGGGTTCTCCCTTGGCAATTTTTACTGTCTTCACCGCCAGGTACTCAAAAACCCCCGACCTTCTGGTGATCATCACAATGACCATCATGCTGATCAAAAGCCCGATGGTGTTATAGTCTATTTCCAGAAAGGCTTCCTCCTGATTAAGTATCTTCAAAAATATCATCAATGCCGCACCGGACAGCGCGATGATCGTCCTGTCAAACTTATCCAAAATAATCAGCACATAGGCTGCGACAAATATGGCACCAGAGAGTGCCACTTCCCATGTTGAATGCTCCATTTATACCCCTCCCAATGATATTTTGATTATTTTTAAGCAACTACCGTACCAATTCTTTATCATTAGAAAAAATTTTTGGACTGTATTCTCTTAGCCCTTAGTGTTACCGCTGTTGCTGGAGGCTAGATCCGGATCATAAGGCTTCTAGTCTTCAGGCATGGGACTCAATACAAAAAACAGTAAGCTTCTGATGATGCTATGCGTCATCGATTAGATGCTTACTGTCTTTTAATCTTTATATTTCCTTTCTAAAATCGTACGACTAACTCTATGCTATAAAACCTAAAAAATATCCGGTAGATAGCCACAAAATAAGGCGATGCGCAGGAACATCACTGATGCCGCTGTACAGCCATTTTTCGCACCACCGTTGATTGATTGATTCCCAAAGCGTTGGCAATTTTTCTTGTACTGCCATATCTTTCCCGGGCGTTTTGAATTAGTTGCAATTCCACCAGTTCGATGGCCTTTTTTATCGGCATGACCCCGTTCACAACAATTCTCTGGTCAGATATTACCGGTTGCTTATAATTTTCCGGTAAGTCATCAACAGTAATTTCATCATTTCTTGCCAGAATTACTAAATTCTCTATCAGATTTTCTAACTCTCTAATGTTGCCGGGCCAATTATAATCATTCAGGCTATTGATCAAAAATGAAGAGAGTCTCTTATTTTTATTGTATTTTTTATTATACTTTTCAAGGAAAAAAAGGGACAACGGGACAATATCCTCCGTTCTTTCTCTTAATGAGGGAACGTTAATCCTGATCACATTGAGCCTGTAAAACAAATCTTCCCGAAAAGTTCTTTCCTGAATCATCTTTTTTAGATCACGGTTCGTTGCGGCTACTATTCTGACATCGATTTTTTTGGATTTGCTTCCTCCCACCTTAATAATTTCTTTCTCCTGAATCACTCTGAGCAACTTCGCCTGTAGCTCAATAGCGGTCTCTCCTATTTCATCCAGCATTAAGGTGCCTCCGTTGGCCAATTCAAAAAGCCCGATCTTCCCCTGTACGGATGCCCCGGTAAAAGCCCCCCGCTCGTATCCGAACAATTCCGACTCAAGTAAAGTCTGAGGGATCGCGCTGCAATTAATTTTTATCATCGGTCCGTTTCGTCTCGGACTTAATTTGTGGAGCAGGCCTGCAATCATTTCTTTTCCCACACCCGATTCTCCGGTGATTAATACCGTTGAATCGACTTCCGCCACCCGGCTTACCATATCCATAACCTGTACCATGATTTTACTATGGCAAATGATGCCCGGAAATACCTGCTGCTGCCTGCGTATTTCTTTGATCTCCTGTGAGTATTTCTCTGTAAGTTGCTGTTGTTTTTCCAACTGGCACCTTAAATCCTCCAGCTGGGTAATATCTCTTACATTGACTACAACCGTGGTAATTTCTCCCTGACTGTTAAATACCGGGGTTCCGGTTGCCAGAATTTTTCGGCCCTTATTTTCAAACATAACCGTAGCACTCTTTCCTGTGTCCAAAACCTCTTGTGCTGCCGATTTTCCGTAGACCCCCCTTTTAACCAGGTCTTTTGCCTTTTGCCCGATGACGTCTTGACGCGATACGGAAAAAATTTTTTCCCACGCGGCATTCACTCTGATGACCCTTCCCTGGTTATCGGTTACAAATAAACCATCGTAAGAAGATTCGATAAAGATATTAATCTCTTTTAGCAATGTTTCGGTAACCTTAAGTTCTTGAGAGACGCACTCTGTTTTGGCTGATTCATGAAAAACCGCCAAGACCCCAATCCGCAGGTTATTTCTAAATAACGGAGTCAGATTGATCACAAAGGTGACATCGCCTAAGGATAATTTGTGCCTTCCCTGCCCTTTGTGATCCAAAATTAATTTGGAGAAGTCCTCTAAAGCTCTGACCGTTTTGATATTTTTCCCCAGGATATCTTCTTTTTTCAGCTTGAGAAGCCGCTGGGCGGACGCGTTATAAACAACGACCTTTCCCGTTTCATTTATTGTGACGATTCCACAATAAACGTTTTCCGTAATTTGCCGCAACAACTCATATTCCAATTTCTCATGATCTCTCCAGAAATATGAGCTATCAGAAGATAGATTGAACAACTCTGCCCGGTCATTTTGATCCGCCAAAATCACCCTGAAATTATTCTTGTCTACAACCGGGTCATGATTCTTGTCCGATTTCAAAGGAACTAAACGATCTTCCATCCAACGACATATATTCTCGTTAAGTTTCGCGCTATCCTGAACGGGCAAGAGGAGATCAAACAGCGATAAACTTCCGATTACCTCATTGTTGCCGTTTATCACAGGAAGCATATTGCTTCTGGACTCAGAAAACTTTGCCAAAGCATCTTTAATTGAATCCTGCTGGTGAATAGACCAAGGTGTGGGAGAAAAATCTTCTATCAAATCCGTAATCGACACTTCAATTCCTCCTATCACAATGTAACTTATTTCCTTGGAACAACTTGAGGGTCTTCTGGGTTTTCGCCAAATATTGAAGCTATTAGAATAGGCACCAAAACCTTTATTGCATTGGCGGATATTCCTTCGTTCAGCCTTCCACATCCTTCTTTCCTAACCGAATGTTTAAGAGCAATAAAATATCTATTGCAAAGATGATGCCAAAGTAACCTCAGCATTACAAAATTCTAATATTTACATCATTTCCTGGGGATTTTCCACAAATAAATGGTTTTTCCTTCCTTGCGAAAAAATTTTTTCCAGTCTTGATTGGTACAACCTGCTTAAATTACGTTTATTGTCTATTGTTTTTCATGCCCAATTATCGTCTTTCTCCAGCACGCTTTCTCTTTTTCTATGCCTATCAACTGTTAGCAGGTGATGTCCTGGTGCAGGCAGTGATGCGTAGGAGCATCGCCAACTTTTGCCCTAGATTAATAGAGGATTTTTGTTTTTGCTTCTAAGCCGATGCAACTACAGATCATATGCCATTCTTATAATCTAGAGGTAATAATTATTGCAGCTAATTGATCCTTTCGATTGAGCCTGGGAAGCTATTATGAATGCCGGCTGAATGAATAAAACCTTGGCCGAATCTTATCTTGAAAAAAATGTTGGCAAAATTATTGCAATTGTAAAGAATTTCACAACCTATAACTACCAATCTCAAAAAAGAAAGGAGGACAGAAATGTTTTTTTTATTTTTAAATGTTCCTAACCCCTAACGACACACAAAAAAACAATAACGGATTATTTTCTATCTATTTAACTGAATACCTAAAAATTAAAAAAGGGGAGAATTTAAAATGGCCTTTTTAAAAAGAGAAGAGGGTGCTGTTCAGCCTTATATTCCATTGGGAGTATTCCAAATGCGTCTTCCTTTTGTACATCTGAAATGGGAATGGCCGGAGGCGATCCAGGCAGTTTTTTTAAATGCCGTTGCATTTGGAGCCCTTCCTGTCCTTACAGAATGTTTAGGGCTACCTTATGAAGTATGTATTTCCATGATAGCGCTTCAAACCATGCTTTATATTTTGCACCCCTTGTTCGGCGACCCTTGCATGCCAGGATGGATTACCCCGGCTATACCTCTTACATTAGCTTTTGCGGCCGGCTTTGAACCGGGGCCCGACAGAATTCATGCCGTGATGGCTTTACAGTACTCTATGGCCTTTATCTTCTTCTTCCTAGGAATAACAGGGTTAGCAAATAAGGTTGTAGCTATCGTACCCTCATCTCTGCGGGCAGGCATTCTTCTGGGGGCAGGCATTGCCGCCATGGTCAGCGTGATTCAGCCTGGGGGGCGGATGGATGGGAAGGTAATATCGGCAATGGTTGCAACCTTTGTCAGTTATATGCTCTTCTTTTCTGCTGTTTATCAAAGGGCAATGAAAAAAAATCGAATATTGCAGGCTATTGCAAATTTAGGCATGGTGCCAGGGATTGCTTTGGCATTAATAGTGGGCCCCCTGGTGGGTGAACTCCAGTTTCCGGCAATCGAATGGGGCTTTATCGATTGGAAATTTGGTGAAGCCATTAGACAATGTAGTGTTTTTGCCATAGGATTTCCGCCCATTGAGTATTTTATCAAAGCGTTGCCCATGACCATCGCCGCATATATCATTGCATACGGGGACTTTGTTTTTGCCGAAACTGTTGTTCGTGATGCAGACCACGTTCGTACCGATGAAAAGGTTGCATTTAACCCTGCCCGATCCAATCTTATTTCAGGGTTCAGAAACCTTTTCTTCGCCACGCTTGCACCCTATCCGACCCTGTGCGGCCCGCTCTGGGGGGGCGTGCAAATCTCGATTACCGAACGATATAAGCAGGGGAGAAAGCAAATGGACAGCGTGCATAGCGGAATCATGTCATTTAGTATTGCCATGGCGATCGGCTCCATTCTCCTGCCGATTGTATCGGGAATGAAACCGGTAATGCCCATTGCATATATTGCCACATTGACTATCCAGGCATATGGGTGTTGTTATATGGCCATGCAAATGTTAAAAACAAGAGAAGATATGGGTGTAGCTTCTTGTATGGCTCTTTTCCTGGCATTTAAAGGGGCAATGTGGGGTTTGGCAGCAGGAATTATCCTTTATTTTGCTATTGGAATAGTCAAACACGAAAACACGGTTAAAATTGAATCGGGTGAGTCTGTAAGTGGATGAACCTTAATATGATGAATTAATGTTAAGAAAACTGCCGGCTCATCCGGGTAAATCCTGGGAACGGCAGTTTTTCTATTGCTATCATAAATAAAAAAATTTAAGCCGGTTACCCGGCTATGAGACTTTTTCCCCGATCCACAGCATGATACTGAGATTTCCAGGAATTGGACAAAGATCTTCTGGCCTTTAATAGCACGTCATTATCAAAATAATAAAAAGTATACCCCTTCATGGCAATACTGCAGGGTGGGAAAATTTCTTTTTTGAAAGAGCCAAACCGGATATCATTTGCACGCACATATTCCGCCAATTCAAAAATCTCCTTGAAATGCATTTGACGCACCTGATTCATTTTATCCACATACCTGAGGGAATAATCATCTATACTGAGTCCATTCCAAAAATCCGGAGTACCGCTAAAGCTAAAATCCCAGCCGAATAATACCTTGCTGTTAATCATTTGACAACCTCCTATAGTTACACGAATAATTCCGGTTCTTTTCGACCCGAATACTCAGATTCTAATTCATGTTTATGTCTTAAATAATCCTGATCATCGAAATACTTAGCCTGAGCAGGACACCTTGTTATCTTTGTGTATATGTGATCAGCAAAATCATGCACCAGAGCCATATCTTTTTCGTCTGGCCTGTTTTGGGCCAGACGATTAGAAAATGAGTGTTCCCCAATAAATGCTCCCCCTGCAATCAGTTTAAACCCTTGAAACTCCAGGATATCTTTTAATTCTATTAAGGCGTCGTCGTAGTTTCTATTACCATATAGAACCACAGCAACTGCCCATGCCCCATTGCCCGTGATGGTACTTAAATATTTTAGCAATACATTAGGAACTCTTCCGGCATAGACCGGAACTCCGATCAGCACAACATCTTCCTCGCTAAAAGACACTGGTTTTTTTCTTACCTCCGGATAGGTAAAATCAATAATATTTACCGATATTTCCCTGTCAACATTCACCAAAATGTTTTTTGCTAATGCAGATACTACTTCTTTGGTTGTGCCTGTCGGACTAAAATACATGGCAGTAATTTTTTTCTTCATTTTAAGGCCTCCCCTGACATCTTAATTCGCCCTTCTTAACAAGTACCTCTGGATTTTACCGCTGCTGGTACGGGGAATCTGATCTAAAAATTCAATTTGTTTGGGATAAGCATGAGCGGACAGTCTTTTCTTGACAAAATTTTGTAATTCCTGGGCCAAAGCTTCTTTATTGAATGACCCTGGTTTTAAAACAACAAAAGCTTTCACGATCTCTCCCCGCAATTCGTCGGGCACCCCAATCACGGCAGCTTCCAGAACCGCCTCATGCTGCATGAGGACATTTTCTATTTCAAAGGGACCAATACGGTACCCCGCGCTTAAAATAATATCGTCCGACCGGCTCACAAAATAGAAATGCCCTTCTATATCCACGCGGGCAATATCCCCGGTCAGATAATAGCGTCCGTCCCCGGTAAATTTTTCTTTCGTATCTTTCTCATTTTGCCAGTAGTGACGGAAACCGAATAAAGGAGAATTTGCCAGGTCAACCGCCAATTCTCCGCGCTGCCCGTTGGCCAGTTCCTGTCCCTCGCTGTTCAGCACGACCATCTTGTATCCGGGCATGGGCCGGCCCATGGACCCAGGTTTAATTTTTTCATCCAGCCCTGGAAAATGATGATTGTTCAGCATCATTCCCCCTTCGGTTTGGCCGTAATGATCATAAATAGGCAACCCCCACATTTTTTTTGCCCATTTGATCACATGCGGATTTAAGGGTTCTCCGGCGCTGGAAAGGACTCTTAGGTGAAGTTGCGCTTTCCTGGCCATCTCTTCTCCCGCCCCCATTATAACTTTGTATGCAGTGGGAGCCCCGGTCAAATTGGTTACTTGATACTTTTCCATAATATGATAGGCACCGGCAGGATTAAAGGGAGCATGGTAGAACAAAATAGTCTTTCCCATCAGCAGCGTGCCAATGAGATTGTAGTACAACCCGTAAGCCCATCCGGGATCGGCAATGTTCCAGTAGACATCATTTTCCTGCAAGTCCAGTCCATAGCGCATGTAGGCTTCAAAAGCGGCCAGACTTTTTACCGGCATTTCACAGCCCTTAGGGTGCCCTGTAGTCCCGGATGTATAGATTAAGACCAGGAGGTCGTTCCAACTTACTATAACCGCCTGCTTCAAGGGGACCGCGGACTCCAATTCCTCCCAAAAGCTGAAATCTCCCGGGGCAAACCCGCTTTCCCGGGGGCCGGCTACGGTAATAATTTGAAGTCCGTCCCTGTTTCTTTCATCTTCCAAAATTTTTGTCCTGTTTCCTACATCTGTTACCAGGGCCCGGGCTCCGCTATCTTTTAAACGATAATTGATCGCCTCCGGCCCAAAAGCGGTAAACAGCGGTAAATACACCGCTCCCAACCGCCAAATGGCCAGGGCGGCTATGACCAGTTCGGGAGTTTTCGGCAGCATTACCGCTATCCTGTCTCCTTTTCTAATACCCAATGATTTTAAAAAACCTGCCATCTTTGCCGAAGATGCGGACAGTTGGGCAAAAGACAGTTGGAGGTTTTCTCCTTTCTCGTTTTCATAAAACAAAGCAACCTTTTCAGGCGCACAAGCATATCTGTCACACAACATGTCGGCCACCGCAACCGCCTCTGCCCCGTATTCTGTGCGCCAGGCTCTAACGGCATTGTCAGTTCCCAGTTCCTCAGTATTCATGGCGACCACCTTTCCATTTCACTCCATGATTAATTTAGCGCCGTATCCCCGAAGACACGGCGCTATTTTCAAAAATACGGCCTATACTGTAACTCTTGTTTTTCCTATTTATCAGCCACTGGGAGATCCAGAAGAGTATCCACCGCCCCTTTCTTCTGTCCAATATTCTCATATGTCTTCTGCACGAATTCCGGATCCTTGTTCATTCCGGTTGCTACTTTTACCATATCCTGCATGTGCTTCCAGTCTGCAAACCTTATAGCCATCATGCGGGCAGCCTCCGGATTGCCGCCGCCGTGCAATGCCATGGCAGTCCAGTTGGAGCCCCGGGCCATATGTTCTACAAACCTGGTGGCGCGGAGCCGGTCAAAGGCATCATAATTGGGATTGCCGGGGTTGAATTCCTTCTGCACGATCTTGCCGATTACCGGGTGTCTCATGTCGATTTCCGACGGCGCAGTTTCCCCGGTGCCCGCAATGATTTCCCGGGCGAAACGCACAGCATTGAATGGGATCCAGGTGCATTGATACTTACAGGTATGGGCCATTAATGGATTGGGAACCCAGAATCCGCTGGGATGTTTAAAGCCCAGGGAACCTGCCGCCATGGACAATCCGTATACGGTCTCTGCCGTTATCACCATTTCGCCTAATTTTTCCTTAATGTGCCCGGCCTTGTTCACGCCAATCATGTCGGCGATTAGAGAAGTAGCCCCGCATAAGGCACATAACCCGCCGGATTTGCACCCGCCGGCGGTAAGACGGTGCACGGCAGTAAAGTAATTCAGCAAACGTCCGGCATATTTCCATTCACCGGCCATAAAAACTCTTTCTTTCGGTACAAATACGTGGTCCAGATAAATGAAAGCCTGGTGGTCGGCAAAGTTCTTGCCCAGGTCTATTCCTTCTATGTCGCCTTCTACTTCAAAAAATCTTTTATCCTGTGGCGTGCGCCCTAATACATAGGTGCATCCGGGAGCATCCGCAGGAATGGCACAAGCCACGGCAAAGTCCTTGTCTTCTGCCTTCATGGCCGTAGTAGGTACAATCACGACCTCATGGGCAAAAAGAATACCGGTCTGATTGACCTTAATGCCGCTGATCACAATACCGTCTTCCCGGTATTCATCAATGTGTACATAAGCATCCTTATCCGGCTGCTCATGGGGGCTCAGCGTGCGTAATCCCTTGGCATCGGTAACGGTGGCCGTGCAGCTTAAGTCATTTTCCTGGACATATTTCATAAAATTGGTAAAACGTTTAAAATAATCCGTCCCCAAATCCTGATCCATATCGTAGCAGCAGGGTCCCAAACCGGCAAAAGCTTCCGAACCTGTGCACCGATGGGTGCAGCATCCGATCACTTCGGCTAAAGCCCGAGCCGCTTGGGTCTTCCGGTTGGCTTCAGCAGCTGACCTGATCGGGGCGGTATAAATACTGACCGGCCCCTCAATCAAATCCGAATCGGTGGTAAGCAAATCCGCCCAGGCAGGGTCGCTGGTCAGCTCATACACTTTAGACAGCGCATTGAAACTTGCGGCCAGGGGGGGAAACTTGGTCAAATCATCCACTTTTTCTCCCAGAAACCACACATCCATTGGTTTCCGGTCACGAATACTCTTTTGGAAAGCTTCTTTGTTTTTCAGGGTCATAATGATTTTCCTCCTTAAATTTTTATTATTCTTTATTTGGGCTGATCCATTTCTTTTCGATGCACCGCAAATGTCGCCGCTCTAGAGAAATCTCTCAGCCCAAAACTTTAACCGTAACGAAAGACCACCCCAAAGGTTCCCTGGGGGTAGTTCCAATCAATAGCACCAGGCTTGGGGCAGATCACACGGCAGGTACCGCATTCCAAACACCCGGCAAAATCGAAGCTGATGTCATCCTCTTTTAAAGTGTATAAGGATGCCGGACAAGCAACCAAACAGGGCTTAATTCCGCAGGTTTTGCATATTTCTTTATTGACTTTGATATGGGGATTGCCATCATCTACTACAAACTTGTTGACCCCTAATTTTTGCTCAACTCCCATCCCCTTCATGACAGTGCCTTCCCCCCCTTCCAGACATCCCCGGCGACTTTAAACAAACCGACTTTTTTTACAGGGCCCAGAACTCTTTTGATCAGAGAAGGGGCCGGTGCCCCGTCAACGGAAAAGAGATCAGTCATCAACTCCTCCGCTAACTTGGGATAATCCTGAAAAATTCTGTGGTTTTCCATAAATGCCGGGAATTTGCGGTATTGTTTCAGGTCCCGCATCACAAAGCTCTGGTCCAATAATTGACGGTACCGGGACAATGCATGGGCGCTATGATCACCCTGGGCGGAAATAATTGCCTGAGCCGCCGCCTCTCCCGAAGCAATAGCCAGGTCCATTCCCCGCACCATATAGCCGATATTGATCACAAAGCCGGCCGCATCCCCCGCCACCAGCACACCGTCCGCATAGAGTTTAGGCAGCATTCCATAACCTGCCTCCGTGACCAGATGCCCGGAATACTCCACGGTTTTTCCCCCTTTGACCAGGGGCCGCACGGCAGGATGCTGTTTAAACTCTTCCACCATTTCCGGCACGGTTTTCTCCGATCCGGGCAAATCCGAAAGGGTGCATACCACCCCCAGGGAAATACTGTTTCTATTGGTGTATAAAAATCCTCCGCCAATTTTTCCCTTCGTACAGTCACCCACAAAAAGCCGGGATGCCCCTTCCCCTTGATTTAGGCTAAACCTGTCTTCAATTACGTCCTCAGGCAGTTCAATAATTTCCTTGGCCCCAACAGCAACCTGGTGTGGTTTCAATTCCGTCTTCAAGCCGGCTTTTTGTGCCAGGAGAGAGTTTACCCCATCCGCCAGTATCACCACATCTGCCTCCATGGTGTCCTCTCCGGCGATCACACCTGCCACCCGGCCATTTTGCCGGTATAGATCGTCAACTCTGATTCCCGGCACCAGACAAGCTCCC
Organism: Candidatus Formimonas warabiya; assembly: GCF_002777255.1. Classification (GTDB taxonomy): domain Bacteria; phylum Bacillota; class Dehalobacteriia; order Dehalobacteriales; family Dehalobacteriaceae; genus Formimonas; species Formimonas warabiya. The sequence goes on along the minus strand of NZ_CP017634.1, from coordinate 5,387,886 downwards.
GCTTCTTCGGCCTTTTCTGCCAACCAGCGGTCAAATTCGGCCCGCAACACCGAATAAGACTCTTTTGGCGATCCCAGCAAAAGTTGAGACTGGAGATCCAAAGAAACGGAAGTGTCCGGCGTAAGAAATGAGATCACTTCTTTGACAATCTTTCTTTCCACCGGCGCTTCCTTGGCAAAGCCTGGCATCACCTGTTCCAGACTATGACCATACAGCCGCCCCCCGGTCATATTTTTGGACCCCGGCGCATCCCCTCTTTCGATGAGCAGGACCTCTTTGCCGGCGCCGGCAAGCATGTATGCCGCCGTACTGCCTGCCGGACCCGCCCCTACGACAATCACATCAAACTTGTCTTGCGACATCGTCAAAGCCCCCTATTTAACTGCTGAAATAGCCTCCGTTAAGGCAGGCAGAACCTCCTTGAGATCACCGATAATGTAATAATCGGCCACCTGCAAAATAGGTGCACTTTCGTTCTTTTCAACAGCCACGATTGTTTTGGCATCCCTAATCCCGTAAACATGCTGTACCTGTCCGGAAACTCCGGCACAAATATACAGGATAGGCTTCACAACCTGCCCGGACAAGCCGATATACCTGTCTTCCGGCAGCCAGTGCAAATCTTCGGCAATGGGCCTGGTGCAGCCGATCTCGCCGCCCAAAACAGCAGCCAGATTTTCCGCCAGTTTCACCTCTGCTTGGGAACTGAAACCTCTGCCCACGCCGATGACAATGCTGGCCTCAGAAATATTGACTGATTCGGCCGGTTTTGGTCTTCTTTCTTTGACCTTTACCTTGGCGCCGGCCGGATCCAATTTTGCCACAATACCGGTCCTTTCCCCATCTTTCTTTGGTTCATAAGTCCGGGGAGCAATGCTGGCCACCAAACAACCGGTCGATTCCATCTTCTTTACCGCCAGACCCCCATAAACGATTCTTTCCGTAATGTACTTTCCGTCTTCCGAACGGATGCTTTTGCATTCTGAGACATAGGCCGCATCCAGCAGGGCGGCCAGTCGGGCGGCCAGGTCTTTGCCCCGGCGGCTGGCGCCTACCAGGACTGCTGCCGGTCTGGCTGTTTCCGCTTCCCGGCCCATTACACCCGCATATTCTTCCCATGGGGTGCTTACCGGCAGGTCCATCAATCTTACCTGATCGGCTCCATAAGCAATGGTTTCCTGCCCAACGGCATCATCCCCCACCACAAAAGCCGTTACAGCATCTCCCCCGGCCAGTTCCCGGGCTTTCCCCAACAATTCCCAGGCTGTCTGCGGTGTTTCCGAAATCACCCAAACTCCACTCATACTGTTTCCTCCTTTAGACGAGAGCCCCGTCAGCATCAAGCTGTTTCGCCAATTTAACCACCGCTTCCTGAATAGGCAGGCCGTCTGCATTCATGCATAAGCATTTCCGCTCCATCACGGTGCCCAAGGTGCTCAGGGTTTTTAATTTTGGTGCGCAGTCCGCCTGGTTACAACCGATATCTTCAAAAGTCAGCCTGGTCGAAGGCTTTTTCTTGGCTCCCAGTATTTGCTTCAGGCTGGGGATGCGCGCCGTATTCATGTCGGGCAGAACGGTGACGACAGCAGGCCCGTTTACTTCCAGCACTTCCACTCCGTCTTCCAGTTTTCGCTCCACCAGAAAGCCATGATCATGAACAGTAATTTTGTTGACATACGTACAAGATGCATATCCTAAAAGAGCCGCCAGCCGGGGCCCCACCTGTTGGGCATACTCATCACCAGAACCCTCTCCGCACACTACCAAATCAACATCGCCAATTGTCCTGATGATGCCGGCCAAAACTTTTGCGGTCACACAACCATCGGCTTGCGCCAGTTTTTCATCGTTTACATAATAGATGTTTTCCGGGCCCCGGGAGAGGGCATCCTTTAAGGATGGCTCCACCTGATCCCCGCAGGTTGCCGCCACAAACTGATAACCGTATTTCTCCTGTAATTCGCTCCCCACTTCAAGCGCATTGCGGTCATATTCACTGATCTTATATTTGACCCGGTCGAACTGCAGCGTCCTGTTTCGTTCATCAACCCGAATATCAGCCTCATCAGCCACCCATTTGTAACAAGTTACTATTTTCATCGCTACCACCCCGTTATCTTAATAGACTGCCTGCGATTACCATCTTTTGAATTTCCGTGGTGCCTTCATAGATTTCGGTAACCTTGGCATCGCGCATCAATCTCTCCGCGGGATAAGCTGTGGTATATCCGGCCCCGCCATGAATTTGCACGGCTCGATTGCTGCACCAGGAAGCAACTTCTGCGGCATAATATTTGGCCATGGCAGAGGTCTGGGTTACAGGCAAATGATGATCCTTCAGCCAGGCGGCACGATGCACCAGTCCCCTGGCAGCTTCAATTTTCGTGGCCATTTCCGCAATCATGAATTGAATCGCCTGGAAGGAAGCAATCGGTTTCCCGAATTGTTTCCTCTCCTTGGCATAGGCAACGGAAGCGTCTAAACTGGCCTGGGCGATACCCACAGCCTGGGCGGCAATACTGATCCGCCCGCCGTCTAAAGCGGCCATGGCAACCTTAAAACCATCGCCTTCTTTTCCCAGCAGGTTCTCTACCGGTACCCTGCATTCTTTCAAAATGATTTCTGTGGTGCTGGAACCCTTTAGGCCCATTTTGTCTTCCGTCTGTCCCACAGAGAATCCAGGAAAACCTTTCTCCACAATAAAGGTGGAAATGCCTTTGGTCCCTTTGCTTTTATCCGTCATCGCCGCGACAATGAAGACATCGGCGTACGCTCCGTTGGTAATAAAGCATTTTGTGCCGTTTAGCACATAGTGGCCGCCGTCCAGAACGGCTGTTGTCTGCTGTGCTGCCGCATCAGAGCCGGCACCCGGCTCGGTTAAGGCAAATGCTCCCAGCTTTTCCCCGGCAGCCAAGGGTACAACATATTTTTTCTTTTGATCATCAGACCCTAATTGAAAAATAGGATACGTACATACCGACATGTGTACGGACAGGATCACGCCGGTAGTCGCACAAGCCCGGGCCAATTCTTCCACCACCATCACATAGGTCAGATAGTCCGATCCGCTTCCCCCGTATTCTTCCGGAATCGGAATGCCCATCAGCCCCAATTCTGCCATCCGGGCCACCGTTTCTTCCGGGAAACGGTGATTTTTATCCACCTCGGCCGCTTTCGGCCCAACCTCCGTTTCTGCAAATTCACGCGCCATTTTGATAATTAGTTCCTGCTCTTCGGTAAGTTGTAAATCCATTTTTAATCCCCCTGTTTCACATATCATTTCTCCACACGAACCTGCCCGCAATACCCTATTTTTTCGGGATAATATGCATATCCTGAGCTTCTTTGGTGAGTTCCTCCCTGAAACTAGGATGAGCGATAGCAATCAATGCTTTTGCTCTTTCAGAGCATGTTTTCCCTCGTAATCGGGCAATCCCATATTCAGTCACAATATTGTCCACATCATTTCTGGATGTAGAAACGATCCCTCCGGTAGTAAGCACCCCTCTGATTTTAGAAATTTTACCGCCTTTTGCCGTTGAGGGCATGGCAATAAAGGATTTACCCCCTTTTGACGCCATCGCTCCTCGCACAAAATCAAGCTGCCCTCCTACACCGCTGAAATTTTTCGGTCCAATGGATTCAGAACAAACCTGACCGAACAGGTCTACTTCCACACAGGCATTGATAGAAATCATGTAATCGTTTTGGCTGATTAAAAAAGGATTATTGACATAATTTACCGGGCCAAATTCAATGCACGGGTTATCGTCAAGAAAGTCATACACTTTGCGGGACCCGAATGTAAATGTAACCAGACATTTTCCCCGGTGAATCCTCTTTTGGGAATTATTAATCACCCCTGCTTCGATCAGATCGACCATAGATTCTGTAAACATTTCGCTGTGCACGCCTAAATCTTTCCGGTCAAACAGACCTTGGGCAACGGCGTTGGGCATGCCGCCGATTCCCAGCTGAATACAGGCCCCATCCGGGATTTCCGCGGCGATATATCCGCCTATGGCTCTGTCCACATCGGTTATTTCCGGGCTGGGGACTTCCGTAATCGGGACCTTGGATTCGCAAAGAGCGGTTACCTTAGAAACATGGATAAAACAATTGCCATGAGAGCGGGGAGCAGTAGGATTTACTTCCAAGAAAACCTTTTTCGCCTCATAAACCAGGTCGCCCATATCCGAGGCTGTGCCAAAGCTGAAGTAGCCGTGTTTATCCATGGGGGAAACGGTGCCATAAAACACATCAATATCTCCCCGGCTTTTTACATTCCTGGGATCCTCACTATAAAAACTGGGAAGATAGTCGGCATACCCGTTCCAAATCAGCTCACGGGAATACCCGCTAATAAACAAAGAATTATAATGGATTCTTTCCGACATCTCCGGTTTTAAATACAATTGATCTCTCATGGGCAGCAGCATCGTGTGCACAATGCCTTTCAGATCATCTTTTTGGGCCCTTTCGGCCAATGCTCGCATAATGGCACAGGGCTCTGCTATTTGACCATTACTAACACAATAATCCCCTGAATTAAATTTCTTGGCGATTTCCTCCGGAGTGGTTAACTTTTGACGATACAGTTCTTCCCATTTGCTCATCTTATACTGACTCCTTTCTTTGTACTTTTTCTAACTAATTTGCCGAATTGGCATTTAGTATGGATATTTAGCATAAACCGGGCCAACTTTTCCCGTTTGGGAAAAATGTATTTAGATGCAAATTTTTGTGTCCGATGAAAGTTATTATTGATTAAACTTTTGCCCCTGAATCCTTGATAAAATTGCCCTTTTGCATTGCAAATTCTTACTAAACAGAAAATGAATTAATGATTTCCCATACTGAAACAAAACATCACGACGATTTAAGAAAAAAAGCAGGGGACCTAATGATGCTGTTGGACATCATTAGACCTCTGCTTTTTTTTGATTTTTCCTATTTTTCTTTTATCAAAGGATCTTCATCAGAGTGATGTCTGGAGACATCACTGATGCCGCCAGACAACTGTCTCTAAGCATTTAATAATCTATTATTTTCTTCGCACCTTAAACCATCATGAAGCCGCCTGATAAATTCAACACAGATTGTGCATCCGTAAATATCTTCAGAAAGATAAAAAGCTTCTATTTTTATGCCAGTGCTTGCTTTAATACCCACATAGGCCATGCTTTCAAACAGATCATCATTTAGACTTATTTTAGCAAAGTAGACACCGTCAGCGGGTACTATGACATTGTATCCCGGAATCAATGTCATTATCATCCGGCCACTTTTCCACCTGTCTACCGCACCTGCTTTGCACCACAAAAAAGGATGATAACCCAGAATCATAGCAGCGCCGCTGACATTTCCCTCTAATAATAAATTTCTAGCATGCGTGCTACTGACTTCTTGATTTCTAATTTTATACTGACTAATAACGGTCATTCTAAAATTATACTGCCTTGCCAGAGTGTCCATGGTCAAAACGTTTCCAGCGCCTTTATAACCAAAGGTATAATTATAGCCGATTACCACAGTTTTCACATTTAGTTTGTCAACCAAAACGCTTTTTACAAATTCATGGGGTGTTAAATTAGCAATATCCTGGGTAAACGGTAATATAATTAGTAATCTAATCCCCAACTGTTCAATCATTCTAATTTTATCCTTTATGGACAAAAGAGTTCGAAAATTGCTGTTAGGGTTTAATACGTTCATGGGATGTGGCTCAAAGAATAATAATGAGGGCACTCCATCTAATTGTTTGGCCAGTTCAACAGTCTTTTTAATTAACCTTTGATGGCCACGATGAATCCCGTCAAAGTTTCCCAGTGCAATAACAATATGATGGTACTTATTCAAATTTTTTAACCCCGTAACAACATCCATATTACCCACCTCATTTCTCCATATACTGGACTAATAAAGTAACACATTGATTTACAGGTACATTCACGTTACTTTTTCTACCTATTAGAACTATCCTTCCATTTATGGCATCTATTTCTGTACGTCTACCTTTTAATATATCCATCAGCATAGAAGACTTATTTTTCTTAGTGGCTAAACAGACGCTCTTTACATAATCAAACATATCATCTTGAAAAAGCCTTATTTTTTGAGCATTAGCCACATTCTTACCCTCTTCCACAATATTCCTCATCAGCACGAACAGATTCTCTTCATCCAGTAACTCTCCGTTACAGCATCCAGTAATAGCTGTTAGTGGGTTGATGGCTGCATTTGCGATTAATTTAGTCCAAATAGCCTGTTTGATGTCCTCACACACCACTGTTTCGATGCCCCCCTGATTCAATAGTTGAGCAACAGCTTCAACTGAAGATCCTTCCATTTTACCTACTGATCCGATAAAGGTCTTGGCGCCCCCGTTATGGCGAATGATTCCAGGACTAATAAGCATTGCCCCGTGGGATGTCACTCCTGCCAATACTTGCCGGGAAGGAACTGCTTTGATGATTGCCTCTATATTTCCCTCACCATTTTGCAGGGTTAAGACCTGGGTATGTGAACGAATGCAGGGCTTAACTTCCTCAATAGCTGTCATGGTGTCATAGGACTTAACGAATATAATCAGTAAATCAGCTATTCCCAAGTGGCTCACCTGTGTAGTAGCCTTAATTTTTATCACCCGTCGCCGGTTGTCCCGTTCAATAATCAACCCATGGTTGTTGATGGCATTTACTTGCTCCTCTGCAATATCGTATAGTAATACCTCAACACCTGCCTCTGTCAATAATGCACCAAACAAACTGCCCATTGCCCCTGCCCCGACAATGACTGTTCTCATAATACCTTCCCCTCGTAACATTAATCCTAATCTAACTGAACACAAAAATAATTATAAGCAAAAACAATGCCAAATTTAATCTCCAAATTGGACCGCAAAAACACCTGTGAGAGAAAATAATTTTTTTCCATTACCTTTTTCACGGAAATGAACGAAATTTTGCAGGAATAATTAGAAAAAAATAGAATTTAGTTTATAGGTTAATTTATCCATTTGCACGCTGCCTTCAAAAAAAACTTAGGAGGTGCTAAAAATGCCAATCAAAGAGCTGCTGGAAAAAAGCAAAAAGAAAAAGCAAAAGGCCGAACGCAAAAAGACCGCCAAGAACCTGGCCATCGGAGCTGCCGTAGGAACGGCCGTAGGCGGAACCATAGGCGTCTTGCTTGCTCCCAAACCAGGGAAAGAAACCAGGGAGCAAATTTCCGAAACAACGAAAGAAGCGGCAAAGAAAGCGAAAGAAAAAATGTCTGATGCCAAAGAAAAAATTGAAAAGGTGACAAAAGAAGTAAAAGAGAAAGTCGCCTCCGTAAGTAAACAAGGCAAGAAACAAATTCAGGAAGCTCCTGTTGGGGAAAGCGAGCCGGAAATATTTCCAAACACGGGGGAAATGGAAGAACCATAAAAACCCCAAGGGCTTTTCGGGATCCGGGTACCGGTTGCCGGGGTTTGGGAACTTCACGATCGGAATATTGCGCATAAAGGCAGAAGTACCCTTAAAGAAGTGCAATGCCTTTTAGGGAACACTCTTCCCTGAAGGATACGGTGCCGCCGGCACCTGGAGCATTCCCCTGCTGATGCAGGCTAGTGGACAGGGTTGATGACCCAGCGATAACGAGTGCCCTGGAGCGGGCAGACTGAAGGTGCTAAAATGTATATTTCACTGCATGATTTAGGTTTAATTATCCTCTTCATTGTGGCCCTTTGTGCCGGAATCTATTTTATTGTTACTTTAAAAAATTTGAACGACCTGCTCAAAAGCGGAAGGGATTTTTTTAAACACCACCAGGAAAATATGGATAAGTCGTTTAAATTGCTTCCCGAAACCTTAAAAAATACCAGCGAAATGACCCAGTCCATCAGGCATCAAGTGGATGAAGTGGGATCTTCCTTGTCCAACCTGGGCAGCGGCCTGTCGGAGACCGTAGCCACCATCAATGATAAGGCGGATACCGGCATTACCTTGATTAAAGGAGTAGGGGAAATTTTTAAAATTCTCGTCGACATTTTCAGCAAGTCCAAAGATTGAATGAAAAATCAATCCCGTACCACTTGGACAGTGATACGGGATTTTTTCCGAAGTAGGCTGGGATTGACAACCCCATCTAGGATGCATTTTCTTTTTTGATCATTGCCAGCGCTTTTACCAATTTTTCATTTTGTTCCGCCGTTCCGATGGTAATCCGGGAAAATTCCGGCAGATTCCAGATATCTCCCGGACGAATGACAATGCCTTTTTCCCACAGCTTTTGGAAAGCAAGTTTTCCGTCCATGCCCAGATGCACAAAAACAAAGTTCGTATGCGAGGGAACGTAGGACATGCCCAATTGGGAAAACTGTTCATACAGGTAATGCTTTCCTTCTTCATTTACTTCTAAAACTCGTTTAACAAATTCCCCATCGTCAAGAGCGGCCAGACCCCCGGCCTGGGCTACCCGATTAACCGGAAAAGGCTCCGCTACTTTACATAAAACATTTATCAGTTTTTGGGGCCCTAGCGCATACCCGATCCGTACCCCTGCCAGACCAAATATTTTGGACAAAGTCCGTACCATGAGCACATTTTTTTGGTGATGGATATATCGGATCGTTTGCGGGTAATTTCTTTCTTGCACGAATTCCGCATAGGCTTCATCAAAAACCACCACGCAATGGGCAGGCACCTGGTCCATAAACTGGGCCACCTCTTTTTCTGTAACCAATGACCCGGTAGGATTATTGGGATTGCACACAAAAATCAGTTTCGTTTGGGGCGTAATTTTGCGGACAATCGCGGATAAATCATAGGTAAAATCACGCAAGGGTACTTTGACCACCCTTCCCCCCATGATTCGCGTCACGGTTTCATATACGGAAAAGGTGGGATCTCCTACGATCACCTCATCGTCCTCATCGATAAAAGCCTGAGCAATCATCAAAAGGATATTGTCCGCCCCGTTGCCGAAGATCACCATATCCGCTTCTATGCCAAAGGTAGCGGCGACTTTTCTCCTCAATTCCGTACTGCTGCCTTCCGGATACAGGTAAGCGTCATCCAGCGCCTGCTTCATGGCCTCGAGTGCCTTGGGCGACGTACCCAAAGGGTTTTCGTTGGACGCCAGCCTGATCATCTCCTTTAGACCATACTCTCTTATTGCTTCTTCTACAGGCTTGCCTGGTACATAGGCGGCTAATCCATCAATGCCTCGCCTGGCTAAAGCTTTCTTCTCTATTCTTTTCATGGATTTCCCCCTCTCACATGAAGAACTTGCTCCCCTTTTGGCACCACTCACCCATTCCTTCCTGCCTCAGCCCAAAAGATGATTTTAAGCAGTGACGTCCCCGTGGGGAGTTTGCTCGATTTCGCGGGGATTAAACTTGATGTCCCCTGAGGCGACAGCCCTGTGCAGGTTGGCCTGCTCCATTTCGTAGAAACGGTCCTTTTTCCCTTCTGCGGGGACCTTGACGATGGCAATGCCGAAAAAGGCCAGGACGATGGTCATCAAGAAGCAGATATAATTGGAGAAAGCATAGGGCGCGTATACAAAGGGGTTGATTTTGAAGGCCCCGTAGAAAAATGCCCCGGCCGTTGTCCAGGGGATCAGGGCTGAGGTAAGGTTAGCGCCTTCTTCCACACAGCGGGAAAGCATGCGGCGCTGCATGCCCAGCTTGTCGTAGGCTCTCCCCCAGAGGCGGCTGTTGATGATGGAGGAGAGATAGTTTTCACCCATAGCGGCATTGCTGATGATCGAGGAAAAAATGGTGGTGGTAACCAAGGAAAACTGGGACTTGATCTTCACTACCACCTTTTCGATGAGTACCTCGAGAATTTTCATATCGTCCAATAAACCGCCCAAAGTAACGGCAATGAAGGCAAGGGAAAAGGTCCACATCATATCCTGAATGCCCCCGTTATTGACGATTTTATCCACCACTGCATTGCCGGTTTCACTGGAAAAGCCGTAATTCAGGCAGGTGAGAATATCGTGCAGGGAAGTGCCCTGAACAAGTGCGGCAATGATATTGCCTGCCACGACCCCGGAAAACAGGGCGGGAACCGGAGCCACCTTCAAGAAAGAAACAATCAGAAGGACCACCAGGGGAAGCAAAATAGCGATGTTAATATGGAATTTTCCCGCAATGGTGCTGCGGATAGCTTCCACATCAGCAGCATTATAGCTGGCGCCGGCATAACTGATGCCAATAATAGAATAAAGGGCCAGGCTGATGATGAAGGTGGGGATGGCGGTACGGGCCATGGAAGCAATGTGGCCGTAAATGTTGGCCCCGCTGTTGACGGTGGAAAGGTTGTTGGTATCGGAAACGGGGGACATTTTATCACCGAAATATGCCCCGGAAATCACCATCCCGGCGACCAGAGGCAAGGGCATGCCCATGCCGGCGCCCATACCAAGCAGCGCCACACCCAGGGTACCTCCGGTACCCCAGCAGGTGCCTGTGGCAAAAGACATGATGGAACAAACAATAAAGCCTGCCGGTAAGAAAAATTGGGGGGATAATAAGCCTAACCCATAGTATACCAGGCCGGGAATGGTGCCGGACTGGGTCCAGGAACCAATGAGCATGCCGATCAGAATGAAGATAAACATGGAGGTCATGGCGCGGTTAATGCCGTTGCACAAGGCCAATTCTACATTCTCCCAGGTAAAGCCTACTTTCATGCAAATAAGGGCGGTAAAAAGGATACAAATGATCAGCAGGGGATGCAAGTCAACCTTGAGGACAAACATGCCGATAGAAAGCGTGGCGATAATGGCAAGGAATATAAATAGAGCAATACCAAAGGATGGTCTTACATTTTTCTCCATTCAATAGCCCCTCTTTCCTTTTTTGTATTTTTTATTCTGCACCTAATTCTTGGGATTCATCTTTCTCTAGGTCTTTCTTTTTTATTCACTGCATCTTTTTGTGAAAAACTATTTCACCCCTCCCTCCTTTCCGGATTTTGACGCCATATGCCAATCGTCCCGGGCTTTGCTACCCTCCTTTCACAGAATACTTTTCCCCCGATAGGAATGATCCAAGAGTTCCACGGTATGTCTAACTTGAAGGTTTATTCCTTTTTGCGCGATCCCATCTTCCAACTGCATCCTGCACGCCAGGCAACCGGTAGCCACGATCTCGGCCCCGGTACGGGACAACTCTTCCTGGCAGCAGTCCGTAATTTTGGCCGATAAATCATAGTGTTTTAAACTGAAAGATCCGCCTGATCCGCAGCAATGTCCTTGCTGGGTTTCGATAAAGGTTAACCCCGGGATACTTTTCAAGATGCCCCGGGGCTGCCGGGCCACCTTCATGCCGTTCCTCAAATGGCAGGGGTCATGGTAAGTGACCTTGCCATCCAGCCGTCCCAATCCTTTTGTGAAATCCAATAAAGCCACTAATTCTGTGATATCTTTTACCTTTTCCCCTACTTGGCGGGCTTTTTCCCTCAGTTCGGAACCATCTGCCCAAAGCTCCGGATAATGCTCTTTCAGGGCCAAACCACAGGAGCCGCAGGATACTACAATTGCATCGGCCGCCACGCCGGCCAGCACTTTGATGTTTTCTTGGGCCATGATCCGGGCGGTCTCAAAGTCTCCGGAGGAATATACCGGCATCCCGCAGCAATGCTGCAATTTGGGCACAACCACCTCCACCCTGTTTTGATTTAAGACCCGGACCAGTGCTTCCCCCACCTGGGGATAGAGATAATTGGCCATGCAACCGCTGAAATAGACCACTTTCAGCACCGGCGACGGCACCGGATTCACTTGGGGCAGTCTTTGTTTCAATGTTTGAGAGGCCAGGGTGCCGATTACCCTTCTTTGATCCAATCCCAGGGGAATCCGGGGCAGTTGACCCTGCCCGTTAGGCCCGGGACGAAAAAGGATCTTCTGGCCGAATTTGCCCATGGTCAATGCGGAAGTAAAAATCTCACGTCTGGGCAGTAAAAAGCGGGCAATCAGCTTATAGAGAAAAGGAACCCCTACTTTTTTTTGCGCTTCTGCTCTTCCCCAGCGAATCAAGGCATCTCCCTCGGTTCCTCCAGGACAGTTTACGGTGCAGCGTTTGCACTGGAGACAGAGATCCATTCTTTTGGCGATGCCTGGGGACCAGACTAGTTCACCCTGCTTAAGCCCTCTGACCAGTTGGATTTTACCCCGGGCCAATCCTGATTCCACTCCCAGTTCCGCATAGACCGGACATACAGACTGACAGGCCCCGCACCTGTTGCATTTTTTCAACATTTCGTCTACATCTTTGCTGTCCATCATGACCAGCTCCTGTTCCCAAACATTTTTCCCGGATTGAGAATGTTTTTGGGATCCAAGGCATCTTTGATAGCTTTCATGACGTGCATTCCCCCGGCACCTGTTTCCCAGGGGAGATAAGGGGCTTTGGTAAGGCCCACGCCATGTTCTCCGGTAATCGTCCCCCCCAGCTCCAGGGCCGCTTTGAACAATTCCGGGAGGGCCTGCTGAATCCTGGCCATTTCTGTGCTATTCTTTTCATCGGTAAGGATACTGGCATGGAAATTCCCGTCACCGGCATGGGCGATGATGGCAATGGTGAGTTGAAAGGTCTCGGCAATTTTCCGCACCCGGCGTACTGCTTCCGGAATTTTATCCCTGGGCACGGTCACATCCTCCGAGATAATGGTAGGATAATTCCTTGCTATTGCTCCGTAGGCCCCTCTCCTTGCGGCCCAAAGTTTCTCCCGTTCTTCCTGGGAACTGGCGCACCGGATGTGCATCGCGCCCTGGTTCCGGCAAATCTTTGCAATCTCACTGATTTGTTCGTCCAGAGAGCTTTTCGGGCCATCGACTTCTATTAAGAGAACCGCTTCCGCATCTAAAGGAAGCCCTGAAGGCATGAAACTCTCAATGTTTTGAATATAAACTTGATCCATTAATTCCAGGGCAGACGGGATAATTCCCCGGGAAAGAATTTCCACCACTGTTTCCGCAGTCTGGTCTAGATTGGAAAAAGAAGCCAGTACAGTCTGCCTGGCTTGAGGCATGGGCAACAATTTCACCGTGATTTGGGTCACGACGCCCAGAGTGCCTTCAGATCCGGTAAATAGCTTTGTCAAATCATAGCCGGCAACACATTTCATGGTGGCGGAACCGGTTTTAATCACACTGCCGTCCGCCAGAACCACCTCCAGCCCCAGGACGTAGTCCCGGGTCACCCCATATTTGACACCTCTCGGACCGCCGGCACACTCGGCTACATTTCCTCCCATGGTGGAGAATGCTAAGCTGGATGGATCGGGCGGGTAAAAAAGGCCCATTTTGGCTACTTCCTCCTGAAAGGTTCCGGTAATCACTCCGCTTTCCACGACAGCCGTCATGTTGCGCCGGTCCATGTTGAGGATCCGGTTCATCCTGGTCATCTGCATGACAATACAGGCTTGCTCCGATAAACTCCCCCCGCTTAAATTACTCCCTGCTCCCCGCGGCACCACCGGTATTCCGTAGGTATGGGCCAGTTTCATGATCCGGGAAGTCTCCTCCGTATTTCCCGGCATCACCACGACTCCCGGCAGTTTAGGCCGGTCAAGGACAAAACTGCCGTCATAGGTATAACAGAATAAATCTTCCTTTTCCGTAAAAACATAATCCATCCCGACAATTTTCCGGATTTGAGCAAGAATTTCCGGTGTCATCCCTCTCCCTCCCCACCTTATTGTTCAATGAAGGAAACAAAAAGAGGCTGTTCTGAATTTCTTCAGTTCAGCCCCCTAATCCACTAATAACTATGGGCCTAATCCCTTGCATCATGCTTTGAATTAAAGTTATGATTTATAAATATAGTTATTTCTATATCTGGCAAATAATTCCTTTAAAGATTAAAAATTTTTCAGAAAATTTTCTTATCAATAGATAAACTGGATGCCCATGCCGGCAATTTCTTCTTTAATCCTGTAATATTGATCTTCAAACTCAGGTTTAGCCACGGCCCTTCTCACATCATACATTTCCTGGAATGTTTTTCCCATGGGGGCCGTGGAAATTTGCTCTTCATACTTCGCCAGCAATTTCTGGGCAATCTCATTGGCTTGTGCTCTGGTCATCCCTTGCCGCGCCACAGCATGACCCACTTCCGCCGCCAAACGGCACTCTAAGGGGGTTCCTCTATTGTGATGTTTGTTTCGGGCAGGCGCCATTTCCCACAGATTGTTTCCCGATACGGTACTGGCCAGAGCATGGGCCGCCGTTTCATAATAGAGCATATCTGTACCCGGCCCGGCATTGGCAAAGCCGTTGGAATCCTGAACAAGATGACTGTTGCGCGCCACGGCCTGGGAAAAGATGCTCACAACCCACAGCATTTCCCTTCCCGTATTGGAACCATATTGCAGGTGGAAGGGGAAACTTTGCTGGAACTGGCATTGGTGCACCATGAGGCCTTTGAGGTGGTATGCGGTTTCCAGCACGGCTGTCCCTTCCGCGCCTCCGGCATATCCGCCAAAAATAGCCCCGGTGAGACTGCCGCCAAAGCAGCCGAACTGCTGGTAATGGGCCGCCTTATTCAACATGGCATTATTGGTCATCATTTCCGTAATCGTTCCCACCAAGCGGCCATCCGTCGTTCTTACTCCCCAGTCGTTATCACTGACGGCGATCTGGGCCATATCCGATTCGGCAGTGCCCACGGCGACAAAAAACATGCCGGGGCGTCCCACCAGTTTGGCAGCCTGCCTCAAGTTCATGGCATGTTCGATACAGCCGCCTAATTCCACCGGACTTCCTGCCCTGATTTTCATGCCCATAAATTCTTCCAACAGGGGTGAACAAATCCCATCCATTAACGGCTCTTTTAAATAGGCCAGGCATGAGGCCAGATGGTCCGGCTCATCATAGGTAATGTCCGGACTCATGATCACAAAAGGCGGTCTTTGGTCTTCCACCTCACGATGCCCAAAGGTTCTCTCCTCTTTACCCGTCCCGACCAGATAATGGTCCGGAGCAGCGTACAGGGCCTCCTTTACTTCACGTTCCGTACATTCAATGATTCTATGGGTATCTTGGTTATAGACACCCGTCTTCAGGAAAAACTCCACGGCCGCCTGCCACACCCGGTCCGCCAGGTCATCATCGGCCGGTATGGGATGAGCGGGATCATACTTGATGCCATATTTCTTTACTACTTCCCGCATGTTAGGAATAATCCGGTTGTAGATGAAATCTTCCTGCTCCATAAAAGGGCCCTTTCGGGCTCGCTCCATGATTTCCCACATTCTGTATGCCATCTGATCTACCTCCCCCAATTTTTGTTGTTTTTTTATTTTTTCAATAACTGTTCCGCCAGGTTTACCGCCTGAGACGCATTTTCCGCCCAACCGTCGGCGCCTATAGCTTTAGCCCATTCCAGAGAAGTGGGAGCTCCCCCAACCATCACTTTTATTTGATCCCTTAGCCCCTTTTCTTTTAATAATTCGATCACTTCTCCCGCACCGGGCATGGTAGTGGTCATCAAAGTAGAAATTCCGATTATATCTGCCTTGGTTTCCTGGGCCTTTTTGATAAATTCCAGAGCATCCACATTGGTCCCTAAGTTGACAATTTCAAATCCGCTTGCCTTTAATACGGTGATGACGATATCTTTTCCAATCTCGTGCATATCACCGGATGGAGCCCCTATCACGACCTTGCCTTTTTTCTGAATACCTGCCCCAACCATCATCTTCGGGCCAATCACTTTCATCGCTCTGGTCATAGCCTCGGCAGCCAACATCATTTCCGGGAGGAAAATCTCAAATCGATTAAATTTTTCCCCCACCATTCTCATGGCATCCGTCAGCCGTTCTGTCACTTCTTTCAGGTCCCCGCCACCGGCTACCACTTCTTCTGCCAAATTTTCCGCAGCTTGCCGGTCGCCGTCTATCACGGCTTGAATTAAATTTTCCCTGCTTCCCATTTTTTGAACACCTCCATTAAATTTCTTCTTTGTGCCGTACAAATCTGTGCCGCCCATAATTAAAAAGCACCTCTGCCCCTGCAATCCCCCTTCCTCTCATGCGTTCTTCACATCAAAAAAAGGGCACGTTTAAGTTTTTCAAAAACTTAAACATGCCCCCTAATTCGCTAACCATCTATGGGCTTTTTCCATTGTATCATTAATAATCTATTTTCTATATTGTACTAAAAATTCCTTCTATTGTTAAAATTTTTTTATTTTTTTAAACCAGCGTAACTCCATGGTATTTAGATATGGTTTATGCCCAGGCCAAGCACTTCGTGTTCAAATCCTTTAATCGGGGGCCCAATGGTCCCATATAAACATACGGCAACCCAATCGCCGGGAGCTTCCAGCATTTGTCCTCTCACAATAGAAAAAGTGAGACCAACCGTACGCAGTGCTTCATTAAAAATAAGCTGTCCCCGGCAGATCCCATGCAGGGATTCCATAATGGCAGCGTAAAGAGCATGTTCCTCCTTAAAGCTTTCCCCGTTCCAGATTTCTTCCCGCTTTGCTGCCGTCATCACGGCAGAAATTATTTTTTCCGCATGCATGGTTCCCACCTTTCCAATACAGATGCGTAACCCCTCTTTTTTTCTTTTTTCCATCATTTTTTCCCGTTCCTCTTCAGAGGCCAATACAAGCAAAGTGGCAAGCCTTCCTATCCGTTTCATAGCTGTTTTATCCTCCCTAAAAATTAACGATGGGTATGCATCTCACGAAAGATAATCGGAAACGAGAGCAGATCCAAATGGGATCTCACAAAGGGAAACTCTTCTCTTATGAATATTTCATATTCGGCAAATTAATTTTTTCTCCTTCCCATATTTAGTAAATTTTTCCGGTCGTGTTCGTAATCCTTCTGTCTTTCGATCCAAAAAAATACCCCAAGCCCTTTACATAGGTTTGGGGTATGATGCATTATTTTCCGGGAGTATTTCCCTCTTTCTGAGAGCCGCCTTTTTTCCCATCCTTGGGAAGACGAGGCCCTCACCCGCTTTTGTGCGCAAATCCTCTTCCCTCCATGTTTTGTCCCCCCATGTTGTTGCTTTCCCTTTCTAATCACCGCCGGACTGTTTAGGTCGTCTTTTTTATAGTCTATGTCCCGTGGCTTCAAAAGGTTATTTCCAAAATGAAGGGATCAAACACCTGCGCTTAGAAATTAAACATAGCGCAGATCAAATACCCGTTTACTTTTTTTCTCGCTTCTCCCTAAAGCACCGATGGGTACTATTTCCACATCCACGGCGATGCCGATTTTAATTTTGATATTCTTCTGCAACCGCTCTCCCACTTCTTGGGAAGTACAACCTTCTTCGCATTCGGCTTTTACGGTCATTTGGTCTTTGCCCTGCTCCCTTTTGAGATGAATCTGATATTCACTGCTGCATCCCGGGGTAATCCGGAGCACATGATCAATTTGACCCGGGTAGATATTCACGCCCTTGATTTTGATCATATCATCCGTACGCCCCAAAATCCTGTCGATCATGGGGTAGGGGCTGCCACAGGAGCAATAGCGGGGAATAATTCTGGTAATATCATGGGTCCTATACCTTAGGAGAGGCAAGCCTTCTTTGGTCAGGGTGGTAATCACTAATTCTCCCTGTTCCCCGATGGGCACTTGTTTTCCTGTTACCGGATCAATGATCTCAAAGAGCAAATAGTCGGACCAGAAATGCATCCCCTGATGTTCCGGGCAATCGATGGCAATCCCCGGGCCGTAAACTTCCGTCAGCCCGTAAATATCAAAACTTTCGATGCCCAAATAGTCGTCAATTTTAGCCCGCATTTTTTCGCCCCAGCGTTCAGAGCCGAAAATGCCGATTTTTAAACGGATCTGGTCCCTTAAGCCTCGACGGTTGATTTCTTCAGCCAGCAAAAGCGCATAAGAAGAAGTAGCGCAAAGAACCGTGGTCTTTAGGTCCAGCATCATTTCCAACTGTTTCTCCGTATTTCCCGGGCCGGTAGGAATCGCCATGGCGCCCAGCCGTTCTACACCGGCCTGAAAACCGATGCCGGCGGTCCAAAGCCCATATCCCGGCGTTACCTGAACCCGGTCTCTTTTCGTCACGCCTGCAGTTTCGTAGCACCGGGCAAACATCTCTGCCCAGGTATCCACATCCTGCCGGGTATAAGGAATAATCACAGGTTTTCCTGTGGTACCGGAAGAGGAATGAATGCGCACCACCTCTTCTTCGTCTACGGCCATCATGCCCAGGGGATATGCTTCCCTTAAGCTGTCCTTCTCCGTAAAAGGAACCCCATTCAGGTCTTCCACTGTTTTCACATCATTTGGCCCGATCCCTGCTTCTTGAAGCTTGTTCCGGTAATAAGCAGACTTGGCAAAGAGCCGGTGCATAAATTCTCTCAGCTTTGTTTCCTGTTCCAGATACATTCTCTCCAAGTCGTAGGTCTCCAATTGAATCGCCATCGTGCCTTTCCCCCGTTTCTCAGGTAAAAAAATAAAAACCAGGCTTTTGCCCGGTTTGGTGGTTTCCCAAAAGCTCACCTCAACCTGACTCTGCTCCCCTCATCTCTACTCAACTCATCTATGGAATTTTGTCAACTAAACTGAAATCTCTCAACTTAAGTTATATTATAGCACAATGATCCGGGAAGCGTCACTAGTTTTTTCCCGCCCTTTGGCGAATAATATATTGTATACATGAAGGAAAAGGCTTGTAAATCTATGTAAAAACACCTATGATATTTTCTAAATATCTTTTTTGTGAGTAAGTAGAGGAGGACATGGGATTGATTAAGAGATTGAAACGTGTATTAGTGGCAAACCGGGGAGAGATCGCGATCCGGGTTTTCCGGGCCTGTACCGAGTTAGGCATCCGTACCGTGGCCATATACTCCAATGAGGATAAATGCTCTCTTTTTAGAACCAAAGCAGATGAATCCTACCTGATCGGGAAAAACAAGGGGCCCATTCAAGCCTATTTAGGTATTGATGAGATCATCCATCTGGCCTTAAAAAAAGGGGTTGATGCCATTCATCCCGGGTATGGTTTTCTCGCCGAAAACCCGGAATTTTCCAGGAAATGCGAAGAAGCCGGCATGGAATTTATCGGGCCGACCCATCTGATGATGGACAGATTAGGCGATAAGATCAAATCGAAACTGTTGGCCAAAGAAGTCGGCGTCCCTACGATCCCCGGAATTGAACGGCCCATCGGCTCAGAGGCGGAAGCCAAAGAATTTGCCCGCTACTGCGGTTACCCGGTGATGCTGAAAGCAGCCGCCGGAGGAGGCGGCCGGGGCATGCGGATAGTAAAAAACGAAGCGGAATTAATGGAAGCCTTCCACAGCGCCAAAAACGAAGCAAAATCCGCCTTTGGCATCGACGACATTTTCATTGAAAAATATCTCAAGCAGCCCAAGCATATCGAGGTGCAAGTATTGGGAGATAAATACGGCCATGTGGTGCACCTGTATGAAAGGGATTGTTCCATCCAAAGAAGGCACCAAAAAGTGATTGAATTTACACCTGCTTTTTCCCTCTCCGAGGAAAAAAGAGCAGTGATCTGCGCCGCTGCTTTGAAGATCGCCCGGGCGGTCAATTACCGCAGCGCCGGTACGGTGGAATTTCTGGTCGACATTTATGGGAACCACTATTTTATTGAAATGAATCCCCGGATTCAAGTGGAGCATACGGTTACGGAAATGGTCACCGGCTTTGACATCGTGCAAAGCCAGCTGCTCATTGCCCAGGGTTATGCCTTGCATGCTCCCGAAATCGGCATTTCCTCACAGGACCAGATTCAGCCCAGAGGGTATGCTATCCAATGCCGGGTGACCACAGAAGATCCCTCCAATCATTTTGCCCCGTCCATCGGAAAAATCGATGTTTACCGGACCGGCTCCGGTTTCGGCATCCGGCTGGACGGCGCGGAAGGCTATACCGACGCTAAAATCAGCCCTTATTACGACAGTCTTCTGGTGAAAGTAACATCCCAGTCCCGCACCTTTGAAGACGCCATCCGGAAATCCATCCGGGCCCTGCGGGAAGTGACCGTACGGGGGGTAAAAACCAATGTGGCCTTTCTGATCAACGTCTTAAACCACGAAAAATTTCTTCAGGGCACCTGTGATACGGGATTTATCAACAACCACCCGGAGCTTTTCGATATCAAAACGAAGGCCGATAAAGAATTAAAGGTGCTGAAATTTCTCGGGGAAATCATTGTCAATGAAACCCGGGGCCTGAAAAGAGAGTTTAACGTTCCCGTCGTGCCCAAAGTGGAGCAGCCCAACCGTTTGAGAGGCACGAAACAGATTTTGGAGGAAATGGGACCGGAAGGAGTGGTCGCCTGGATCAAAAGCCAGCATAAACTGCTCCTCACCGACAATACCATGCGGGACGCCCATCAATCCTTAATGGCCACCAGACTGAGAACCAGGGACATGATCAAAATCGCCAAGGCAACCTCGGTTTTGGCGCAAGACCTTTTTTCTCTGGAAATGTGGGGAGGCGCTACCTTTGACGTGGCCTACCGGTTTCTCAAAGAATCTCCCTGGGACCGGCTGGAGGAATTACGGCGGCGCATTCCCAACATCCTCTTCCAGATGCTGCTCCGGGGCGCCAATGGGGTAGGGTACAAAAACTATCCGGATAATGTGATCCGGGCGTTCATCCGGGAATCGGCCGCCAGCGGCATCGACGTCTTCCGCATTTTTGATTCCCTAAACTGGCTGAAAGGGATGGAGATCGCCGTAGACGAAGTGCTGAAAAGCGGGAAAATTGCCGAGGCCTGTATTTGCTATACCGGCGACATTCTGGATACTACCAAGGATAAATATTCACTCCATTACTACGTAAATAAAGCCACGGAAATCGAAAAAATGGGAGCCCACATCCTGGGCATCAAAGATATGTCCGCCCTGCTCAAACCCTACGCGGCGGAAAAACTGATCCGGGCCTTAAAAGAAGAGATTTCCCTGCCTGTGCACCTGCACACCCATGACACCAGCGGAAACGGCGTGGCCACGGTATTAATGGCGGCGGAAGCAGGAGTGGACATTGTGGATACGGCTTTTAACAGTATGTCCGGTTTGACCAGCCAGCCGGCTTTGAACTCCATCGTCGCCGCCTTAAAAAATACCGTACGGGACACGGGAATGGATACCCATGATATTCAACTGCTCTCCGATTACTGGGAGGACGTCCGGCCGGTGTACAGCCAGTTTGAATCTGAGCTCAAATCCTGCACCGCAGAAATTTATGCCCATGAAATGCCCGGCGGGCAGTACTCCAATATTAGATCCCAGGCGGAAAGCTTTGGGTTGGGGCACCATTTCCATGACATTAAAAAAATGTACAAAACCGTCAACGACATGGTGGGCGACATTGTCAAAGTCACGCCTTCCTCCAAAATGGTGGGCGATCTGGCTATTTTCATGGTGAAGAACCAGCTGACGCCGGAAAATATCTATGAAAAAGGGAAAGATTTATCCTTTCCCGACTCTGTAGTGGATTATTTCCGGGGCATGATGGGCCAGCCGGAAGGGGGCTTCCCGGAAAAACTGCAGAAGCTGGTCCTAAAGGGAGAAAAACCCATTACCTGCCGGCCCGGAGAAATCCTGGAACCGGAGGATTTTGATAAAATTGAAAAATATCTTCAGGAGAAATATCAGAAAGAGCCCTCTAAGAAAGAAATCCTCTCATATGCCCTCTACCCCAAAGTTTACGAAGAGTACCTGCACGCCCGGGAGAAATATGGTGACGTTACCCGCATGGGCAGTGATATTTTCTTCCATGGCTTGAGTGAAGGTGAAATCTGTGAAATTGAAATCGCCGAAGGTAAAACTCTGATCATCCGCCTTTTGGAAATCGGCAAGCTGGATAGTGAAGGATGCCGGCCTTTAATCTTCGAAATCAACGGCAACAGAAGAGAGATCAGAATTAAAGACAAGGCCTGTACGGTCAATAACAGTGAAGCCGGTTTTACCAAAATGGCCGACCCGTCCAACCCATTAGAGATCGGGGCCAGCATTCCCGGTTCGGTTTTAAAAATACTGGTTGCGGAAGGGGACGAGGTGAAAGAGCACCAGGGCCTGCTCATTATTGAGGCCATGAAAATGGAAACCAATGTTTCCGCTCCCGGGGCCGGAGTGATCGGGTCCATCTTCGTGAAGCAAGGACAGCATGTGAACACCGGGGAACTGTTGATCAAGCTGAAATGATCCACTCCCAAAAGCCAAAGGGTTTTTCGAACTAAAGTAATATTGCTTACTTGCTGAGACCCATAAGATATTATTGGGGACATTCCTGTCTCTTAAGAAAGGCCACAGCTTCAGCAGGTGTGTCCCCTTTCCGCTAAACCAATTGGCTGAAAAATTTTTCCTAATCGCAAAAAAGATGGTCCGGATAGATCCAACCATCTTTTTTGCTCTATGAAAATGGTATGAGGTGGAGACGGAATCATGCCGCTTACTGGTGATGTGCCATACCTTCACCAATCAGTGCGGCTCCTAAAGCACCGATCATTTGGGGGTTCTCAGGCACGGCAATGGACGCCCCCAACACTTTGGACAGGGTGGTTTGCATGCCTTTATTATTTGCCAGTCCCCCCGTAAAAATGACCTGGGAAAAAGGTCCAAATGAACCAATCATGGCGGATATGCGCCGGGCAATGGAATGGTATAGGCCTGCCGCAATCTTTTCTTTCGGCACTCCTGCCGCAAGCAAGCTGACCACCTCCGATTCCGCAAAAACGGTACACATACTGTTGATTGCTACAGGCTCTACCAGCATTAACTGATCCAGCTGGTCCAATTCCAAACCCAATGTGTGCATCGTCAGCTGCAGGAAACGTCCTGTACCCGCAGCACACTTGTCATTCATGACAAAGTTTAATACTTTTCCTTTACCGTCCACAGCGATTGCTTTGCTGTCCTGCCCGCCAATATCGATCACC
Organism: Candidatus Formimonas warabiya; assembly: GCF_002777255.1. Classification (GTDB taxonomy): domain Bacteria; phylum Bacillota; class Dehalobacteriia; order Dehalobacteriales; family Dehalobacteriaceae; genus Formimonas; species Formimonas warabiya. Next base: position 5,364,990 of record NZ_CP017634.1, on the reverse strand, counting down.
AAAGCCGGATCGGGAAACCAATAATTAGCCCCTTTGGCATGGCAGGTAATCTCCGTGACCGCCTGATCAATAAAATCCAGAGAAACCCGGCCATAACCCGTTCCTATGACTCGTTTCAAATCAGCCGGCTGTATACCGGCTCTTTCTGCCGCCTTCTCAAATACGCTACGCCCCGCACCCCTGGGACTCCAACCGGTTGGCTCTATAGCCGATGCAATAATCTCACGATCTTGCAAAATCAGGGCCTTGGCCGCAACGGAACCTACATCCACACCCGCAAAAAACATGCTATTTCCTCACCATTTCTAAGAAAGCCTGGATATAGAAATTATAGATTCAAAAGCCCCGTCCGTCTAATCAGTTTTTTTTATGGATCTTTTGTTTCAGATAAAATTTATTTTTGAATGCTGCTGATTTTTAAAAAATTTTTATTCCTGGCCTGAGGCTGGTCTCGTTTTTTTATGATAGAATTTAACATATCAGAGGATGGAAAGTATCAGGTACAGCAAAAAGCATAGGAGGATGAGGATTGATGGAAGAACGAAGAAAATCCCCAAGACTGCCTGCAAAACTGGAATTAACTATTTCTTCCCTATTTAAGCAAAACCAAAATTTGATTGGCGATTTGAACGAAAATATCCAGGTGATTAACATTTCCAAAGCCGGCATAGGATTTACTTGTGGTCATGAACTTCCCCTGGATTATTATTTTGACGCCAAAATCCAGTTAACGGAAGAGAAATTTTTCTTTGCCGTCTTAAAAATCATCCGTATTGATAAAGAAGGAGACGGGTATTTAGTTGGTTGTGAATTTGTAGGTTTGTCCGATACCATGAGCAGGTTAGTGGAGCAATACGCCGGCGCATTGGAAGAAAACTGATAAACTGTCCGGCTTTAGCTTGAACCAAAAGAATGGAGTAAAAAATAACCGGATAAGGGCAGGTGCAGAACAGGTGACGAATCCCTTTGAAAAATTGCCGGAAAAACTTACCTTAGGGATGATCCAATTTCAGGCTCATCCGGGAAAAGTGGACTTAAATTTACAGGAGGCGGAGATGCTGATCGGGCAGGCGGCGGCACAAGGCGCTCAGATTGTCCTGCTTCCGGAACTTTGGGCCATCGGCTATGGAATAGAAAATCCGCAAGCATATGCGGAAAAAATCCCGGGAATAATCTCCGGGTTTATGTCTGATCAGGCGAAAAAGCATGGCATCTACCTGGCGGGAGGATTCCCCGAAAAAGGTCAGGAGGACCGGTGCTATGATGCGGCGATCTTAGTCAACCCCCAGGGCATCCCTATTTTGGTGCACCGCAAGGTCCACCTTTATTGTGCCTTGGGAGAAGATAAAATCTGGCATCCAGGAAACAGCTTCCAGGTGGTACAAACTGAAATAGGCCGGATTGGCATGCTGATTTGCTATGACGGCGACTTTCCGGAAAGCTGGCGCATTCTTGCCTTAAAAGGAGCAGACCTGATCCTGCACCCCACGGCCTACGAAAGCCCTTGCGAGACCTTTGGCTGGTGGACAAAACTCTATGAAGCTGCCGCTTTGGTGAATGGGGTTTGGTGTGCCTCGGCCAATATGGTTGGTGATACCCCGGACAAAACATCCCACTTTTTTGGTTGGAGCCGGATCATCACCCCCATGGGAGAAACCATTTCCCAGGCCTCTTATATACAGATGGGGGAAAAATGTCAATCTGAGGTGCTGGTGACAACCGTTCCTTTTGCCGCAGGGTTAAGAAACAGCCGCACCATCAACGGCTGTTTCTTAGCTGACCGTAAGCCGGAAGTATACCAGGCCTGTGGCTTGGGAAAATAGTTATTTATTTAAATTGTTTACAATTATATTCAATTTCCAGGAACCTGAATTTTGCATAGCAAAAATCCCCTTCGGCAAAATGCCAGATCCCTTCTCCGTAAGTGGGTACTTTTACCCCGTTCATTTCCTGGTAATCCTTGACCGGAGTGGACCATCTTACCCTTTGATAGGATTTTCCCATGGGTGAATAGTATCTGTCGTCTGTCACGAAATTGATTAATGCTCCCTGGTCGTTGAAATATAACAGGGCAGACACTGCATCGCCCTGATCCTCAAAGGTAGCTTTTACCGTTGATGCATCAACCGTCTCCCAGTGGATTCTTGGATCAATCAGGGTAGCCGGCGCCAATAAGCACATATCATTAAATAAGGTCACCCGTGCACCGCTATCCATTTCTTTTCCCTTGGCATCGGCAACGGTAAATAAAGAAGCTACTTTGATCAACATATTTCCTTTGCCACGGACATATGAATCCAGGCCCACCATGGGAATGCCGGACATGTTCCCCCGGATATAGAACAATCTGGCCGCCGGGTCAAAAAAGTTATATTGTTGCGTTTTCACCTGGAACCAATTTCTTTTCGCATCCATCCTCATTTCGCCATGGGCGGCAATTCTGGCATTAAATACTTTTTCCTTTCCTATCACACCTACATAGGCAAGATACTTGCGCACCGGTTCCGGCAGATTTTCCATATCTTTTTCCGTTAGAGTCGGTCCTTCTGACGACGCCGTCTTCTGAGCCAATCTTTTTCTTACTTCCCTTTGATATACTTTCTTGACGGATTGTCCTTGATAGACGAGAATAATCGCCCCAAAGATCAAAAGCAGCAAGATGCCCTCACGGATATCCATTTCCTGATTTCTCCTTCACATGAATTTATTCTTTCCCAAATCCTTCAGCAGATGAGTGTGATTATTTTTTGAGCGCATTTTCAATGGACTTCAAATAAGCCTTGCACGTAACAGTAGATCCGGTCACAGCGTCCACATTGGTATTTTGCTTTTCCATCACCTTATTAAATAACTCGTCCGCTACAGCAGGCTGAGGGAACTTCACATCCTTCACGAGATCAATTTGAGTGATTTTATGCTCTTTAATGGTGACATTTATCTGGTTGGACCATCTTCCCCCCTGGTATTCCCCCTGATAGGTTCCATCATTAAGCAAGGAGGGATGCACCTCTCCGATGACCAGGTTCCGCCCGGATTCCAGTCCCCGGGTCAGGAAAAGCATGCCCCCCGCGGCAGCCAGGACAAAAATAATACCGATAGATAGGATGATTTTTCCGAACAATTTCATCTCAGCCACGCTCCCTAATTTTTGGGTTAGGTAATATTTTACCTTTGTCAGTAGTATCTTACCCTGTCTTCTGGCCTTTAACAATAGCATGCGCTGATTATTTTCAAAAATCTCCTGCCCTCCGGACGCCTGTTATCCCAGTGCTACATCAAGGAGCATCATCATCGCAAAACCTATCAAAGTCCCCATGGTGGCAAAATCCGAATTGCCGGAAGACTGTGCCTCCGGAATTAATTCTTCCACAACAACATAAATCATGGCTCCAGCCGCAAAGGATAGGGCATAAGGAAGGAGGGAGCTCATGGCATACACTGCACCTGCGCCTATGACAGCTGCTATGGGTTCTACCATTCCGGACAGCTGGCCATACCAAAAGCTTTTCCATCTGGACAGGCCCTCTCTCCGTAAAGGAATGGATACAGCAGCCCCTTCAGGAAAATTCTGAATGCCGATACCAAAGGCCAATGCCACGGCTCCAGCCAAAGTAGCGGACGGCAAATGCGCTGCAACGGCTCCAAATGCCACACCGACTGCAAGCCCTTCCGGGATATTATGCAAGGTAATTGCCGTTACCAGCAATACGCTTCTTCCCCAATTTGTTTTTAATCCCTCCGCTTTATCTAAAGGCTGGCCAAGATGCAGGTGAGGAATAAAGGAATCCGCCCCTTTTAAGAAAAAGCCCCCGCACAAAAAACCGATCAGCGGCGGTACCCAGGGAATATTTCCTGTTGCTGCAGACATTTCAATGGCCGGAGCCAGCAACGACCAAAAGCTTGCCGCAATCATCACGCCGGCAGCAAAACCTAACATGGCATCAAGGACCTTACGGTTAATTGACTTAAAAAAGAGGACAAGTCCGGCACCCAAGGCTGTTAAAAGCCAGGTAAAGATGGTAGCAATAAAGGCCTGCCCCACAGGACTGATATTCTTCAATAATTCTATTTCCATTCGGCACCTCCCGTGCGACCAGGGGACGTCGCTGCTTTCCCCAAATTTTTGCCATATTTAATGCTGATCAAGACAGCTTGGACAAACTCCCTTAAAGTAAACATTTTTTTCACAGATTTTAAACCGCTCTAAAGATTTCGGATCTAGGCCGAGCATATTTACCGGAAAATCAAAAATCTTGCCGCATGTTTCGCATTTAAAATGGCCATGATCCGACATCGTGGCGTCGTATCTGGTCTCGTTGTCTTCAATATTAATCACCCTGACCAGACTTGCTTTTAATAAAAGACTTAAGGTATTGTACACGGTAGTCTTTGACAAAGTAGGCATCTCCTTTACCAGTTCCTGATACATCAGGTCCACAGTAGGATGGTTTTTCTTTGTGACAAGATACTCCAATACCTTAATTCTCGGGTATGAAGGCTTAATATCCCTTTCCTGTAATAGGGCGGCTAAATTTTCCACAAAAGTATACATATCTGATCCTTCTTTCCATATTTCTATAAAAACTACTCTTTTTATATTGGTTTTATTTTTGTAATGATTATAATTTTATCATAATTAAAAAAAACTTTCTGTCAATACAAACTCGGCCCAATTTCTATTATTTATCAAAAATTTTCTCTCCGCCCCTTTCATCACACCCACTATTTACCATAAGACAATATGTATTTTTTAAAAGAAAATTATTGACATTAACGTTACGTAAAGTAATATAGTTGTCTTGTCAGGAGGCGAACGTATGGAATATACCGTGCAAAAGCTAGGAAAGCTGGCTGGAGTCAGCACCAGAACCTTGCGATATTATGATGAATTTGACATTCTTAAGCCGGCAAGGATTAATTCGTCGGGGTATCGGATCTATGGTCAAAAAGAAGTGGACAGATTGCAGCAAATCCTTTTTTACAGAGAGCTGGGTTTCAGTTTAGAGAGTATTAAGGATCTGGTAAATGCACCGTCTTTTGACGAGACAAAAGCACTGAGAGAGCATCAGGAAAAGCTTCTGGAAAAAAGGGAGCAACTGGATATTCTAATCGCCAATGTGGAGAAAACAATCGCTTTAAGGGAAGGAAGGGTTACCATGACAGATGAAGAAAAGTTTGAAGGCTTTAAACAAAAAATGATTGATGAAAACGAACAGAAATACGGCAAAGAAATCAGGGAAAAATATGGTGAGGACCAAGTAGACAAATCGAATCAAAAGTTCAAAAGCATGACGAAAGGCCAATATGCCGAGGTAGAAAAACTGGCGGCCGACGTGATGGAAACCCTAAAATTAGCCCTTGCCACAGGAGACCCTGCCGGAGAGCTGGCCCAGAAGGCGGCAGATTTGCATCGCCAGTGGCTCAGCTATTTCTGGGATGCTTATACCAAAGAAGCGCATGCCGGAGTTGCTCAAATGTACGTGGATGATGCAAGATTTACCGCATACTATGATGAAAAGCAACCGGGCACCGCAGCATTTCTCAGAGATGCCATTCTGATTTACACCGGAATGAAAAAATAGCCTGAGCAGATCACAGCAATGAAAATCTCGCATCAGGCATGGTGTCAGGGGAACAGCCGCCCCATGCTGTTCCCCTGCCGCTATTCTTTTATCCCTAATATACCTCTCTCCCTGCCAAGGGCTTTGAATAGTTGTTATATCGTACTTATAATTTCCCGCCATACTTTACCCTATCTGAATTAAACGTGACATGTACCCAGGCTTGCATTATAATAGTTATAGCTATATGGCTTAATCGGCAAAATATTAAAAACGGGAGGTATGTACGATGCAGACGAAAGTAAATGATAAGCATATTTCGGTATGTCTGCTTTTATGCTTCTTGTTTTTGATAAGTTATCTAAGTCTTTTCCATACTAGCGGCATCATCCTTTCAGATGGGAATATATGGGATGCTTTCTCCCCCGGCGGAGGAAGCGAACCTTCGTCCATGAACGGGGGAGCCAATGCGGGGCATCATGATTATATGGCCGCCGCCGACGTTTCTGCCCAATTTTCCCTTTCTTCCCTGAGGCAATCCCGCTGGCTCACTACCAAAGCCGGTTATAACATTTTACCTGCATCAACCCCTTTTCTTGTAGCCTGTCTTATCTATTACTCAAAACTCTCAGGGGAAATCTATCCCCCATCCAATTCCAGCATTATCACAGTCTTTCTCCATAAAAAAGACGGTATGAAATGACATGATGATCAAACCTCATGAGCGGGGTATTTACATGCCCTAAACCGGATAAGTATCGCTAACTTTGCTTATCCGCGACATTTCATCCGTCTGACCGCGTCCCCTGCACAGGATAGAACCGGACAGGACGGGTCTTAAATGGGAGGAATTATAGATGCATTCTAAACGTGTGTTTTTTATAACCGTTTTCATAACGGTTACTTTGTTTTTCCTTTCTATCTTCGGCATCAAGCTGGGAAGCTTTGAGATAAAAGGCGCAGATCAGATGCGTTACGGCATCGATATCCGCGGCGGCGTGGAGGCCACCTATGAACCGAAGGATTGGGATCAGGCACCTACAGACAATGAGCTTGAAGCGGCTAGGGCGATTATCGAAACGCGGATGGACGCCAGTAATATCACGGACCGGGATGTTACCATAGACAAGAGTAACGGCAAAATTATTGTCCAGTTTCCCTGGAAATCCGATGAAGCAGATTTCGACCCCCAAAAGGCCGTATCCGAGCTGGGGGAAACGGCCCGGCTCACCTTTCGTGACCCGGACGGCAATATTGTCTTGGAAGGCACCGATGTGGCCAAAAGCTCCGGTCAAATAAACCAGGTTACCATGAACCCTGTTGTCGTACTTGAGCTGTCGGATCAGGGTGCGGCCAAATTTGCCGCGGCCACCGGCAGGCTGATTGGACAAAGGATCTCTATTTATATGGATGAAACCCTGATTTCTTCACCCATCGTAGAAACACAGATTATCGGAGGCAATGCGGAGATCACCAACATGGAAAGCCTGGAAGCCGCATCGGCCCTGGCCCATAAGATTAATTCCGGCGCCTTGCCCTTTTCCCTGGTCGTAAAAAATTGCACCATCATCAGCCCCACCCTGGGCAGCAATGCCCTTGCCGTAATGGTGCTGGCAGGCAAGCTGGCCTTTATGCTGGTTTGTTTGTTTATGCTTCTCTATTACCGGCTGCCCGGCCTGGTGGCGTGCATCGCTTTGGTTTTACAGGTAACCGGCCAGCTATTGGCCCTGTCCGTACCCCAGTTTACCCTGACCCTGCCCGGCATCGCCGGCGTGATTTTATCCATCGGTATGGGCGTAGATGCCAATGTGATCATTTCTGAACGTATTAAGGAAGAGATTAATACGGGTAAAACTTTAGGCAGGGCCATTGATCGGGGCTTCGAAAGGGCCTTTTCTTCCGTTTTTGACGGCAATATTACGGTGATTATCGTGGCCGTCATCTTGATTATTTTCGGCTCCGGCGCCCTGCTCTCTTTCGGTTATACGCTTTTGTGCGGCGTGATCATGAACTTTATCGCCGGTGTGACGGCATCCCGGCTGATGATCCGCTCCCTCAGCAACTTTGAGGCATTCCGGAAACCCCAATTCTTTGGCGCAAGGAGGCTGGCAAAATGATCCGATTCTACAAACACAGATATATCTTTTTTATCATTTCCCTTTGCCTGATTTTGTCCGGTGTTGTGGCTGCTTTTATCAATGGGATTCAGCTTGATATTCAGTTTAAGGGCGGCACCATCCTCAAGTATACCTATTCCGGCCCAGTTGACGCCGAACAGGCGGAAAAAATGGTGGAACAGGCGGTGGGAAGAACAACCAACTGCCAACTGCAGTCCAATATGGCCAAAGATGAGCAAATGCTGATTGTAAGCCTGGCAAGTAATGAAGCGCTTACCTCCCAGGAACAGGAGGCCGTCAGCACCGCCCTCCTTACGGCCTATCCGGATGCCAAGCTGGCATTGGCCGAATCGTTGACGGTGGAACCATTTATCGGCAAGCGCTTTTTTACCAACGGCCTGATCGCCATCGCCCTTTCCTTCCTGCTGATTCTGGCCTATGTGGGCGTGCGCTTTAAGAACATCGGCGGGTTATCTGCAGGAGCCATGGCGATTGTGGCCCTGTTTCATGACGCCTTCATCGTCACCGCGGCTTTTATCATCTTTAAAATTCCCCTAAACGATTCCTTTATTGCGGCCATCCTGACCATCATCGGTTTCTCCATAAATGACACCATTGTCATTTATGATCGTATCCGAGAAAACGAACGTCTTTTAGGTAAAAAGGTTTCCTGGGAGGAACTGGTTGATACCAGTATCACCCAGTCCATGCGGCGTTCCATCAATACCAATATCGCGGTCTTTTTGAGCATTACCGTGGTCTATATCTTTGCGCAGATCTATGATATCGGATCCATCAGGGCCTTTGCCCTGCCGATGATGTTCGGCACTATCTCCGGCTGCTACTCCACCATCTGCATTGCCGGACCGCTCTGGACCATGTGGCAGAATCGTAAGAAGACAGCAAAAAGCGCCGTCACGCATGCATCGTAGAACCACCCCGTCCGCTCATAACGGACGGGGTTTTTTGTGTATTTCTTTTATTCTTCCTCCCAGCCCTTACAAACGTCAACCCACTTTTTATTTAAAGAATATTCATTGAGCTCGTCACAAGTAAGCTCAATAGCGGAATTACTGCTCCCGCAGGCCGGGAAAACCGTTTTAAATCTTTGTAAAGACACATCTAAAAAAACAGGAGTATCCTCATTCAGCCCGAAGGGGCATACCCCGCCAATAGCATGTCCGATATAGGCAGGCACTTCGTCAGGCGTCAGCATCTTTGCTTTAAAGCCGAATTCTCTCTTAAATTTGGCACTGTCAATTTTGGCATCCCCCGCCGCAACGACCAGAAGAGCGCCTGCCTGAAATCGAAAAGAAATCGTTTTTGCGATCCGGGCCGGTTCCACGCCCAATGCTTGTGCCGCCAGGTCTACTGTGGCACTCGATGCTTCGAACTCTAGAATATCCTCACTTCTACCCCATTTTTTCAAATGTGCACGAACCTTTTCAATGGCCATTCATAAATCGTCCCTTCGTTATGAAAAAATTTTATTCCCCACTATTTTTCCACAAAAAAGAGCAAAATCCTCCATAAAACGAGAAGAATAGCCTGTCCTCTCATGCACCGGAGGAACTTTTTATGATAGAAAGGAAAAAATAGGTGTTGAAAAAAATCTCCTGATCCTGTATATTATATTTGAACTTCAAATAATAAGATAATCAAACTAATTATGGAGGTGTCCATGTGAAATGCTGACTGATTTGACCTATGAATTGTTTCGTTTTTATAACGGGTTTGCCTCCTGGGAAGGCTCTGTTATTAAGGCCAGTGACCTGTCCGTGTCAGAAACCCACGCCATTGAAATTCTGGGAGAATATGGGCAGATGAATATGCGGCAACTGGCAGAAAAACTGGGGGTAACGACAGGGACCATCACCGTAACGGTGGACCGCCTGGAAAAAAAAGAATACGCCAGGAGACAGTCGACCCTGGAAGACAGGCGTGTCTATATCATCTCACTTACCGATAAAGGAAAGCAGGTTTTTGAGGAACATCATCAATATCATCTAAGTTTAACCGAGCAAATTTTATCCGTACTTACCGAGGAGGAAAGCAATCATCTGCTCTCCATTGCGAAAAAATTAAACAACGAGGTATTCTAAACAGGATTCCTGTCTGGGTATGGAGGAGAAACATATGATCGGACGTTATGCAAATCAAAGAAACTTTAAGGAATTGTTGAATATCAGAGAGTTTTATCTCATGGCTCTAGGGTCCCTGCTCATTCTTTTCAGTTATTTTTTAGAGCCATCCTTCCCGCTCCTTGCTTCAGTCCTTGCCTTGTGTGCGGTAGCAGTCCTGGGCGGACCGATCATCTGGGGAGCTGTTACAGGCCTGATGCAAAAACAAATGAACGTAGATGAACTGGTGAGCCTGGCGATCATTGCTTCCGTTGCAGCGGGAGAGTATTTATCCGCGGCGATCGTTGCTTTCATCATGGTCCTCGGTTCTTTGCTGGAAAAGTTCACATCCCAGCGGGCCCGGTCGGCGATTCAATCGCTGATTCGTCTTAGTCCGGCTGAAGCATCTGTTCTTCAGGACGGTGTGGAAACAGTCCTCCCCTTGGGGGAGATAAAAGCAGGTGATTTGGTCGTGATCCGTTCTGGGGAACGGGTTCCCGTAGACGGCGTGGTGATGAAAGGAACAGCTTCCATTAATCAGGCTTCCTTAACAGGAGAATCCCTGCCGGTGGAAAAAAGCGTTGATGATCCGGTGTTTGCAGGAAGCATCAGCTACACGGGAATGCTTGTGGTGAGAGTTGAAAAAGTAGGTGAGGATACCACCCTGGGCAAGCTCATTCGCCTGGTTCATGAAGCGGAACAATTACGCGCACCTGTTTTAAGGGTGGCGGATAAATATGCCCGCTATTTTACCCCTTTTATCGTCGGGCTAAGTATTCTTGTCTATTTGATAAGCGGTGACATGTATCGATCGATCACCGTATTGATCGTCGGCTGCCCGTGCGCCTTTATCTTGGCTGCTCCCACAGCCGTTACCGCCGCCTTAGGTAACGCGGCCAAAAACGGGATTTTAATTAAAAACGGGGCCTCCCTTGAAGAACTGGGCAGGATCGATGCCACTGTATTTGATAAAACCGGCACCTTAACCAAGGGGGAACCTGTCGTCGAGGAGATCATCCCTCTCAATGGCAAGCCGGAAAAATACATTTTAAGTATGGCGGCTTCGGCGGAAAAGTATTCCGAACACCCCCTTGCCGGTGCCGTCTTCCAGGCCGCAGAAAGATCCCAAAGTATCATCTATGACGCAGAAAATTTTCGGCAAATTCCTGGTCAAGGAATAGAAGCAATGGTAGAAAATAAAAAGATTTTTGTGGGAACCGCACCAACCGGCGCGGATCACCCATTATCTGAGATGACGGCTAAAACATACCTGACTGTAAAGGAGGACGATCAGCCCATTGGTTATCTGGGCATAAGCGACGAAATCAGATCTGAAGCCAAGCTGCTCGTACCTGCCCTAAACCGGCTGGGCATCAACAAAGTGGTATTATTAAGCGGGGACAGGCGGACCGTGGCAGAACATATTGCCCAAATTACAGGCATTAAGGAACTGGATGCCGAGTTGCTGCCGGAACAAAAGCTTGACGCCATTAGAAAATTACAGGAGCAGAAATATAAAGTGATCATGGTGGGCGACGGCATCAATGATGCGCCTTCTCTCACCACAGCGGATATCGGTATTGCCATGGGGGCCATGGGAACGGACGTGGCCATTGAATCCGCAGATATTGCATTAATGGCGGACGACTTGACGAAAATACCTTATGTGATTAAGCTAGGCCAGGCAACCTTAAAAACCATCAACTACAATATCATGTTTGCCCTTGTTTTTAACCTCTTGGCCATCCTTGCTTCCAGTATGGGGTATTTAAGCCCGGTTCTGGGAGCGGTTACTCATAATGTGGGGTCTGTATTCGTAGCCGCCAACTCGGCAAAATTGATTCGGAAAAAATTTCTTCTAAAGTAGGTTATTAAGCGAAATTAACAACCTACTTCCATCGTTTATGCTTTGGTCAAAACATCTCTATGGCGAAATCCGAACAATCCGATTCCCGTTAATAGAGCAGAAAGGCAAAGGAGCAAAAACAAGGGCAGCAGGGGCAGATTTGTAACATCAATGGTATAGTGAACATAAGAGAAGGGGGAAATCCGCATCAGTGACCAATCAATGATCCGCCCTTCCCAGGCCAGCTCTACCATAGCAAAGGATAACCAAACCACCCATCCCAGTGCTGTCATGCGCGGCCATAAACCATATAATAAAGCTGTTACGCCTAAGAGGATCCAGACAGGCGGGATTTTGGAAACGCTCATGACAAAGATAGGCCAAAATCCATCGCTTAAATCGCCGGCTGCCAGCCCAAAAATAAGCCCTCCGGCAATGCCCACGGCCAGCAGCAAGGCAGCAGAACAGAAAGCTGCTGCGATTAAATGGCTGCTCATCCAGCCCATCCGGCTCACCTGTTTATCCACCAGCATTTCCGCTCTGCCTTCATTTTCTTCTTTTTTCAGGCGCAATACGGCGGTCATGGCATAGACAGCCACAAAAAGGGAGATCAGATAGATGGCGATACTGATAAAGACATAGCCTAAACCCACCGCATCAGACCAGCTTGTGCCGCCCAGGTTAGACAGCCAATCACTCATGCCGCCGGTCTTGGATAAACCGGGAGAAATGGCCGCAAACACAGCAATATACAAACCCGTCCCCGCCAGCCAACCGATAAAACTTCTCTTATGCAGCTGCCAGGCCAAGGCCAGAGGATTGGAAAGGCGGGGCGCTGCTTCCGGGGGCCCGGAGCGGGCCGAAAGAACGCCTGCCCCCAGATCTCTGCGGGCAGAAAGCACATAGGCAAAAAGGATGGGTACAGCCGCAAAGGCATCACAATAGAGCAGGCTCCAGCTAAGATTTGCGGCAAAGGGTTGGGTCAGCCGCTGCCAGGCCATGGGCGTTATCCATTTTAACAAGGTAGCGCCGCCTCCGAAATTATTCAAAATCGCCATCCCCATGCCCAAGCCTAAAGCTGTAATACCAATGCCCCGGGCAGTTCCGCTGTTTTCCCGGAGCTGAACACCGAAAGCGCCGATTCCGGCAAAAAAGCACCCCATCACCGACAGGGTTGCTCCAAACAGAAAGGAACCACCTGCACCACCCCCAAGGGCAATGATACTCAAGGCGATCAGCAGGCCCGCCGCCAGGTTTCCCATACCGGTCAGCATCAGGGCAGCAGTCAGGCTGGCATAAGGGCCTACCACATAGGCACGAATCAACTCGCTGCGACCTGTTTCTTCATCTGTACGGGTATGCCGGATCACGGTCAGCAGGCTGCCGATCCCCAAGACAAGGGCCAGTTGTGAAACACCGCGCCAGACAATAGCTCCTGAAAGGTCAAAGGACATGACCGGGCCAAGAAGGGCGGAAATCAATGAATCATTGTCAAACTCAGTCAGAACACGTTCCAGTCCCTGGCCGGCCATGGCGGTGAAAGTGGCTGCCGTGATCAAAGCTAGAATCACCGGAAGAAAAATCCAAAGAGGCAGCAAGAACCGGTCCCGGCGCAGGAATAGCCTGAAAAGCGTGACCGTGCCCGCAAAGTCACTGGCTTTCATCTCTAAACTCCTCCCCTCTCATTGGGGGCATTCCTCCCACTCCCCCTCTCACTTGCCCCAAAGGAGGCGTGCCCCCTTTCATTTATCTCGTCACCGTAATGGCGCATGAACAACTCCTCCAAGCTGGGCGGCTCAGCCGTCAAAGCTTTGATTTCCAGGGGCAGCAGCGCCTCCATCACCCCCGTCATGGCATCGGAGTCTACAGAAAAACGGTACTTCAACCCGTTTTGTGACACATCATGGACACCGGACAATTTTTCCAGCCCTGTGGCCAATCTGCCCGTCTCCACGTTCACGGTGGTCCGGGTAAGATGCCGAAGCTCTGACAAAGTTCCCGTTTCGGCGATCTTCCCTTGCCGGATAATACTTACCCGGTCGCACAGAGCTTCCACCTCCGACAGGATATGGCTGGACAGGAGCACAGTCTTGCCGTCCTTTTTTACTCCCGCCACGCATTCCTGAAAGACCGCTTCCATCAGGGGGTCAAGCCCTGAGGTAGGCTCATCCAAGAGATACAATTCGGCTTCACAGGAAAAGGCCGCCACCAAAGCTACCTTCTGCCGGTTTCCCTTGGAGTAGGTTCCGCTCTTTTTGGTGGGATCAAGCTGAAAACGTTCCAGCAGTTGTTTCTTTCGAGAAAGGTCAAGCCCTCCATGCAGCCGCCCAAGGAGATCAATAATCTCACCTCCGGATAGATCAGGCCACAGGGTAACATCACCGGGAACATAAAGAAGCCGGCGATGCAGTTTCACAGCATCCTGCCAGGGATCTCCCCCCAGCAGGGTAATTTTTCCCGACGTTTTGCGCAAAATCCCCAGCAGGATGCGAATCGTCGTAGACTTTCCCGCGCCGTTGGGGCCAATAAACCCGTGTACTTCCCCTTGCTTCACACTGAGATCAATTCCTTTTAAGGCCTGAGTTGTGCCAAAGGACTTGGTCAGCTTGTGAATATGAACCACATTCATGTGCACTCCTCCCGATTTATATGTTTTATATCGATACGCTATAATATATCTATATTATCCAAACGCGAAGCTTGTGTCAATATGTTTTATATATTTTATATTGACTCATTGTAAAACATTTAGTATTATAAAAATGGGGTGAACATACATGAACGGATATGAACGTCGCACAGAATCAAAAAAAAATAAAATACGTACTGCCGCTTTAGAGCTCTTTTGCATGTATGGTACGGAAAAAACCAGCATCAATGAAATCGCTCAAAAGGCAGGGGTTGCACCGGCCAGTATTTATAATTATTTCGGGAGCAAGGAAGGGCTGATGAAGGATACCGTAATAGATCTCCTTGAAAGCGGATGGAAAGCTAGAAAAGAACTATGGGAAACCGACCTGCCTTTTCCGGAATTATTGAAGCGTGCCCTATCCATGAACGATGATTTCATTGATTACATCAATCTGGAGACGCTCAGAGCATTGCTTGATAGCGATCCGGAGATCAAAAAGCTGGCAGATGATTTTTATCAACACAGATATCCTGAGATCGTAGGCCAATTTATCGAAAAAGGCCGTAGGGAAGGCTATATCCGCAAAGAGCTTTCTATTGAAGCGGCGACGATTTATTTAAAAATGTATCAGAATGTAGTTCAGCAGCCGGAAATGCTGAAGAATAGAAACAAAGATTTGTTGAAAGAATTATGTGATTTAATGCTATATGGGCTGGCAGGACAGCCTATCATGGATAAGACAGAGTAATAAGTTGTAAAATTCAGATCTGTTTTAGCTTTATTCGATTTGAATCATTACATTTATATAACATGCGGATAAACTGGGATTTGTTAGGTGGTTATATGGGACATTTGGGCTTTTCTTATATCGGCATGATTTTCCTAATCATGCTTTTTATACCTAATATGATATGGACGAGGTATCAACCGAAAGAATACAGTAGTATAAACGAAAACAAAGTGCTTTTTATCTTTGAAAAAGTTGGGCAGGTTTGTGTCACCTGTGTTGCGCTCATCTTTTCGGATTTTAATATACATCACTTGACGCTGTGGAGTCCATGGCTTCTGGCAGCGTTTGCTGTAATGATTTTATACGAGTTATGGTGGATACGTTATTTTAGAAGCAAAAAAAGTATAAAAGACTTTTATAGCAGCTTTTGCAGCATACCCGTTGCAGGCGCAACATTACCAGTTATTGCGTTTTTCCTGCTTGGCATCTATGGAAAGGTAATATGGATGCTTATAGCTGTTTCGATTTTAGGAATAGGTCATATCGGTATCCATTTACAGCACCGGAAGGAAATTAAACGCTAAATCCTAATTTATCGCTTAGATTATGGGTATCCGAACTTCATTTTATTTTATTTATCGTAATTAAGCATGACTACAGCCAGAGGCTTTTGTAGTGGTAGAAAAGCTGATTTTTTTATGGTATATTTTTCTTGAAATAATCAGGCCTTGGGGTATCTTTAACTTAAGGAGGTTGGATGGCAATGGCAATAGTACAACAGTATCAATCAGATGTTGCTGCGATATTGGCAAAACGATATGACAACGGTGCTGACTATTGGACTACTCCCGACAAACGTTTGAGTAAAGGAAGTCCATTTTCTACCCTTATGAGCACACTACTACTGCTGGAATTGGGACTGGAACCTTCCGAGCCTTTATTAGAAGAGATTGCAGACTTGATTTTTAGCACATGGCGGGAAGACGGACGGTTTAAGTTGTCCCCACAAGGCGCAATATATCCCTGTCATACTATCAACGCTGCCAATGTACTTTGCCATTTAGGATATGCAACGGACAGCAGGCTTCAAAAAACGTTCCGGCATCTTTTTGATATCCAGCACAGCGACGGCGGCTGGCGCTGCAACAAGTTCAGTTTCGGGAGAGGTCCGGAAACGGATTTTTCAAATCCCGGTCCGACATTGACAGCTCTGAATGTTTTTCGATTTACAAGTTTCCTCAATAAAGAACCGGCCCTTGATCGGGCCGTGGAATTTATGCTTGAACATTGGACAATACGAAAACCGCTTGGCCCCTGCCACTATGGAATGGGTACTTTGTTCATGCAGGCTGAATACCCTTTCGGTAATTATAATCTCTTTATTTATCTCTATGTTTTATCGTTTTACAACAGAGCAAAGGAAGATAAAAGATTTCATGAGGCGTTCAATATATTAAAATCTAAATTGGTGGATGGCAAGATTGTTGTGGAACGGGTTAATCCGAAATTAGCGGGGTTTGCCTTCTGTAAAAAGGGAGAACCAAGCGAATTAGGGACGAAACGGTATCATGAGATATTAGAAAATCTGAATGAGGGAAAAGAAAGTGAAATAATCGGCAACTATCAACGATCAGCACTTTGATCTTATTATGGGTACAGGATTAATCCTTTCTGTAGACGGCAGGCATGACATATTTAAATTTAGTTGCCTCCCGGTTCAGTGATTCGGATTGCCCGATAAACAAATATCCTCCCGGCTCTATACATTGATAAAATTTATAGACCAGTTCATCTCTGGTATTTGCATCAAAATAGATCATCACATTCCGGCAGAATATGACATGAAACTTACGCCGGAAAGGAAAAATCTCCTCCATAAGATTAAACTTCTTATAGATGACTTCTTTCTTGATTTTGTCAATAATCATGCTATTCTCTTCGTCTACGCGCACAAAATAATTTTTTTTCCATTTCTCCGGCAGCAATGCGATCCTTTCATGGGAATAGATGCCCGCTACCGCTGCTTGAAGCACTTTTGTCGAGATGTCTGTGGCCAGAATATGAGTATCCCATAATCCTTTTCGGACCCCAAAATATTCGGAGATGATCATGGCCAGCGTAAAAGGCTCCTCCCCTGTGGAACATCCCGCGCTCCAAATACGCAAATCCATTTTCTTGGCTTCTGTGGATTCCAGTTGGGGCAGAATTCTCTGCCGGAAGTAGTCAAAATGCTCCGGTTCTCGCATAAAAAAAGTGTGATTTGTCGTTACTTTATTGATGAGAACAGACGCAGCAGCCCCGGTGTGATCCGACAGGACAAAATCATAGTATGCTGAAAAGCTTTTAAAGTTGTTTTGCGCAATATAGTTTTGCAGCCGTCCCAGTACAAGCGTCTTTTTATAAAAAAGATCCACGCCGTACTTCATCCTGATATAGTTCACCAACTGGTTAAATTCCTGGTCTGTAATCGGTTTCATATTCCTCCCGGTACCTTTGGTGCCAAAAGGGGAGCGGATTCTCCCCTTTTGGGCAACATTCTGCGGTTCATCAATACTTGCCGAAATTATGATCCTCTAAAGATATTTTTATCTTTCCAGGCACTTCCTTAGCAGCCGCAGCTTCCGCAAAATCGCCGGCTCCCTGCTCCAGGTGGCGGGAAGACCTCTTTTTCTCCAGCACCTCTTCGATCATACGCATCATATCCGGGCTTACCCCATCTTCCAGGCTAAGTTTACTTTTCCCTGTTTTTAGATTGAACCTGCTTACGGCGCTCTTCAACAGGTCTGCCTGGCTGGACAGTTCTTCGCTGGCCGCTGCGCTTTCTTCCGCTGTGGCAGAGTTGGTCTGTACAACCTGAGCCACCTGGGAAATCGCCTGATTGATCTGGGCGATTCCTGTGGCCTGTTCATTGGAGGCAACGGCGATTTCTCCCACCAGTGTCGCCGCCTTGGCCACACCGTCTACAATCTTGTCCAATGCCTCCGCAGTGCTGTTGGCAATTTGGGTGCCGGCGCCAACTTTCTTGATGGAGTTTTCAATCATCTCGGTGGTCTCTTTCGCGGCATTGGCACTTCTCGCCGCCAGATTTCTTACTTCCTCGGCCACCACGGCAAAGCCTTTTCCATGCTGGCCTGCTCTTGCTGCTTCCACAGCCGCATTCAAGGCCAAAATATTGGTTTGAAAAGCGATCTCGTCAATCACCTTGATAATCTTGGATATGTTGGAGGAAGAATCATTAATCTCCGCCATCGCTTTCACCATTCCCTGCATCTGGCCATTGCCCGATATGGCAATGTCTTTAGCGGTCAGCGCCAGCTCGTTTGCCTGGTTTGCGTTTACCGCATTTTGTTTGGTCTGAGCAGCAACTTGGGTCATGGACGAGGTGATTTCTTCGATGGCACTGGCCTGTTCGGTAGACCCCTGGGACAGCATCTGACTTGACGCGGATACCTGCCGGGCACCTGCAGCCACTTGATCTGACGCGGAACTTATATTGGTTAGTATTTCATTGTTTGTTTCAATCATTTCGCTCAGCTTTTTACCCAGGAGATCATCATCGGATTTGACTTTCACCTGGACCGTTAAATCCCCTGCGGCTATTTTTTCCGCGGCAAAAGCTTGCTCCCGAATATTTTCCACCATCCGGCCAAAGGATTCCATCAGATTACCGATTTCATCCTTCGTTGTCGCTTCCACCGCAACGTTTACATCGCCCAGGGCAAGCCTGTCCGCCACACCAATCAGCTTATTGACAGGTTTGACAATGCTGTTGGTGATCATGAGGCTTGCTCCGATACAAATGATGACGGCGATAAGGATGACCACTATTAAGATACTTCTCGTGCTGGAATAAACCGCGCTGGCATTTTTGCTGGCCTGACCCGAGCCGTCCTGGTTGTATTTCACCAGTTCCAGCAACCCATTGGATATTGTATCATAGGCCGCCTTTGACTCACCGTTCATTAAATTTACTGCCTCTTGGGATTTTAGGGCACGGCTCAAGGATAATACTTTTTGGTGGATTTGCAGGTAGTTATCCCACTCAGCTGTTACGGAATTAATGATCTTTCTGTCTACCTCACCTGAAATCACGGTTTGGTATCCCTCAATATTCTTTGTAATTTCATCATTCAGCTCGTCCATCTCTTGTTCCAAGCTACTCATCTCTTCCTGTGTAGCGGAAAGAACATGCTTATATTCCTTGATGCGAAAATTAGCAGTTGCTGTGTTGATAGAGTGGGCATAATCTACGCTGGGCAGCCACTCTTCCGCAATTTCCGTCGTCTTTCCATTCACGGTGTTAAGAGAAAAGATGGCATAGATCCCCAGCCCCATCAATATTAGAGAGAGCATACCGAATCCTAATAATAACCGCTTTTTTATTGTTAATCTCATACTAAAAACCTCCTTTTAGATTTGCTTTGTCTTCATAAGATGACGTCTCGCGCCCGATATACAAGCACGGCACTTTTTTAGGATACTTCAGACAGACTATAAACCTCTTCGTCACTGAGCAGCTTGTCGCAATCCAACACCAGCTTTACCGTACTGCCAACTTTGCCGATCCCTTTAATGTACTTCTGATGATAACTGCTGATCAACTGGGGAGGCGGAACAATATCTTCCTGAGAAATGGACAGTACTTCTGCTACGTTATCCACAATCAGCCCCACGGAAACGTCTCTGATTTGAATGACGATAATGCAGGTTCTGTCATTATACTCCTTTACGTCCTTCATAAATCTGAGCCTCACGTCAATGACCGGGATAATTTTGCCCCGCAAATTAATAATCCCCTTCATGTAGTCGGGTAGTTCCGGGATCTTTGTAATGGATTGCATCCCCACAATTTCAATGACATGTTTGATTTCGATCCCGTATTCCTCCTTTCCCAGAACAAAGGTGAGATACTTATTTTTCTGCGTATCTTCTTCCGGTTCCATGGTATTTTCCCATTCTTGCGCCATTTTTTACTCTACCTTCCTTTCCTTTGGATTCGTCATTTCATCTTTTTATGAAGACATATTTGCCTTATTTCGACAAATCTATTTTTATTACGATTATATTTGGTATATTTCGACATTTTTTATTTTATTTGAAGAACCTATTTTACACAATTTACCACAGATACCAATTATGTTGCGAAAATAAAAAAAGTTGTTATCCCCGCTGGATAACAACTCGCCTGATCCGGATAAAATTATTTAATTATTCGTAATGTTTTTTAATTTATGGAGTTTAATTGCCGCTGCAAGCGCCATGCGCATCTCAAATTCCTCAAGTAAGACCCCTAATATTTTTTCGATCCGCTTTTTTCTGAACACCAGTGTCTTGCGGTGCAGGAACATTTTTTCCGCTGCTTCTTTCATGCTAGCGTTCTGCAAGATCTCTTCCAGCGTTTTGAGCAGATCCGTTCCCCTTTCCAAATCATAGGCAATTAAGGGGCCAATCATGGTTTCCACATAATTCGGTGCCAGCTTATGGCCGCTCATGCTCGGAAGCAATTGAAAAAGACCCAGGTCCTGATAATAACAGGTTACTTCTTCAGATTTTCCTTTGCAGAGAATTGCCGCCAGGGCGCTTTCTGCCTCCAAAAAGCTGGTCTCAAAGCTGTCCGGCCCGGAATGCACCTTGCCAACACCAATTGTGACGATTAAATCAGGCGCATAGGTACGTACTTTTTCTCTAATTTCCCCAATTATTTTTAAACCCTTTTCTCCCTGATCATTGACAGTAAGATGATGGCTTACAATACCGATCCTTTCCCTACAGTCCCAGACAATACATTCCGGAATTGTGCTTAATAATTTTAGGAGATCCTCTTTATCCTGATGAATCGGTGCCTTAACTGAGCCGTTGTTTTGCCTCTCTTGGGGATCTAATGGTTTTTTTAGGCTTAACAAGCAGCAAATCAAAGGTTGGGCAAAATCTACGCCCCAGGATTGGGCACTTAACTTAGACTTTTCCGTAATGGATATTTTCCCCCCGATAATATCATTAAAGAAATCACTTTTTCTCCTCAATTCATAGTTGAACTGCAGCATCTTTTCTGATTGCCGTTGTTTTGTGACATCTGTTAAAACGACGGCAACCGTTCTTTTCCCATGGAAACGATAGTCCATGGGAACCACTCTTCCCTCAATCCAGATATTTTTCTCTCCCCGCTTCCTCTCATCCACCCGGTAGCGAGATTCATTGGTTAAAAGACATTGCTTTACTTCATTTAATAGTACCTCTCCATCTTCACCCGGCATGACTTCTTGAATCCTTCGCCCGATTAACTGTTCTTTTGGGAACGGAATGATCTTTTGATAATTGCCAAAGATCTCAATGTGCCGGCCGTCCTCATCCACGATAAAGCTTGCATCAGGCACTGCCTGGGCAAACTCCTTCAGCCTTTCTTCCATTTCATGATGTAATTCTTCCACCTGTTTATGATCTGTAACATCGATAATTGAGCCTACAAAACGGATCGGGCAATTTTCCCAGTCAAAAATTAACTTTCCTGTGGCATGGACCCAACGATAGGTACCGTTCTTATGACGCATCCGGTATTCCAGTTCATATTTTTCATTCTTTCCTGTGATATAATGACTTGCCATGTCTGTTACTCTACTGCGATCCTCCGGATGACACCGGCTCCGCCAGTCTCCCAACTCATCGGGAATCTCATGCTCTTCGTAGCCCAAAATAGCCTTCCATTGCTTGTCAATATAAAGCCGATGATGCACCAGATCATAGTCCCAGATCCCTGCTTTGGATCCACGGATCACCCATGCTAATCTCTCTTGGCTTTCCCGTAATTCCTGTTCCATCCTCTGCTTATCTGTAATATCAAAAATGATGGAATGGACAATTTTTTTCCCGAAAATCTCGGTTAATCCTGAGTAGACCTCCACATCGCGAATTTCTCCATTTTTTAGCCGATGCTGATAGAAAAAGGATTTCTCATGAAACCTTTTTACCTCTTTCAGATTCCGAAAAATTGTCCTTAGATCCGCTGTGTTAATCTCATATATCTTCATGCCTTTTAGTTCATTGTCCGAATATCCGTAAAAATCTAACGCCGCCTGGGTAAAGTCAAGAATATCCCCCGTTTCAAAATCAATCATCAGTTCAATCGCCGGGCTATTAAAAAACCGGGCCCGGTATTTTTCTTCTCTCTCGCAAAGGGTCTGTTCCAATTTTCTATGCCTGGTCATATCGTGCCTAACAACAGCCAAACCATTTCCTAAGGGGTAAGCAGACCATTCATACCAGCGATCTGCGGCCCCATCAAATATTTCAGAATTTAGCTCCTTTTGTTCTTTCATAGCTAGGGATACCATGTTAAATAAGGCTAAATCTTCTTCATGATCGATCATGTCCAGAATGCTCCGGCCAATCAAATCTTCCGACTTACCGGAAAATGCCGATTGCATGGCCTTATTCAGGTAAGTAATTCTATATTCTTTGTCTAAAACAGAGAAAAAATCGGGCATCCTATCAATAGCTCCGATAATTTCATTATGATTGATTGTCAAGTCGCTCACACCCATACCTCCCTGCTGCTAACAATAGAATCCCCTGCTTATTTTGTCATCATCGATAACCTGTTGTTTATTCCTCCTTTATACAATGAGCATGTTTTTTTATTCATCTCAATAGCCGAATTGGCTTTATTTTCATCTTTTTTGAGAACAAAAAACGCCTCAGAATTCTGAGACGCCAAATACCACCAGAATACTTAAAACAACCTGACACAAATAAACCATAGGAAATGTTGGTAACAATGGTCTATCGGAAAATAGTTGTTTTAAATATCCGCTTCCAATTCATTCAATTTTTACAATGAATCGGATCAATCAACTCCTATAACCTTTCATCCTTTATTAAGATAACATACCCGATAAAAATAGTAAAGCGGAATAGATTATTAACGGTAAATAGGGAGAACACAGTGAAAAGTAGTAAATTTGCCCGCTTGGGTATCGACCTTGATCGTCCCTCCGATCTCTTCCAGCGCTGATCGTACAGCGGCAAGGCCCACCCCTCTGCCTGAAAGCATGTCCACGGTATTCTTGGTAGAAAAGCCGTCAAAGAAAAGTATCTCAAGTATTTCTTCCTTTGAGAGATGGCGGATCTCACTCTCTGTATAGATCCCTTTCTCTATGGCCCTTTTTCCGATCAGATCCGGATTGATTCCTTTTCCATCATCAGATATTTGCACCACATATTTGTCTTGATATTTTTCGATCCGGCAGGTAATTTCGCCAGATTCAGGCTTCCCGGAAACCATTCTCTCATCCGGCTCCTCAATCCCATGATCGGCGATATTTCGGAAGATATGGACCAGGGATTTTGTGAATGGCGTGTAGATGTTTCTATTCATGTAGAAATCCTCACCGGATATTTTAAAATCTGTGATGCTTTTACCTAATTTTTCTGCAGCTGCTTTGGTATAGTCATTATAATTTTTCAGGATCTCTTTCAGGTTCGGATAGAAAAGACGATCCAACAGTTGCAGCATCATGGCCTGTTCATTGCCCTTGAATACTTTTCTGATCTCTTCATCTATTTCTCTTAATCGTTTCTTACTCACCGTAAATGTTTCATCATTTTCAAAGTATTGGGTTCCTAAGGCCTCTGTAATGATTTTGATATCTTTTTTCAACAAATTGTCACAGTCTACCTGATTTACGAATTGACGGATGTCATCCAGACTGACGGTGTCGCTATGATGCAGCATCTCAGAAAGCGTGTCTTCCAGCCTATGGAGTTCCCTGGACGTGTGATGCAGGGAATTAAGAGAAAAATCTCCTTTCATGGTATGCATCATCCGATAGATCTGATGGAGAATGATTTTCTTTTCTTGGCCGCTGTTTAAAAGTTGGGGGATGCCATTTTTAAATAAATCGCGCAAATCGTCTATGGCCTGATTTATTTCAGCTTTGCTGCCGATCGCCCAAATCACGAGCTTGACCTTATTCTTTTCTTCCGCATCTTTCCATTCCAAAGCTTTCTTATCTGTGATATCGGTCAGAATAATCATCACCGATTTTTCCGGTTGGTTGGCCATCACTTTATATTCCACTTGAATATATTTCTTCCGGATCATGATTTCCCGGGGCAAAATAGAGAGATAGATTTTATTTCTTTTCTGGTTCTGCTCATGAAAGACGTTTTTAAATACATTGTTCATGATGCCGATGGTCTCGCGATCCACAAAATCCTGCAAAATGTCCAGAAGATTTTTTTTGCTGATGGAAAACCCAAAGATTTCATCCGATTCTTTGCTATGTTCTGCCGATATCATTAAATCGCTGCCGAAGGAAAGAAATCCTTGGCCGGCATGATCCAGCAAGTTTTTGATGGAAGCATTCTTCTGCTCAATTTCCATGCGGTGCTGCTTCTCTGCTTCATTTGCTTGTTTCAGGATCTGTTGCTGCTTGTTGAGAAGTGCGATTTCACGTTCCTTGGTTTCCGACATTTCGATAAGGAATCTGCTGATGCTTACGATTCCGGCGTACCGGTCATTTTTCAGCACCACAATATAATCATATAAATTTTCCTTCTTTCGATTCATGGCAATGAAACCGAATTTGGCCATATCGCAGGAAATGTCCACACAGACAATCTCCGATTTCATGATCAGCCCGATCTCCCGTTTCATATACAGGGCATATCCGAATTGCCTGCCGATATTTTGATAAAAATCGTGCCGCATGATGATTCCCACAGGTTTTTCCCGATCCACTAAAACTACACCTTCTGCTTCCTTGTTTTGCTCAAAGTAATCGTGAACAATGCTGCCGTTTTCCGTTACGGGAAAGGCAGGTGCAGCCTGTACTAGTTTAGCAATCGTCTCTATCATAAAAAACCCCTCAACTTTTACAATTCTTCCAAGGCTTCCTGAAGCGAGCGGATAATTTGCTCATCCTCATAAGGTTTTGTGATATAGTTCTTGGCTCCGGCATTAAGGGCTTGGAGTATTTTATCCCCTTTTCCCAAAGCAGTGATCATCACCACGCGGGCATGGGGATCACAATCCATAATCTTCTTGAGCACAGTAATCCCATCGATATGGGGCATGGTTATATCCATGGTGACAAGGTCCGGCAGCAAAGCCTGGTATTTTTCAAATGCCTCGGCGCCGTCACAGGCCTCACCGACAATTTCATGACCGGCAGATTCAAGTATTTCCCTCAGCTTCTTCCTTGAGACGATGGAATCATCCACAATAAGTATTTTTGCCATTTGAAAGTCCTCCATTTTCCTTATTCTTTTATCTATAAAATAGGGTAATGGGACCCGATCCTGTTCTATCCCATGACCCTATCTTTATAAATAACTGGGAGATGCATCAGAAAATATTACATCTATCTCTCCAAAACTCAAATAACAGGGTATGCGATACAGCTTCTTAACAGGCCGAAGAATCCCGTTTTCTTTTACTTCTGAAGGATATAATTCCAGCTCCACCCCTTGATGCGAAAGATTGGATAAAAACAATCCGTTGTGGCAATTGAGGAACTCGGCTAGAGCATCCTTGGCCATGGCATCCATACCCGGGCACGCTTCTTGCGCATAAAGGGAAGCGAATCTGGCCAGGGTACTTTCCGCGCCGGAAAAACCAGTGAACAAAGGATGCTGTCCGTCCATTCTCTGGGTGATAAAATGATGAAAAGGATAGGAATCAATCTCTTCCGCTTCTTCCACCCTGATTTCATCATCGATAAACCGGACTAAATTTCTGATGAAGAGTTCCAGGTAATCATGATAGATGCCGTTGTCCGGGCGATCGACTGTTTTAAGAAATATATCGACTATTTTTTTCACATCGTTATCTTTCAAGGCTTTCATTTCATCCGGACCAAAGCCTGAATCCTCATGATATTGAAGAAGTACCCCTTCGTATTTCTCGAAAGTTAAGTAGCCCTTTTCGATCAGCGCCTGTCCCAACAAGACATTTGATTTTTTTTGTGCTTTAAGCAGGTCATCAAGCTTCTCTTCAGTCAAATAGCCCTTTTCTACGGCCAATTCGCCAAACTTTTTATCCCGTGCAGCCTGCAGCCGGTGTATCTGATTTACTTGAGCTGCATTCATATAACCGGAATCAATTGCCAAAACCCCCAGCTTGACCTTGATTGATTTTTGCTCTGCCAAGACAACTCTCAGCTGCTCCGGTGTGACGATTCTTTTCTCCAAAAGATAGTTGCCAAAATACTGATTAAACATAAAGAATCTCCTTTCCCTTATGTGATATTATCCTTTATTCCCTATGATGAATTGGATAAACGCATCATTGATCTTGTTTTCATCACCGGTAATATCAATGAGTTTTTCTTTCAGGTACATTAACGTATCATAATCAATCACATCAAATTTTAATCCTAAGATATTTTTTACTTTTCTGATCACGGTACAGGTAATTTCCGATACCATATCCCGGATTTCCTGATCCCACTGAAACAAAATGATCAGTTTCTCTCCTTCACACACATCGATGACCGCATCGGAACTAAACAAAAAGCCGGTTAAACTGAAATTTATGATTTCACCTTTGAAGAATTTGTCCCGATACTTGGCTTGCCCTTTAATTCGATAGCCAGCCCTGGCGATTCTCCTTTTTTCTTCATTAGTGTCCATCTTTTTTCTCCTTGCCTTTTATTATTGAGTTTTCTGATATATTCTCAATAACCATAGCATGATCATGTTATGGCCATGTAATAATTATGTTATTTTTTCCCTTGGATCCTGAATTTCTTCCTTGATGAAGATAATTTTACTCATCTTAACTTTGCTTCAATTAATTCTTAATATTTCTGAGTTATGATCTATAGCAAATAATTGAGAATAAAAGGAAGGTAGCATGATGTCTAAATTGACCATTATTGATAATGAATTTGCCTCGTTGTGGTATTATCCCGACAAGAAAATCATCCACCATCAAATCAAAAAATATATTACCGGCAAACCCCTGCAGGATTTGTTAAATCGGGGAACTGAGGAATTAAGAAAAAACGGGGCCAAAAAATGGTTATCAGATGATCGGAATAATAATGCCTTAGGTGTCAAGGACACAGAATGGGCCAACAATATTTGGTTCCCTAACACAGCGCAAGCAGGTTGGAAATATTGGGCCTTAGTGCAGCCGGAAAAGATTACCGGGCAAATGAATATGAAGAGGCAGACAAGTTTTGTTTCTGACGCGGGAGTTGTCGTAAAGGTATTTAATGATCCTGATGAAGCCATGAGTTGGTTAGAAGCCCAATAAAAAAGAAGCCTCATCCATGGGGTTCAGGCATCACGAAAAAAGGTTAAAAAAAATAGAAAACCGATGCCGGTTCAGGGCATCGGTTTTCATTTTACCCCTCAAATCGGGTTTTAAATCTAATTTCACAATAAGCAAAGACCTTATCAACCAGCATTGCCAGTAAGGTAACAGGAATGGCCCCTTCAATCAGCATAATGGGATCAAATCCCCTGAAGCCTGCCCGGAAAATGGGCAGCCCTAATCCCCCGGCCCCGGTAATCGCAGTCAGGGTAGCACTACCAATAATGATAATACTGGAGGTACGCAAGCCCGATAAGATCACAGGGAATGCCAGAGGCAACTGAATCTTTAAAAGAACTTCTCCTTTCGTCATGCCCAAGCCTTTGCCAATCTCGATCATTTGTTCAGGAACATTTTCAATACCGGTAATGGTACTAAATACAATGGGCATCGTACCACAAATCACCAGAACAATGATTCCGGGCAAAAGACCGAAGCCAAGAATGGGAATGAGAATGGCCAATAAACCAATTGTAGGCAAGGCCTGGGAAGCCGCTACCATCTTCTCAATAATCGGTCGAAACTCACTGCCCAACCTGGTCAGAGAGAAAATGCCTAAAACCATACCGATGATGATGGAAAGCAAACAACTCCAAAAGCTCATGGTAATATGTTGCCAAGTTAATAAGGGTAAGTCAAACTCACCTTGTACATGATAAGACAAATTTGTTACTGCGTAGATATACTCTTTGCATTTTTCAAATAAGAATATGGAGGCCAGCAATAATATGGCCACTACCACCATATCCCTTAAACCTTTTTTTCTTTCCATTTTATCACTCACTTCTTTTCAAAACGCGCAACACGGTGTCAAGATTAATTTCTCCCAGCATGGTGCCGTTTTCGCCCTGAACGGCAGTTTTCATTTCACCTTGAGAAACCATCATGGCAAGCGCATTCTGTAAATTGGACGCAGCGGGTAAGCAAAGCTTATAATCTGTTACAGGGGCGGAAAAAGAAACGAGATAATCGGCAATGGGAAAACGGGATAAAATTTTTAGGAAATAATCCTCCCCTAAGAAATCTCTCACAAATGCCTGGTTGCCCCCTGACATAATCTTTTCCGGCGGGGCAAAATTTTGCAATACCCCTTTATCCATAATCCCTATTTTATCACCGATCTTTAAAGCCTCTTCAATATCATGGGTGACAAAAACCACAGTTTTATGCAATTGCTTCTGAATCCGTACAAACTCCTT
This sequence comes from Candidatus Formimonas warabiya, assembly GCF_002777255.1. Lineage (GTDB taxonomy): Bacteria > Bacillota > Dehalobacteriia > Dehalobacteriales > Dehalobacteriaceae > Formimonas > Formimonas warabiya. The sequence continues at coordinate 5,336,469 of NZ_CP017634.1, read as the reverse complement.
TTGCAGTCGGGTCCGATTAATGGGGTCAACTGCCCCAAAGGGCTCGTCCATTAAAATAATAGGCGGGTCGGCCGCCAAGGCACGGGCAACCCCCACTCTTTGGGCCTCACCACCGGACAGCTCCCCAGGATATTTATGTATGTACAGATCCACATCCAAGCCTACTAATTCCAACAACTCTTCTACCCGGGCCCTTGTTTTCTTTTTATCCCACTTAAGCATCTGAGGAACGAGGGAAATATTATGCTCCACCGTCATATAAGGGAATAAGCCGATGCTTTGCACCACATATCCGATACTGCGTCTTAGGTTTTCCACTACATAATCCTCAACATTCTTACCGTTCACCTTAATCTGGCCGGAGGTGGATGGAATCAGACGATTGATCATCTTTAAGGTCGTAGATTTGCCGCACCCGCTTTTACCTAGAAGAACACAAATCTCTCCCTCGGCAACTTCCAGACTTAAGTGGTCGACCGCCTTTAAATCATCATAAAATTTACATACCTCCTGTAACGCAATCATGACCTGCCACCCCCCTTTTGGGAAAAGAATGATTTATCAAAAATCGCAGAAGATAGTCGGCCACGATCGTCATCACAAAAATAGGAATCACACCTAAAAGCAGCATATCCATGGCCAAACTATTGATTCCATTGACAATATATACGCCCAAGCCTCCGCCACCCACATAGCTGGCTAAAGCAGCCCCAATTAAAGTACTGATAAAAGCAATCCTGATTCCGCTAAGAATAATGGGCAGAGCCATTGGCATCCGGACCTTCCAAAATACGCCCCGGGATGTCATCCCCATGGCATAAGCATTTTCTATATAGTTTCCGTCAATGCTCAGGAAAGCAGCTCTCACATTATGGATGATTAAATATAAGGCATAAAGGAACAGGGCGCCAAAGGCAGGAGCAATCCCATAACCACCTATTCCCAGGTCTTTCAAGAATGCAAAATGATTCCCCAAAGCAGAAAAAGGGATCCTTAAAACGGCAAATAAGGCCATAGCCGGTATGGTCTCCGTAATATTTAAGCCGACAAGCATTATTTTATCAGTCAGGCTGCTCTTAAAGCACCAATAACCCAGGGGCAAGCCAACCAGCACCGATGTCAAAAGGACCGTCAGGGACAGGACCAAATGATGCCAGGCATCGCGCCAGAACTGATTCTTCACGCCCAGATACTCTTTCATAATGGAGTAGGTGTCTAATTGTCCCGTAACCAGGAAAATAGCTACGCATAACCAACCGGTTCCACCCACCAGCATCCTGAGCCAGCTTATTTTAATAAATTGATTGCATTTAATCATGACACAATTCAAGGCCACAATGGTGAGGATAAACCCTGCCCCCAGGGAAATGCGCGCGTTGCCCGACACCTGATAAGGGATATGGTCCGGGGAACGTGCCACCCAATAAAATAACAATCCCATAAAGATGCCGGCAAAAAGCCCCGTCACAGCATTTAAAACCTGGTTGTTTTTCTTGATAAAAGAGAAAACGAATAAGAGTGCGATTGCCGCAAACCCCCACCAGAATAAAGCACCGAAGCAGTCCTGAACACTCAATGCCTGGGGCGAAGAAATCCGAGAATTTCTGAAGTTCAGGTAATTAGGCAGGAAAAAACTTGCCAAAAGGAGGCAGGATGACAAAAAAGAAACAAAATCCCATCTTTTCATAACATTGACCCCCAGAAATAAAGCAGATTCCTTCCTAATGATCAGACCACCAAGAAGGAATCTGTAAAATCCAACTAATTATTATTGCATAAAGCCTTTTTGGGTCAGGTATTCAATGGCAACCTCAGGGCCCGGACGGCCGTTCACCTGAACTTGCTCATTTAAATAACGCGCATCATCATTGGTGATACCCTTGAAAATCGGATTCAGAATGTCGGCGATTTCCGGGTATTTGTCCAACACCTCTTGTCTGATAATGGGACAATAGCTATAACGAAGCTCTGCATTCAGGGGATCGTCGATCACCGTCATATTTAATTCATTTAAGCTTCCCTGGTTCGCAAATACCAGGCAGAAGTTGGCCCCGTCTTTCCCTTCTGCCACCATTCTTTCGTTCAGGCCTTCGGCAATAATGGTTTGGGTATTCCGATCCAATTTAAAACCGTAAAGCTGCTCCATGCCCGGTAAATTTTGGTCCCCATCAATCCAATAGGAAGGGGTAATTAATTTGACCTCTCCGCCTTCATTGACATAGCGGGCAAAATCATGCATGTTTTTGATATTGTTGGCCGCGGCAAATTCTTTTGTCGTCGCAATAATAAAGGTATTATTGGCTTCAGACGGCTCTAGCCAAACAAGCTGATTGTGCTCTAAGTCATAATCATGGATCAATTTCCAGCCCACTCCTGGTTGACGGAATGCATCCATATCCCCAAAATCGGCATAAGAAACCGCATCGCCGTCGTAGTCAAAGATCATGTCTACTTCCTTATTTAAAATAGCTTGACGCATCACGTCTACGGAAGCAGCGGAACCTGTTTTGTCCTCTACTTCATAACCGTTATGGATCAACGCTTGGACGATTAATTGACCCACAGAAGTGCCTTCAACTTCAGATAAAGTAGCAATAGAAATCGGATCCCCGGCATTTTTAATTTTTGGCTGATCATTTGCATCTCCGGTACTTTCAGAGCTGCCACACCCGGCAAGGGCAAGTATTAAAACGGATAATAAACCCAGCAGCACCAGTTTACCAATGATACCCTTGTATTTCATTTTTCTTATCCCCTTTCATTATGTCCCCAGCAATTTTATCCCCCACAATAACAATCACTCTCGTCCAATACTGCATCACCCTTTCCCCATATAAATAGACGATCATCAAAAAACTGCCCCATCTTTTAACATATCTTGTGCATCATAATAGCCAAAGTCCTCGGCAGCCTGTATTAAAGCCACTACATTTACCGGAGGTGTTGTTGCGGGCAACCCGCAGTCAGGAGCTAATACATAGCCTCCCGCTCGATGCTTTAATCGCTGCACCAACTCTTTCGCAGAATAATATACCTCTTGCGGTGAGCCGCAGCTTAAAATAGAATTTTTCAAATTCCCCCCCAAAACGAAATGCTCGCCCAAATAATTACTGGCCTTAAAAATATCCGTATTGCCGTCCAGAGAAATATAGGTGTGTTTGGGCAGCTTTAACTCCTCTTTCCAAAACCATAGGTTATGCGTATGATCACCGCAAAGATGCTCAGAGCAGCTGGTGATGCCTAAGGCCCCGATTCTTTCATGAAGTTCCTTAATATAGGGTGCACAAAGCTCCTCAAAACGCTTGGGGGAAATCAATTGATGGGACTCCACAGGATAGCCGTAGCCAACATGTAAATTTTCCCTTCCAAAACGGTCTAGGTAAAGCGTCACTTCTTTCATAGAGTATTCTACCATTAGGCGCATTAGGTAATGAACCGGCTCAGGCGCTTTATATAACCACCTCAGCAGGGTTTCCACACCTGTTAGTTGAGCAACTCTCTCCAAGGGCGAGCTGAGATAGATCCCTGCGCCCTCTCCCAAATCCCAACAAAGCTGAGAAAACTCCATCGTCAAAGCAAAAGCAGGCGCTGATTGAGGGTCGGGGACCTGCAGCTTGTCGACATCGGCCATGGTCGTGACCGGTCTTTTTCGAACTGTAGGCCAGATATGCGCACCAAACTCCAATTCGCCGCCAAAATCCCAACAGGTTCCATTAGGCAGATAATAAGAATACCCTGAATCAACCGGGAATAGCTTATTCGTCCAAATACAAGCTTCTAAAGCCAATTTAGGGTTTAAAAAAAAGCTCCCCGGATCTGATCCCATCATCTTACCTGAATACCAGTCAAAAGTAACCAATACAGGTACACGGTCAGGAGTTTTTCCCCTGCGCAGCAATGCCATTCTGTTTAATTTTCCAGCCACTACAACCTACCTCATGATGCTAAAACATCAGCCTAAATTATGATTGAAGCAAGTTCTTAATTCAGATGGAGATTCTTTTACTCCATCTGAATTTTGACGCAAGTTCTTAACTTGCTAAGCGGTTTTCTTAGCAAGTTTTAGAACTGCTAATACAGCGTGAGAACTGCAAATGCATGACTTAGTTGGCGTTGGACTCCCGCATATTGGGGGACATTCCTGTAGCGGTCAGGGGACACACCTCTTACAGAGGAATGTCCCCAATGAGTGTGTCCCTGACCGCTGATGGCGGGAGACTGAAGCAAGTTCTTGGTTTGGTTGCTTTTTACCAAACCTTAGAACTGCGAATACAGAGTAAGCCAAGTTAGTCAGGTTAAAAGGCGAAAAACCAAAAAATTTGTCGAATAAGCCTTACAACATTGTAATTGATAGCATCTAAATGCGTCCAATGCAAAGTTTTTATGACCTAGCACTGAATAATAAAAATATTTAGTCCATTTTTGATAGGACTGGCTGCCGCCCCGAACACGTCATCCCCGGAGGCATCAGAGAACTTGATTCCATCCCGAATACTCCGTATACCCGCTCCGGAAAATCTGATTAGAAAACTTGGCTTGCGCCAAACCTCTGGCGACGGCGGAGGCCTTGAAATTTATAATTCTGAAAGTAAAAAAAAGCCCGGCGCAGCCGGGCTTTACTGGTATCTATGCAGTTTCTCGAATCATGATTTCAGGCGAAGGAACTTTTAAATAGCGCTCACGGACAGCACGCCAAGAAAAAATTCTCAGCTCCATGTATCTAAAAAGGGAGTTTAAAGCCCAATAAACGCTGATTCCGGCAGGGGCCTTCCAAAGGAACACCAATCCGATCAAGATCGGAATCATCAGCATCAACGAATTTTTTTCCTGCAGCGTTAACCCGGACAAACCCTGAAGTAGGCTGGCCACCACAGGCAAAACGTGAAAGCTGTCCGGACTGTTGCTTAATACCCATGGTATGATCATACTTCCAATGGAAGTAGACAAATTGCTAATGGAAAAATAAAGGGAAAGAAAAATCGGGGTCTGAATGATCAAAACGGCATAGGAAAACCATGGGCTGATCTTATATTTTGCCATGATGGAAATGACCGCAGCATTGACTTTGGCACTATCATTTTTAAACTTTTTGGCCAATATGTCTTTCGCTGCCTGAAGATTCTGCGAGAATAACAGGGTCCTTTGCTGTTTAAGAGACAGGGGAAATAATAAAAGCTTAATCGTCAAAGTAATGAAAGCGATGGCAAAAAACCAGTCATTGGTAAAGAATAAAACAGTTTTTAATAAGTCGGCGAACACGGAATTGAAGATATGCATTTTTTTCCTCCTTATTTCGTCTGATAGAGCGATCACGATCAGAAGGCAAAATAGGGGGCCGTATCATCATCCCGGTCAACCTTGATCATTCTTCTCACCACCAGATGCCTGGTGCAAAAGGAAAGGGGTGATACTCCGACGGAAATCTTCAGCTTTTGTGTGGGGCCAATATTTTCTTTGTCACAAAAAACAGATCCCTTCATTAATTGGAAACCTAACCAGGAAAAAGTCAATAACAAGCCCAGATTAAGCAAAACCATTAAAATACTGTGATCTAATTGCATTGGCCTCACCACCTTTACATGACTAACTAAATTATAATACAAAAAACTTCATTTTCAACGCAGAAAAAATGGTAAGTTTTATTGAATGCCATCTGGTTTTTTGTCATTCATCTCCTCGGTTAATTCTTCGGAAAACTCTGCGGACAATCGTGTTTGGTACTTTTTATGATTCAGGCCGTAAGAAGTAAGAGGATTTTTTTGAGAACGGCGGAAAGATCTCATAGCCAGATAACCTACTAAATATACAGCCGTCATTATGACACCTGCTAAAAGCCCTGATCCCTGACCTGAAATAAATGGCATGCTTAAAACAATAATCACGATGCTGCATAAAACAATCCAAGAGGTATAGGGATATCCGGGCATCTGACACTTGCCGTCCGGAGGACATCCGTTCTTTTTACGGAAGCGGATGTGGGTAGCGATAATGACAGCATAGGTAAAAAGTAAGGCAAAACCGCCGGAGCTGACCAAGAACAGATAAACTTTCGGAAGCAACAGGCCAAAACCCAGCCCCAAAAGCATGGCCAGACCGGAAAATAAGATTCCCCGATACGGAACATCTCTTTTATCTTTTAACCAGTTAGGAGCATGCCCTTCATCTGCCAGAGACCGCATCATTCTTCCCAGCCCAAACATAGCGGCCAGCATTGTGGACAGGATGGCGGTAATTAATACCAGATTAATCGCCGTACCGGCCCACCCTATGCCCCACCTATTAAGAGTCGCTACCATGGGACTTACCTTTTCACTGAGGTCGGCTGTAGGAATGAGGGGAAGAAGTACGGCAACCGAAATGATATAAAATCCCACCAGACATACCACCGTATAAGCAATTGCTTTGGGGACCGTTTCTCGTGGATTTGCTGCCTCTGAAGCAGCCAAACCGATGATTTCAAAGCCGGCATAGGCAAACATCACAATCAGCATACTTCCGGCAATGCCCTTGATCCCGCCCGGGATCAAACTTTCTCTCATTAATTCTCCGGCACCGATGGGCGGAGTTCCCCGGAGCACGCCCAAGATTAATAATACTGCGATGACGATAAAAGAAACGACGGCGAAAAGTTTTACGGCCGCAAGACCGCTTTCCAGTTTGCTTAGCTTATCAGCGCCCAATAGATTCAGCAGTGTCACACCAATGATAATGAAGCTGCCCAACAAGGATATGGTGATATTGGGCGCCCATTGACGGACCAGGATAGATACGGCGGTGGCTTCGCTGGACATGGCTAAAACCATTCCGGTCCAGTACACCCAGCCCACAACGAACCCTGTTCCCTGGCCAAAGGCTTGTGCGGCAAAGGTGCGAAAGGAGCCGGCATCAGGATTTGCTACAGTCATCTCCGATAGGGCAAAAAGGATAAAAAAAACCAGTACCCCGCCCAAAATATAGGATATTAGAATAGAGGGTCCTGCCGCGTGAATGGCTACCGCCGAACCAAGAAAAAATGAGCCTCCGATCACAGTTCCTAACGCCATCATGGTGAGTTGCCAGGCGGACAGTCCTTGTTGCTTTTTCTCCATAGACTTCTTCTCCTGCACTATCAGATAATATTGGTTTATAGAGTGCATAAAACACCGGCACAATTATGCCTTATATAGCACCCTTTTTGATGATGCTAAAGTGCCTTAAACCTTTTGATAATCAAAGCAACTAATATGCCCCAGATGATCGTGCAAAAAACATTTGACAAAAATGTCTCCAAAGAAATGATTTTCAAGTCCGGCAAATCAAACAGCACGGTAGCTCCTTTAAATATAAACAATAAAACAAATGCGAAAATGACGCCTTTCATCACCAGACCATAGGATTTTATGGCCGGAATGATCATGATAAACACAATACCCATCACACCGTCCCAAATCATTTGGGTAATTTGCATCACAATCACTTCCATCAGGTTAGTAGCTAAATGCCCCAGAAATACTACTGCTGCCCAATCAAGAAATCTCATATCCGTATAGTTTAGACAGTAAAGTACCCAGTTTATGATATCCGCTCCCATGGCAGCCAATATTCCGGAAATAAACCCGATCAGTACTCTATCTTTCATGGCTCACTCCTCAAGTTTCCATACTGCCCTTATGTATGCACCGGCCGATTAATCCAGGCCAATATCTCTTTATAGTATTTCCGGCGGCCCATTTAATATAAATTTTTTTAGATCGGCCCGTCCAAGACAAAAATCCGACATTGGCTTAACCAGACCTATTCATTCCTAGAAAAAAACGCCGGCCCAGGTGAAATCCACCCGACCGGCGTACTATCTCGAGATTAATTAACCCCCACAATGGTCCGGGTTATATATTTTCGTCCGTATGGAGAGGATTGCCTTCCAATATCCTTTCGACCTCTTCATATCCTTCCGGGAAGGCGAAATTATACCGGGCCGGAAGCGCCATCACGTATCTCTTGTTCCGGCCCAGTTCTCTGGGACCGATGGGTGCGGCACCAATGTGGAACTTATCCTGCTCCAGGGATCTCCATTGGTCCAGGGTAAATATCATGATGGGGATATCCTGCCGGGGTCTTTCGGCAGTCCATAGAGGATGCCGGATCATAATCTCCGGACCCGTTTCAACCACCTGGCCATTTATATCAAGGCCTTCCCATCTATCGGTCACAATTCGGTATCCCCGCCAGCTCTCCGGCAGAGAAAAACTAAAACCATACTGGGTATTTCTGTAGACCACTGGGCTCACGGACGGAATACAGATGTTTTGGCCTATGAACAACTGGTTGGGATCGATGATCTGGGGATTGGCTTGAATCAGAGATCGATAGGGAACCCCAAACCGCTGCGCGATTCCCGACAGGGTATCTCCCTGACGCACGGTATAAATACGCCCGCTGCAGGCATGTGGAATACAAAGGTTAAATCCCACCATCAGGTTATCCGGATTACTGATACTAGGGTTGGCGGCAAGGATCGCAGATACCGTTACGTTAAATCTCCGGGCAATGGCGGTTAGCTTATCTCCTGAACGTACGGAATAGATCTCTCCAGTACATTCAACAGGTGTGGGAAGAGGCATTACCCCCGGAACACAAATAGTTTGACCTATGCTGAGAACATTCGGATCAGTGATTTGCGGATTGGCCCCAATCAGACTGTTTAAAGAAATTTTATAGTGCTGGGCAATAGAATAGAGGGTGTCGCCTCTTTTAACCTGATACATGAAGCCGCGGCACGGTCGCTGTCTCATATCACCTCTTTGATGCGCCATTCCCGGAAAGGAGCCGGACCTAAATTGATTCATCATCATGGGCATAGAACAGCAGGGATAGTAATACATGCAGTAAAGGCAATTGCGATACATCTATTTTTTCCCCCCTTCATTTCTTTCCAACAAGCTCTTATTTTTCCTGTTACCCATCTCATTATATGTCAGATAGGAGAAGGGGGGACTTTGTCTCTTGACAATTTTGCGATGCCCGGGCGAAAGCTGCGCATCGAAATCTCTTTTGGACATACTTAAATCATATATTACTTCGGTAATACCGAATAGCCTGTAACCCAAGAATGCATCCTACAAGCCAAAACCCGCCAGCAGCAAAACCGGCTAAAACATCACTTGGGTAATGGACGCCTAAATAGATCCGGCTGATGCCAATGGCGCAGATGAGGAGGAGAAGAATACCCGTGCAAAAAACTTTTGTTTTCCTTTTCGTTAAGTTAATCCACGTTAAATAAGCCAACATCCCATAAAAAGCAAAAGAGACCATGGCATGGCCGCTGGGAAAGCTGTATCCTGTGACTTGTACCATTCTTGCTATATCCGGCCTGCTCCGTTGAAAGATCCATTTCAATAATTCATTCATGATCCAACTACCGGTCAAGGCGATGAGCACCATGTTTGAATCCCAAAAGTGTTTTTTGGCCAAAAGGAAATAAATCCAGACCAGGACGGCGAGAAAAAGCATCACAGCAGGAGAACCCATACTGGTTATCCCTTTCATAATTTGCGTTGTTAAGGGGCCGTGGATCAGATTAATTACATGAATCACAATTTGGTCAAACAGTTTTAGTTCGTCATTGATTAAGTCCTCAGACAGCTTAGCAAATAGGAGCATAAAGACCAGACCCAAGACCAATCCCCCTAAAAGATAGTTTCCAAAAGTACCCAGGGGAGAAATCTTCTTAGTATAAAGGCCTTCTGCTTTTGTACGGCTTCTAGCCCATAATTTATGGAAAGCAACGATAAATCTGATTTTTATAGCCCCCTCCCGATACACCCTCTTATTCAACATATCCTTATTATATATAAGGTTTAGCAAAATTCAATGTTTAAGCCAGGCGTTTCGGCGGTCTTTCTATGCCATGCATAACCGAAATGATTTTGATAAGAATATTCATATGCCGGATTGAAAAAGTGAATGGAGAAGAATCCGGTATCAAATAATAAGGAAAAATTGGTGGAGCAGGATAAATGCCTATGCACGTCACAAAATTACAAAGGTGGCTAATTTTGTTCAATGTTTCCGTATCCACATTTATGGCAACACTGGATGGAAGCATTGTGAACATTGCCCTTCCCATTATTTCCCAGGAGCTGAATGTTACGATTAGTGCCATTCAGTGGGTAGTTACTTCTTATCTTCTTACCATTTCCGTCCTTCTGCTTGTTTGGGGAAAGCTGTCGGACATATATGGAAAGAAAAACATTTTCGCATTTGGATTTATCATTTTCACTGTTGGTTCCGCACTTTGCGGAATATCCGATCATCTTCAATTGCTCGTTTTCTCCCGGGTGCTTCAGGCTGTCGGCGCCTCAGCAATGATGGCGCTGAGCCAAGGCATTGTCACCAGGGTTTTCCCCCCTGGAGAGAGAGGAAAGGCCTTAGGTATTACAGGTACTACCGTTGCCATTGGGAGTCTGGTGGGACCCAGCCTGGGAGGAATACTGGTCCACATGGTAGGTTGGCAATCGATATTTTTTATTAACGTTCCCATTGGCCTTGTGGGCACAGTACTGACTTTTGCCATTATTCCCGAGCTGCATGACGCCCCGGAAAATAGAGGATTTGATATCAAAGGCACTTTCTTGTTTAGTGCGGCAATATTACTCCTTTTTCTCGGGCTTCTTTTCCTTCAGGAAAGAAAGGTGTCCGTCCCTCTGTTTATTTCTCTGCTTTTATTATCCGCTACCGCATTGATCTTATTTTTCATTCTTGAGGAAAGAATCAGCAACCCCTTAATCAATTTAAATCTTTTTCATATTCATGAATTTTCTTTCGGCCTGGGCTCAGCCTTTTTATCCTTTGTCGCCATCAGTGCCACCCTTCTTTTTATGCCTTTTTACCTGCAGTATGTATTAAAGCTAGACCCTTTGTCCGCCGGGCTGATCATATCCTTTTACCCTGTTACGGCGGCTGTGGTGGCCCCTTTTAGCGGGTGGCTGTCGGATAAGGTTACTTACCGGCCTCTTACCGTCACCGGGTTGGCGATCAACACCATCGTATTATTTGGGCTTGCCACGTTAAACAGCTCCTCTTCCCATATCACAATCATTCTCCTCATGGCCCTGTTGGGGGGAGGCGTATCCATTTTCCAGTCACCCAATAACAGCAGCGTCATGGGCGCGGTGCCTAAAGATCAGCTTGGTGTCGCCGGGGGAATGAATGCGCTTTTCAGAAACCTGGGCATGGTTTCCGGTACTACTTTATCCGTGCTTATTTTCTCCCTCACAACCAAAATGGATATCAATTTGCTTTCCCAGCGTGGTATCCTGGCCGTTACCGATACATTTTTAAAAGGCTATCAATTAGTCCTGATCTTTGCCGCATTGTCCTGTCTTTTCTCCGTTGCCTTAAGCTTTACCAGATTTGTACGAACAAGGCCGGTCTAATATCCTGACAAAACAACGAAGAAGATAAAGACGAATCAACTGGGAGCGGACTTTTCCGGCCAACAGTATCTTTATTCACCGGCCTGATAACCTGGCACCAAATTAGCCCAACCTCTTCCTTTTCCATATAAAGACATCTTCACCATCAAGTTTATTTCACCTAACGCTAAGTCGATAAAAAACTCACGCAGCTTATCATTGACAACGATTTCTTGTACCGCCGAACCGTGAAGGGCCAAAGCATCCTGCATGCCGCGCAGAATGGTGTTAAAAATAAAGCGGTCCTCAAAATATTCCTTCTTTTCCGGTTTTGGAACCGTATCCGGGTACGCTTTTGGTAAAGCAATGCCAAAATATAAAAGCCTATCTTCGAGAAGCTTTACTTCTTTTTGCAATATCCGGACTCCGGCCTTTAAAACCAGCGCAAAATCGGGGTCTTGGGCATATGCCGCAAAGAGTTCCGTAAGACGGATATTGTTATAACGGAAAAGGAGATGATCAGTCAAAAGATGAATCTCATTGACACCGACCTTTTCCGTGACATTGGGTGGGGTATTTCGATATTCAGGGGGAGTAAAGATCCAGTTTTTCTTCTTCAAATATTTGATAAAAGCATCTACCCGATACATGGCTTTTTGGGCCAGATTGATCATTTTTTGCTGAACCTCATCATTGATAGGCACATATTTTAAACTCAACAAGATCATATTCACGTCCAGCCGCATAAACCGGTACAGAACCTCTCCAATTTCCTGATCACGCATGACTTCCTGATCACTTTTTATGGTTTGGCCCGGCAGGAATGGGTCGGGACCATTGATGCCAAACGCGTCCGCTAATTTAGTCAGTTGCTTAATCTCTTTTTGATATTCCTCATTGATATCTTTGCATACTTTCAGAAAGTCTTGATCATGGATATAATTTTCAAGCGCATTTAAGTGTTCTACCGAGACATTTCTATCAATGAGAGAACGCCAGATGATATATGCCGACTCAGAACTTATTTTGCAGCTCGTGGTTGACCCCAAATTCACACCGAATACCATGCTATTTCCCCCTCTGATTATTCCGACTCTAAAGACTTATATTTGGGCGTTACATTTACCCAGCCCTTTACTTTCCCGAAGCCGGCCATCTGCAGCAGCAAATCCAACTCTAAAAAAACTAATTTGGTAAAAAAGTTGCGCAGCTCATCATTTACGATTACCTCTTGTACAGCCGATCCCCGTATGGCAATAGAATCTTGTATACCCCGCAAAACAGTATTAAACATGAATCTATCTTCATAAATTTCCTTAGATTCAACTTTTGGATTGGTTTTTGAGTAGGCTTTAGGGAAAGGAATGCCGTAATACATCAGCTTATCCTCTAAATTTTGGATGTCCTTTTCTTGTACTTTAATACTCGTGTTCAGGAGGGCAGTGAAATCAGGATCTTCTGAAAACTCTGCATAGATTTGGATTTGGCGCAATCCATTATACCGATAAACCAAATAGTCCCACAGAAGATAAACTTCATTGATCGCGATCATTTCCCTTTTGTTGGACGGAAGGCCCGGATACATGGGAGGAAGAAGGAGCCAGTTTTTTACTTTTAAATACTTTATGAAGGTATTAATGCGATTAATCGCTTCCTTGGCAAAACCAATGATCTTTTGTTGTACTGCATCATTGGTGGCAACATTTCTAATATTTAAGAGAAGTAAATTCACGTCCAGCCGCATAAACCGGTAAATCACCTGGGCCATCTCCTGGTCGGCCATGGCTTCAGTATTGCTTTTGATGTTCAAGTCCCGTGAATTAGGATCTGGACCACTTATGGAATACTCGTTCAGGAGTTTGGTAATTTCCGTCTTTTCCTTTTGATAATCATAAATGATTTTCTGTACATAAATACTGAAGTCCTTATCATGGATATAATTTTTTAACACATTAAGATGACCTACCGACGTATTCCGGTCTACCTGCAAGCGCCACAAAACATATGCTCCCTCAACACTTAATCCGGCATTTTTGGCTGTGTTGGATTTATGACCGAGTATCATACCATTCCTCCCGCTTATGACTTAGCAAATAGCATTTCCCTTTTCTGCACTTGATATTCGAGTTGGAGCACATGAAGCGCTTGCTGCCAACCCGTATACCGGGTGTGCTCAATAAAAAAATCAGGTTAAGCTTTACCAGATTTATGTGGACAGGGCCTATTTAATAGAAAAAACTGAAGTCCTAATTGACTTCAGTTTTTTTTGACAGAAGATGAGATTTTTTATTTAGTCTCTTCATGAAGATATTTTGTCGTAACTAATTGTGTCCCATAACCGAAATCTTCCCTAAGCCATTTTACGATGGATACAGCCAATATAATCATTAAGAAAAGCACCGGTATCACTGTGATTACGGTGGATAGCTTCACCACGTTCATGGCGTTTACAATAAGCAATCCCACTGTGGCAAAAAAGACGATTGCCGCCCAAAAAACACGGGCCCATCTTGGCGGTTCTACTCCATCCCGAACCTCATAACAAGACATATTGGCAATGGTATAGGATGCCGCATCGATCCCGGTAGCCTGAGAAACCGCCATGACGAAAATAAAGAAGGGTATAATGATTGCTTTTAAAGGAAGCGTGTTTAAAAAATAGGATATCACTGCAGGTCCTCCCTGGTCTTGCAAGATCTTGGTTAATTGAACACCTTTATTCATCACCAGGTCCACCTGGTAACCCCCAAAAATTAGGAAAATAAGCATACAACCTGCTGTTGCAGAAAAAACCATGTTCAGAATAAGTCCCCTGATGGTGCGTCCCTTGGATATCCTGGCAGCAAAAAGACCGATGTATATGGCCCAGGCAATCCACCATGCCCAGTAAAAAACTGTCCAATCCTGAGGAAAACCCGATTTTGTAATGGGGTCGGTGTAAAAACTCATGCGCACAAAATTCTGTACCAGCACCCCAAAGTTGTCGCAGAACAAGGAAAGCATGAACATGGTAGGACCAGCCAGCAATACAAACCCCAGGATGATAAAAGTTAAATACATATTATAGTCTGCCAGTTTGGCAATTCCTCCATATAAGCCTCGATAACAACTATAGCCGTACAAACAAGAAAAGAGTATGGCTACAATGATTTTAAATCCCATGGTGTCCTGAATGCCAAGGTATTCCGCGGACAGTCTGGAAAGCATGGGAATAATAAAGCCAAGGGAGGTCGCCGTTCCTCCAACAATTCCCACAATTACCGAAGCGTCAATTAGCTTGCCTACCCACCCGTCGGCAACCTTTCCTAAAACATCCCGGCAGGCATAACTGGCATAGAGATAGGGTTTTCTCCTCACATAATACATGTAGGCAAACGCTACAGCAGGAATCCCATAGGTTCCCCAGGCGCTAAAACCCCAGTGGAAAATGCCGTAAGCCAGGGAAAACTGGGCTGCTTGCGGGGACAAAGGTTCCAGCCAAAAGGGAGGATAAGCCAGATACCAAAGGGGCTCAATCAAAGACCAGTAAACAAGACCGGCGCCGCAGCCGCCGCAAAACATCATCGAGATCCAGGTAAAGGTGGAGAACTCCGATTTGTCGTCAGGCCCTCCTAATTTTACATTGCCATACCGCCCAAAAGCCAGCCATAATAAAAACACAAACCCGCCAAAAACAACGAATTCCCAAACCCAATCGGTGCTATGGGTAACAATAAAAAATAATTGGGTAAATGGTTTTTCTACCTGTTTTTGAAAAATCACCATCGGTCCATAAAAAGCAATACAAGCAGCAACGGAGACCCAGAACGTGAGATGGTTTATTTTCGCATATTTATGGGGAGATTTTTTTATTTCCATTATACCCCTCCTTTGGTCACTCCTCTATTAACTGATGAATATAACGCATTAGTTCTTGATCTAATGCTGCATCGATCAGAGATGGGGGAGCATGATGCAATATTTCTTTCAGCTTTCTATTTGCTGCTATAACGATTTCCTCACCTCCCGCCTTGGCCCAATTATCATATGGTTCCCAATTGGAGATGGTGGGCGCCCATCGTTCTCTAAAATGCTCGTAGGTACTTTGATGGGTTAAATAGGTTCCTGTAGGGCCGATTTCCTGTATCACATCTACTGCCAAGGCATTATCTGAGTTATCGATTCCCCCGGCGACACATTTGACCCGCCTGATGATTTCCTCATCGATGATAAATTTCTCGTAAGATGTCGTCATCAGTGCATCCAGAACCCCCAGGCACTGTACCAAAATATGGGCTCCTCCCAGCATCCCCATCATCACACTTTGCATGGTTTCAAATCCGGACTGGCTGTCTATGGTTTTCGCCTCGGTAATCCCACACATGGTCCGCACCGGTAAATGATAAAAATCCTGTCCCATTTGGAGATTGGGAATGTTGATGAGCATTGCCTCCGGAGTGCCGGCACAATAACTGGCCCTTTTCATAAAGGCCGTCGTTGATGCCGTCGAGTATACCACAGGATTTCCCGGGTTGATCAGTTGCACCAATACGATGCCTGCTAAGATTTCGGCATTCTGTTGGACCACGGTACCCAGTAAACTGATGGGCCCTGAGACACCCGCCATGATGGCGGGAGCTATCACAATGGGCTGTTTGTTTTCGGCATAAACAAGCATCGTCTCCAGGGCATCCTCGGAGTAGGCCAGGGGGGATAAGGGGTTTACCACCACCCCAAGATAGTGCTTGTCTTGAAGACATCCTTTTTTGCCGATCGCTATTTCCATCATGTCTAACATTTCCTGGGCTTGTTTTCGATAAACGGTGTGCCCGATTAAAGGTTTGTCGGCGTGTTTGATCATCGCATGCATGATACGCAAATGCTTTTCCTGCTGGTTCACATCACTAGGATTAACCGGAATATGACCGGCCAGGTTCACGACATCACTTGCCTGACAAAGTTTTTGAATGTTACAGTAATCCTCTAATAAGGCTAACCGGCGTCCCCGGTCCAAATCCTGAATATATACCGGACCGGCATTCGGTTGAATCAGGCATTCTTCACCTACCACTACGGCATGCTTCTCATTTCTTGCCATCCAGGAAAAAGTTCTGGGGCAGGTTTCTAACGCCTGCTCTATGCGTGTCCGGTCCAGATAAACAGTTTTATTCATCACCTTCGCGCCGTGCTTTCGGAAAACCGCCAATGCTTCCTCGGAATGAAAAACCACACCCGTTTCCCCAAGTATCTTCACAGTTGCCTCATGAATTCTCGGATAATCCTGCTCGGAAATCACATGAAGTCTAGGCTTTAAAGTCATCGTCAACCCTCCACGTCAAAATGCGGGTAAGCTGATGTTCCGTCAGCTTACCCCATTATTCATTAATTTTGCTTTATCCCATAATGCTCGTTCGCTTCTTCCATAATTCTCCCTATCGCAGAATCCACGCCCGATGGCAAAGGATCCGGTTGATGATTTTTTAGAATATACCGGGCCTCTTCATAGGCCCTTTCCACCATCTCCTTGCTCCCCTTTGCCAGCCAATTGGCCCGTATCGTCCGATCCGCAATCTTACTTTGTGAATGTTCGTTTCGAAAATGACGAAAGGTGTGTTCATGACTCATGAATTCACCCGCGGCTCCTACCTGCTTGATCACATCCACAGCCAAGCTCTCGTCATCCACCGTAATTCCTCGTACAATTCTGCGCACCATTCTGATTAACTCACAGTCCATCACAATCTGGGCAAAATCATATGTTAACCCACCTTCAAGCATCCCTATGCCTAAAACCAGGTTAACCCCCATCATGGAGGATGTCAATAAACTAAGGGCCTTTTCCTGAGCGGCCTGGGCGTCCGGAACCTTGCTGTCTGACTACCCGCCGGCCCCAAAACTGGGAATTTTATAATACTGGGCTAAATTGGCCATCGCGGCACTGAGCATGCCTAATTCCGGCGCGCCCACCGGTGCGGTGGCAAGGCGCATATCCATAATGGTACTAACGGCGCCAAAGGTGACGGGCGACCCTTTTCGCGTGAGCTGGTTCAGCACGATCCCCCCCAGCACTTCTGCGCCCTGGGTAACCAGGGTACCGGCCAGAGTGACCGGACTGCTTGCCCCGGCCATGGCCATAGAGACAATGTTTACCGGCAATCCATACCGGGCGGCTTCAATCACTACATCCGACATTTCAGGCAGCAACTGCAGCGGGCTGGTGGGACAAACCGTGGCACTGTAAATAGGGCGCTCCTGCAATGCCTCCATGCCCCCTTGAATAGCCGCTGCCATTTCAACAACTTTTTTGTAATTATAGCCACTGTTGGGACCGATAAAGCAATGCTTGGATGTATGGGAGAAAATAGCATCGGCATTATGAATGGATTGAATCGGTCCCGGGTATTCATCCGCCCCCATCCCCCTATTGCAAATCTCCATTTCCTCCATGGCATCGCAAATCAAAGCCGCATTTCCCACATCCTCTTTCGTGCTTTTTCTATACGCTAAGGTAAAAGGGTCATAAAGATAAATGGCCTCTCCGAAGTTAAAAAAGGCCGAGCTTTTTCCTCCTACTACCAAGTCGTTTTTGGGGTTTCTCCCCGCCAGCAGGAATGTGCTGGGGGCTGAACAGATGGCATCTTCCACTACATCGGCAGGAATTTTAACAATATTTGTCTTAGGATTGACCTTGCACCCGCCGCCTTCAAAAATGGCCTGAGCCTCCCGACTGTCCACCTTCAGCCCGGAATCCTGTAAAACCTCCAATATGGCACAGTGAACGGCATATAATTCATCTGCCGTCAAAGCATTTAAACTAAAACCGCTGATATGGCTTATGCCTACTTGGAAATTGCGCTTCACTTTGATACCTCCCCAATTGGTAATGATAACTTGCCCGCCTATTTGTTATGCCTGAACTTTTTCCTGATCAACGGTTAGGGCACTCTGCCGTTCCAACTGGGGATTCCTGCCTATCTGTTCACTTCCCCATTCCCGGCGCAGATCTTTCATCATAGTAAGGATGATCGTGGTCGTGACAAACAGCATGGGTACTGAAGCGGCAACGGTCATGGTTTGCACTGCCTTTAACTGCCCAATATTGACTAAGGCCAGAGTTAAACAGCACAACGCCACCGACCAAAATACTCTGCTCCATTTCGGCGGTTCCTCTTCTCCGGTTAATTCCTTGGTTGATACCATGGATATGGTATAGACAGCTCCGTTTACCAGAGTCCAGTTCGATATATACGCCAGGATAAAGAAAACAACTAAAGTAATACCGGCAAATGGCATGGTACTCCAAATTTTCACTACCGCCTCATGGGAACTTATTTGACCCAAGGCCGTTAATTGTTCCGGGGTGAACACGCCTTTATTCACAATATCCAACAGATAGTTGGCAAAAACGGCGAAGAAGATCCAGCTCCCCCCCATACAGCCTATTAAAACCCCCGTCACTAACTCCCGAACCGTTCTGCCTTTAGAAATTCTCCCGTAATACAATCCTGCGGGCAGGCACAGGCAGATAATCCAGGCCCAGTAAAAGATGGTCCAGTTCTGGGGAAATCCCCCCTTGGCATGGGGATCCAGGTTAAAACTCATCATCACAAAATTTTGCGCCAAATGCCCGACTGAATCCGTAAAACTATTCAAGATGAAGCTGGTCGGACCAAAGAACAAGAGCAGCAAAAGTACTGCAAAGCCCAGGTAAACTCTGATATCGCTCAATATTTTAATGCCTTTATTTACACCGGTATAAACTGTGGCAGCTACAACAAAAATCCAGGAAAAAATAATGATGCTATCCAGCCGGATATTATGCTCAAAACCAAATACCTTGGAGAACAGCTCTCCGATAACCGGAGCCAAAATACCCGTAGATGTTGAGATGCCGCCGATCAGACCAATCAGGAAAATGATATCAATCACTCTGCCCAGCCACCCCTTCGCCAAACGGGTGCCCAGCAACGACTCACAAGCAGAACTTGGTCTGACTACATTCTGCTTCTGGACGAAAAACATAAAGGCAAAGGCTACCGCAAAGACTGCGTAGATGCCCCAGCACAAGGGTCCCCAGTGAAACAAGGGATAACTAAGGGCCCACCGGGCAGCTTCCGGAGAGAAAGGCTGGGCCCCCATGGCGGGGAACTGAAGATCCCAAAAGGTCTCCATCGTGGCCCAGAACATCACCCCAAGGCTGGTTCCGGCCGTAAACATCATGCCCCACCAGGTCAAGGTGCTAAATTCCGGCGGTCCTTCCCCCAGCTTTTTATGGGCATAGGGTCCGCATACAAAGTAGAGAAATAATAAAAAGGCAAGCACATAATACCATTGGAAAACCCAGCCTAAGGTATTTGTGACAAAATAATATACTTTTTGGAGAACCGCCCCTGCCTTTTCAGCATCGTTCACCGCCCAAAGACAAAAAGCCGCTAAAAGTATTAACGGTGGATAAAACAAAATAGCTTCAACTTTTCTTTTCTGTTTTTCTTCCATACTCATTTACTCCTCCCCTTTCTGTACTGTCTGCCCATTGCATGTTAAATCCGTAACACCTCCTTGCCGGAAAAGCAATTATTTCTCTTACTCAGATTTAGGAATTAGCAATAAATATGCCAAAGACAAAAGGAGAGGATGGTAGCTTACAATCATTCGTTCTGATCTAATATTTCTCCAAATTAATACGTCATTGTTTTAAAAGCAATACGTTTCCGTATTGCTTTAGATATTTCTGTGACATCGCGAATCTCCCTAAGTGGAATTAAAACCGGGGTTGCTTATGAGCGGGAAATTCTTTTCGTTTACGGTGCAGCTTTCATAACCATAAAACGGTTAAATCCAATACGCCGGCGTTTTACCCGGGGCATTTAGGTATAAAAAAACCGGAAAGATTTTTATCTAACCGGCTTCCACAATGTATTTACATATTAATCGATAGGCTCTCGGCTGCGTGATGTTTAAGGCTTTAGCTAACTTGTAGGAACTCTTGTGTTGTTTATATGTTTCAATGACTAATTTTTGGATCAAGTCTTCTACAACTTCATCCAAAGAAACAAATTCTTTATTTAGAACCTGGTCGTAAGTTTGATAGACATATCCCGGCAAATCATCAATGTTAATTTTTTCTCCCTGTACCGTTAAAACCAGGCGTTCCGTCAGATGCTCCAGTTCCCGCACATTGCCCGGCCAATGATACTTGGTGAGCACATCCATACACTTATTGCTGAAGGT
Organism: Candidatus Formimonas warabiya; assembly: GCF_002777255.1. Lineage (GTDB taxonomy): Bacteria > Bacillota > Dehalobacteriia > Dehalobacteriales > Dehalobacteriaceae > Formimonas > Formimonas warabiya. The sequence goes on along the minus strand of NZ_CP017634.1, from coordinate 5,315,866 downwards.
ACAGTATTTATGATATCGTTTGTTAAACTGATCCAAGAAATGTTTAATAAATAAATGAATATCCTCTTGCCTTTCCCGGAGGGGAGGAATTTTTAATTCGATCACATTTAACCGGTAATAGAGGTCCTCTCTAAATTCCCCTTTCTTAACCAACTGGGTTAAGTCCCGATTGGTCGCGGCAATGATTCGACTATTGATTTTTTTGTGCACCTTCCCGCCGATCGGCATAAACTGCTTTTCCTGAATGAATTCCAAAATTTTTGCTTGCAGGGTAATGGGGATTTCGGCAATTTCATCTAAAAATATCGTTCCCTCGTTCGTAAGCTCGATCAGGCCCACTTTATCACTATTTGCCCCTGTAAAAGCGCCCCGGCGATAGCCAAACAATTCCGATTCCAATAAGTGCGCCGGTATAGCAGCACAGTTGATAGACAAAAAAGGCCCGGGCCGGCCGCTAATTTTATGAACATATTTTGCCATGACATTTTTTCCGGTACCCGATTCACCTAAAATGAGCAAGGTAGAGTCCGATGCAGCCACCTTTTGGGCAAGCTCCAGGCATTGCCGCATGGACTTACTGTTCACAAACATACTTTCGTAAACAACCTGTTTTTTTCTGAGCTCTTCCACCTCTGTCTGGAATTTCTGCACCATCCGCTTTGTTTTTTCCAAATCGTGTTTCAGCCTTTCGATCTGGCTGATATCGCGGCTGTTAGCGACGATGTATTTAATATTGCCTTTCGTATCAAAAATTGGCTTCACCGTAACGACCAGTTTTACCCCCAGGTTTGTCTCCTGTTCTAAGGTAACGGTTTTCTTTTCCTTAAATACAAGAGGAGCGATTACAGGTCGATAATATCCCTGGGCGCCCAAATCATTAACCGTCCTACCGATAATTTCCGATGGGCTAAGGCCATAATTTCTTTCACAGGCCTCATTAACATAAACCACTACTCCTTTGGCATTTACCACCATCACTTCATCATAGCAATTCTCTAAAATGTTTTTATAATCATCAGGGGTAAAATCCAGGCACCAGTTATCAGGATTAATTTGCATCATGCTGCCTCCCTTTATCATCTCATATCCCGGTTAACACTGCCTATTTCCACCATGGTATCCCATTGTCCTGCACATTTACCAAATAAAAAGCCGGACAAAGTTTCTTTTTACTTCACCGGCGTTTAACAACTCAATTATTCAATTAATAGGACGGCTTACAGGGACCGCTCCTTGCTCTTGTCAAATAGAATGGCACACGGGCCCACCACACATTTCCCGCACACATCACAAAGCCCCCCTAAATCAGAAAACCTTTTACTAACTTCCAGTAAATGAGCATAACACTTATGCCGGTCAAACCCGTCAACCTTGAGAGCTTGTGTGGGACAGTTATTAATGCAAAACCCGCACTGTCCGTTGATAAAATAAGTACACAGCTCCTCTTGGGGACGCGGGTCCGGTGCAATTTTCTCTGAAATAACGACACTCCCGTACCGGCCGGCGCATCCCACCGGTGTGATCAGCATCCGGTTCAGGCCAAATCTGCCCAATCCGGCAATGTACGCCGCGCTTCGATGAGACCAGCCCGCTTGGAGGGTTTTTTCATCAAAGGTGTGGGTTGCTTTAATGGTACCCCCTTCAATCCCTTTACCGGCCAGATGCTCAATCAATTTTTTCGAAATATCATTGATTAAGGCATTTGCCACCAGATAGATATTCGCCCATTCCGGAGAAACCTCAGGAGACTTCCTATTTTCCAAGACAATTCTTTTGGAAAAAGGAACAAAGAAGGCCACCACTGTCTTAGCAGATTCCAGGATGTCTTTCGGGTGAACATGTTCCGGTCCTACGATTTCGGCCAGTTTGGAAAACAAAGGATCGTCTGCGGAAGCAAAGCCCACCAGAGGTTCTCTGAATAATTCCTCTTTTCCCGAGCCAAGAACCTCATTTTTTATCACCGACACAATTTCATTTCTTAGGTCCACCTTTAACTACCTCCTCAATTTAAAATATAACCCGGGAAACTTCTCTATATCTATGATACAAAAATCTCCTCCATGTTTTTTCCCGTAATTAAGTTTTCTTTTAGCAAATCTTCATGTTTTTCTGTCTGAATTCTTCCGGAGTGATATTTTCCATTTCCTTAAACGCCCTGGTCAAAGAAGAATGATGGGCATAGCCCACTTCCCAGGCAATTTGCATAATATTTAAATTGGTGCCCAATAGTAATTCTTTTGCCTGTTCAATTCTTACTTTCTTCAGGTATTCCAAAGGAGTACAGCACATGATCCGTTTAAACCATTCGCAGTAATAATTGACATGGTAATGCTCGATCTGGGCCAGCTTCTCTAATTTAATATCCTGGTTATAGTGTCTTTGCATATAAATTACAGAATCCGGCAGGTCCTCTGGGGTGAGAAACTTTTGAAAATACCGGAGCAGCATGGTCACATCCGAATCCGGATCATTTTCCTGATCCAGTTCGTTCATTAATAGCAACCGGATCGCTTTCCATTTTTCGTCCATCTCATAGTTTTTACCACCGGAAAATTTCGCCAATTCGCTGCCGGGAAGCATAATTTGAGGAATATCTAAAACCAGGAACCGGTTGCATCGGTTTGCCCAAAAAGTATGATCGCACCCTACGGGCAATAAGAATAGCTGGGAATCGTTTAGCTTCAGGTCTTTGTGTTCGGTTTCTATATTCAACACACCCTGGAGGGGCAAAATTAATTGGATGAAGGCATGTTGATGGGTATTTTTTGTTTCGGTATAAGTGCGGTATTCACAAACAATTTTGCGCTCTGACAAATTCCTTTCCCCCCAGTTGTCATCCTATTGGGAATTGCTCAGTCTTCTGTAAAGGCATGTTAATCTTGCTTAATTATACGTTAATTATACTATAAACTATATGATATTATAATATGGTAAAACAACAGACCCCAAACTTGGGTCTGTAAGATAAAACTATATTTTCCAGGCAAGCTCCACCGCAAAACCTGTGCGCTATTCAATACTCTCCTTGTACATCAGAATTGCTTTCATGGAGGTCCATTACAAAAGGGTGCCGGGACAACTTTGCTTTTTCCATTCGTACATGGTCAAGCAAAATATCTTCCGTATTTCCGATACCGGCCAATCGGCCGGCAACGATTAAAGCTATCCGGTCTGCATAGAGCCAGGCTAAAGCAGGGTCATGAGTAACAATAATCACCGCACCCCGGCTTGGTCTTTGCTGCAATATCCTGTCCATTATTTCCCGGACATGTTTGTGATCCAAGGACTTGCTTGGTTCATCCAGAATAATCAGATCCGGATGGGTCACCAGCACGGAAGCCAAGGCGATCAGTTGCCGTTGGGAACGGATCAGTTCATGGGGATGCTTTTCACATAAATCAAGCAAACCCAATTCCTCTAAAACTTTTTTTGCCTCGCTGAGGGCCTGTTCCCATGTCATTCCTCTTACCTTAAGATTCCACGCCACTTCTTTATCAACCCGTTCGTTGAATATCTGGTCATCGGGATTTTGAAAAAGCATGCCCACTTTTTGGGCCAGCTTCCAGCTGGGCAAAGCGGAGGCATCTTCCCCAAAAATAAAAGTTTTTCCCTTCTGTGCCCGAAGCAGGCCAAGGCAATGCTTCAATAATGTGGATTTCCCTGCCCCATTGGGGCCCATGATGGCGATGACCTCACCAGGTTTGATGGCAAAATCGATCTCTTCCACGCCCCCTCCGTCCTGGAACAGATGGGTCACTTTTTCAAATTTTACGACCGGGGATAATGTCCCGGCATCTCTCTCTTCCAATAATTGTTCCCCGCAGCTGGATTCGCGGGCTACCTTCAGGTTTGGAGCAGAAAGATGGCGGGCTGGGTTATCGTCAAAAATGTTGCCGGCTGCTGAGATATTACGGACGGAAGAGCCATTGTCTAAAAACACAATTTTGCCCGCATATTTCCGGGCAAAATCTCCTTGCTTTCCCGTAACGATTACCGTTTTACCCTCCCGCGCCATTTTCTGCAAAATGGTCAGAACCTCATGGGCAGCATCCGGATCCAATTGTTCCACCGGCTCATCCAATAATAAAACAGGTGATTTGGTCACTAAAGCCGTTGCGATAGCAACTTTCTGCCTTTCACCCCCGGACAGAGTAGACATACTGCGGTGAAGCAAGCGACTTATGCCCAATGACTTTGATGCAGCGTATACCGAATCAGATACTTCTTCCTGGGAAGCACCCTGATTGACAAGGGGATAGGCAATTTCCTGAAACACTTCTTCGAACAGATAGGTGTCGGAATCCTGAAGGGCCATGCCAGGGCGCTCCTGCTGAATACCGTTTTCTCCCATCCTGATATGATCTACCAAAATATCTCCGCTCAACTCACCTGTAACCAAATGGGGAATGATGCCCGCCATGCACAACAAAAGGGTGGACTTCCCGCTGGCATTTCCCCCAATAATAAAAAGAAGCTCACCCGGTTGAGCTTCCAAATCAATCCCTTTCAGAGCCTTGACAGAAGAATCATGGTATCTAAAGCTCAGATTATTTACGATAATCGTCAAATTATCCACCTTACGTTTCTATAGATGAATGGAAAAATATAAGTTCATGAAGAAATAGAAAAAACCAAAACCCATCAGATACCAATCTTGCCGGATCAGGCTGGATCTTTCCTGTCTCACGCGCCCGTCATATCCCCGCAAATACAAAAGCTGAGCCATGGTATGGGCCCGAATAATTGACTTGACAATCACCGGAACGATCACAGCAACAAAAGCAAAAAACCGGTCCCTCATCCTGTCCCGACGCAATCCCCGGGCAGACTGCACTTCTAAAGTAGTGGCCATTTGACGCTGCATCACAGGAATAATCGACAAAGAAAGTCCCAGGATCATGCCCAAATCAGAATTAATCCTGCCGAACCACCGCACTAATACCGTAACCTCGGTGGTAAGCAGCAGCAAATTCCCGGCAATCACAATGCCCAGCAAACGCAGGGCTGTTTTTAACCCATAATGAAACCCTTCCAGGCCAATAAAATAAATAAAATGATCATTATGGGGATTAAAAAAAGCATGGATGGCAACGATCGCTAAGCAGAGAAAGATAAAATGCTTCACTCTTCCTGCCATAGGCCGAAGCACTCCGCATAAACATGAAAGCATCGTAAGCACGAAAAGGTTAATAAACAACTGCCTCCAGTCATGCATCAAAAATAAAGAGATTATTATTAAGGATAAAACGAGAATTTTACTGCCCGCACCGATCCCCGGCGCATTACAGGCGCTCGGAAAACTAGGCAGTAATTTTTTCTGTTCTTTTGGCACCTGGTACAGCATATCCCTTCATTGCCACCGGCAGCTTACGGACAATCGCCATAATCAAATACGCACTGATTAACTTGTCTACAAGATTAGCCGGTACGCGCGCTAGAAAAGCGCTGGCAAAAATTTCGTTTCCTGCCTTCAACAATACGGTATAAATCAGGTCTACTCCTCCCCCGGTCACTCCGCCAAACAAATAAACCGCAATAGGAGTGCCGATGATAGGAGCTAATACCGACAGGATCAACCCGGCGATCAGGGGAGTAACATAATCCTCAAATCCCCGTTTTAACGCCAGAAAGCCTACGACTAAACCAATCACCGCATTCACAAGGCCAAAGGGGATATTGATGGGATCAGTGAACAGGCCTTGCAATAGGTTACTCAACAAACCGGTCAGGGCACCAAGCCATGGTCCCAGAATCACCGCGGTCAACATGGTGCCGATGCTGTCCAAGAAAATAGGCAGCTTCAGTGTCTGGGCCAACAGTCCGCCCACAATATTTACGCCAATTCCTACCGGTATTAAAGTTACAAAGAGACGTTTATTCATGGTCAACCTCCTTTTCTTTCTTACTGACTTACGGAAATTCATCTGTCAAAACAAGTCTACAGGCCTGATAAATTCACCTCCCCTGTATCATCATCGCTGCCCTCTGCCCTCATGCCAGGAATCCTGCACGAAAATTACTATGAATAAGAAGCATCCTGCCTGGCTAGAGTTCAAGGCAACAGGTTTTGTCCTGTATTAACCGGATTTCTTTGCGTATTGCTTCCAAATCACCGGGTGAAAACAAACCCTCAATCACAAAAGGTACATTTATCTCCTTCACTCTATCCAGCAAAGGTTCCTGATTGCTTTCTCTAATCGGAATCCGTCCCAAATCATTGATAAAACCGCTGACATGGATTTCCTTGATATCATCGCGGTGTTCCTCAATAATCTGATCCAAATAGTCCCCAAATCTGGTCGCCCGGTTAATATCTAACACACAATCAAATGGATAGTTCTTGAGCACGTGCTGAAAAAGGGGCCATGAACCATTTCGCAGCGCATTTTCCAGATAAACAGGAAAGTCTCTTTTCTCTACCCAGTCAAAGTCAGAGATAGTATCAAAATGGATCACAAAGGCCTCGACTTGTAATTTTTCGTTGATTAGTTGCACATAATCCATAATTTTCCTGCTTGTGGCATTATTTCCGTAGCTTACGCCGCACCAGGGCATATGGATGGTAATGTGCTTAAACTCAGCCAATTGAATTAGCGGGGATGGGAAAGAAACAAAGTCCTTCAACATTTTAACCGAGCTGAAAGCTACTTCCACCCTGTCACAGCCCAGCTCTTTACAGATAGTAAGCTTCCCCGCCGGCCCAATGTCCCAAAGGCAAAAAGAGGCAGTAGAAACGGCAACTTGTTGCACAAACATCACCCCATTTTAGCTGAATGCCTGAACCTACCTCACCCTAAGCCTCCCCGCGAAAAAAATTTTGTATATTTATGATAGAAATGGTTGGATCAGCCTCATCAATTGCCACAAAGGGAATATCCAGTCCCTTGCTTTCCAAAAGCTTTTTTAATTCTCTTTTGGTTCCAGGATTTATTTCTATAGGCTTTCTCCAAACTGTTTTCATTTTATCATGGCAATCTTTTATAAGGGAAATTCAATAATTTTATTGTCACCCATCACCCTATAGAAATTTCTAATATCCGGCAGGGTCTTTGCCCATTGCTTTTCCAACAAAAAAGCCTGAGAATAAACGCTCAAGCCCTATAAAATGAAATTCAAACGATCTTTCAAGAAGTCTTTATTTGTTGAGATAGAATTTGCATTTTTCCTTTCTGCACCCATGGGGATGACGCACCGCATAGTTACACCGAGTTCTTAAAAATTGTAAAAATTTGTCCACTTGATCTGAGCAAGGGATAAAATGGCTCAAGCTGCTGAGTGCGGTGGTATAATTGGGATACCAAAGATGATCATACCATATTGTCAATAATAAGGGGTAAAAAGGATCGGCATGAAATATGGGGTGAGAAAGGAATGAGGGAGGAAAATGGATCACAAGCAGTCTTTGGACGCCCTGTTCAAAGCGAAATCCATCGCAATTTTGGGCGCATCGTCAAAGGCCGGCAAACTTGGGCATCGAGTTGTGGAGAATGCCAAAGCCATGGATTTTTCCGGAGAAATATATCCGGTCAATCCCGGATCAAAAGAAATCCTTGGCCTAAAATGCTACAAAAGTCTGGAAGAAATATCCGGAAAAGTGGATATCGCGGTCATGGTGCTCAATGCCGAAGAATGTATTAAGGCTGCTGAGGAAATTGCCCGGCGCAGAGACAGAATAGGAGATATTAACGGGGTTGTGGTAATCTCCAGCGGTTTCAGTGAAATGGGCGATGAAACTGGCCGGTCAAGGGAAAAAGCCTTGCTTGCCCCCCTGCTGGAACGCGGCATCCGGGTGATTGGTCCCAACTGCTTAGGGATCATTGACACCTACCATGGCGTGAATACCACCTTTGAAATAGGCAACTGCCCAAAGGGCGGGGTATCCATCGTCAGCCAGAGCGGCGCCTTCGCTCAATCCTGTCTCCGGTCGACCGAGGCGCTGGGTACGATCGGCATAAACAAATTTGTGGCCATGGGAAACATGAAAGATGTGGATGTCAGTGAACTGATCGAATATCTGGGCGATGACGCAAGAACCAATGTCATTGCCCTCTACCTGGAAGGAACCAAAGACGCCCGTAAGTTAATGACAACTGCTGCAGAAGTAACGAAGAGAAAACCCATCGTTTCCATGAAACCCGGAAAAACCGAACTGGGCTCCCGGGCCGCACAAAGCCATACCGGTTCTATTGCCGGTAGCTTCGCTATGTACAAGGGGGCCTTTCGCCAGGCCGGAATCGTGCAAACCTTTGATGTGCCCGAATTTTACCATACCATCGCCGCAATGGATAAAACCCCTCTGCCCAAAGGAAACCGGGTGTGTGTGCTGACCGTAGTGGGGGGACCGGGAACCATCTGTATCGACGAACTGATGTCCTCCGGGGTTGCGGAGCTGGCTAAACTTTCCCCGGAAACAAAAACCGGACTAAAAAAAATTCTGGCCCCAACCGCCAATATCGGGCTCCTGGACGGCTACATCGATATGACCGGATCGGTGAATGAAGAAATCCATCACGAAGTATTTAAGATCCTCATCGCAGATCCCCAGATTGACGCCATCATATTTATTACCCCACCGCCCACCTTTCTGGATGCAGAATTGCTGGCAAACAAAATTGTATCGGCATATCAGTCCTTCCCTGAAGCGGAAAGGAAAACCTTGCTTTCCGTATTTGTCAATGGTTTTTCTGCTGCTGACTGCAGAAAAATTCTGGAAAAAAACAGTATGCCCACGCTGGAATACCCCGACACGGCAGCAAAAGTGATGACAAACATGATTCGGTACAGCCAGTACCGGTCTAAGAACAGCAAATAAAAAAAGTGATCAGATTATAGGAGGCAGGGAGAGATGGATTACCGGGAAGTAATTAAGAAAGCATGTGCGGAAGGCCGGCAGCTGATACCGGAATATGAAGCCTACACGGTTTGTGCATCCTTTGGTATCCCCTATCCGGAAACCCGGTTTGTGCGGAGCCGGCGCGAAGCGGAAAAAGCCGGAGAAGAACTGGGTTATCCCCTGGTCATCAAAATCGTATCTCCTGAGATCGTGCATAAATCAGACGTGGGGGGAGTTATTGTCGGCATTAGAGATCAGGAAGAATTGCGGACAGGTTATGACAAACTGACGGCCCATGTAACAGAAAAATTGGGGATTGTCCCCATCGATGGGGTTTTAGTGCAAAAGGAAATGGCAAAAGGGGTGGAAGTGGTCGTCGGAGGAATCCGGAACGAAGAATTTGGTCCCGTAGTCATGTTTGGTTCCGGCGGGATCTTGATTGAAGTTTTTAAAGATGTTTCCTTCCGCATGGTACCGATGGAAAAAGAAGAAGCCCTGAGACAAATGGAAGAAACCCAAGCCTACAAAATATTAAACGGCGTGCGGGGAGCAAAAGCCTGCAACCTGGACGCACTTGCCGACCTCATTGTCAATGCCGGGAAACTGCTCTCTGAAATACCCGAGATAGATGAGCTGGACTTCAATCCTGTGCTTGCTTATCCGGATGGCTGTGTGGTCGTGGACGCCCGGATGGTACTGAGTAAAACACTACGCCATGGCACATTTCTTTAACCAGAATATCTCTGAATACCAAGTGCGTAAGATGGGACAACGCTTCCCCTGTGGCAAATATTTTTTGTTCCGGCGGGAACTCCGTCCATGATTTAGCCCTTATGTCCCACTTCATTTTACTTGCGACTTCCACCCCGTTCATTTTTTCCTTCCCTAAGATCTCTAAAATGTTGCCCAGCCTGTTTTGGTGATGCATCTTTAGTTCTTCTATACGCTGATGACAATCCCTTAAAATCATCCGATGCCCCGGCAGGGCTACTTCAATCTCTAGTGCAGCAATTTTATCTAAATTTCTCAGGTAAGCTCCCAGGTAGTCGTAGGTAATGGCCCATGGGGCATCCCAAATGGTATTATTGGGAGTAGTTTTTCCCAAAATATGGTCGCCGGAAAATAGGAGTCTATGTTTGGGCTCATACAGGCACATATGGTCCGGAGCATGTCCAGTCGTATCAATGCACCGGAAGGAAAAGTCTCCGACTTCGATTTCATCGCCGTCTTTGATGACATTCACCTTGGGAATTTTATCACTCGCATACTTGTAGCCAGGGTGCAGAGAAAGATCTATCGAAAACCCTTCATCATAAAGCCCGCTTTGTTGAATATAATCCTGATAATACCCTAGCAAACTGCTGTTCCCATCGGTTAATGCTTGCGCGCAATAATTGCCGCAATAGACGTTTGTGGCAGGGGTAGCTAAGTGACCGGCCAATCCGGAATGATCCGCATGGATATGGGTAATAAAAAGATCCGTATTCTCCATGGAAAATTCGATTTCTTGAATTCCTTTTTTCATGGCGTCCAGACACTCGGAACGATTAAATCCCGTATCGATCAATAGATTCCTTCCCTTGCCCCGGATAAAATAAGCATTGGTCGCTTTAAGCGGGCTGTTGGGGAGGGGAATTTCTATTTTGTATATGTTGTGGTATACCTTTTCAATCATATGCGCTAATAGCTCCTTTCTACATTTCCACCTTAGTCTATATCAAGACCTCATTCTCCTCAGAGAAATTCGGCTTTCTCCAAACACTGCTATCATCCCCACTCATCTTTCCCGAAATTACTCGTCTGCGTTGGGAAGTCTTTTTTTCAAGCCGCTCCGTAAGGCAAAGGAAAAGAACCAGGAAAGAATAGAAAGTCCAATAATCGCAAGGAACACGTGATGAAGGGAAAAATTCAACGATTCCTTTACCTTGTCTAAATCCAGTCCTGCAGCTAGATTCGCCTTTGCGTAAAGACTGTCAGGGTTAACGCCCTTGATTCCTATATGATTAAAATATTGTACAATCTTTAAATTAAGAAGGGTGCCCAAAATACTTACGCCAATAGTTTGTCCTAATGTCCGGACGAGAGAGTTAAAAGCGGTAGCCGCCCCCCGTTGATGATATCCTACCGATTCCTGAATCACGATGGTTAAAGTAGTGAAGCTGCCTCCAAATCCAATCCCCATGACAAAAACACAAATCACCACCAAAAAGAGAGAAGACTTCATGCCCAAAGCCAATAACAAAAAACAACTGCCGAGCAGAATAAAGGTGGAAAAAATCGTGACTACTCTTTCCCCCAAACGGGGTATCGCCTTGGCAAGAAAAACGGAGGCCAGCAGCCAGGAAAGGGACATGGGCGCCATCGCCAGCCCTGATAAAGTGGCCTTGAATCCTAAAACATTCTGAATATAGATGGGCAAATAAACATCCGCTCCCATTAAAACAGCAGCAACCAAAAAACTGATCACATTAACAGCTGTGTTGTCCCTGGTAAGTATTTCAAGAGGAATGACCGGCTCCTCGGCTTTCCTTTCAATCAAATACAAAGCCCCGACCAGAACAGCAGCAGAGATAAAAGAGGTATAGGTAAACCACGGATTCTGTTCCTGGCTGTTTCCCACCCGGAGCACACCGATTAATAAAGCCATAATGGCTAAAGACAACACCAGAATGCCTGCATAATCCATCTGATGTTTTTTTCTCGCGAAACGCTCAACAAGGTTTCTTTTTAATAGAAGCACAGACAATATTCCAAAAGGCAGGTTGATAAAAAATACCCAGTGCCAGGAAAGATAGTCAATTAAAAACCCGCCCAGGAAGGGGCCGGCAAGGCTCGCGATACCCCAGACCGTCCCCAGCCACCCCTGTACCTTAGCCCGTTCCGCAAGTGAAAAGATATCCCCGACAATCGTATAGGTAACTGTAAAGATGGCCCCGGCCCCCAGTCCCTGAAGGGCACGGAATAGGATCAGGTGCACCATATTTCCGGACAACCCGCACAGCGTACTCCCCACAATAAAAATAATAATTCCCACGGAGAGGGTATTTTTTCTGCCGTATAAATCAGCCAGTTTTCCGTATACAGGCGTGGAAACAGCCGAAGTCAAGAGATAGACGGAAAAAACCCAGCTGATCAATTGGAAGCCGTGCAGTTCCCGGACAATCGTAGGCATTGCGGTGGTTACCACAGTCCCTTCTACGGCCCCCAAAAACATGGCCACCATGATGGCAGCAACAATGTTCCGTTTTTTTATCTCCACCTGCCCACTTCCTTATATATTAGCACTTGTCATTAACAGAAGACACTATCTATATTTTATATATTAAGAAATACTAAAGCAACACACACCAAGATCATACTCAAGCACTGGAGACGCGAAAGCTTTTCCTTAAATAATAAGCTGCTGATTAGGCTAACCAGTAATATTACGCTCACACTGTAAATAGGAAATACCAGATAAGCGGGGAGCCGCATAATCGCCCACAGTAAAAACATGGTAGTCAACTGATTGGGCACGCCAATCAGCACCCCAAAAAGCACATCCCTTTGATGGACCCTTTTGTCCTGAACCAACCAGACCACCATGCTTAAAATCAATGAAACCAAAAAGGTATAAAACAAAAACAGACCGTCAAACCGGGGATTACCAAAGTGTTCAAATATCTTGGAGTTAAAATCCCCCATGCCGCCGATCAACAAAACTAGCATCAGTAAAAGCCTGAACCCGGGCTTTGGTGCCTCCCCTGCCCTGCTCTTTTCAGGCCAATAAAATAGCACAATCGCTGATAACGCAATGATGATCCCCATTATTTGCACCAGAGAGGGGTTTTCCGCAAAAAATACCACCGAACCGGCGGTAGGTAAAAGAATGCCCAACTTCGCAAAGGTGGCGGACATGGGCACCCCGTTATGACGGATACTTACTTGGTAAATTAACAACCAAGTGACAAATAAAGCCCCGTTCCAAACCCCCAAAAACAGGGCAAACCGGTGATCACCGGCCAGGCTGAAGGCCTTGGCGCCACCAATAAAAAAATAGCTCATCATTACGGTAATCATATAATTAAACATCGTCACCGCATAACGATTATGCAAATTTCTTTCCGAAAACCGGATTATGATCGTTTCCGCACAATTGCTCAGAATGGCCAAAATCAAAAAAATCATCGTCAATCACCTTACCGATCCCATAAAAAATGAGGACTTCTCTATTTATAAAATCCTCATCAGATCTTTTTTATAAATCTTCAAAGTCAACTTGCTTCAAAAATTGGTGCAAATTAGGATGATCTACCTGATTAAAAATGTAATCCGGGGCCCCTTCTACCTCAATCTTGCCTTGATTCAAGAAAACAATCCTCGTGGCAAAACGGCGAATGGCATTGATTTGGTGCGTGACAATCAGCATCGTTTGACCCTCCTTGGCCAAATCGCTGATGGTCTCAAATACCTCGTGGGCCAGCTCAGGATCAAGAGAGGATGTGGGCTCGTCAAAAATAATGATCTCCGGCTCCAGGGCCAATGCCCGGGCAATGGCCACCCTTTGTTTCTGTCCCCCCGATAAATTATTGGGGTACTGGTCAAATTTATCTAAAATATGGACCTTATCCAGCAAAGCTTTCGCTTTGGCGATGGCAAGGTCATCCGACATTTTCAAAATTGTTTTCAAAGGCATGGTGATATTTTTTCCCACCGTATAATGGGGAAACAGGTTAAAATTCTGAAAAACCATGCCGATCTTGCCATTGGTACTTGCGGTATTTACTACCGCAGTATCATGCAATAAAATTTCCCCGCCGCTTACCGGCTCCAGGCCGGCAATACAACGCACCAAGGTGCTCTTGCCGCTGCCGCTGGCACCGATGATCGCCACGACTTCACCGGATTCTACCTGCATATTCAATGACTCTAAAACCTTGATCTCATCAAAACTCTTTGACAGATTATTTATTTTGATTAGTTCACCCATAGAGAGAGTCTCCTTTCCAGCCATTTTGCGAAAAAGGTTACCGAATAGGTCATGATAAAATAAATAATTGCCATGGTAATATAGATCTCAAAGGGATGATAGGTTTTGGCATAAATTTGATTTCCCAGCTTGGTCAGCTCCACCACGGGCAAAACGGAAATCAAAGAAGTTTCTTTAATGATAGAGGAAAAACCGTTCATATAGGACGGCACGGCAATCCGTAAAGCTTGGGGTAAAATAATGTGGATGATGGTCTGCACAGGCTTATAGCCCAGCATTGCCGCCGCCTCGTACTGCCCCCTGTCCACGGAGAGAATGGCGGCGCGCACAACCTCAGACATATAAGCACCGCTGTTAAGCCCCATTGTGACAATGGAAGCTGTAATCGGCTCGATTTTAATGCCGAAGGAAGGCAGCCCGTAATAAACGACAAAAATTTGAATCAACAAAGGCGTGCCTCGGAAAAATTCCACATAAACCGTGAGCAAAAAATGGACAGCCCGGCAAAGCTTTCTGGTGCGCAAGCTGCCCACCATCATGGAGATGATGATCGTAACGATAAAACCACCGATACCTACCTTTAAAGTGATGGCAATAGCTTCCGGCAACAGGTTAAAATAAGGTGCGATCACGGAAAAATCCAAATTTCTCATAAACTAAAACCACCTTATTAAACAGCGAGCGAACTGGGTTACTCACAGTTCGCTCACCGCAAAATTTATCATGTGTATAATTTAGTCAGCAGCCAACCACTGGACGGCTACTTTGTCATAAGTGCCGTTCTCTTTTAATTTGGCAACGATTTCGTCGATTTTATCAATCAAAGCAACCGAGCCTTGTTTCGCTACTACTGCAATGCCTACTTCATGAAGGGGATCATTGACCACCTTGAAGCCGGGATTATTTTTCGCCTGTTCGTTCGCATAGGTGATACTGACCACAAGAGCATCGATTCTGCCGTTGGCCAGCTCTGCATAAGCTTCCGCATTTCTGGTATAGTGGTTTAGTTTTGCCACCTGAATACCCTTGTTGGGCAGGTCCTCCGCAGCTTGCGCGGCAGAGCAGGCATCCTGCACACCCACTATTTTCCCTGCTAAATCTTCTTTGCTGTTAATATCCGTATTATCCGACCGCACCACAATCACATCAGACATGACATAATAATTATCGCTCAGCTCCACGGCTTTCGTAGCAGCAGTTGCTTCTTCCGGAGACATGGCAGACATAATAATATCAAAATCGCCGTTGTTTAATCCCGCGATCAAACCTTCCCAAGGGGTATTGACACATTCAGCCTTGATACCCAATTCTTTGGCAATTTCAGCTGCCAAGCTGGGGTCAAAACCAACAATTTCATTGCTTTCGTTAATACTCTCAAAGGGAGGATATTCCGGACACATACCAACACGCAAAACCCCTTTGTCAAGCACTGTTTGCAGCGATGCATCAGCTGGAGTACTATTTTCCGTATCGGCAGTATTTTCTGCATCCCCGGTACTATTATTTGTTCCACCACAGCCTGCTAGCGCAAATACAGATAAAACAAGAACTAAAATCAATACTGTAAACTTAAACCTTTTCAATTCTTCTCCCCCTTAATAGATCATAATTTTAATATAAACAATGGCCGGCAAATGCAGCCACCGCTTCCCCTACCGCCATTCCCTGGCTTTGCTCCTCAAAAACAGGAAATTCCAGCAACAAGCCGTTTTTTCCCAAAGCGTTTATGATCAGTTTCGCATCCGCCACACCTTTGCAGGGTATGGCTAATAGAAAACCCATTTCCTTAATTTGTCTTAATACAGGTAAATATGGGGTAACGTTATCCAACCAGGGCTCAATATTCCAGTAAATGCCGTTTAACTTTTTTATTTCCGATAATGGCTGTAAAAAGCGAATTAATTCCACAGAATCCAAATTAAACATGGCATCATCCAAATAAGAGCAGGCATCTGCAATAGCAGGCAAAGAAAGCTCCGCAAACATCTTTCCCGAGAGCATCACCGATATATCCGACCTGACACTGTCAAATTTGCCCTCCACAAACACCGGAAACCAGGAAGCCGACTCGCCATAACCGGATTCAAGCAAATAGGCATAAATATAATTATAAAAATGATAAAATAGTCTGTTTAATTCAAGGGCTTTTTGTCTTACGGCTGCGGGATGTTTAGATAAACTCCGCAAAAATTTTTCCGTCCCCATAATCATCGCCATGGTAGTCATGGCATCTGCCGTCGCCGGCGGATTGATACACGCCGCATGCCCCATATTTTTTGTTACCCCTTGGTAAATTGCCAGCACCTTTTGTACAAAAGGATGGTCTTCGTTAAATTCAGGAGTAGGAGCAAAAAGAAAATCAGTGTTCTGCTCAAAGGTGATAAACTCTGTAGCAGCGTGAATATCAAAGTCATTCCCGGACAACACACCCATATTTGTGATATCCCGGCCAAACATAACAACTGATACAGGCATACTGTCGAACAAAAAATCATAAACCGTCACCTGGCTGTGACAATGACGGATATGCCAGGGCAAGTCCAACTCAAGCTCTTTACGGCTTTTGTTTTGGTCAGCTAAAAGTACAGGTAAAGCACGTTCCTTTTTGGTTTTAATATAGAGCAAAGGGCAGTCTGTAGGTTGATACTGCCAAAAATCCCTATGCCTTTTACGAACGTTATCACAATCCGGCTTCAATAAATAATTTGTTTTAAACTTATCAGTATCGGCCATCTTCCATTCCTTCATCTATGTATCCAAAGGAGTTGCTCAACGAAGGTTTGCCATAAGATCTTTTCCAGAAGCCTCGGGATTGGTCTCATCAACGGCCAAAAATTGAACGGTAATACCGGCTTCCTTAAGCATTTCCTGCAAAATTTCCATCATCACGCCCGGTTCCCGCAAGATCGCAAGAGAGGCAATTTTTGCAGGCAAATCATAGCCACTGCCAATTTCCCCGCCCCAATTTCCCGTGCACGTGTAATTAACGCCGCAAGCAGGGCTGCCGTCTAAACCGATGACAGCCGCTATTTCATAACCGTTTGCATAAAAATCCGACACTTGCTCTACTATAGGCTGCAACAAGCTGCGGCATTTAGTGCGAAACCCGGGGAAATTCAATTGTTCCTTGACCTGCCCCCACCGGTTGATGCCAAAGCAGCTTTGCTCCACACAAGGCAGCTGGATCATGCCAAAGCCCCTATCTAATAAACCCGTAATAATCTGCGTGCAACCGGCCGGCTCTGTGGCAATACCATAAACCTTGGCATTTACATTCAAAATGCAATGGGCCAACAAAACAATTTTTTTGTTTCTTTTCAAAAGCTCCACCACTTTCCCCCGACATCGATCAAATATTAAACCAACCAGATATTCATTGTCCAATAGAATTATTTAATCTATTTTCGTGCAATGATAAAAGATGTTTATTTTTCGAACCCTAGGTCAATCAAAAAAATACCCCCGGGACTGATGGAACCATACTATAAAAAATATCGATACTATCAGTATCGATAACCCAATCAAGGGAATCAATTTTCTACCTTGTATTGGAAACAATAGGCAGCCAGAAAAGCGCCCAAAGTAGCAATATTTGCCACAGCTCTGGGCATGTAACAGAATTTCCGCTTAATCCCCCGCCCGGCTACCCTAACAATAAATGAAACGGCCCATGTGCCACACTAGACCTCTGCTGGTATCGATATAACCCAATATGGACTCCGGTCCATATTCTTCGATAGCTTTCCTAAAATTCTTTTCAATCGTATCGTAGGCTTCGTCCCAGGTAATCTGTTCCTATTTGTTTTCGCCTCTTTTACCAACGCGTTTCATCGGTATTGAGGTGGGTCCTATAGGAAGTCTAAAAACTACTCATACCAAAATTCATTTGTTTAAGGATTATAAATTCCTCATAGGAAGTCTATAAACTTTTTCACAGCCAGTCATCCGGGGACATTTATCCAAGTTTCAATTCCTCATAGGAAGTCTATAAACCAGATGGTGCCGGAAACCGGAATCGTCCTGTTATCAATTTCAATTCCTCATAGGAAGTCTATAAACGTGATTTGTCTTTCTAAAAGCCTACTAAATGCTTTTGCATTTCAATTCCTCATAGGAAGTCTATAAACCGGATACGGGGAGGGGTTTTGCGCCGGGAATATGATATTTCAATTCCTCATAGGAAGTCTATAAACGAGAGGATACCATGTTAAAAGGATTTAAGGGATTTGAATTTCAATTCCTCATAGGAAGTCTATAAACTCTTGGTCAACGTTTTGACAAAACCGGCGGCAATATATTTCAATTCCTCATAGGAAGTCTATAAACCATTATCCCCAAATTGGGTGTACGTTCGATGAGTAAATTTCAATTCCTCATAGGAAGTCTATAAACTCCCTGACCCCAGCACTGAAATTCTCTGCAGCTGCATTTCAATTCCTCATAGGAAGTCTATAAACTCTCTGAATAATGAAGTAATCTCCTGCTTCTTTCCTATTTCAATTCCTCATAGGAAGTCTATAAACCCCATTCTCTTGTACCCGTTCCTTGGCGATTACTATATTTCAATTCCTCATAGGAAGTCTATAAACGGGTTGCCTAAATAGACAAGGGTTGTCTGAAAGGAATTTCAATTCCTCATAGGAAGTCTAAAAACTCGTATTGGAGCAACGCTCGCTCGTTGTACTTCCGGATTTCAATTCCTCATAGGAAGTCTAAAAACCGATTTATTACCTCATTTGCGACAAGGTTTCGTAGAATTTCAATTCCTCATAGGAAGTCTAAAAACTTTTCTTGCAGTCTTCTAAAGGCCTCCGGTTTCATATTTCAATTCCTCATAGGAAGTCTAAAAACCAAATGAGAGGTGAATCAAATGACAGCTCAACAAAGATTTCAATTCCTCATAGGAAGTCTAAAAACTAATGACCGACGGCAATTCTGTCAATTCTGGTCGTAATTTCAATTCCTCATAGGAAGTCTAAAAACGGCAGAGGACGGGGAAGGTCTTTCCGGGTATGCGGAATTTCAATTCCTCATAGGAAGTCTAAAAACTTGCAACTAACACAATTATGTGGGGCAGTATATTAAAATTTCAATTCCTCATAGGAAGTCTAAAAACGACGTAACGATCTTTCTTTCCTTTAGCCTGCTGGACAATTTCAATTCCTCATAGGAAGTCTAAAAACGAAAAAATTTCACTATGGAAGGGCAGGCACGTTTAAATTTCAATTCCTCATAGGAAGTCTAAAAACCCTCATCTGTGGATTATATTGGTTTTGCTAAAATTGATTTCAATTCCTCATAGGAAGTCTAAAAACAAGCAAAGGGAGGAAGGAACTAATTGAGAAGTCGGTATTTCAATTCCTCATAGGAAGTCTAAAAACGAGTCTGCTTTTTCATGTATCATTCGAAGGTAATCATTTCAATTCCTCATAGGAAGTCTAAAAACGCTATATTTTGTTTCAAACTGAAAAGACCATTGAAGATTTCAATTCCTCATAGGAAGTCTAAAAACTGAGCTTGGCGGGTGTAGGGGGAATCACTATTAATATATTTCAATTCCTCATAGGAAGTCTAAAAACGCAATCAACCGGATTAGGGCTTGCTGCGCTTCCTGGATTTCAATTCCTCATAGGAAGTCTAAAAACATACTTTCCGGGCTACCATTTGCCCGGATCAATAAAATTTCAATTCCTCATAGGAAGTCTAAAAACCTATTCCGGATCATTATGTGGCCTTCCCGGTTATGGATTTCAATTCCTCATAGGAAGTCTAAAAACCATCAATCTGCCGCTGGGCTATCTCGAGTTTTTCCTCATTTCAATTCCTCATAGGAAGTCTAAAAACCTTTTTGTTTTTTTCGTTTTCTTTCTCCGATTTTGTATTTCAATTCCTCATAGGAAGTCTAAAAACGCTGTGACACAACATGGATATGCCTCGATTACTCTCGATTTCAATTCCTCATAGGAAGTCTAAAAACATTTGAAAAGTATTCAGCCTTTGTCCGGATACCGTTATTTCAATTCCTCATAGGAAGTCTAAAAACTCTTTGAACTCGGCTTTGTCCCTACTCAGGAAGAGTATTTCAATTCCTCATAGGAAGTCTAAAAACGGGTAGCCAAGGAATTTATTAGATGGGAAGTTGTGAATTTCAATTCCTCATAGGAAGTCTAAAAACGAAAAAATTTCACTATGGAAGGGCAGGCACGTTTAAATTTCAATTCCTCATAGGAAGTCTAAAAACCAGTGATCCGCGAGAGTTTGAGGAAGATTTTTACGAATTTCAATTCCTCATAGGAAGTCTAAAAACGAATAGACACACCGATATGCTTAGTCTAAAATGGAAATTTCAATTCCTCATAGGAAGTCTAAAAACTAACTCGACCATTATTGATTTCCATATCTTTTCTAAAATTTCAATTCCTCATAGGAAGTCTAAAAACCACGCTTACCCCACGCCATGCTGCCGGTGTCTGCAAATTTCAATTCCTCATAGGAAGTCTAAAAACAGCGATATAGTATAGCAACCAACCAACTACTGCAACATTTCAATTCCTCATAGGAAGTCTAAAAACCGGCTGGTCGCAGGAGAAAGGCGCTGGAGAGCTGCATTTCAATTCCTCATAGGAAGTCTAAAAACTCAGGATGTAAACAAGAATAACCTTTTAAATCTAAATTTCAATTCCTCATAGGAAGTCTAAAAACTTACTACTCCGTTTATTTCTCCGTTACCGCCAATTCTATTTCAATTCCTCATAGGAAGTCTAAAAACCTGTTTGTTTTTGTCCGTTATATTCTTCATGTTCTTATTTCAATTCCTCATAGGAAGTCTAAAAACAAAAACAATTTTACGGGCATTGCTCCCCGGCGAGAAATTTCAATTCCTCATAGGAAGTCTAAAAACTGACATGGGCAAGTACAAAGCATCATTAGCAACAACATTTCAATTCCTCATAGGAAGTCTAAAAACGGAAAACGGGATTTACCTTCAGGCGGAATTACTGGAATTTCAATTCCTCATAGGAAGTCTAAAAACAATGGGATATGAGATGCGGGCTTGCTCACTTCGGTGGATTTCAATTCCTCATAGGAAGTCTAAAAACGAGAAATATGCAAGCCTAACTACTTCCCCGATCAAAATTTCAATTCCTCATAGGAAGTCTAAAAACTTTCTATCT
The DNA here is from genome assembly GCF_002777255.1 of Candidatus Formimonas warabiya. GTDB lineage: Bacteria > Bacillota > Dehalobacteriia > Dehalobacteriales > Dehalobacteriaceae > Formimonas > Formimonas warabiya. The sequence goes on along the minus strand of NZ_CP017634.1, from coordinate 5,294,889 downwards.
GATATGGAACATGATATTCCAATTCTAAATTTCAATTCCTCATAGGAAGTCTAAAAACCCCCATATAAACCATTATAGTTACTATCTTCCCAATATTTCAATTCCTCATAGGAAGTCTAAAAACCCAGACCGAGGCCCTTCTTCAATCGGTCAAGCTCTATTTCAATTCCTCATAGGAAGTCTAAAAACATGGCTCAACTACATAGGGTACCGGGAAGTATTTTTGAATTTCAATTCCTCATAGGAAGTCTAAAAACGATATGATTTTTGTTTAGGCTACATAGAAGGAGCAAATTTCAATTCCTCATAGGAAGTCTAAAAACTATGAAGGACGCATCTGAAAGAAACGCAATTGCCTAATTTCAATTCCTCATAGGAAGTCTAAAAACCAGTCAGTTTTCCAGTATTCTTTCCGATTCCGTAAAATTTCAATTCCTCATAGGAAGTCTAAAAACTTTCTGTCCTACCGGATTGGTTTGTTGCAAATGCATGATTTCAATTCCTCATAGGAAGTCTAAAAACTTTGATTAGGTTTCGAGATCAAATTGATTTTTATTAATTTCAATTCCTCATAGGAAGTCTAAAAACACATTCCATTCTGATTTGCTTCTATAGTATTTTATAATTTCAATTCCTCATAGGAAGTCTAAAAACTTTCTGTCCTACCGGATTGGTTTGTTGCAAATGCATGATTTCAATTCCTCATAGGAAGTCTAAAAACTTTGATTAGGTTTCGAGATCAAATTGATTTTTATTAATTTCAATTCCTCATAGGAAGTCTAAAAACACATTCCATTCTGATTTGCTTCTATAGTATTTTATAATTTCAATTCCTCATAGGAAGTCTAAAAACCTTATTATAAACGAGCCTGGTCTTTACAGTGTGATTTATTTCAATTCCTCATAGGAAGTCTAAAAACCAACACAAAAGATTTACTTAAGGTGATTGTAGCACAGATTTCAATTCCTCATAGGAAGTCTAAAAACCGGGATACTTGAATCAGATCAAAATACCGGAATTATATTTCAATTCCTCATAGGAAGTCTAAAAACTGATATATATTGTCTTGATACGCCCGCTCTTTCCGCATTTCAATTCCTCATAGGAAGTCTAAAAACATTGGGAAATGACATTTACCCGCGTTGGCGGTTAGGATTTCAATTCCTCATAGGAAGTCTAAAAACTATATTCTAAGTCTTTAAGCTCGTCGGATATTTTAGTATTTCAATTCCTCATAGGAAGTCTAAAAACAAATCAGGCCATTAAGCTATTCAACTGTTTTGTAGAATTTCAATTCCTCATAGGAAGTCTAAAAACAAGAAGTGCATGAGCTTTAGTGCCATGAACTCTAAAATTTCAATTCCTCATAGGAAGTCTAAAAACCAATTAAGGCTCTCGAAGAAAAGGGTTATGAAATTGATTTCAATTCCTCATAGGAAGTCTAAAAACTTTCTTGTCAAAGCAACCATCGGACCAACCATCAACATTTCAATTCCTCATAGGAAGTCTAAAAACGATATTATTTCCGTACCATCATCAAATGTTAGTTTGATTTCAATTCCTCATAGGAAGTCTAAAAACTCCGCGAAACATACGATGACCTGGAAGCAAACTTAATATTTCAATTCCTCATAGGAAGTCTAAAAACAGATAAGCGGAAAGGGTACTAATTCCAGCATGAAAGATTTCAATTCCTCATAGGAAGTCTAAAAACTCCATAGAAGAGCAGTCCGGTGGATTGTTTTGACCGGATTTCAATTCCTCATAGGAAGTCTAAAAACCCGTAGCGGCCGCATTTATGCCTGTGAGATGACAGAATTTCAATTCCTCATAGGAAGTCTAAAAACTTCCCTGTTGGTCATTTTTTACTTTTCCTCCTTTGCATTTCAATTCCTCATAGGAAGTCTAAAAACCCCTCCTCCTCATTGGAAACGGTGGCGCTGCTTAGAATTTCAATTCCTCATAGGAAGTCTAAAAACTTTCCGGAGTGGAACGAAGCGATTCATGTTTGCGAATTTCAATTCCTCATAGGAAGTCTAAAAACTTTGCGAAGCCCTGACAACCTCAGCCAAATCCTGAAATTTCAATTCCTCATAGGAAGTCTAAAAACGTATGACCTATTTGATATTCCTTCTCTACGGCTTTGATTTCAATTCCTCATAGGAAGTCTAAAAACCAACGATAAAAGTGACCGGAAAACCGACCTTAACAGATTTCAATTCCTCATAGGAAGTCTAAAAACGATTGCAAAGGAATCTTAAGCCGATAAATAAAGGATATTTCAATTCCTCATAGGAAGTCTAAAAACAAACTCCTTTTAACCATGAGGAATTTTGGACTCAAGGATTTCAATTCCTCATAGGAAGTCTAAAAACAAGAATTTTCCAAGGTTTTAAGAATGATTGAAGAGAATTTCAATTCCTCATAGGAAGTCTAAAAACGAATGAAGGCCAGGAAGAGGAGGGCATGAAAGCGCCATTTCAATTCCTCATAGGAAGTCTAAAAACCATGGATCTGGTTGTCCAGTCAATGGCATTTCTGTTATTTCAATTCCTCATAGGAAGTCTAAAAACAATGGTCAATAAGGCAATGGATAATTATAAGTCAAAATTTCAATTCCTCATAGGAAGTCTAAAAACAATTGCACCGTTTGGAATTTGATTAATGGACTCCAAATTTCAATTCCTCATAGGAAGTCTAAAAACACAGGCTGAAAGGAGGCGGGAACTATGCTCAAACTTAAATTTCAATTCCTCATAGGAAGTCTAAAAACGCATTGATGTGGATGCAATACAAAGAAAGGTATTCAAATTTCAATTCCTCATAGGAAGTCTAAAAACTGTTTTTTGTGCTCCCTCAGTTGCCACAGTTTTCATAATTTCAATTCCTCATAGGAAGTCTAAAAACTTTATTAAACAGGCAATATTATCTCCTGCTTTTGGATTTCAATTCCTCATAGGAAGTCTAAAAACTCCATGCATAAAATTATAATGACCTTTGTGCTTGCAGATTTCAATTCCTCATAGGAAGTCTAAAAACTTACACATGATGGATTATCGCATTTATGACAGACAAGATTTCAATTCCTCATAGGAAGTCTAAAAACGCTATTACAAACATTTTAATAGTCAAACTGCTATCTATTTCAATTCCTCATAGGAAGTCTAAAAACTGCTGGATATGCATGTACCCCAGCCAGGGTACCCCAATTTCAATTCCTCATAGGAAGTCTAAAAACTCAGATATTTTTTGAGCCAGATCATGGCTTTGACAGATTTCAATTCCTCATAGGAAGTCTAAAAACAAAAACCAGCCATCTCTCTTTTTTATTTCAAAAGAATTTCAATTCCTCATAGGAAGTCTAAAAACTATGATGCAAGATGGCAGAAATATAGAGATCAATATTATTTCAATTCCTCATAGGAAGTCTAAAAACGGTTGAAAAAAATTATTAGAGAGGTGATTCTCGAGGATTTCAATTCCTCATAGGAAGTCTAAAAACCCGGCTTTTCCCTGGCAATTAGGAATACATTCTGGGGATTTCAATTCCTCATAGGAAGTCTAAAAACGCAACTGATTTTCTTATTCCTGATCTGGAATTATTATTTCAATTCCTCATAGGAAGTCTAAAAACTCTTTAGGCAATATTTTGTGTTCTTATAGTCTTTTTCATTTCAATTCCTCATAGGAAGTCTAAAAACTGCGAAGAATGCAGAAAAATAAACGACTCTAATAGAGATTTCAATTCCTCATAGGAAGTCTAAAAACTCAGTCTGGTACATGCCCAATGCTTTCATGATCTTGATTTCAATTCCTCATAGGAAGTCTAAAAACGACCCTTTGTGTCCGAGTGGAACAATGTCCTTTTATGATTTCAATTCCTCATAGGAAGTCTAAAAACGCCGGTATGTTTTAGCCTATCATAGTCAAATTGCTTATTTCAATTCCTCATAGGAAGTCTAAAAACAAGCTTATCCAAGTATTCTAAGCCCCATTCTTTTGATTTCAATTCCTCATAGGAAGTCTAAAAACTATGCCGCTATTAGAATCAACCTCCATTGTATATCTATTTCAATTCCTCATAGGAAGTCTAAAAACTGGACTTTTTATGTCTAGAAGAGAATACAAAACTATATTTCAATTCCTCATAGGAAGTCTAAAAACAATGACCTCAACCGCATTGAGGGAAATGCCATGGAATATTTCAATTCCTCATAGGAAGTCTAAAAACTGAGGCCCGGGGCGAAGGAGACGCACTTAAAAGACAATTTCAATTCCTCATAGGAAGTCTAAAAACTGATGCTCGTTAATGTTTAGACCATCGACAAACTGAATTTCAATTCCTCATAGGAAGTCTAAAAACCGGATACATTTTCTCCACCTCAACGTTCCACTAAATATTTCAATTCCTCATAGGAAGTCTAAAAACCAGCTCGTAACCCTGCAGGCTGCGCACTCCGATGAAATTTCAATTCCTCATAGGAAGTCTAAAAACCCGTTTTAGAAACACATAATTCCTGTAAAACCTATGTTTATTTAAAAGGTTATAATAAAATATATATTTCGTTCTTTATGCTTAATAAATCGATTTTTAGCTCGATTAGCTGCTAAAACTTAGTTTTAGCGAGTCCAAAATTGTCGTCGATGTATACATTTTTTTACCGTATTATAGATCGACGAACCAAAATACAAAAATTTATAGAATCAATTCCTGGCCTCCTTTTTCAATCCCAATAATTTCTCTCGAGGAATACTTTGTAGTTCTAAGCTGATAAATAATCGCTGAGTCTTCGTCTAGATTCATTATCTTTCCTAATTCATATTTCAGTTTTTTATAATTAGCATCGCTGATTTCGCCTTCCAGGACCGAATTTTGTACCCAATTCAAATATTTTCGCGCCTTTTTTAAAACTTTATTCACCCTTTTTTCGCCAACATCATAAACCAAAATTACAAACATCCGAATTCACCCCTAACTCATTACCATTGGGCAATAAAAGGATTATATTCTTCTTCTCCCATTAAGTGTTTTTCCAATTTGTAAAGTTCTAACCTAATTAATCTCCGGTATGATACTTCGTGAGGCAATTTTCGATGTTTAATAGTGGTCTTAAGTCTTTTGTCCAATTCTTCCACAAATGTCTTTTTTGCTTGTTCTTTCAGAATAATGCCCTCTGTTTCCTTTTCAAAATCCTTTTTGGTAATCATTTTTTTGCTTATCAATGTAAAAATCAGTCTGTCAATGATAATGGGTTTAAATATCTCTGCTACATCTAAATTCAAAGAAAAGCGACGAAAATTAGTTGCATGTAAAAAACCAATTCGGGGATCTAAATGGGTTTGATAAATTTCACTAAGAACGATTGTGTACAATAAGGAATTACCAAAGCTGATCAAACAGTTTAAATAATTAAGGGGTGGCCTACGGCTTCGCTGATCAAATGCAAAGTCAGAATCATCCAAAATAAGATCAAAGGCCTTATAATAATGATCCCGGATATTGCCCTCAAAGGCCATCAATTCATTTACATCCTTGCTGTTTGAAGACAGTTCAAGCAATTCTTCGATCCTGTTAATAATCTCATCTAAATCTTTCCCCCGATTACCATAATACTTAAGCACTTGTTTGATATTTTTGGCAGCCCCGGTTACAAATCCCTTGGCGATCATCATTCTCCTTTCTGAATCGGAATAATGCTCCGCCTGTTTTAAGATCATATAACCGGAATTGAGATGTTCCCGGGGGTAAAAGGTGCCCATATAGTACCCGTGGTAATTAAAATAGTGTACCAAGATCTCTTTTTGGGAAACAAACTCCAGAAACTTTTTATTGAGAGAAACTTCTCCCATAACCATCAGTTCATTAATATCTTCAACCGGAAGAAATTTTTTCCCCTGTTCTCCCTCAAAAAACAGCGTATTATCTTTGCGCTGCAATGCGCCATCGGAAAAAATATAGACAGATTTTTTCAAAAATATCCCCTCCTACGCCCAGCACATCTCAGCATAAGCACAATTGCGGCAAAATTTATTTTTGGTAACCGGAGGCGGTGCCGGTAAATATGCAATGCGCAAAATGTCATGTTTCGATTTTTCCACGATTTCTCTCAGTTCTGGAGTAAGTTCCACTTCTACCTTTTTCTTTTCTTGGGGGAACAACAATTCACCTTTGGCTTGAATTCCCAGTGCGGACAGTTCAGTTAAATAAAGGGCAAGCTGCATCTTAGCGCTTAATTCATGTTTAGAGCTCTTCTTGACTTCACCTACGATCAACTGCCCATCTTTTCTCCGCACCATATCAAATTTCAGATGCCCCACAGAAATCTCTTTCTTATCCCTTTGATAAGCATTTTCCTGCAAAAACCGGCCATAATCCACATTCTGGTCAGACTGGTCGGGAACTATATTATGGCACATAAGCCAAACCTCCCGATGGCAGACATGGTAGTACCACATAAGGGTACCGGTAACATGAAGGTCAGATAAGTTATTCAAAAGGATCCCCACTTTGTCTCAGACTTAATAAAATAAGCTTCTATCATCTCTTTTCAAAAAAGCACCCAGTGTAGAGTCATATTCCATATCGCAAAATAAGATTCCATTAACCACCCTTTTATGTTTTGCAAAATACCAATAAGGGATCTTCACTTCATACCATCTTCGTTCTTGCACGGAAATCTCCTGAACATCACTGTAAAAGCAATAGGGTATCACCGATATTGTTTCATAATCACTCATCCGGGTTTTTTCCTGTTTTGCCAATTCGTCTTCTTTCAAAGGGTTATCAAGGATTGCTAAACGTATCTTTTGGCTTAATTCATACTGATTTAAAGCTTCCGGGAAACCTTTTTTCTCTTCAAAACGCATATTTGCATATACCTTTTCGATTACATCCAAAAGATTTCTCTCCGTCATATCCTGGGGAGATTTTTTAAACGCTTCAAAAGACCTGTTTAATAACTCTGGGTCATTAATCGGGTCATAAATCTTTTGGGATTTTTCGTCCGAACGGTAAATATAGATCCTGCTGTCCCGGCCAGGATCCCGGTAGCGATTTACCCGCCCCGCCCGCTGCGCAAGAGCGTCAGGAGGAGCACACTCGGTAAAAAGCCAATCAAAGTCTAAATCCAAAGACACTTCCACAATTTGCGTAGCAATGACTAATCGGGCATCGTCCATTTTTGCTTCAATATCTTTTCTGTCCCGGAGAATGAACCGTGAATGATAGCAGAGCGGAGCCAAATCTTCCAGCTTTGTTGCTAACTGCTGGCACCGTTCAACGGTATTCACGACTACCAAAACTTTATGTCCGGCTGTCACTGCCGCTCTGATATCATTGTCCGCTTCCATAATTGATTTATCTTGAATAAAATATTTGCTCCGGTGCGCATTTAATAAAGCGGTATCTTCAATGATCTGTGCCTCAGGCAGCACTTTTTGGAACATTTCTATCAAATTTTGGGGCATAGTCGCACTCATGAGCAAAAAACGCGCACCCAAATCAGTGAAATGCCTTATGGTGGCGACAATTAATCCCAAGGTCCATCCGTCATAAGCATGAATCTCATCCAGAATAATGACTCCATTGGCCGCATTAATTTCCTTTAATACCCAGTGCCCCCCATTAAATCCGGCGTTCAGCAACTGGTCGACAGTCCCCACCGTAACCGGTCTAATAAAGGTTTGATCAAAAAGGAAATGACGCTCCTCTTCCTTCGATTCTGCCTCATGCCCGATTTCTGTTTCAAACCAAAGATTGGCTGAAGAATGGGTTAATCCCACCTGATCCGGTCCGAAAAACTGGCTAAGGCGGCGCCAAATACTATTTGCCGTGGCCATGGTGGGCAACAAGTAAAGGATTTTGGCTCCCCCCATTTCGCCTGAATTTTTCAGTGCCCACAAAACAGAGGCCTCTGTTTTTCCACTACCCGTAGGAGCAATTGCTATGACATGTCCGGACTGATCCGCTACCTGCCTCTGGAAAGGCCTGAGCCCGGTAAATGTAATCTTTTTTTCCAAACATCGCTTGCGGGTCTTTTCAATAATCTCTTCTTCGGAACAGGTAACAGCATAATTTACCGGAACTTTTCCCGATCCGTGCCAATCTGCATAATGCAAAATCCCTTTTGTCAGAACATAAAGTGTCCTTAGCCTTTCGCTATCTTCCAGGTCTTTGATCTTAGGCAAATAATTAACAACCAGTTCCGATAGTTTGCCAAGGCCGTCTGCCTGGGCCAGTTGATAGGGTAACTGGGGCCACTGCCACTTTTCCCTTTCGAAAAACTCTTGAGCCACCGTCAGTCCTTCTAAGATCCCTTCCTCCTCAACGGATAGTTTGCCGGCTCTTTTTTCTCGGTCAAATGAGGATAAATCAATATCAAGGGCCTTATGATGGCCTGCTACCGCTATTGCTTCCAGCGGCCATTTGGAATAGAAGGATCTTTTTTCCAAGGCCCCGCATCCGGCTAAAGCAAAAAGAAAAGAAACCAATTCATGCCGGTAATTCTTTCTAAAATCAAATTTTTTCCCTTGCCGCGCCGCCTGTATCATTTCCTGAAAGGGCCTAATCATCTTTCCGATATCATGCAGCACCACTGTTAATAAGGAGCCCTGCAAAAATCTTTCGAGAGAAAAACCGTATTTTCTCGCGATTCTTTCTATTAAATTTCTTTTTTCCTTGACAGTCTCCTTCCAGGCTTTATAAGCCGCTTTTAGGTGTTCTTCATAAACCTGATCCTTTTTTGCATAATACTGAGTATTCATAATAATGGGACCGCCTGTTCTCCAACCTGCAAAGCTTGGACAGGAGTTTTTAGTTTAATCGGGGTATCCACAAAAGTAAACGGTTGCCGAGCGGTAACCCTTCTTTCCTGGCCCAAAAACTGAAATTCCGTGGGAAGCAAATGCACTTGCGGCGCATAAAGCGCTTTCATCAAGGGTATAGATTTTATGTCAATATTTGATTCATAATTGGCAGCATGGTTACCGCTGATAACAGTTGTCTGAAAATCTTCAGCCCATACCACTTGGCCCTTTTCCACCAAGGAAACATATCTAATTTTCAGTAGATCGTCACTATTCCCAGCTGTTAAGGCATAGCAAGGACTGAGAAAACACTGTCGCATTTCTTCGGCAATATCCTCTTCCTCCGCAACAATATAAATCACCATGTCCAAGTCCGTCAAAAACTCCCGCAATAATACTGCCGGTATGGTTTCCCCGGATTTGATTTTCTGATATTTCCATAAATCTTTTGCTTTGCCTTTATGGGTACCCACCACCCCAAAGCGAATCCCCTTTTCCCGGCAAAAATCCATCGTTTGCTCAAAAGACCATCCGGCTGCCGCACCCAGAATTCCTGCCAGCGCCGTGACCGGAGGAAGAGGCAGTGTTTGCTGAAAGGTATGGGTTTCCGGGATCCGAAAAGAAGCTGTAACGGCATAGGTATGTATACTAAAATAGAACATATCCTCACCCTATTTCTCTAAGTAATGGCTATCAACCCACGTCTTCATTTTCGCAAAAGCTTCTCCAATCGTTACCACCCGATCTGCCAGATCGCCAAACATCTCTTTTTTCGCACCCAAGACACTGGCGATGATTTCCTCTTGGTAATCGGCAAGGGTTTCCTGAATCAGGCCGAAGTTAATGCTATTTTTCTCGACAGTAACCGTTTCCAGGAAGATGGGGTTTTTCACGATGAGAAGAGCCCCGGCGATAAACTTGGGGGAAATGTCGGCCAAAAACCGGGTCTGCCGACCAGAAGACCACAAATTTTTTATGGCAGTTAACAGACCATCCACCCGTTTGGCTTTCTCCTCCTGAGGCAACTCAGCGTCAAATCCTTCCCCGCAACCGATCCGGTCCAACTCGATTAAAATTGTGCCCCGATACAGACCGGCATGAATCTCTGTTTCAAAAATGTTGGGATTTCCCCCGGCTTTTACCCCCATGTAATTGGTGCCAAAGTCCAAATCCCCCTCATATTTATGCAGGGAGATCAGAGGAGACACCCGTACCGGGGAAGTTCTTTTATTTGCTGAGCCCTTTTTTTCTTCATCGCCTTTTTCCGTTCCCATAAACCCAAAGAGGTCATCATCAAAATATTGATCCGGTTTTTGCGCAGTAGTTGATGCCCCTTTGGCAATGCTGGCGGCAACCCCTTCAGAGGTAGTCCAGCCCAGCGATGCCATCTGGTCCCTTAACGCCCGCCTTAACCATTGGGAAGATCCATAGGGAAATTGCTCCGTTCCCTTGGAAAATTTTTTGATACTGACAATATTATCGGCTTCTTTATCCGATCCGTTTAAACTCCCCAGAGAAACCGACGTTAAAAAGGTGATCGTCAACGCCTTTGCATTTTTCATTATTTATTGTCCTCCTTTTTCTTCTCCTTGTTCGGCCCGTTTTTGGCATAATTATAACTGTTGAGAGCCGCCACCATGCAAAACTGCTTGAACTCTTGAAAATTTTCATCCGTTAGTTTTCCTGTATAGACATCTGCCGGAACGATAAAGTCATTACCCAGCTTAAACTGAAGCCGATTCAACTGCTCCAGGAAATCCACCTTACGGCGGCTTTTCCGCAAGGCGAATAAATCGCCCTTTTTGCCTCCGGAGCTTTTGCCTACCGCCATTCCCACATTTCTCCCTAAAGTTACGGCTGTCTCTTGCTCATCTTTAAACATCGCATTCTCCTCCTTTATCAGCAACTCATAGATCAACAGCATGTCCAGCAAAGGTTTGAAATAAGTCAAATCAGCATGAAACACATGTTTTTCCACTAAATCGAGAATGGTTTGCTTTTTTAAAATCCGTTCACAAACCCGGTTTCTTGTCAATGTCTTATTCTCATTTTTCGATTGGCTATAATCCACTAAATAAGCAAAAATTTCCTTTATAGAAGTGTTGGTTCTAACCTCAATTTCCCTTACCAACTTAAAAAAATATACAGTTTCTTTAAACGGCCAAACCATTTTTCCGGCAAAGGTGCTCCCTTCGTCTTTGGTATGGACTACCACAAATTCCAGAGGAGCTTTTGCAAGAGTAATATCAAAAAACTTGTCCAAGTCCAGTTCCGCAAAATAGGTATCCTCATGGGCAGCATCCGCTTTTTCTTGCAGCAGAATTTTTCCATAAAGCGTGTACAGAAAGGCAACGGTCACCTCAAAGGGGTGCTGGTAATACCCGCCCAGGGGGTGCTGAAAATTTCGGTAAAGGCTTGGATCATCGTATTTTGCCGCCTGCAAAGCATCATAAACCGTGCACATCTTTTCCAGCGAAAGAGAGTAAGGTAAAAATGCAAATAAATGCTCTCCGGCGGATAAATAAAACCCCGTAGCTGGAACAAACTTTCCTAACAAAGCACACTTCCAGCAGACTTTTTCCGGTTTTCCCGCTGCTGAATTAAAAGACAGCACACCGGAAGACCCGGTAATAAGGGGAAATACGGTTTGATTCGCTTCATCCAGAATCCCGGATTCCTCTCCACACAGATAACAAATCCCTTTGCTATTTTGATCGTCTACTTTGATTTTTACATTGGGCTTTACGGCATTTGGGCCATCCACGAGAAGGCCGGCAGTGGTAACATCCAACCCGTTACTGTCCAAAAAATCATCCAGTCTTGCCTGCAGATGGCGAAATTCATCCGGCAGTATCCCTCTCGTTCTTCTAACAACCTTTCCGGCAAAATTCACATTGCGTTTCTCTTTTTTCTCCCACTTGACCATACTTCCGGTCGGCCGGGCGGCTTTATTATAGATGACTTCCGCAATGCCCACGGATTTTCGTTTAGGAAAACTTTTAAAACAATCAGTCCGGCTGTCATAGAAAAAGTTGTATGAAGTCTTTTCTTCTTTTTGTTTTTGGGAAGATAAATTATAAAATTTTTCCGTTAATAAATCATACGCCTTTTCAAGAACTGATTGGACATCCTCTGCCTTTCCCGTCAAGACGTATTCTTGGTCGTTTAGCCTCACTGCAATATCTGAAGATCCGACTTGCTCCACCATTTTAATCAGGCCTACCAATCCTGAGTCAAACCAAAAATGTCCAAGCTTCGTGAATTTCATTTCCACAATTTCAGACTCACCTCTTTCCAATAGCCGGTAAATATTCCTCCACTAAAACTATTTTTTGTATTTTTATTAAATTCTCCAACACCTCTCTTTGCAAAAATATATTTTCAACTTTATTATGATAATCTTCTCATGGCATAAAACTCAGCAATCTTTCCATAATAACTTAGAGATCTCATATTTATATTTTCATTAAGATATGTTAGGATAATAACAATTACCAATCTACCTTTATCAGCATCGAAACATAACATCGCCCAGAACGCTCGGGGTGTCTTTAGATTGCCTATGAGGAATTGAAACTCCTGGAGATAGGGAGATAACAGCCCCATACCCGCCAGTTTTTAGACTTCCTATGAGGAATTGAAACTACATACAATCATGATTGGTATAGTAGTAAAACCCGAATTTGTAGACTCCCTATGAGGGATTGAAACTCCGACAGGCAGCCTGTGGTGATCCGGTGATCCTGTGTTTTTAGACTTCCTATGAGGAATTAAAACTTATGCAGTGGTATAGGCAGCAAAGCCCTTTAGTCTATCTATAAGGAATTAGTTCATTTAATTATCATGCATCCAAATCCATGGGAATTTTTTCCACCAAACCCGGCATCTATTGCCATTTGCAAAAGTTCCACTGGCCCAGTTAGTTCCAATTTTCCCGAATACCCTTTAATTACCGTATCTTTATAGTTAACCACGTGCAGACGCATTTCTCCAAGTCTTCTCACTTTTACCTTACCTTCTGGGGCGTCCTTCCCATAAAGAGCCTGATATTTCTTTCGTAAATTATTTGTAATCAAAGAATCATAATCCGGTTCTCCGGGCTGAAAATAACAGGTATACTTTCTCCCCTCCGGTCTTAATAAAGTGCTGTATACCACAACCGGGGATAAAGTTTTTAAGACTACTCTTTCTCGATCAATACGGAAATTTTGGACAACAATTTTTTCTACTTTCACATTGTTATGGTTTAAGTAAATATCATCCTTAGTTAATAGACCATTGGCAATAGACTGGCAAAACCGGTCAACCGGAGATGACAGGACCAATTTTACTTCTTCTAAAAACTTAATTGTCCCTTTTTCTTTGTCGATGGAAAAACGACCGGATAAACGGGAAAAAGCAAATAACTTAAAAATTCGGTTACCAGTCTCAAAACCCCGCTCATGTAAAAAGGCTGCCAATTCCGGATCAATGATCCTATAAATAGCAGCCTGCAAAAGATGATTGTATGTAATTGGCAACTCCATCTCAGAGTCTGATTTCAATGTTGCAAAAATATGCACCTTTTGTTCCTCCTCAATATATTTATACGTTTTATAACCCAGCCTATAAATGAGGAATTTTGTAGATTAAATTTAGAAATACATTATTATCAAAATTATACCATTATTTGACATGATATAAAATAAAAATATTATTATATGCCAATATTTGTTTAAATAAAATCTATTGGATCATACTACTCCCTGATTGTCTGCTAATCTTTTTTAAATTCCCATTCGTACAGATGTTACCCTTTTCTTTTGGATGATCAAGGCATTGGTTATTGTTTTCTTCTGTACGCTTTTTAAACCATTCCAACTGGCTACGTTTTTTGTCTGAAACCTCTTTCAGGATGAAAGGATGTACTAGCACGTCCCTACCATAGTTTTCTATTCAACTATAATTCAATTATCATGAAAAAATGCACCTCCAATTTCTTCTTTGGTGCATTATCTCCGCAGACATTCTGTTGCATATGTGGGCAAATTTGACTTTTACTATGACATCGCTAAGGTCGTCCTCAAGATTCCCCTATACATAGCCCCCTATAAAAACAAAATTTCTTTATATCAATTTTACATAGTTCTGTGCCCCATAGAAAAAACGATGAATGATAACCTCCTTAACTGCTTCATCAACCTTATAAACCAAGATATAGTTTTTAATGGTCGCCTTATGATAGCCTTCTTTTTCCAAGCGGGCATCATGACACCGTTCATACATAAGCGGATTGCTTTTTAAATAACCGTAGCATTTTTCTACTTCATCGAGGAAATTGGTAGCTGCTATGGGGTTTGCAAGCTCAACCGCAATGTACGAGACAATATTATCCAAATCTTGGTGGGCAAGCTCCGAAACAACCAGTCTATACATTGTATTTTTCTCTTATGCTTTTCAAAGAGGTGTCTCCATCCAACACCTTTCCTTCTGCTATCTGTGCCTCGGCTGCAACCAATTTGTTATACACATCCAACATAAACAATTTTTCTTCGTACATTTTTATGCTCATGATAACCATATCGCCATAGCCGTTTTTGGTAATATAGATCGGCTCGGTTGCCTCGTGGCACATTTGAGAGATTTCACTTGTATTTTTCAAATCTCGAATCGGGATGATTCGCGGCATAATCAGCACTCCTCTCTAACTCTATGGTATTATTGTGCCATAATTATGCCTCAATTGCAAGAGCATACTCCTAATGATAAAAACTGCTTTCTAGATGACCTGAACCAAAAAGGTTTACTAAACTCCCGAACCACATAGGCCCCAACCTGATCACATAAAAAGCACTGCCGAAATTTAGCAGTGCTGATTAATCAAATTTAGTATTTTTCCGGGGGGCCGGTTTCACTTGGCTGTTACACCTTCCGGTATTAAACCAAAAAATAAGATTCTTTGATAACTTCGTGAGGAGCAATATTGATAAACTCGTCTTCCGGCCAAGGTCCGTTGACCAGCTTATCAATATACGTTAAATTACCCTGGGTGATTTGATGATCCAATTTTAGTAATTGCCCTATTTCTTTAGATCGCTGCACATATTTTTCTTCATCCGGCAAGCCGGCGCTGATAAACAAGACACGCCGATAGCCATTAAACATTATCTCAAAAATTCTCGCCGCCTTTTTTTCCCCAAACTTTTCATAAGTGCGCTGATACTCTGAAACAATAGACCCGTCACTACTCGTCCAGCCGCGTGACATATACAATGTGCCTGTTCCTTCCGACTGATGTTCAGCAAACCTGGCCTTAGAACCTAGCAACAAGGGAATACAGTCATGGACCCGTGGTATGGTTAGCGTGAAATCACCCGCCCGCAAATTTTTTGCCGCACCGCCGCATAGCCCGAACGCCAGTACAACCCGCTCATAGCCGGTTAAACCGTCCAGTATGTCCTGCAATTCCCGGCCCAATTTTTCCGGATAATTATGCCGCCCCTGAGGAAGAAATTCAAATTCGATCTCACGGCCTGATGTCACGGCGAGCAGTTCTTCCTTCAATACTTCACAGGCGATTATCTTTTGTGTCATACCAAGATCTCCCCTTAATTAACCAGCTTCTTCCATACTCCGGAGCATGTGATTTACCTTATCAATATCCACAGGATACCCTACCTCACGGACGGTATCCATCATCATTACAATATTTTCGATTGGAGTTTCGATAGGCAGGCTGCAGCCGGACATAACAGTATAGCCTTTCGGCGAATCATATCCATCCCGGATGCATTCCAGAGTTTTTTGCCGCACCTCTTGGACGGAGCCTGCATACATGATGCCGCCGGGATCAACATTACCCATAATTTTTACCTTATCCCCGATTTGCCGGCAACAATCCTTTAAGCCGCTTACATTATCAATGCTAAAGCCGCTTATACCCATAGCCGCAATATCATCCCAAATTTTGTGGGTCAGCCCACATATATGAATGACAACGCCCTTACCCCTGCCTTTAATATAATCCACCAGCTTTTGCAAATACGGCAAGGAAAATTCCCGGAATACTTTCGGATTCACCACAGAACAGGAAGACATAGGTTCGGAAATGGTGGGGGTCAAGCCGATATCGATGACTGCTTCCGCATAATTTATGCAAGTTTCTAAGGACACTTGACAGAGTTGATGCATAGCTTCGGGATTTTTACGCAACAGCCTAAGCGTCTTGTCTATTCCCATGAGAAAAAAAGCGTTTGTGAACGGACCGACAATCCCCCCGGAGCAGCCTACCTCACTCCCCAGCTCATCCAGCAAATATTTCATAGCCTCCAAATGGACAGGAAGCCGGCCATCTTGATAGGGATTAGCCGGGCGGAGCCGGTTGATCTCACTGATCTCAGCGACAGCAGGCCTTTTTAAATCTACCGTAGCGTCGTCGGGGCAGATAACCTCCGCACCCATGGCCTCTGCCCAAGGGAAAAGATCGGTAAAAATCCGTACGCCGTCGGAACCAAATTTGCGGTAAGCAGCAATTTGTGCTGCCGCTAGGGTCCTGGCGTCGGTATTAAACTGAGATACCTTGCACCCATAAATCCGCGCTACCCCGTTAGCAATATTAGGGTTACAAGGCAATCTGTCGGCTGCCTCACCCTTGGCAATAGCGGCTGCTCTTTCCATAGGCGTCATTGAATCCTGATATCTCATTTAGCACATCTCCATTACTTAGATTGTAGGTACCAAAACACAATTCCGTTTTTAGCTTCTTGACGGGTAACACTATATACGCTTGGAGATAGATTGTCTAATTAATAATATTTATGGCAAATCTTTATCGATTCAATTTTTCAATAGATGGTTTTGTTTACACCTAATCTATATTAGTATCCTTCTTTCAGATCTCTGCTTGTATCTGCCTTGATCTAAAATAAGTCAAGCCTGACCCCCGTGAAAGTTTATGACTATGTTTACTATTTCAGGTTTATTCCCGATCCGGAAGGGTGGTCCCCAGGTGCCATAGCCGCAGGAGACGATCAATTGCAGGCCTCCTTTTTTCAGGTACCCCCAATCCTGTTCAAAGATACGCGACGTGATCAGATTCGCGGGAAATACCTGACCTCTGTGGGTGTGGCCGGAAAGCTGCAAATCGACCCCTTCTTTTTCTGCGGTTTCCAGTTCTGTGGGTTGATGGTTTAACAGGATGATGGGCAATTTTTTATCAACATCATCCAGAATCTCCCCTAGATCCTTCCTTTTCTTTCCCTGAGACCGTTCCACCGCGGGATCTTCCCGGCCTACGATATAAAAGCTGTCTGCGATCTTTACGTAGTCATCCTCGAGAACACTTATGCCCACTTCTTTCAGCCGGTCAAATGATTTTTTCGTCGTCCCCCGGTAATATTCATGGTTGCCCGGGGAGACAAAGGTGCCTAATTTAGATTGCAGCTTGCCAAAGGTTGCCAACATGTTCTGCTCTGAAAACGTCTCTTCATCTTCGATAATGTCGCCGGGCATCAGGATTAAATCAGGTTTCAAAGCGTTAATCATGTTGACCATTTTTTCCAGGCGGCTGCGATCAACCACTGCACCCAGGTGCAGGTCGCTCACCATAACCACATGAAGCTGTTTAAAGCTGCCCGCATCCTTATTGATGGTTATTTCGTAATTCATGATACGGGGATGGCGTGCGTTCCAGGTTCCATAAAGGAGAATCACTCCTACTAAAATAACAGCACCTAAAAGAATATGGGGGGTTAGTTTATCAAATCCGGAAGATATACCGGTTAGTTTATTTATGAAACGAATTAAATCCAGTCCAAGTAAAAACACAAAAAGATAGAGCAAGGCAACCAGCCAATAATAACTGAATAGATTAATCGACTCACTGATCGAATCGGGCAACACACTGCCCACTGAGCGGGATAAGAAGAATGCCAATGAGAAGAGCAAGAAAAAAAACCAGTATCCTATCCTGGGTGCAGAAGGAAAAAAATATTTTGTCATCTGCCAAAGGCGATAACCCGTATAGATTACTGCGGGTACATAAATGGAAATGACTAAAGTAAAAAAGTACCGGAACAATTCCCCACCCCCATTTCGCTAATTTAATCTCATATCCAAAAAACAGGCCGATTTCTTCAGGAAAAAATCAGTACATAAAAATCATAGCACCAGGCAAAGGTGATGTGAAGTAAAAAAAAGACGGGGGAGGAATCCCGGCCGTCATAAAGAATAGTTTATATAATAGATAAAGAATAGTTTATGAGATAAATAAGGTAGAAAGACCGGAGGAATGGGTAATGGAATTACGAGATCTGAATACCTTTAAGGTCATTGCGGAAACCAAAAAATTTCGTCACGCATCGGAAATATTAAATTATACGCAACCTACCTTAACTGCCCGGATCAAGAATCTAGAGGATGAGCTGGGTATTGCGCTGCTGGACCGCACGTCACAAGGGGTAAATTTGACCAAGGCGGGAGAGCTTTTTCTCCCCTATGTGCAGAAAATCATCAAGACGGCGGAAGAAGCAACAGACGCCTTAATTTTACTGAAAAACGACCTGACCACCAATCTGCTCATCGGCGCTTCCTTTTTTGTCAGCTGCTATGAACTGCCTTCCCTTTTGTCGACTTTTAGAAAGCATTACCCCCAAATATGTCTTCATGTGCGCACAGCCAGAAGTACGGAAATTGTGCCCATGGTGGAAAGAAACGAAATCCAGCTGGCCATTGCCCGGGGAGTCGTAGCCTCGGCCAGCTTAGAAAAGATTAAGCTCAGTGAGGAACCGATTGTGCTCTGTACGCACCCGTCCCACCCTTTAAGCACCCTCACCCGTATTTCACTGCAAGACATCGGGTCCATTCCTTTAATCGCCTATCAGCGGGGCCGGGGTTATTGGGTTGTGGTGGAAAAAGCCTTTGAGAATTTTTCCCTCAAACCCGTTATTATGATGGAATTAGACAGTATCGAAGCCATCAAAAAAATGATTATGCAAACAGTGGGAGCTTCCCTTTTACCGTATGCAGCCGTGCAAGAAGAAATTGCCCAAAAACAAATTCACGCTTTAAATATTGTAAATCCGGGATTAACCCGGGATACCTATCTTTACTCCGGTCCCCTGAATAAGATCAGCAAACCGACAAAGGCTTTCGTGGAAATGGTGAAGATGATCTATTGCGAACCGGACAAAACTTCATTTAACCCGGAATAAAAAGATGACCGGGGCGGCACTCACTATGAGCAAAACCGGTATTGAACGGTAACCGGTTAGCGGGAAACCCTAAGAGGTTTCCCGCTATGCACGCAAAGTCCTGATTTATTCTGAGAACCGCAGGTCACATTTTAATATACTGCAATCCTTACATTCCGGCTCGCGAATGGGGGGAAGCTTTGCACCTTTAACCCCCTGAACAACAGAAAGTGCATCTTCCACAACCGGCTTATCTCCTTCCAGCACCATGGTTGTAGCACCTTGGGCACCGAGTAGGCCGCCTGCCGCTATGGGAGTTACTTTTGCTCCAGTCAGCAGGGAAAGCGCTCGATCCTCGGTCATTACCTCTCCCCGGAGAGGCAACAGGCCGACTTTTTGCCCCAAGGACAAGTCAATTGATGAAAAAGCCGCCGCTCGTACCGCAACAGTCAGGGGAACGGGAATCAGTTTTTCTAATCCCACCAGTGATAAAATCTGAAAACCCCTTTTGCGCGATAAACGATTAACCACACCAATCGTTCCTGCAGCCCGATTGGCGAATAAAACCCCCGCATTTCTATTAATATCTAAAGCATTGCACCCTTTAATGTAGATATCACCGGGACCCATCCGATCTAAAATGTCTATTAACTTTCTCTGCTCCGTAATCCATTTTCCGTCTTCAAGTACCCAAGTGAAGGGAAAATTTGCGGGTTGACCAAATTGATGACCTAGTTTAGCTGCTTGTTGCCTTTCCCAGCTGACGCAAAGCCCTTTTTCCCTGATTGCCCCTAGCAACCAAGTGCCAGTCGGAGAGAATCCCATTGTTTCCGTTAAGAAGTAAGTTGTGCTGCTGGGATGAATAGCAATGATCCCGTTGCTTAGGTTTTTTTTAAAAGAAGGTAGTTGCTGAACTCCCAGGCAAATTAATTTCTTGCTTTCCGTCGGAGTTAAGACAATTTCAGCTTTCATCTATCAAACACCTTTCCTTCTTAAAATAGGCTTTATTCCTGTGTCTTGTTAGTTTTACGCAAAGATTTGTAGACTGACCATAAAATAAAAGCAATGGCAATGACCATAATCGTACCGGAAACTGGCCGTGTAAAAATAACCCCTATATGTCCCTGGGAAATAATCATCGTTTGACGCAGAGAGATTTCAAGCGTATTACCCAAAATAAGGGCCAGAATCATGGGAGGTGCGGGATACTCCATTTTTCTCATCAGATACCCGATCAGGCCAAATAGGATTACCAGGCCTACATCAAACATACTATTATTCAAACTGTAACCGCCAACCAGGATAAACGCCATTACCGATGCGTTTAGTATGGGAAACGGAACTTCTAACATCCTGACAAAAAACGGGATACCGACAGTGGATAAAACCAAAAGCATCGCATTTCCAATATACATACTGCCGATTAGCCCCCAGACAAAATCAGGATTTTTCGTCCAAAGCAGAGGACCCGGCTCCAAGCCAAACATCAGCAAAGCACCCATGATTACAGCGGCACTGGCAGTACCAGGTATGCCAAGGGTGAGCAAAGGTACAAAAGCTGCAATGGAAGCAGCATTATTTGCGGTCTCAGGTGCCGCTACCCCTTCTATGGCGCCATTACCAAAGAGTTTTTTCCTTTCCGGCGGAGCAGAATTTTTTGCAGCTGCATAAGCAATAAAGGAACAGATGGCGGCCCCGCACCCAGGCATCAGACCCATAAAAAATCCAATAAAGGTGCTTCTGACAATATGCCATTTAGATACAGCCCAATCTTTGGCATCTGGGAATAGATTACGTAAACGCAATTCTTTTCGGTTAAATTTAAACGAGGTTATATCATCTTCCAGCGATATCAGTATTTCGGTAATGCCAAATATTCCTAAAGCTACCACCACAAAATCAATCCCATCATAAAGCTCAATGGTCCCAAAGGAAAAACGCGTCAACCCGGTTACCAAATCTAAGCCGATTACCGAAACAAAGAGTCCCACGAACGCGGATATAAAACCTTTGATAATACTTTTCTCCATAAAATTGGAGACTAATGTCAGCCCTAAAAACATTAAGGCAAAGTATTCAGGCGGTCCGAAGCTCAGGGCTACTTTGGCCAGAACGGGCCCTAAGAAGGTAAAGAGTATGACACATATCGTGCCGCCAACAAATGACCCGATAGCCGTAATACCCAATGCCGGGCCGCCCCGCCCCTGCTTGGCTAAAGGATATCCGTCCGTCACAGTCACCACTGAGGCAGGATCTCCAGGTAAACCAAGAAGAATAGATGTAATAGAACCACCATACATGGCCCCGTAATAAATACCAGCTAGAAAAATTACTCCTTGAATGGGAGGCAAACTAAAAGTGATCGGCAAAATAATCGTTAATCCAGCTGAAGGGCCTAATCCAGGCAAAGCACCGATCAGTAACCCTGCAACTGCTCCAAAGAAACAAAAAATCACACTCGTCGGGTGTAAAGCGATAACTAATCCATTTAAAAGATTACTTAATGTATCCAAGAAAATATCCCCCCTAAAATCCGAGTAATCCCTGTGGAAGGATTACTCCTAGTGCTTTTATAAAAAGAAGCCAGAAGCCCAAAGGGAGAAATATCGTGAT
Source organism: Candidatus Formimonas warabiya (assembly GCF_002777255.1). Lineage (GTDB taxonomy): Bacteria > Bacillota > Dehalobacteriia > Dehalobacteriales > Dehalobacteriaceae > Formimonas > Formimonas warabiya. The sequence goes on along the minus strand of NZ_CP017634.1, from coordinate 5,273,301 downwards.
CATTACACAGGTTTTAAGATTTTTGTTGCCAAAAGCCCAGCAAAGGACTCCGGTTAACAAACCAATGCAAACCAACATGCCAAGAAATTTTACCAGAAACATGGCAATGGACGAGGCTCCAATTACCGCCCCCATATTTTTATAAATCTTCTTGTTAAACATGGGAGCAGCATTATAAGTACTTTTCTTAATATTGGTCAAAAGTAGCAATACTGCTAAAAAACATAACAGCACGCCACACCACAAGGGAAGAAACCCCGGTCCGGGAACATTATCAACCATATACTCCATTCGCGTCGCTTCCCATATGATGTAGATACTGCTGATTAAAAGAAGGGCTGCTGTTATTATGTTAGCTCGCCTCATCTACATGCACCTCCCCTTCTAACAAATGTAGCTGATATTGTACTAATAAGTACTTTTAGAACCATGCTAAAATTAAATTTTCACAAAGATTGTTCCGATGGCCGGAATTGCATGATCCAGCTCCGGCCACCAGAGAATATAATTTATTGATTTCCAAGCAATTATAATGAAAGGTTTATTGTGCCGCTGCTTCATCAAGGAATTTAGCGGTTTTATCGATTTCTCCCGTAAGATAGTCGGAGAATTCATTTGAGCCTAAGAATAAAATTTCTTGTCCGTTCTTTTTACAAAAATCTATCCATTCTTGATCTTGCGAGATCTCTTCAAAAGCATTCGCAACTTTGTCTACAATTTCCTGCGGAGTTCCTTCCTTCATGAAAATACCGCGCCATACAGTTTCCGATACGTCAATTCCCTGTTCTTTGAGGGTAGTTGCATCAATATCGGGTAATTTTGTATCAGCGGCAATTCCTAAATAACGCATCTCCCCTGCTTTGACCTGTGACCGGGCATTACTTGCTGCTGCCGAGCCTAGTTCAACATGTCCCCCTAAAACAGCAGTTACCACTTTCGAGCCCCCGTCAAAAGGAACCCAATTAAGTTTTCCTCCCGTTGCTTTTTCTACTTGCATCATTACTTGCTGATTAATTGATTTAACGCCCGGTCCTCCGATACTGATCGAGCCCGGTTTACCTTGAGCCGCCTTCATTACATCTGCCATATCTTTATAGGGACTGTCTTTCTTCACGAAAAAGGCCGCCGGTTCACCCATAAGTCTCACAACAGGTATAATGTTATCCATGGTATATGGAACCTGTTTCCCCGCGATTAAAAACGTAAATGTGCGCGTGTGAATTAGCATCGTTTGACCGTCGGCCGGCTTATTCATCATCGTATTCAAAGCTTCCGCTCCATTGGCGACCTCTTGGTTTTCAACAATAAACGGTTGTCCAAGTTTTTTCTGCAGCATTTCGGCTAATGTCCGGGCAGTAACGTCAACTGTAGACCCCGGCGCAAATGGGACTAAAATAGTAACTGGGCCTTTCGGATAGCTGTCTGCTACATTAGATTGTTCCTGTTGATTACTAGAATCCGTTGAGGTATCCCCTTTATTGCTGTTTCCCCCGCACCCGAACAGGGTCATTGACAAAACAAGGATCAGCGCCAACATTCCAAAAAGATACCATCTATTTCTTCGCATTTTATTACCTCCCCTATTTTGAGTTTATCCTTCACGCGACTATACTTGACATTCACCTAAGGATAATAACCTGAAATTTTACTTAGCCATATCGTGACTCCTTTTTACCAACTTCACCAGAGTTTTCCTGGTCACTCTGTGCATTTCTCATTTTTCTCACCTCCTATTCGTAGGTTTCATGAATAACTCTTAGTCACGCTTCATAGCCAAATCTGCTTCATCTTCATCAAAACATTCACGCAAAAATCCAGTATGCTGTTAAAGTTGCCGCCAGGAGCACTGCTTCCGGACCTATCAACAGTTTCACCACCCGATTAAGATCAGCTTTAAAGAAATTCACGGTCAAAGTTAAGCACAGGTGCATCGGCGTAAGCATTTGCCCGGTAAAACCCGCGATAAACAAGAGCACCGCTGTATAAAGGTCAAAACTTGATCCCATGGCGGCGAGGGCAATGGGAAACCCGATGCCCACAACGGCCACCATGTAACCGGTCATGACTGCCACGAGAAAATTAACGGACATAAAAATAACATAAGAGGGCACAGGCAATCGATCCAGCATCTGGGGTAACCCGGCAACTGCATTCGTATCCTGCAGTACTTGCTTAAAAATCATCACAGTAAATACGATCATAATGATCGGAAATTTGATCTCACGAAACAGGTCCAGCACTTTTGCCGGCTTATACCGGTGATACAACAAGAGGAATACGATCACGCCGCCAACAGACAGCCAAACTTCCGCCTGCATTACCAACACCAGAAACACGACCACTAACAGGGGTAGGGCACTGACGAGCAGTTCCCTGGTAATCTTTTTCCGGTCCAGGCACTTGGGACTGTCTTCCACAGCCGGATTCAGAGGAATTTTTTTCAATACCGGAATCCCCAGCAAAATCGCCAGCACACCGTAGGGAATGAGGGCCAGAATCAACTTCTGTACAGGTATTCCGGACAGTTGAGCTACCAATAAAAGGCTGGGGTAGATAGGAAGAAAATACTCTGTCACATGGCGATAATAAAAATTGACAAAGCTTTTCTGCTCCGGTGAAGCGGAAAGACCTTGGGCCGCATGCTCTACCAGGGGAGCGGAAAACATTGCTCCCCCTACCGAGGGCATTAATCCAATCAGGGAAGGCAATACGGCCATCACAAAACGCGGGTTGGGAACGATCGCCTGCAATCCCGACAGCAGGCGATTAAGGTATCCTTCTTTCCGCAACAGAGACTCCAAGACCATAATTAGTATCAGAATAATCACCAGTTCAATCGTTTCAGAGTTGATCACACCCCTCCACAGCATCAGCCCAAAAGCGCCTAAACCGGCCTGGTACATGAAGGCCAATAAAGCCGAGCAGCCAATCATTACGAAGCTTAGCGGAACATGCCGCCAAATTAGAAATATCATGAGAAAAAGTGTGATGAGCAGTTTATATCCTTCCATATGTCCTCCCTCACGTCAGTCATGAACTTCATTCCCGTTCAAAGATGGAAGAGTCCCAATGGAAGACTACAGCATTCCCTTTAAACGCAAGTCTATTTCTCTAAGAAAGCCTTGGGTATTAACAACCTTTTTATCGGTGGTCTCTGCAAGTTGGGCCAAATCTTTCGTCATGACTCCCTCTTCGATGGTCTGAATGGCAGCCTCCTCCAGTCCTTTTGCCTCCTGCTTTTCTTGAACTTGGTTTGCAACTTTTTAAAAAGAAAGATCTGATGCTTAACTATTTTCTGCTTTCATAAAGTTTAGTGTCCCCCCGGCGGAAAGAACACGGCGCTGCCGATCGGAAAGCAGAAGCTTCACGGAGAATTTCTGCCCTGAGGTCAAGTTCCGGGCGGTTAACTCTTCATCCCCTCTTTCAACGGACTCTTTCATACCGCAAATCTCCAGTCGATCGCCCTGGCCAATGGTATCATACGTGGCCGGATCCATGAAAATAAGAGGTACAATACCGAAGTTGATCAAGTTATCGTAATGAATCCGGGCAATCGACTTGGCAATCACCGCCGTTACGCCAAGATACATAGGGGCCAAAGCAGCATGCTCCCGGCTGGATCCTTGACCATAATTATCACCGCCCAAGACGATACCACCCCTTTTTTCTTTAGCACGCCGGGCAAAGTCCGGATCAACGGGTTCAAATACATATTCCGCCATGGCAGGAATGTTGGACCGCAGGGGGAGGATTTTGGCCCCCGCAGGCATAATATGATCGGTGGTAATATTATCCCCTACTTTCAACAGCACTTCCCCCTGAAGATCTCTATCCAGCTCACACTTTAAGGGAAGGGCCTTGATGTTGGGGCCGCGCCGGATTTCCTTATCGCCATAGGCCGGGAAAATAAACATACTGTCATCAATAGAAAACTTCTCCGGGTTGGGCACAACAAACGGCTCGCCTAGACTCCGCGGATCAGTCATGACCCCTGAAACAGCACTGGCTGCAGCCGTTTCCGGACTGACTAAATATACCTGAGCGTCTTTCGTTCCCGAGCGTCCTTTAAAATTTCTGTTGATCGTACGTAAGGAGATCCCCGCCGACTTAGGCGACTGTCCCATACCGATACAGGGACCACAGGCACATTCCAAAACCCGGGCCCCGGATTTGATAATCTCTGCCAGACTACCGTTATCCGCCAGCATCTGAAACACCTGTCTAGACCCGCAAGCGAGAACCAGGCTAACGTCAGGGTGTACTTTTTTCCCTTTCAAGATCTCAGCCACTTTCATTAAATCCAAATAGGAAGAATTAGTACAGCTGCCGATTACGACCTGGTTAATTTTCATGCCCTCCAGTTCTTTCACAGGCTTTACATTGTCGGGGCTATGAGGACATGCTGCCAAAGGTTCTAATTTACATAAATTAATTTCCAATTCCTGATCATATACGGCATTTTTGTCCGCCGCCAGAGGTCTCCACACGTCTTCCCGGCCTTGCGCTTTTAAAAATTCCAGAGTAATCTCATCGCTGGGAAATAGGGAAGCGGTCGCACCGGTTTCCGCACCCATATTGGTAATGGTCGCCCGTTCCGGTACAGTAAGGTGTTTTATACCGTCACCGGTGTATTCTAAAATGGTCTTCAGGCCTCCTTTTACGGAAAGTCTTCTGAGCACTTCCAAGACAATATCTTTTGCACTGGCCCAGGGTGCCAATGCGCCGGTCAGCTTTACATTGATTATTTTGGGCATCATGAGACAAAAATCACCTCCGCCCATTGCTACCGCCACATCCAAACCGCCTACTCCTATCGCCAGCATGCCCAATCCTCCCGCTGTAGGTGTATGGCTATCTGCCCCCAACAGAATCTTTCCTGGTTCAGCAAAACGTTCCAGGTTTACCTGGTGGCAAATACCGTTTCCCGGTCGGGAATAAATCACCCCAATGTTTGAAGCCATATCCTGGAGGAAAATATGGTCATCCGGGTTTTCGAACCCAGTCTGTAAAGTATTGTGGTCAACATAGATCAAACTTTTTTCTGTCTTGACCCGGGAAATGCCCATTGCTTCAAACTGGAGGAACGCCATGGTCCCTGTGGCATCCTGGACTAATGTGTGATCCACTTTGAGGCTGATTTCTTTACCAGCTGTCATTTCTCCGCTCACTAAGTGTTCTTGAATAATTTTTTGTGCTGCTGTTAAAGCCACGAAAGCCCCTCCTTTAATGAACTCCCATAAATCTTATCTCTGATCTGCCTGCTGTCTCGTTCGCTTAAGCCAGGCAGCCCGCTGCTTTTGCCCGCTCAATCAGCCAGGTATAGCCCCCCTCACGGCTCCAGGTAAGCCTGGTGGCATCCATCTTGGCAATATCATCCGGATGTAAATTGGGCCCGATATTGACATCCGGTCCAAAGGTGTTAAACAACCATCCCTGGTGCAATTTGGACTCCGCTTCAAAGGTCAGATACTGCAATCCCACTCTTTTGATCAGTTCCTCAATACGATAGGCATCCTTATGCTCTCCTGCTGCACCCAAACTGGTCTCCAGCAGGGATTTTTCTACAATGACCAGATCCGCCCCCGCCTCAATCAGGGTATGGCATTCTTTTACGCACAGATCTACGTCCAGGGGACCTTCGGGATACTTTTCCCCTACTTCAAAAAGCACTTTCAACCCTGCTTTTTTCGCCATCTTAATGGAATTGATTTTTTCTTTAATATCAATATTGATGATATTTTCCGAGCACTCCACCGCCGTGAACCCCATTTTTACCAATGTTTCAAAAGTCGGCTCCACTTTATTTTGGACAAAGGCGTTTTCAAAAACAATGCCCCCGGGAAAAACGTCCATCTCGTTCTCTTTATACAGCCGGATTTTTTTGATCGTTAAATCGTTTTCATCGAGGGGTGCCACGCATACGGTAATATGGCGCATTTTCACATAGTCGATTACCGGCCCCACCGCCTCCACCATATCCACGGCACAGTTCCAGCCGATATTGTGATCCCGCACAATGGTTAGCCCCTGCTTCCGAGGCTTCACACTCCTAGTAGGAATTTCTAAAAAATCCAATGCTCTTTTCACTTTAATGTCCTCCTTTTTCAATGATAGCATAAATATCAATCATACGTTTCCGATACGTACTTTACCAATCCTCACTCTTTCGGTGCCCCATCATACCGCTTGAGTTTTTCTTCATCTAAAACAACCCCCAAACCGGGAGCGTCGGATATGGTTACGATACCATCCACAATTTGTACAGGATTAACAGCGATATCATCTGTAAATCTTTCCAGGGGAGAGCCATATCCCAAAACTTCGTCTACACAACTTTTCGCCGCCGCAAAATGAAGAATGGCAGCAGTGCCCGGACCGAGGGGATGCTTGCTTCCCATTACGCATCTCAATCCGCCCGCTTCCGCAACATCCGCAATCCTGCTGCTGCAATACAAACCGCCGCTCTTAATAGGTTTGATACAGATTCTATCTGCTGCTCTTTTTCTAATGATTTCTATCACATCATAAGGCGTCCAAGCACTTTCATCAGCCGTAACAGAAATTTCCACCAATCTTCTTACTTCGGCCATCCCTTCCAGATCCCACCAGGGTACCGGCTGCTCAACATTTTCAATGCCATACTTCACCATCTTACGCAAAGTAGGAATCGCTACATCTATTGTATAACCGCCATTTACATCAACCTCCAGGGGAAAATCCTGACCGACTGCGTCCCGGACGGCGGCGACACGTTCAATGTCTTGCTGGGGATCAAAACCGGCTTTAATGGTCAGCATTTTATATCCCAGGGATTTAAGCTGCACCGCTTCTTCTGCCATTTCCTCAGGAGTCCTAACTCCTAAGCTTCTTGTAAGACTGAAGCTCTTTCTGTGTGCCCCGCCTAACAACTGATAGACGGGCAGACCATAATACTTACCGACAAGATCATAAAGGGCATTATCAATACCTGCTTTGGCGCAAAGAAACCCTGTTTTTCCCCAGTGAAAATCTTCAATTTTCTTAATGACCAAACCAATATCACGGGGATCCATGCCGATAATTTGCGGTACAATATATTTTTCCAAAGAGATTTTAATACTTTCCTGTGTTTCGCCGCCTCTTTCAGGTACGGTTACAGCAGTTTCCCCAACACCTTCGGCGCCTTCATCGGTTATTATTTTTACTAAAACACTGGTAGCATATCTACAGGTTCCGGGGGCAATTCTGTAAGGCGAAATCAAGGGAAGAGAAACCATTTGGGTTTTGACGTCTACAATTTTCAAATTAAGCACTCCTTTTTCATTTAAACTGATTGAAGCAAATGAGGATTTTGAGTTTAAGCATGCTTAACCTTAATGAAAATATTGAACTAATGGGCCCAGTAATAGAATACAATATCGTTCCCCTTTAATCTAATTGAAAGATTAAGACTAGCAGTTCGAAAATTTCGAAGCCCTAAAAAGGGTTCTTTTTAAACACACCGAATAGGGTAATACAAAGCTTTGGACGAGGTGTAAACAATATGGAATTGAGAGATTTAGCCTCTTTCTATGAAATCTATAAAGCAAAAAAATTCTCATCCGCCGCGGAAATATTGCACTGTACGGAATCTACCCTGTCAGCCCGGATAAAAAACCTAGAAGCAGAAGTGGGCGCACGTCTTTTTGAAAGGGGGCCCAAAGGGGTTACACTATCTGAAGAAGGCTACCTTCTCCTGCCTTATGTGGAAAAGACCCTTTTTCTCCTGCGTGAGGCCCGGCAAACACTAAATGAATGGTCATCCTGTGCTAAAGGAAGCATCTCGATTGCCGCATCAAATTATATCAGCTGTTATCAATTACCCCACATCCTATGTTCATTCAAATCTGCTTATCCCCATGTGGAACTTAACGTTCACGTGGGCCGCAGTTCCGACGTCATAAACATGGTTCGTAATTACGAAGCCCAGATTGGTCTAAGCCGCAGCCCTTTGTCGGATCCCTTAATGACATCAATTAAAATTTCCCAAGATCCCCTTGTACTTTGTGTATATCCGGAACATCCTCTTGCTCATTTACCCTTTGTCGATTTGAAGGATCTGGAGAATTATCCCTTAATCTCCTATCAAAAAGGCTCAGACTATTGGAGCTTTATTAATAATGCTTTCAGCACCATTGGATTTACCCCAACGGTGTTCATGAAGTTAGATAGCATGGAAGCGACCAAAAAAATGGTCTCCAAAGCCCTCGGCATTGCCCTATTGCCCCAGCTGGCCATCCAAGAAGAACTGGATCACGGCATGCTTCGGGCAATAAAAATATCAAACCCACCGGGGCTCTCCCGGGCTACATACGTTTTTTTCAACAGAAACAAGCATCTTTCCGGTCCTTTAAAAGGTTTCCTCAAGATCGCTAAGTTAAGCTGTCCTTGACAGATCCTTAACGCATAAGGGCATTCTTCTATTGATCCGATTGTTTCTTAGCTGACGTCTCCAGTTTTAGGGAGGCAGCCTTGGTCCGGGACATATAAACCTGCCCGTCCATTAAACGCCGGGCTGTTCTTGCCAATGCTGCCTTATGTAAAATAATCCGGCCCTCTACCGCCGGAATGAGTCCTTCGTCAATCGCATAAGGATCTACTGCGGAAGAGATATTGCCGCAGTTCCCGGAATAGTCCACCGTGCGTTAAACAAGCTGACCTGGCCAAAGGTACAATCCACATCGGCATCCTGGTTTAAGCCAGGCAGCCCGCTGCTTTTGCCCGCTCAATCAGCCAGGTATAGCCCCCCTCACGGCTCCAGGTAAGCCTGGTGGCATCCATCTTGGCAATATCATCCGGATGTAAATTGGGCCCGATATTGACATCCGGTCCAAAGGTGTTAAACAACCATCCCTGGTGCAATTTGGACTCCGCTTCAAAGGTCAGATACTGCAATCCCACTCTTTTGATCAGTTCCTCAATACGATAGGCATCCTTGTGCTCTCCTGCTGCACCCAGACTGGTCTCCAGCAGGGATTTTTCTACAATGACCAGATCCGCCCCCGCCTCAATCAGGGTATGGCATTCTTTTACGCACAGTTCTACGTCCAGGGGGCCTTCGGGATACTTTTCCCCTACTTCAAAAAGTACTTTCAACCCTGCTTTTTTCGCCATTCTAATGGAATTGATTTTTTCTTCAATATCAATATTGATGATATTTTCCGAGCACTCCACCGCCGTGAACCCCATTTTTACCAATGTTTCAAAAGTCGGCTCCACTTTATTTTGGACAAAGGCGTTTTCAAAAACAATGCCCCCGGGGAAAACGTCCATCTCGTTCTCTTTATACAGCCGGATTTTTTTGATCGTTAAATCGTTTTCATCGAGGGGTGCCACGCATACGGTAATATGGCGCATTTTCACATAGTCGATTACCGGCCCCACCGCCTCCACCATATCCACGGCACAGTTCCAGCCGATATTGTGATCCCGCACAATGGTTAGTCCCTGTTTCCGGGGTTTCACACTCCTGGTAGGAATTTCTAAAAAATTTAACGCTCTCTTCACTTTAATGTCCTCCTTTTTTCTTTTCTCCATCGTTTTGTGATGGCAAATTTTTTTGTTTTAGTATTTTGTCCTATCTATCAACATTTGTATAATCCATAAAATATACACTCCAGATCAATTTTTATAGTTAAAGTATAGATCCCCTTTTATAGTCAGACAAATCGAAATCTTTGAATACTCAATAGGTATTTTTTATCACTCGGATCCAGAATAAAAAAGACTAAGCTTAATCCTCTTGCACATCCTTAAAGATGCAAGAAGAAAACTTAGTCTCCTGTGTTTCTGGTCAACTTAAAGAAGATTTTTATTGCTTTTTAAGGGCAATTCTTTAGCCTTATTGTTTAATAACCGGACTGAGCTTGATTTAACCCCGCATAACCGGAATATAAAAGGGACCTCAAAACAGGACGTAGGCCGCTATTGCTGAGGCCAGCAAGACCGCCTCCGGACCAATCAACATCTTCACGACCTGATTTAAATCGGCTTTAAAGAAATTCACCGTCAAGGTTAAACAAAGATGCACAGGCGTGATCATCTGCCCGGTAAAACCGGCAATAAAGAGCAGCACGGCGGTAGGAAGGTCAAAGCTGGATCCCATCGCCGCCAGGGCAACGGGAAACCCTATGCCCACAAGGGCCACCATGTGACCGGTCATCACCGCCACGAGAAAATTAATGGCGATAAAAACAAAATAAGAGGGTACGGGGAGATGTTCCAGAAGCAGGGGCAAGCCAGCCACCGCATCGGTATCCTCCAATACCTGCTTAAAAATCATCACCGTAAAGACCAGAATAATGGTCTGAATTTTAATTTCGCGAAAAAGCTCCAGCAATTTTGGCGGCGTATAGCGGTGGTAAATCAAAAGAAACAGAATCACCAGGCCGACAGCCAACCAGACTTCCGCCTGCAGGGCCAGCACCATCAAGACCACCACCAGCATGGGCAGCGCACTAAGGACCAGCTCCCGGATCATCTTCTTCCGCTCCGGGCCCTCGTAGCTTTCCTCCCGAACTATTCCGTCTGCCCGATCCCGGGGGATTTTTTTCAATACCGGAATCCCCAGCAAAATGGCCAGCACCCCATAGGGAATCAAAGCCAGGATCAGCTTTTGCACAGGGATCCCGGACAATTGAGCGATCAAGAGAATGCTGGGGTAGATAGGCAGAAAATACTCGGTCACATGACGATAATAGAAGTTGACAAAGCTTTTCTGTTCCGGGGAAATGGCAAGACCTTTGGCCGCATGCTCCACCAGGGGAGCGGAAAACACCGCCCCTCCTGCGGAGGGCATCAGACCAATAAAGGAAGGCAATAGGGCCATCACAAAGCGGGGATTGGGAATGATCGCCTGCAATGCCGCCAGCATGCGCTGCAGGTATCCTTCTTTCCTCAAAAGGAATTCCAGCATCATAATGGCCATCAGAATAATCACCAGTTCAATGGTCACTGGATTGGCCATCCCCCGCCATAGCATCTTCCCGAAAGCGATCAACCCGGTATGGTACATGAACGCCAATAAGGCCGAACAGCCCAGCATCACCCAGCTGATCGGGACGTGCCGCCAAATCAGGAGTATCATGAGAAAAAGTGTGATGAGCAGTTTGTATCCTTCCATATGTCCTCCCCCTCGTCTGTCATGAGCTTCCGTCCCGGTAAAGGGTGGAGCAGTCACTGGTGGAGAATCAGAGCATGGCCTGCAAACGCAAGTCTACTTCTCTGAGAAAATCTTCCGTATGCACAACCTTTTTATCGGCCGTCTCTGCCAGCTGGGCCAAATCTTTGGTCATGACGCCTTCTTCAATGGTTTGAAGGGCAGCCTTCTCCAGTTTTTCGGCAAAATCGGCAAGTGCTGAAATGCCGTCTAATTCTCCCCGCTTCTTCAAGGCGCCCGACCAGGCAAACAAAGTGGCCATAGAATTGGTGGAGGTCTCTTTGCCTGCTAAATGCTGGTAATAGTGCCTGGTCACCGTGCCGTGAGCAGCCTCATATTCAAAGTACCCATCCGGCGAAACCAGGACGGAGGTCATCATGGCCAGGCTGCCGAAGGCCGAAGCCAGCATATCGGACATCACATCCCCGTCATAGTTCTTGCATGCCCAGATCATACCCCCTTCCGAACGCACCACCCGGGCTACTACATCGTCGATTAAGGTGTAGAAATAGCTAATTTTCCTGGCCGCAAATCTGTCTTGATACTCCTTATCAAAAATCTCCTGGAAGATGTCTTTAAACCGGTGGTCATAGGTCTTGGAGATGGTGTCCTTAGTGCCGAACCAAAGATCCTTTTTTTGGTCAAGGGCAAAGTTGAAACAGGACCTGGCGAAACTTTCAATGGATTTATCGATATTATGCATGCCCATGATCACCCCGGGTCCCTGAAAATCGAAAACAGTTTCCCGCACCACTTCCCCATTCTCCCCGGTAAATACCAGCTCCGCTTTTCCCGCTCCTGGGATGCGCATCTCCACATTCTTATAAATATCCCCGTAAGCATGCCGGGCAATGGAAATGGATTTGGCCCAGGATTTCACAAAAGGCCGGATATTGTTGACAATAATGGGCGTACGGAAAACGGTGCCGTCCAGAATCGCCCGAATGGTGCCGTTCGGACTTTTCCACATTTGCTTTAAGTGATACTCCTCCACCCGCTGGGCATTGGGTGTAATGGTCGCGCACTTTACAGCCACGCCATATTTTTTGGTTGCCATTGCCGCGTCAATAGTCACCTGGTCGTTGGTTTCGTCCCGATGTTTCAAGCCCAGGTCATAATAGGCTGTTTTTAAATCAACATAGGGCCCGATCAGGATCTCTTTAATAAAATGCCAGATAATCCTGGTCATCTCGTCCCCGTCCATCTCCACTAAGGGCGTCTTCATGTAAATTTTTTCCCTCATCGTATGCCTCCTTTACTTTGACTTAGTTTGCAACTTTTTTGAAACAGGATCCCAGTTCCCTTCTTCAAGGGCAGGGCCTTGATGTTGGGGTCGCGCCGGACTTCCTGACGGCCATAGGCCGGGAAAATAAACATGCTGTCATCAATGGCAAATTTCGCCGGTAGGGACATAACTACCGGTTCGCCTAAACTCCGGGGATCGGTGATCACCCCGGAAAGAGCACTGGCCGCAGCCGTCTCCGAACTGACCAGATAAACCTGAGCGTCTTTCGCTCCCGAACGCCTTTTAAAGTTCCGGTTCTTTCACCGTCTTGACATGATCCGGACTATGGGGGCACGCGGCCAGAGGTTCCAATGCGCTTAAATTAATTTCTAATTCCTGATCATATATGGCATCCGCATCCGCGTCAAGGGGTATCCAGGCATTTTCCCGGCCTTGGCTTGTAAAAATTTCCGGGTCACCTCATCGCTGGGAAAAGGGAAGATGTGGTGCCGGTTTCCGCCCCATTCCCTTGTCTTATTCCGGGGATTTTTTCCGGGGCGCTGTTTCCAGTTTGGTAGAGGCGACCTTGGCCCGGGACACATAAACCTGCCCATCCATTAAACGTCGTGCTGTTCTTGCCAATGCCGCCTTATGTAAAATGATGCGGCCTTCTTCCTGGGCCACATCAACCTCCACCTCCAGCTTGCCGGAGGGGTGGCCGATGCGAATCCGGTTCCCCTCTTGGGCTTGGGCAGAAAGCAAATTGTAAACCACACTGCCGGGAATCTTGGCGGCGGTTCCTGTACAAACAGCCCCTGTCACCGCATAAGCCTTATGGGGCTTCTGCATGGACATCATTCGCCCCACCAGATCAATTTCATCTTCCTGGATCATGCGCCCGTCGGAAGCACAATAGGTTTGGGCCTTTGCCACAAAACAAATCTTCGGTATGGCTGGACTGACGGCCTGGGCCTTTTTCCAGTCGTCCACACGGCCGATTTTTACCGCGAAAATAGCGCGTATTTCTTCCAGAGTCTCGGATAAATCGGGATAGGCATTCACCGCATCGGGCAGTTCCGTACCCTGCAGGCCTAATTCCTCCGCGCCCACAAAAACCACGGGGTTGGCGGAATCGACAAAAGAAACGGTGAATTTTCCCCGGCTGGTTTCAATCACATCCTGCACATTTCCCGTCGGCAGCAGCCGGCCTGTCACGGAACCGGCCGAATCCAGAAAATTGAGGACAATCCTGGCCCCTGTGCCCGGCACCCCGTCAATGGCAAAATCCCCGTCCACCTTTGGTTTGCCCTGTTCCACAGGCACTTCCGCGACGATGATTTTATTGGTATTAGTATTAAATATGCGCACTGTTGTTACCGGCTCTACCGCAGGAATGAGCCCTTCGTCCACCGCGTAGGGACCCACTGCGGAAGAGATATTGCCGCAGTTCCCTGAATAATCCACCGTGGCGTTAAACAGGCTGACCTGACCAAAGGTATAATCCACATCGGCATCTGGGCGCCGGGACTTGCCGATAATGGCCATTTTACTTGTCAGCGAATCCGCGCCCCCCATGCCGTCAATCTGCCGAGGATCCGGGCTGCCGTAAGCAGCAAGGATCACCTTATCCCTTTCATCGGCATCCTCCGGCAGGTCTTCCGGACGAAAAACCAGGGCTTTACTGGTTCCTCCCCGGTAGATAGTTACAGGAAAACGAAACAAATCACTCATTTTAAAACCCTCCTTGCTGGTATTCGTTGTGGGCATTTATTTGCCCCAGAATAAAAGGATCAGCGGGGTCACTATCACCACCAGGGTAATCCGCATCACATGGGTGGTGACTACTTTTTCGCTGTCTGCCTCCAGATTCTTGGCCAGGATCACCATATCCTGCATCCGTCCCGGAGAAGTAGACAACCAGGCGGTGAGCAGGTCCCAGTCAAATACCTTCCACACCAACAGGGAGGACAGGATGCCCATGAGATTCAGCACCCCGGTAATGATCAGCACCGGAATCAGGATCTCTCCCAGCGTAGACAATTCCTCCCCGGTGATTTTGATGCCCAGCATGATCCCTGCTAAGACCTGAAGGATAAAGCCGGACCGGGACGGTAACCAGTTAGCGGGAAACCCTAACAGGTTTCCCGCCGCGATAGTCAGCATGGCGCCCAGGATGATGCCTCCCGGAACATGTGAAATCTCCCCCATTCCACCGCCTAAGATGCCTAGAACCGCCACCCACACCAAGGATGTGATGTGCTTCCTGTCCGGCTTTCGCATCGGTTTAGGCCAGGCAGCCCGCTGCTTTTGCCCGCTCAATCAGCCAGGTATAGCCCCCCTCACGGCTCCAGGTGAGCCTGGTGGCATCCAGCTTGGCAATTTCATCGGGATGCAGATTGGGGCCAATATTGACATCAGGTCCAAAGGTATTAAACAGCCAGCCCTGGTGCAACTTGGACTCCGCTTCAAAGGTGAGATACTGCAGCCCGACTCTTTTGACCAGTTCTTCAATGCGATAAGCATCGGCATGCTCTCCTGCCGTACCCAGGCTGGTTTCCAGGAGGGATTTTTCCACGATCACCAGATCCGCCCCCGCCTCAATCAAAGTATGACATTCTTTTACACACAAATCCACATCCAGGGGACCCTCCGGATATTTTTCCCCCACTTCAAAAAGCACTTTTAATCCCGCTTTTTTGGCCGTCTTAACGGAGTTAATTTTATCTTCCATATTAATATTAATAATATTTTCCGAACATTCCACCGCCGTGAAACCCATTTTTACCAGTGTATCAAAAGTGGGTTCCACCTTCCTTTGAACAAAGGCGTTTTCAAAGACAATGCCGCCGGGAAAGACGTCCATCTGGTTGTCTTTATACAACTGAATTTTTTTGATCGTTAAATCGTTTTCATCGAGGGGCGCCACACACACGGTAATATGGCGCATTTTCACATAATCAATCACCGGGCCTACCGCATCTACCATATCCACGGCACAATTCCAGCCGATATTGTGATCCCGCACAATGGTCAGCCCTTGCTTTCGGGGTTTTACACTCCTGGTTGGTATTTCCAAAAACTCTAATGCTCTCTTCACTTTAATGTCCTCCTTTTTTCTTTTCCCCATCGTTTTGTGACGGTAAATTTTTTTGCTTCCGTAACCTGTCATGTCCTTTTAGAATCAGGGGAGTAAGTATTACCACGGAAATGGTGCGCATAATATGCACCCCCGCCACCTTTGTGGTATCCGCTCCCAGGCTGTCGGAAAAAATCACCATATCCTGCATGCGGCCCGGTGATGAGGCCAGCCAGGAAGTGATCCGGCCCCAGAAAAACAGATGGGATATCACAACGGCTACCACTATTCCTCCTGTTAAAATAATCAAGGCATTGAGCAGCACCGGAGCAACAATTTTCTTTAAATCTTTTAAGGTCTTTGTGGTAATGCCGATGCCCACCAGGCAGCCCGCCATGATCTGCAAGCTGAGATTATAAAAGGGGGGCAGGGATGCAGGCGGCATGCCGACAAAATTTGCCGATGCCGCAAAGAGCATCGCCCCGATCAGAACTCCTCCCGGGATGCGGGTTTTTTGCCCCGCCACGCCCCCTAAAAAACCCAGGCAAAAAACTACCAGCGTATTCCAGCTCAAAAAATAAACCTCCAGGAAAATTGCTTTCCGGACCTCAATCTATGCGGAAAGAATTTTTGCCTTCTTTATTCCGGGCCAATTTTCGTTTTATTTCCGGTCCCACAAAGGTAATAATGAGCAAAATCCATAACAAAACAGCCAGGGGCCGGGTAAAAAATATGCTCGGGGAGCCTAAACCTATTTTCAGGCCCCGGAAGGCATTGGCCTCCAGCAGGGGGCCTAAAATCAGCCCTAAAAGCATGGCGGCGGGCGGGTATTCATATTTCTTCATCACATACCCCAGGATGCCGAAAATGATCACTAAGCCCATATCAAAAATGTACTGGCGGGGCGCATATCCCCCGATAATGGAGATCACCGAGACCACCGGAACCAGCAGGGTCATGGGAATATAGGCCAGCCGATAGAAACTGTAGGCGCAGGCCGTACCAATAACCAGCATGAAAACCGCGGCGGCAAACTGGGACCACAAGACGGCATAGGCTACATCCCCATTCTGCACAAAGAGCCGGGGTCCCAGGGCCAAGCCCTGGTACGCCATCACCACCATGAGCACAGCCATACTGGCGCTACCGGGAACGCCCAGAGTAAGCAAAGGGATCAGGCTGCCCCCTACAACCCCGTTGTTGGCGGCTTCGGAAGCAATGACCCCCTCCGGATTCCCTTTGCCGAAGGTTTTCTTCTCTTCGGAAGGGGCAAAAGCCACTGTCTGCTGGTAAGAAATAAAGCTGGCGATAGAAGCCCCGGCACCCGGGATCGCACCCACAATTACCCCGATTAAAGATGAGCGCAAGGTGTTTACCCAGCTCTTGATCGTATACCGGAAGCCCTGAAAAATTCCCTTTAAGCCTAAGCTCTGAGAGTCTTCCACCAGGGAAACAGCCTCATTCTTTTCCAAAGAAATCAGTAATTCGGAAAAGGCCAGGAGCCCGATTAAAGCCGGGATCACAGGCATGCCGTCCATGAGATACATACTGCCGAAGGTAGCCCGGATTTGCCCCCAGATGGGGTCTACCCCCGTGGTAGACAGGAGCAGGCCAAAAAAACCCGCCATGAGACCCTTGGCCAGCCCGCCGGAAGATAACTGGGCCAGCACTGCCACACCGAAAAGAATAATAATCGTCATTTCCACGGAGCTAAATTTGAGGGCCACTTTACTGATCAAAGGGGCCGAGGTAAGGCAGACCAGCCCGCCGATCACGCCGCCGATAAAAGAAGAAAAAATGGACAAACCCATGGCCTCCGCCGCCTGTTTGTTTTGCGCCATCGGATAGCCGTCAAAGGTTGTCACTGCCGCCGACCCGGTGCCCGGGATATTGACCAGAATCGCCGGATAGGAATTGCCTACTTCCGCCCCGCAGTATAACGATACTCCAAAGATCAGGGCTGTTTCCACCGGGAGCCCCAGCATCATGGGCAGCAGAATCGCCAAAGAATTGCTGGAGCTTAGCCCGGGAATGGCCCCAATAATGATGCCCACCAGAACACCGATGGGTACGATCCACAAATTGCTCAACAACATTTCCAGTCCCGCAAAAATCGCATGATGATCCATTCGTTCACCCCCTTCATTACAAGCCCGTAATCAAGCCTTGCGGCAGCGGCAATTGGAGCCACAAGACAAAGATCACGTGAATCACCAGGGTCGTGCCGAGAGCAACAGCCACAAGCTTTGACCAGCGCCGGACCTGAAAGAACCACATCAGGATAATTAAATAGAGAAAAATATCTAGAAAATAGCCTAAAATGGGAAGCAAGGCAATAAAGACAATCATGCCGCCTAACAGTCCCAGAGGCCTGAGACTGTGTTTCTTTTCTGTTCGGACCTCCTGTTTCCGGTTTTTCACCGCTTTAAATAAAACGACTCCTGCACAAAGCAGCATGGGAAGGGCAATTACCAGCCCGTATCCGATTGTGGAGGTCTGATACCCTTTTACAACCTGGGAACTGATACTGTAGCACCCATAAAGTATGGCGATCAGGGGAATCACAAATTCTCCCGGATCTACCCTGCCGGAACTTTTCATTATGTGATCACTACCTTAAAATAAATTGGCACTGCTCGGTTTACACCGGTTTTTGAAGACGGCCTTCTTTATTTCTTTTGCATATAGATGTCCTTGTATTGTTCAAACACATCCCAGTATATTTTGGTCTGCTCATTCAATTGCTCCGGGGTCCAATCGACTATTAAACCGGGATCCACTCCCGCTTTTTTCATGCTTTCAATCACCCGGGGATCATCTTTCGCCTCTTCAAAAGCCTCTTGAATCATTTTGAACCGTTCCGGGTATTTTTCTCTTAATTCCTTCGGCACATTGATGGCGCGGTAAGAGGCTACCACCAGGGTTTTGGTTCCTAAAGCGCTATCCACCGTGGGGGCATTGTTGGTCATGTCGGGAACCGGGTTTTCCGACATGGAAATCGCCAGGTGTCTTAAGGTGTCTCCCGCCTTTTCCACACCGGATACTTTGGTGAATCCCAGTTGCACATGACCGCCCAGTACCTGGGTCACCAGGTCATTGCCGCTGCCATAGGGAATGATTTCAAACTGAGCACCGGTCTGTTCCATGATCTGCTGGAGCAGCAAGTTATCCGGGCTGGCCCAATAGGAGATGGCCACGGTCACCTTTTCCTTCTTGGCCGCTTCAATCACATCATTAAGGGTCTGAAAGGGAGAATCCTTTTGTACAAAGAAGGTCCCCGGGTCAATACCAAATATCCCCATCCATTCCAGATCCTTTTCCCAGTCAAAATCGGGTTTCTGCTCTTTATACATAATGGAAGCCGAAGCCAGGTTGGTAGAAAGCAGGGCGGTGCCGTCCTTGGGCAAGGTTAAAAAGTAGGTATAGCCCACTTGACCGCTGGCTCCGTCTTTATTGTTGTAAACAAAAGGGATCCCTAATTTCTCCGACCACACTTCCCCTAGAATCCGGGTGGTCATATCCTGATTACTCCCCACAGCATGAGGCAAGACGATTTCAATTTTTTCCGGCTGCCATTTTTCCGTTTCTCCGGTATTGGCAGCAGAATCGGGAACCTCCTTCTGCCCCCCGCAGCCTCCTAACCCAAGGACAAGACAGACCATCAACACCATCACCACAACCCAACCCATGTACCCTTTAATTTTCATCCTTCTTTCTCCTTTCTCACCATCTTAAATCTTTGATTCAAAGGACCTTAGAAAATCACTGTTCTTAGCTCTCACCTCCATTAACCGTTATGACAGGTTTTTCTATCTTTTCTCAGCAGCCGGGCAACAGCCGCCATATCCCCCACCGCCTCCAGCTCTTTTACCTGTTTGACGATCTCATCAGTGTTGCTTTGACCAATCACTTGATCGGCTAATTGATGGAATTTTTCTTCCACATCCCCAAAGGTAAAAGGAGCGTCGGCGCTCCCTCTGGGGTTTTCCGCCATCAAACAAAGGTCCGCACCCTGTACCAATTTAATCTGAAGCCGGGCACATTTTTTCTCGGGAAATTTCCGGGAAAAATCACTGTTGGGCACAACTTTTACCTTGCGCGCCAGTCTATGCACCACAGGCTCCCGCAACATCTCCGGTTGAAAATGCTCCAAGGATAACTTTCCATAAACCAGGGCACTTGCCAAACAATAAGGAATGTTCAGCATTCCTTGCAGCCCCGACTCTGGAGGGGATGTGTCCACCAGCCAGCTTTCCGTAGCATAATCATAAATTTCCACCAGTATTTCCTTGATATCACCTTCTGCCATATTTTTTTGGGCTGCTTGTAAAGCCAAATCAACCACCGTATGGGTTTGGCGGCATGAAGGATAGGGCTTAATATCTGTTTCACTGATGGGAAAGACTTCTCCCAGTCCCTGCACCAGTTTTTCCGGACTTCCCCCATTCCCCAAGACATTTAAAAAGCCAAATTTTCCTTCCAGTATTTCCTTGGTTCCCTGGAAACCGGATTGGGCCAGTAAGGCAGAGAGAACCCCTCCCTGAGCAGCCATACCGGCGTGAAAATGCTTGTCGGCGCTGCCGTCAAAGCGATACTGGGTTAGCCCCGCCGCCTGCGTGCCCGCGATGCCGAAAGCCGCTTCCACCTGGCTTGCTTCCAATCCCAGGGCGCGGGCGGCAGCAGCGGCGGCACCCAAAAAATTGCATGTCCCCGTAGGGTGGAAGCCCCGCTTTCGGTGCTCTACCCCGGCAGCCTGGCTTACGCGCACGGATATGTCATATCCGGCAATTACGGCTAAGATAAAACTTTTGCCGGATCGGTTTAGCTTTTCTGCCAGACATAAGGCGGACGGAATCACGACACAACCAGGATGAACAAATTTGTGGGCATCGTCAAAATCAATGGCATGGGCGGACAAGGCGTTTAAAAAGGCCGCTTGTGTCACATTCAGACCCCTTTCCTGACCAATCACCGACGCTTGGTCTGGACCGTCAAGTTCACTGATGGTCTGAAAAGCGGCCTTGGCATGATTTGTCAGAGAACCACGCACAGCCACCCCTAAGGTATCCAGGATATTAATTTTACTCCGGGAAATCACCTCCTCAGGGATATCCTCCCATCTCAAACCAGCCACATAACTTGATAAAACATGGGTATCATTCATAAAATATACACTCCAAATAAATTTTTATAGTTCAAGTATAAGTCTCCTTAATATAGTCAGACAAATCGAAATCTTTGAATACGCAATAGGTATTTTTTATCATCGGACCCAAAATAAAAAAGACTAAGTTTCATCCTCTTGCGCATCCTTAAAGATGCAAGAAGAAAACTTAGTCTCCAGTGTTTCTGGTCAACTGAAAAAGTTTTTTTCATGGGAACAAATTTCAGAGTAATTTCCTACTTAAGCATACTATTCTGATATGATTTAATTACTTTAAATAATAGCTTTACACCACTTCTTTGTCAAGGCTTTTGGGGAAATTATACCGACAAAAGATTCTCTTCATTCATCGATAGTTTTGGCAAAACTTAAAAATGCTTTTAAAATTTCTCCGGATGCTTCGATTAATAGCTCCAGATTCCTGATGGTGATTTCCTCAGCTACTTTTTGGCCGGCAACATGCACCATTTCATGAGGCTTGTCCAGGGAGACAAATTCCGGAATGTGTCCGTAGCGGTCTTTGGCTTTGTCATACCAAAGACCAAAAGCGCATTCGTGATGGTTTTTCGTCCTGGTTTTACTTCCCCCTTTTGCTACTACATCCAAAAGGTAATTGGCATGATCCACTAAGCGCCGGGCTAAAATATTGGTCAGGGAACTGTCATCGGCTTCAATATGGATGTAAGGCTTCACAATGGTGGATAACTCTTGGATTTCTTTCATCACCACAGAACCAAAATCCGCCGTATTTGATAAATCTGCCGCAAGACCGGCGATTTCCTCCGATGCCCCGGCTAATTGTTCCATCGCCATATTAATATTCCTGGTGGCCTCGGTGGCATTTTTTATTTTTTCCGTATGCTCTTGTATCGTATCGGCAATGGCCCTAGATTCATGAAAATATTCGTCGAAATCTTGGAAAATAGTATGATTGATTGATTTCGTGTCGGCAGTGATTCTGTCGATTTCCCCGGAGACCTTCTTCACTTCTTTGACGGCGTCTTTCGTTTGTGCGGCAAGTTTTCGAACTTCATCAGCCACCACGGCGAATCCTCGTCCGGCATCCCCCACGCGGGCTGCTTCAATAGCGGCATTTAAGGCCAAAAGATTTGTTTGGTCCGCAATTCCCTCTACTGTTTGGTTGATACTATCAATGTTTTCTAAGCTTCGTCCCAATTCTTCCATATTTTCTTTGGCGATTGTTAAATTATCATTTACTTCAACACCTTTTTTTTGCAAAGCGTTTAATCTTTCAATATTTTGCGCAGAACTGTTGTCCAGTGTCTGCATGATGGCACTAAATTCCTGTGTCGTGGCACTGGTTTCTTCTGCTGTTGCCGAGGTTTCTTCACTATTCGCGGCAAGGTCGTGGGCACTTTTCGTAATATCTGCAACTTTTAACTCCGTTTGTTTCGCAATAAGTTCTGTGTGCGCAAGTACAAAGTAGGAAATAGCCATCTGAAGATAATCTTTTTTAATAGCCTTTTTTCTTTCGCCTTGGGTGATTTGATTGTTCGATATCTTTGGTTTCTTGACGATCTTTTCCAATATTGTGGGCATCATTCTCCGTCCTCCTTTTTCATTATCATTGCCATCCATTGGCTGTTTCCGTCTATTATAGCATCTCTTTGTTAAGGATTTGATAAATTTATCTTCTTCAGGCAATCCTAACTAGAAGCTTATCCGGGCAGGATATGCCTTCCATTCCAATAATATACCCGCTATAAAGGCAACAGCGAAGCTGCAAACCGCCTCGCTGTTGTCGTGATTAAACCCATATTCGTTTATTAACGCCAAAAGCCAACAACATGTTTTCACAGGTAGCAAAGCACCAGAAATCTATTTTCTACTTTTCATCCGCGGGCAAGTTTTCCCTCAGTTTGCCGGCAGACATGGTCAGCACCCGATTGCCGAATTTCCCCGTATCCCGTTCATGGCTAACGATGATCACCGTAGTGCCGTTTTTGTTGATGCGGCAAAAGAGCGCCATCATTTCCCTGGTAGTTTCCTGATCCAAATCTGCCGTAGGTTCATCCGCCATCAAAAGATCCGGCTCGTTCATCAGCGCCCGGGCGATGAAAACCCGCCGCAATTCTCCCCCGGACAACTGGGGGGGATAGAGATGGGCCAGGTGAGGCAGGCCCACCTCCTCCAAAAGAAAGACGGCCCGTCCGCATGGATCGCCCTGCCTTTTGGCCAGATAAAAAGGAAGACGTACATTATCGAAAACGGTGAGATGGGCAAGGGCACTGGTTCCTTGCGGCACATAGCCCAGCCGAAAATTTCTCCATGCCGACATTTCCTTGTCATTCAAAGTATCCAGCTTCCTGCCCTTAAGGCTGATCGTGCCGGAAGTGGGGGTCAAAAGCCCGGCCACCATATTCAGAAGAGTACTTTTGCCGCTCCCGGAACGCCCCGTAATGGTCACGAAGTCGCCCTGGGCTACGGATAAATTAATCTGGTCAACCGCGGCAAATGGCCGTTCTCCCCGTTTGTATTCTTTGCTCAGTTCCTTTATTTCTAAAAGCATTATTCGTTCTCCCTCATCGTGGTATAGGTTTCGGAATGACCGATTTTGAGAGCCGCATAAATGGAGGCCAGGGGACCTACCGTCAGAGATAGGAAAAAGCTGGTCAAGGCAACCATCCCTATCATTCCATAAGCCGGCTGCAAATAGGGCAGGTTCAGCAAGGAACCGATGTAGGCGCGGAAAGGAAATACCAGGCAGGCGGCCCCCATCGTTCCCGCCACCGTCCCCAAAAGGCTGATCAGAAAGGACTCACTGAGGATTAATTTTACCAGCATGCTCCTGGGCGCGCCCAGAACCCGAAATATGCTGAATTCTTTTTTCCGCGCGTTTAAGGAAATGGAAAATACTATCATCAGAACAAGAATGGCTAAGAGCCATAAAATACCGGCCAGGAGATATATAAAGAGAGAAAGCCCGGTTAAACTCCCGGAGATCTCACTAAGCATGTTCTTCGCAACCACAACCGCCACGCCTTCTCTTGCGTAAGCCTGCAGGATGCCGTTTGCCACGCCCTTTACGTCGGCATCCTTTTTGATTCTGACCATCACGGAGGAAATGAGACGATCATCCTGGGCTACCGGATGGGACTGGATGCGCTCAGATTCCCGGGCCAGCTGTTTGGCTGTGGTGAAATTCATAAAAACGGAGGTGTCAAATCCCATCCCGGTTTTTTCCAGCCGGGCGGCCACAGTAAAAATCCGGTTAAAAAATTTCAGTTTTTGTCCTGCTTGGGCATTAATACTGCTGCCCACCAGGATTTCCCCATCCCCGAGAGGGTGTTTCAGCATGGAGGATAACCAGGGTTGGATGATGAAATCCGTTTCCGGATCGTAGCCGATCAACTGGAGAGGATAGGCACAGCACCCGGCGTTCAGCGTGGCGATATAAAGCTGGGGAGAGACCCGGTCAATGCCTTCCAGACCGGCAATTTTACCGGTGATTTGAGCGTCAAAATAGAAGGTGCTGGGTTCTCCCCGGAGCAGGGCGCCTTGAATATCCGCCTCATAACCGTAGGGCACCACCAGAATATCCGCGCCCAGTCTTTTGGACAGGCTATCCATACCGCTCTCCAGGCTCTTCGCTAAAATGGTACCCCCGAAAAGGGTGAAAGCGAAAAGGGCGACCAGGAAAATAAGGCCGCCGCTCCGAAAGGGCTTGCCTTTGAGATTACGGGCGGCAAGGGTAAAAACAGTGAGAGGCTTATTATTCATTGGCCGGTCTCCGCCGTTTTTTTGTTTTGGCTCCCTAAATAGGCGGCGTTAACCAAAGCGACCGCCGCCGTCAGGCCACCCAACAGCATTAATGCGGGAAAAGTGGTCATCCGGCACGGCATGGTGGCCATCTCACATCCTCCAATCAACAGAGTAGGAACTAAAATCGCCAGAATACCCGTCAAGGCGGTCATGATGCTGATGCCGATCCGGGTCAAGGGGGATTTGACAAAAGCCAGCAAGCCGCCCCCGCACAGGATCAATAAACCGATTCCTATCTCCGCCCGCCCGGACCAAAAGCATTTCATGGGCACCGTTCCCCCTGCGGCGGTTTCAATTACTTTGGCACAGGTGGGAAATATGCACACCGGGATCAGGGCAATGAGCAGCCCGAAAACAGCAAGCACAAGCCCGGACAAAAATCTGTTTTTCACGTGAATTACCTCCTGAATGGTTCCTGTTTTGCGTACAGGAATCCTCATCTTTTTGCTGAATGCAAGCTTTTCCTATCCCAGGACAAATGGCACACATCAAATATCCGGAGATCATTCTTTTGCTGCCTCCAAAGCATTTTTTACCGCTTCCATGAACTGGTCATAGGCAATGGTCGCCCCGGATACCGCATCCACATCTTCCGGCTTTTGAACCTCCACCAGCTGCCGGGCATATTGCTGCATTGCTTTTACGGCCAGCTGGGCCTTGTCATAATAGTCCTGGTTGGAAATTTCTCCATTGACCTTGCCGTACTCTTCATCTTTCACCGTGCCGTCCTTTTGCCGGGTCACATAGGTGCACGCCGTGATTTTGTGGTCAGCAATGGTGACAGTGGCCTCTCCGTAAGCGCCCCGGTCATCCGGGCTGCTTTTCCCGGTATAGGTGCCGTCTTGATAAGCACTGGAATCAGAACCATTGCCGCATCCGGACAACAAAAGCAAAGTTAGGGCAAGGACCCCTATCAGGTGGATGGTTTTTTCCCTCATCGTTCGCACCCCCTTTGGTCATTTTGATTGTGCGTGATTTTTGCAATACGGCCATGCTCCAATATTACCGTACGCTGGGCTTCCTCGGCGACCTCGGCATCATGGGTGACCACAATGATGGTGCTGCCCTCCCCGTGCAGCTGCTTAAAAATGTCCAGCACAATATTCTCATTGGCTTCATCCAGATTTCCCGTGGGCTCATCCGCTAAAATCAGCATGGGATAGTTGATCAGGGCCCGGGCAATACAGACCCTTTGCTGTTCCCCCCCGGACAGCTGGCTGGGCAGGTGCTTCGCCCGTTCTTGTAAACCTACCCGCTCCAGCGCCTGCAGGGCTTCCTTTTCATCCGGCATGCTGTGATAATATTGGGCGATCATCACATTTTCCAGGGCTGTGAGATAGTTGATCAGATGGAACTGCTGAAAGATCAAGCCGATTTTATCACGGCGGACGGCGGTCAGACTCTTTGGCCCTTCCTTGGAAATATCCTTGCCGTCCAAAATGACCGCACCATGGGAAGGCCGGTCCATGCAGCCGATAATGTTCATCATGGTGGTCTTCCCGGAGCCGGACGGTCCCATGATGGCTAACCATTCCCCCTGCCGGACGGTAAGATCGATATTTTGCAAAGCTTTCACATTGCCGTAAATTTTGGAAATATCCTTCAGTTCTAATAAATTCATCGCTGAGCCTCCTCTACTCGCCGCGCAATACGATTGCCGGCTCGATGTCTGTTGCGCTTCTCACGGGAATCAGGCAGGCCAATCCGGTAATGCCGATGGATACCACCAGGGTCACCGGAATCAAAAGGGGCTGGAAGGAGATGCTGCGGCTGAAGACATTCACACTGACAGACTGGGCGAACAAAAAACCGAACAGCACGCCCAGCACGCCCCCTGAACCGCCCAGAAACAGGCCTTCGCCCAGAAACTCCAGCACAATGCTTTGATTGGCCGCACCCAGTGCTTTTTTCAAACCGATCTCTTTGCGCCGCTCCGTAACAACTGCCATCATCGTCGTGGAAACGCAGATCATGGTGAGGAGCAGGACCACTACCGTGACCAGATAGACCAGGGCCTGAAGCTTGCCCAATACGGTTTGCTCCGACTGGGTGACCCGTTTGACCAGGCGGGGAGTAACCTCCGGGTCATGGGCGCCAATCTGTTCCGCCATGCTGCTCAGGGCCTCCTCGTCAGCGGCAATGCTGCATTCCACCACGTCCACTTCATCACGGTTCCCCATGATGCCCTCCAGATCGGCCAGGGACATGAAAATAAATGCTTCCTCCGCTCCCCCGGTCTGAACGATGCCGGCTACCGTAAAGTCATGGCTGAAATTCTCTCCCTGGGCATCCGTGCCGGTAGCGGTGAAAGTATCGCCGGGCGAAAGGCGAATGAGATCGGCCACCTCCTGGCCCAGGAGCACGGCATCTTTGCCTTCCGGCCACTGCCCGGCAATATACCAGTAGGGGCTGACTTTTTTTACTTCTGCCAAATCTGTTCCCGCCGCCATAAAGGGCTGCTCATTGATCTTTACCGTCTCATAGCGGTAGGGCGCCATGCCCACGATATTGTCAGCCGGGAAGACGCTTGCCGCTTTTTCCATGGCGGCAGTGTTCAAAGACGATTGCTCTCCGGCCGGAACTAAGATAAGATTGGCGCCGTAGGACCGGAATTCTTTGCCCATCTGCCGGGGAATATCGTAGTAAATGGTAATCAGCCCGGAAAGGATGGTAGCGCCGATGGCAACGGCCAAAAGGGCCACCACCATTCTGGACCGGCGGCGGATCAGGGAACTCATCACCATCTTAAAATACATGGATTGTTTTTTCATTTTCTCACCTGCCATGCAATACTTCCGCCGGACGCAGGGACAGCAAAAGCCGGATGGCAGGTATGCTTCCTGCCAAGATGACGAGAAACACCAGAACCGCCACCAGGGGAATGACCATGGGCTTGATTTCGATGGCGGACCCGAAAACGGACTGCCCAATGATCTGGGCAAAGCCCAGCCCGGCAAAATATCCCGCCATGCCGCCGATGATTCCGGTGATCAGTATCTCTGTTAAAATTAATAAGGAGATGGGGGCGTCATGGGCGCCGACCGCCTTTAACAGGCCGATCTCAGGACTGCGCTCCATCACGCTGGCCGTAACCAGATTGGAAATGCCCAGGGCGGAACCGATCAAGCTCAAAATTGTCATGAGCAGCATCAGCAGCTGGGTTTTTTCCAGAATGGCGCCTTCCGCTTCCGCAACCTGGCGAATGGGTTTGGCCACAGAATCGGTGATCACTTCTGCGATCTGATAGCAAATGGCACTGACATAAGCCGTACAATACCAGGTTTCCCATTCTTTGATGGAGAGACTTTGGGGGTTCTGGGCCGCCCGGCGGGCCAGCTCATTGTCGGGGGTGGTGAGGGCGCTGACTTCCACCCGGCTCACCAGTCCCGGCCGCCCTGTCAGCGCTTGGGCCACCTGCAAAGGCACATAGATCTGATCATCCTCCTCACTGCCGGAATTAAAAATACCCTTGACCACCAATTCTTTCCTTTGACTTTTTGCCTGAACAGTAATGGTATCACCAACCTTGATATTGTTTCTGCCTGCCACCAGGCTGCCTACCATAGCATCATTTTCATCTGCATCGGCCAGCCAGGCGCCGTCCACCTCCCACCAATTTTTCATGTTTTTCATGCCCGTATCAAGGGATTCCCCCGTGGGCAGGTCCAGGTGGTGTTCAAACCAGGTTCCCGCGAGCTCCACGCTGTCTGTCCGGGCATTTAAGCGGACCCTTGTTTCCAGGTAAGGAGCAAAATCCACGATGTTAAAGGCCCAAAAGATGGTTTTGATCTTCCCCAGCTCCCTTTCCTGTAAATATTTATCCGATACACCGGAGCCTTCCTCAACGCCGTAAAGGTCACCCAGCAGGGAAGCTTCTTTGGGCACGACGTTGATATTGGCGCCGTAAGTTTTCAACTCCTGATTGACCTTGTCTCCCACATCCAGCATCACATTCAGCATGGCGGTAGCAAGAGAGGCCCCTAAGGCAATGGTGAAGGCAATCATCAGCATTTTCCCTTTTTGCCGGAACAGGGCACCCTTGACCATTCTCCAGAACATGGGATCACCTCCTATTGAAACCGATTCTTTTCATTTTCCAGATTTTGTGTTTGGATCACCATGGTGCCCCCCCTTAAAGTATAGGCAAGGGGTACAGGATTGCAGCCCCCTTTAAAGCCGATGGTGGAGATATTCATCACCACATCGCAAAGCTTGCACACCACCTCGTCATCCCGCTCATAGTAGCCCGTGGGGCCGCAGATATCGCAGGCATCCAGGCCCACGCCAAAAGCAGCTTCATTTTTCTTGATGACGATAAAGCGCACTTCCGTACCGTCGGAAGCGGTATAGACAAAACGGTGCAGGTGGCCGTCGCTGATATTTTCCAGGGGAATCAATATCTCCTGGCCCGAGATGGTCATGGGCTCCGCCGGGGAAAGGACAACCTCTCTTTCCTCGTAGGCCTTCACCACCGTCAGGTTCAGCACCGCCAGAACATACCCGGCCAGAACAACCGTACACCAGCGGCGTTGCCGGCGTGCGGCAGCCCGGATTTTACGATGCTGGGCCGGATTGGCATAAGTTTCTTGGGGATTCAGGCTTTTTCTCCACAGTACCAGGGGCAATGCCACCGTGACCGCCAGAACCCCATAAAGAAAATATTCCTGATGATTGATAACAGGCTTAATCAGGGCGAAAAGCCCTTTTGACATGGGGATGATGCGTCTTGCCAGTAAAAGCTGGACCATCATGGCCATTTGATTGGCCAGCTGGATGGCCAGCCCGGCGGTCAGCAAAATCCGCACCAGTTGAAAGGATAAGCTTCTGCCCACCTTGGATAAAGCAAATCCGGTCAGGACGATCAGGAAAAGCCCCCCTAAGTAGCCGATGAGCTTAAATAAAAAATCCGTACTGAATACGCTTTCCCCGGCCATGACAAACTCTGTGGGATAGAGCAAAATATCCGGCAGGCAATAAAGAAGAAGCGCCATGAGCATCAGGAAATTTATCCCATTCCAGATCCTTTCATGAAATACCGGCGCTTTTGGGGCGAGCACGCCCCAGGCAAGAAGAAAGAAAATTATTTCCGCCAGGAGGGCGACCGACAAAATGCCCATATTAAAAAATTCCCTGTTGATCAGCGCGGTGGAAAATTCTAAAGCAGCCAGGACAAACGCCGCAGCAATACCTGCGCCGAAGCCCCAAAGCAGCCACTTTTTTTGCTTTTTGCCGCCGACGAGATGCATAAGGGCACCTAGCATGGCCAAAAGGAGGACGGTTGTCAGCGTACTCTGCACAACCTGTATGAGGTACTTCAGCATGGAGCCACCTCCTATCAAGCTTCAAAATGAAGCCATGGAAGGGCCGCCCGTCGGCGCAAGACCTTCCATGGCACGGGTTGGATCTGTTATATCGATATCCGGATCAATGAAAAGGGATCCCTTACCAAACCCTGGGCACGTAATCAAAGTCCCATTCTGCCACCAGGGGTTCGGTCCAGTAACGTCCGGTAACGCCCGTTGTCTTATCCACATGAAGGAGAAAACCTTGTGCCTCCGGGTTCTCAATAATAAAGCGGACTTTGTAGGTACCTGCCGGGCCCAGCTTGATATTTGCCCCATAGTGGGGGCCGTCGCTGGCGTTCATGGGCATGAAGTTTCCTTCGATGGTTTTGCCGTCATCACCCGTAATCTGATATTTTACCGTCAAATAGGGCACAAAATCACCCACACCGTAACCCAGATCATTGTCCAGGGCGGAAATGTCCGCTTCCATGTGCATGTCGGACTCAGAGGCGGGGAGGCTCTTGCCCGTCGGTTCCATATCCACCGGCTGGAAATAGACGCCGGCCACATTCAAAGGCCCCAGCTCAATATCATCCCCAATGGGGAATTCCTCAAATCCGGCCACATCAGCAGGTCCCACCGCGCCTTCCCCTTCTTGGGAAGTATCGCTATTTTCCGTGGGTGTGTTTGAATCGGCAGGCGCATTCGTGTCCGAGGAACAACCGGCCAGACCAAGAGAGAGGACGATGGCGATGATGCCAAAAAGGACGGTTATTTTATTGGTTTTCATATTCTATCCCTCCAAAAATGTGTTTATTTTTCATTCCCTTTGAACTTGTCAGGAAGGTCAGGGGTATCTTTACCTGTTCAGGCTTTGTTATTGCCCGTCCCTGCGGTTGTGCCCCCCATAGGCGCTTTGCGCCATTTTCTCATCTGTATGATGAATGTACCAACCGTCAGTATGAGCAAAAAGATTTGGGGAATAAGCGTTTCCCACGTGGGATAAATCCCTAACAGGTCTACCGAAGAAATGCCCGGAACGGATGTAACGCCTATGACATTCCCTTCCTGCAATTCTTTGATACCGGAACCGGTAAAGGAAATGGCCATGACAAACAACAGAATGCTGGTGCCCAGGAAGAAGGGCTTTAAGGGCAATTTGATGCTTAAAACACGGATCAGGATGTAGATCACCACCAGGAGAACGCACCCGATCCCCAGCCCCAGCCACACCATGTTGATATAGGTTTTCGTATTGGCAAGCAGCGCCTGATAAAACAGGATTGTTTCCGCGCCCTCACGGAAAACGGCCAGAAACGCCGCAAAAGCAAGGGAAAACAGGCTGCCCTTGGTCAGGGAACTCTGCACCTTTCCTGCTATGTAGTTGGTCCAGGCGGCTGCTTCTGCCTTGGAAACCATCCAGTTGCTTACATAAAAGAGAACTACCACGGCAACCAGCATGGTCACTCCTTCAATGATCTCCTGATTTGCGCCGCTCAAACCGGACAGTCTGTTCAGAATAATCGCCATCAGAACACTGGCACCCAACGCAATAAGCGAACCCCAGTAAATCGCACCGGTCTTGTGCTTGTTCCCGGACTTAATCAGATAAGCGATAATCGCGCCTACGATGATGATCGCCTCAAAGCCTTCCCTGGTGATGATCAGCAGGGAGGCAAGCAGAACACCGATGGAGCTCTCCTTTTTTCCATCCAATCTGATGGCATCTTCGCGCAGCAGGTTGATCAGCGTATCCAGCGAGACTCTGACTTCCTGCTCCGGCTTACCGGCACTGATGGCCTTTTTGGCAAAGCTGAACTGGTATTCCACTTCAGCTGCACGGTCGCCCGAAATATGGGCCATTACCGTCTTTTCAAAGCCCAGCTTTTCATAATATCCGAAGTAGGCAGCATCGACTTGTTCCTTAGCGGCTTCCGCATCACCTGAAATATATATCTCGTAAGACTTATCCAGGATCGTTTCCATTTCGTCCACCACATCATTCCATGTTTCATGGGCGGCAAACGCCGTCAGCGGGAGCATACTTGTGAGGACAAGGATCAGGGTAATTGCCACGAGCGTTTTACGCACCTTTTATACCTCCTTTCCAAGTAAGATTGATACATAAGCTGTATCATCTATAAGTTAGGATATCCTAACATAAAATGCAAGGTCCAGTTTTGATATTCTGTATGGCTCCAGTTTTTGATTAACCCAGCCAAGCCTCACGCAAAAGCTTAACTGCCCTAGGAATATGCTCCAAGGGGATGCCCCGAAAACTTAAAAGGACCGTTCCATAGGCACTGTTTTGGGGCCGGATCCAGTACTTTGATGTGGGGCACACGCCCACACCGGCCTGACAGGCCCGATGAATCAACTCCGCTTCATTCATGGGCCATTTTACCTGCACGAGCAAATGGAAACCGGCATGGGTGCCCAGAATACAAATGTTGTTGCCAAATTCACTTTTCAATGCCTGTACCAGGGAGGCGCATTTTTCCTTTTGATGCTTTCTGGTTTTTCGCACATGGCTCTCCCAATGGCCTCCACGTATGTAAAGCTCCAGCGTTTTCTGCATCAAAAAGGGCACCAAGGGAGTATGATTTTCAAAGCGCTGATAGAGATCCTGCAGATACGGGTCGGGCATCACCATATAGGAGGCCTGAATGCAGGGAAACAACATCTCAGAGAAGCTGCCTAAGTAAATTACCCGGTCGCCGCACAAAGATTGGAGGGAAGGAAGCGGTTTGGTATCATACTGGAAATGGCAGCTATCATCATCCTCAATAATCAGGGCATCCCTGCGCCGGGCCCATTCCACCAATTCTAACCGTCTGGTCATAGGCATCACTGTTCCCGTGGGAAACTGGTGGGAAGGCGTCACATAAACGGCTCTTGCTTCTGCCCCTTCCAAGACGCGTACATTCAATCCTTCCTTATCAACTTCGATGGGCGATATTTTGATGCCGTTATTCTGTAAAGTCATGCGCGCTTGATCATCACCCGGTTCTTCCATGGCCACGCTGAAGCCCCTCTCTCTCAGAAGCGGGCAGACAAGACCCAGGCAAAATTGGGTGCCAGTGCCGACCATAATCTGGTCCACCTTACAATGGACATTGCGGTAATCGGAGATATACCTTTGGATCTCCGTACGCAGACTCCATTCGCCAAAAGAGGACCCGTAGCGGATGACCCCCTCTTTAAAATCATGAAAGCACCTGTTCATCAGCCTTTGCCATTGAGGAAAAGGGGCCTCCCTCAGATACAAAGCGCAGGGCCGGAAATCATAAACCACCTTTTGATTCACATCCTCCATGGCTGCTGTCCGGGTATTGGGGGCCGTTTTACTTTTCTGAAAGGTTTCCTCCGCCCCTGCTTCCACAAAATACCCTTTGCGTGGTTTGCTGACAATAAATCCTTCTGCGTGCAGTTGCTCATAAGCCAATTCCACCGTGTTTCTGCTGATATGCAGTTCTTGGGATATTTTCCGGCTCGACCTCAGCTTTGTTCCGGCTTTGACACATCCCTTGACGATATCATCCTTAATCTGCTGATACAATTGGGCGTATAGAGGGGTTTTACTTTTTTCATCCAACACCAGCATCTACCCACCCCCTCCTGATAAATCCAAATTTCTTTTCCATGCCCATCACCAAATACGACCTCTCACGCGATGTTCCTCCTCTTGGATCTTGATTGAACAGTTGATTACCCAATCAACTAAAAAAGGATAAAATTTTACCCCCCGCAATGATTGTTTTCATGACCATTACGGATGGCATTGTCCCCCTCCTTTCATCATAAATTGGCTTAAATCTATCTTCCTATCCCTTAGATTCCATTCCATAGAGGCGCAGGTTAGCGGCCAAATAAGCTCATGGACGCTCGTTCTTCAGAAATGTGGAGCAAGCCTTGGGCAAAAATATTTCTTACATGATCGTCGGCAAAGGAATAATAAACGATTTTGCCGTCTCTCCGGTTTTTCACCAGCTTTGCCTGTTTCAGAATCCTTAGTTGATGGGAGATGGCAGACTTGGTCATGCCCAAAAGCACTGCGATATCGCACACGCACATCTCCGCCTTAAATAAGGCATAGAGTATTTTGACCCGCGTGGAATCCCCAAAAATCTTAAAAAGATCCGCCAGATCCAAAAGATCTTCTTCATCCGGCATATGCGCCCTCACTTCATGGACCACAGCCTCATGAATGGTGTTGCAATCACATTTATCAAAATCCGCCGTATATGCGCACATAAAAATCTCTTCTCCTTAATTGAATGATTGAACGATTGTTCAATTTTAATTATAGTATTGGGCCGATTTAGATGTCAATCTAATTAATGAATAAAATAAGGTGATATGGTAAAATTGAATATGCAGGGGAAATAAGAAGAAAAAGGGTTGTGCCTATGCCAAAGTTTGTTCTGTTATTCTGCCTAGCGCTGTTTTTATCCGCCTGTTCTGCAGGGGGCGGAGACAATCTGCCTTCTGGTCAGTCCGTAGAGCCGTCTTTGGAAAAGAGCTCCACAGCACAGGAACCCACCGTCTATATCCCGGACCATCCCCTCACGCAGGAGGAGACCATTGAACAGTTTTTTGAACAGCAATACCAGGCATATACCGGCCTGCACTACATTGATGTCAGCTATCTCTTGGATATGAGCCAAATGCGCAACCGCAACCCTCTGATCTGGCTGGAAATCCTGATTCAGCGCAGAAGATTGATCGCCCAACACCAGCTTTGCTATGTGGAAACAACCAAGTATCCTTACCGCATCACCTATGAGGAGGAAGCGGAGGATGGGCGCATGGAATTCTGGAGCAGCAGGGGTATCCACAATGAAGACGAGGTGATCGTCCACTTCACCATCACAGGCGAAAAAGGCCGGGCCTATCCCCCTTTTTTGGCCATAAACGGACAGCACACGATGCGGCTTAAACAGATAGGCGGGGTTTGGAAAATCACCTTTCACTATTACCCGGGCTCCAGCAGATTTAGACAGAACACCCCCCTCGTTTTACCCTCTGAGGAGGAGATGCGGGAGGATTTGATGAGAGAATTCCAGACGCTCGCTCCGGCCGCATCCTCCGGGGAAACAAGCCTGCCGGCCCATGCTTCTCCTTATCATGGCCTACGGGCAGTTCAATATGCCCGGACCTACACCGAAACGCGTAATCCGGCCTTTTACGGCATCGAAGACTTTATGGGCAACTGTTCCAACTTCTTATCGCAATGCCTCTGGTACGGCTTTGGATCAGGTGACCAGCCTGATATTGCCCGGCGGGAGAACATGACCGCCCAGTGGTACGCGGGGCAGGGCGGTGGCTCCCCGGCCTGGGAAAGTGTGGAGCAGTTTTGGAACTATGCCACAGCATCCCGGAACCCTGGGGAACAAAGCCTTTACGGCGAGGTTGTAGAGACAATTTCCCAGCTTGATCCGGGGGGTATTGTGCAAACCCGTCCGGGCCGCTTCCGCAATACCGATGAAGAATATAGCCATAGCCTGTTGCTGGTTGACGCCCCCACCCTGCTTCTGGCCCAGAATTCGCCCGACTGTTTTGTTTATTATTCCGACCTGGCCAATACGGATGCCCGCTTTTTTAATCCCCGCTATTTGATCTCGGACTGAAGTCTGGCTTTGTAATAAATTTTGAAAAAAATAAAAACCCCTTACGAAAAGGGGTTAAATTTACTATGTTCTTTTTTAGGCCCTATTTTCCTTCATACGCCGCATAAGCATCTCTTGTTAGGTCCTGGGCCATGGTCACAATGGAATCAGCTAAACCCGTCAGATTATCCACGGCAGCCGAAATATCGGTCAGGACTTCCGCCTGGTGGTTGGCCACGATTGCCACTTCTTTCACGGCCGAATTGATTTGTTCTACGGCACTTTTCACTCTTTCCAAGGTTTGCTTGATATTTTTCGTGGAAGTTGAACTGGTTTGGGCCAGTTTGCGTACTTCTTCCGCCACCACCGTAAATCCCCGGCCGTGTTCGCCTACCCGGGCTGCTTCGATGGCTGCATTCAGACCGATTAAATTGGTTTGGCCGGCTATTTTCCGGATCACCTCAATCACATCATCGGTTTCTCCCACCTGGGCATTTGTTTCCTGGGAAATGCTGCCCAATTCTTCCCCGGTGGCAGATAACTCCTCTGCTTCCGCCGCTACTTGTTGCACAGTGGTATCCAAAGTTCTGATCGTCTGATCCAAAGAATGGGCAATTTCCAAAAGCTTTTCTTTTCGTTCCACCGATACCTGAACCGCAATGCCCCCTACCACCCGGCGGTTTTCAAAAATGGGCAGAGCCACCGCCATATAAGGCACGCCAAAGGCTTCTTTTCCTACTTCCTCAATGAGTCTTTTTTGTTGCTGCATGGCCTTGGAGACTACCCAGTCCGGCCCCGGCTGGTCACCCACATAGCTTGCCTTGGGCCATTTAAAGGTTTTCGGCGTCACATCCCAAATAACCCTTTCCTGATCACAGACAAATAATCCCATATCCTCAATCGTAAGCTGGTTAATATATGGAGCAACGGTTAAAAAATGTTTCAATGTTTGGCAAAGTTCCCTGTTGTCAGCCATATTATCCCCACCTTTATTAAATTATCCTTTCGAATCAGAAAAACTTTTTTTCCAGTAATTTAACCATAGCTGTGTACCCCATGGAGCAAGAGGGTTACCCCAAACAGGGTGAACAGGACCGCCACAAAGCCGACGATGACCAGGATGGCCCCTTTTTTCCCCTGCCAGCCATAGGTTTTTCGTACGTGCAGGTATCCGGCATAAATCAGCCAGGTAATTAAGGCCCAGGTTTCTTTGGGATCCCAGTTCCACCAACTGCCCCAGACCTGTTCCGCCCAAACCGCTCCGGTAATAATCACTAAAGTTAAAAAAGAAAAACCCACCGCAACAGACCAGTAGATGAGATGATCGATCCGTTTGCCCAGGCTGACGGCGGCTTCAGTGCCCCCCTTGGAGCCTTTGATTAAGTAAATGATCCCTAAAAAACAGGCAATACCGAACCCTCCATAGGCCAAGATGGCTGTCAGCACATGAAATTGCAGCCACACGCTTTGCAGGGCCGGAACTAAGGGTCTGGCCTCTGCAGAAAAAGTATTTCCTACGGAGAAGATGAGCACATTAAAAAAAGCGGTCAGAAAGGTGTATAAATTCAATTTTAATTTTCGCCAGGTAAAAAGATAAAGTACCAGAATGCCCCAGGAAAAAAGGAAAACAAATTCGTAAAGGGAGGTTACAGGCAGGCGGTCTAAAGTCCAGCTGCGCCAGCCCAGAAATAGGGTGAGGAAAATAAACGCCGTGAGCACACCGCCAAAAGACGCCTTTTCCAAAAACCGATTGGGTTTCCAAAGAGACAATAAGCTGAAGAATGTGGCCAGGATTAAAAACAGATAAGCCACGCTATTGAAGATGCTCTCCACCAGGCTCCCTCCCTTCCTTTTTGATCTTGGCATGGGGTACACACCAGTACAAAACAAGACCCAATACGACCAAAACGAACCCGGCAAAAATATAGGGTATCCCTGGATCCTGCTTAATCTCTAAGCCTGAATAACGGCGAAAGGAAGTAAAGGTCACGGTGCATCCGGCCATCTCCTTGCTTTCACCGGGGGCGAGCAACAGAAAGTCCGTCATTTCCCCTCCCTGAATCATGGCGCATACCATCCTGGGATTCTGAGGAAGGGGCGTTTTGGAGGACATGGTTCCGGTTTGGGCATCATAATCGGGGATAAAAAAGGTTCTGATGTTTAAATCCTGCCGGTCGTTCAGATTCACAAAGTCCCCATCCCGTACGGTAAAAGGGGTACTGCTTTGGCCGGTCTTGACAGTGCCCTGAAGCACCCATCCGTAGCTGGTTTGGTAAATTTTTAATCCGCCCGCCTGAAAGGGGTGATTGACACTGGTCTGTCCCTGGATCGCCTGCCGGTTTTCCAACTGAAGAGTCAAATCCGAATAATACTGCTGGGGATCATAATTCTCATAATAGGAGATTCTAAACTCTTTTAAAGTAAGCACATGGGGAGAAAAGCCTTTCGTGGCCAGATTGACGGTATCTCCCTCGGCCAGTTCTACGTACTCCCGGTGACCCCAGGCTCCTGAGATCAGGCAGCCGATGAAAAGGACCAAAAGGCTGCCATGGATCAAAAAGGAACCCCAGGCGCGCAGGTTTTTCAGCCTTTTCACGCGGAGCATCAAACAAAACACCAGGTTTAACAGGAGTAATACGGAAAAGAAAATATACCACCAGGACCGGTACAGATGGTCTAAGCCTGTAAGTACAATCAGCTTTCCCAGCCTGTCTCCGTAATTCATCAGGTAAAGCTGTGCCGGAGCGTCTTGGGGAATCACGGTACCCAGGGAGATCAATCCCCCTTGGATAAAGATGAGGCACAGCCCCAATTTCATAGAAGCCAAATATGGCACGATGCCTTTTTTCTTCGGGTCATGATGGATGCTTTCTGCCAAATGAACCACTCCACAAATTAATCAACCGGTCCCTTACACCAGGTAACGGCGTAAAGCCTTTTCCACTTCAGGATCCAAAAGAGATTCCGGGGCCTTTGCTAAGATTTCTTTATATCTTCTATGGGCCCTTACGGTGACATCTTCCCCTCCTTCCGCCCGCCAGTCCTGGTAAGATTCCCAGTTGGATACCGTAGGCAGCCAGATGTTGCGGAAGGATTCAAAGGTACTTTCATGGGTGAGATATGTACCATTATAGCCTACTTCCTGGATCACATCAACCGCCAATGCCTTGTCTGAGGTATCCACCCCTTGCCGGATCCGCTTCACGCGCCGGATCAATTCCTCATCAATGATGATTTTCTCATAAGAGGTGGTCATAATGGCATCCAATACCCCTAAGCACTGTACAAAAATATGGGCGCCGCTCATCAATCCCATCATTAAACTCATCATGGTTTCATATCCTGCCTGGCAGTCCAAGACCTTGGCATGGTTGATCCCGCACATGGTCCGGGTGGGCAGGTGGTAAAAATCCAAACCCATCTGAATGTTGGGCGTGTTGATTAACATGGCCTCGGGTGAACCGGCGGCGTAACTGGCCGTCTTCATATAGCCCACCGTAGAAGCCGTGGCATAAACAACCGGCGTACCGGGATTGACCAGCTGGGTCAAGGTAATTCCCGCTAAAAGCTCTACATTCTGCAGCACCGCGGTGCCCAGAAGGCTAATGGGTCCGGACACTCCTGCCATAATGCAGGGGGCCAAAAGAATGATCTGTTTTTTTCTGGAATACTCTATTATTGTTTCCAGGGTTTCCGGAGCATATGCCAAAGGACTGAGGGAATTGACCAGAACCCCTACGCAGGGATTTTGCTCCAGAAAACCTTCCTGACCCAGGGCGAGTTCCGCCATCTCCAGCATTTTTTTCGCCTCAGGGCGGGAAACGCAGGCGCCGATAATGGGTTTATCCGTATTTTTTAACATTTCATACATGATATAAAAATATTTCTTATCCGCTTCCACATCGCTGGGATCCACCGGGATGCTGCCGTTCAGGTCAATCACGTCGCTGGCCTGGCACAGTTTCATAATATTGGCATAGTCCTTCAAGGTGGCCAGCCGGCGGCCCCGGTCCAGGTCCTCAATATACACCGGCCCCACATTGGGTTGAATCAAAATCCCTTCCCCCACGGTTACGGAATGATCAGGATTTCTCGCCTGCCACACAAACTTCTCGGGACAGCTCTCCAGGGCATGTTCTATCATCGGGGCATCCAGATAGACAATTTCCCCGTTCACCCGGGCCCCATGTTTCTTGAATATCTCTAGGGCCTCCTGAGAGTGGAAAACCACACCGGTTTCTCTTAAGATCTGCAGTGAAGCATCATGAATTCTTTGATAGTCTTCTTGGGTAATTAGTTTAAACGGGTTAAAAGACAATGAAAAAGCCTCCCTTGCTCCTGAGATCAGGTTCTCTTTGTTAAGTCATTAAGACTCATCCCCTCAGATAAAAGAGAGGTGAAATCTCTTTTATCTTCCGGGTATGGTGCTAAACCACTACTTTTTTTTCATCTGCGCCGCAAACTCTGCTTCCGCCTCGGCAATAATAGACTGCAGTTCTGCCTGGACACTCTCCGTCAACGGCTCCGGTTTATGATTCTGCAGCAGGGAAACCGCTTCTTCATGAGCCACGGCGGTAAGGTCCTTGCTTCCCTTATCTTTCCAGGCATAGCGCATTTGCCGGTCCAGAATCTTGGGGCGGGATTGTTCCGTGCGCATATATTTAATAGTGTGTTCCTGGCTGAGGAAGTCGCCGCCGGCTCCTACCTGGTCGATCACATCCACAGCAAGGGTTTCATCGCTGATTTCAATCCCTTTCAGTACCTTGCGCACCATCTTAATAATATCGTTATCCATCACCATCTGCTCAAAGCTAAAGGTAATTCCTAATTCCAGCATGCCCACTCCGTAAATCAGGTTGGCCCCTGCCAATCCGGTTAAAAGAGTAGACATGGTTGTTTCGTGCGCAGCCTGGGCATCGGCAATCTTGCTGTCTACCTACCCGCCCGCTACCCAGCTGGGCAGCAAATAGTATTGGGCCAGAGCAGCCACGGCGGCATTGATCATGCCCAATTCCGGAGCACCTACCGGAGCGGTGGTGGTTTTAAGATCCATCATGGTGGTGGAACTGCCGTAAATGACCGGGGCTCCTTTCCGGGTTAACTGATTCAGAATGACGCCGGACAAGACTTCCGCATTATGGGTAACCAGGGTTCCCCCCAAGGTAACGGGCGAAGAGCCTCCGGCCATGGCCATGGAAAGAATATTCACCGGTACCCCGTATTCCGCACATTTAATAATGGCGTCGGTGCAATGACTGGTCAGCTGCAAGGGGCTGGTCGGACACACATTAAGGGAGAGAATGGGACGTTCTTTAAATTTATCCATGCCCCCGCACACGGCCGCCCCCATTTGGAACAAGTATTCGGCAAGCCTGGCGTTCACTCCTCCATTGAAAACCGGTTTGGACGTATTATGAAAGCACACTTCCATTTCATGGAGAGCATGGGTGGGAACAAACACATCATGGGCCGCTACCGCTCTTAAAATGACATCCACCTCGTCCAGGGCGTCACAGATCAATGCCGCGTTGGCGCAATCCTGCTTGGTGGACTTTCTGTATGCACCGGTAAAAGGATCAATCACCATAATCCCTTCCCCGAAATTGGTAAAATGAACCCTCTTTCCTTCCAGGATCACATTATGCACCGGATTCCTGGCATTCAACACCACCTTGCTGGGGGCGGAACGAATAGCGTCCTCCACAATATAAGCCGGGAATTTCACCAGATGAGTTTGTTTATTTACCTTCGCACCGCCGGCGTCAAAAATTTCCAATGCTTCTTCGCTCTCTACCTTAATGCCTGTTCTTTCCAATACCTGCAGTGTTGCTAAATGGATGGCATAGAGTTCATCTTCGGAAAACATTTTTAATCCGAATCCTCTTGTCAAATTCACAGCTGCCTCAGAATTAGTCCGCATCGTTTATCCTCCTTTATTTCATATTTTGCATCGACAAATTCGGGCTGATACCAGCTATCTGCTATCATATAAGCAATTATCATACCAACTTTTAATAATTAGAGAAAACAGGTGATGAAAGAAATTCATCACCCGTTTCTCATCATCAGTTACCGGTTTGGCAAGCCGGATCCCTATGGATCACTTCTTAGGCTTACACGCTTTTGGACTGGGCAACTCCTTCCGCATAAGCAGCTTTTCCCTGTTCATTGATCACCGCGTCATACTTGTTTGTAGTAAGCGGTTCATCATGACCAAAGTCTTCCCGCAGCCACTTGACCAAAGAAATAGCCAATATGATCAGCAGGAACAACACC
Organism: Candidatus Formimonas warabiya; assembly: GCF_002777255.1. Lineage (GTDB taxonomy): Bacteria > Bacillota > Dehalobacteriia > Dehalobacteriales > Dehalobacteriaceae > Formimonas > Formimonas warabiya. The sequence goes on along the minus strand of NZ_CP017634.1, from coordinate 5,231,707 downwards.
GGTACCGCCGTTAATACGGAGGATAGTTTGACCGCATCCATACCGCCCACCAGCAGCAGACCCGTGGTAGCAAAGAAAAGTACCAATGCCCAAACAACACGGGACCATTTAGGAGGTTCTACCCCATCCTGCACTTCATAACAAGCCATGTTTGCCATGGTAAAAGAAGCGGCATCCACACCGGTGGCCTGAGATATGAACATAACAAAGATAAAGAAAGGGATGACGATGGCGTTAAGGGGCAGTGACTGCAAAAATGCGGAGGTTACTGCCGGTCCGCCCTGGTCTCGCAAAATGGCAAACAGGTCTACCCCTTGATTCATAATCATATCCACTTGATAACCGCCGAAAATCAGGAAGAAGAGAGCGCACCCGCCGGTAGCCGAAAAAACGCAGTTGGCAATCACGGATTTGATGGTGCGGCCCTTGGAAATACGGGCGACAAAAAGCCCTACATACATAGCCCAAGCCAGCCACCAGGCCCAGTAGAAGGTGGTCCAGTCTTGGGGGAAGCCGGATTTGGCGATGGGGTCGGTATATAGGCTCATGCGGAAAAAGTTATTCAGCAATACGCCCATGTTGTCCGCAAAGAGAGAAAACAGGAAAGCAGTAGGACCGACAACCAGGACAAAGGCCAGGATCAGAAAGGATAAATACATATTGGCATCGGCCAGTTTGGCAATCCCGCCCTTTAATCCCTGATAGCAGCTCCACCCGTAAATACATAAAAAGATGATAGAAACAACCATTTTAAAGCCTATGCCATCAGCAATACCGAAATAGTCCGCCGCGATCTTCGAGATCATGGGAATCACAAATCCCAGGGAGGTGGCCATCCCACCCACCATACCAATAATGACGATAGCATCAATCAATTTTCCTACCCAACCGTCCACCCATTTTCCTAAGACGCCGCGGCAGGCATAACTGGGATAAAGAAAAGGCTTTTTGCGCACATAATACATATATCCGAAAGCCAGGGCAGGAACCGCAAAGGTAGCCCATGCACTAAAGCCCCAGTGGAAGACCCCGTAAGACAGCGCCCATTGGGCAGATGCGGCAGAAAAAGGCTCCACGCCAAAGGGCGGCCCGGCCAGATACCAAATCGGTTCCACCAATGCCCAGTAAACAAGTCCCGCCCCGGAACCGCCACAAAACATCATGGCAATCCAGGTAAAAGTAGAGAATTCCGGTTTGTCGTCGGGTCCGCCCAATTTTACATTGCCGTACCGGCTAAAGGCCAGCCAGGCTAAGAAAACCAGACAGCCCAGAACAACAACCTCCCAGGTCCAGTCCGTGACACGGGTCACAAAGGCAAAGGTTTTATTGATAATATTCTGCGCGCCTTCCTGGTAAATCACCATGGGTCCGTAAAACAGCAGACATACCCCGATGGATACCCAAAATACCATTGGATTAATTTTCGCGTATTTAGGTTGTGGCTTTCCATTATCCATTTGTACCCCTCCTACATATTAAGTTGATAATTCCTGTATTCCAACTTCTTTCTGCGTTGAGCATACCCGTGTATAACCTTTACTTCTTTTTCCCTGCTAAACATGAATCAGTTTTTTTCTCCCCCCTTTTTTCCCGAAATACCCCATTTCGCCTCTTCTCTAACTCTTGTAGCAAAAACGATGCCTAAAATGAAGAGCTGCTGTTTTTCCCATAGGCAAAAGGATTTTCGGCGTATTCTTCCCGTGCGGGACAGACGGATCAGGCTATTTTTAAGTCACATTAACTTGTTAAAACCCATAATAACTTAGGGTTATACGCCCAACACACTGTCGATCTTTTCCTGAATGGCTTCTTTTTCCGCCAGCCCGCCGATGCGTTCTTTGATCTCTCCTTGGTGAAAGATCAGGATCTGAGGAATTCCCCTTAACCTGAACCGGGTGGCCAATGTCTTGTATTCATCCACATCCACCCAATAAAAATTCATTTTTCCGGCATAATCACGGGCAATTTCTTCTACTGTAGGCAACAGCTCTTTACAGACCTGACACCGTTCCGCACCGAAGAAAACCGTCACGGGAACAGGGCTGTCAAAGGTTAACTGATCAAAATCCCCGGGGGAAATAGGGTTTAAAGATCCTTGAGTCATTTTGATTCCTCCTTTATGGTCAGTTTTTCTCCCTTAGGGCTGCCTCCAGGCTCCGCGCGGTCAAATTTGGCGGCAGGTCCCGTTTTTCCCCGCCCTTTTTGAGCAAAAGGATCGCCGGCGCCTGTAGGACATGGTATTTAGATGCCATCCTCTTTCTGCGGGAGATATCGACCTTGACAAGTTTTACCTGACCGTTGCATTGGCCGACCACACTTTCCAGGGTACTGAGCAGAGCAATACTCTCTTCATGAGCCGGGCTCCAAAAGGCCAGCAGGACAGGTTTTCCTGCATCCTCCACCTGCCCTCTGAACTCTTCTTCCTCCCTCAGATAATTTTCTGCGGCGATAGCGGCTACCGCACCATCGTTGGCCGCCGTGATCACTTGGCGCAGGTATTTGACCCGGGCATCCCCGGCGGCAAAAACACCGTCTACAGCCGTTTCCATTCTTTCATTGGTGATAATATAGCCTTTATCATCCAGTTCCACCTTGCCCTGCAAGAACCCGGTCCCCGGCACCGTCCCCACATAAATAAAAACTCCGTTGACGGGAAATTGACTAAGTTCCCCGGTTTTGATATTTTTTATCACTACGGCTTCTACTTCTTGATCCCCTTTGATTTCTGCCAGCACGGAATTCCAGATAAAGGCCATTTTTTCGTTCTGAAATGCTTTTTCCGCACTGGTCCGGTTGCAGTCCACCACCCCCGGGTCATGGATCACAAGCATCGTTACTTTACGGGCAAACCTGGTGATATAGAGGGCCTCCTCGATGGCCGCGTCACCGTTTCCTACCACCACCACATCCAGCCCTTCATAGAATTCGGCGTCACAGGTGGCACAATAGGATACACCCAACCCCCGGAACTCTTTTTCCCCCGGGATATTGAGCAGCCGGGGCTGGGCCCCCGCTGCCAGTATCACCGCCCTGGCCTGATACGAGCCGCCTTTTCTGGTACTGATTTCTTTTATTTCACGGGCAAAATTCACGTCCACTACTTCATCCCGGATGATTTCCGCGCCAAAACCGGCTGCATGATCGGCCATTGCTTTCATCAGTTGGGGACCGGTAGCATCGGGAAATCCCGGGTAATTGACCAGTTCCCTGGTGGTAAAAGCCTGGCCGCCCACTGCCCCTTTTTCAATAATCAGTGTGTGCAATTTAGCCCGGGCTCCGTAAATGCCGGCAGCCAGTCCGGCCGGGCCGGCCCCGATGATCATCAGATCGTATACGGCCAATTGCTATCTTCCCTTCTCCTATTAATCTTCAAAGCTTTCTAAAGCCTGGTAAATCACACTTCCTTCAATATCCCTGGGCATTGGTGCGCCGGCAATATGGCAGATCGTCGGTACCACGTCAACCACTTTGCAGCGGCGTCTGAGCACTTCGCCCTTTTTGAAGCCATCTCCGGCCATCAAAAGCAGGCATCGGGTGGAGAAGCCGTAGAAGGTCTGATTGCTCAGGCCATTGCCATGAGTACGGCAGAATTCATTTTCCATGAAGTAAACGATATCCCCGCAGTGCGGTCCGCCCAAACCGATATCTTCCATGTCATGGCGGTTCAAGGCAAAAGAGATCACCCGGCGGCCGGTTTTCGGATCCCGGTAGGTGTAAAGGTCGGAAATGATTTGTTTGACAAGTTCGTCATAATCCTCGGGATCAACGATTCCCTGAGGATCACGGCCTTTGAGATTGATGTAAATATACATCGCCCGTTGGGCAACGGCTTTGGTGTTGGCCCAGTCGATTTCCAGATTGCCATCAACTTCTTTCAGTTTGGTATAACCCAGTTCAGACATCACGCCCACATTCATTCCCCACATGTCGCCGATCAAGGGACATTCCGATACTTTCATACCGGGGGTAATGGCCGCATGGTCGGAAACTACAATCATGGCCACATCATCGCCCACCCGTTTGAGAAGTTCTCCAATATAATGATCGGTAATCTGGTAGATTTTAGATGTTAATGCTCGATAGCGCTTATAATCCGGAGTCACCTGCTCCAGGTTGTAATCCAGGTAATAATGGGCTAACATATCAATACCATGGATGTGGCTGTAAAACAGATCCCATTCCTTGTTGTCCAGCAAATAAGAAATTGCTTTTTCGTGCCAGCTGTAGTAATCAGCCATGGACTCAATAACGATGGTATCAGCGGTGACATTATGCCGGTCGTAATTAGATGGCTGAAGCATCGGCCCCACATTTTCAAAGAGATCACTGCAGACTTCTTTAGGATAAAAATATTTGTCATTCTTGATATCCTGGACGAAGGAGTAATAGAATTCCATATAGCTGCCATCGGCCTGCATCTTGGTCACTTTGATTTTATAAGCAACCGGCCGGTTTTCCCCGTTCATATTGTAGGTATCATAAATAAATTCGCTCCAGCATCCAACCTTGGCCTCGCCAATAGGCTGCTCGTCATTTTTGCTGACATAGATCCGGAAAGTATCATAGGTCTTGCCGTCAGAAGCAATAAGCAGACCAAAGCGCCTGGTGTTGCCGCTGTTTACAGGAAGTACAACTTCTTTGGCGCCTTCCGGAGCATTTTCCCAGCCTGTGGCCGCCTTAATCGGAGTTCTTACTTTATCACATTTAGCCGCATCAGCTTCTTCTTCACTGCCGCCTTCCTCAGTGACCAAGCCCGGTTGAGAATATCCAAAACCATCCAATGGTTTGATCTTTGCCTGCTGAGTGGTAACTTCGGTTTCCACCCGGCAGTCCGTACCGCTATTGTCCACCACATGGGGCACCTCTTCAATTGCAAAATCACCTTCTGCACAGGTGAAGTATTTTTCATAATCCGTATAGCCGCGAAGATTGGTAAAAATGCTGGTTCCGTCTATTACAATGGAATTCTTGGTTGTGGGCGGCCAGGAAGTGGGATAATTCATAAGAATACTTTTTTTGCCGGCCCGTTCAAAAGCGTCCCAAATATACTCAGCTTTACAAAGATTGGAATCCCATCCGTATTCCAGTTCATCCAATGGTTTGCCCAGTTCATGATTCCAGAAGCAGGTGATGCCGTGCGTATTAGGATAAGCGCCTGTGGCCAGTGATGCCCAGTTGGGCGGGGTAATCGTCGGCAGCACGCCCTGCATCCCCAGGTCCTCAGTAGCAACGCCCATTTCAATCATTTTCTTGAAATTAGGTAGTTTTCCCTCATCAATAAAGCGTTTAATCAGCATCGGATCGGCACCATCAAGGCCGACCATCATTACTTTTTTGGTTTTTACATCATTGCTACAGCACATTTTGTTTTTACCTCCTAAAATAGTGAACTTATTGAATTGAAAAACCTATCATTATTTTAAGCAAGTTCCATACCACTTTTAGGATCATTGTGAAAATGCCTGTTTTTATTGATAATTTTACTGTTTTAGGACTAGGAGAGGCGATTAACCCGGCTAAATTTTAAATCTATTAGACTCATATCGAGTCATTGTAACTCAATCTATTTCATGACTCTCCTCACAAAACTTACTATTCTAAATATAAAAGCAATAAAAAATAATGCCCTTAATATTCAGGGCACGGTAACAAAACCTATATAAAAATATGATGGGCTCTTTATGATTTCGGGGCTGCGTTTAAACCGGATAAATATTGGCGTATTTTTCTATTGGCTTTACTTTGACTGATATTTAATACTTTGGCGACTTTATAAGAACTGCCCAGCTGTTTATAAGCCTTGATAATCAGTTCTTTCTCGATCAGGTCAAGGGGGGCAATGTTCTGTAAGGACACAGGTCCTGTCATCTTTTCCACTTGTTGAAATTTCTTGGGTAGGTGTTTGGGAAGAATTTTTGATTCCTGGACGGTTAAAACCAACCGCTCAATGACATGCTCCAGTTCCCGGACATTTCCCAGCCAGGGATGGCAGATCAAAATGTCCAGAGTATCTTGAGAAAAGGAATGAGAGGTATGATAACGCTTATCATACTTATTGAGAAAAAATTGGGCCAGGGGAACAATATCTTCCGTCCGTTCCCGCAGCGGGGCAATAGGAAGTTCAATCACGTTCAGTCTGTAATAAAGATCCTCCCGGAAGGTTCCCTCTTTCACCATTTGTTCCAGATCCCGGTTAGTGGCCGCAATGATCCGGATATTGACCGTTTTGTATTTAGTCCCGCCTACCGGAATAAATTTGTTTTCCTGGATCACCTGCAAAATCTTCGCCTGAAGTTTAATGGGGATCTCCGCAATTTCATCCAAAAAAAGGGTCCCTCCATTGGCAAGCTCCAACAGTCCCGCTTTTCCCTTGCTATTGGCCCCGGTAAAAGCACCGGACTGGTAACCGAATAATTCCGACTCCAGCAACTGCTCCGGAATGGCGGCACAATTAATCGTCTGAAAAGGCCCCTGTTTCCGGGGGCTCATGCCATGAATATATTTGGCTAAAACGCTTTTCCCCGTGCCGGTTTCCCCCAGGATGATAATGGTGGAATCCGCCAGGGCCACCCGCTGGGCCAATTCCATACAATCGCCCATGGCCTTGCTGCGCACGATAAAATTTTCAAAGCGGTTCTCTCTCTTTTTTAATTCTTCGACTTCCTTTTTGTATTCTTCCATTTGTTTTTTGGTTTCTTCCAAATTATATTTCAGGTTTTCCAGTTCCGTGATATCCCGGCTGTTCATCACCACCAGGTCCACTTCGTCCCGGTCGTTGAGGATGGGGGTAGCGGTGACCACCAGTTTTTTCCCCACAATGGTTTCCTGTTCAAAGGTGGCCCTTTTTTTCTCCTGCAACACCAGAGGAGCAATCAAGGGATAATAATATCCCTCGTTGATCAGCTGGTAAACCGTTTTCCCCACAATTTCTTCCGGTTTCAGCCCGTAATTTCGCTCACAGGCTTCATTGACGTACACAACTTCCCCTTTGTTGTTGATGACAAAAATCTCATCATAGGAATGGTTTAATATTTTCCTAAACTGAGTTAATTCCCATTCGTTCCGGCTTTCCGGAGCCTTCTCCGCCGCAGGGGCCTTCTTTTTCGATTTTTCCACTCTTATCACCTAATCTTTTTTAAGATTTTTTCCAGACCGGCAAATAAGAACCTATCTTGGGTGAAGGTGATTATTTTTAATTAATGATTCTACCTTGGGCAACATTTTTCCTTTATCCAGAAATTAACTATTTTTCTCTTTCTCGATTTTATCGGCTAGCCTCATCCTTCTTTTTCCAAAGGCAGGCCCGCCCCCTGCATGATTTTCCGGAATTCGTCTTCGTATTCTTCATAGGTGTGCACGTGCACCGGATAATTCCAGGGGTTCACATGTCTTGCCATCCGGTTGTTATTGGCCATATTTCGCGTCGGGGTTAACAATAGCCCTGGTCCATGCATTAATTTACTGAAGGGAAAATAAGCCAGCAAAACGCAGACCAAAAACAAATGCACATAGAAGATCAGGCCGACTTCTCCGGGAATCGCGGGATGAAAGGTCACCAGTCCCAAAGCCAGTTCTTTCACCGCCGTGACGTCAGCGCGCAGAAAATATTTCATCAAAATCCCGCTTAACCCAATGCCCAGAATCAGGAAGAGAGGAAAATAATCTGCGGCAAAAGAAACATAGCGCACCATGGGGATGACCAGTCTCCGGATGAGGAGAAAACCCAGGGCCCCCACAATCAACAGATCCGTCAGGTAGAAGCTGAACATGCCAAAGCTGAAAAAGCCGTCCAGACCGTCCAACAAGCGCACCAGCACCGGCACTTCCCCGGTGACAAAGCGCAAATGACGCAGGATAATGATCAAAAAGGACCAGTGAAAGATGATCGCCGCCAGCCAGAGCCACTTTTCCCAAATCGTCACCATCGCTCTCTTTTCCGTCAATTTTAGCTTGGTATTGCGAAACAGAGAGCGAAACAGAAAAATCTCCCCTGCCATGCGCAGCCAGACGCCCAGGGCAGAGGTGGGATTCTCGATGCCATTGGGCCTGATCCAAGACAGGGTTTTTTGCTGACCGCAGGTAGTAGGAATGCGGAAGGGAACGGGCGAGCGTGCCCAGACCCCGATCCGGTAGATGACGCCCAGCACAAAAAGGGCAAATGCCCCGTAAGGCAGCACAACGCCCAGCATGTATTCCCCTCCTGCGTAAACTCCTAGAACGGGAATCAAGATTAAAATGATCATCGCCATGAGTGAAAAGCCCACGCCCATATCTATCCCCTCGCTTATTCTTTGGTTTTTTTTCATCAATGGTCGCTGCCGCTTTCTACTTTCACCGCAACTGCCATCTTGTAGAGCAGCGTTAAAACCAGGGCCCCAATGGCCCATACCCCGGCGGTAATGAGAATTTCCGGCCCGGTGGGCCCATATTCCGTAATCTTTTCGAAGGCATTGGGAATAAATCCGCCCACGATTAAGCCCAATCCTTTCTCCAGCATCATGGCGCAAAAAACCGCACCACAGGCCAGGGCCAGAAATCTCTGATCATTCCTGGTCTTGGGATTGAGCAGCAAAACCAGGGCCAGGAGAGCCAAAATCACAAAAATACCCATCACCGGCACCATTTTGTGATACCCCTCCAGGCCAAAAAACAGATAGAGCAGGCTGTGCATATGTTCCGGCACCTGGCTGTAAAAAGGGGTGAAAAATTCTAAAATGATAAAGAACATGCTGATGGTCATGGCATAGGTAATAATGACGGACAACTTGCGCATCGCTCCCTCCTCCACCTTAAAACCCGTAAAACGCTGCATCACCATAATTAAGAGGAGGAGAAGCGCCGGACCGCTGGCGAAAGCTGAGGCCAGAAAGCGGGCTGCCATGATGGAAGTAAGCCAGTAAGAGCGTCCCGGCAATCCGGCGATTAAAAAAGCAGTTACGGTATGGATACTGACGGCCCAGGGAATGGAAACATAGACCAGGTTCTTCACCCAGCGGGCAGGCTGGACTGAATTATATTCCGCCTCCAGCATGTTCCACCCGATCAACAGGTTCAAAAGCAAATAGCCGAACAAAACCACCATATCCCAAAACATAATGGAATGGGGTGTGGCCATGAGAATCATATTCAATAACCGGTCCGGTCTGCCCAAATCCACGACGATAAAGAGCATGCACATGATCACGGCGGCAATGGCGAGGAATTCTCCAAAAATGGTGATGCGGCCGAACTCTTTCACATTGTGCAGGTAATAGGGAAGCACTACCATCACTGCGGAGGCGGCAACCCCGACAAAAAAGGTGAACTGGCCGATATAAAGCCCCCAGGATACGTCCCTGCCCATCCCCGTAACGGTTAATCCTTTTTGAAACTGATACAGGTAGGCGGCCATGCCTGCGGCGATGATCACCAGCAAAAAGGCCAGCCACTGCCAATATCTTCGGCTTCCATGAAATATACGCTCTACCATAGCGGCCCTCCTTAAACGATATAATAAATGCCGGGGAAGGTTCCCAAATTCGGTTTGCGCTGAATGGTGATGTGGGCGTCCAGAAGCTTGCGCACGTTGGAATCAGGATCATTCAAATCCCCGCAGGTAATGGCCCCCTTTTGGCACGCCTGGGCGCACAGGGGAAGCAATCCCTGGGAAAGCTGCTCCGTACAGAAATTGCATTTCTCCACCACCCCTTTGGTCCGGGTGGGATATTTTTCATTGATCTCCGGAATAAAGGGGCGGGGATCTTGAAAATTAAAGCTTCTCGCCCCATAAGGACAGGCCGCCATACAATAACGGCAGCCGATGCAGCGATGATAGTCCATCATCACAATGCCGTCTTCCCTTTTGAATGTGGCTTTGGTGGGGCATACCCGGACGCAGGCCGGGTTTTCGCAATGGTTGCATAAAAGGAGGAAAGGCCGTTTTTCTAGGTCGGCGCTGAGATAGCGCTGGTTTAAATCAGGAAAGGCGTTTTCAAACTTTTCTTTCCAGATCCATTTCACCTCTTCCTCCTGGTTTTTGATCTCCGGCACATTGTGCGTTTTATGACAGGCATTGATGCAATCATTACAGCCGGCGCACTTGCGGGAGTCAATCACCATGGCCCACCTTTTTCCCGTCATGGAAAGGTCACTGCGGTACTGCCCTTTGGCTACCTGGGCAAAAACGTTTTCTGCCTTGACCATGCCGAAGCCCAGGAGACCCAAGCCGCACGCTTTAATAAATTTTCTCCGGTCCATGTCCATTTTTACTCACCTCCCACATGACATTGCCAGCAATCCGGTGATACATTGGCGTAAGTATGGCACTTGTCGCAAAACTCTGTTTTGTTGGAATGGCACTGGAAGCAGGTGTTTTCCAGGCTCATCTCATACTCCGCCCCGCTGGAAGATACATAGACGTTGGTTCCTTCCCGGACGGACTTAGTGCGCCACTCATTCAATAATTTCATGTGGTTGGTGCGCATGTATGCCACATCTTCTATACAGACCTTTTGGTCCAGGGCTTGAATAGCCGGGGTGTTCAGATCCAGTTGGGGGGCCGCCGCCTCTTTGCCAAAAATATTCCACACGGGAAAGGTCACCAGGGCGGCAAAAACCAATAACAAAGGAATGATCAGTTTTTTATCATACATCCTGCTCACCACCCGTCATTTGAAGGGATGAACCGCGCAGGTCCTGGACCCTTTCCTTTTCCCCCTTCATGATCAAAGCGTTGCCCACCAGTTCATGAATCCCGCATACCTTGACCCCGGGTACCCAATAATCCATTAAGGGGGGCAGCACCGCCCGGTCTAAGGCGCAGATACAGGAAAGCATATTGACTCCGTACCTTTCCTTCACATGTTTCACGGCACTGGCCCGGGGAAATCCTCCCCGCATCCTCATTTCCATATATTCCTGGGTGTTCAGGCCGGACCCGCTGCCGCAGCAATAGGTTTTTTCCCGGATCGTGTTTTCCGGCATCTCCTGGAAATGGCGGCACACATTCTTGATGATATATCTGGGTTCTTCAAATAGCCCCATGGCCCGGGACGGGTTGCAGGAATCATGGAAGGTCAGATGATGATGATCATTGCGGCGGGGGTTTAAGTTCAGCTTGTTGTTCTTGATTAAGTCGGCAGTAAATTCCGTAATGTGCACCATCCGGGTGGAAAGGGTATTTTCAAATCTTGTCCCCGTAATAGGTGAAACCGGGACCTCTAAGAAATCCCCCGGTCCGTTCATGGTGTCCATATACTGGTTCACCACCCGCCACATATGGCCGCATTCCCCGCCCAGAATCCATTTTACCCCCAAGCGCCGGGCCTCGGCATACATTTTGGCGTTTAGCCTTTTCATCATTTCATGAGAGACAAAAAGGCCGAAATTGCCCCCTTCCGAGGCATAGGTGCTCAAGGTGTAATCCAGGCCGATTTCATGGAAGAGCATCAGATATCCCATAAAGGTATAAATACCGGGATCAGCAAAGAAGTCCCCCGAGGGTGTGATAAAAAGAATCTCCGCACCCTTCCGGTTAAAGGTAGGGGAAATCCTGACTCCGGTAATGTCTTCGATATCATCGCACAGCATGTCGACCGTATCGACAAAGGCGTGGGGCTGAACCCCCACATGGTTTCCCACCCGGTAACAATTGGACACGGGAGAAATAATCCAGTCCGTATTAATGCCCAGCAAGCCCAGTAATTCCCGGGCCAGGATGGTGATTTCCGCCGTGTCAATGCCGAAGGGACAGAAAACGGAACACCGCCGGCATTCGGTGCATTGGAAAAAGTAATAAAACCATTCCTTGATCACATCCACCGTCAATTCCCGGGCCCCGGCAAAGGTGCCCAGTAATTTCCCCGCCTTGGTAAACTCCTTCCGGTACACGGACCTGAGCAGTTCCGCCCGGAGAAAAGGCATATTCTTGGGATCTCCCGAGCCAATGAAAAAATGGCATTTATCGGCACAGGCCCCGCACCGTACACAGACATCCATAAACAGTTTCAGGGAACGAAACCGGTCCAGTCTTTCCCGTAACCCTTCCAGGATGATTTCTTTCCAATTTTCCGGCAGTTTCCAGTCTTCATCTTCCGGCGACCATTTGCGCGGATTGGGCAGCCCCAAGGCTTGATGGGGATCCGGCTTGGAGCCGTAGCAATACGTCCCTTTCCTGAATACCACCGGCGTCTCATACCATTTGGTGGCGGGCATCTTAAATTGATTACTTACCAGTGCATCCGATTTGGGCAGTGAACTCATTTTGGCACCCCTTCACAGCTTTTTTTCTCCCTTTCCTGCTTCTCCTGCCGGAGGAGAGCATAGACCTGCCGATGAACCTCATCTACCTTCAGCTCAAAAATTTTCTCCCGGCACTGGGCATAAATATCCATGGACATCAGGAGCAGGCGGTCAATCTGCCCTTCCCAGTTCTGCCGGGCGGTCTCCCTTTCTTCTCTGGGGGCGGTCGTCTTTTCCAAGACATTTCCCACAATATGCTTCAAAGAAATCAAAAAGGATACGGCCTGAGAAGGAAGGCCCTCCTGGACGGCGCGAATTCTGACGATTTGATCCAAATATGCCGCCACCTCTGAAGATTCTTTTCCCCGGACCAGCCAGTCCAGGATGGCTTCCAGTCCGGTAACCATACTATGCCCCACGGGATTGGCGAAAGGATCCTTTACGTGCTTGAAAATCCTGGCTGCTTCAGCAGGATAAGCGTCCAGAAGGGCATCAAACCATTTTTCCAATATAACTGCCTGATGATCTTGAAGAACCTTAGTGAGAAGATCCATTTCCCCTCCTCCACCTCCAGACCTGACTTATTTTATTTTCCATCGCCTGTTTTCCCGGCTTCCTGATCCTCTGCAAGCTGCCGGTAAAGCTCCGGCCGTCTGAATTGTAAAAAGAAACTATCCCGCATCACTTTTCTTTCCCGGGTGCGCATCTGATTGACCAAACCTGGGTCCAGATCGGCGATCAAAAGGTCTTCTTTTCCCGGGAAAGCCTCGGCAACGATATTTCCCCGGGGATCGAGCACCAGGGCGCCCCCGCAGAACTCTTTTTCTTCCCCGGCTTTTCCAATCAGGTTGCAGGCAGCCAGGAAAACCCCATTATCATAAGCCCGGGCGGGCAAATACTTCAACCAGATCTCCCTGCGGTTGCCCACCACTTGAGGAGAGGCATGGGGGGCAAAGATGATTTCGCTCCCCTGCAAAGCTAATACCGTGCTTACTTCCGGGAAGTGCATATCCCAGCAGATTCCCATGCCGAACTGCACCTTTTCGGTCATAAATACCGGCAGTTCATCTCCCGGAGAAAAGCTGCCCCATTCGCTTTTCCCCAAATGGGTCTTGCGGTAGGTACCGACAAGCCCGTTGGGAAAGGCGACCAGTTGGGTAATATAGGGTTTATCTGTGGGGGACTTTTCCGGCAGGCCGGCCAAAATCACCATTTTCGTTTTTTGGGCCAGGGCGCTGATCAAATCGGCGCTGGGCCCCGGAATGGTTTCCGGCGCCAGGGAGCCGGTATTTTTTGTGTATCCGGTAATGCTCAGCTCAGGAAAGCAGAGCACATCAACTTCCTTGGCTGCCGCTGCTTCGATGAACCAAGTGATTTTAGCGAGATTTTCTTTCACCTGCCCTATCTCCGCCTGCATTTGCACCAGGCCAATACGCGTTTCTTTCATGGACGCCTCCTCATTCTGCCAAGAACTCTAAGTAAGGCTTTTTCATTCCTACCAAAGCGTTTACCATCAACTCCACCAAGCCGCCGTAATGCAGGTTGTATTTTGCTTCCGCACCGTAATGCTCCAGCATATCCCGGATCGCCCCTTTGCAATTGGAGCAGGGAGCGCAGACATATTTGGGAATTTCCCCATCACCGATGGTATCGGCAAAGGCATCCAGAATCTGCTTGAACTTCATGCGGATGCTGACAGTTTTCCGGAACTCGGCAAAGTTCATGGCATTCATAATGGCAAAACCGCCGCCCCCGCCGCAGCAATAATTGTTAACCCCATGGGGCGTCATTTCCCGGAATTGGGGACAGATCGCCTTGAGGATATGACGCTGAGGCATGACAATCCCCATGGAACGCACATAATTGCACGGATCATGAAGGGTAACAGGAAAATTGTTTTTCGCGGGGTCAAAACGCAGCTTTTCCGTCTTCACTAAATCCCACAAAAGAGGGAGAAAGCTCTCTCTGGGCACGTAGTAAGTCCCAGTCACACTCCGGTCCATGCTGACGGCAGTTGCCCGGTGGGCGTGGCCGCATTCACCCAGGACGATTCTCTGGACGCCTAATTCTTTCGCTGCCTTAAACTGCTGCTCAGCCACCTGTTTGGCCTGGAAATCATCATACCAGACTCCGTAATTGACGCTGTCATAACCCATTAACTCACTGCTCAAGGTCCAATCCAGACCGGCTTCCTCAAAAAGGATGGCAAAAGCGGCCGGGTTTTCCGGCCAGGCCATAAATTCTCCCGCATTGTGCATGAGGAGAATATCCGCCCCTTTTTTATCAATGGGGATTTTGATTCTTTTGCCGATTTTTTCTTCAATCTCATCTTCGATAAATTCAATCACATCCAGGAAAGCCGGTTTGGTCATGCCGGTGGTGGAACCGGTTTTCAACTGCAGCATGGTACCTTTTTCATGGAGCGGCTTAGGGGCAATCCCCATTTCCTGGCTGAAAATCTTTCTGATTTCCCGGGCCAAGAGGGCGTTATCCAGGCCCAGGGGGCAGGTTTGAGCACAGCGCCGGCACAGATTGCACCGGTAGGCCAGTTCGCCCAGGCGGGCCACCGTTTCCCAGTTCAAATCCCCGTCACCGGCCCGCCAGGTGCCCACTAAATTCCCCTTGCTGTCCAAATATTTCTTGGCGATGCGCCGGAAGATTTCCGAGCGGAAAATGGGCCGGTAGATCTCATTCTTCCCGCTAGCCTGATAAACGTGACAGGATTCGGAACAGGTATGGCATTTGGCACAATATTCAAAGGAGAGGAGCAAGGGCTGAAGCATGGCCCGGTTGGTATCTTGGGAAAAGATTTTCTCCATCCCTTTTAAAAATTTGTTCACCAAGGCCTCTTCTTCTTCCTTGGTCTGGGGCCGGACCAAATTTTCCATGCCGGCATAGCCATCCAGGAAGGTACAGTTTTTTTCTTTCCAGTCCCCTTTCCATTCCTTTAAGGGGGGCTCTGCACCCGGTTGATCGTAAGGGAAAGGCAATTTCATCAGCCGGTCCAGACTTGGTTGGGAGAGCTGCCGATCCTGGGGACAGCCCATATCCTGCAGTGTGATGTGTTCGTTTTTCATATCAGCCACCTATAGCGCCTCCCTCTTTCCTTTCCTCTGTTTTGCTTGCGGTTCCCGGATAATGGGGACCGGACCAGGACTTCTCTGGAGCATAGGTCTGGGCCTCTTTTACTTTCCGGGCAATTTCATTGCCGGGAATAAAGGGTTCGTTATCCCACAAAACCTGATGGAAGGTAAAAAACTTTCCCACATAATGGCTCATTTTGGTGAGGGGAATATAGATCATTAACAGTCCAAACAAGGTCAGATGAATTGCTACCATCGGGTCGGGGGAAAAGGGTGCCCAGGTGAGCATACTTTTCATTAATTCCTGGCCGTACTGAAAGGCACCGTCCTGGATCCAGCTGAGGAAACCGGTCGCAGCCACCACAAAAAGGAAAGCTAGGTTAAAATATTCTTGGGCCGTGGTATAGATTTTAAACTCGTGATGCACCATTCTTTTCAGGAGCAGGCCGGCCGACCCCACCGCCACCAGGACCATGCCCAAGCTGCCGGTAAAAACGATCAAGAAACTGAGTATCTGTACCGGAAGAAAAAAATGGACAAAGAGCAGCACGAACCAGCAAAAAATAAAATAAATGCCCAAGTGCAAAGCATAAGAAAGCCACCAAAAAGGCCGCTGGTTCTGAAATAATTTCTTGATGAAAAGAATTTCTTTGCCCATGTCGACCAGTTCTTCCCACCGGGAGGTCTCCCTGGGCCTGGTCCACCATTTTACCTCTTCATAATAAGAACCCCCATAATGACCCTTTCCTTTTTCTTTTGGTACTGGATAAAGCTCCCATCTGCCATGCATGGGCATTTTGGCAAAAGCCAGGGCTTTCTGTACAGAAAAACCAATGAAGGCCAAAAAGGAAAGATAAAGAAAAATCACCAATACCATTCTTACACCCCCGGACCTTTAGATATTTGAGACTTTTTTATTTTCCGTCCATCTGTCCCGGTACAAAGCAGCGGCGGCCACAAATCTTTCCGCCCAGTTTTTCGTGCCTAAAGCATGAATATGGTTATAAGATGCCAGGACATTTTTATAAATAATACCATCCCTTTCCCCGTCGATGCCGTGTCCCCGGCGCACTTTAAAGGCAAAGTCAATGGAGCCGGTATCCAGGTCCACCAGACAGGAATGATGGAACTCATGGCCTTTGACGGAAGAGTTCAAGGCAAAGAAAGGGTTGGCCCCCGCTACGTCCATCACGGTGTACCCATGCCCCTGGGGTTTATTTTTTATCACCACATCAAAGGGAAGGACCCCCACCATGGGAAAACGCTGTTCCTCTTTGATGATGCTGCGGCCCAAATACATCAAGCCGCCGCATTCCGCGTAAACGGGCAAACCCGCTTCAATTTTTTGGGCAATGAGGTGGCGCAGGGTCTTGTTCTCCGCCAGCCGGTCCAAAAAAACTTCCGGAAAGCCGCCGCCGATGAACAACGCATCGATTTCCGGCAAACAGCGGTTTTCCAAGGCATTTATATCAACGAGCCTGGCTCCCGCCTGTTCCAGGCTTGTCAAATTTTCCGGATAATAGAAGGAAAAAGCCCGGTCCCGGATCACGCCGATGGTCACCGGTACCTCGCCATGCCCCCCCGGATGGATCCTGGTTTCCCCATCCAGGATGGACAGTACAGGGGCTTCACAGGCCAAATCAAAGATTTTTCCCAGATCCAATGCGTCCTGGGCCGTTTGGGCAATGGCTGCAATGGCTTTTTGCAGGGCCAGATCTTCTTCCGCCGGAATTAAGCCTAAGTGCCGGTTGGGGATACTGTGCAAAACATTTTTGGGTATCACGCCCAAGACCGGAAGATCACAGTATCTTTCAATGGCCCCGGAGAGCATCTCCTGGTGCCGGAGACGCGCCACATTGTTCAGGATCACCCCGGCCAGCTTTACCTCAGGATCAAAATCCTTAAATCCTTTCACCAGGGCGGCCACGCTTCTCGTCATCCGGTGGCAGTCAACCACGAGAAGGGCAGGCGCTTTTAAAATCTTCGCCACCTGGGCCGTACTCCCGCTGCCCATAAGATCAACGCCGTCGAACATGCCCATGGCTCCTTCGATCACGGCGATATCGCTATCGAAGGAGGTTTGAAACACGGATGTTCTGATGGCGTCATCATCCATGAGAAAACAGTCCAGGTTCCGGCAGGAGCGCCCGGAAACCCGGGACAACCAGCTGGGATCAATAAAGTCCGGCCCTTTTTTAAAAGGCTGGACCCGGTATCCGGCATGGACCAGAGCACCGATCAAACCGATACTGACCGTTGTTTTTCCGGATTGGCCCTGGGGTGCGGTAATGACAACCCGGGGAATTTTCAGCTGTTTCTGCATCTTTGTCACCCTGTGTCCTTTCTCTTTTTATATCAAGCCAGGCAAAGCGGAGATGCCGCCCTCTAAAAAGGCCACGTCGGTAAAACCTTTTCCCTTCAGGAGGCATGCCGCCTCATAAGCTCTTACACCCAAAGGGCAAACTGTGACAATTTTTTTCTCTTTCTGCGGGAATAGTTCACTGAATCTGGTGCGGAGATCCGATAAAGGGATATTTACGCTTCTAGGATCTTTCACAGGCCGCCGTCTCGCTTCCTCAGAAGTCCGCACATCCAGAAGGAGAAAATCCCCCTCTTTTTCCTGCCCCATCCGGGCCAGTTCCCGGGAAGGAATGGCCTGGGCCAAGCCTTGTTTCAGGTTCTGCAGGGTATGGACTCCATGGAGGCATAAATCGATGGGTGTGGCAAAGGGCGGGGCATACCCCAAATCAAGATGGGCAATCTGGTGCGCATCGGCCCCCAAGTGCAGGGCAGTGGCCAAAACATCCAATCTTTTGATCACTTCTCCTATGCCCACCACCTGGGCGCCCAACAGCTTTTCCGTTTCTTCATGGACCACCAGTTTCAGCATCCCTTTTCCATGGAGGGGGTGGTAATGGGCCGTATCATGTCCGGAAACCAGGGCGCACCTGACCGGGTAGCCCAGCTTTTTGGCCTCGGCCTCTGTCAGGCCGGTCTTGCCAATATTATAGTCGCCTGCCTGCAGGGCCACGGTTCCTAAAACACCCGGATATTTTTCCTGTAAACCGGCCAGGTTGCTGCCGATCACTCTGCCGTGTTTGTTCGCCGTGGAAGCAAGGGGGAAATAGACCTTTCTCCCGGAAACCAAATGCACATTTTCCACACAATCGCCCCCGGCGTATATGTGGGGGTCATTGGTCTGCAGATACGCATTGACCTGAATGGCGCCAGTAGCACCGATCGTTAAGCCGCAAGCGGAGGCTAATTGAATATTGGGCCTTACCCCGCAAGCCAGCACCACCAGCTCCACATCATAGATACTTTTGTTGGTCGTGATGCGCCTGACGTTTCCCCCTTTGCCGTCTCCCTTGATTCCTTTCAGCGTTTCTCCGGTAAAAACCTGGATGCCATTTTCTTCCAGGTGGGCCCGGACTAAACCAGCAAATTCCGGGTCAAGGATCCCGGGCAGAATCTGTTCCTCTTTTTCAAATACGGTCACTTCCCGTCCCGGCCGGGACAGGGCGGCCGCAGCTTCCATGCCGATGAGGCCGCCGCCGATGACGGCAATCTTTTTCACTCCATCCTGCACCGCGCTGCGGATCAACTGGGCATCTTCCGGGTGATGCAGGGAAATAATCCCTTTTAGTTCAATCCCCGGAATATCGGGAATCACCGGTTGACTCCCTGTCGCCAGGACCAGATCATCATAAGGAAGGCGGCTCTCTTTCTTTTGTTCCCGGTCCCAAACCACCACTTCCTGATGCTCCCGGTCAATGAACGTGGCACAGGTTTTCACCAAAAAACGGACATCTTTTTCCTGGGCAAAATAGGTCACGTCTCTCTTTAAGCCGGCCGCTGTGACAGATAAAGAAGTCAAATCGGGAATCATACCGGCCAGATAGAGCGGAAAGCCGCAGCTCCCATAAGAAATATGTTCCCCCTGCTCAATCACGGTGATATCCGCTTCCGGCAGGAGACGGCGGGCCCGGGCAGCGGTTTTTGGTCCCGCTGCCACACCCCCGATGATGACAATTCGCTTTGAACTTGTCATAGCCATCATTCTTTCCCTAAAAATTTTATGGTATTTTAAACACAACCCGTAGGTTTCGGGATTCCCGCAATTTTGCAGGCCCCTTTTCCCGGGCCGCTGGGAAATAATTCATAAATCTTTTCCACACTGAATCCGGTATCCTTTACCATCTTCCGCACCATGGGCGCGATGCCAAACTGTTTGTAATAATTAACCAGGTAATCAATGATCTTCCAGTGTTCATCGGTCAGCTCGACTTCTTCATTCTTGGCGAGAAATACGGCTAATTCTCTGGTCCACAAAGTAGGATCAGCCAGAAAACCGTCTTCATCCACTTCATATTGCTGGCCATTAAAATCGATGTACCCCATTTTCCCAACCTCCCAAATAATTTTATAGTTCCTGCACGGAAACAGCTTCGGAGGGACATACGGCGACGCAGCTTTCACATCCCTGACATTCATCCCCTACAATGGTTGCCTTCCCCTCTTCCAGGGCCAAATATTCTACCGGGCAATTTTCCACACACGCCCCACAACCGGTACATTTGTCCGTATTGATATTTACCAGATACATGCCTGTCACCTCACTTCTCCAATTTATAAGGCCGCTGCAGATATCATACCTGCAGCGTCCCGGGTCTCAAGCTCTATTCTTTTCCTTTGATGCGCACATAAGAGGTGCCCAGGTAAAGAAATTCGATAATGTCTTCATTACCTAAATCCCGTACCACCTGATCCACATTACTTTTCTTTTCCCCTAAAGCATCGGCAATTTCCCTGGTCTTGGCTTTACTTACCGAGTTTAAATAGGCCAGAACCTTTTCTCTTAAATCAGAAGCTTCCCCCACCGCATCTCACCTCTTTTCTACCATTTAAAGTTGGTAGTCGAACGGAATGTAGGAACGGAGAAAATATAGTCGTCAATGTGCTTATCCGTAAAGGGAATACCGGTCCTGTCAAAAAATCTCTCCCAGCCGATCCGGTTGATCCATTCCCCTACCCGCTCTCCTGTCTGGGCGTCGGCAATCCAAACTTCCACAATTTTATGGACCGCATCCACCACCTCCGGCCAGCGGGGCGGGTTGTTGGGCAGGAAAGGGATGGCCAGGCGGGAGAACATGGGGCCGGTCCTGGCATTGGAAACCTTTCCTCCCACCAAAATGGCAATACCGTCGTTCACCGGATCCATAATTTCCATAGCGGGACACATGGTAAAGCAGTTTCCGCAATACATGCATTTTTCTTCGTTAATTTTTACGCTCTTCTTCTGAGGATCCGGTTTGATGGCCGCTGTGGGGCAACTGGCAATCACCGTAGGAATCTCACACACCTTGGACAGTCTGTCATGGTTAATACGGGGAACCGTCCGGTGGATACCCAGAATGGCAATATCGGAACAATGCACCGCCCCGCACATATTGAGACAGCAGGCCAAGGCCACCCGCAGCCTGGCGGGCAGGTCCATATGGGTAAAATGCTCGAACAGGTCATCCATGACAGCTTTGACAATTCCGGAGGCATCCGTAGCCGGCGTATGGCAATGGATCCACCCCTGGGTATGTACCATGCTGCTCATGGCATTGCCGATCCCCCCCACGGGATATCCTTTCAGTTTCAAAGCATCCAGCAAAGGCTGCACATTTTCTTCCTTGGAAAGCAAAAATTCTACATTATGCCGGCTGGTAAAACGGAGATACCCATCACAGTAGGTATCCGCTAAATCACAGATTTCCCGGATAAAATCCAGGCTCACCAAACGGGGAGAACCGACCCGAATGGTAAACAGCTCCGCCCCGGATTCCGAAACGTGTTTCATCACACCCGGCTGCACATATTCATGATATTGCCACTGGCCATAATTCTCTTTAATAATGGGAGGCAGCATCTCCCGGTAATCCGGAGGTCCTAAATCTGTTCTGCTCATTTCCCTTCACCTCTTTCCACTTCATTCGCCTGCCAGAAGATGTAGGGATTGGCACGCGGTTCCCGCACCATCTGGGGCACCGGGGGCAATCCTACGGCCCGGAGGAAATTTCCCATACCGAGACGGTAAATCAATTCTCCCACTCTCTCCCGGGTCTTGCCGTTTTCATCCCACCACTCCCAGATCTTATCAATCAAGTCTTTTAATTCTTGATAGGGCGGTTCCATTTTCATAAAGGGCACAATCACCCAGGACAGGAAAGCAGAGCGAAGAATCGTGGCTTTACCCCCGATTAAAATCGTGGCCCCTTTATCCACCCCGGGCCGAATCGCTTTCGGCATTCTATTGATACAGTGCATGCATCGGGTGCAGTCTTCCACTTTTACCTGAAGTTCCTGGGCTTTTTCATCAAATTTCAAAGCTTTGGTGGGACACTTTTCACAAACCTCGCCCCGGATATCCATGCCGGAACGGGCATACTCTTTTACCTGCTCCTGATCAATTCTCAGACTGTCCCGCCAGGTGCCGATAATGGACAGGTCGGCCCGGGCAATGGACGCCACACAGTCATTGGGACAGCCGGAAATCTTAAACTTAAATTTATAGGGCCACATGGGACGGTGCATTTGATTCTGAAATGTATGGGTAAGATCATTGCACAGGTCTAGGGTATCAAAGCAGGACCATTCACACCGGGCCGGTCCGCAGCAGCAGCTGGGCGTGCGCAAACCGGACCCGGACCCGCCCAGGTCAAACCCGGCATCACTCAATTCGTCAAAAGTAGGCTGCAGTTGATCGGTTTTCGTCCCTAAGAGAATCACATCCCCCGTAGACCCGTGTAAGTTGGTCAATCCGCTGCCCCGCTTTTCCCAGATGTCGCATAATTTTCTCAGGGTCGCCGTGTTATAAAACCACCCGCTGGGCTGGTTCACCCGAACCGTATGGAATTCCGCCACATGGGGAAATTCTTCGGGTGAATCGGAATAACGTCCGATGACACCGGCCCCGTACCCTCTTACGCCTACAATGCCTCCATGCTTCCAATGGCCTTTCTTGTCGACATAGGATTGTTCCAGTTGCAGCAGCAAGTCCTTGGCAGAATCATCTTTTTCCGCAGCTTTTTTCATTTCCGTGACAAAGCTTGGCCAGGGGCCCTGTTCCAGCTGGTCCAAAAGAGGAGTCTTTTTATCCTCCAAACTCTCCACCTCCAGTGTTATTTTTTCTTATCTTTAGTATGACAAAGGATAAATACTAGTATTTCCATTTGCTTTGTCATGTTTAAGATGAGCAAATAGCTTTTTTTAACCCTTATAAAGGTTAAGTCAAAACGACTTTGAGCGCCCATATGGAACGATTTTATCTTACGCTTTCATTGTACTTCTTAAATTTTGATAAGTGAAATATAAAAAGATTATGTTTATAATAACTATTTGCTTATTATAAAGTGACTAAAGCTTCTAAAGACCCGAATAGCAGCTACTACCAGAACCGGGCAAAACAAAAGAGCCTGCTTAGGGTTACAGGCACATCCTTAACAGATATTCCCAAGGCGGAAATCATGGATCAAGAGATGATGAGAAGAGCCAGTTAAGGCTATTTGACTTGAGACCGGGAAAAATCAATAAACAGATTAAACAGTTTGGAAAGATACTTGTCTTTGTGATAAATAAGATGAAACTCCCGCATAATAACCAGGCCGTTTACTTTGGTAAGAGCAATGCGCCCGTCTGCCGTCTCTTTCTCCACACATCTTTTGGAAATGCAGGAAACTCCCAGCCCGGCTTCCACCGCTTTTTTAATCGCTTCCGTATTCCCCAGTTCAAAATCCACCGACACATCCACGTCAAAGGCTTTTAAGGCCTCCTCCAGCACTTCCCTGGTTCCGCTCCCTTGCTCCCGCATGATTAGTTTGGCATGCTCAATCGCTTTAAAATCAATTCCTGCGGGCTGGTCCCAAGGGTGGCCCGGAGGAGTAATAAATACCAGCTCATCGGCACAGAAAAATTCCTCGATGATTTCATCAGAAAAAACCGGGCCTTCCACAAAAGCAAAATCGATCTGGTTTTTCAGAATCATTTCCGCGATAATCTTGGTATTTTCAATGGCGATGGATACTTCAATACCCCGGTGTTCCTGATAAAACTTGCCGATGATCTGGGGCAAAACATAAATACCGATGGTGGTACTGGCGCCGATGCGTAATTTGCCCTGTTTTAACTCACTGGATTCTTTTAATATTTTGGCACAATCCTCATAGAGGTTGAGAATTCTGCGCACATAATTCAGGAAGATTTCCCCTTCGTGGGTCAGATAGAGCCTTTTACCGATCCGGTCGAACAAATGAATGCCAAAATCCGCTTCCAGTTCCCGAATGGTCTGGCTGATGGCCGGCTGGCTGATAAAAAGCTGATTGGCCACTTCCGTCATATTCAGTTTTGTCGCCACTTCATAAAAAACCCTTAGCTTCCGTTCATTCACAGTTTCACCCTCCACTACGTCTTTATTGATGCTGTTCTTCTTTATTTTGGTTCCTTGCCGAGAAAACTATCAGCAAGCCCCCGCCGATGATGAGCAGCCCGCCCACGAGCAAATAAATTGTAAAACCTTCCTTGAGAAATAATGCGGCAAATATAGAGGCAAAAAGCACTTCCAGGTAGCAAAGAATACTGGCATGCTGTGCGCTTACCTTACGCAGGCCGAACATATAACTGGATGTGGCCACTCCCTGAATCGCGATTCCCGCTAAAGCCAGAATGAGCAGCTCCCTAGGAGAAATTGCCCGCAAAGCAGGGGCCGCAAGAGGAAAGGTGAGAACAGAGATCACCGCGCACACATAGGTATTGGATACCAGGCCTAAAAGATGACCCGGAAGCCTTTTTAATAAGATGATATACAAGGCATAAAACAGGCCGCTGCCCAGGCCCATCAGGTTTCCCTGCCAGTTGAGGCCGGCCGGATCCCACTTGCCAAAGCCCACCACGTTGAGGATGCCCAAAAAACAAAGAATTAAAGCGGTCATCGACCTTTTTGTGATTTTTTCCTTGACCAGAACCGGAGCCAGCAAGACCACAAAACAGGGGGCGGTATAATAAAGGATAAAACCGTTGGCCACACCTGTTAATTGGATGGATTTCGTCACGAGCAGCCAGCTTGCTGCGTTAATGGCACCCGCCAACACCAAAGGTTTCCATTGGCCGGGTATTTTCAGAGCCCTGCCTTGCTTGGTGACGCAAATGCCTGCTAGCAAAATGATGAACCCAAAGAGAAAACGGAAAAAAACAATCACCTGGGGAGGCTGGTGCAGCTTTTGCACAAACAGCCCATAGGAACCCCAGATCAAACAGGCAAAGACAATTTGGCCATAAGGAAGATATTGATGATGATGACCTTTTTCCATACGCATACCCGCTTCTTCACTGAATTATTGGGCGATTGGCCAGCAGTTTGGAATTTCAGGAAAAAAACCAATCGGACAGGACAAAACTGAAAAAAGAAATAAAAACCGAAATACACAGGCCGGCGTAAAGAGGTTTTAATCCCACCCTCTTCAATTTTTGATAATTGGCCCCCAGGCCCAACCCTGCCATGGCCATGGTAAGCAAAAAACTGTCCAGGGTGACAAATTGATCAACGATCTGCTTAGGAATTAAGGAAAAGCTGTTGATCAGTACCACCAGGGAGAAGCCAAAAACAAACCAGGGAAAGGTTCCCTTGCGAAAACCCGGATTCTCGCCGCCTTTTTTTACGGTAGAGAATCCTAACAAAAGAACCGTAGGGATGACCAGCAATACCCTGGTGAGCTTAACCAGAGTGGCAAACTGGCCGGTTTTTTCCCCTGCCGCAAAACCGGCGGCAACGACCTGAGCCACCTCATGAATGGAAGACCCGGCCCAGACGGCATACAACACATCAGGCAGGTGAAAAACATGATAGAAAACGGGATATAAGAACATGGCCAAGGTGCCGAAAATGGTCACCGTAGCCACCGCAAAGGTAATATCCTGGTCGTCGGCATCGATCACCGGGGCGACTGCGGCAATGGCGGAAGCCCCGCAAATGGATGACCCTGCACCAATCAAAACCGCCAGATTACGGTCCAGGCCCAGTCTTTTCCCCAGCCACAGGGTGAACATCAAGGTGGCGGCAGTCACCACAATCACCAGGAAGATTCCTTTTCCCCCAATCTGGCCCATGTCGCTGAGGCTTAGCTTAAATCCTAAGAAGATAATGGCAATCCGCAAAATCTTTTTAAAAGAATAAGTGATTCCCGGTTCCAAAAAAGCAGGCACTTTCCCTACATTATTCATCACCATGCCCAGAATAATGGCAATAATTAAAGAGTTAAGATGAAAAAAGCTAATCAGGGAAAGCCTTTGCAGCCAGAAGGACACTCCCGCCAGTCCGGCAGTCAAAAGCATGCCCGGCAGAATGGATTCTTTGATCTTCATAATTATTTCAGCACCTTTTTCTTATTTTCCTCTATTTTAGCGTCAGTTTTTTTATAAGTAAAATATTATAATTTTATATTTTATATAATTATTATATTATGATAAGAAGAATGCTGCTGGTGCAAAAAAATTGAATCCTTTATGATGCCGGCAAATTTTTCTATCTAAAAAAACTGCGGGCCCCAAAGAGCCCGCAAGTGCTAGATGATTGAAGGGTAAAATTTATTGCCCTTTTATCTATAAATATTCATTTTTCTTCAGCAACTCGAAGGCTTTTTCTTTGTCTTCCGGGGCAACCATGACAATAGGTCCGGTACAACCCATGCCGCTTTCCGCGTAAATATTTTCCTTCCATAAAAGGGAAACTGCCTCTTCTAACTCCATCACCTCCACTCCGGGAATGGAATCAGAAACAGGTTTTTTAGGTGGGACGACAACTTCAGCTCCAGTCCCTTTTGCAGCGGGTACCGCACTACAGCTCAATGACTTCACGAAGTCATCCCAACCGGCTTTCCTGGCCGCAGCAAACTCGTCCTTTGCCTTTTGCACCAGTTTACCTTTAGCACAATCGGCCGCAAAGCGGATTGCCCCGGCAATTACCGGAGCCCCTGAAGCCCGGGAAATAATACAAATAATACGATCATAGTTTTCTCCCACTCCGGGGCCATAGCCATCACCCAAAGACTCATAACTGCCGCCGGAACTGGATGCGGAGAAAACTTTCATCAGCACATTACCGGTTAAACTGTCCTGCACCATGACATCCGGAACACCCATTAAAAGATCATTCCCCCGCATGACCACACCCCCGTCTGCCCGGGTAGATTCAATCAGGCTAATGGGATATCCTCTTTCCTGGAGTTTCCTTAAGGCCCTTTCCACCTGTCTGGCTCCGTCAATATTTAAGATTCCTACTGAAGGATGATGATTTCCGCAGGCTTTCGCCACAGCAATGCCATAGACAGTATTTTTGAGCATGGCAGACACCCGCTCGGTAGCAGATGTTCCGGTTGTAGTGGCCAGAAGCATTTTCTTGCCTTTAGCCGGAGTAATCACCCGGCCCACGGTAGAGACGCCGATAGGAAAACTGTAATGCATGGTAACTGCGGCATCCAAAAATCCGTCTCGAAGCATTTGATCCATTTTGGCATGGGCTTCTTTTTCATCGGATGCCTCTGCTGTTTCCAGATATGTTTTTACACCAGCCCCGATCACCACGGCCTGAAGATCCGGGTTCTGGCTTTGGGCCAGCTCTGCTCCCCGGACCAGTTCTTGGGGCCCGTGCTCACTTCCGAGAATGGTCAGACCCACTCTGGTTTTTTTACCAAAAGATCCGGTTTCCAGGGCATCAGCAACTTCTTCAAATGCTTCCGCAATAGTATCTCTGATCCGGTTTACGCCCATATTTTCACCCCCGATCGGGAAATTGCTCTTTTGTCCGGTTTATTCACTTCTCAATAGTTGCGCAACATCCCGCATGGCTTGTCCAATCATTGATCTTATTTCTTCTTTATCAAAGCAGGTGTCCTTTGGCATCCCACTGTTCTTTTCAATGATAAAGGATACACCATCAAATAAATTCGTCAACCTGCCCAGGAAAAGGCTTCCTTTCCCTATAATCATGGCTCTGTTGATTTTTCCTTCTAAAATCATATCCCGGGCATGTCCGATAAAGGGTACCCCGGAAGGTATATGGCCCTGGGTAGGAGCAAATCCGGGCATGCCGAACCGATGCACGGCTTCGAGAAGATCGGCCTTTTCTAATTCTCCTCTTTTAACCGCCAAAGCACCGATCATTTTATAATTTGCTAAAGGGACATCGCCGGCTCCGGCAGGTTCGGTAATCTCAGGATTTTGCATTTCTGCACAATAACGATCAATCTCAGGAATCTTATAACCTAACTTATCTAAAGGATCTGCGACAATAGCCGTCATCACTGCCTGAGGTGAGGCACCTGATCCAATTTTGTGCCGTCCTACACCGTCCGTGCGGATCACCGGGTTAACGCCGTCATTTTCCGCGATCTGAATAGCAAAGGCGCCCAGCATATCTTCTAAAGCCGGCATCCCTTTTTTGACATGATCCTTGGAATTCATGCCCAGCTTAGCGGAAGCACCCCCGGCCAGAACAACAATGTTTTTATAGATACCTGACTGGGCTAGGGCAGCAGCCTCAACCAGCGCATGGGCCGGACCGGCACAAAAGCTCCGGGTATCGGAACCGGTGGCATTTACACAGCCGCACATTTCTCCGATCGATTTTGCAAAATTGCCTCCGCCTCTCTGGTTCATATCTCCGCAAGCCTCTTCCGAACATTCAATAATATATTCCACCTGCTCCGCGTGGAATTCAGCCTTAGAAAGCAGAAGTTTTAAGGCAAAAACGGCCGAAGCCTTGGCCACCAGATTTTCAAACATCACATGATCCGATAAGGATTCGTCAAATTCATGGGCTTTCTTGACACACCCCACAAGCTTTCCGGCAAAATACATGGGCTGTGCCAAATGGCCTTCTACCAGTTTGCCAATCTCCTCCACTTTACTGGGATTCTTGGATAATTTATCTAAATCTTTTATGTCCCCCAGGACGGGATGCCTGATCATTTTTTCCCTGACATTGGCCTGAAATTGTTCTTCTAAAACCACCAAATCAAAAGCATCAACGATTTTCATCAATCCCAAGAATTCATCTTCCGGCATAATTTCTCCGTACTTCCCCGTACGGGAGGCTCCGGAAACAGGTGCCTGATACCAAGGACGGGCAATACCTTTTAAGTCGTTAGGAGTCATATTGCCAATATAGATCTGATTCGGCGGGTAATTAACCGCTTCCTCAAAACTCCTCAGGTGCTCAGGCAATTTTTGCAAATGTTCTGATTCGGGGTTTTTTCGTCTTTCCGATGTTTGAGTCGTACCCTGGTGCATGAGCATGTCGGTAGCCTGTATTAAAGCATAAGCGGCACCTTTGACAACCGGAAAACTCATGGAATCTCCTCCCCTAGCTAACCCCGATAGGTCTTCACTTCATTGATGATTTCATCTACCTCAAGAACCATTTCCATCATGCTGATCTGTTCATCGTAAACCTTCGGGTCAACTTCCTCTTTCAGTTCAAACATATGATAAGCTTTGAGTCCCAACGAGACTCCGGATAAGGGACCTGCGAAGGTAGGATCGCCGGTAGATACGGTTTCCGCAGCGAGGCCGGAAGCCTCCGCTTCCGCTCCGCCAAGAACAACAATCAAGTCCTCGTTACCGTACTTTTCCGTTAAATCTTTAATCCTTGCCTGATTCTCCAGGTCCATTGCTCCAGCCGCCGTTCAGACAAAGCATTCTGTCGTTGAGAATACTACCTCTGCGCCGGCCGATTTCACGCATTCCTCGATGGCCGGTCCGGGAATTCCGTCACGGTCACCTAAAATGGCCACTTTCTTTCCTTGCAGCATGGTCCCATGCTCCTTTCTGTTTGAATTAATTCTATTTTGTTCCTTACCGAAAACACCAGACTAGTTTTTCTAGAATAGTTTTACGCCAACTCATGCAATTTAGCCTCAACATCTTCAATGGCAAAATCCTTCACTAATTCGGCAATCTTTGCGCCATTTTTATAAAAGGCGATGGTTGGCAAACCTAAGACTTTTTGACTGATCGCAAGTCTTTTGTTATTTGTGGTATCCAGACTGCAGAATTTTGCCTTGCCCTCATTCTTTTCTGCCAGCTCATGGACACTTGGCATTAACGCTTTGCATGGTTCACATTTTTGGCTCCAAAAATCAACCATCACCAAACCTTCTGCCTTTAATACCTCCTCTTCAAAATTCTCTTTTGTCAATTCAATCATTTTCCCACCTCCTTCTTTTTGTATTTAGTATTTCGTATCAGAGGGAATTTACTTTTTTCCACAATTCTTTTTTACAGCAGCAGGAAATCCTATCCACCATTTCACCTTGCCTAAAAATTACGGCACTAGGTATTTGTGTAATACCATATCTTTGGGCGACTCTCTGATTGCGGTAAGTATCTATTTTTACCAGTTTTACTTTGCCCTCCAGAGCACTGACGATCTTCTCCAGCTCAGAAACCGCAGTAATGCTCTCTTCAATTTGAGGCGCCCAAAAGACAACCAAAACCGGTTCTTGTGCCTGAAGCACTCTTTCCTTGAAACCTTCCTCTTCCGCCAAATACTTTTCCGCAGTAACAGCGGCAATCGCCCCGTCACTGGCGGCAGTAATCACCTGACGAAGATACTTCACGCGGGCGTCACCGGCCCCATATACCCCTGGTATCGAAGTTTCCATGAGATCATTGGTCACAATATACCCCTGCTCATTAAGGATAACTTTTCCTTTCAGCATTTCGGTTTTAGGGATGGTACCCACAAAGAAAAAGACCCCATTCGTTTCCATCTCGGAAAGCGCACCGGTTCTGATGTTCTTAATGACGATGCTTTCCACCAGTCCGTCTCCCTTTATTTCATTCAATACAGAATTCCATATCCATTTAATTTTAGGATTCGCAAAGGCGATCTCCGCACTGGCTTTATTACAATCCAGGATCCCTTCATCATGGATCACAATAATGGTCACCGTTTCGGCAAACTTCGTCAGGTACATGGCTTCTTCCACGGCAGCATCACCATTGCCGACAACGACTACATCTAATTCCTCAAAAAAGTCGGCATCACAGGTGGCACAATAGGAAACCCCTTTCCCTCTTAAGAGTCTTTCGCCTTTGATGTTTAAGGATCTGGGCTCCGCTCCGGGTGCCAAAATAACAGTTTTAGCCCGGTATTCATGGCCGCTTTTTCCTTTTACAATCTTGATCTCTCCGTCCAATTCCAGATCCGCAACTTCTTCACGGATGATTTCCGTCCCAAAACTTTTGGCATGCTCTGTCATCGCCTCCATTAAGGCCGGCCCTGTCGTTCCTCTGGAAAACCCGGGATAGTTTTCTAAGTCTTGAGTAGTCGCAGCCTGCCCTCCCGGTTTTCCTTTCTGGAGAATGGCTGTTTTTAAACGAGACCGGGATCCGTATATTCCGGCGGCCAATCCGGCCGGCCCTCCTCCTACGATGATCATATCGTAAATCTCATGCATTATTTCATCATCCTCGCCAATTAATTCCTACACTGCCTCTCCAGCTGCTTTATTTCTTCTTAAATTCTTAATAATGAAAAAGACTAAAACCACAAAACCTACTATATCTGTAGCCAGTCCCACCTTAAGCATCCCAAGCGCTGCCATAAACAGCACCACTCTTTCCCATAGCTTTAGATCACTGATCAGCCACCCGGTTACAGCTCCGCTTAGAGCACAGATCCCTAACGTAGAGGATATTATCGCTGAGAATATGGTCAAAAAGCTTCCCTCTAACAAAAGGGCTTGATTGTCCACAAACATAAAGGGAATGATAAAGGCAACCAGACCCAGTCTAAATGCTTTGACCCCAACATCCATCGGGTCAGCTTTCGCTAATGGAGCTGCTGCATAAGCGGCTACTGCCACCGGCGGTGTGATGGCCGAAATACAGGCAAAGTAGAAGATAAACAGATGGGCGGCAAGGGCCGGAACACCCAACTCCACGATTGCCGGAGCAATTAGCGATGACACCACAATGTAAACAGCAGTGGTGGGCATGCCTATGCCGAATATAATGGATGCGAAGGCCGATAGAACTAAGGTAATCATGAGATTTTCGCCGGAAATATATAAAATTAGCTCTGAAATGCGGAACCCTAATCCGGTTAGAGAAACCATGCCCACAAGTATCCCGGCTGCCGCACAGGCAACGGCAACCTGAATCATGTTATTTGATGCGTCTTTACAGGCTTCAATTAACTTTTTTACATTAAGCCGGTTATTCTTATTGAATACCGCGATAAGAAGAGACACAAAAGCCGACACCAAAGCAGCGAAAATAGGGCTTAATTGCTGCCAAAAGATTAAATAAAGCAGCACAAGGATGGGCAGCAGAAAGAACCAGCCCCGTTTAAAAGTAGCCCAAATAGGCGGCAATTCAGTTCTGGGCAACCCCTCCAGCTTCACTCTTTTGGCCTCAAAATGAACGCAGATTAATTCAGAGCCAAAGTATAAAATGGCGGGCAGGAGAGCAGCTTTCGCAATCACCGCATAGGGCAGCCCTAAAACCTGGACCATCAAAAAGGCCGCAGCGCCCATCACAGGGGGCATGATTTGACCGCCTGTCGAGGAGACCGACTCTACGGCTCCCGCAAAGGCATTATTATATCCGACTCTTTTCATGAGAGGAATCGTAAAAGTTCCTGTGGTAACAACATTGGCTGCCGAGTTTCCGGAAATAGTCCCGAACAAGGCACTGGCAATCACCGCCATTTTAGCCGGTCCTCCCGTCATCCAGCCTGCCAATCCGTAGCTGATATCAATGAACCATGCTCCGGCACCGGTAATATTAAAGAAGGAGCCGAAAATAATAAAGGATGCCACATAAGTGGTCGATACCCCGAGGAGAATTCCCCAGATACCGCCATCGCCCAAATATAAATTGCTCATAATACGGGCAGTTGACAAGCCCCGGTGCGCAAGGATAGAAGGCATATGGGGCCCTACGTAGCCGTACAGAATAAATAAGGATACCAATATTACCAGAGGCCACCCCAATGACCGCCGGACAGCCTCCAAGATAAGGACTATCTCAATCAATCCAAAAATGATATCTCCGGGAAGAGGTACCCCGATACGCCAGATCAAAAGGTCGTATTGGGTATACATATAAACGGCACCCGCAATCGCCAGTAATATGGCCAGGATGTTTGCACACCCTTCCAGAGCAGACATTATATTTTTATTCCCTCTTCGAAAAGGAAAAGTCAAATACACAAAAATCAAAGCAAAAGTAAGGTGAATCACGCGGGCCCGGGCGGGATCAGGTACATTTAACATCGCGCTGATAATCTGAAATAGTACCCATGCAACAGCCAGGACAATTTTTATTTTTTTAACTGTCTTGTCATAAGATCCCCATATCTGATTTTCCGGAGCCTCAACTACTTCTGTCATTTCATCACACCCTCCTCATCATTGATGGAGCATTTTCCATTATTTTTTCTAGCCTAATTCTGGTGCAATGTCTTTTTAGATGAAGACGTGCAATGAGGAAGATCATCCCTCATTGCACTCTTCCTTCTCTTTTTTATTTTAATATTCCTTTTTCCTTGAAATACTTCACGGCACCAGGATGCAGGTCAATCCAACCGGGTATGATGGCATTTTCATAATTGAAGCCTTCGGCTGCCGCATAACCTTTAACCCATTCGTCATGATTATCATACATAATGGTCAAAAACTCATATACCACGTCATCCGGAACATCCTTATTTACGATGATGTCCGCAGGAAAACCAACCGTTTGGACATCCTCTTGGAAACCAGGGTAGGTTCCTTTCGGTATGATTGTAGTAACCGTTGCCAATGTACTGTTTACCTTTTCCAGAACCTCCGGTTTATCGATACTGAGTATTCTAATGCCAATCGTGCTGTCCATTTCGGTAACTGCGGGAACCGGAAGCGCTACCCCTTGGATGGCTCCGTCGATATTGCCGTTTTTAATGGCATCAACCTGCTCCGTATATCCGATGTTTACCGCAGTATAGTCCTTGCCCGGTTCTAAACCATATTCTTTAAGCACTTCCTGCGCCACAGTGGTAGCAATTACCCCTGCCGGCATACCAATCTTTTTGCCCTTAAAATCCGCTAAGCTTTTGATGTTTGAATCAGCCTTAACGGTAAAATGTACCGGCTGAATATATCCTCCTGCTACACCACGGATATCAGTCAGCGGCGTCCCCTGATAAGGGCCTTCGCCTTTAACGGCCAAAATTTCCGTAGTTGAAGAACCCAAGGCAAACTCGACCGTCTTTTCATTGATCAACCGTACATTTTCTCCTGATCCGGCAGTAGTTTGCGGAGTAAAGTTTAAATGATCGCTATGATTATTGATCACCTGGGATAAAGCAGCGCCTAAATAATAGAAAGCCCCGCCGGAATTACCTGTACCCATCAAATACTGTACCGTTTCTGGGGAACCTGCCTGTTCTGAATCACCCTGACTCTGTTCCCCCTCTTTTGGCCCGCAGCCGGCCAAAAATACTGTTAAAGATAATAATACTGCCAACAGCCCCACCATTGCCTGACTTTTTTTAAGTTTCACTTTGGCTCCCCCTTTTAATTAAATGTAATTAATGTAGGCTTATCCACACTTTGGGTTAAAGAATCAAGAGCTTTCTTAACCTGACACCTCCTCCATATCATTTCTTCTTCCTGACTCTTATTCGGGTCTCCAAAGGGTTGGTGAAAGTGCCCCTCGGTTCGATAAACGCGATTCGCTCCCACTCTTAAGGCTACATCAGGCAGACCTGTGCATGTAACTGCTGGAATACCGGCTTTTTCAATCTGCTTTGCCACCGTAGCGCCGCTACGCGTTCCGGTGCCTCAGGTTGCTGTTAGTATTACCCCGTCTACCTGTTCCTTTAAGAGTTGATCAGCGATCTCCTTGCCTATCTTTTCCATGGTCAGAACGTGCCCCATGCTGCCGCATGTCACATAAATGTACTCGCAAACCTGCCCAACCTCACTATTTTGTGCATAATAGCGGAGCGCATCCAAGGGTAAAACCCGATCCGGATCTTTATCCACCCATTTGCTGTCATAGCCTCCGTGCACGGAATGGAAACTTCCCTCTACAAAGTCGTCCGTCTTTTTAATTGAATATTTCGCCCACTTGTCTGCCCGAGCTGCCTGAATACCGTCCGGGTTTCCTTCCGGTACCAGGGCGGCTTCCGTAACCAGGGCAATTTTAGCTTTAGAAAGATCCTTGATGGGTTGTGGGGGCACAATTACTTCATATTGCTCCGCGGCAATTTCCGATTGAAAGGGCAGGGACTTTATCTTGTTTAAAAGCATTTCGCAAGCCCTTTTGGGGGCACCATCCGCTACTTTTACATTTTTTCTGATTCCTCTGGATAAAAAGCCGTCACCGACGGAAAGGCCATTTTCTCCGTTCAGAACTATTTTGGAAATAAGATCGGAAAACAGTTGGATCGCACTTTTCATGGTAGCAGCCGATTTTCCCACTGGAACGGCATATACATGCTGTTGCTTTTCCTGCAAGCCTGCCCCCGGGTTCTCCGGATGAATCCCTGTTACGCACGGTATGCCAAAATTCTCCGCCACCGCCACACAGGCCTTCATACAGGCCAGTCCATAACGGCCGGAGGTAAAAGCAGGTCCGGCCACAAAAATATCCGGATTTACTTGTTTTATTACCTCCAAAATCTTTTTGATGTTTTCCCCTTCGTGCTCATTAAATTCATTATCCCCACACACAATCGTTTTCTCTATGCCACATTCATTTCCCAGCAACTTTTCCAACAAGGCGCCCGGACCTACAGGGCCATTCTTCACTTCAAACAAATGTCCTGCATGTTCTTCCCCGCCAATCCCCCCGAAAAATTGGTTAATATAATACACAATCCGTACTTTTGGCAATTTTTTCACCTCCTAAAAATCTTGGCAAGTAAAGCCGGCCGCATTCATCTTCCAAAAACTACCATAGAAATCCATAGGTCTTGCTACAAATCCACTGTATGGATCTCTTTCCAACATCATATAATTTAAATAATCCGATCCGCCAATCACCTTTTCAACAGGACCAAGGGCAAATTCTCTTTCCACGCCTCCCGTACTGACCAGGGCATCTGCATAGGGGCTTCGATAAACAAGGGGAGCATCATCCCCTACAACCCCTCCCAATTCATGGATAATTCCGATGGTCTTAATTTGGGCTTTTTCACAACATTCCAGGGTAAACTGAAAATCAATGGTTCCGTTTCCCGTCCCTTCAAGGGCCACAATGACACCATCCGCCCCCATCATCCTGGCCAGTTTTGCCGCGCAAGAGGCTGAACGCAGTTTTAGTGTGGCATCCCCGTGATGTCCCCGGGTTACAATCACCCCTTTAAAATTAAGGGTTTTATTGTGTTGCCGCAGCAGCTCCTCCATAATGGGGTCCCGCATATGAAAGCTGGTAGGTTTTTTCATGCAGTTTCTGTAGTTTCCGCTCACAATAGCTCCATCCATCATTTCCAGGGGGCTGATCAAAGTGGGAACAAAGTCCTCTCCTAAAGGCCTGCCGTATAGATAGGGACGAATGTGGGGGCCCTGATCCTGATGTTGATTGATATAAAGTACATTGGGCAATTCCGGGTTTTCTTGGGAAATGTCATAACGACAAACTTCATCCGGCTCCAAACCCAAGGTCATTTTCCCAAAATACGCCGCCAAAGTGAGCGTTAATTTTCGGGTAACCTGATCAAACTCTTCATTAGAAACATTCGCTTTGGGATAATATGTGACGACAAGATTGACCGTATCGGATCCGATACAAATCTCTGCTCCCACACCCGACATATCTATCAGACCGTCTTTCGTAGTTAAGGACGTATTCTGAACCTGGGGAAAAGTGCCGCAGCTGATGACGCGAAATCCTTCGATACGATTGGTATTTCCCCACCCCACCGTACTCGGTTCATTTAAAAAACCGGGGAATATCTTTTTATCCGGAGACGCAATGGGCTGCACCACGTCTAAAACCCGAATGATGCGCACGCTGTCTCCGGGTTTGACAATATCCAGATCAACCTTTTCCATCGATTCATGGGTTAAATTTCCCAGTACAGCGTCTTTGTTGATCAGCAGGGTGCCTCCCTCAATCTTACTCGGCCCTTCCGTAAACTTAGCATGTTTAACATGGAAACTTCTTATTTCTAAAGACATTTTTTACCCCCATTTCTTTTGGTTAACTTGTTTTCCCCTTTCATGATAAAAACCAAATTTATTTAAAATAATATTTGGTTTCCCGATCACTGATGGAAAACTCTTTTTTTCTCACTTCCAGTGGATCTATCAACCGAATCATCTCTACTTCATCTTTGGAAGGAATGGGAGTCTCATGGCAATCCCGATCAATCACGAGTTCAAATTGGGTGTTTTCTCTTACCTCGTCAATCGTGACACCCGGATGGTAACTCTTCAGGCGCAGTTTAAATTCTTCCGGCTCAAAATCGAATACGCCTAAGTTTGTGACC
Source organism: Candidatus Formimonas warabiya (assembly GCF_002777255.1). GTDB lineage: Bacteria > Bacillota > Dehalobacteriia > Dehalobacteriales > Dehalobacteriaceae > Formimonas > Formimonas warabiya. The sequence continues at coordinate 5,194,882 of NZ_CP017634.1, read as the reverse complement.
ACACAGTCCGGGCCACCGCCCATTAATCCCATTTCCTTTCTTGTGACCCCATCCTTAGTCCGGTGTCCAAAGGTAGTTACAAAATCATTTTGTTTTACCAGGGTATATTGTTTGCCCTTTTTGGTGGTTATCGCCCGGTGGCGCGGGCACCAAACGGTAAAGTTCTTGGCAAAACAAGCCAGGGTGCTCGCCCCGGCCCCCCCGGGCAGTTTTACTTTCAGGTGCTCCAGGTTGCCGATCAAGGTATTGTTCAGGTTGCCATACTGATCGATCTGCCCGCCCCCAAAAAATATGCGATCCAGCTTTCCCTTTTGAGCCATATCAAAGACTTCGTGCAAATCGCACTTGACCGTAGCATTTTCCAGCATCACACTGTCGCCCGAGGTAGGCACCAAAAATGGGGGTTGGGGATTAATGCCTCCGGGAAGGCCTCCCCAAAAAATACTATGCGGCGCATGGGTTTTTCTAGCCAGCATGATTGCCGTAAAGGGCAGAGCAACGGCAACTCCGTTAAATACCACCTGATGATCCTTGATTGTTTTTGCCATGCACACCGCCATCAGCTCATCTATGGTATAATAATCAGCACTCATGGGAGATAAACGCCTCCTTCCATTGGGGGACGGATTCCTGCCAATTCCGGAGCTTGTGCAGTCTTTCTGATCCGCCAATCAGTTCCAAATATTCTTCATGACTCTTCACCCCATGAACAAATACCTTTAAGTATTCTTCATCAAAAACATCCCCACCTTTTTTAGCCAGTTCCATATAATGGGCGATATGGTCCCGATCATAAACATAGTTTGGATAACAGGATGTGGGATGCGCTCCGAAGGGAAGGTGAATTAAAGCATCTACATGATATCCCGGCAATTCCGGATTCAGTTCCCGCATTTTTTCTTCCGGAATGATTTCTTCTACGGAAACAATGGTTCTTTCCGCGGCCGTAGCCATTAACAGATCGGCAAAATGAGGCCGGAAAAGCTTAATATTCCCTGAGCTGTCGCCGTAATGGGCATGAATGATTGCCACATCCGGCTTTAAAGCGGGTACAACAGTTACTTTCTGACCGGTATAGGGGCAGGTCATGGTCTGATATTCCGGATGCAGTTTTAATAAATCTGTCCCTCCCACCAAAGGCATGGGCATGAAAGGGACGCCATATTCAGCGGCGCGCAGCTGGTTTAAAATAAAATCACAATCGCTGTCCTGAGGGATCACTTTTCCTTCCTGGACCAGTCTCCGGTAGTTGGGAGCAATGCCAAAGTCAAATTCAAAGCCGACAAAAGAATTATGCACAGCTTTTACGGCTCCCCCCGCACAAAGCAGATCAACATCTATCCCATGGGCACCGCCAATGGTGGTAAGGCCTTTGATGCCCTGCCGGATGATTTCTCTGATAATCGCCATAGGTTCTTTCGCGGAAAGAGTGCCCCCAATCGCAATTTTTTGATTATCACGCACAAGTGACCCAACCGCATTTAAGGGGACAATTTTACAGTCTGCACACATAGCGTTACATCACTCCATTTTTCTTCAATTCTAGTATTTCTTCATCACCATATCCCAGGCCTTTTAATATTTCAGCACTATGCTCTCCTAACAAGGGGGGAGGAAAATAGTCAATTTCATTTTGGCTGGACAGTTTTACTGGATTACCCATCCAGGCAAAATCTCCCGCCACCGGATGGTGCATGGTGGAAATCATATTTCGGTTTTTCAGTTTTTCATCTTCAAACACTTCTTTAATCTTGCGAATATGGCCGTTGGGGATGTCATGCTCCGTAAATATCTTTACCCATTCTTCTGTTGCCTTCGTTTTGAGAACTTCTTTGACGATCTTTTGCAGTGCGCTGCGATTTTCCTTCCGGTCTTTCAGCGTGAGAAACCGGGGATCGTCCTGATAAGTCTCCAAACCGGTGGCCGCGCAGAACTTCTGCCATAAAGAGTTATTGCCTACTGCAATGTTAATATATCCATCTTCCGTCTCATACAAATCATAAGGATTAAATCCGGGATGACCATTTCCCACCCGGGGCGGATTTTCCCCGGTGGCCACATAGATGCTGGCAGGTAAAGCCAATAGGGAAACCAGCGCATCCAGCAGGCTTATTTCCACATATTGCCCCTTGCCGCTTGTATTCCGCATTAATAAGGCATAAAGAATGCCGCTTACCGCATATAAAGAACCCACCAGATCGCCTACCGGAACACCTACCTTAACCGGTAGGCCGTCAGGATCTCCATTTACGGACATAATTCCTGATTCACCCTGGATGATGGGATCATAGGCGCCGCTATGGTTGCTGTCCCCATAACCTGAAATAGAACAATAAATAATACGGGGGTTGATTTGCGCAACCTTCTCATAGCTAAAGCCCAGTTTATCGATTACCCCCGGCCGGAAATTCTGAATGAGCACATCCGCATCTTCCAGCAATTTCATTAGGACTTCCTTTCCCTGGGGTTTTTTCAGGTCTAAGGTAATACTTTTCTTGTTTCTATTGTTTAAAAGAAAGTAGGAACTTTCTCCATTCATAAAAGGAGGGATTGATCTCAGGTCATCTCCTTTGTTAGGGTTTTCCACCTTAATGATTTCCGCCCCCATGTCGCCTAACTGCATGGTACAAAAGGGTCCGGCAATGATTCTGGACAGATCGACCACTTTAATACCAGTAAGAGGTTTATCCATTGCTGTAATTCTCCTTTCCATTCTTAATGGCCATTTGCTTTTCTCATATTTGCAACAATCATACCAATTCATAAAAATAGAGGTTAAATGAAGTCATTTAACCCCTGAATCGCTTGACCGCGTAGTGCTCGCACATAATAATTAAATTATGGAATCTATAACGGAATGATAGGGTTGTACCGGTTTGCCCCTTCAATTTCTAATACTTCTAGAAATATTTCTAGAAATATTAGAAATTTCTAGGTTTATTTAATGCCGTAATACTTTAGCCTATTATAAAGAGTCGCTAAAGAGATCTTTAGATGCTTGGCCGCTTCCTTTTTCCCCTTGACGCTTTTCCCAAACAATTCCAGGGCATCGATCAATGCTTGCTTTTCTTTATTGACGTCCTCTCTCGGATGCCGGTCCGGTCTGTCGCGGAAAAATTTTTCCGGCAAATTAGACGAGGCGATGACGTTTTCATTGGAGATACTGGTCAAAAAATTAACGGTATTCTCTAATTCTCTGATATTTCCCGGCCAGGGATAACGGAAGAGAATCCTCTTGGTATCTTCCGCCAGCGTATAATGTCCACAGTCTTTATTCCCATTCTTCGCTAAAAAATAGTTGATGAGAATTTCCATATCTTCTTTGCGCTCTCTTAAAGGCGGTATTTTTAGCTGGGCGGCATTCAGCCGGTAATACAGGTCTTCCCGGAAAGTTTCTTTTTCCACCATTGATTCCAGGTCCCGGTTTGTGGCGGCAATGACCCGGACATTGACGTCAACGGTTTCTGTGCCTCCCACCCTTTGAAACTGCATGGACTGAAGGAAGCGGAGCAGCTTTGCCTGCAGGTCCACATTCATGTCCCCTATTTCGTCGAGAAAAATGGTCCCCTCATCAGCAATCTCCACTAAACCTGATTTCCCCTGCTTATTGGCCCCGGTAAAAGCCCCTGCTTCATAGCCGAATAATTCACTTTCCAACAGGTTTACCGGTATGGCGGCGCAATTGACAACGACGAAAGGACCTTGGGCTCTTTTGCTTGCATTATGGATGGCATGGGCAAAAAGTTCTTTGCCGGTGCCGCTTTCACCTCTGATTAAGACACTGATATTCGATTGACTTAATTTTTGCGCCATACGCATAATCTTTTGGAATTCCGGGGAAATGCCCAGAATATCACAGAAATCATATCGGGCCACATTCTGTTCTTTCACCCGGTTAATTAAGCCTTTCACTTTATTTCTGTAATTAATCAATTTTTTATTTAAATTTTGCATCTCCGTGATATCGGAAGCTATGGTCACACCCCCGATCACCTTTTCCTGAACAATGATGGGATGCATACTAGCAATATATTCCACGTCGCCCACTTTCCGGTGTACATTATACAAAGGCTTTCCACTTTTGATCACTTCCGGCAGACGGGCGCTGGGCCTGGCTGCGCTCAATTCTTGGCCGATAATATCTTCCGCTTCCACGCCGGTCAATTTCGTATAGGCAGGGTTAATAAATCTGACAATACCCCTTTCATCGGCAATCATGATCCCGTCATGAATCGAATTGAAGATGCTGATGAACCAGCCGATCTGGGCGGAAAAATCGCGGAAAAATTTTTCCAGCGTTTTTCCCAGAGAAATGTTCACATAACTCTGGCTCCTTTTCACCCATTCTGCGCACAATTCTCCCAGGGTCTGTTCCGTTGACAATCCCCCGGCAAATGCGATAAATAAATCACTTTTACTGACGATACTAGGATCTTTTTCATCCCCGTTTTCCACGAATAACTTATCATCCGCTGTCTCAAAGGCAGATTGAACCACGTCTAACAATGTTTGATTACAACCTTTTCTATCATGTTCCAAAACAAGCGCACCTCTTTTCAAGTTGGATTGTTCCGTTCATAACAGTGACACAAACACTTATTCATGTTCAAGCCCATTTGAATCTACCCAAATAAAGTTTCTCTTAAACAAAACAGGATTACCAGCTCTAATAAAAAAAGCTGCCTGCAAGCAACCAATCACCAAATAAAAACCATGTACCTTCCAATAATTTTCGACTAATTTAATTTTTCTTGATCTTTCTGTGATCGTCTCTTATGTGTTAAGAATTGTCCCGGCGATCCTCACCCGCGCCAAATTTTAATGGCCATGACAATTAAAAGCACAACGAATATTTTGCGCAGGGTTTCCACAGATAACACCTCATTTAACCATACGCCTAAATAGGCTCCGGTCACTGTGCCCAGCGAAATCAAAAGGGTCACTTTCCAGTTTACATTTCCGTTCAGGCCGTGCCGGTATACCCCAATAATTGCAGTAGGAAGAATAATCGCCAGGGAGGTGCCGATTGCGGTTTTAATGGGGATTTTTAATAAATACATCATTCCCGGCACCAGGATAATTCCGCCCCCTACCCCTAACAATGAACTTAGAATGCCGGCCAAAAGACCCAGCGAGATGACTAAAACGATATGCATCTTCATTCTCCTCGGAACTTATAAATGTATCATAAAAAAAATCGGATAATTTGTCAAATAACAAAGATGATCAGAAAACTAAAAAAGCCCCCAGGGCTTTTCGGGATCCGTGAACCGTTGCCGGGTACCGGATAATAAAATAAGGAGGCCATCCCGGCCTCCTTCCATGGTTTTTCGATAATACTAATATTACAACTGCTTTTCTTTAACTGGTACAGACTTATCCAGATTGTCATTCCAGAGATATTCCCGGGTTTCCGCGACGATTACACCGCTCAGCAGGAGCAGAGCGACCAGGTTCGGTATGGCCATCATCGCATTCATGGCATCCGCAAAATCCCACACTAACTGCAAGGATACGGTAGAACCAATAAAAACCGCAACCACCCACAAAACTCTATAAGGCAAGATGCCAACTTTTCCAAACAAGTATTCAATCGCTCTCTCTCCGTAATAGGACCAACCCAGGATGGTGGAAAACACAAAGGTTAAAAGACCGACTGTTAATACGATGGGCCCGACAACCGGAATCTGGGCAAAAGCAGTCTTGGTTAAAGCGGCGCCTTGCAGTCCGTTCAGCATTTCCGGGTTTTTCATTATGGTCGTCACCAGGACCATCCCGGTCATGGCGCAGACCACTACGGTATCCCAGAAGGTACCTGTGGAGGAAACCAGGGCTTGCCGCACCGGGTTTTTGGTCTGGGCTGCCGCCGCCACGATAGGGGCGGAACCGAGACCGGATTCGTTGGAAAAAAGGCCCCGGGCAATCCCATACCGGGCCGCCATCATCACCGTAGCACCGATAAAACCGCCGCCGGCCGCCTGAGGTGAAAAAGCTGATTTAACAATTAATGCGACGGCAGGAAATATAAATGAAGCATTCATGGCCAAGATGATTAAACATCCCAGCGTGTAGAAAATAGCCATAAAAGGAACCAACCTTTCGCACACTCTGGCGATAGATTTGATTCCACCAAGGATGACAATGGCTGTAAGGACTGTCATTACTGCACCGGTAATGTACGGAGAAATTTTGAAGGTTTCATTGACCATGGTAGAAATAGAGTTGGCCTGAACGGTGTTGCCAATACCAAAGGCCGCTATAGAAGTAAAGATACAGAACAATACGGCCAGCCATTTCATTTTCAGGCCGTTCTCCAGGGCATACATGGGTCCTCCCAGCATGGTCCCGTCTGATGTTCTTACCCGGTATTTCACGGAAAGTAAAGCTTCGGAATACTTGGTCGCAATGCCGAATACGCCTGTCAGCCACATCCAGAGAACGGCTCCCGGGCCTCCCAGGGAGACAGCTGTCGCCACCCCAACGATGTTACCGGTGCCAATGGTCGCAGCCAGGGCCGTCGTTAAAGCGCCGAACTGGCTGACATCCCCGGATCCTTGCCTGTCCTTACGGACAGATAGTTTAATGCCCAACCCGATATATCTTTGAATAAAACGGAGCCGGAAAGTTAAAAACAAATGAGTGCCAAACAAAAGGACAAGCATGGGCGGCCCCCAAAGATAACCGTTGAGGAAGCCAATAAAATCATGAAACGCTTGCAATCGAATACCCCCTAAAAAATATTAGTTTTTGAAAACTACCCTCCTTTTTCAAGCTGATCAACCCCATCTATTATAACCCAGGGAAGTTTTGTTCCTCAACTATTTTAAAGCAACAAAATAATCGATCATTTGCAGGGATAAAAAGTTTACATCCCGCATCGAATGCGGTATGATAGGTAGGCAAAAATAGGCTCCTCTAAAAGTGTTCCTCAGAGGGGAGTAAATATTACGGGATCTTACCTGCCAAGGCACAAATTTATTCCTATCAAGCCGATCATAAAGAGAAATGCTGAACAGATCCAGCATACGGAGAGGTTGATTGATATGTCCCAAATTGATCTTCATATTCATACCCGTGAATCTGACGGCACAGACACGCCGGAGCAGTTGATCAGTAATGCCCGGGAGTTGGGGTTGGATTTTTTAAGTATTACGGACCATAATGTTATTTCTGCCTACGACAGGCTACGCCATAGCAAAGAGCTGAGAGCATTCTCCGGCAGAATCATCACCGGTGTAGAATTCTGCGCCACTTTTGGCTCTTTGTTGGTGGAAATCCTGGGGTACGGATTTGATCTATCCCAGATGCAAAAGTATATTGACCTGCGCTTTCACCCACAGGAGATGGAACAAAAAGAAAAAGAGATTTTTGCCCTCATTAAGGAGGAACTGCAGAAAAGAGGATTCAAACTGGATCCTGATCTGGAATATGTGGCGCCTTTTGCTACCGAGGCCTTTGAAAAAGAGCTGTGGAAGTATCCGGAAAACTTAAAAAGATTTCCCGAAGAACTGGTTAAGTATCCGGAAATGCTCTACCGGTATATGAACGATCCTCATTGTGTCCTGTATATGTTTGATTCTTATTTCCCTCCCTGCGGGGAAGTGGTGGCCGCGATTCAGGAGGCCGGAGGGCTGGCTTTTCTGGCTCACCCTTTTACCTATTTGGTGACCGACCACCGCAAAATGGTGGAGGAGATCAGTGCGGAATCCGCCTTGGACGGGCTGGAGGTCTTTTACGCCCTTCACGCCCCGGAAAATATCAACCTTCTTTTGGATATTGCCCGGCGGCACGGTCTCTATGTATCCGGAGGCAGTGATTACCACGGGAAAAATAAACCCCATATTCGGCTGGGGGCCGGGTTAGGGGATCTCTCCGTCCCGGAGGACCTGATTAACCTTTGGGCTGATAAAATCAAATCCGTTTCCTAAAATTCTTTCAAAATACCTAAAACCTCATCCGGCATCTGCACCAGATAGTCCGGACCCTCTTCTTTCACCATATCTATGGCGTCATATCCCCAGGCTACCCAGATCACCCTGACGCCATTTTTTTTGCACGCCACGATATCCCGATGCTCATCTCCCACATAAATGACCTGGGAATTTTTCAGATCATTCTTTGTTAAAAATTTCTTAATCGCAGTATCCTTGCCGAAAATGCTCGGTGTACAAATAATCTGTTCGATATGATCCACCCGGTGCTTTTCCAAAAATTCTCTGATATTATGTTCGGAATTGGATGAGATAATGGCTAAAAGATAGCCTTGATGATGCAACTCTTCCAAAAGCTCCTTCATGCCCGCGACCAAAACCACATTTGCCAGAGACTCCTTGTACAGGTGATAAGCCTCCATGGCCAGAAAGGGAAATTTATACATGGGAAAATGAAGAAATCGGCATCTTTCTTTGATGGATAGCCTGCGTAAAGCTTCGATATCCTTCTGTTCCAGTTTTTTATAGCGATATTTCTCCGCGATCCGGTTGTACACCGAAACAAAAACATCCTTGGAATCAACCAGGGTGCCGTCAAAATCAAAAATAATATATTTGAGCATTATTTTACTCCTGCCTTTTCTCGCAAACAATTTGCATATTCCCTTTAAAATATGCCGAAGCTATTGGTATTAATTCATTTTTTTGGAGCGGATAAAGTGGATAAAGAAGCGTTAATTGCCAAACTTAACTGGTTCTATTCCTTGGAACTGAATCAGGTCGATCTCTATCATGCCCAGAGTAAAACCTTTAAAAACAGCTATTCCGGTATTGTTTTTGAACGGTGTGCTTATCTGGAACAGCAGCATGTGGATAACATCGGTGAAAAGATTAAAGAGCTGGGCCGTACCCCCACCGTTTTGGGAGATATCCTTTCCCCCATCATCGGGCGCCTGGGGGGAAAATTGATTTCTTTCGCCGGACTAAAGGATACTTTAATGGCAAATATCATCATCGAACAGAAAGCCATGAAGGACTATAATAATTTAATCGAAAGATTACACCGGGATAAACATGGTGACCAGGAGCTGGTAAAAATACTGCAGCATAATTTTGTGGACGAGCACATGCATACCGAATGGTTTCGCACCAAAATAGTGGCCCTAAAACAAGAAGAGTTTACTCTGAAGTATTACCCAGGTTATTCCCGAAGCAGGATAAAGGGACCGGAAGCTGTACATATGATAGAAAAAAATACGGCCAACCGGAAAAGATCCGGCGTGATCAAGCCACAAAAATTAAGTCAGCGGACAACCATGAGATAATATTCACCAAATAATGAGAAATCCCTGCCGGCACAATTGGCGCCGGTCCAAGACTTCTCAGGATTGGACCGGCCCAAATCAATTCCGCCCTGCACTATTTTGAAGCTGCATATTGATTCTCCCATCCAACACCTTCTCTTTCCATGCAAAAAGCCCAAGGGGCTTTTCGGGCATTTGTACAAAACCTATCTTTCCGGTACGCCCAAAAAAGGAATGAAAGAAAAAAAAGAGAATAAAGAATAGATGCTGCCCGCTTTCTAAAACCGTCAAATTCTTATTAAAGGGAGGTATGATCAATGGATTTCACCCCTTCTGGATCAGATTTTGGCAACACTCATTTTGGCAAGCCCAGCACCGGCGTGCCCGGGCTAGACTATATCATTGATTACCTGCGCTTGGGGGACAATGTGGTTCTACATGTCGACAGCATCGATGACTACATATACTTCGTGACTCCTTTTGTAGAACAAGCCCATCAGGAGGGCAAAAAAATAAACTATATTAGATTTGCCGAACACAAGCCCCTGATAGCTCCCGGAGAAAACGTAACCATTTATGATTTGGATGCCAATGCGGGTTTTGAGGTCTTTTCAACTCAGGTGCACCAAATCGCTACCCGGGAAGGTGAAGGCGTTTATTACGTATTTGATTGTCTGTCCGAACTCTTGTCCGCCTGGGCCACAGATTTAATGATCGGAAATTTTTTTAACATTACCTGCCCTTATTTGTACGAATTAAATACCATTGCTTATTTTTCCATCTTAAGAAACCGCAACTCCTTTTCTACGGTGGCCACGATCCGGGAAACAACCCAGCTGCTTCTAGATATCTACAATTGTGACGGTGATGTTTTCGTACATCCCTTAAAAGCGCAAAACCGGTATTCACCCTCTATGTTTTTCCCCCATGTGCAAAGGGGGGAAAATTTTGTCCCCGTAACCAGCGGGGTGGACGGGGCGAAACTATATGCTTGCGTAATCAGCAGGGGCCTGGGCAAAACGGAAAGAAACTGGGATTACTGGGATCAGGTCTTTTTCAAAGCATCGGAAATATATGAAAAAGCCCAGAAACAGGATCAATCCGGCGGGACTGAAGAAACAAAAATGGTGGAAACCATCTGCAAAATGGTGTTAAGCAAAGATAAAACCATTCTCAATTTAGTGAAAAACAATTTTTGTTTAGGTGACTTATTGGATATTAAATCCCGCATGATCGGCTCAGGCTTTATTGGCGGTAAGACCGTAGGAATGCTCTTGGCCAGAAAAATCCTGGATCAAAACCCCTTGCTCAAATGGGACGATTTTTTAGAGCCCCATGACTCTTATTACATCGGCTCGGATGTTTTTTATACCTTTTTGGTGCAAAATGGCTGGTGGAAGCTGAGAATGGAACAAAAGTGCCCTGATAAATATTTTCAGGCAGCCAAAGAACTAAAAGAAAAAATCATGAAAGGAAGGCTGCCGGAAGCAGTGCGGGATCAATTCAAAAGGATGCTGGAGCACTTTGGCCAATCTCCTATTGTAGTCCGTTCCAGCAGTCTTTTGGAAGATGGTTTTGGAAACGCCTTTGCCGGTAAATACGTGAGCATTTTTTGCGTGAACCAGGGAACACCCGAGCAAAGATATCAGGAATTTGAGAAAGCGGTGCGCACCGCATATGCCAGTACCATGAATGAGGATGCTTTAAATTACCGCCTCCAACGGGGTCTGGCGGAAAAAGATGAGCAGATGGCGCTCCTGGTGCAGCGGGTCTCCGGTACCTACCACGGGGATTATTTCTTCCCGGATATTGCCGGAGTAGGCCTTTCCTACAACACGTACGTGTGGAAAGATTCCATGGCTCCGGAAGCAGGGATGCTGCGCCTGGTATTCGGGCTGGGAACCAGGGCGGTAGGAAGGACGGAAGGCGACTACCCCCGGGTAGTGGCCCTGGATGCCCCCTTACTGCGCCCGTGCGGTAATATGGACGATATCAGAAAATATTCCCAGCATGAAGTAGATGTACTCAATATTAAAGAAAATCAGTGGGAAACCATCTCATTCCGGCAATTAACCAATGAAAAACTGGACTTAAGACTAAATCTGGTTGCCGTAAAGGATTGGGAAACAGAGAAAAAGCTGAAAGAATTAGGCATGGCCGGAGAGCAGGCCTGGGTGGTCACCTTTGATAAGTTATTGTCCAATCCGGACTTCTTGAACACCATGCAATCCATGCTCAAGATACTGGAAGAAGGCTATCAATGCCCGGTGGATGTGGAATTCACGGTCAATTTTGACACAGAAGAAAAGCCCCGGATCAACCTGCTCCAATGCCGCTCCCTCCAAACCAAGGGTCAGCATACGAAAGTCAATATTCCCCAAAGCATTGAAGAAAAGGATATTTTATTCCGCTCGACGGGAAATTTCATGGGGGGAAATTTGGAATTATTAATCAACCGTATCATTTTCATTGACCCCCAACAGTATCATCAACTTCCCATCAGGAATAAATATGATATCGCTCATTTAATTGGAGAAATCAACCGCCTCGTTGACGACAACGCTGAGACCGCTACTCTCTTGCTTGGCCCGGGCCGCTGGGGCTCCAGTACACCTTCTCTGGGCGTACCCGTGACCTTTAGCGACATCAACCACATGCGTGTTTTAGGAGAGGTGGCCTTTTTTACAGCTGGATTCTGTCCGGAACTGTCTTTTGGCACCCACTTTTTTCAGGATCTGGTGGAAACGGATATTTTCTATGTGGCGATTTTTCCGGAAAAAGAAGATGTCATTTTTAATCAGAAATGGCTTGACGAGGCGCCGAATCATTTGGGAACCATTCTCCCCGGTAACGACCAGTGGATGCATGTAGTGAAAGTGATCGATCTGTCCCAGGCATTTCCCGGAAAAAACCTTTACATCAATGCGGATTTGGTTTCCCAAAAAATAATTTGCTATACCTTGTAAATTACTCTTTGGCTTTTAGGTTGAAAAAAAGGGGGATCGTCTCACCAAGATACGATCCCCCTTCTATTATAGCCCCTTTGTTCTATCGATCTGCCAAACCTGGGGTTTAATAAATCCCATGAGCCATCATGGATGCGGCAACCTTCTGGAATCCGGCAATATTGGCTCCTGCTACATAATTGCCCTCCATGCCGTATTCTTTTGCGGCATCTTTGATCGATCTGTAGATATTTACCATGATGCCATGTAATTTTTGGTCTACTTCTTCAAAGGACCAGGCCAGCCGCATACTGTTCTGGCACATTTCCAGGGCGGACGTGGCTACCCCGCCTGCATTGGCAGCCTTTGCCGGCCCAAACAGAATTTTGTGATCCTGATACAGTTTAATTGCTTCACTGGTCGAAGGCATATTGGCTCCTTCCGCCACTGCCATGACACCGTTTTCAATCAGGGTCGCCGCTTCTTTGTCGTTGATTTCATTTTGGGTGGCGCAGGGCAAAGCAATATCACATTTGATGTTCCAAATGCCCCGGTAGTTTTCGGAATACTCAGCTTCGGGATGATAATTCAAATATTCTTTAATTCTCTTTCTTTCTACTTCTTTTAGTTGCTGGATTACTTTCAGATCAATGCCGTTTTTATCATAGATGTAGCCGTTGGAATCGGACATGGCCACAACTTTCGCGCCATAGGCCTGGCATTTTTGGCAGGCATAAATGGATACATTGCCCGATCCGGAGATTAAGACGGTTTTTCCGGCCAGCTCATGGCCGTGGTCTTCCAGCATTTCTTTTAAGAAATAGACTAAGCCGTATCCGGTCGCTTCCGTACGGGCCAGCGAACCGCCGTAAGGAATCCCTTTCCCGGTCAAAACGCCGGCTTCCGTGGCATTTTTAATTCTCTTATACTGTCCGTATAAAAAACCGATTTCTCTGCCCCCTACACCGATATCACCGGCAGGGACATCAATATCCGGACCAATGTGATGGGACAATTCATGCATGAAACTCTGGCAGAAGCGCATGACCTCCCGGTCGGATTTACCTTTGGGATCAAAGTCTGAACCACCTTTACCTCCGCCAATGGGAAGTCCGGTTAAAGAGTTTTTAAAGATTTGTTCAAATCCCAAAAATTTGATGATACCTAAATTGACCGAAGGATGGAATCTCAAGCCGCCTTTGTAGGGTCCGATGGCACTGTTAAACTGGACTCTGAATCCCCGGTTCACGTGGATCTTGCCCTGATCATCTTCCCAGGGGACCCGGAAAAGAATTTGTCGTTCCGGCTCTACGATGCGCTCCAATAAACCAGTCTCAGCATATTCGGGGTGCCTTTCGATCACTGGTGCAAGTGACTCTAAAACCTCTTCCACTGCCTGGTGGAATTCCGCTTCACCTGGGTTCCGTTTTTTTACGGTTTCAAATACTTCCTGAACATACGACATCAGATCATCCCCTTATAAGTAATTTATGACAAAAGGCGCCAGAAGACCTTTTGTTACCGGTTCATGAGCACATTGTATAATGTTCATTGTATACTACAACCACCCGCTATCTCAAATTATATTACAGGGTGTCAATTTTTTCTATTATTTTTTTAATAATTAAATTACGCTTTTTTTCAGTCTAAGGGAATTTTGCTATTTTGAATAATATTCTTTCATAAGAGCAATTAATAACATATAATTATAGTCAAATTGTTTTTTATTTCAGTTCGATGCGACTTTATTCCGGGAAAGGTGAGAGCGGTGAAAGGGGAAAAGTATTCTTCGGAAAGAAGAGCCCTTCATGATCAAATATTAGCGGAGACGATCAATCAGCCTCCCTCGGATTTTCCCCTGGCCGTGTTTATCGGCGGCGGGGCAGCGGCAGGAAAAAGCACTCTTCGTGATCAAGTGATCATTCCCTGGCTGGGTATCTCCCCTGTCATTATTGATGCCGACATCATGAAAGCCAGATTGGTCCTGAACCCGTGCCATAGTTTGGCTTCTGAAAAAACAGGTATTGAAATACATAAAGAAAGTAAATATATTGCCCAGAAGGCCATTTATTTGTGCCTGGACAACAAAAATTCCTTTATTTATGATTCCAGCTTAGCGGCCCCGCCGGATGAATATCTTCCTTTTATCCACCGGGCTAAAAAAGCCGGCTATCATTTAATAATTGTGGGTGTTTATACCTCGGAAGAGGTAGCCCTGACCCGGGAAAGAAAAAGATTTCAAAAAATACACCGCAAAGTGCCGGAGCGGATTTTTCGCTATTTTCATCACCAGTTTCCCGTGACCTTTATGGCTATTGAAGATCAGTTTGACCGCATGAGAATCTATGATAATTCCTTTGAAGGCGCTTCGGGGAGTGTGATCGCAGAAAGGGACGGCTCCGGACTTCATATCATCAATGGGGAAAAATTTCGGGAATTCATGGAGAAAGCGGCCCAAAATCAATAGCATCCAATAAAAAACCCCGCCTGAAAAGACGGGGTTTTCACATCATTCATTTTACACAATACCTTGTTCCAGCATGGCATCGGCCACCTTAACAAATCCGGCCAGGTTGGCTCCCTCTACATAATTAATGTAGTCGCCGTGTTTGCCAAAACGCACACACTGTTCATGAATATTCTGCATAATATTTCGTAACTTCTGGTCAACTTCTTCTCTGGACCAGTTGTATCTCATGCTGTTTTGGGCCATTTCCAGTCCGGATACGGCCACGCCGCCGGCATTAACAGCTTTTCCGGGGGCAAAAAGTATTTTTGCTTCTTGGAATACTTCGATCGCCTGCAAGGTGGAGGGCATATTGGAGCTTTCCGCCACACACCAGCACCCGTTTTCAATCAGGTTTTTGGCATCCGGGCCGTCGATTTCGTTTTGAGTGGCCGTAGGCACCGCAATATCGCAAGGTACTTCCCAAGGACGTTTCCCTTCTACCCATTTCAAATTGAATTCATTGGCATAGTCTTTCGCCGGTCTGCGGTGGATCACCCACAGGTCCTTGAGAAAATCAAGTTTTTCACCTTTGATGCCGTCCGGATCATAGACATATCCGTATTCATCCCCAATCGTGACCACTTTACCGCCCAGTTCATTAATCTTTTCAATAAAGTAGGTGCCTACATTTCCATATCCCGAAATGGCAATGGTTTTGCCCTCTACGGTTTCGCCCCGGGTCTTAAGCATTTCCTCCAAGAAGTATACCGTTCCGTACCCGGTGGCTTCCGGACGAATCAGGCTCCCGCCCCAGGTAATTCCTTTTCCCGTAAGTACGCCGGTAAATTCGTTCTTCAGTTTTTTATATTGGCCAAAGAGATAGCCGATTTCCCGGCCCCCTACGCCGATGTCACCGGCAGGAACGTCGGTGTTGGGTCCAATATGGCGGAAAAGTTCGCTCATGAAAGCCTGGCAGAAGTGCATCACTTCGTTGTCGGATTTTCCCCTGGGATCAAAGTCGGAACCTCCCTTTCCCCCTCCCATGGGCAGCGTGGTTAAACTGTTCTTCAAAACTTGTTCAAAGGCCAAAAATTTCATTACACTTAAGCTGACGGTGGGGTGAAATCTTAATCCCCCTTTATAGGGGCCGATGGCACTATTCATTTCTACCCTGTAACCCCGGTTAACCTGGACTTCTCCTTTATCATCAACCCAGGGTACGCGAAAGATGATGGCCCGCTCCGCTTCTACCATGCGCTCCAGTATCTTTGCTTTCTGATACTTGGGGTTTTTGTCGATGAAGGGCATAATACAAGTGGCCACTTCCTGCACTGCCTGGTGAAATTCTTTTTCACCGGGATTCTTTGCCATAACTTTTTGCATAAATGATTCAAGATTTCCCTTTAGACAGTTCTCTCCTGTAGACATAGGTAAAGCCTCCTTTGTGATGAGAAAATTGATTTGACATACTTGCCGAATAAATCGCTTTTATTCAGGCAATTCAATAAATTGTACATTGTATTATGTATACAATCCTATTATAAAACGTCTTGCTGAATTTATCTAGATGGTTTTTTCATTTTTTACCCATTTTTCTGATCTTACCACAGACAAAAACAGACAAGAATGATTTTTATACCTGTTTTTGTGATATTTTTTCCAAGTTCCTATGTTCTCTCAACTCTTTTCTGGCTTACCACGGCCTGAGCCACGGCTATCAAAATAGACCCATCTTAATTTTCACTATTATTGAACACTCCTTAGAGCCTGCTTAGTATTTCTTATTCAGATGTTTAAAAATTAAAATTCCTATGATATATTGGAATACCAAAAATCCAGCTAAATATGTTATTATCAGCTTCGAATTTTCTATGATATTAAGACTCCCTATTATGGAAAAGATTACAATAGACACAGACATTACTATCAGCCCAATAATATACGCATATCTTCCAGATTTATCCCGCAGAATTGTTTTTCTTTCGTCATGCAATTCAATGGTTTCATTTTCAATTTTTTCTTGATATTTGTCTTTATTTTCCGGTCGGGTCCAATAATAATATTTCCATAAGATAACTGCTCCACCGCAAATCCCTGCCCCTGTGAACCCAAATAATAGGCTTTCTAGTCTTGACTCAAAATTCAGCGCAATAACTAAGCAAACAATTCCTATAAACAAGTATATCAGCCCTATATACAGGTTACTTTTTTTCATTCTCCCCTCTCCCTTCATAAATAAATATTTCTTCAATTGATTTTTGAAAGTAAGCGGAAATTGCAAAGGCTAATTCTAGCGAAGGGTTATACTTCCCTGTTTCTATTGAACTGATTGTTTGCCTTGAAACTTTAAGCGCCTTTGCCAAATCTTCTTGATTAAGTCCTATAAGCTTTCTAAGCTCTTCAACTTTATTTTCCATTTAACCACCAACCATCTCTTCCGGTGACAAGGTACCTTTACATCTATTGTAAAGGCTTTCTCCCACTTTGTCAAGTTTCCTTTACATCTATATAAAAAAGAGTACTGTCTCTTAAAAATCATTAAGAAACAGTACCCGTCTTTCATTTATGCAAAATCTTTCAAGCCCTTGGTATATAAAGCTTCAGGGGCTTCAACCATACTATTTAAGCCTTATTTTGATTGGTCTTTATTGTTAACAGCGGCGTTTCTGTGAATAATATAACACAAAGAATATTTTAATAAAAATTTAGAGTTGCCAAAGTACTAGTACCCATATAAAACTATTCTTTATAGTAAACTATATATTCTCTAACCAAGACCTTATCTTTGTTGGCTGCATATATTTGAATAAAATTGTATACTCCTTTTTCTGATTGAGAACCGCCATTGTCACCTGTCCAAAGTCCTACAGTAAAACTATATCTACCATCTTCTAATTTCATTTTGCCACTAAAATTAAACGGACCATTTATAACTATATAGTCTGCATTTTCGCAAGTTCCACTGATTGTGAATGAAGCTTTATTGGTTATTTTAGGAATTTCATTATCTAGCTTTATAACCGGTATTTTATAGTCCGGATCCTCATTTGCACTGTCAGTATATTCTTTTTCTTGAATTTCTTCTTGGTCTTCTTTTGTAAACTCATAAAATACATTTATTTCTTTTTGGATGTAAATTTGAAAATTCATAATTAAATCTTCCCTTATCATCTATCCGGATTTTGTTTCCACAAACAAAAACCGGCAGGCAACTCTAAGGTCACCCGCCGGAGTCAATTTGATGCTATGTTTTGTATTGCCTTACTTCTGTCCAGGCTTCCTCCGCTTACTGCGACACAATCATAATAGACTAATCATCATTTTTTCGCATTATGGAACACTCTAGGAATAAATTATACAAGATTTCTGACTAACTTCACAAAATAAAAACACTGCAAAAAATTTCAATGTAAATCAGTTTTCAGTATACCTATTCTTCGATAGGAATTACAATTTTCTTTTTAAATAATCCTTTACCAACCAATAAAATAATCTTTCCATTTTTTTCAATCTTCTTTATAGGCTTCCCCAACTCCTTTTCCAACATTGTAATAGTTTCTTCATCGGGTATTCCTATAATTCCAATTGCTGCTGCCTCTTTTTTTTCCATACTTCTTTTCAGCATAAATACTCCTTACTTCACAACATCTACTAATATTTATTATAGCTTATTTATAACCTACTTCACAGTTATTACAGTATGTCAGAATCATGTCTCTAGAGTTAATTTACTTAACGTTCATTTTAACATATTTTTCTGGTCCGTCACAAAACAATTTTTCTTTAATTGAAAATATTATAACAACAAGGGTGCTGCCACCTAATCTTATTAAGTGACAGCACCCTTGTTTTCGTTTTGAAACTTACTTCGATTGGTCTTTGTTGCTTATCACCGCCTGGGCTGCCGCCAACCGGGCGATAGGCACCCGGAAAGTGGAACAACTGACAAAGTCCAATCCCAGTTTGTAACAGGTTTCAATGGAGTCCGGATCTCCTCCATGTTCGCCGCAAATGCCGATCTGCAAGTCCGGCTTGGTGGTACGGCCCAGTTTCACCGTTAAATCCATTAATTTGCCTACCCCAAGGGGATCCAGGGTCACAAAAGGATTTTCCTTCAAAACCTTGGCATCAATATAATGCTGCAAGAACTTGCCTTCCGCATCATCCCGGGAAAAGCCAAAGGTGGTCTGGGTTAGGTCATTGGTACCGAAAGAGAAAAAGTCCGCCTCCCGGGCAATTTCGTCTGCGGTGAGGGCAGCCCGGGGAACTTCGATCATGGTGCCTACGGTATATTCGAATTCGACCCCGGTTTCTTTCATCACCTGTTCCGCTATTTCGATAGTCTGTTTTCTCAGGAAAGCCAATTCATTGACGTGAATCACCAAGGGTATTTCCACTTCAGGGATTGCTTTTACCCCTTCTTTGGTCAACTGGGCTACTGCCTGGAATATTGCCCTGGCCTGCATGGCATAGATTTCCGGGTAGGTGATGCCTAAACGGCATCCCCGGTGGCCCAGCATGGGGTTGAATTCATGCAATGCTTCCACTTTTTTCAGCAAAACTTCTTTTTCAGTGATCAGTTCCGGGTCCCCTCCGGTACATTTTAATGTGGTAATTTCCACGAGCAATTCTTCCCGGTTCGGTAAAAATTCATGTAGAGGCGGATCCAGCAAACGAATACACACGGGATATCCTTCCATGGCTTCTAAAATGCCGTAAAAATCTTCCTGCTGGAAAGGCAGAAGCTGATCCAAGGCTTTTTGTCTTTCTTCTACGGTTTCCGCCAGAATCATCTGCTGCACAATAGGCAAGCGCTCCTGCTGCATGAACATATGCTCGGTCCGGGTCAGCCCGATTCCTGCCGCCCCGAAATCCCGGGCTTTTTTGGCATCCTCCGGGGTATCGGCATTGGCCCTGACCCCCATGGTTCTGATCTCGTCGGCCCAGCCTAAGAATTCGGCAAATTCACCGCCCAATTCCGGCGCCAGGGTAGGAACCTGACCCAGTATTACCTGACCGGTAGCCCCGTCAATCGAAATTAAATCTCCTTCCTGCACCGTGATCCTGCCCACCGTGAAACATTTTTGTTCATAATCAATTTTCAGCGCTTCACAACCGCATACCGCCGGCTTGCCCATTCCCCGGGCCACCACGGCGGCATGGCTGGTCATTCCTCCCCTGCTGGTCAGAACGCCCTGGGCCATGACCAACCCATGAATATCATCGGGGGTCGTCTCGGTGCGGACCAGGACTACTTTTTTGCCTTCCTTACCCTGCTTTTCCGCATCATCGGCATCAAATACTACTTCTCCCGAGGCCGCTCCGGGGGAAGCCGGTAAACCTGTAGCAATAATATTTAATTTTGCCTTGGTATCAATGCGGGGATGCAAAATCTGATTGATCTGCTTGGGATCCACCCGGAGCATCGCTTCTTCTTTACTAATTAGACCTTCATGGACCATATCTACCGCCGCCTTCATGGCTGCAGCGGCAGTTCTTTTGCCGTTTCTCGTCTGAAGCATGTAAAGTTTGCCCTTTTCCACGGTAAACTCAATATCCTGCATGTCGCGATAGTGCTTTTCCAAGCGCTGGCTGATCTGGACAAATTGCTGATAAATTTCCGGCATATCCTGCTCTAAGCTGGATATGGGCTGGGGGGTACGGATCCCGGCCACCACATCCTCGCCCTGGGCGTTGATCAGGTACTCCCCGTAGAGCTTCTTTTCTCCAGTGGAAGGATTCCGGGTAAAAGCGACTCCGGTACCGCAGTCATCGCCCATATTTCCGAAGACCATGGCCTGAACATTTACAGCAGTGCCCAAATCATCAGGGATCTTGTTATGTTTCCGGTAAACGATGGCCCGGTCACTGTTCCAGGAACCAAATACCGCTTTGATGGCAAGCAGCAATTGCTGATAAGGTTCCTGAGGGAAGTCGGTACCGGTATGTTCTTGGTAAAGCTGCTGATATTTTCCAATAATTTGTTTTAAGGCTTCCGCATCAAGCTGATGGTCAAACCCCACTCCCTGCTCCTCTTTGGCCCGGGCCAGGATCTCTTCAAAAGCATGATGGGGTACGCCCATGGCCACATCACCAAACATTTGAATAAAGCGCCGGTAGCAGTCCAGAGCAAACCGCGCATTCCCTGTGGCCTGGATCAAGCCTTGCACGGTAACATCGTTTAACCCTAAATTCAGAATGGTATCCATCATGCCCGGCATGGATATTTTCGCTCCGGAGCGCACAGAAACGAGAAGAGGATTGACGGCATCCCCAAATTTTTTGCCGATTTGCTGCTCCAGATCCTGCAAACCTTTTTGCAGTTGTTCTTCCAAACCGGCGGGAAAGGCACGCCCTACTTCATAATACTCATTGCATGCTTCCGTGGTAATGGTCAATCCCGGAGGAACCGGCAAGCCGATATTGGTCATTTCCGCAAGATTGGCCCCTTTTCCGCCCAGCAGGTCTTTCATTTCCGCCTTTCCCTCATGAAATAAGTAGACATACTTTCTGTTAGACATTTTTCTCCCCCTTATAATATATCTCTAGTACTTTACTGGCTGTCTCTTCTACCGCCCGGTTTGTCACATCGATGACGGCGCAACCAACTTTACGAAAAATGCTTTCCGCATATTCCAACTCTTCAATGATGCGGTTGGGATTGGCATAATCCGCTCCCGACCCTAAGCCAAGTACTTTCAGCCGCTCGCTTCTGATATCATTTAATAGTTGGGATCTGATGGTAAGCCCAATAATTTTCTTAGGCGGTATCTCGAATAGCTCTTCCGGCGGAGCTACCTCCGGTACCAAAGGCAGATTGGCGGCTTTGATTTTTTTGTGTCCCAAATACATGCACACGGGTGTTTTAGAAGTCCTGGACACGCCAATTAAGACAATATCGGCTTTTTTAAATCCCCGGGCATCCTTGCCGTCATCATACTTTACGGCAAATTCGATGGCATCTACCTTGCGGAAATACTCATCATCCAGTTTTCTTAAAAGACCTGTGGCCATTTTCGGCTGCATCCCGGTAACCCGGGTTACTGCCTCCATAGTAGGCCCCAATAGATCTACACAAGGGATGTCATGTTCCACAGAAAGCCGGCTGATGGCTTCGCGCAGTTCTTCAATTACCACGGTATAGGTAATCACACTGTTGTATTTGACAGCTTCCTGGAAAATAGCTTCTATGTCGCTCACTTCCGCAACATATGGCACCCGACGGATATTGACATGTCCCCCGTCGAATTGGCTGCCGGCAGCCCGGGCCACCAGCTCCGCAGTTTCACCCAATGAGTCTGAAACAACGAATATTACCGGATCACTTGTTTTTTCGTTCATATGAACCCCCTTATTTGCCTTCCACTAATTCCAGGAAAATTCTCGTGATATTGGTTTTGGTAAACCGGCCCACCACTTCCAGATTACCCTCATGACCCGGATCACCGGCACAAAGCCGCACCACCGGAAGGGCGTCAATCTGATGTTCAATAATTTTTTTTGCGGCATCGAAAACGGATTCATCCAAAAAAGTGGTAATAATATTCGGCATCCTGGTCATGATTACTTTTACAGGTATTTTATGAAGATCTCCCTGACCTAATGTAACTTTTAAAAGATCTTTTCGGGAAACTACTCCTTGCAAAAGCCCTCCCTCGCTCACAATAAAAAGGGAACCGACATCTTCAACAAACATGGTCACAATGGTATCATAAACAGATGCCTCTTCTTTTACGACAATGGGGATTGATTTAAAGTCATTTACTTTCATTTCTTGGATCTTTTCTGAGATAAAAGACCGGGAATCGTCTCCCACATAATAGTACCCCACCCGGGGTCTGGCATCAATTAACCCGGCCATCACCAGGATGGTCAAATCTGCTCTCAATGCTGCCCTGGTTAAATTGAGGTGTTGGGCTATAACTTCCCCTGTTATTGGGCCCTTTTCTTTTACGATACCAATAATCTCTCTTTGTCGAAACGTAAGCTGAATAGTAGCCACCACCCCTCATAATCTACCGAAAACTACATTATGTCATACTATTTAACTAAAAACAATATATTACTACTATATTTAAATGTACTCCCCCGGTCAATAGGATTTTCCTATAAATTGGCATATTTTAAAAAATATTATCCCGTTTTCGGGGTCCGGACACCGGTTGCCAGCTACCGGAAAAAATTATCAGAAAGTTGCTGTAAAAAAAAATCAAGTTGCGGGTTACGTCAACTTGATTTTTTAATGTATAAATGCTCCCTGCTCTTGTTTTCCCGGTTCCCGGAAAGCCCCTTTGGACTAAGAAAATTTTTAAACTACCAACTGTGAAAGGTCGGCTATGCCCGTGACGTAATCGGCAATCTGCTTTAATAAAGCCAGCCGGTTCTCTTTAATGTCGGTGTCATCAACCATCACCATCACAGCGGTAAAAAAATGATCAATAGGTTCCCGGAGATCCGCTACAGCCCCTAAGGCCTTCTGATAATCTTTCCTGCCGATATAGGCATCGGCCTTTTCCTTGACCTTGAGAAATTCCTGGTAAAGGCAGGTTTCTTCCTCGTAGGTAAACGAATCCGGCCTCACATCGTTCTTGACCGCGTTTTTCGCCAGATTAGCCGCCCTGGTAAAGCCGGTAATCAACTGGTGGAACTCGGTGCTTTCTCTGAATTCACTGATCGCCACCGCTTTTCTCCGGATTTCGGAAAGATGATCCAGGTCCGCCGCCAAGACCGCATTAATCACGTCATACCGTATTCCTGCCTCTGTCAGCACATTGTCCATGCGCTGTTTAAAAAAGGCCAGGATATCCGACAATGTTTTTTGCTCATCCTGGGGGAAAACAACCTGCTCTTGAAGGAGCTGGTAGGCTTTTCGCACCAGATATGGGAGGGAAATCTCCAGGTTATGGTGCAGAATGGTGTGCACCATACCCAAAGCCTGTCTTCTTAAAGCATACGGATCTTGGGACCCGGTGGGCTGAATATTCATACCGAAGAAGCCCACAATACTGTCCAATTTATCCGCAAGGGCAACAGCTGTTCCCACTCTAGACTGGGGTACCATATCTCCCGCAAACCTGGGCTGGTAATGCTCTCTGATCGCCGTGCTCACCGCGGTATTCTCTCCGGCGTGCCGGGCATAGTATTCGCCCATGATCCCCTGAAGCTCAGGAAATTCGTAGACCACATTGGTGACCAGATCGGCCTTGGACAGGTATGCCGCGCGCCGGGTATCCCTAATTTCTTCCGGAGAGAAGCCTAATTGCTGGCCGATATATTCCGCCAGCTTCTGGACCCGTTCCACTTTGGCGTACAAACTGCCCAATCTTTCGTGGAAGACAATGCTTTCCAGTTTCGGTACATGATCCGCCAAATTCTTTTTCAAGTCTTCCGTATAAAAGAACTCCGCATCCGCCAGCCGTGCCTTCAAAACCTTTTCATTGCCGGCCGTGACAATATCCAAATGTTCCGCTAAACCGTTGCGCACCGTGATAAATTTCGGGAGCAGGCTTCCATCTTCTTTTAACACCGGAAAATATCTTTGGTGCTCCCGCATCGGTGTAATCAACACTTCTTTGGGCAGGGCAAGATACTTTTCTTCAAAACCGCCGCACAAAGCGGTGGGATATTCCAGCAGATAGGTTACTTCCTCCAATAATTCGTCATCCGGCAGCACCTGGCCGCCGCTCTTCCCGGCCGTTTCCTGGATCTGCTGCCAGATCAGCTGTTTTCTTTCATTTTGGTCCACGATACAATAGTTTTCTTTTAGTTTGGGGATGTACTGATCAGGAGAGGCTAATTCTACGATGCCCTGGCCGAGAAAACGATGGCTGCGGCTTTCTCTTCCTGCTTTCAGTCCCTCCACTTCCACAGGAAGCACCTCGTTGCCGAATAAAGCCACCATCCACCGGATGGGACGGGCAAAACGCATCTCTAAATCACCCCAGCGCATAGGTTTGGGGAAATAGAGCTTGTGCACAAGGTTTAAAAGGATGCCGGGAAGAACCGTTTCCGCCCCTTGTCCTGCCGCTTTCTTCGTCGCAAAAACATATTTCCCCGCCGGGGTTTCTTTGATAGCCAGATCTTTTACCTCTACCCCTTGTCCCCGGGCAAAACCCAGGACCGCTTTGGTCGGGTTGCCTTCCCCATCAAAGGCTGCCTTTTCTGAAGGTCCTTTCACCTCTTCCTGCACATCGGCCTGTTTTTCCGCCAGACCCTCAACCAGAAGGGCAAGTCTCCGGGGCGTCCCGTACACATGGATGTGAGAAAAAGCCAGACGGGCCTCTTTGAGGCTGCTCTCCCCTAATTCTTTCATCTGTTTTAAAGCCGACGCCATAAAACGAGCAGGTATCTCTTCCGTGCCTATTTCAAATAACAGATCCTTTGCCATCATTTATGCCTCCTTCACATCCATGGGATCTTTGGTATCAAGGGCTTTGTTTGCGGCAGGACGAGACTGCAGGAGGGGAGGAAGCCCCATGGATTCACGTTTTGCCCCATCCTTGATAAGAGGAAAGCCCAGATCCTCCCGCTGCTTCACGTATGCCACGCTAACAACTTTCGCCAAGTTGCGCACCCGGGTAATGTAGCTCTGCCGCTCGGTGACACTGATGGCACCCCGGGCATCCAACAGGTTGAAAGTATGGGAGCATTTCAGTACATAATCGTAGGCGGGCTGAACCAGCCCTTTCTCTACCACCCTTTTAAACTCCTCTTCAAACATATCAAATAGTTTGAACAGCATCCCGGTATCCGCGACCTGAAAGTTGTAATAAGAATAATCCACTTCCGTCTGGTGGTGCACGTCACCATAAGTAATCCCATTTACCCACTCAATGTCAAAAACACTGTCCACCTTCTGGATAAACATGGCCAGCCGCTCAATTCCGTAAGTAATTTCCCCGCTCACGGGTTTGCAGTCCAATCCCCCGAACTGCTGGAAGTAGGTGAATTGGGTTACTTCCATGCCGTCCAGCCAAACTTCCCAGCCCAAGCCCCATGCTCCCAAATTCGCTGATTCCCAGTTATCCTCCACGAGCCGGATATCGTGCTCCTCAGGTTTGATGCCGATGGCCCGCAGGCTGTCCATGTACAATTCCACAATATTATCCGGAGAAGGCTTCAGGATCACCTGGTATTGATAATAATGCTGAAGCCGGTTGGGATTCTCCCCGTACCTGCCGTCGGTAGGCCGCCGGGACGGTTCCACATAGGCCACATTCCATGGCTCCGGCCCCAAAGCCCGCAGGGCTGTGGCCGGGTTCATGGTTCCGGCACCCTTTTCCATGTCATAGGGTTGTTGGATAATACAATTTTGTTCACCCCAGAATTTGTTTAACGCTAAAATAAGATCCTGGAAATTCATTTTCTTTCCCTCCAAATAAAAATTCAGCAGACCCACTTTGCTGGTGGACTTGGGACCCGCAGGCCGATGAACTTACCGGAAAACAGATAAAAAAATAAAAACCCCTGGCCATGCAGCAATAAAGCTACAGGGACGAGAGGTTTGTTTCCCGCGGTTCCACCCTGATTGACGTAATAGTCCGTCTCAATCCGGTATCCATATCATACCATTCTTTGATAACGGAGGATGACTCCGGTTCAGGCTATTTGCCTTGCTTTCACCCGACTGCTCCTGAGTGCCTTCCCCAGCATGGGCTGCCGGTTTCCACCCTCCCGGCTCTCTTTTGCGGGTTATGCTGCCCCGCCTGAAAATTACTGGGTACTTGTCTCGATCGTCACAACTTTATTTAACTTGTCAGGTTAAACTTTAGCAAAATTAGGCCTTATTGTCAACGTCATTTTCCCGGTCCGGATCTTGATCCGGATCATCGTTTCGTTTCACTTCCAGAGAATATTTGTTCATTAAGGCCACAACGGAGCCCACAGCCCCCACTACGGCAACTCCGGGAATGGCCAGAGCACCTACCAGCCCCAGAACTCCCGCTGCGGCCGGTACTTCCGCCACCGGTTTTCCTTCCTTTAACACCCGGATTTTGGCATCTTTTCCTTTCTCTATCGCGCCCTGCAAACCATGCCAAAGGTCTTTTCCCTGCTCCATTGCCTTTTTCTCCGGGGAATTAGCCTGCTTTTCCAAATAAATGATGGCATCTATCACACTTCCCTCGCTTTTTTCCAAAGCCTCCTTGGCCATGCCGTAGCTAACGCCGGTCCGGTCTTTGATTTGATCTATCTTTTTTAATGTATCATCCATCATGATCACTCCTTCTATGAGCATTTATGCCCGTAGAAGAATAATTTTATGCAGGGGAAATGGAGCGAATTTCACTTTCATAAAAGAGTGCCCGGGTTTTTCACTCTTTTATATCCTTTGGTAATTTAACGATAAAATTTAAAACATGGTTACCTATTTTCCTCAATTTTTCTCATAATTTTAAAAATGCTTATATTGAATAATTCTAGAATCAATAATAAAATTATAAGAAAAATATTTTCTACTTGCCCCATTAATATATGCATCCATGCATGATCAAGTACAAATTCTGGTTGAACATTAAAAATTTTATAAAAATATACTGTCAAGCCTCCTCCAAGCATAACTAAACTAAAATCAAGAAAAGCAATACCTAAAATGTATGTGATATTTAATCTAAAAAATATTCTGAGTATAACACAAAATAATACTAATAGCACAAGGGTATGTGTGCCAAGCGGTATCTGAAAATAAATATATAATTTGCGTACCAACCAAATTACTAGTCCAAATACAAATACAGGTACTAATACATTTTTAGTTTTATACTTAACGCTAAAAAATTTTAATCCTGTCAAAATCATTAAAAGAGATTGTATCATATAGAAAAATATTATTACCTTAAGATCTTCCATTAAAGCCTCCTGATATTTAGATTATTTATTCTCTTTTACTTTCTTAAATTAAGTAGGAAAAACTTCTCCATCAGCAATAATTATTCCCATACTGCTCTGTAATTGATCTTAAAAGCATTATCTACTTTATACACCAAAAACTGTAATTACTTTTTAATACATTTTGGTAATTTAACTATAAATGTAGTCTCATTTTCTTTTAACAAATCAACAAATAACATACCCTCCGAATTTGTGATAATTTTTTCTGCTATATATAGACCTCTTCCTCCGTCTTTTTCCTCTTTAGTGGTAAAACCCAAATCAAAAATTCTGCTCCGAATTTCTTGGGGAATTACTCCAGGGTTAGTGATCTCAAAAACAAAATATTTTGGGTCTTCATAAATCGCTATTTTAATCCATTTGTCATCCTTTGTAGATATTTCATACACGGCATTATCAATTAAATTCCCTAAAACGGTCACTAAAGGAAACGGTGATATTTCCAAATTTTCTAGTGATGTAGTAATATCCAAATAGACTCGAAGATAACTGAGGCTGGCAGTTTTACTACAAATAAGGGCTGCTACCTCCGGTCTTTTTAACGAAACGAGCTTTTCATATTCAATTAATTCGTTTGAAAGATTTTTAATATATCTGCTCACTTCTTCATTATTGCCTAATTGGGCCAACCCCATAATTACCTGTAGATGATTGATAAAATCATGATGCTTTGCCCGAATAGAATATATTAAATTATTGGCTTCTTCTAAAAGCAGACTAACCTTCTCAACTTCCATCCTTTTTTCCATATTCTTTTCTTTCGAAAATAGTCTAATAAATTCTATAAATAAAAAAATATCTATAAATACAACGGAATAAACAAGAAATAGAATGGTTTCTGTACTAACTCTATATTCTTGAAAAACATTAAAAATGTAAACATATGAAATAAAGGAAAGAAAGCAGATCTGCAATAAAAAATAATTCAAAACTATAAGTTTTTTCCTAATCATTTCACTTCAATCTTTTCTATAATAGTAAAAATATTAATTTTAAATATTTTTAATGCGACTAATAATATAATAAGAAAAATATTTTCTGCTTGACCAAATACAACAAGTAGCGAAGGAGACTTCATTACAACACTCGAATCTACATGAAAAATATTAAAAATATATCCTACCAGACATGACCCCAGCATGATCAAGCTGAAATCTAAAAGGGCAATGCTTATTACATAGTGATTTTTCACTATCACAAACAATCTGAGAATAATACAAAATAATACTATTAATACCAGAGTATGTGATCCAAAGGGTATATGATAATAAACATAAACCTTACGAACTACCCAAATTGCTAGCCCGAAAATCATTACTGGTATTAAGATATTTTTAAGTTTATAGTTGATATTAAATAATTCTAATCCAGTTACTATCATTATTGCAGATTGTATCATATGCAAAAAAATTAGGATCATAAGATCCCCCATTATCGATCGGCTCCTTTTAAAGAATTTTTATATTTTATATATCTAGTATAAATTACTTTCTTAATGCCGCAGGAACATCTGGCTGATATGACATTGGTCCACAAGCAACCGCCACATTAGCTAAGGCAATTAATGTCAATACTACCGTAAATAATCTAACAAATATCCGGCTCATTCTCTCTCCTCCTTTCTGTAATTATTTTTAACAAGCTATCTAAAAAATGAACAAACAAATAACCGATAGGAGTAATAGAAAAAATCTGCCACACCATACCTAAGCAACTAGCGAATATCAGGCGATTGATTAATAGATTTTTTTCATAGAGCACCAAGAAAATACAAAGTATACTCCATACAAAAAGTAAAGTAAAAGAAATTCTGCGTAAATACTTCTTTTGTACTTGTGATGTGACTGGTTTGCCAGGAGTATCCGCAGGTGCATAAATATAGGTTGACCATATTCCTAAAATAGTAGTCAACAACAATAAATAACCTAAAAATGGGTTGACAGCTAGATAATCATATTTTACAAAAAAGCCAATAGGGATGAGGATCAATAAGCCAATTAAATTGCATCTCCATTGAGAAGAAGCATGCGCTCCTCCGGAAAAAGTACGAAAGAACGAAACTGTTAATCCAGCCGTAATCGTTTCGTAGAAAATTCCTAACTTAACCGCTAAAACGATTAAAACTAGATAACCTAAAATAAATGAAGTAAACAGCTTAAACCCAAATAAAATTACCTCTTCATCTTTTCCGGATTCAGTTGCCAAATAATGGCTAATCTTATTAGTCATAGTTTGATTATTTTTCATCATACGGGATTATTCTACTGTTTTTTTTATTTTCCTGCTAATTATAATAGAATTTTACATATTTTATGCTTATATGAAAAATATGTATTATTCTGTCGAATTATGGAGATGCTAAAGAGGAAACACGGGGACGGTCCTATTGTTTCCATTACAGTTTTACACTATAATTTGATAAAGTAAAAGATCCAATGGAGGAATTGCCATGTCACGACAGGCGCGGGAAAAAAGTGAAACTGGTATCTATCATGTGATGTCCAGGGGAATCAATCGTCAAGATATTTTTCATGATAAGGAAGATTCAGAACGATATTTAGAAACGCTTATGCGCGTAAAGGAAAAACAAGATATAGCATTATATGGGTATTGCTTAATGGAAAACCATGTGCACTTACTGATTAAAGAAGGAAAAGACGGACTTGCAGCAGCCATGAAGAGTATTGGGACAGCATATGCGCGCTGGTACAACTGGAAATATGACCGTAATGGGCATGTATTTCAAGATCGGTATAAAAGTGAAGCGGTTGATAAAGAGGCCTATCTTTTAACTGTTGTTCGATACATTCATCTTAATCCGGTGAAAGCAGGCCTGGCAAAAAATCCTGAAAGTTGGGACTGGAGTAGCTGCCGGGCCTATTACGAAATGTCCCCCTATCCCTTAGGACTCACGGAAACAGAATTTACCCTTGGGATACTTTCAGAAAACAAAGAAAATGCTATTTCCTTATTCAGAGAATACATGGAAGAAGCAAACTCAGACCAGTGTCTCGACCATGATGAGAAAAAGAGAAGGAGCGATGGGGAAGTCCGGCAGGAAATCATACGCCTTATGCAAGGGCGAAATATTCAAAATATCAACAGCATGCCTAAAGAAGAACGAAAGGCTATTTTACGTAACACAAAGGCCATTAAAGGGACAAACTATCGGCAAATCGCCAGAATCCTGGGGGTCGCCCCAAGCACGATATTCAAGGCCTGATCGCCAACAGGAAACACTAGGACCGTCCCCATGTTTCCAGAGTTTTTAAGACTCGTTTTGCCTTTAAGGTCTTATCCAAATGATATTCTAAATAGTGCTCGAAAGCTTTCTCCAATTCGTTTCTCATCATGGGAGATATTTTCAAGCGAAATATTTGCCTGGGATCCATTGACAACATTTTTTGCATGGTAAGCACTGTACCGGGGGAAATAGCGCTTTTTGCTCCCCTATCTCCCACACAATTTTGACACAGGATTCCTCCGGCCTCCGGATCGAGGAAAAAAGAACCGCCGCCCAAAGACCGGTGACAAAGCATACACTCCGTTAAATAGGGCTGATAACCCAGAAGATAAAGCAAACGAATTTCATATAAACGGCAGATTAGTTCCGGATCATCGCCGAGCAAGAGTCCCAGGCAAAGCAGGGTTAAAAGAAACAGCTTTTCATTGGGTTCCCGGTCAGGCACGGCACCATCAAGGAGTTCAGCCAGATAGGAGGCATAAATCAGCCGCAGCAGGTCATCCTGCAGACCGCCAAATGCTTCTACCGTCTCAGCCTGGGAAACGGTATCCAAGCTGCGGCCCCGGTACAGGAGCATCCGGGAATGGGAGAACATCTGCACGCCCCCCCGCAGCCTGCTGGTAGGCTTTCTTACTCCTTTGGCAATGGCCTGTACCTTTCCCTGTTCTTTTGTATATAAGGTCAATATTTTGTCTGCCTCACCGAAATCCCGGGTTCTAACAACCAGGGCATCCACGGAATATAGCTTGGTCATGGGATACATTCCTTTTCGGTTTCCGGTTACCGGGATTTAGTCGGTTCTCGGTTAATAAATTTGGGGGACTGTCTACAGTCCGTTGGAAATCTTCGCTTGTTAGTGAAATTTTTGTCGCCTGCTCTTTTAAACCAGCTGGCTCATAAAGAAGGACGCCAGCCCGGTATAAATCAACAGTCCGGTGATATCAATGGAGGTGCTGATAAAGGGAGCTGAAGCTACCGCCGGGTCGATACCCATGCGCTTAAACACTAAGGGAACCAGGGTTCCCATGGTGGCAGCCGTAATCATATTGCCCAAAAGCGCGCCCCCCACCACCAAGCCCAAAAGCAGGCTTTTCTGCCAGAAAAAAGCGACGAAAGTAACGATTAATCCACAGATCAGGCCCACCGCGGAACCAACCAGGCTTTCCCGTCCTACCGTCAAAAAAAGTTCTTTGGCATCGATTTGACCGGTAGCCAGTCCGCGCACCGTCAGTGTGGACGATTGGGTTCCTACGTTTCCCCCCATGCCGGTGAGTAAGGGAATGAAATAGGCCAAAGCAACTACAGCCTGCAATTCTGCCTCCAGGCCGCGGATAATTCTTCCCGCCAGCAACCCTCCCGCCAGGGTCACCAAAAGCCAGGGAAGCCTGGTGCGCAGAGAATTAATAATTCTGCTTCCTAAAGTATCTTCTAAATCAATTTCTGCCGTACCAGCCAACCGGAAAATATCCTCTGTAGCCTCCTCATGAATAACATCGATGACGTCGTCCACAGTGACGATTCCTAAGAGGCAATTGTTGTCATCCACAACCGGTATAGCGAGGAAGTTATATTTGGACACCATGGCGGCGACTTCTTCCTGGTCCATATGTACATTTACGCTCTTGACCTTCCGGTGCATAATCTCTTCAATCACCGTATCGGGACTGGCCACAATCAGTTCCCGTAAAGAGATCACACCGGCCAGCTGGTTTTTGGCATTGATCACATAGACATAATAGACTGTCTCCGCATCAGGAGCCGTTTCCCGCAGCACCTCGATGGCTCTGGCTGCGGTGATGTCCTGGAGAATGGCCACATACTCCGTGGTCATAATACCGCCGGCCGTGTCCTCCTTGTATTCCAGGAGTTCCCGCACCTCAACGGCATCTTCCTTTTCCATCAAATTGAGTATTTGGTCTTTTTCTTGATCCGTCAATTCGCCCAGCAGGTCCGCCACATCGTCGGAATACATTTCATCCAAAATCTCAGAGGTTTTTTCCGCGCCGATGATTTTCAAAACCTGATTGGCCAGGTCCGGATCCAACTGGTTTAAAACTTCCGCGGCCATGTCCCCGTCTAAAAGGTTCAGGACAGTAGCTATTTCCTCCGGTTCCAGGTCGACAAGGAATTCCGCAATATCTGCCGGCTGACACTCTTGGAGCAGCCGTTCCGCCTCTTGGTGTTGGTTATGGGAAATATATTCTTTTAAAAGAGGATAGAATTCTTCGCTTTTCACAAAAAAAGACTCCTTTCTGATCCCAGGAGTCTCTGTTTCAGGACAGTTTCTCCCGGCATATGATCGATTTTTTTCCTCCAGGGTCACTGTCCATGAAAAAGCTCACCTCACATGCAATGGATTAGATATTTCTCTTATCATACCCGAAATTTCTCAAGGCCACGTCTCTGTTGCGCCAGTCTTTTTGCACCTTTACCCATAGTTCCAGGAAGATTTTACTGCCCAAAAGATTCTCCACATCTTCCCGGGCCAGCTTGCCGATTTCCTTGAGCATGCTGCCCTTTTTGCCGATGATGATGCCCTTTTGAGAGTCCCGTTCGATATAGATGATCGCGCCTACATAAACCAAATCCCGCTCTCTTTCCTTAACCTCCGTTACTTCAACCGCTACCGCATGGGGGATTTCCTCCCTGGTAAGATGCAGTACTTTTTCCCGGATCAGTTCGGCGATGATGGCTCTTTCCGGCTGGTCCGTGATCATGTCAGCCGGGTAAAACTGGGGGCCTTCCGGCAAATATTTTTCAATTACCGAAATCAGTTGGTCCACATTATCATTGGCCAGGGCGGAAATAGGGATTACTTCCGCAAAATGGTATTTACCGCTGTAAAGGCTGATGAGCGTTAAAAGCTTGTCCCGGGAAACTAAATCGATCTTATTCAGGACAAGAAATACCGGGGTATCGATCTTCTCCAGCTGATTGATAATAAATTCCTCGCCGCCGCCAAAATCTGCCGAAGCATCGACCAGGTACAAAACAATATCAACCTCATTTAAAGTCCTTTCCGCGACCGTTACCATAAATTCGCCCAGTTTATGCTTGGGTTTATGAATTCCCGGCGTATCAATAAAAATGATTTGGGCATTCTCCGTGGTGAAAAAACCCTGAATTTTATTTCTCGTCGTCTGCGGTTTGTCAGACATAATGGCAATCTTTTGGCCCAAAATGGTATTCAAGAGGGTGGATTTTCCCACATTAGGCCGGCCGATAATGGTGGCGAATCCCGATTTATATGAAGACATTATTTCCTTTCCTCCGGTTTTCCGAATGTATCCCCATGGAAGTACAGGGGAAGTAAATCTGCTGCGGTGCGTACGATAAACTCACCATTAATATTTCCCATGATAATTTTCATATCCGGGTTAAATTCAATCAAGACCTGCCGGCACGCCCCGCAGGGATAGGTATAAGTTTGCGCATCGGAGGTCACCGCTAAAGCGGAAAAATTCCTGCATCCCGCCGCCACGGCAGAAAAAACGGCCGTCCGTTCCGCGCAATTGGTCAGACTGTAAGAGGCATTTTCCACGTTGCATCCGGTAAAAAGTTTTCCTTCTTCCGTAAGCAAAGCCGCGCCCACCCGGAATTGGGAGTAGGGGGCATATGCCTTTTCCTTGGCTTGCTCAGCTAAAGCCAAGAGACTTCTGTCATCCATCCGATCACATCCCTTCACAGGGACTGGGGGTTGGGGTTTGGTCCCTGTTCTATCAATATTCTACCCGGGTGTTTTGGGGAATAATCTCAATCCAGGTCTGCCCGGGCAGGAAGCGAAACTCATTCCCGTAGACATCTACAAAACGGGTAGGCTGATGTTCCGCATCCTTGATCCACCGGCCTTCCTCTACCTGCCCCCCGGAAAAAAGCCAGACCTTTCCTTCGCCCTGCAGGTCAATCTCCAGGCGCCCCTCTTCATCAAAGGCCCGAATTTTGGTCTCCTGGACAAGAATATTCGCCGCAGAAAGCTGTTCTTCCGTCTCTTTATCCTGGTGGGGTTTATCACCCAGATAACGGCGGTACAGGCCGGAGGCCTGATCATACTTATAAATTACATCCCCATAGGCATAATGGATCGTTGCCTGAAGAGCCTCGTGATTTCCGGCGCCCGCTTCTTCCCGTGCCCGGAAAGAAAAACCCGGCACCTCCACTTTCTCATCCCACCCTTTCAGGGCGATCTCCCGCCCCAGGTTCTCGCTGCTGGTATAAAGGTTGTGGGGAGCTTTCCTGGACTTATCCCGCCAAAACCCGGCAGGATGAAACATCTCGTTAATATGGTCCAGATCCTCATTTTTAAAATATATTTGGGCCTGAGGACTTTCCCCGGCATGAATAAAAACGGCATCCCAATCCTGGGCCAGGCTGGCCAGATAAGGCCGGGCACTGCGCACCGGGCCGATTTTTTCCGCCTGCCCATGAAAATATATGGCAAGGAAACGGGTGACTCCTCCCTCCGCCGGTATTTCATAGACCAAATCCGCTTTCGTCAATCCGGACTGGGGCCGGGCAGCAAAAAGATTATCGATGGTAACGGCCACAGGACGGGCAGGCATTTTCTCCAGGGGCGTTCCATCAAAGGGGCAAACATAGGCATAGATCGGGTCTTGGTCTCCAGTTTCCTCTGTACTGTTATCATCCTTTACCACCTGGGAAACAGAATTTATTTCTGCCCAGGTCAAGTAAATAAAAGTACAGATACCCAAAAAAAGAACCGTCAACAAGATCATCATTAATTTGTAACGGCCTCTGGGCTTCATTTATTTTCCCCCTCTATCATCAGATAAACGCAGCTTCTAAAATAAGGCCCAGACTTTAGGACCGAATATGATCGCACCAATGATCACCGCGCCGAAAGAGGCGAGCAGAACCGCACCTGCCGCCACATTTTTCGCCACTTTAGCGAGAAGAAGGTACTCCTCTGTATACATGTCGACTACTGTTTCCACTGCGGTGTTGATCATTTCCAGGGTCACCACCATCAGGATCGTTAAAAGCAAAATCAGGAGTTCTGTCGTAGAGATATGGAAATATAGGGCGGCCAGTAAAACCCCCAGGGTGAAAAGGCCATGAATACGCATGTTTCGTTGCGTGCGCAAGGAATAAAGAATGCCGTCTCCGGCAAAGCCCAGGCTTTCCCAAAAATTTCGCGATTTTTTTACCATCACTCAACCAACCTTACTATTTTGTACAACCCGAAAACCCCTTCCTGGTTTTCGGATTCTCATGCGTTTCACCTTTATCTTTCCAATCCTACCTGATTTAATATTTTTTCTTCTTTTTGGCGCATTTCAGCGGTTTCAGCCTCATTGCCGTGATCGTAACCGAGCAAATGAAGCATGCCGTGTACCGTCAAAAAGCCCAATTCTCTCTCTAAAGAATGTCCGTATTCCTCGGCCTGCCGCCCGGCTGTTTCCAGGGAAATCACAATATCCCCCAACAGATTGCTCTCTTCCAGGGAAATAAATTCGGGAGCCCCTTCCATCTCTTCGTTCATGGCAAAAGACAACACGTCCGTAGGCCGGTCCATGCCCCGGTAAGACCTGTTTAATTCCTGAATTTCCGCATCATCGACGAGCAGAATGCTTACTTCCGGGTCCATGTCCAAATTTTCTTCCCTGATCACGGCACAGACGAGGGTATTAAGAAGCTCTTCCGTCTCCGGGGTTACTATCACTTTGTCCTGCTGGTTCCTTATGATTAACTCCACCCTTTGCTTTTCCCCTTTCCATTTCTTTGGCAACCTGATCCGGATATTCGATCCGGCTGTGGAACATGCCGTTTAACACCCGGACAAAGGTTTGGGTAATAACGGCAATATCCTTAAAGGTAAGATCGCATTCACTCAACTGGCCGTCATCCAGCTTTTGTTTGATAATCTCCCGTACCTTTGCCTCCAGATGCCCTTTGGTGGGCTTCTCCAGGACATGAACCGCGGCTTCTACGCTGTCCGCCAGCATGATAATGGCCGTTTCCCGGTTCTGAGGCCGGGGCGTCTGATAGCGGAAATCTGATTCTAACACGCTTTCCGGCTTATCGCCCTCTTTGGCTTTGTGGTAAAAGTAAGAAACCAACCCGGTGCCATGGTGCTGCTCAATAATATCTACGATGACCTTGGGAAATTTATGCTCTTTGGCTAATTCCACCCCGTCTTTGACATGGGAGGTGATGATCAAGGTACTGAGCGTAGGCGTAATTTTATCATGGGGATTTTCTACGGAAGGCTGGTTTTCAATAAAGAAATAGGGTCTTTTCACCTTGCCGATATCATGAAAATAAGAACCCACCCGCACTAAGAGAGAGTCGGCGCCTACAGCATCTGCCGCAGCTTCCGCCAAATTCCCCACCAGAATGCTGTGATGATAGGTGCCAGGTGCCTCCACCATCAGTCTTTTCATGAGAGGATGCCCCGGGTTGGACAGTTCCAGCAGTTTTACCGAGGTGGTAATGCCAAAAGCAGTCTCTAAAAAAGGCAAAGTTCCAATGGTGAGGATCGATGCGAAAACACCGTTAAATAAGCCCATACCCATACCTAACCCGATTACCGGCATGGACTGGTTCCACATTAAGCCAAGAACACCCACCGTTAAAGCACTTACCAAACCGATATCGATGCTGGCCCGTACCAAATGGGACCTTTGACTTAAGTTCGCCACCCGGTAAATACCCACCAGACCGCCCACAATCGCTACTGTGACATAGATCATCTGCCCGTTGGTGATCACCCCGATAAACAGGCCCAACACCACCGTAATAAAAACAGCCGTGCGCACATCAAACAAAATTGCCGCCAGCATCGAACTGGCCGCGATGGGAATGGCATAGCCCAGTTGGGAGGCAAACTCGGGCCTGTCCGAGATATGAATGGAGGTGACGATTTTGGCGATAATCAAAGAAACATTAATGAGCAGGCCCAATAAAACAATATTGGATTCTTGCTTTTGCAGTTCCGGTTTATATCCTCTTATATAAACAATAATTAAAACATAGACTATGGCGATAAATCCAAACAACCCTACAAAGGTGGGAAAAGGCGTATTGGCCCTCTGCAGACCCAAATACTTCAGGGCCTCAATCTGTTCCGGCGTGGTCACCGCTCCTTTTTCCACGATCTTTTCCCCCGGCTGAATCGTCACTTGAACCGGTTTCACCTGAGCCAGTTTGGATTCTACTTCTTGAGCGGTGGTGACCGGGTCATAAATCTTGTTCGGCTCAAATTTGAGCTGATTGACAATGCCCCGGAGGCACACTTTAAAAGATGACTTCAAATCAAGTGCTTCCACATCGTTAATGATGCGCCGCTGCACAGACTCCAGCTGGTCCTTGGTGACCCCATCCTGCATTCTGGTCCGGATAATTCCTTTTAATTCTGTTTCCAGCATGGCTACGGTCTCCTGGTCGGCATCTAAAAGAGCGGACAAAGACTCCTGGGGAACGGATTCCGGCAGCAGGCCTTTTAATTTTTCCATCTTTGCTGTTTCGTCCAAATTGGCATCATTTTTAATTGTGGAAACAGCGACAAAAAAATCTTCGACGCCCAGTTCCAGATTATTCAACACCTGATGATTCATCTGAAAGATTTGAGGGACCTCCTGAGCCGCTTTCGCTCTGGCTTCGGCGGTTTTGATCTCACTGGTATAGGTAACTACTCCCCCGTTATAATAAACATCTTTTTTGGCAACTTCTCCTGTCTCCAGCACCACCTGGTCCGGAATAAAATTTGCTCCCAGAATGATAAAACTGAAAAGAAAAAAGATAACCCACCAAAGGACACGGCGGGCAGTATGGTTACGAAACAACCTGAGAAAAGGTAACAGGAGATATTTTCTTAGCAACCGGTCTTTTGTCACCAGGACTGCCTCCTTTTGGGAGTTACATTTGATTTTCTTCATAAGCATTGATAATCTTTTGGACCAACGGATGGCGCACTACATCCGACTGGGTTAAATAACAGAAACCAATGCCCGGAATATCTCGCAATATTTTCTGTACTTGCATTAAACCGGAATACTGTCCCTGGGGTAAATCCACCTGGGTAATATCTCCGGTCACTACCGCCCGGGAACCAAAACCAATTCTGGTTAAAAACATTTTCATTTGCTGGGGCGTGGTGTTTTGCGCTTCATCCAAAATAATAAAGGCATCGTCCAGGGTACGGCCTCTCATGTAAGCCAGGGGAGCAACTTCGATGGTATTGCGTTCCATAAACTTCTGGGCCGCTTCCATGCCCAGCACATCATAAAGGCTGTCATAAATAGGCCGGAGATAGGGATTTACCTTGTCCTGCAAATCGCCCGGGAGAAAGCCTAATTTCTCACCGGCTTCCACAGCAGGCCGAGCTAGTATAATCCGGGTCACTTCTTTGTTTTTTAAGGCCAAAACAGCCATCACCACCGCCAGGTACGTTTTCCCTGTCCCGGCGGGGCCAATGCCAAAAACAATGCCGTTTTGCCGGATTGATTGGATATATTGGTACTGTCCTAATGTTTTCGCTTTAATTTGCTTTCCCCGCGGGGTCACATAAATGGTCTCGGTTAATTTTTCCGCAATGTTTTCATTTTCGTGAGCAACCATATTCACCGCATAATTGATGGAAGATACCGTTATGGTCACACCCGCTTTGGCCAGCGTGAGCAAATGCTCAAAAACCCGGCGGGCTTTT
Source organism: Candidatus Formimonas warabiya (assembly GCF_002777255.1). GTDB lineage: Bacteria > Bacillota > Dehalobacteriia > Dehalobacteriales > Dehalobacteriaceae > Formimonas > Formimonas warabiya. Next base: position 5,155,456 of record NZ_CP017634.1, on the reverse strand, counting down.
TCCACTTCTTCATTTGTACCTGTGAGAATAACCTCGTCTCCCCGGGCGACAATTCCCGCCTGCAGGCTTTGTTCCAGCAGTCTCAAATTCTCATCCCGGTGGCCCAACAAATTTGCCGCTTGTCCATTGTTTCCAATGGTAATTTTAAGCTCCCGTTTGGTGGTCAATCAATCAGAACCTCCCTATATTATTGGAAAATGTTGTTGACCCCATTATACCTTCTTTTGTACCATTACTCAATGGGAAGAAATTTCCCTATATCCTCCTCAGTCTCTAGGATCACGCAGGCTCTTTTTAAGCGGGACCCGTTTCCTTCCACGGGTCTGATCTCTTGATCCGTAATTACAGCCTGAGACGGTACCTGGCGCTTTGCGGAAGCTAAAGCAATCTTCACCGCTCTCTGCCAGGCGCCCTCGGTTCCCCAATTTTTTTGATAGGTTTCCTGTTCCCGGTAAGTAACAATTATTAATTCGACAGGGAGCTTAATACTCCTCCCCCAATTCAATTTTTGGGTTTTCGTATCATCAATACTAAGCTTGTACGGAGATACTTTCGGTCCCCAAATCACCACATTTTTTTGCTGCCATTTCAGAGATAAGGCATGGGTAATTTTTCCCGTATTTCTTTTTCCATACTCCACAACCGGGCATTCACCATACCCCCGGTACCATACCCGGGCACGTACAATCCCGTCTGCTTGGACCTTTTCCCCTGAGAAAGAAGAAGGGGGAGGCTGCGCCGGTTCCTGGCCCGGAAGCGATTCCTCATTTGGCAAAATTGCACCGGAAATCAGCACCTGCCCCCGGGAAACAGTATCTCCCGGCTCCACGCAAGGCTGTCCTTTCATGACCAGAATCTGGGTAATGACCCCATCCTTTAAGGCCACAATATTACCCGGCCCTTTGTTTTTTTCACCCGGCTCCGGCGCAACTTTTTCCACAATCTCGATTTCTATTTTGGTTCCTTTGGCCCTGATAGCGACCCAGGAAAGCTGCGGAACGCGGGTAATGAGATATTTTTCTGTCCCTTTAAAATCCATCATCCATTTGGGACGTCCCGCAAAGATACCTTGTTCCGCAGCCAAACGCTTGATCATTTGGGGGTTGATATTCTTGACGGGCTTTTGGCTGGTTACTTCCACAAAAAAAGCAAAGGTGGAAAGGACATATAAGGTGACAATAAACATCACGGCGCCAAAGGCCAGCATTTTTCTTTTTTGAAAATATTTAATCTTAAAGGGCAGGCCCCTTCTCCTTACAATCCGAAAACGGCACCGGCTTTTTCGGGCCACATGCCGTAAAGCTTTGACATAGGAAAGCTGTACCTTTGCCTGTACCGTGCCGTCGTCTTTCCAAGAGATGTCCCAAATGTGGATGCCTCCCAGAACGGCAAAGTTGATGAAACGTTCTACTCCGGCTCCTTTAATATAAATCACCACATACCCCATCAGGTAATTTAACAGATTTTTCAATTCAGGTCCTCCCCTTAACCGGAAATGGATACTTTTATTTGAAGAATTTCCCCATTGATCATAATTTCGTCCAACTGAATGTTTCTCAGGATCAGATTACTTCCCTCGATGTCCAAAGTACCCCGGGCCACCAGGACCCTTATTTTGCTGTCGGTATATTCCACAATGCCTTTATGGTTTTCTATATTTAACTGAAGGTTGCCAATCATGGTAATGCGGGGCAAATTCAAGGCAATATCCGGAGGAATTTCCAAGAGATCGGCAAAGGCGCTTTTAAACTTCGCTCTTTGCCCGCGCAGCACTTGTTTGTTGGTCCGCATAGCAACGCCTCCTTTATTTCTTTAATAAATCTATTCCAACCAGGACCAAGATATGAAACGTAAAATAGAAAAGAGCCCAACCTCTCCTTCATGCATATTGCGCTCTTCTAAAGCAAAAAATAAAAAAAAACCGCTGGGGGTTTATTGATGGTAAAAGTTTGGTTTTATCCCACGTATTTGGTTTTAGGAATTATCTTCTCCCTGATTTTTATTCCTAAGAAGTACTATAAAGAATATTTTATTTACGGATTTCTCATCGGCGCCCTGGGCGACTTTTGTGTGGTAGCCCTATTCCAAAATGTATTTAAGATCATTTGGTTTAAAAATGCGGGGATCTTCCATGTCTTAGGACAGAACCTTCTTTCTCCGCCCAGTTGGACGGTTACCGTGATGCTTTTTCTCCGTTTTTTGCCCCATAAACGTTTTTTCAAATATTTCTATGTTCTCACCTTTGCCGGTTTTTCCGTGGGATACGGCATCCTAGTAAAAAATGTGGGTCTTTTTGACTATCGTCCCTGGTTTTATCCCTTTTTCAGCTACCTTACCTTTTTAGGCTGGTGGTGCTTTGCCGCCTATTTCTTTAACAAGACAAGCCCTTTAGCAAATAAAAACGATCTCTAATACCCGTAAAAGCCGCCCTTTCGGACGGCTTCTACTCGATTCTGGCTTGACTGGTTGCGCTACTTCGTCAACAGCCCGCACCATTCTCACCCCACTAGCTTTAAACTATCTTTCATCATATTTCTGCCCCGGGACAGTCGTGCCTGAAAGGCCTCCTCCGGTTCTCCCAGGATCTGGATCACCTCGGCCCGGGACAGTTTAAGAACGTCATAAAGCACCAGGGCCAGTTTTTCTTTAGGCGGGAGCATCATCAGCAAAGTATCCACCTGCCGGGGGTTTCCTTTAACACCTTTCGGCTCCTCTTGGTAAAATTGAAGGTAGATCCGGCACATCTTTTTTAAAATCTCCCGGGCAAGATCTTTTGGTGCCATGTCCTGCACCGGCATTAAACCGCCTACTGCTTTAGAGATCAGTTCCACCGCTAAACTATCTTGTCCAACTAGCCTAAAGGCGGCATTATAGAGTAAAGCACTATTTTCATTTAAACAATCTATCATGCTCTGTTTTGCACACATTTCTCTCACACCCTCCATCAAAACCACTCCTTGTGCTCGACCAGGGGACATCTCTCTCATGATTGCCTGTCGGGGTATGTCCCCCATGAATAGGGGGGCATACCAACCGTGGCTAGACACATGTTTATGCTTAAAGCCGTTTCAGATAAGCGCTCAGGCTCTCTGAAACCGGTGTACCCTCATTGATCGTACCATGGAATTGGGATAGGGTACCTCCTCTGATACTAAACATGACATCTATCTGCTCTTTTTCCTGATCATATCGATAATTTTCGCACAGCTCCAAGAGCTCCTGGATCACCTTAGGGTCTTCGATTTTCACCCGTTTGGGAAGCGCCTGCCCGTCAGCCGCTCTCTCTTCATATCCCCGGTTTTGTTTTTCCAGTTCCGCGTATCCTACCTCATTGAGAAGCAGCATCACCTGGTCATAGTATCCCTTAGTTTGCAACCACTGAAAGAGAGTCCTATACTCTTTAGGCATTTGGTAATACTGAATATTTCCCTTTTGATCGGTGATCCGGATGTTGGTGTATATGTTTTTTTCCGACAGCAGTACCGGCAAAGAGGCAGACCTGATTTCCTGCCGGAAAAGATCCGTAAATTCCTTGATCTCGCCGCTTTCCGTCAAAATCAAAGGTCTTTTGGGCGTCCGGTCATCTTTGATTTCCACCAATTTTATCTGAGACAGATCCTGCGTTAAGACAGGAAACCTGGCCTCCTTATATTCCATGGATTCATAAATAGGCTGGAGGAAAGGGGCATTCTTTGCATTATTCTCCATGGGATACTCTCTGATCAAATGGGTGCCGTCCTTCATGGTATAAATAATATAACGGTAAGGACCTTCCTTTTTATCAGGTCTTTGCTCAACGAAATGCCGGTGCAGCTTGATCACATTTTCTATATTCTCTTTGCCGTGAAAAAAAGCTCCTCTGTCATAAGCGGTTGAGTACTCTCTCTCTTTTTGATCAGATTCCCAAGCCTTTTCTTTTCCCTTTTCCAGTTCAACCTGGGTCCAATTGCCAAAATAATTTCCCAAGTACACCTTTTCAACTTGGTCAAGGTCGGGAACCCTAGTCTGATAACCGATAAAATCAGTTTTAATGCCCACCAGCAGCACCACCAGCAGTACCGTATAGGCCAGATAACCTTTATAGGCGGGCCAAACCCGAAAAGATTTCTGCAATAAAATTTCCGCAATACAGTATCCCAAGAAAGAGCAGAAGAGGTATCCAAAAACGGTTACAGCAAAGGAACCGTTGGAGATTCCGGCAAAATAGGCCCCTCCCAGCAGCATACTGCACAAGGTTACCCCATATTTAAACACGGGCCGGAAAAAGGGAAAAGCCACAATATCGCCGGAAGATTCTAATTTTCTAATCTTGTAGACATAATAAGCACACAAGAAAAACAGTCCAGCGAGAATAAGATAGCCGGCAATCTGGCCCGGGCCGAAATACTCCGGTGTAAGTCTGCCGTTCAGCAATACCAAGAGAGGGAGACTATTGAAAAAGCTTCCCTGGAAACTGGTATCCGCATACCCAAACAACAGCTGCCGAAGGTTATAGGATAAAAGCATGTGAAACCCTTCGGGCAGGATCTGAAGGATATAGGTAAAAACGATCTGGGCTATGGCATTTCCCGTAAACATGCCCATAAAGATGCCCATGCCGTAAAACAGCGTATTAAACAGCAGGGTGTAGCCTGCCCAGGTCCAAATATCTCCCAAAGAGTAATATTCCTTTAAAAAAGTTGCCGACTGCAGGACCATTAATACCAATGCATTGCATAAAACAGGAGCAACGAGAAGCAAGAGGCCGGAAAGACCGTGATTGAAATAAAGGGTTTTTCTGGCATAGGGAAGGCCATGCATCATCGCCGCAGATCTGGCCGTATGTAAATATTTAAAAAGCAGTGCGGCCATCAATACCGGCACCACAATGATTAATAAGATTTGCAGCTCGTTTTGTCCGGACGATAGGTCCAAAGACCTTCTAAACATCTCCTGCCTGTACTTATCCGCCCCGGGGGGGCCTGCCACCAGATGATTAAAGGGCAGGATAAAAAAGAGCACCAGCATATACAGGCTGCTTATCCACCAAAAGCGTTTCAGGTCACTTTTCATCAGGCTCTTGTTAAATAAGGATGTTTTTGATTTCATATCCCATCCCCCCTAACTCATAGATAAATATTTCTTCCAGGCTCAGGGGCAGAACATCCAAAATAATGGGATTCGTGGTCCGAATCCGGGATAAAAGTTCTTCCCTGTTCCCTTTGACAATCAAGAGAAAAACGCTGCCATTTTGCGTCCGGTAAAGGGTTTCTCCCTCTTGAAACAACCCCTCGGGAAATGTTCCGGCGTAAGCCACCTGGATTTTGTGAATATCTGATTTCATACTGTCCAATTCTCTTTCCACGACGATTTTTCCCTGATGCAGGATCCCTACATGGTCGCAGACATCTTCCAGTTCCCGTAAATTATGAGAGGAAACCAAGACTGTGGTCCTGTGCTCGGCCACATCCTGCAACACCAAATTCCAGACCTTTTTGCGCATCACCGGGTCCAGTCCATCCACCGGTTCATCTAAGATCATCACTCGGGGCATCATGCAGATTCCCAGCCAAAATGCCACTTGTTTCTGCATTCCTTTGGACAAATGGGTAATCCTTCCTTTACTTTCCAGGGGAAATACCTGTTTCAGCAGGTGAAACCGGTCCCAATTCCAAGCCGGGTAAATTCCCGCGTAGAATTTGGCCATTTCATCAATACTGTATTGAGAAAAAAAATAAAGATCATCCGGAATATAGACCAGGGAGGATTTAACCCTGGGGTTTTCATACACCGGCTCCCCATCGATGGTAACCTGCCCGGAGTCCTGACGATAGATACCGGCCAGGTGTTTGATCAACGTTGTTTTTCCTGCGCCGTTCGGTCCCAGCAGACCGTATACAGATGCCTCTTCTACATGGAGGCTGAGTTCATCCAATGCCTTAAATGAGCCAAACCGCTTGGTAACTTCCCTTACTTCAATCATATTCCCTGGCCTCCCTCTCCTCATAGATTCGTTGTATATGGGAAATTAATTCTTCTTTCGGGGTGTTGATATATCTTAACTCGGCTGTTACCCGGTCAAAGTCCTTGAATAGTTCATCCCTTCTTACCTGGTTATTGACCTGCTGCAGCGGCGTGACAAAACTTCCTTTCGCCCGGACAGAATAAATAAATCCTTCCACTTCCAGGTCTTTATAGGCTTTTTGAATGGTGTTCGGGTTAATCGTCAAGGACTGAGCCAACTCCCGGACGGATGGTATCTGTTCATTGGCCTTCATGACCCCATTGATAATGAGTATTTTCATTTTTTCTTTGATCTGCTCATAAAGAGGTCTCCTGTCCCCAATATCCAACTGAAACATGCTTTTCTTCACCCCCCTATCTGTATTATATTTATTAATACAGTTAATACAGTTATATATTATCTGTCCTGGCAAGGAATGTCAAGAAAAATGTAAAAAAGCCCAAAGGGCTTTTATTCGGGTATGATTAAGCATAAAAAAATAGCCAAAGATAAAATCTTGGCTCTTCATACCGGCATTTTTCTCTTCTATACATAACCCTTAATATGACTTTTAGTCTATTTGTTATTTCCTTGTAGCGTACCGAGCGTTGTGGCTTTTTCAATAATTAGTTTTTAAACAATTCACTTGCCATCGGATTAAAGTATTGCACTTCAAACTCCACAACACGATATTCCTGTATACCGGAAACCTTAAGTGGATCAGCATCAAGAAAATCGTTCACGTGCTCAATGGAGTCAGCCTTTATAATGGTTAGTCCACCACTCGCATTATCTTTAAGTCCAGACGCTAGTACCCAACCTTCCGCAAATGCTTTTTGAAAATAAGCAATATTTTCCTTTACCATATTTTCATCAATATTAGCTGTCCCCCATGTCCCTCCTATTTGGATGGAAGGCAATGCCACTGAATAAGACAGCTTCAGCGGCAGCTTTCCTCCGTGATTCTGCAGTTAGTCGGCAGTTATTTTGCAGGCAGTTTAGCTGAACCACCTCCATGGCTCTGTTAAGGGTGTTGTCAACAACCCCGCCCCCTCGACACCTAATCACGCACGCATGAAAAACGCCGGTTAAGGTATTACTACCCAAACCAGCGTTTATTTTACCATACTCTTTTACAATATTTCTAAAATTAATATCCCTGAGGGCGGGGCCAGCAGCCGGCGCCAGCCTCGATAAAGGTTTCGGTATCCACAAATTTGGACCTGTGCATGGTAAACCATACGGAGGCCAGTAAATAGAACATGAAACCGGAGACCATGTTGATCCAGTAGCCGAAGTACATGCCGACCAGGGTGGCCAGGGTCAATAGCAGCAGTACTACCGCCGGGATGGGATGCCAGGGCGCCGTATAGCCCCGTTCGATGCTCCCTAGGGGATACATGGCCCGGAATTTGAACATCATGTATGCCGTTAATACGTACACCAGGAGGGCCGAGAGGATGGAGAAGGTGATCACCTGGTCCAAAAGCCCGGTGAAGCCAAAGGCGATGGAGATGGGCAAGAGGAAGAGGATGGCCCGGTATGGTGTTTTGTATTTGGGATGGGTGACGGCAAAGACTCCGGGGATGAGGGTGTCCCGGGACATGGCAAACCAGGCCCGGCTGGAGTCGTTGATGCACCCGTTGGCACTGGCTAAGCAGGAGAGGATGGTGCCTACGAAGAGGGCGATGATGACATAGGGCTTCCCGGTGGCCAGCGCCGCATCATAGAGGGGGAAGACGGATTCTCCCAGTTTTTCCGCCCCTACCAGTCCGGAGCAGACAAACCAGGTGGTGGTGGCCCCGATGAGCAGGGTGACTAATCCGACCATGGCCCCGATGGGCAAGGACCGTCCCGTGGACCGGCATTCTTCCGCCGCCAGGGCCGTTCCTTCGATGCCCAGGTAGAACCAGACCCCGAACTGGAAGGCGGCGACGATGCCGATCCAGCCATAGGGCAGTCCGTCCGTGAGCTGTTTGATCTGGATCAGGCTGTGCTCCGGACTGTAAAATTGGGTGCCGAAGAGGAGTACGAAGATGGTGACGAATGCTATGGCGGTGATGAAGAAGTTTAGGGTGAGGGTGGCGTATACCCCCCGGTAGTTTAAATAGGTCAGGAGCAGGAGGCTGAGTATGATGTAGGGCAATGCCTGGACGTCAGGATGCAGGGATTGGAGGATCTGTCCTACGACCAGGGCGTCTGCCGCCTCCAGCATGACGTATTCGAAGACCAGCATCAGACCGATGTTGAAGGCGGCCAGGGGGCCTAAGAGGTATTTGGCCATGGCGTATTGGCCTCCCGCTTCGGGGATGACGGAGCCGATTTCGGTGTTGATCATGACCAGTGAGATGTAGAGTATACCGATAACCCAGCAGGCGATGATGGAGCCCAGGGATCCTCCTTTGGCGATGGTGAAATTCCATCCCATGAATTCACCCACCAGTACGATCCCTACTCCTAAAGCCCAGATATGCATTGGCCCCAGTACTTTTAACAGATGGGATTCGTGGGCTTTTTCTTGTGCTTCACCCAGTGTGGTTTTTTCTTCCAACGCTTTGTACCTGCCTTTCTTCTTTGTCAGTTTCTTAAGTTAGCTTTTTTTCCGCGCTGCCTGGTCTTTTTCGACTTTGATGAAGTCGGTGGCAATGAGAATGAAGAGTACTGCGCACAATCCCCAGGCAACCCAGTTCATGACGGACCAAAAACTCATTGTTTTGCCTCCTTTATGGATAATGGTCTGCGTGAGTTTCGGTGCTTTGTTTAGGTTATCGGGACCCGGTTCCGGATCCCGTCTTTATTTCTTTTCCCCGTAAAGATGTTTGATCATCTCTCTCAGTTCTTTGTCGCTGTGGGGAATGATGTAAAACAGATAGATGATCAATCCGGCTACTACCATCAGGAAAGAGGCAATACTGAAATGATAGCGCATTCCTGAGGCTGAGCCTCCTACGAGCACGCCTCCCTGCATCAGCATGGTGGTGAGCAGGGTGGCAAAACACAAGATCATGATAAACAAAACGTCAAAGACGCTCATAAACAGGCTGCTGTTTTTCTTTTTGGCCATCTGTAGAATCCTTCCTTTCCCAGGTTATTCAGGTAAGTCTACTGTTGTTTTTCCATGGCGCCGGAACACATGATATCTTCGCTATAGAGCTGGGTTTGATTCTTTTTCAGGTGTCCCAGCACGGCAAGCAAGGCGGTAGTGGCAGTTACGCCGGCAATGATCGCTGCACCCAAAGCAATAATCCGCACGGTATGGCTGGGAGCAAGACTGCTTACCACGATCATGGTAGAGATGAGAACGATCCAGAGAAAGATGGTAAAAGCAATAATGAGGTTGCAGTCTCCCCGGTACATCTTTTTAATCTTTTCTTCCATTTAAGAGCCTCCTTCCATAGCATAGGGACCTAAGCAACATGCATTCTGTGGCTGAACCCGTAAAAACAATTTAATACAACAATTGCTTTTAGAGGACCAGACATCTCCGGTCCTCTAAAAGCAGCAATAGAAATAGGAACACGATCATGGAACAAAGGAAATCGATCCAAAAAATTATTCAAAATGAGTCGGTTCTGTAACTTCCGTGGCCAGGGCATCTAAAGCCTTCTTCACTAGAGTTCTGCGGAGGGCATGCTCATCCTCGGCATTGAGTTTTGGATTTCCCACCGGGTGGGGAATTGCCACAGTCGGTACGATTCTATTGGCCCCAACTGATTCGGAAATAGTAGTAATGGTGGCCATATGCACAATGGGAATACCATATCTTTCAATTTCTTTTACCATCGTTGCACCGCAACGAGTACAAGTACCTCAGGTGGAGGTGAGGATTACGCCGTCCACTCCTGCTTCTTTTAATTGGGCACCAATTTCGGTACCAAATTCCCGCGCTTTGCTTACAGCGGTTCCGGTTCCTGTCGTGGTGCAGAACCAATCGTATACCTTGCCGATGTAACCCTCTTTTTCAAATTCCTTTAAAATATCCAAGGGAGCTACCCGGTCCGGAATCTCATTGGCATAAACGGGGTCATAACCGCCGTGGGTAGTGTAAAAATCAGGAGCATTCAAAGCATCTCTGCTGCCTACCTGATATTTGCCCCACTTCTGAGCACTGGCAGATTGAATATGATCCGGGTTGCCTTCCGGAACAATACCGCCTGAAGTGCACAGAGCAATGGTAGCTTTGCGCAGGTCCTTAATGGCAGGAGCCGGGGGTACTACGTCAAATACGGGCATGGGCATTTCTGTTTGAAAAGGCTGGCCTTTCAAACGGGCTAATAACATTTCTACCGCTCTCTGGGACCCTCTTTTTTCGGCAAAAAGGGTTTTTCTCATGCCCCGGGCAATGTAGCCTTCTTCCTCAGGAGATCCTACCTCAATTCCTTTGGCTAATTTACTGGTAATAGCCGCCATCGCCGGCAAAGCTTTGCGCATGCCGCCGGCAGAATCGCTGGTGCTAACCACATAAGCAATCTCTTTGCAGATGTCTAATCCCGGGTTCTCCACGTACATCCCGGTAACCACAGGAATATTTAACCTTTCCGCCACAGCTTTGGAAATTTCCGCACAGGCTACCCCGTAACGGCCGGCGTTAAAAGCAGGACCTGCCACAAAAACATCGGGGGCAGCTTCTTTTACCGTGTTTAGAATAATGTTTAAGGCATCTTCTTTATTTTCATTGAAGAAGTTGTCGCCGCAGATGATGGTCCCTACGACTTCACCCTCTTTGTTGAGGAGTCCTTCAAATCCCAGAGCGGGTCCTACCTTTTCCGGACGGAATTCGGGAGCCATGCCCGCTTTGTCTTCTCCGCCGACTTGGCCAAAAAACTGGTTAACATAATATAATACTTTAAATTTATCCGACATCTCATGTCCTCCTTTCAGCAAGTGGTTTAGTAAAGCCTGCAGGTCACATTGTGGAAACCGATTTCAGAAGTGGCGCCGATCACAGCGTTTAATTCGCACATGAGGGTTCCATCTTCCAATAAGGCTCCTTCCCAGCCCCCTGCCAGTACGGAAATAGCTGCAGCATTTCCAATCACTTTGTCGGCAGGCGGCAAAGTCACAACGTGACTTACATTACCCCCGGAAACCACAGCAACAGCTTCTACCGCAGTGTCAGCCAATGGCTGAGACATACCGTCTCTCCCTGCACATTCGTCGGTAATCAATTGGGTTTTGATTCCAGCTTTTTCACACTTTTTACAAATCATCAACAGGTCGGAATCCGGGTTGCCGTATCCTTCTTCAGAAACAACGATCGCATCGGCACCAAGCATCTTTGCCAATTTGGCGGTATAGTCGGAGGCCCGTAATTTTCCGGCCAGTGTGGTGTGCTCCGGAACCATAATACATGCCATAAAGTTGATTTCTTTCCCATGCTGGGCATACAAATCTTCGATTACACTGTTATTCTGGTGCTGGTAAGTGGTAATCTTATCGCAGGCAGCCACGCAGTTTCCGCTTACGACTGCATTATCCAATTCTTCATTGGGATGCAGCACGGAAGGAAGAATGGTCTGGGCATTGACGCCATAAATATAGGTATCATGAAGCAATCCCTGGGTAATCATCATTTCCGCATAAACTACTTTGGGAAGATTGGGATATTTGGCTGCTTCTTCAAAAATGCTGCCCATTTCATAAGTGAGCACTTCATCAGGGGTAACATCTTTTCCCGCCTGGCCAAGATACTCGGCTGCATTTAAACCGGCCAACCTAACTGTTTCTTCATGGGTATGGGGATCAAGACCGTCTACCACATGAATATCGACGGTCAAATTATAGGTCTTGGAAAAAGGAGTCCATTTGGCCCCTTCGCCCCACATATCAATAACGCCTTCCTGGAAGCCGACTACATCACCCACGGTAACAACGGCGGCGCCGTAAAGGACATGAGTCCGTCCTTCCCCGCACTGAGCCGGTTTTGAGGTCACACCGGGAAAACCGTTATTTCCTCCGGATACTTTTACCCTGGGCTCAATCACGTCTTTCACAGGGATAATTCTGATTTTTTCTCCGGGTCTGGCTACATCCAGTAATACCTCTTTAATTCTTTCATCTTCTTTAAGCTTGGCAATTAATCCCTCTTTGTCGACGGTGAGCACACCGTTTTTCACAGAGGTTTCGTTACCTAATTGGATATCCTTAATAAACACACGTCCAATCTCCAGTTTCAAAACATCCACCTCCCAAAAATTTCATAGAGCCTAACTTTCCGCTGCTGGTTCTTTCAAAGCAGATTCCAAGAGGATTAAATCTATGGCTTGATAATCATCACTGTGGGCTGTATCGGTTTTTCTATGATCCATGTGCCTTTTGTATTTGATAATACTATCCTCAATAACCTCCGCACTCAGAAAATCAACCTTTTCATTCCGTTTTCCGATGATCACAGAACGATAGGGCGAAAAAATCATTCTTAAACTTGCTGCTAACGGGTGGCTGATCAGTTCATATCCCTGATGCACCAGGTCCCGCACTTTGATGAGAGTTTCTTCCACAGAACCTTCCACAAAAAGCACATTGTCGTATTTTTCGGCGACTGCTGGATTATTCGTGATGATTATTCTTTTCAATGAAGCCCCTCCTTTCGGAATTTATGTGGGACGATGCTACTTAGGTAAAACCTATCTTTTAAGCGATAAATTCCGTTTTACAGGTACTCATTTTTCTTAAGCAATTCTAGCGCTTTCTCCTTGTCTTCCGGGGCGACCATGACAATAGGCCCGGTACAGCCCATGCCGCTTTCGGCGTAAATGTTGGCCTTCCATAACACCTGAACCGCATCTTCCAGCTGCATCACCTCTACTCCGGGAATGGAGTCGGTGACAGGCTTTTTGGCAGGTGCCGGGATTTCAGGCTCGGCTTCTTTTTTTACCGGTCCGGCAGGGCAGCTTAATGATTTAAGCAAATCATCCCAGCCCGCTTTTTTGGCCGCAGCAAATTCCGCCTTGGCTTTTTCCATCAGCTTTCCCCTGGCGCATTCCGCGGCAAAACGAATGGCACCGGCAATTACCGGAGCTCCCGAAGCCCGGGAAATAATGCAGATAATCCGGTCATAGTCTTCTCCCACGCCGGGACCGTAGCCGGAGCCTAAAGACTCGTAACTGCCCCCGGTACTGTAGGCGGAAAACACTTTCATAAACACATTGCCGGTGAGACTGTCATGAACCATAATATCGGGAACACCCATTAAGAGGTCATTCCCACGCATCACCACGCCACCATCTGCCCGGGCGGATTCGGTAAAGTTAATGGGATATCCCCCATCCTGAAGCTTCTTTAATGCTCTTTCCACTTGTCTGGCGCCGTCAATATTTAAGATCCCTACGGTAGGGCTGCTTTTTCCGCAGGCCTTGGCGGTAGCAATGCCATAGATGGTATTTCTGAGCATGGCGGAAACCCGTTCGGTAGCAGATGTTCCCGTGGTAGTAGCAAGAAACATTTCTTTGCCTTTAGCCGGCGTGATCACCCGGCCGACCGTAGAGACGCCAATGGGGAAACTGTAATGCATGGTTACGGCCGCATCCAGGTTCCCCTGCAAAAGCAGTTCATCCATCTTGGCATGGGCTTCCTTTTCATCCGCTGCTTCCACCATTTCCAAACTGGTTTCTACGCCGGAGCCGATTACTACCACTTCAATATCGGAATTTTGGTCTTGGGCCAGTTCGGCACCGGAAACCAGTTCTTGGGGGCCATGTTCGCTGCCTAGTATGGTGAGACCGACCCTGGTTTTCTTGCCAAGTTTACCGGTTTCTAATGCGTTAGCTACCTCTTCAAATATATCTGCAATCGTGTCACGAATTATATTTTCGCTCACTATTTCACCTCCCTTATAAGGTCAGGGGACACACCTCTATATCGGGTATTCCTATCTGGCCAAGGAATGGCCCCAATCATTACTCCTGGCGAAAAGCCTTGGCAAAATCACGCATGGCCTCTGCAATCATGGACCGGACTTCTTCTTTGTCAAAACCGGCCTCTGGGGACAAGCCACCATTCTTTTCCAGGACAAAAGAGACACCGTCAAAAAGATTTGTCAACCGGCCTAAGAATAAGCTCCCTTTGCCAATAATCATGGCCCGGCTGATTTTTCCTTCCTGAATCATATCCAGCGCATGGCCAATAAAGGGAACACCGGAAGGAATATGTCCCTGGGTGGGGGCAAATCCGGACATGCCAAAATTGTCAACTACTTTGAGAAGGTCTGCCTTATCCAGTTCTCCTCTTTTTACGGCCAAAGCACCGATCATTTTATAGTTTGCCAGAGGAACATCCCCGGCCCCGGCAGGTTCGGTAATTTCAGGATTTTGCATTTCCGGTGAATAACGGTCAATCTCGGGGATTTTGTAGCCTAATTTATCCAAGGGATCGGCGACAATCGCCGTCATCACCGCTTGGGGGGAAGCCCCGGAACCGATTTTATGCCGTCCGATGCCATCCGTCCGGATCACCGGATGGATACCGTCATTCTCGGCAATATGAATGGCAAAAGCGCCCAGCATATCTTCCAAAGCCGGCATCCCTTTTTTCACATGGTCTTTGGAGTTCATGCCCAGTTTGGCAGAAGCGCCCCCGGCCAACACCACCACATTTTTATAAATTCCGGACTGGGCCAAAGCTGCGGCCTCAACAAGAGCATGGGCGGGACCGGCACAAAAGCTGCGCGTATCGGACCCGGTAGCATTGACGCAGCCGCACATTTCCCCAATGGCTTTGGCAAAGTTTCCCCCGCCTCTCTGGTTCATATCTCCGCAAGCCTCTTCAGAGCACTCAATAATGTATTCCACTTCTTCCGGCTGCACATCTGTCTTCGCCAGCAAAAGTTTTAAAGCATAAACAGATGAAGCTTTGCCCACCAGGTTTTCAAACATCACATGATCTGATAAAGCTTCATCAAACTCATGGGCTTTTTTGACACAGCCGACAAGTGTTCCCTCAAAATACATGGGCTGAGCGACATGACTGTCGACCAGTTTTTTAATCTCCTCCCCATTTCCCGGGTTCTTGGCTAATTTATCCAAATCCTTCATATCGCCCAGGATGGGATGAGCAGAAATTTTTTCTTTTACTGCCGCCTGGAAATTCTCTTCCAGAATCACCAGGTCAAAGGCATCGACGATTTTCATCAAGCCTAAGAATTCATCTTCCGGCATGATTTCTCCGTACTTACCGTCCCGTGTCGCTCCGGGTACAGATGCTTCATACCAGGGGCGGGCTATCCCTTTCAGGTCGTCAGGCGTCATGTTACCAATATATACTTGATTGGGCGGATAGCTAACCGCTTTTTCAAAGCTTCTTAGGTGCTCCGGCAATTTTTGTAAATGCTCTGAGTCCGGGTTTTTTCTCCGGTCCGATGTTTGGGTGGTGCCATGGTGGACAAGCATGTCATTTGCTTGGATTAAAGCATAGGCGGCACCTTTGACAACCGGAAAACTCATGAAATCACCTCCAAATGATCACAAAGGGTAATGGGTTCAGCAGGCGTCATTACCCTTTGTGGGAAATGTTTATCAACAGATCTTTGACTTGCTGACCCGTATTATCCGCGATAAGTCTTTACTTCATTGATGATGTCATCCACATCAAGAACCATTTCCATCATACTGATCTGTTCATCATAAACAGTAGGGTCAACTTCATCTTTTAATTCAAACATATGATAAGCTTTGAGTCCCAACGAGACTCCGGATAACGGACCTGCAAAGGTGGGATCTCCGGTAGATACGGTTTCGGCAGCCAGGCCGGAAGCTTCTGCTTCGGCTCCGCCCAGAACAACAATTAAATCTTCATTACCATATTTATCCGTCAAATCCTTGATCCTCGCCTGGTTTTCCAGGTCCATTGCTCCAGCCGCCGTTCAGACAAAGCATTCTGTCGTTGAGAATACTACTTCTGCGCCGGCTGACTTCACACACTCTTCAATGGCCGGTCCAGGAATCCCGTCCCGGTCACCGAGAATGGCGACTTTCTTGCCTTCCAGCATCACATTTTTCCCCTTTCATTCATGGTGTCATATGATTTATTTTTTATTTTTTGTAAAAAGCATCCCCTTACTAATAAACAAGTTTTATGCCAGCTCGTTTAGTTTTGCCTCTACATCCTCAATGGAAAAATCTTTGCATAATTCGGCAATCTTTTCCCCATTTTGATAGAATGCGATGGTCGGTAACCCTAAGACCTTTTGACTGATGGCAAGTCTCTTGTTATTGGTGGTGTCCAGGCTGCAGAATTTTGCCTTTCCCTCGTTCTTTTCGGCCAGTTCATGAACGCTGGGCATTAACGCTTTACAAGGTTCACATTTTTGGCTCCAAAAATCAACCATGATTAAGCCTTCTGCCTGTAGTACCTCTTGTTCAAAATTCTCTTTCGTCAGTTCAATCATTTTGTTCACCTCCTTAGTTGCCTAATTTGTACATGTGCTAAATCAGATTAATTTTTTCCGCTACTTCTTCTGTACTAAAGCTTCCCTTTATGGCATCGACCTTTTCTCCGTTTTTGAAAAAGACCACCGTGGGTATTTCAGTGACCCCATATCTTTTGGCCACTCTTTGATTTCGGTAAGTGTCAATCTTAACCAGTTTCACTTTGCCGGCTAATTCACTTACTGCCTTTTCCAACTTTGATACGGCCGCAATGCTCTCTTCAATTTGAGGCGCCCAAAAGGCTACCAGCACCGGCTCCTGGGCATGAAGGACCTGGTCTTTAAACCCTTCCTCTTCCGCCAAATATTTTTCTGCCGCCACCGCTGCCACAGCCCCGTCACTGGCGGCCGTGATCACCTGGCGCAGATATTTCACCCTGGCGTCACCTGCTGCATAAACTCCGGGGACGGAGGTTTCCATCAAATCATTGGTAATGACATATCCCTGTTCACTCAGTTCCACTTTTCCTTTTAAGATCTCGGTCTTGGGCACTGTTCCTACAAAGAAGAAGACTCCGTTTGTCTCCATTTCGGAAATTTCTCCGGTCTTAATGTTTTTGATCATCACGCTTTCCACCAGACCGTCGCCCTTGATTTCCTCCAGCACGGAATTCCATACCCATTTAATCTTGGGATTGGCAAAAGCATGCTCTGCACTGGCTTTATTGCAGTCTAGAACCCCTTCATCGTGGATCACAATAATGGTAACGCTTTCCGCAAATTTGGTTAAGTACATGGCTTCTTCCACCGCAGCGTCACCGTTTCCTACCACCACCACGTCCAAATCCTCAAAGAAATCCGCATCACAAGTTGCGCAATAGGAAACGCCTTTTCCTCTTAATACCCGTTCCCCTTTAATGTTTAAGGATCTAGGCTCAGCACCCGGGGCGAGGATTACGGCCTTAGACCGGTATTCGGCACCGCTTTTCGTTTTAACGATCTTTATTTCTTCTTCTAACTCCAGATCAATAACTTCTTCCCGCAGGATTTCCGTACCAAAGCTTTTGGCGTGCTCCGCCATCGCCTCCATCAATGCCGGCCCCGTGGTACCCCGGGAAAAGCCCGGATAATTCTCTAATTCCTGGGTGGTTGCCGCCTGACCGCCCGGCTTCCCTTTCTGCAAAATCGCCGTTTTCAGGCGTGACCGGGACCCATATATCCCTGCGGCTAAACCTGCCGGTCCCCCACCAACAACGAGAATGTCATAAATCTCTGCCACCATATTTGCCTCCCTTAAGAAATAAATTGAGCTTCTTAATTCTCTAATTGTATTTTCCTATTTTTTCCTAAAAAAACTCTTTGTATTTCACTGATCGTATTACTGTATTTTTATAATATTCTTCGCTACGATGTGACAAATTCCTTCTATCTTTTAAAAAAATAGATAAAGTTTTTTAATAAAAATTTAAACCATCATAAAAGCTTAGAATCAGTATTATCATTTTGCCCATTCTACGCCCTGATAAAAATAAAAAAACCTGGGAAATAATTTCCCAGGCCGTCTATTTTGTTTTATAAAAGTTCTCGCTTGATCAGCGCGACAAAATCATCAATGTGTTCCTTGGCACAGGAATCGGCTTTCCAAACATCTCTTTGTCTCAAAGCCTCTATAATATTGGCCAAGGTTTCATGAAATAAGCTGAGATTAACCAGGTCTTTTTGGGAATAAAACCAGAGTCTTTCGGTATGCATATGGAGGTCAAGAAGGATATCAACAAGGGCAGGATTATCGCTGGCTTGAATCACAATTTCATGAAATTTTTCGTCTTCCGTAATGATGGTCTTATAATCGGTTTCTATATTACACTGCTTAATTCGTTCCACAATGCTCAGTAAATCGGGAATCCTCTCCTCAGGTATCCGTTCCGCAGCCAATCGGGTGGCATACCCTTCCAGTTCCCGCACCACCTCAAAGACCGATTTCATATAGCGAAAGTCAATGGTGGCCACCTGGGCACCGTATCTGGGAATAATATTCAGCAACTTCTTGTTTTTTAACTGTTCGAATATCTTCCGGACCGGAGTTCTGCTCAACTCGAACTCATTGGCAATATCCGCTTCATTCAGCACCTGGCCGGGACTATATTCCAAACTGATAATGCGTTTTTTCAATGTTTCGTATACTTCTTCGACTGTTTGTGTTTTCTCCGTCACATCGATATCCCCTTGAAAATAAATTTTCAGACACCTGCATAGGATAACCCTCTAGTCTGATTCTATCAAAACTTAGTGTTTTTTACTAGTCTTTTATGAAAAAGACAAAAAAATAGTATTACTTTTCAGGAAATATTCTACAAGAGTAAGGATTTTTCCTTCTTACCGACCAATAAAACTATGCTGTTAATTTTTGTTTGCCGTCTAGAGGATTTTGATCACAGCCTGTTCTTCACAATGGGGAAACTTGGGGCAATCAATACATTCCTTCCACACTTTTTGGGGAAGTTCTTTCTTGTCAACTTCTTTAAACCCGCACTTGACAAAAAACTCCTGCCGGTAAGTGAGTGCAAATAGCCTGGGCAATCCTAAATCCCGTGCTTCTTTTTCCAATAAGGAGACGATTTGACGGCCAATGCCCTGTTTACTGTACTCGGGTGCAATGGCCAGGGCCCGGATTTCCGCCAAATCATACCACAGGATGTGCAGTCCTCCCACACCAATAATTGCGCCGTCTTTTTCGGCCACCGTATATTCCCGTAGGCATTCATACAATGAGCTGCGGGACCTGGCCAGCATCAGACCTACTTCTGCATAATTATTAATCAACCCATGAATCGCTTCCACATCAGTCATACGTGCTTTTCGATATATCATATAGCATACCCCGTTATATTAAAATAATATTATGATCGCATTCTCATGCGAATGACTATTCATTGTTATCCTCAAGCATTTCCTTTACATAATTGGGCAGTGCAAACGCCCCGATATGCAGTTCCGTGTTATAATATTTTGTTTTCAACTCAAGCTGGTTCCATGCGTTGGCATTGAAGTCGGTAATCGGGTCGTATTTTTTGGAGGCAAAACCAAAGAGCCAATGCCCTGACGGATAAGAAGGTATATGGGCCTGATAAACCTTGCAAACCGGGAAAAACTCTTTAATCCGTTTGTGGGCGTGTTTCATGGAATTTGCATAAGATTCATAGTAGGGGCTTTCATGCTGATTAACCAGGATACCGTCATCTTTGAGCGCTTTGAAGCAATTACCATAAAACTCTTTGGTAAACAATCCCTCTCCAGGTCCAAAGGGGTCAGTGGAATCAACAACAATTAAATCATATTCATTTTCCTTGGTGCGGACAAATTTGAGCCCGTCCTCAAAGTATAGATTAACCCTGTGATCGTCAAGCTTGGAAGCGGTTTGAGGCAGATATTTGCGACAAACGTCAACAATCATCTGATCAATCTCAACCATGTCAATCTGTTTGATCCCATGGTAGCGTGTCAGCTCGCGTACCGTGCCACCGTCGCCTGCACCTATCACAAGTACCTTTTCAATCTGGGGATTTGTCGCCATGGGAACATGGGCAATCATATCATGGTAGATAAATTCATCCTTTTGAGTAACCATCATCAATCCGTCAATAGTTAAAATCACGCCAAATTCCTCTGAGTTAAACACATCAATTTGCTGGAACGGGCTTTTTGCACTGTATAATTGCTCTTTTACCTTAATTGAAAAACGGACTGTGTCGGTATGTTCCTCCGTGTACCATAATTCCATTATCCATACCCCCTATAAATCTAATACATTAATAAACTGCATTTCCATATCCTCAGCTCCAGTGAGCAGGCATCCCTTTTGCTTAGAGTATTGAATATATTCTATCGCTTCCTCGGTAATCATCTCTCCAGGTGCTAATATGGGAATTCCCGGAGGATAGCACATTACAAATTCACCGCTGACCTCGTGCTTGCTGTCGGCAATGGCAACCCTTTTCTTGGGCGCATAAAATGCGGCCTTGGGGGAATGTTTCACCACTGGTGAAATATACTCATGGTCAAACATGCCCGACCTATTTTTGGAGCGGAGCCGTTTAATTTCCGTCAAGGAGGCGACAAGACGTTCTATGGCAAAATAGGTGTCCCCCACGGAAATAATCGCCAGAATATTCCCAATATCCCCAAATTCAATCTGTATGGAATACTCATCCCTCAGGATGTCATAAACTTCGATCCCGGCCAGGCCGATGCTCAGGGTGTGCATGCTCAGCTTTGTCCGATCGAAAGCAAAAACCGTGTCACCGTTAACAAGTTCTTCGGAAAAAGCATAGTACCCACCAATTGAATTGACCTCTTGTCTGGCGTATTCAGAGAGCTCAAGTACCTTGGCGAAAATATCCTTACCGTTGATGGCAAGATTTTTGCGGGCAATGTCCAACGAGGCAAGGAGCAGATAGGAGCCGCTGGTAGTTTGGGTCAGATTTATGGTCGTTCGGACATGTCCGGGATTAACGCGCTTTGCATTGACCAACAGCAGAGAACTTTGCGTAAGGGACCCTCCGGTTTTATGCACACTGACCGCGGACATATCAGCGCCCAGGTGCATGGCGGCAGCCGGCATGCCTTCGCCAAAATAAAAGTGGGTGCCATGGGCTTCATCCGCAAGTACAAGCATATTGTGTTTGTGGGCAAGCTCAATTATACCTTTCAAATCCGAGCAAATTCCATAATAGGTAGGATTGTTAACAAAAACAGCCTTTGCCTCCGGGTTTGTTAAAATCGCCTGTTCAAGATCTCTCATAGACATGCCAAGAGGGATGCCCAATTCACTGTTAATTCCCGGACTGACATAAACCGGAATGGCACCGGTTAGAATAACAGCATTAATGGCACTGCGGTGAACGTTTCGCGGCATAATTATTTTGTCCCCATCCTTGCATACGCTCATAATCATGGCTTGAACAGAGCAAGTTGTGCCGTTGACCATAAAAAACGCATTGTCGCATCCAAATGCCTCGGCTGCTAAATCCTCTGCGTCTTTTATTACAGATACCGGATGGCAAAGATTATCTAAAGGCTTCATAGAATTTACGTCAACAGATAGGCATCTTTCCCCCAGAAAATCTCTGAGCATTAAGTTTCCCTTACCCTGCTTATGACCAGGAACATCAAAAGGAACCACTCTATTTTTCTTATATTTGTCGAGCGCGTCTAAAATCGGGGCAATATTTTGGGAAAGCTTCATGATTAAACACCGCCCTATCTTTCTTTCAGTTAATCATGGGGATCTTTTTTAAAAATAGTAAAGCAAACATAATTTAACATGTTAGCAGGGATTTATCAATACACTTGGCCAGAAAAAATGACTTCCTCATTCCCGCAGCCACCGAGGAGTTTTACTCTGGAATATACCAGGGGACGCAGTGTGCGCCACACAAGGGCGCACACCCCGTCCCCTGGACATTTCACTTCTTGCCAAGCGAAAAATTTAACCTTATTCCAATCAACCTTATTCTCTGCTTGATGATCACATAGGTTAAACGTTTTCTTGTTTTTTAATTCGTTTAAGATGACTTTCATAAGAATTCCTAGATTTTGTCAATATGTCTATCCATTCTTCATTTGAAAACAACGTTTTGATCCGGGTACGATCCTCTAACATCATCACGTATCTGTCTGGGTAATCAGTCTCTATCACATCTAAAATTCCTTTGAGAAAGTCCATATCCATACTCCTTGTTTTTTCTGGCTCTTTTATCATTAGTTAAATCATCCATCAAAAACCTTACAGGCAGATTGCTGATTTATATACATATATCCTATCATATAAATGCTTATTTATCAGGATAACCGGGATATATAATCTTCATAAGTAAATTGTCTGATGATTTTAATGCCTTCTGCTTCGTTGTAAAGTGCGATTGAAGGAAGGTTTACACCATTGAACATATTGTTCTTAACCATTGTATAGTGGGCCATATCACAAAACACCAGCCTGTCACCAGGTTTTAAAGGCTGTGTGAAAGAATAGTCGCCAATAATATCTCCCGCGAGACAAGTAAGCCCGCCAAGCCGGTAAGTATAAGAATATTCACCAGGCTTTCCCGCATCAATAATATGGGGTCTGTAAGGCATTTCGAGTACATCAGGCATGTGGCATGCTGCTGAAGTATCCAAAATGGCGATTCTCATGTCATTATCAACAATATCGAGAACCTGGGCAACAAGGAATCCAGTATTCAAAGCAATAGCTTCACCTGGTTCTAAATAGATATCTACTCCATACTTGTCCCTAAAAAATAAAATGGAACGGACAAGGGTTTCCAGATCATAATCCGGTCTGGTGATATGATGGCCGCCACCTAAATTAAGCCATTTCATTTTCTGAATATATGCCCCGAATTTTTCATCAACCACTTTGATGGTTCGTTCCAGAGTATCAGAATTTTGCTCGCACATGGTGTGGAAATGAAGTCCGTCAATGCCCTCCAGCTCTTTAGGTCTGAAATTAGACAAAGTTACTCCTAGTCTTGAATGCTTATAACAAGGATTATAAATAGGTGTTTCAATTTCCGAATATTCCGGATTTACGCGGATGCCGCATGCTATTTTTTTTGCATTAAAATTTTTTACTTTGCCTTTGAATCGATTCCACTGATCAAAAGAATTAAAAACAATGTGGTCGCAATAGTTAAGAAATTCGTCAAATTCCTGCTCCACGTAAGCCGGCGCATAAACATGAACTTCTTTCCCCATCTTTTCAAACCCTAGTCTCGCCTCAAATAATGAACTTGACGTGATACCTTTTAGGTATTTGCTCACTAATGGAAATACTGCGTACATGGAAAATCCCTTTAAGGCAAGAAGAATACTGCATCCTGTACGTTCTTGTACAGAATGCAGTATTTCAAGATTTTTTATCAGAAGTCTTTCATCAACAATATAGCAGGGTGTTGGTAAGGCGCCGAAGTCAATGTTCATAATTAATTTATACCTCAATCAAGAAGAGTGGGTGAAAAATCCTCTTGCCACGGTAGCCCATATTGATTCAAAGCTTCCATAAACGGATCCGGATCAAATTCTTCCACATTGAAAACACCAGGCTTTTTCCAGATGCCTTTTAAGGTTAACATGGCACCTATCATGGCCGGGACCCCTGTGGTGTAGGAAATTGCTTGTGAACCAACTTCTGCATAACATTCCTCATGAACACAAACGTTGTAAACATAATAGGTCCTCGGCTTGCCGTCTTTTAAACCTTGAATAATACAACCGATATTTGTTTTCCCCTTTGTTCTCGGGCCAAG
Source organism: Candidatus Formimonas warabiya (assembly GCF_002777255.1). GTDB lineage: Bacteria > Bacillota > Dehalobacteriia > Dehalobacteriales > Dehalobacteriaceae > Formimonas > Formimonas warabiya. The sequence goes on along the minus strand of NZ_CP017634.1, from coordinate 5,131,803 downwards.
GGATGCAGGATCCGGAAGAACCGCCTTTAAAAATTGCAAAGGTATGATGGAATGTCCCTCAAAATCAATGGGTTCAATCGAGGTCATGCCAACATTTTGTAGCACCCGTAAATGATTAAGATAATTGTCTGAAAAAGTCATCCAAAATCTTATGCGCTTGATTCCTTTGATATGAATAGCTAAAGACTCTAATTCTTCATGGTACATCAGATAGATGTTTTTAGGACCGATCTCTGGAAGATCATAGACCTTTTTCACAGAAAGGGGGGCTGTCTCTATCCATGCACCGTTGTCAAAGTACCTGCCTTTAGCTGTTACTTCGCGGATATTAATTTCAGGGTTAAAATTTGTCGCAAAGGGATATCCATGATCGCCTGCATTGGCATCAACAATATCGATATAATGAATTTCATCAAAGTAATGTTTTTGGGCATATGCGCAAAAAACGCCCGTAACACCGGGGTCAAAACCACTCCCTAACAACCCGGTGATACCTGCCTGTTTATATTTCTCTCGATATGCCCACTGCCATTTATATTCAAATTTGGGCGTATCTGGCGGTTCATAATTCGCAGTATCAACATAATCAACACCAGTTGCAAGGCAGGCATCCATAATTGACAAGTCCTGATAAGGGAGAGCGAGGTTCATCACAATATCCGGCCTAAAGCTCTTTATTAAGTCAATTACCATATCCGTATTATCAGCGTCAAGTTGAGCAGTATGAATTTTTGTGCGGCCTCCGGCTAATTTATTTTTTATCGCTTCGCATTTTGAGACAGTTCTGCTTGCTATGCAGATTTCTTCGAAAACCTCCGGATTCTGGCAACATTTATGTATCGCAACACTGGCAACACCACCGGCGCCAATAATTAAAGCTTTTCCCATCTCAACGCCCCCCCAAATTCTTTTTTAATAATTCAATAATGAGAATTATACAAAGAATATCTCAAATAATCAAGAATAGCGATAAAAAAATGACTTAATAAGTTAAGTGCCTGGCACCAGAAGAAGGCCGGACACGTGGGTCCGGCTGAAAAAAGGGGGTTAATTGGCTTTATGACAAAGGTGGCAGCACACTCTATGGTCGGGAAAGGCCTCCATCATTTCAGGTTCCTCTTGCAAACAAATAGGGCCGGCTTGGGGACACCGGGTATGGAACCGGCAGCCCGGGGGAATATGCACGGGACTGGGAATCTCCCCCTGGGAACGGATCCGCTGTGGTTTTAATTCCTGCTCCGCCTTCAACACCACGGGAATGGATGACAATAGCATTTGGGTATAGGGGTGGAGCGGCCTTTGAAAGAAGTCCCGGGCAGGCGCCATTTCCACAATCTTGCCCAGATACATGATCGCAATCCGATCGGCAATATTTCTCATCAGGCTCATGTCATGGGTAATAAACAAGTAGGACATCCCCAGCTGCTCCCTCAAACGCATTAACGTACCAATAATTTTTGCCTGCACGGAAACATCCAGAGCTGATGTGGGTTCATCCAGTACAATCAGGGAAGGATCTGTGGCGAGGGCCCTGGCGATGGCGACCAGCTGCCGCTCTCCCCCGCCCAGGGTCCGGGAATATTTGTAAATATAATCTTCCGGGAGACCCACCATATCCAAAAGCAAGGCAATCTTTTCCTCCAAATCCTTTTCCGGGACCACCTTGTGCACCCGCAAAGGCATGCCCAGTATTTGGCCCACCGTTCTTTGGGGGTTGAGAGAGGTACCCGGGTCCTGGAAAACAATCTGAATCTCTTTTTTCAGCGTCAAAGCTCTCTTTTTTGCAGAAAGGGAAATGTCCTGTCCCTGAAAGGAAATGGTGCCTGCGGTAGGTTCATACAGGCCCATGACCAGATAAGCAGTGGTACTTTTACCGGAGCCTGACTCACCTACCAGCCCCACCACCTCGTTTTTGCGCACGGTAAAATCAATGCCGTCTACCGCCCGGACAAACAAATTCTTTTTATGGGCAGGAAAGTATTTCTGCAGATTGTGTACGACCACGACATCCTCAGCCAATGCACTCACATCCTTCCCCCGGGCTACCGGCACTTTGGTTCTGATACCGGAAACAAGCCACCTGGTGGCCCTTGGCGATTTCAAAAAGAGGCGGTTTTTGGGCCTGACATTCCGGCAGCACTTGGGCACAGCGGGGATAAAAACGGCAGCCGGAGGGAGGGTTCAAATAACTGGGCAGCCGGCCGGGAATGCCCTCCATCATGCCCTCACCCGTCAGCTTGGGAATGGAATGAAGCAGCCCCTGGGTATAGGGATGGCACGGATGTTCAAAAATCACCTCTGTGGGGGCTACCTCCACCATTCTTCCCGCATACATCACGTAAATCCGGTCCGTCATCTCCCGGGCCACCCCCAAAGAGTGGGTAATGAGAATGAAGGAGGTTCCTTTCTCTTGCACTAAAGAGTGCATCAGTTCTAAGACCTGGTCCTGAATGGTCACGTCCAGATTCGTTGTCGGTTCGTCGGCAACCAACAGACTGCCGGCTGTAGCGAGGGCGGTGGCAATGCACACTCTTTGCCGCATCCCCCCGCTGAGCTGAAAAGGATAATTGTTCATAATCCGCTCCGGGTCCGGCATGGCACAATCGCGGAGCGCCTGAACGGCGATATCGCGGGCTTTGGGACCGTTCCTGGACACAAATCCGGAATATTTGATGGCATCCCTGATTTGCTCCCCAATGGTAAAAACTGGGTTTAGAGATGCCGTAGGGTCCTGAAAGATCATAGATAATTTTTGTCCCCGCAGGGCCTGAAGCTCTCTGCCCCTCATTTTCAGCACATCCCGGCCTTGAAACAAAATCCGCCCGGCCGGGACCACCGCCTGTTTAGATAAAATTCTCAGTACAGCCTTCATGGTGGTGGTTTTACCACAGCCGCTTTCTCCCACCAACCCCACTCTTTCCCCCAGCCCTACTGTTAAAGATGCTCCCTCTAATACTTTCATCACGCCTCCGTATACCTTGAACCATACGTGCAGGTCTTCAATAGAGAGAATCGGGTCTCCATCCATCTCTTATACCTCCTCCGTACTGAGCATATCCCTTACCCCGTCCCCCACTAGATTAAAAGCCAGGACAATGATCATGATGGCAAGGGCGGGAAAGACCGCCAGCCACCACATATGGGGCAAATACTGGGCCCCGTCGGCCACCATGGTGCCCAAAGCCGGTTTGGGGGGCTGCTCCCCCATGCCCACGAAACTCAAAGAAGCCCCGATGAGAATCACCCACCCCATGTCCAGCGTCATCTTGGTCAGAATAGGCGCCAGGCAGTTGGGCAGTATTTCCCGCAGCAGGATATGAATTTGGCCGGCCCCAATCAGTTCTGCCGATTGAATATAGAATTCATTGCGAATCGAGGAAGCCATGCTGTAGGAGAGACGCGTATACCAGGCCCACCAGGCAAAAGACACGGCCATCATGGAATTAAAAAGGGTAGGGCGCAGCACGGCCGACACTGCCAAAGCCAAAACCAGGGGGGGCAAGGCCAAAAAGATATCCACCGTGCGCATGATCAACGGTTCCACAAAGGATCCCTGAAAATAACCGGCAATCAAACCCAGGACGACGCCCACAGGTACCGCCACCACCAGCACCCCCAAGCCCATGACGATGGCCCCGCGAAAGGAAAAGAGAATCCGGCTGAACACATCTCTGCCGTATTGATCCGTGCCCAGCAGGTGCCCCCCTCCCGGCGCCTGCCCGGCCTGACCCAAGTCAACAAAAGCCCCGGCATGCTTGGGATAGGGTACCACATACTGGGCGAACAGGGCCATAAAGATTACGGCCAGGACCACCGCCAAGCCAAATAGGGACAGCTTATGGCGGGAAAACTTATACCACGCCCGGCCCATACTTTCTCTTCTGGCTGCCCATTTCTTTTTTCCATTCTTCCCATCCACTTTATTTTCCCCCCTGCAATCTGATCCTTGGGTCCAAATAAGCCACAATCACGTCTACCACGATATTGACCAGTACAAAGGCCAAGCCGATCACCATAATTACCGATACGATGGCATTCAGGTCTTTGGTCAGCATGGCATTAATCCCGTAACGGGAGATCCCCGGATAATTGAAAACCAATTCCACCAGAAAGGCATTTCCCAGCATGGCCGCAATATCCAAAGCAATAATAGAAACGGTGGGAATCAAGGAGGGCCTCAATACGTACTTCAGGATCACCAACCGCTGGGGTATTCCGGAAGCAACTTCGGCGCCCACATAATCCCGGCCTAAATTGTCCGACATACTGGACCGGGTAATTCGGGCCGCTTGAGCCATTCCGCCCATGGCTAAAGCAAAAGAGGGCAGGATTAAGTGGAGAAAGGCACTGTGAAAGGCCCGGTAATCCCCGGCCAGAAGGCTGTCTATCGTCATCAGTCCTGTAATGAAAGGGGGTGATGCCATCCCGGGGTCAATTCTGCCGATAATGGGCAAAACCGGCCAAAGATATCCAAAGATCAGCACAAAGATAATCGCCCACACAAAAGCCGGTGTGACCACACCCAAATAAGCAACGATGCGCACCACACTGTCAAACCAGCTTCCCGAATAGCGGGCGGATAAAGCGCCCAGCAGAATACCGCCCACCGTTTCTACAATGGCAGCCACTAAAATGATCTCCACTGTGGCAGGAAGAAATTCGACGATATCCGCCAGCACCGGCCGCCTGGTAACTAAAGAAATGCCCAAATCTCCATGAAACACACCTTTTAACCACAGCCAGTACTGCATGTAAATTGGCTCGTTCAGGTGCAACTCCCTGACTAAATTGTCAATGGCCCATTGGGGGGCACGCGGTCCGAGCGCCATGCGGGCCGGGTCCCCCGGTATCACACGTGCAATGACAAAGATCAGCACGGATAAACCAAATAAAACGAAAATAGACCAGGCTAAGCGCCGAAGCAAAAATTGCCGACTCTGCACAGGACTCCCCCCTTGAATTTGGAGTTCAAAAAATCACCCCGGGGGAGCCTGCCCCTAAGGCAAGCCCCGCCCGGAAGAAGAGACCGGTTATTTGTTCTGCAAGGCGGCCCGTTTTTCCGGATACACCTTCATATCATGGAAATAGAGGAATCTTCCCATAATGGGACAATTTAAAGTGCCGTCCTTAGCGGCATCCGCTTCCGGCCAAGACACATAAGCTGCTTGATAAGCCCTTCTTTCCGGCAGTTCCAGTACCCAAATGGTGGGACACAGATCCACCAATTTCTGCTGAATTTCCCCGTACTGTTTGAATCTTTCCCCTTCATCCAATGTGGACAAAGATTTTTCGATGGCCGCGTCAATCTCTTTATCCTGAAGCCATTCAAACTGCACGAAAGTACCGCAGGTACTGGAATGATAGCGCAGGTTCAGTACGGCGCCGGCCTCGGCATAGCTGTCCCCCGGATACATAATGGTGGCATTGGGGGTGGTTTCCACGGCTTGGGCCTGTTGGATTAGGGAAGTAAAGGGCGTCTTGACGATATCAATCTTAATCCCCACCTCCGCGGCTTTGGCCTGAAGAACCAGGGATAGTTTTTCTTCATCCGGCACGGAGGAACTCCAGGCTACCGTGACCGGATACTGGTCCAGCTGATCCCCATACTTGGACTGTTTCAGTTCTTCCAGGGCCTTTTCTTTATTGTATTTGTATTGGAAGAGGCTGGGATCATGGCCTTTGTAAATGGAAGCCACCGGGCCGACGGCCTGTTTCGTTCCCGGGTAAATTTGACTCGTCGCCGCATCATAATCCATGAGATAAGCCAGTGCTTTCCGGAAATGAACATCATCCGTGGGCGCCTTCTTGGTGTTCAAATCAAAATCAACCATGGCCCCGGCAGTCATGAGGGGTACTTCGATCCCTTCAATCTTGCTGAGGGCATTGATGTTGTCCACAGACTGCCACTCGTCAACAATTTCTAATTCCCGCTGGGACATCAAGGTGCGTACCGTCACCGGATCGTTGACGCCCAGGATCTTAAAAAACTCAGGGGCATCCGGCTCCCACCCGTTCCAATAGTCATTAAACTTTTGTCCCAGCAAATATTCTTCCAGTTTAATTTCTTTGATCATGTAAGGACCGCTTCCCGCATCACTGGTGAGTAGCCAGTTTTTCCCATAATCTCCCATATCCCCGTAGGGTCCGGGGGTCTCCAGGTGCTGCATTACCAAATCCTTATTCAGCACGTACATGCGGACCAGGGCCGGCACAAAAGGCCCAAAGGTTTGTTTCATATGAAAGACAACGGTGTAATCGTCTTTCACCTCAGCTTCTTTCACATAAGGGGTATAAAGATAGGCAAACCCCTCGCCCAGCGTGAGCATCCGGTTCATACTAAAGGCCACGTCATCGGCCTTTACTTCCGAACCGTCGTGGAATTTCACCCCCTGGCGCAGATGAAAAGTATAGGCCATGCCGTCCTCGGACATTTCCCAACCGGTGGCCAGGTGAGGTTTTATTTCCCCCGTCTTATCCGCAAAAACCAAAGCGTCGTACAAATTAATTTGCGCCGCCGCCTCAATGGCATTGCTGCCTACGCCAGGGTCAGTGTAAAGAGGGAAGGACCCGGTGACCCTGATCATGGAATCCTCAGGCTTGGGAACATAGGCGGCAGGCTCGCTGGTTTTTTCCTGTTTATCCCCGCAGGCGGCGGTCAACACCAAAACCAGAAGTGTCGTTAACAAAAGAATGAGTTTCCGGTACATACCCGTTTTAATTTTCATCAATTTTCCCCCCTGGATTTTATAATGGTTCCTCCTGCTCCCCCATAATGAATAGTTACGGTAGATTCAATTGTTCCGGCATCACACTCCCTTTCTCTATAACCTTCCGGTGCTTTCACGCAAAATAATCCCTTTTGCTTGACTTAAATTCCACCCCGGCCTCGGCTGCGCAGGCGGCAGGTTACCTCCTCATCCAGCGCACCTGTCTCCCTAATCACTACCCCATAGGCACTTTGGGCATGTTCCCGGGAAATGTAGCCCCAAAGATAATCTTTCCGCACTTGGTCCGGATCTCTTTCAAAAGGATCCCCATAGCCTCCTCCGCCCCCGGTGCACATGGCTACTTTCCACCCTTTGCCCAGGGGATAGCCGTTAACCTTGAGAAATTCCGCCTTGATACGTCCGTCGCTGCCGGTAACCGTGATTTGGGGAGGCCGGGCATCCTTTCCTCCCCGCACACCCCAGGCAGGCATTTTGCCTCTTTCAAACCAGAGATAAAGGGCCGTCTCCTCCGCCAGCGTCTCATATTCCCGGATCACACCCAGCCCGCCCCGGTAGCGCCCCGGACCCTCACTGTCCTGTCTGATTTGGTAGCGGTTCACCAGTAAGGGGAACTGGTTTTCAAAAATTTCTACGGGAAAGTTCTTAAAATCCCCGTTTGAGGCATTCACCAGGCAGTCCTGGCCGTCCCCCCGGGCGTGGCCGCCCCATCCCCCCACAGTGGGTTCATCATGCATATAGAGCTCGCCGGTTTCCGGGTGCAGGCCGGAAAAATAGCAGACCATGGAGTCCCCGTAATGGGCGCCTGCCACCTGATCGGGAATAGCCTCCTGGAGAGCCTTGGGGATTAAATCGATCAGGAGCCCTAAGTGGGAAAAATACCAGGAACAGGCTGCCGGCTCCTCCGCGGCAAAAATACTCCCCTTGGGCGCGCTGACATGGAGCCTTTTGAAAGACCCTCCGGTAACCGGGGCCTGGGGCTGAATGATCATCTTGTAGGCCATGCGGCAGGCGGATACGGTCTGGGCAAAACCGCAGTTGGTGCTGCCTTTGACGATTTTGTCGGACCCATCTAAATCTACATACATCTGCCCCTCCTTGATGGTCACCTTTACTTGAATGCGCACAGGTTCATCACCAACCCCGTCATTGTCCAGAAAGCCTTCCGCCCCGTACTCGCCCTCCGGTATTTTAGCGAGCACCTCTTGTTCCATATTTTCCGTTTGCTGAAAGATATCGATAGAGGCCCGCCCGATGGTGTCTAAGCCGAAGCGGTCGATGAGGGCGATAAACCGCTTTTCCCCTGTCTTACAGGCGGCAATCTGGCCGTTCAGGTCTCCCCGGGCGTTTTTAGGGAAACGGCTGTTGAGACAGATGGTATCTACCAGAGCCTGGCATAAAACACCCCGGTCCATAATTTTCAGGGGGCCCAGCCTGATCCCTTCCTGGTAGATGACCGTGGAATCCATGGGCGCCCCCGGATCTTTGGCCCCCACATCCAGCCAGTGAGCCCGGTTGGCAGAAAAACCGACCAGCTGCCCGTGATAAAAAATAGGGGCAAAAACGGTGATGTCGTTTAAGTGGGTGCCGGTCCAATAGGCATCGTTTAAAATATAAATGTCCCCGTCCTGGAAGTAATCTACCCCGCCGTAATAGTCGATGGTCAGCTTAATCGTCTCCTCCAGGTTGCCCAAGAAAAGGGGTACCCCTAAAGACTGTCCCAAGGCCTCCAGTTTGTCGTTGAAAAGAGCGACGGCACAGTCTTTCATCTCATAAATGATGGGCGTATAGGCGCTGCGGAAAAGGCTTTCGCACATCTCATTGGCCGCTGAGGAAAAGGCATTTCGGATAATTTCCGTGGTAATGGGGTTTTCTAAAAATACGGACTCTCTCATCACTCAGTTTCCTCCCTTGGGCATTTTTTGGATCAGGATATGACCGTACTCATCCAGGGTCACGTGATAGCCGGGAGGTACTACCGTGGTTGCGGTTAATTCTTCCACAATGGCAGGACCCATAAATTCTTGTCCCGGATGCAGTTCCTGCCGATTGTAAATTGCCGTATCAAACTCCCGGCCATAGAATACTGCCCTGCCTGTTTTTCTGGGCACAGGAGCACCCGTAACCTGTTTCAGCACTTTTTGCTTCAACTTTTTATCCAGCTGGCCAATGCCCACGAGCCGGAGATTGACAATCTCCACATCACCGGCCGGGTTGTTGTGCCCGTAGATTTGCTGGTGCAGTTCATGGAAGGAAGCCTTTAAACCGGTCATAGACTCGGCGGTGATCAGGCCGGGCGCAAAAGACACCCGGACCGTATACTCCTGTCCCACATAGCGCATATCCGCAGTTTTCAGGTACCCGGATTTCTCGCTGCTGATCTCCTGTTTTCGCAACAGCGCAGAAACCTCGGCCATCATTTCCTGGTAAATTTCATTCACCTTCTCCAGAGAGAGTTTATCGGCATTGCTTTTCATGGTGCGCACGGCGTCTTGCCGGATGTCGGACTGGAGCATCCCCCAGGCGGAGAAAGTCCCCGGCATTTCCGGCACCAGGATGGTATCAATATTCAGTTCCTCCGCAGTGAGACAGGCGTGCATGGGCCCGGCGCCCCCAAAGGCCACCAAAACAAATTCTCTCGGATCAATGCCCTTCCGTACCGTTAACTGCCGGATGGCATCCGCCATTTTGGCGTCGGCAATCTTACAGATGCCCTCCGCCGTCTCCTGAATCCCCAAATTTAATTGATCGGCCACCTTTTTCACCACCCGGAGGGCCGCTTCTTTATCCAGAACCATACTCCCGCCTAAAAATCCCTCCGGGTCAATACGTCCTAAAACCACGTTGGCATCCGTAATGGTGGCCTCTGTACCCCCGCCGGCGTAACAGGCCGGTCCCGGGTCGGAGCCGGCGCTGACCGGACCTACCCGGAGTCCGCCCCCCTCGATCCAGGCAATACTCCCTCCGCCTGCCCCGATGGTATAAATGTTGACCATGGGCACCAATATGGGGAATCCTTCCAACCGGGTTTCCGTGGATACGTCGGGCCGGCCGTTAATCACCAAACTGACATCGTAACTGGTTCCCCCCATATCCACACCGATGAGATTCCGGTAACCGGACAGTTCGGCCAGGGACTTATTTCCCACGGCACCCCCCACAGGGCCGGACAATAAAGTCTGAATCGGGGTTTCCTTGGCAATCTCCGCCGTGATCACACCGCCCCCAGACTGCATAATGTGCACGTTTCTTTCAAATCCCTTGTGCTGCATCCTGGTCTCCAAGAAATTCAAATACCGCTGCACAATAGGAGCAATATAGGCATTAATCACCGTGGTACTGGTCCTTTCATACTCGCGCCACTCCCGGGCGATGCGGTGGGACAGGGAAAGGGACACTCCGGGCAGCATTTCTCTTAGGATCCTTTCCATCGCCACCTCATGGACCGGATTCACGTAAGCGTTGATCAAACATACCGCCACAGAAAGGTAGGCTTTCTCCCTGATTTTTTCCCCGATCGCTTTTACTCTCTCTTCGGCCAGGGGGGTCCTGACGGAACCGTCGGAGAGGATCCGTTCTTCCACTTCAAAGGAGTCGATGCGGTCGATTAAGGGCTTGGGTTTCCGGTACGTAAAGTCATACATCTCGGGCCTGTTGCCCCGGCCGATCTCATAAACATCTCCGAAGCCCTTGGTGGTAATTAAAGCCACCTTTACTCCTTTTCTCTCCAGAAAGGCATTCAACCCCGAAGTGGTGCCGTGGACAAAAAAATCAATATCCCCATAACTGGCGATTTCACTGTCCAGGCCTTTCACAACCGCCTCAGAGAGATCTTTGGGCGTGGTTAAGGTCTTGCCTGCTTTATATGCTCCGGTTTCCATGTTGTAAAATACCAGGTCCGTAAAGGTCCCCCCGATATCCACAGACACTCTATATTTTCCCACGTTCTTTTCCTCCTCACGAAATCTTTTGCTTAACCTTTATCTCCTTGAAAAATGCCGGGTGTACGGACGCAGAGTACTTTAACCAGTTTTTTGGTAAAATTGGCCCACTCATGGGGGAGAGAGGAAAATATGTGCATACTATCTCCCGGGTTTAACTTGTACTCTTCATCACCCATAAAAACAGTTAAGATTCCTTCCAAGACATAAACAAACTCTTCTCCTTGATGAGAATAGGGGCTAATTTCTTCCCGGCCCTGGTTGGGTAAAAGATGAATCAACACGGGCTCCAATGATTTTCCTTCCAAGTCACTGGCCAGCCGGTAAAAATACTTTGATTCTTCTACCGAAAAGACTTCCTGTCCGTAACTGCGCATAATGTTTGCCTCATGCTTTTGGGGAAGGGTAAAGAAAAAAGCCAGATCTACTTCTAAAACTTGGGCAATTTTCTCTAGGGACGCCACCGTAAGGGAAGCCATTCCTCTTTCCACCTGCGAAAGAAAGCCAATGGACAAATCGGCTTTTTCGCTGAGATCCTTCAGAGTGAGTTCTTTTGCCAGGCGCAATTCCTTAATTTTTTGCCCAATTTCTTTTTTCACATTTTCTCCCCATTTCATTTGAGATTACAATTTGGCCCGGTGTTTATTTGACTAAAATTTTTGTAGTAATCATATTCTGTTTAAGTGAAATAAATGCTCAATTATTACTAAACTTTTCTAATTTTTTCATGATATTTGCTTAGATTGTGAATTTTTTTTGATATATAAAAAACCCCCGATCCCAGGTGTTTAAAGAGAAGCACCCGGGATCGAGGGTTTTGTTATTGTTCAGTTCATCAATCGCCTAAAGTTCTTGGAACCGGTCTTTCAGTTTTTTCATCACATCCGGCAAGGTGGTATATTCCATTTCATTCAAAGGAAGCCGGTGGGGCTCAAAGGGACCCATGCGCCGCACGTAATTGGCTATTTGATTTGCTGTATTTCGCGCCTCATTAAAGCTGACATCAGCAAAGAAATCCTGGGGTCCGATCAATTTCCCGTCTGCCAGCTGAAAACCTAAAGCGACCGCCCGCGGGGGGCCGTCGAAACGGCTAGGTACCGCATCCTTCATCGCCACAGGCATCAAGGGACCCACATGGCTCCCTCTCATCCAGCCGGCGACCAGATGAGGATAGGCAAAAGGCTCCAAAGCTTCACCTACCGCAGGCAGCCCGTTCTGGCACCGGACAATGCACACGGGATCATCTTTCCCAATGTACCGCCCGGCCATTAAATTCAGGCGCTGGGTGCTGGAGGTGGCAGCAACCTCTCCTTCCTTGGTATAAACAGACTTAATGCAATAGTGGCCCGGGGCGCCGATAAAGACAAGCAAATCGTAGATCTCTTCCGGGCACTGAAAAATCACTTTTTTGTGATGGATCAGGTCATGTACCTCAAACAAAAAACCGCCGTGCATTTTGGGGTCGATGACCAGACCAATGGTATTAAAGGGATCCGCAAACATTTTATATAAAGGCAGGTTCCAGGCACCCGGTTCCGTTTTGTCCGCCATAAAGACAATAACCGGTTCCGATTTCCTTTCCTCAAATTCCATTTCGGCCACACCAGGACCCATTCCTTTCACATTCCCGGAAAATGCGTCGGAAAGTAAATCTTGGCCGGCTCCGTATAATTTTAATTTTTTTGCCACTTCCGTGCAGGCCAAGAAGGTATTCCAAGCAAGTTTGTGGATTTCCCCATGATCCACACCCAAGGTATGTGTCATAATTAAGTTGATATCATCCCCTACAGTTCCTACAAAAAAATCAATTAAAATACCGCTTTTGGTCAGTTCTTCCTTTGCTTTTATCACTAACTCGGGATGAACCGTAGAATGCCCGACAAATCCTCCGATATCAGCCTTGATTACGGATAATGAAACTTTCTCCCCCATATTTGCATTAGCCTCCTTTTTAGATAAAAACAAATTATGTTATACTATATTTAATGTTTATTCAATATGTGTTATACAATTTCCTGCAAAATTACAAATTATAGTATAATATTTTATCGATCAAAATCTTTCAGGAATGGAATGACATTCCATGTGACATTTGATAAAATGAAAGGGAAAACCTGCGCCGGATTTAGCGCGTAAATTGGGGACTTTCCTCGATACAAGAGTCAAGAGGTAAGAGGCAAGAGGCAAGATGTTTGTCCTTCTTTCCTGATTCTAGCTTCCTTTCTTCCTTCTGGCTTCTTGCATCTTGTTTCTTGTTTCTTGGATGAGGTGTGTCCCCTAACCTTTAAAGGAGGCTTTTTCATGAAACTATTTGAAAAAAAAGGAAAGCAGAATACTCAGGAAACGATAGAAATCGCTGTAAAAAGGGCTCAGGAATTGAACATCAAGCATGTGGTCGTCGCCTCATGCTCCGGGGAAACAGCGGAGAAGTTTTTGGGATGTGGCCTAAATATTATTTGCGTCACCCACCAGGTAGGCTATAGCAAGCCCGGAGAAGACGAAATGTCACAGGAAATGCGTGAAGCATTACAGCGACAAGGAGTAAAGATTCTTACCACCACCCACCTTCTGGCAGGTGTGGACAGAGCGCTGCGTTTTAAATTCCAGGGAATTTATCCCGCGGAAATTATTGCCGGTACCTTACGCATGTTCGGCCAGGGTGTAAAAGTCTGTATTGAGGTGGCTGTAATGGCGTTGGACGCCGGGTTGATTCCTTTCGGAGAGGAAGTCGTGGTCGTGGGAGGAACAGGTTTTGGCGCCGACACCGCCATGGTGCTTACCCCCGCCCATTCCGCCTACATTTTTGATACCAATGTGAAAGAAATCCTTTGCATGCCCAGGGGACATTAAGTCGTTTTACGACCATCTCAAATATTATTTATATTTACCAACTGTACAGCCTTTCAATTTCTTTTATCTTTGGTTATACTTACAGTATAACCATTCATCGAAAAATCGCTCTTTCACTGAATGCTTTTAAGTATCAGGTATGGGAAGAACCCAATTTTTAGCTTTTTCCATAAGGATGTTATCATCATACCTTTTCAAAAGAAAGAAGGGAGAAACAATGATCATGCAGTCTATTTTGGGTTTGTTACCTACCCTTGGCCCCATGGAACTGGTTTTAATTCTTGCTTTGGCCTTGGTCGTCTTCGGTGCAGGGAAACTGCCCGGAGTGGGCAAGGCTATTGGCCAGAGTCTCCGTGAATTTCGCGCTGCTTCCAAGGAAGATGAACACGAGCAGGGAACCACACCCAAAAATAATTCATAAAACAGAGATTTGGAAGCGAGGTGCTGCCTGTGTTTAACATTGGCCCATCAGAGTTAATCCTGGTTCTGATCCTGGCTCTGGTTATATTCGGCCCCAGCAAAATTCCCGAACTAGGCCGGACCCTGGGCAGCGGTATCCGCGAGTTTAGACGGGCTACCCAGGAAATCAGTACGCAATTTAACAGCGTACTGGACGAACCCAAAAAAGAGGAGAAAAAAGAAGATAAGGAAGATACGAAAGACTAAATGCGCCCTAACGGCGCATTTTTTGCTTTATTTTACTTCGAACATATTCTGCCTGAATGCTTTCAGGTAGCGTGCACAATAGGGATCCTTATTTAACAGGGCCTGGGCCCCAATAATCAGCGCCATGAGGCGATCATCATTGGGGTCCATGATCAGGCTGTCCAGACCGGCCTCCATACACATCACGGTAATCCTCTACCGGTAGACCCCATATTCCCGGGTAAAATCTACCCATACTTTGACCAGTTCCGGTTTGGCTTCATCCAAAACCGTACTGGAGTTCATCATATATCCCCCATCTTTCCCCACCGTGTCAATCAATTTCTTGGTATATTCTTTCACGGATTCCGGCGTTCCCGTCTGCAGCAGGGATGCCGGCATCCCTCCCGTGATCGCCATGGTGTCTTTCAGCATTTCTTTGACCCGGACCATATTGGAACGGTCAAACCAGCCGAGAATTTTTCCTTTGGGCAGTTCCTGTAAATATTCCAGCCGTTGATCGTAAACTCCCTCGAAGAAGGGGATGGGCGTCAGATCCTCTTCAATTAGGCCAAGGAGAATTTTCTTCAGGAAGGGCCAATAAAACTTTTCGAACTGTTTGGGCGACATAAAACCGTCTGCGCCCCGGTGCAGGGGGATAAACACCCGGGGGTTGCCGCTTGCCTTGGCTCCCTGAATCGCGGCCCCAAGCAACAAGGGCAAAAGTTTTTCCTGGGCGGCGATCAGCTTGTCGGGAACCTGGAACATATCCATCATCGCCCCTCGCATCCCTCTGAGCAGGTCGGAAATAACATCAAAGGGGATGATCACCGGTGCCGTGTGGGAAGGAAGAAAACCCATCTGGTCCATGCGCTGATGAAATTCGGCAAATTTCATGCCCCATTCCGCCCCAATCTTAGACGCTTTGAGCATCACTTCCAAAGCCTCCGTCACCTGGGGCTGGGCCAATGCGCCGGCGATGAATCCCCCGCCGTAGCAGCCCAGCACAAACACTTTCAAGGGAGGCAGCATGCTTAATCCTGCTAAATTCTTGTACACCCGGGGTGTATAAACCCGGATCAAAAAATCGGCAGGGTCATCGAGCAGAAGGTCATACTCCTCCTGCTTCATATACTCTCCTTCCACAAACTGGTGGCTGGCATTGACGCCTATTTCATGTCCCGGCCACTTCATTTGCACTGTGCCCCAGAGATCATGGATGGGGCCGGGGGTAATCACCGGAGCATCCCCTGATAAGAACATTTCCGGCGTATAGTCCAGAATGAACTTCTCGAAAGCTTCCAGCCATTGGTCCTGTTTGTAATAGGCGTCTCGATAGGTCAATCCGCTATATTTGGCCGCCAAATAGTTGATTTGCAGAAAAACCGGCACCCGGTTCGGCGCTTTTAAGGCAATGATATCCGCCACCCTTTGTTTTCTTTCCGCAGCAGCCTGGGTCATTTTATTCCACCCCCATCCATTTTTGCGCTAGGATTACGGCATCCATGGCGTTTTCCCCATAACCGTCCGCGCCGGCATAATCTTTGATATCTTCCGTCACGGTTCCCCCGCCGACCATGATTTTCACCTTATCCCGGTATCCAGCCCCTGCGATGGCCGCCACGGTTTCTTTCATGGTGTCGAAGGTAATGGTCAAAAAGCCGCTTAATCCTACAATGTCCGGGTTCACTTCTTTTATTTTTTCCACAAATTTTTCGATAGGCACGTCCACCCCGAGATCAATCACTTCAAAACCGTTTACTTCCAGCATAAAAATGACAATGTCTTTGCCGATATCATGAATATCACCGGCCACGGTGCCAAATACGATTTTGCCCCGGTTTTTGTCTTCGGCGGATACTTCCTGCATCTTCGGCTTCACCATCCGGGTGATGCTTTTCAGAATTTCGCCGCCCATAATCAGTTCAGGAAGAAAATAGACTTGTTTTTCAAATCTTTGGCCGACGATTCCCATCGCCTCTTGGCAGCTGGAAAGAATCTCATTGACATCTGCTCCCTTTGCCAACATTTCCTCTACCAGCTTTAACGCTTCACCGTCCTTCATTTCAACGATGGCATTTACCAGACTATTTGACATACAAGCTCCTCCATTCAGATAGATTTTGAGTTTGCCCAAAAACGAGTGTCGTACCGGCTCTGAATATATCACCCCTTTCTAAAATAATTTGGTCCTTCCCTCTGATTTTAAAATCATTGTGTATATATGTATTTTTGTTATGTTGTCTATACATCTTCTCCTAAATTATAAAATAGATGAATTTATCCCGTCAACTATTTTTTTAAATCATATTTTGATGTTATTTGACAATTTTCCCTTCGAGAAACGATCTATCGCTGATGGGAGGGCAGAATCCGGGTCACCCCAGAAATCTGATCAAAGATCTCCAGTACAGTAACCGCATTATTGCAATAATAATCGGCACCGGTATAATCCTTGACAAATACATCCACCGGGCTGCCCCCAATGATCACATGCACGTAATTTTTCAACCCTTGCTCCCGCAGGAGATCAATGAGCCGTTTCACCGGTTCGATGCAAAAGTTCAGAACGACACATACGCCCAGGATGGTGGCCCCGGTCTCTTTAAGGGCGGTGATAAACCTTTCCGCCGGCACATCAACGCCCAAATCGCAGACCTGATAACCGGCCGCTCTTAAGATATAGATGACAATATTTTTGCCCAGATCGTGAATATCTCCCTCAATGGTTCCCATCACAACCCTTGGGGCTTGATCCTGATCAATACTGTCGGCTGCCACGGGAAAACAGGGTTCGACCAGTTTCATCACTTCTTGAAAAATCGCTTCCGACATCACCAGGTCGGAAAGAAAGTAACTGCCTTGATGATACCGCTTGCCTACCAGCTCTACTCCCTTTCGGCACTGCTCGACGATTTCCAGAGCGGACTCCCCGCTTTGCATTCTTTCCCTTACAAGGGCCAGGGTCTTTTCCTCTTCCAGATTCGCCATGGCGTTGATCAAGACATCACTCATCACGAAACCCCCTCCGGCTATTTAATATCCTCCGTATTCCATCCTTCATAACTGACCAGTTTGTACCGGTCGCCCCGAAAGATCGCTTTTCCCCAGGCAATAATGTGATTGTCCCCATCATAAATGGTTTGAATCATGAGAAATACCGGCGTTCCCGGCTTGACGCCAAGTACTTTTGATTCTTCATTAATGGTATGAGATGCCATGAGTACCTTCTTGGACCGGGTCGGTACGGTATCGCTGTGGGCGGCAGCCAGATTGGACAGGGAGGGATCCTTCAGTTCCGATTCCAGAATAGGTGTACTTTTGGTATATACTGTATAGCGGGTCTCATAGGCCAGCGGCTCACCGTCGGCAAAGATCACTACCCGAAAAAGTAAGCATCTGGTATCGACAGCGATGCCCAGCCTTTTGGCCAGCTTCTCGTCCGCCTTGATGATCTTTGTTTCCAGAAGCTCTGAATAGGGTTTCATGCCCTTTTGCCTGATTTCATCGTAAAAATTATTCAGGTCGAAAACCACATTATCCAGACGGGGCTTGGCCACAAAGGTTCCTTTTCCTTTCTGCGTATAAACCATACCTGCCGTAACCAGTTCCAGGATGGCCCGGCGCACGGTCATCCGGCTGATATCAAAACGTTCTGAAAGCTCCATCTCGGTGGGCAAAGCATCCCCCGGTTTCAGCTCCCCAGTGCGGATTTGATTCTCTACATACTTAAATAATTGGTAGTAAATAGGGATAATAGAACTTTTATCAACTATTGTTTCATCCTGCATGTGCGCACACCTTTGTTGTTTTATTGTATATACAACTAGTTTATCATACCCCCATACAGGTTTCAATCTTCCCGGCTACATATCTCGAATTCACCTGGAATTTTACCGGGGATAAAGCACAGGATACCTGCCAGGTCTGGAGCAAATACTTCACCTAGAGGGATACCAAGGCAGAGTGGATTTCACTATCTTGCCATTCATTTAACCGGAGACTATAATGTTAAAGAGAGGGATGCAACCAGTCCCTACAAGGAGAGATGAACTTGACTGACAAACCTATGACCATTTACGAGCATTTAAATGACCTGCGCAAAACATTGATTATTTCCTTAGCCGCCTGGCTGATCATCTCTACCGCGGCTTATTTTGGCTTTCAGGACCGGATTTTTGATTTTCTCACCGCTCCTTTGCGGGAAATGGACCTGAAACTGGTCATGACAACTCCTTTTGAAGGGTTTATGGTGAAGATCAAGGCCAGCTGTTTTGCCGGGATCCTGTTTTCCCTGCCTGTGATCCTCTGGGAGATCTGGAAATTTGTTCTCCCGGCCTTGCATACCCATGAGAAAAAATATCTCCTTCTCATCGTGCCCCCTTCTTTAATCTTATTTGTCGCCGGCATGGCTTTTTCCTATTACTTTGTTTTAGGCGTAGCCTTAAAGTTTCTCATTATGACCGCCGGGTCGGGCTTTATCCCCATGCTGGGCGCCTCCAAGTACCTGGGATTTATCATCGGTGTACTCCTTCCCTTCGGTTTTGTTTTCCAGTTGCCTTTGTTGTCCTTTGTACTGACAAGAATCGGCCTGATTACGTATAAAACCATGGCGAAAAAAAGAAAATATGCCATTGTGCTGATTTTTATCATTGCCGCAGTTATAACGCCTACCCCGGATGTGGTGACCCAGTGCCTCATGGCTTTGCCCATGGTTTTACTTTATGAAATCTCTATCCTTATTTCCCGGCTGGCACGGAAAAAACAAGTACCGGCCCATCCGGAGAAATCGTAAACACCTGTGAGGGGGCCATCGGTTCAGTCAGGATAATTTTTGGATCATAAATCGAGTAGGAGGCTACCCATTATTTGAGTAGCCGACCTCTCACACCACCACTCAAGCGGTTCCGCAAGTGGCGGTTCCCAAGTTTACACCTGGACAGATTTTAAGTAATCCGAGAAAAATACGTAACCTGCCTGTCTGAGGCGGGCATCGGTTACGGTGACATTTAGAATGTGGCTATTGGCGATCCGCCAGTAGCCTTTTCTTGTGCACGCAAACTTAATGGCATTGTCATGGTTGAGTCCGAGTTTCTTCAGCATTGCATATCTGGTGCGGATTTTCTTCCACTGTTTCCAGATATACATGCGAATTCTCCTTCTCAGCCATTTATCGGTTGCCCCAAGCATCTTCTTCATATCCGCGAGTTTGAAATAATTTACCCACCCCGTTATGAATTGTTTTAATTTAAGTTTCAGTAGTTCGTATCCGAGTCCGTTACTTCTAGACGTGATCTCTTTTACTTTTGCTTTCATCTTACTGATGCTCTTAGCATGGACACGAAGTTTGATTCCATCTTTTGATGGATAGAATCCGTATCCTAGGAATTTAACTTTGCCGATATAGGCAACCACCGTTTTCTCTCTGTTCACCCTTAGAAGCAGTTTGTCCTCAATGAAAGGTAGGATGTGCTCCAGCATCCTTTGCGCTGACCTTTTCGTCTTTGCAAAGAGTTGCACATCATCCGCATATCTGACAAATCTGATTCCTCTACGTTCCAGTTCATGGTCAAGTCCATTCAGCATGATGTTACTACATAAGGGACTGACGTTTCCGCCCTGAACGAGACCAAGTTCTGTCTCCTCGAATCTCCCTCTGTTTACTGCTCCTGCCGTGAGATACTTATGTATTAGGGATATGACTCTACCATCTCTGATTGTCCTTGACAGTATCTCAATCATTTTCGATTGGTTTACCGTATCGAAAAACTTCTCTAGGTCCATATCTACAACGTAGGTATACCCTTCGTTCGCGTATTCCTTACACTTCCTCAGCGCGTCATGAGCACTTCTCTTCGGCCTGAAGCCGTAGCTAGTTTCTGCAAATTGGGGTTCGAAGATGGGTAACAGTACTTGTGCGATTGCCTGCTGCAGCACTCTGTCTACTGCTGTTGGTATCCCCAACGTCCGCATTTTTCCCTTGTCCTTGGGTATTTCTACTCTTCGGACTGGATTAGGACGATATTTTCCGTCCAGAACCAACTTTACGAGTTCCTCTCCATTGTCTTTGAGATATTGCGAAATATGCTCCACTTCCATCCCATCGACTCCGTGTGCGCCTTTGTTTCTCTTAACCTGCTTGTATGCTTTGTTGAGGTTGTCTCGGTTTAAAATTCTCTCTAAAAGTCCGTTCTCTTCACTGTCGGCATTGGTGTTGTTGTTTTCAGTTATCCTCCTGTCGGTGAGCGCTCCCGCATACCCTTCGTGTTCCGCACTATCTCTTTGCGAGCAGCCCTTGCCACAGCAAGGTATT
This sequence comes from Candidatus Formimonas warabiya, assembly GCF_002777255.1. GTDB lineage: Bacteria > Bacillota > Dehalobacteriia > Dehalobacteriales > Dehalobacteriaceae > Formimonas > Formimonas warabiya. The sequence goes on along the minus strand of NZ_CP017634.1, from coordinate 5,111,329 downwards.
CTGCTTTCTTTTATCCCGACCTTGGTAACATTCATTGACTAACACCTCCTTAGGTTCAACCCTTCATAACGCCGTCGACTGCGTTACTACTATGGTATCTGCTGACTTCTCACGGTAAATCTTGTTTCAACCGCATTTCGCTAACTCGTTCCATGCGTCCGTGAGACCTCCCACGGTAAGACACGTAACTTTCATCCCATGTACCCGCCGTATTTACATCCCCGTGTCCGTGCAGTTTATTGGATTTGTCTTGTCATGCAGACTCATCCCACTTCGGATGCCTGATACGATTCGTGTTCCTCGGGTCGGAACTTTGCCGTAGGCTTCCTTCAGATTCCTCCTCGCGAAGGACACCCTTGCCATTGGCTAATGGTTGGCAACTGCCAGCCCCCATAGCGGACTTTCACCGCCTAGTTACGCGTCATGCGTGGCGCACATGAAGGGGGTGTAACAAAACGAAAGTTTCGTTACACCCCCTTAAATCGTGGTGAAACCTCGAGAATAAAACTTATTTCACGGTGCCGTCAATCCCCACGACCACTTCCCGATAAGGTACGATGGTTTTGGATCTCAGCATAGCTTCCTTTACCGCATTGACAATGCCGCTGCAGCAAGGCACTTCCATTCTCACTACGGTAATGCTCTTAATCTCATTTGCAGAAAGGATTTCCGTCAGTTTTTCCTTGTAGAATTCGTTGTCATCCAGTTTGGGACAGCCAATCACCGTGGTATGCCCTTTGATAAAGTCCCGGTGGAAGTCCCCGTAGGCAAAGGCCGTGCAATCCGCCGCCACCAACAGGTCGGCCCCTTTAAAATAATCTGCCTTCGGGTTAACCAGCTTCAACTGGACCGGCCATTGAGCCAACTCGGAAGGAATTTTTTCATCCGGTTTTGCTGATTCTTTTACGGTCTCGGCATGGGGTACCCCGGTTTTTTCTCTGGTAATCTTTTTTGCCATGGTTCCCGGACATCCGCAGGGCAAGGTAGGGGCCGGGGCCACCGCGTCCTTTTTCACTCTTAAGGCTTCAACGGCCTCTTCGCTGTAGGCACCGGCCTCCCGCTCCACAATCTGGATGGCATCGGCGGGACAGGCGGGCAGGCAGTCGCCCAAGCCGTCACAGTAGATATCACTGATTAGTTTTGCCTTGCCGTCTACCAATTCAATAGCACCTTCATGGCAGGCATTGACACACAAACCACACCCGGTGCATTTTTCCTGGTCAATATGAACAATTTTTCTTTTCATTTTTGTATTCCTCCTTCGTTTATTCTTTAATTTGATTCTAAAACATATTAAAATAGGAATATGTAACAAATGTTACACAGAAAAATTTTTTTGAAGGAACCGGTGATATGGAACAATATCTTTCTGTTCTGCAAAACTGCCTCCTTTTTCGAAATATGGGCATAGGGGAAATTGAGGAAATGATGAAAAGCCCCAGAAACCGCATTGTTGATTATCCGGCTGATGCGGTGATTGCGGTAGAGGGGGATAATTGCTCCGCTCTCGGTATCTTATTGGCCGGTAAAATCGAAATCCAAAAAATATATTCTTCCGGCAAAACGGTCACAGTGGCCCAATTTCGGCAGGGAAATATTTTTGGCGAAGCCATTATTTTTTCCCAGCACCATCAGTACCCCGGTACCGTTATCAGCCGCACGCCGGCCCGGATTCTGTTCGTGCAGCGGGAAACCATCGTTGCCTTGTGCAGCCAATATCCCCGGGCCCTGGAAAACTTTATGGAACTTTTATCGGAAAGAATTCTACTGTTAAACCAGAAAATCAAGCAACTATCCCTGGGCACCATTCGGCAGAAAATATGTCACTTTCTCCTGGAAGAGCATAAAAAGCAAAAGAGCCTGGTCATTCAATTGGACCTATCCAAGGAAGCTCTTGCCGAACACATGGGCATCCAGCGCCCCTCTTTGTCCCGGGAGTTCATGAAAATGCGGGACGAAGGATTAATTCGCTTTAAAAAAAACCGGATCGAAATCCCCAACCCCAAACAGTTGGAAGAATTTCTCTAATAAAAAAGCCCAAAAGGCTTTCCGGGATCAGGGTCTCGGGAAAGCTTTTTACAGGTTATAAAAGCCTATGAGAAGATTTAACAGGAGAGGTAAAATCCTATATGAAAATTGAAGTTACTTTTACGGGAGACAGCATTACACCGCAAATGGTCACCAACCATGCGGTAGTCGTGATTGATGTCCTGCGGGCCACCAGCACCATGGTCACCGCTTTGGCCAACGGGGCCCAAGAAATCATCCCCTGTCTGACCCCAGAGGAAGCCTTTCAAATATTAGGCTGTGCCGGGGAAAAGCCTTGCCTGCTGGGGGGAGAAAGGAAAGCAAAAATCATTCCCGGATTCCACCTGGGAAATTCTCCTTTTGACTATCCCCCGGAAAAGGTGGCGGGAAAGATCATTATCATGACTACCACCAATGGCACGAAAGCATTCTTAAATGCGGCAGGGGCAAAATTACTCCTGGTGGGAAGCCTGCTCAACAGCGGTGCTGTCGCCCGGGAATTGACCCAACAAACAGATGATGTCATTCTGGCCTGTGCCGGAACAGGGGGAAAATTTTCTTATGACGATATCCTGGCCGCCGGGTGCATTGTGCATAAAGTATCCCGGGGAAACCCGGAAATTCTTATTTCCGATAGTGCCTTAATGACCCGGCATATTTATGAAAAGCACCAGCATCATTTAGCGGAAGGGTTATTTCAGACGTATCACGGCAAACGCTTATTGGCTTTAGGATTAAAAGAGGATATCGAATTCTGTACCCGGGAAGATTTTTACCCCATTGTGCCCGTTTGGCAAAAGGGCGTAATCAAAATCATGGACACTACCAAAGGGCTTATGATATATTGAAGCAAGTTCTTAATTCAGATGGAGATTCTTTTACTCCATCTGAATTTTAGAACTGCAAATGCATGACTTAGTTGGCGTTGGACTCCCGCCTAAAGAGGCGGGAGACTTACGCCAAGTTAGTCAGGTTAAATTGGTTATGTTTAACCATTTGGAGGGATCCGATGAGAATCAAAGAATCCGCGGAAAACTATTTGGAAACAATTCTCATATTAAAAAATCGGCTTGGGCAAGTCCGTTCCATTGATATCGTCAATGAAATGAATTTTACGAAACCAAGTGTTAGTGTGGCGATGAAGCACTTTAGAGAAAACAACTATATCACCATGGACGAATTCGGCTACATTTCTTTAACAGATAAAGGACTTAAAATTGCGGAAAGAATTTATGAACGGCATCTGGTGCTGACCAAATGTTTGGTTGCCCTTGGCGTTGATGAAAAAGTGGCCAAAGAGGATGCCTGCGCCATTGAGCATGTGATTAGCGAGCAAAGCTTTGCAAAACTGAAAGAGCATATCCATAAGCATAAGTGATGGCCAGATAACAAATGTGTTGACACTAAATCTGAAAATGTTTTTTTCTGAGCTGGTTGGAGCTATCTATAATTGGTAGCTCCAAATTTATTTAGCTGGTCTTTTGAGATGTTGTATTTGATCAATTTTTGAAAATCCATGTCGTGTAAAGTGCTAAATATAGGAAAAATTTTTCTTGATAAAATAAATCGTATATGTTAAAGTGAATGCGTTAGTTGCAACTAACCCCTGTTTTAACTTTGAGATAGTTAGAACATATTTTTTTAGCCCTGGGTTAGTCTTGACTAACCCAGGGCTAAAATTGACACCGGCTATTATTTTTTTCACCATTAGTTAGTCTGGACTAACTAATGGTGAAACCAAATATCCCCCGGAAAAGAGGTGACTCTGAAAAAAGTACACGTATCAACAATTACTTATTAAATTGGGAGAGGAGGGTTTTATCAATGTTAAGATGGGTCCGAAACAAAGCAACAGCATTGATGCTATCCGTTGCGCTGCTATTTTCTTGTTTTTACACACCAACCCCAGCTGACACTGTTTACCATGACGGCACATATGTCGGAAGCGGCATAGGTTATACGGGACATGAGGATGCAACGGTAGACGGTACGATCACGGCAACGGTAACGATTGAAGACGGCATCATTACCTCGGTTGCTTTGGAAGGCAAAGAACAAACAACCCAATATGGCGCTTATGGCTGGCCCACCACAAGCCAAACCATGATTGAAAGAATATTAGATGCCCAAAGTGCCGAGGTGGATGCTGTTACCTCGGCCACGTATAGTTCGAAGGGAATTAAAGAAGCGGTTGGCGATGCCTTATCACAAGCGGTTGACTTTGCTTCAACAGGAAGCGGCACCATGAACGATCCTTATACCATCCGGACAGTGACCCAGCTTGAAGAATTCCGAGCTGCGGTGGATGGGGGAACAACCTATGCAGGACAGTATGTGGTCCTTGCGAAAGATCTCACCCTTGAGGATGAGTGGGATCCCATAGGCACCAATACGGCCGGCTTTGCCGGAACCTTTGACGGTGATGATCATCGTATTCAGGATGTTGCTATTGACATGGAAGCAAGCGGGGACACGAATGCTGGTTTCTTCTCTATTCTTGCCAACACCGCCACAATAAAAAATCTCCATTTAGAGAGTGTATCGATGTCGGTTTATTCGAATGGCGGCGTCGTTCGCCTGGGCGGAATTGCGGGTGATTGCGCAGGCGGCACGGCTGATAATCGTACAGTAATCGATAATTGCTCTGTCGCAGGTGACATCATCAGCGCCGAAACATCAGGCGCCAGTCTGAGCTTTGCAGGAGGCATCCTGGGCAGAACCATGACCTATGCTTCGGTGACAAATTGCTGGTCCGATGTTGATATCTCTGCTACTTCGGGCGGCAACCCTTCCGCCTATGCGGGCGGACTAACCGGCATGAGCGGCAATAATACCCTGATCTGCAATTCGTATACGCTGGGCGACATCGCCGCGTCATCACCCAACAGTACTAACTTTGCGGGAATGGCGGGGGGAATTGCGGCGATGCTGGGCGGAAAGCAATATAACTGCTATGCCATGGGTGATACCGCCATAAACAATACCAGCTCAACCCAGAGGTATATCGGCGCCTTAGACGGACAGATTACCGGCAGTGGGGGCAATGGGTTTGCCCAATATGGCTATTACAATACCAGATCTAGTCAAACGGTAAATGGTGCAGAACGGGATGAGGTGGCCCCGGTCGGCCCTACAGTATCAGATGCCGTTTACTCCGATCTAGAGGGATATACCGAATCATTCATGGAGTCTGAGGATTTTGCGGACGTATTGAATGAAAATCTTCCGGAAATCAACCGCAGCATTTTGCCAGCGGGCATTTATCTCAACAAATGGGTTTATGATGCCGACTCGGACGTTGTTTGCCTAACAGCCGCGCCATCTGCCAATCCGACCATATTTGCCTCGGGTACCGGCTCCCAAGCCGACCCCTTTATCATTGAAACCCCGGAACAGATGGAGAACTTTGCAAATTCCTTAAATGCAGATCTGGATTATGAAAATTACCATATCAAGCTGGCAAATGATATTGACCTTACCGAGCTTGACGGTGACTGGACCCCCATCGGCGCCAGCTCATATACCTTTGAAGGAACCTTTGACGGGGATGGCAATGAAATTCAACATCTCACCATCGGTTCGGAAAGCAATCCCAGCAGCGATCCTTCTGCATACTATGCCGGCGTCTTCAGCGTTCTCGGCCCTAATGCTGTGGTAAAAGATCTTGGTGTCACAGACGCTCAGGTATATTTGAGATTTACCGGTTCCTCTGCTTCTGCGGCAGCACTTGCAGGCTATTCCCAGGGTGCTCTTATCGACAACTGCTATGCCACAGGCGTTCTGCGTGCAGAAGCTGCTACTGTAGGTAATTGCTGGGCAGGTGGTCTTGTAGCCTCTTCCTATCAGGGAAGCATTGTCAACAGTTGGACCGATACCGCTGTGTCGGCCCGGGCAGCGGAAAATTACTGGGCGGAAGCAGGCGGACTGATCGGATTAAGCAACAGAACAACGATCGCCAACTGCTATAGCTTAGGTGATACCGGCGCAGCCTCGGCAGGCGACAATCTTACCTGTGTGGGCGGTATGGCGGGTATGAATGCAGGCTACATTGTAAACAGCTACGCCACAGGCGGCCAATCCACCGCAGCCAAAGCCACGGATATCGGCGTGATCACAGGAAGAAACACAGGTATTGGAGAAATATACAACTCTTACTACAACGAAGAAGCAGTTCAGATTGTACAGGGCGCTCAAATCTCTCCGGCCAAAGGCGTTGCTGTTGAGGTTGACGGCGGGATTATAAAAGACGTGGCAGGGAAGACGCCGTCAGAGATGCAAGAAGAGGAATTTGCCGCCCTTCTTAACAGTAACTATGATCTCTTTCCGGTTGAACTTTCCAGCGGCGTTGCGCTGAGGCAGTGGGAGCTTCAAGGCGGTATGGTTACTCCTACTGGTGCAGTTGCCGACATCCAACCGGCAGTAGAAATTCCGCGGGTTTACGAGGATGGAACCTATACCGGACGTGCACGCAATGAAAACGGCGCATATATCTATGTCTCGATAACAACATATAAGGAAAGCCCCTATGCGGGAGATGAGATAAAATCAATAGAGGTAACGTCCCATAGCGAAGAAGACGGCTTTACTGAGATCGCCGGTAAAATCATTGACGCGGTTATGGCCACCCAAAGCACAGATATTGATGTGGAAGTGGAGGATGGATTTTCAAATGCCGCGGCAACACTCCTTGGTGCCATCGATATTGCTTTATATAAAGCCCAATACGGCGATACCCGCATTTACAGAACTGCCTTTGCCCCTGATTTCTTTACATCCGGCACAGGAACAGAGCAAGACCCTTACATCATTAAAACGAAGGAGGAGCTTAAAGCCTTTGGTGCCTATGTAAGCGGCGACGAAACATACGAAGGGGAGGATTTTGCAGGCCGCTATGTCAAGCTTGCCGGTAATATTTCTCTGGCCGGAGAAAACTGGAGTCCCATGGGCGGAGATGACTACGCTTTCTGCGGCAGTTTTGACGGCGACGGATATGCGATCAGCAATTTAACAATAGGAAACCCCACTGCATATGCCCATGGCGCATATATCGGTTTATTTGGTATTCTTGACACAAATGCTGAGATTTCAAATCTCACACTCACAGATGTCTCAATTTATGCGGAAAACAGCGCTTCCACAATTGCAGGAACACTTGCGGGCTATGCGGCAGGTGCGGTCATAGACAATTGTGCGGTAACAGGCGAGGTTTACAGTAAGACCACGGAGGAAGGCAATAATTTCGCCGGTGGACTGATCGGCCAAACATACAGAGGTTACATCGCAAATTGCCGAATAGATGTGAAGGTTTCGTCTCTAAACGAATCGGAATATTGGTCGGAAGCAGGCGGCATGATGGGTTCAAACAACAGAACGGCGGTGATTAATTGTTATGTGCTGGGTGATGTTTCAGGCTCCAGCAATAAGGTGAATAGAACGGCGGTAGGCGGTCTGGCGGGAATGCAGGCCGGTGTTGTGATTAACTCCTATGCCATGGGGGATGTTACTTCGGTTGCCTATCCCGCTACGGATCTTGGCGTCTTTGCCGGAAGAAATACCGGTATCGCCATGGTTTCCCATGTCTATTATAACAAGGATGCCATAATTGCATCAGCAGGGGAAACGATACCTACCACAGGAGTTGGGGTACAGGTTGACGGACAGGTTACCGATAATTTGGTGGAAATGACGGCAGGCGACATGAAAAACAAATCCTTTGCCGAACTGCTCAATTCAAATATCGATAACGGTACTGTAGCGGCAGCACTCCAACAATTCACGACAACCCTGCCGGAAAGCATTGACCTGTATAAATGGGCATATGATACGGAAAAAAATCTCGTGTCATTAAATACGGCAGACAACGTAACAATCACGGTACAGGCGGAAGGAAACGGTACGGCAGCAGGCAGTGGTGCATACCGGAAAAATTCCCAGGTAACAGTGGTCGCAACAGCCAACAGCGGTTACAAATTCAGCGGCTGGTACGTTGGCGAAACCTTGGTATCTTCCAATGCAACCTACACCTTTACCGCATCCGGTGATACAACATTGATTGCTAAATTTACCAAAAAATCCGGCAGCTCTTCCGGCGGTGGTTCTCCTTCATCAAGTAGTAGTACAACACCTACAACACCTGCGCCCACGGATGAAGCACCCAAACCAGCGGAAACCTCATCCATTTCAAAGATATACAATGATATTCCCGTTTCCTATGAATGGGCAGTAAGTTATATCGAAAAATTAAGCGAAATGGGCATCTTATCGGGGAGAGGTGATGGCGGTTTTGACCCGGCAGGAAAAGTAACACGTGCTGAATTTATGAAGATAATCGTTCTTGCCCTTGAAATTGAGGCAGGAGATTCAGCAGCTTTATTTTCAGATGTGGACAGTACTGCCTGGTATGCCGAGTTTATGAATACTGCCGCATCAGCGGGTATTATTTCCGGTTACGAGGATGGTTCGGCTAAGCCGAATCACAATATTACCCGGGAAGAAATTGCCGTAATGCTGGTGCGGGCAGTCGGTGAGGATAAAATGGCGGAGCTGGCAGGGAAGGAGGCTGTTGGGTTTGCCGACGCAGGGAGCTTTTCCGATTGGGCGGCGTCAAGCATTGAATTGCTTGCCAGAGCAGGGATCATCAATGGTGACGCGGCACAGAATTTTAATCCGCAAAAGCCGGCCACCCGCGCGGAAACAGCCAAAATGGTCTGCGCCTTACTGGAACTATTGAGGAAGTAGAATCCTTCTCTAAATAAGATTAGGGCCAAGGTTCTAAATTTGGCCCATATAAAGACAAAACTAAATTTTACAATTCATGCGGGGACACCTGGTGTTTTCGAAGTTTGCTCGGTGATCGTTAAAAACATGAAGGCCGTCCCCGCCTTTTTCACTTTTTTAAAAGGTTTTGGGCCACCGGAATATCTGCGGGAGCCAAGTCGTAATTCATGAGATCTTTTTTCTCCACCCAACAAAAATTATGGCATTCTTTGGCATCCAGTGCGCCGGAAAGATAGGAACACCGATAACAGATGAGCACTACCTGCCTCTCCCCATACACATGGGAAACCACCTGAAACAGCTGGTCGATTTTGATTTCTATGTTTAATTCCTCTTGGATCTCCCGAACCAGGCATTGTTCCGGAGTCTCTCCAAACTCCAGCTTTCCCCCGGGGAACTCCCATTTTAACCCCTGGTGAGCCCCTTCTTGACGCTGGGCCAGAAGAATTTTTCCTTCGTGTTCGATGATTCCTGCCGCAACAACGATGATGTACACTTCCTGCCTCCTTCACCTGGGCCAAGCCTTATTCCGGATAAAAAGCCACCCCTACCACGCCCGGACCGGTATGAACCCCTATGACCGGCCCCACTTCTCCGAAACGGATCTCACTGATCCGGGTAATCTTTTTCAATTCCTCGAACAAGCATTTGGCCTCTTCTTTGGCATCCCCGTGCATGACCACCAGTCTGAGTCTATTCTTCTCTGCAGCCTCTTTTACTATTTCTACAATTTTTTCCAGGGACTTTTTTCGGCCCCGCACTTTGGCCAAAGTAAAATATTTCCCTTCCTGATTTACCGCGATCACAGGCTTCAAATCCAGCAGACAGCCCATGGCCGCCGACACATAGCCGATTCGGCCCCCCCGCTTTAAATACTCCAGTGTCTTCACGACAAAAATCACTTTCAGGTTATCCCGGATTTGATGCATGCGCTCTACCGCACCGGTGAGATTCCCGCCGTTTTTGATAAAAGACGCCGCTTCCTGCACCAACAGCCCGATGCCCATGGAGATTGACTTGGAGTCTAAAACTTCAATTTTTACCCCCGGGAAATGGCTGGCCGCTAAACGGACCGTATTAAAAGTGCCGCTCAGCCCACTGGAAATATTAATGGACAAGATTTCTTTGTACCCTTCTTTGATCAGCCTGGAAAACAGGTCGATCACTTCTCCCACAGAAGGCATGGATGTTGACGGTATTTCCTGATCAAGACGTTCATACACCTGGTCGGGTTGAATATCCACCCGGTCCAGATATTCCTTATCCCGGTAAACGACTTTAAGGGGCAAGACATGAATATTGTTTTCTTCCACATACTCCTTTGACAAATCACCGGTACTGTCTGTTACCAGCGCAATTTTTTCCGCCATCACAAGCCTCCTGATTCATTTAATCCTACGCTCTTTCCAAACTTTCCCATCCTATTTTTCCCAGAAAAAAAAGAATTATCAACCATTTTTTCTTTTCATCCGTCCTAATCTGGCTTTCTTTTTCCCAGCGCTTTTTTCCTTTTCATCAAATAAACTCAACTGGATCCCCGCTGCCCAGGTAGCCTCCGAGACGGACAAATCAGTTTTCCTGTACCATTTAATCACGGCACTGCAATGGGGGCAGCGTCCTTTAAACCAAAATCCCTGCTGGTCCGCACCATAATTGATAATAGGGCCCGAAGGCACAAGACATTGGGGACACAAGACCTTTTTTTCGCACCAAATACCGTTAAATGTTTTTGGCATCTCCCAACTCCCACGATTACTCCTTTCGGGAAGATTCTTCTTTCAAGCGTCGTTTCCTGCCGGAAACCGAAAATGATTTTTCTGGCCCTGTTATTTTTGTTCTTCCCTCCTGCCCAGTAAAGCGGACAAGTCCTCCTTTAAGGAATAGTCAAATATTTTTCCTTCTTCCTGCAGCATGGCCAGGCAGGGATCCAAAGGCAAAACGGCCGTCAACGGGATCCCAGCCCCTTGGGCCACTTCCCGGACCTTACTTTTGCCGAATACCGGGGTTGTTTGCCCGCAGCACGGACAGGAAAAATAACTCATGTTTTCTACCAGGGCCAAAACCGGAATCCCCACTTTCTTCGCCATCTGAATCGCCTTTTTCACAATCATCACGGTGACGTCATGGGGAGAAGATACCACGATCATCCCTTGGAGAGGGATACTCTGCATCACGGTAAGAGGAACATCTCCCGTGCCGGGAGGTAAATCGATGAGCAGATAATCTAAATCACCCCAGGCGCATTTCACCCAAAAATCTTTCACCGCCCGGATGATCACCGGACTTCTCCAAATCACCGGATCATTTTCATTTCCCAGCAGAAAATTGACGGACATCATTTTGATCCCATGCTTTTCAGGGGGCAAAAAAAAGTTCTCCACGAGATCAACCTGGGCGTGTATGCCGAACATTTTCGGGATACTGGGTCCGGTAATATCCGCATCCAAAATGCCTACTTGATACCCCTTCTTAGTTAAGTCGCCGCCCAATAGTGCGGTGACGGAGGATTTTCCCACCCCCCCTTTTCCGCTCATCACGGCGACAATATTTTTTACTTTACTTCTGCTGTTTTGAGGAATCAAAAATTTACCTGCCGACACTGACCACAACTCCTATTGATTTTTTAGAAAAGCCTCTACCTAACACCCTTGTCTATGATTCGCAAGTACGCCATGATATTATTCATCATTGACTTTGGTAATGGCATGAACCGGACAAACCTCGGCACAGAGACCGCAACCATGGCATGCGCCGGGGTTGCTGACCACTTTGTGATCGATTCTTACGATTCCCGGACAACCTAAATTAAGACACTTCATACATCTCCGGCATAATTCCACATCAATCAGATAGGGCGCAATTACTTTTTCGCCTGCCATAAGTATCCCTCGTCTGTCAAGTGAATGCTGTTGCTATCGTTAAAAAGACTTTATCAACCGGCTCTGGGGGTTACCTTTCCTTGAATGCGTGCACATACAGCCGCCCTTTGCTGATTGCCGCTTTCACCGCTGCGGGAGCGGGCCCTCCCGGTACGTTTCTTGCTTCCACACACTTCTCAGGAGATATTTTTTCATAAACATCTTCTCCAAAGAGAGGGGAAAAATCTTTTAACTCCTCCATGCTTAGCTCTTCCAAGGATTTGCCCGCTTGTTCGCAGTACAATACCAGTCTTCCCACAATCTCATGTGCTTGTCTGAAAGGCACATTCCGGGCGGCCAGATAATCAGCGGCATCGGTGGCATTGATAAAACCCCCTGTTACCCCTTGGCGCATGATCTTTTCATTCACTTTCATGGTCTCGATCATGGGAGCAAAAACCAGCAGGCACTTTTTCACCGTATCAATGGCGTCAAACAAAGCTTCCTTATCTTCCTGCATGTCCTTGTTATAGGCCAAGGGCAGCCCCTTCAGAGCCGTTAAGAGACCCATTAAATCTCCGTAAACCCGGCCCGTCTTCCCCCGCACCAATTCGGCCACATCCGGATTTTTCTTTTGGGGCATGATGGAGGATCCGGTGCTGAACCCGTCGTCCAGTGTGATAAAGCGGAATTCATGGCTGGACCATAGGATCACTTCTTCGGAAAACCGGGATAAATGCATCATGATCAGCGCACCGGCAGCACAAAATTCCACGGCAAAGTCCCGGTCGGAGACACCGTCCAAACTGTTGGCGGTAATAGCGGCAAAGCCTAACTGCTCCTTGACGAATTCTCTGTCAATCTGAAAGGTCGTCCCGGCCAAAGCCCCTGACCCCAGGGGCATTACATCCGTCCTCCGGTAACAATCGTGCAGGCGGTCCATGTCCCGGGAAAACATTTGGAAATAAGCCATCAGGTGATGGGCCAAAGTAATGGGCTGAGCCTTTTGCAGGTGGGTATAGCCCGGCATCACCGTATGAACATGCTGATCCGCCAAATCAAGGAGTACTTCCTGGAGGTGCAGCAAAAGCCCTGTGATTTCTTTGATCTCTTCCTTCAAATACATGCGCACGTCCAAGGCTATCTGATCGTTTCTGCTCCGGGCCGTATGCAGTTTTTTCCCCACCTCGCCCACCCGTTCGGTGAGGATTTTTTCCACATTCATATGAATATCTTCCGCATCAACTTCAAAATGAACCTGCCCCGCCTCAATATCCTGCAAGATGGTTTTCAGGCCTGCAACCAGCACATCAGCCTCCTCCTGGCTGATAATTCCCTGTTTCCCCAGCATGGCAGCATGGGCCACGGACCCCATGATATCCTGTTTATATAGCCTCTGGTCAAAAGAAATCGAGGAATGGAAATCCTCTACCAGCTTATCTGTTTTTTTGGCAAACCTGCCGCCCCATAATTTCATTTTAAAACCTCCAAAATTTCCGCAAAATTTTTTATTAGTATACCAGATTTAGTCAATAATGAAAATGCCCCCCTTTCTTTCGGGAAAAATATTTCCCTTTTTAGGATGCTAAAAGGATTTCACTGTTTGATGCCGAAAAAATGGAAAGAATAACACCAGCACTAAAAATGGAGGATCGGAACCTTGAAAATTGCTTTAGGACAGATGGAAGTTATCCCCGGAAGGCCTGACTTGAATACCCGTACCATGGAGCAAATGATGGGGCAGGCCAAAGAAAAAGGGGCCCAAATCATCCTATTTCCGGAATTGTGCATTCCCGGTTATTTACTGGGTGATACCTGGGAACAGCAGGCTTATCTGAGAGACTGTGAAGCATGGGGAACCCGGATTGTTCGGGAATCGTCAGGAATCTGCGTGGTTTTCGGCAACGTGGGCATTGATTGGGACAAAACGGGAGACGACGGGCGGGTACGCAAATATAACGCTTGTTTTGTGGCCAAAGACGGCAAATTATGGGGAGAAGATAATTTCCCCTATCCCTTCCGGATTAAGACCCTCCACCCCAATTACCGGGAGTTTGACGACAGCAGGCATTTTTTCAGCCTCCCCCAACTGGCTCTGGAGCTGGGCAAGCCTGTAGAACAGCTTCTCCAGCCTGTACAGGTGACCATCGAGGGGCAACCGGTACGCTTAGGCTGTCTGCTCTGTGAAGACGGATGGAGTGATGATTATGCCCTTAAGCCCATGGCCCTGATGTCTCAAAACAGTCCTGTGGATATTTTTATTAATATTTCCAGTTCTCCTTTTACCCTGGGCAAAAACAATAAAAGAAACCGGGTTTTCTCCCAGCAGGTAAAAGAAACCGGCATCCCCCTGATCTATTTGAACAGTACGGGTATTCAGAACAACGGAAAAACCGTTTATACCTTCGACGGTTTTAGTTCTGTCTACAATCCGGCAGGTGAAGTTACGGCCTTTTGTCCGGCCTTTTCTGCCCAATTGGCCTGCGTTGACTTTGATCACCACGTGCAGTCAGGTTCCCAAAACATCCTTTCCGTTCCGGATGACTGGGATATCTCCAATATTTATCAGGCTCTTACTTACGGTTTAAAACATTTTTTGCATGCCATCGGCATGCAAAAGGTGGTGATTGGGATTTCCGGAGGTATCGATTCTGCGGTAAACGCCTGTCTTTATACCCAGGTCCTGGATCCGGCCCATGTGATGCTCGTGAACATGCCCAGCATCTACAATTCGGAAACCACAAAGGACCTGGCCGGTCAACTGGGAAACAACCTGGGATGTCTTTACACCATTGTGCCCATTCAAGAGGCTGTTGAGTACACCATTCAGCAAATTAACCAAAGCCCCATTCACAATAGACAAAGCGGTGAGATCTCTCACCTTTCCGTAAGTTCCTTTGTCACGGAAAATATTCAGGCCCGGGACAGGTCAGCCCGTATTCTGGCAGGCTTAGCAGCTTCCTTTGGGGGAGGCTTCACGTGCAATGCCAATAAGAGCGAACTGACGGTCGGTTACTCCACCCTCTATGGGGACCAGGCCGGTTTTTTGGCGGCTCTGGGAGACCTTTGGAAGCATCAGGTCTACGCCTTGGCCAGATATCTGAACGAACAGATCTACCACCGGGAAGTGATCCCGCAAAAAATGATCGACCTGGTGCCCAGTGCGGAACTTTCTTTTGATCAAGCGGTAGATGAAGGGAAAGGGGATCCCATCCAATACCCTTATCATGATTATCTTTTCCGGGCTTTCATGGAGCATTGGAACCGGGCCACGCCGGAAGATATCCTGACCTGGTATTTGGACGGTACCCTGGAAGAAAAGATTGGCTGCCGGAGCGGACTGGTGAAAAATCTTTTCCCCCATCACAAAGCATTTATCGAGGACCTGGAACGCTGGTGGAAGCTATATACCGGCATGGGAGTAGCTAAGAGAATTCAGGCTCCCCCCATACTGGCAGTGAGCCGAAGGGCCTACGGCTTTGACCACCGGGAAGCTCAAAACGCACCCTATTTTACCGCAAAGTACCTGGAAATGAAAAAAGCCCTGATCAACGGACAATGAAAAAAACAAAGGGCTTCGGGATCCGGGTCCCGGCTACCAGGCACCGGTACAATCTGGATGTTGAAATTACCGTAAAAATAAGCCGTTCTAACTCCCCGAAGGAGTATTTAGAACGGCTTCATATTTTAGTACCGGAAAAATTTCGTGTTGCGCATAACGTACTGCCACCCTTATGCTGCAAAAAGTCGTCTATGGGGTGTTCCCCGGTCCCGGTAACCGGTACCCGGATCCCGAAAAGCGTTTTGGGCTTTTCGCCCTATCAATTTAGAAGTTATAGGCCGATTCCCCATGAATCATTTGATCCAGTCCTTCTGTTTCTTCCTTCTGTCCTACCCGGACCGGGCTGAATACATTAATGATTTTCAGGGCGGCATAGGTAACGCCGAAAGCATAGCCACCGGCGAAAAGAGTGGCCAAAAGCTGCACCAAAAACTGGTGGGTATCTCCATAGAACAGACCGTTGATCCCATTGACATTGGCACTGGCAAAGATGCCTACGCAAATGGTACCAAGCATACCTCCTACACCGTGCACACCCCAAACATCAAGGGCATCATCCCAATCAAGCCTGATTCTCCACTGCACCGCCGCATAGCAGATCGATCCGGACAACAGCCCAATAACGGCAGCCGCCCAAGGTTCTACGAAACCGGCTGCCGGGGTAATCGTGGCCAGACCCGCCACCGCACCGGTCAAGGCCCCGACAAAACTGGGTCGTTTATCCTGAATCCAGGAAAGGACCAGCCAGGTAACCATCGCTAAAGAACCGGCAATATCCGTATTGACGAAAGCGGCAGATGCCACACCATTGGCGGCTAAAGCACTTCCGGCATTGAACCCGAACCATCCGAACCAGAGCAGCCCTGTCCCTAAGGCCACATAGGTAACATTATGGGGACCCAAATCTTCACCCTGTTTCTTAATCCGTTTTCCCACCACAAAGACCGAGGCCAGGGCAGCCATGCCTGCACTGGTATGGACCACAATTCCTCCAGCGAAATCAACGGCACCCAGCTGGGCCAGGAACCCTCCCCCCCAAATCCAATGGGCAAAGGGAACATAAATCAACAGGCTCCAAACGACTAAAAATATTAAATAACTTTTAAAATTGACCCGGTCGGCAAAAGCACCGGTAATTAAAGCGGGCGTAATAATAGCAAACATTTCCTGAAAACTAAAAAAGGCTAAAAATGGGATCGTGGAGCCATAAGGAGCCTGGGGCGCTGTTCCCACCCCATTTAAAAAAGCATACTTAAGATTGCCGATAATTCCGCCCACGTCAGGCCCAAAGGCCAAACTAAAACCGCAAATAACCCAGAGAATCGTCACAACTCCCATGGAAATAAAGCTTTGCATCATAATCGTTAAAACATTCTTTCTGCGCACCAGCCCGCCGTAAAAGAAAGCCAAGCCGGGGGTCATTAAACAGACCAGAGCGGCACTCAGCAGCACAAATGCCGTATCCCCTGTATTCACCATGTGCATTCCCTCCTAAAATATATCATCTACCATCATTTTAGGGCAGCATTTGGTTTGTCAAAATACAGGAAACCCCTGACTTTCCCCTCATTTTTACTGTATCTGTTCCTATGGTTCAATAATATGATTGCGGACGGCATAGAGCACCAAATCGGTAATACTGCGGAACCCCAGTTTTTTCATGATGTTGGCCCGGTGGGTTTCCGCGGTTTTTAAACTGATATTGAGAATAGCGCCTATTTCTTTGTTGGAATAGCCTTCCGCCAATAGCTGCAGTACTTCTCTTTCCCGAAAAGAAATCGTGCTTTCTCCCCTCTGATCGCCGGTTCCTTTCAAGAAGCCGGTAAGGACGATAGGAGCGATTTTATCGGAAATATGGATGCCCCCGGCCATCACTTCATCGATGGCATGAAGCAGCTCTTCCACGGCGTTTTCTTTTAATAAATAGGCTCTTACCCCGGCCTGGTAAGCGCTTTTGACGAATTCTTCATTCTTATGCATGGTCAGCATGATGGTCTTAATGCCGGGAGCCTGGCTTTGAAGCTGTTTCGCCACTTCGATCCCATTCAGGCGGGGTAGGGAAATATCCAGGATCACCAGGTCCGGCTGTAAACGGAGGGATTCATTTAAAGCTTCATTTCCGTCGGCCGCTTCGCTGATGACCTCAATATTCTCTTTCTGGCGCAAAAGATTCACCAGCAGATCCCTAAGCATCTTATGATCATCAGCAATTAACACCCTTATTTTTTTCAAGGGGCACCTCCAAAACGATATTTGTACCCTTGCCGGAGATACTGTTGATCTCTAATTTGGCGCCGATCATCTCGGCCCGCTCTTGCATGGATGTTAACCCGATGCCGTGGTAGGAATCTTCATACACAAAGCCCTGCCCATCATCAAGAACTTCCAGGGAAAATATTTGATCGTTTATTTTGCCCATAATAATTTTTAATTTAGTCGCCTGCGCATGCTTAATCACATTGGTAATGGATTCCTGTACGATCCGGTAGATATTCAATTCTATGGCTTCATCCCATCTGGGCAGGGGTTCCGGACAGACAATTTCCACCTTCAAACCGCTGGATGTTTCCATGGTATGGACCAGGTGTTTGATGCTCTTTTCCAGTCCTTGTTCCTTGAGCAGGGTAGGACTAAGATTCATGAGCACCCCGCGCATCTCCGCAATGGCGGCATCGACTAAATTCAGCGTCTGGTTCAGGTTATCCCGGAACAAAGGATCATTCTCTATATTGGGATCGTTTCGCATCATTCCCAGCTGAAATTTGGCGGCGGCGAGAAATTGACCTACTCCGTCATGCAAATCCCGGCCGATTTTCCCGCGTTCCTGTTCCTGGGTGGCCGTCAGCAACTGCGCCTGCTTTTTCAGGGTTAAATTCTGCTGGTGGATCTTAGAATTCAAATACTCCGTAATATTTTCGAAAGAAGTGGTTTTTAAATAATCCGCCCAGGAATAAATATCCCGGTACTCCACAATATTGAGCCCCATCCTCTCCTGTTCCGGGGTGACACGTAAACCGACCGTCTTTTTGATCAGAAAAAACAGCACTAAGCCGATGCCAAAAGACCAGAAGAAATTCACCAGCACCCCGGCGCATTGCACCAAAAACTGCATGGCTCTTGATCCTGTGGGCAACGCTTCCGGCGGCGCCAGGAGCGCAAGTAAAATCGTTCCCGCGGCTCCTCCAAAAGCATGGATGGATACGGCCCCCACGGCATCATCAATTCCTAGACGCTCCAGCATCAGAGCGGAAAAAACCACCAGAGAGCCGGCAGCCAAACCTAAAATAATGGATTGTTCCGGCGTCAGGATGTTGGAGCCGGCCGTAACAGCCACCAGCCCTCCTAATGCTCCGGAAAAAATGGCTTCCATATAACTGTGGTCGTTAATAAACAGCCTGGTCGTGCACAAAGCGCCCACCACACCTGCCGCCGCGGCAAAATTGGTGTTTAACAAAATCAAGCCGATTTTTTCATTAAACTGCAGCAAACTGCCCCCGTTAAAACCAAACCAGCTAAACCATAAAATAAAGGTACCCAGAACAGCAAAAGGGATATTGGACCGGCCCAGATTCTGAATTTTTCCGGCCACATCAAACCGGCCTTCCCTTGGCCCCACCATCATCGCTCCCGCCAGGGCAAACCATCCCGCGGTAGCGTGCACCACCGTGGCGCCGGCAAAATCGACAAACCCCCATTGATGCAGCCAGGGGAGATTCCCGGAGCTTATTTCCTTCCAGACCCAATGGCCGTAAACAGGATAGACAAACCCGGCCATGCCTACCGCCGCGATAATCAGCCCGTCCAATTTGGTTCTTTCCGACATGCTGCCGGAAAAAATGGTCACCGCCGTACCCGCAAACATTAACTGAAAAAATACAAAGGCAGAATGCCCCGCATTCGACGGGCCGTTTAAATTGTTTAAAAACCAGTATCCATCTCCCACCCAGTGATGAAAGGTGGGTCCAAACATCAGGCCAAACCCCCAAATATAAAAGATAAGCGTTGCCACAGCAAAGGTAATAATATTCTCAATGGCCACACTGACCATGTTTTTCGGCCGGACAAAGCCCACTTCATAACATAAGAAACCCGCCTGCATAAAAAACACAAAACAGGCGCTGACAATGATCCACAGATAATCAATCCCGGTCACGCCGTCCGACCTCCGTTTCCTGCCCACAAATGAAATCTTAGCCATTTGCCACCTTTTGCAATATTATACCATTTATTTTGACATTTTTTAATTCCAATTAGAAGATCCCGTATAGCAGGACAATTGAAAGAATACGTCGAATTAAAAAATTTGTCCAGATGAACACCGAAGTCGTAAGGGGGAAAATAATGAAAATCAAACTTGTAGGTTGTGCTTCCACCATGAACGAAGTGAAATGGCTGGGAGTTCCGGAAAACACCGACTGTGAGTTTCTTGACTTTGACCTTCATGGTAATCCGGCCAGGCTTCATGATAAGCTGCAACAGATAATCCATGACAGTCAAGATTATGATTTTATCATTCTTACCTATAACCGGTGTTCTAATGTGTTAATTAATCTTGTTTCCCCAAAGGTTCCCTTATTACTGCCCAAAACCCATGACTGTATCGGACTCCTTCTGGGTTCCCATGACCGGCATATGGAATTTTCCCGGGAAAATTCCGCCGTCTATTACTTTAGCCAGGGATGGCTGGATTACGGGCGCAGCCCTTACTCGGAGTATTTGGGGTACCTGGAAAAATACGGGGAGGAAAACGCGCGCAGCCTGATTGATACTCTTTACGGGCGATACAAAAAAGCCGTATTGATTATTACGCCCGGCATGAAAGATGTAGGTCATTACCGGAAAAAAGTAAAAGAAATCGCAGACTTTTTCGGCTGGGAAACAACTGAAATTGAAGGAGATATCACATTACTGGCTGCCTTAGTGCAGGGAAAGGAAAACCTCGATACCGTACTCGTGGAGCCGGGAGTAACCATTACGGAAGAATTGTTAGGCCACAATTGCTAAAAAGGCCCTGCGGGCTTTTTTTCAGGATCCGGGTACCACAAAAGATATGCAATGAAAAAAGCGCAACATCACTTGTTGCGCTTGTTCATTGACTTATGTCAATTAAACTTGCCACTTGTTTACACCTAGTTTAGTTGAACTGAAATTAGAGATTCCCGCGGTCATCCCTGGTTTTGGAACCTCTCATCAACCCGGCGTCCATGGATCCTTCTTTTTTGCCTTTGCTGGCCGGTTTTTGATTTTTGTCCTTGCCTGCCATTTTATCACCTCCGCTTATATCTTTTGCTTTTTTTTGAAAATTATGTAAAATATTTTTCAATTATTTTCAGACAAGTCTGCCGGGAGGATCAGGATCCGGTTACCGTTCGGGAAGCAACATCCGAAGCCCTAAAAAGCAGGGGAGGCTCCGCCTCCCCTAATTTTTGTTCGTTTATTGTTTAAATTTAAAAGCCTAGTGAATTAACGAACCGGTCTTGAAAATCCAGCCGGCAGGATAACTCCAAATGGGTTACCTTTCGGGCGATCGTTTCCGCTTCCTTGCGTATTTCTTGGGATATCAAGGCTTTCCTGGCTCCGGCTCCGGCGGCATTTCCCACAGATACGATCTTATCGGGGGAAATAGGCGGCAGAAGCCCTATACCCAGGGCGCTGAATTTATTGATATAGCTTCCAAATGCGCCGGCCAGCAGAACTTCATCGATATCCTCATAATTTAGCCCTGCTTGCTCTAAGAGTACCTGGATGCCTGCTCTGATAGCCGCTTTGGCCAGTTGCAGCTCCCGGATGTCCTTTTGCGTCAGCACTACCGCTTCTCCTTGAGCTTCCTGGGGGAAAGCCAAGACAAAGTACATGCCGGCCTCATCACTGCCCAGTCTTTCTTGCAAGTTCAAAGAAAGATGCCCCGCCTCTTCACGGGAAACCAACCGGCCATGGGGCTGAATGATGCCTACACGGACCATTTCCGCTACTGCGTCCATCAAACCTGAGCCGCAAATTCCCCTTACCGGAGTATGTCCAATTACCTTCAGCTCAACATCGTCGTTAATGACAACCCTTTCAATGGCTCCATTGGCCGCCCGCATGCCGAATTTGATTTGGGCGCCTTCAAAGGCCGGTCCGGCTGCCGTAGAACATGAAATCATCTGACCATGATGGGCTAAGACTATTTCCCCGTTAGTACCAATATCAATGGCCAAAAAAGTGCCTTGGCGCCGGTATACTTCCGTAGACATAATCACGCCCACGGTATCTCCCCCCACATAACCGGCAATATTGGGGGCCACCCAAACAGGGGCATGAGGGGAAATGGCAATGCCTAACTCTTTCGCTTCCACTTGCACCGGTGCGGAAACCACAGGTATAAAGGGAGACGAAGCAAGATAGGTGGGATCGGTTTTTAGAAACAAGTGACTCATGGTGGTATTTCCCACCACCGTCATCTGATAGATCTCCTTGGGGGATATTTCCATATCCTTGGCTAATTTGCCGATTAACCGGTTGATGGCTTGAATCACTCTTCTATTCAGTTGATCCAGGCCTGTACTTTGCATGGCATGCTCAATCCGGGCAATGACATCGGCGCCGAAGGTACTCTGAGGATTGCTGGCAGAAGCGATTGCCATGGTTTCCCCATCCAGCAGGTTCATTAAAGCGGCTACCACCGTCGTGGTACCGATGTCTACAGCTACCCCATATAATTTATCCGTGGTATCCTCTGGCTCGACCGCCAGCACCTCCTGGTCCGATACCACGGCTGTGACCAGACCTTTTTTCTTCCTTACCGCTTTAGGCAACGACCGTAAAGCCTCCAGTTTTATTTTGCTCGCATCAGCGCCCAAAGCGTCTAATAACCGGCCCGCATCAGGATGCTGGTTTTCCAGGGATGGCACGCTTACCGTGATCACCTTTTTGGTTACCCCTGCATCGGGACGGATATTAAAGCTGGACAAGGTAAGGTCATTTTTGCGGTGTAATGAAACCTCAAGCTGAGGGATTTCTACCGTCATGTCCCGCTCAATCTGGGTTCTGCACGCTAAAGCCCACTCAAAACCACCATTCTCCTGCATCACACGCACCCGGCATTTTCCGCAGGTCCCTTTTCCGCCACAGGGCCCGTCCAATTCTACGCCTGCCTCTCCGGCCGCCTGTAGAATGCTGATGCCGGCGTCTACGGTAACCTCTGTTTTATCCGGCAAAAATATCACCTTGTATTTTTCCATCATCTCCACACACCTCAAACTTTAAAGTATTCAATCAAGTCGTTCACCTGCTATTTTTATTAGTTCTACATCAATTCTTGATATCCTTCAGGTTTTAGGGAGGGGGTGACACTTTCCCTCAATTCCTGTTCCAATTCCTCCAGCCTTTTCACCACATTTTTTATTTTGCGGTGGTAATTTTGGGGTAAAACAAAAAAATCCGTTTTCGTGCCTTCCTCGGAGATCCCGGTGATCGTGTAGAGTTTACGAATCATATCGTCATGGATTTTACAGGCCTGATAGGCATCATGAATGTAACGGGCGATCATCGAAGGTTCCGCTTCCTCCCGGCGCACAGGGGCAATCATCCCTTTTTTGATCTTAATGGCATCCCCTGTCCGTAAGATGAATACCGGCTTATCGTGAACGATATTATCCCGGAAATTGTACAAATTACAGAATCTTTTCCAAAGCACGGTCGATTTGTTCAACCTGTTTTGACCAAATTGGTGGGTAATTTCTTCCCACTTATCCAGGGTGCTCAGCTTGTCATACAACCTGCTGATGGTATGGAGGATCACTTCTTTTACTTCATCCTGCACGTTGTTGAGAATTTTCTGGTTGATCAGATAGGTGGTAAAGGCATTAATAAAAGACTCTAAAGAAAAGGTGGCATACAACTTTGTCGTACAAGAATGGGCCACAAGTTCCTCATACATCTCTTGGATTTCATCCTCCAGCTTATCCGTTTTTTTATATTTTTCCAGTTTTCTGGGCGGCGATTTTGCCCCGTCCCGTTTGATCATTAAAAAGGAGACCAGTTGTTTATTTTGTAAGGCCAGATCGTATATTTCACATGCGCTTCCGTAGCAGAGCTTGAGATAGGTTTGGGTGCAGGATACCAGATATTCTGTTTGCGACTTATATGAGTCACCGGTGTGTAATAAGCCGAACATACCTTACCTCCAGTTATGTTTACTACTATTTTGCCAAAAGAGCGGGCTTATCATACAAGATAGCCTTTGGGCCTTTCGGGATCCGGGGACCGGGTACCGGTTACCGGGGAAAAAATAAAAAAGCACGGCATAATGGCACCGTACTTTAATTTCTCTTTGATCATAGCGTTGTTGCATATAGAGTTTTTTTACCCTGTTCACTTAATCGCAAAAATAGGCAGTCCACTAAGTGCCAAGCACCAGATTCCCTACGAGTATCTGCTTAACCTTGTATTCCCGGATCCCGGTAACCGGTACCCGGATCCCGAAGAAAGCCCGCAAGGCTTTCTTCTTACCACTGATCCAGATGCACTCTTTTCTCATCAAAACGGTCCCCCGCAGCTTGCTCCTCGGCGGGATAGCCGAGAGAAATCAGGGAAAAGGGCATAATCCCATCCGGTGCGCCCACCAGCTTCAACATGCTTTTTACCAGGACCTCTTTGGGATAGATCCCCAGCCACACAGCGCCTAAGCCTAATCCATGGGCCGCCAGTAAAATATTTTCCGTGGCGGCAGCACAGTCCTGATCCCAGTAAATTTCCGTTTTAAACAATTTTTTATCGCCACAAACCAGGATCGCTAAGGCTGCTTCTTTTAACATGGATGAATAGGGGTGAAAACGGGTGATCTGATTTAAGGTATCCCGGTTTTTGATGACGACAAAATGCCAGGGCCGCTGGTTATGGGCGGAAGGAGCGCTCATGCCGGCCTTCAACAGGTCTCTCACCATCTCGTCGGATATGGGCTGGCCGGAATACTTTCTGATACTGCGCCGGCTGAAAATACTTTTTAAAACCTCATTCACATACAACACCTCTACTTAAATGTAATTTGGATGGTTGGGGAAATACTCTTTCCATCTCCGGGAAACCTTTCCGACGATATCTTCCCGGGGCATCAATTCCTCCGGATAATCCGGTTTGATGCGGGCATCCATTAAAACCGGCCCCTGATAACATATTTTATTTTGCCGGATCTCACAATCCCCATGAATATCCCAGGCCGGGTCAAAACGGGTAAAAATCGTCCACAGGAAGGTAGTCTGGTCCGTAATTTTTTCCGCATCATCTACCAATACCAGGAGAGGCCATGCACGAAGATGCTCTTTTCCGAGTGCTAACACCTCCTCCCCTAGCTTTGGCGCTTCCAGAAAGGGCCTTCCGGATACCACCAGACAGCCCGGACAAAAAACCTGGATAGCATCAATACCGGGAAGAAGGCCGCCTTCATAACAGCGGGGCAGCGTTCTCTTGATCCGCCCGGTTCCCTTCATCACCGCCTTGCTGCCCAGGTTAAATTTTCGTCCCGTATAATCCAATGTATCCATAGACGTATCATTCAGAATCAGCAAATCCCTTGAAGGGTCAAAACGGGCCAACACATTTTCCAGCACCTGGTCAAATTTTCTCAAATTGCACCCGCTGTCCGTGAGCAGCAAAAATTTTGTCAGTGTTAACTGGCCTTCTCCCAGAATGCGAAAGGCATAGGACAAGGATTCCCGCTCGTAGCTCTCTCTCACCCTGGCTGCAGCCAAAGCATGGAATCCGGCCTCCCCATAGGTCCAGAGCTCTTTGACCCCCGGCATCACCAAAGGAAATAAGGGGGCCAGCAACTCTTGCAGGTAGTCGCCGATAAAGTAATCCTCCTGTTTGGGTTTGCCCACTACTGTCACAGGAAATACCGCGTCTTTTCTGTGATAAATGTCCTTGATCTTAAATACGGGAAAATCATGGGCTAAGGAATAATAGCCGTAATGATCCCCAAAGGGACCCTCCAACCGTCTCTTTCCCGGGTCTACTTGACCAAGCAAGGCAAAATCCGCTTCTGCAATTAAAGGATGGGGATGGCCCGAAAGTCGGGTAACATCCAGTTTGTCTCCTAACAAAAAGGAAGCAAGGATTAATTCCGGGATCCTTTCCGGCAAAGGAGCGATGGCAGCCAGGGTCAGCACCGGAGGCCCGCCCAGAAAAACCGTTACCGGCAGGCTCTGATTCACCTGCTCCGCTTCATAATAGTGGAAACCCCCTCCTTTATGAATCTGCCAGTGCATACCGGTTTCATCAGGGGAAAAAACCTGCATCCGGTACATGCCTAAGTTGTGCTGCCCGGTTAAGGGATCCTCCGTATAGACCAGGGGTTGTGTGATAAAGGGGCCCCCATCTTGCTGCCAGCTGGTAATCACAGGAAACTGCCTCAAATTCGCAGGAATTTTTCTCTCTACTACCGGAGCCTTATGACCGGGAATTTTCTTTAAACCCACATGCGCCAAATCCCGCAGCCACCTTCGCTCCTGCCATAAGGATTTTACAGAAGGAGGCATTAATTTATCCAGAGATTCCACCATATTATTGATCATTTTCTCCGGCCGGGAGCCCACAGCCATTTCCACCCTTTTCTTCGTCCCAAAAAGATTTGATAGCACCGGAAAAGGACTGCCTTGCACATTGGTAAAAAGCAGAGCCGGACCTCCGGCCCCAATGACCCGGCGATGGATTTCCGCTAATTCCAAGTGCGGATCCACCGGCGCCCCAATTTTTACCAGGTCCCTTTCTTGCTCCAGCCTGTTCATAAAACTGCGCAGGTTTTTATCCATTCCTTCCCCCAAGACCTTTTTGTTTACTTTGTTTTTCGCTTTTTACATTCGGCTGCTGCAAGGCGAGCACCCTCTTGAACATTTTTCAGGATCAATTCCAGATCCTTTCCTGTCGCACCATCTATATGGATTCCTGCCGTCACCGCAACCACTTCTCCGGTTTCCCGGCAAATCACGGTAGCCACCTGCTCAGCCGCTGTCACATCCTTATGTCCCGGTACAGGTACAATCCACACGTCGGAACTGATCCCGGAGCCGGTCAAGCTGGTCCGGGGAACAGCCAGGACCATGCCGCCTACATGGGGTCTGTCACCACCGGTAAGAAGGGTACTGATACCTTGCTCTGTAAGAGATACTGATAATATAACCTTATGATTTTCCTCCCCAGCTTCAATTGTAAAATTTTCCATTCTACCTCCAGATAATACTGATTTATGCCCATAGTATATCACTCGGATACAGAGTTAAACAATATTTCTTGTTTCCCTCCAAATAATCAAATAGATAACTTTAGATAAAAGGTAAACATAACAAACTAATAAAAACCCCTTTTTTTCTGCCAATAAAAAGGGATCAGATAAATTAAAAGTTTGTCTGATCCCTTTTCCTCTTTTAAAAAGTTCCTTGGCCCCATTTTCTCTGCCGCTTTCAAAAATAATTTCTCATAATATCAATAATTATTTTTCTTACGGCTGCAGGATTTGGAGTCTCCTGACAGGTCCTATACGGAAGCGCTTTCCTTAGAACCGGAAACACGAATTGGACGAGCTTCGACTTCATGCATGTAGTCTTCCCTAAGTATTCTTGGCGTTAAATAGCATAGGAAGAGCATCACAATGGTGAAAGCTAATGCGCCCACAATAGATGCGCCCTGCAGTGCCGACAAACCACCGGCCACCAGCAGAACTCCGGCGGCCACCGCCATGGTAATACCCCAAAGAAGCTTCAAGCTGGTCCGGGGTTCATTATTACCGCCGCTGGACAGAGTACCCAGCACAATGGTGGCAGAGTCGGCTGACACAACAAAGAAGGTAAAGGAAACAAACAAGAGAATTGGTGCCAAAATGACAGCGCCCGGAAACATATCAAACATCACATAAATAGCACTGGACAAGTCATTTTGCACCGCGCCCCAGACGACACCCTTGGTGGCTTCGACAAGTTCCATGTTTAATGCCGTTGAACCGATAATATCCATAAAAATCATGTCGAAGAAAGAAGGCGCGATCAAAGCAGCCAAAACAAATTCCTTGATCGTCCGGCCTTTGGAAATCTTTGCAATAAACAAACCGACAAAGGGTGCCCAAGAAATCCACCATGCCCAGTAGTAAATGGTCCAACCGCCGGCCCAGCCCGTTTGACCGACCGGATCTGTCCAAAGACTCATTTTAATAATATTCTGCAGATAAAGTCCGGTACCGTTGACAAAGTTGTTCAATATATAAGTGGTAGGTCCGGCAAGGAACATATAAAGCAATATACCTACAGTACAAATCATGCTAATGTTCGACCCGGTTTTAATACCCTTCTCAATAGGTAGGCAGGCGGAAGCCAGGTAGACAGCCGTTACAATGAAGAGGATCACAATATTCAGGCCAAGTCCCAGAGGAACACCGTAGTTGAAATTCACCCCGGAAGAAAGCTGCATCACACCCAGGCCAATCGTCGTACACTGGCCAAAGAATACTGCTACCAAGGTAACAATATCAATTATTTTCCCAATAGGTCCGTAGATCCTGTCACCTAAAAGGGGATAGAAGCAAGTACTTACCAGTGCAGGGAGCCCCTTTTTATACATTAAAATACCCATGGCGATCCCGATTACAACATATACGGCCCAAGCGCTCAGTCCCCAGTGCAGGAACGTGATGGCCATAGACCATTCCGCAGCCGAAGTACTGGCCGGATCACCGGCATAAGTCGGACCGCTCATATAATGATACAGGGGTTCACCCACAGCCCAGAAAACTAAACCTACGCCCATTCCACAGCCAAACAGCATAGAAAACCAGGAGAAATTTGAATATTCCGGTACA
Source organism: Candidatus Formimonas warabiya (assembly GCF_002777255.1). Taxonomy (GTDB): domain Bacteria; phylum Bacillota; class Dehalobacteriia; order Dehalobacteriales; family Dehalobacteriaceae; genus Formimonas; species Formimonas warabiya. Next base: position 5,083,278 of record NZ_CP017634.1, on the reverse strand, counting down.
TCTTCCGGCTTGCCCAGTTTTATTTGGCCGTATTTGCTAAAGGCCATATAAAGGCACCAGAGTAAAATAAAGAATACTCCGCCCATATATAGCCATCCGGTATATTTAATGGTCCAGCTAAGGGCTGCGCCAAACACTGTGCCAAGGCCTTTGTTGTCAACTATTCCCCAAAGGGTGAAGGCAATTAAAAAAACCGCAGACACAATGAACACAGTGGGATCAACTTTACCAAACAATCCCCAATCCTTTGTGTATTCGCTAATATCCCTGTGTTTGAAACCTGTTTGTTTCGGCGTCTCCATCAAAAGAATCTCCTTTCTTCTCTGGATATATTTAAAACAACATTAAGACAACAAATTCCCTTTCCAATTTGTTCCCATTAAAAAAGGGGATATTTGTCCGCATGCTCCCCATCCTATGGAATGGGTGAGTATCGCGTATTCGAACAGCAGCTAGTATCCCATAGTCAAAAATTTAAACAAGCATCCTGTCACTTTATATTGAAAAAGAATGTCGAATTTTGTATAATTAGAACGCCAAAGGAACCTGGCTTGATCCGGATAAAATACAAACAGCTTTTACAAATAGTTTTTTTAATTTTCCTGTGGCGGTTTTTCTCACCCCCCACTTACAGAACTCGGCCAATGGCAGGAAATTGTCCCACTGCCAAGTAAAGGCAATTTCTTTTTGCTCATGGCCGGATTTTGGGCTGATTCCGGCTCCACCCTTAATCGACGAAAAACGTAGGTGGGGCCGAATCTTTAGGGATACTATACCGCTGTATCGCTGTTAAGTAATCTTCTCGACTGCTTATGTTATGTTTACGTAGTGTCTTTTATTAGTATTCTAAAGATCATACTACTGGATTTTTTTGGTTTTTCATTTGGATTTTTTTGGTTTTTTAATATTTAATCTATTCGTCATAAAAATGAATAATCCTTGTGCCGATCAGGATTATTTTAAGTCCTTTTCGACTTATTTTTTTATCTATCCAAAAAAAGGACTGTTTAGGAAAATTCCCAAACAGTCCTTTTTTTCTACAGTTTAAATCGGTTGGTCTTATACAGCCGTATTCTCTTTTGCCCCGGCAACTGGCAACAGTTTAGCCGGTGCATTAACTTCATCCGCAAAATCGGACTTCAACATCTTCACCGTAGTGTAACAAATAAAGAACATCACAATGGTGAATGGGAAGGCTCCAACGATCGAAGCTGTTTGCAGGGCTCCTAAGCCGCCCATGTTCATTAGTACCCCTGCGGAAACACCCATGGCAACACCCCATAAGAGTTTCAAGCTGATCTTGGGTTCGTCGTTGCCGCCACTGGACAGCATCCCTAAAACAATGGTACAAGAGTCTGCCGACACCACAAAGAAGGTAAAGCAGACAAAGAGCAAAATCGGGGCAACCAGGCCAATTAAGGGATACTGACTAAACAAGACGTAAATGGCACTGGAAAGATCGTTTTGAATTGCCGTCCAAAGGACTCCTTTTGTGGCTTCAGTTAATTCCATGCTTAAACCCGCTGTGCCGAAAATGTTCATGAAAATCATATCAAAAATAGTCGGCGCGATCAAAGCAGCCAAAACAAATTCTTTAATGGTCCGGCCTTTAGAGATCTTGGCAATGAACATACCGACGAAAGGAGCCCAAGCGATCCACCAAGCCCAGTAGAAAATGGTCCAGCCGCCCAGCCAGCCAGTTTTTTCCACAGGATCCGTCCACAAACTCATTTGCACAATATTCTGGAGGTAGATTCCGGTAGCATTAACAAAATTGTCCAAGATATATTTGGTGGGTCCGACGATAAACAGGAATGCCATTAATGCTAAGCAGGCAATCATACTGATGTCGGAACCAAGCTTAATCCCTTTGTCAATGGGCAAGCAAGCAGAACAAAGGTAGCAAATCGTCACAATGGCCAGCAAAACAATATTGAGCCCGTTGCCAAGGGGAACTCCGTAATTAAAATTAACACCCGAGGCCAACTGCATCGTACCTAATCCGATGGTGGTGCACATACCAAAGAAAGTTGCCACCAAGGTAACAATATCCACCAGCTTACCGATAGGACCATAGACCCGGTCGCCCAGGATCGGGTACAAGCAGGTGCTCATTAAAGCAGGCAAGCCTTTTTTAAACATAATAATGCCCATAACAATCCCAATTACTACGAACACGGCCCAGGCACTCAGTCCCCAGTGGAAAAAGGCAATGGCCATGGACCATTCTGCCGCCTGGGTGCTTCCATGCGCGCCAGCATAGGTGGGGCCGCTCATAAAATGATACATGGGCTCGGCTACGGACCAGAAAATCAGTCCTACACCCATTCCGCAGCCAAACAGCATGGCGAACCAGGAAAAAGTCGAGTATTCAGGTTTGTCTTCCGGTTTGCCCAATTTCACTTTTCCGTATTTACTAAACGCCATATAAAAGCAGAACAGCACGAAGAAGAAAACTCCGCCCATATACATCCAGCCGGTGTAATTAATGGTCCAGTTCAGGGCAGCACTGGCAACGGCACCAAGTCCTTTGTTATCTATGAAACCCCAGATTACAAAACCGAAGCAAATAACGGCCGAAATAATAAATACTACGGAGTCAATACGCCCCAAAAAACCCCAATCTTGAGTATACTCTTTAATCGCCCTTGGTGTAAAATTGATTTTTTTCTGACTATCCATTAAAAGATCCCCCTTCATTTTAGGATACCTCAGGATATGGTTTATTTCCCGCAGCAGCAGATGGTATCCAAAGAAAAGCGCAAGATATTAAACATTATAAACAAGAACATACCTTGTAATCATTTTTTTACCCTTGTATAATTTTCTTAAGATGATGTGCTTTATCTTTTTGGGTTTAAAAAAGTTAGTTTTCATTTTTTGTGGGTTCTTGAACCACCTCCAAACATTCGAGCACTAAACAGAGGAATTGTTCACCTGCCAAGTTTACCATTCCCTTTTAGTGCCGATACTTGTGTTCCCGGCTGCATTTCTTACATAAGATTGTGCCCGTTTTTAGTGAAGGAAGTGTAGCCGGGTTCCTAGGATACCATATCTGCTGTACGTAACAAGGTTAATCAGTTGAAGCATGTCCACTCTGAAATACTCAAAGTTTTTTACTGGATATTTACAAAGTTTAACAGTTGATTTTATAAGTTTTTCTTTGGTATTTAATATTCGTCATAATAATTCATTATCCTCTTATTTTTTGAGTCAAAGAAAAACTTTTTTAAGTTAAAACTGACTCAAAAGTAAAGCAGTGGGAAGTATCGTAATAAGCTCTCTTCACTAGGGCAACTTCCCACTACCTTGCTATGGCTCGTTCTGTTCAGACCGTTACAAATTTTGTATAAACTTTTTCAGTTGGTTATCGATGAGCGAGTCTAAAGCGGGAGGCTGATATTGAGATAATATTTCCCCGCACTTTTTATGGGCTACTTCGTTGATGGCAGGTGCCCCTGACAGCCGCCAGTTGTCATAGGTTCCTCTGTCATAAATGCTGGTCTTCCAGAATTCCTTCCTAAAGGTATTAAACGTATGCTCCTGGTCCAAGAAATGACCTCCCGGACCCACCTGATGAATCATCTCCAGAGGAAGGCTTTCTTCATTTACTTCGATGCCCCGTCTGAACCTCAATACCATGCCTAAATTCTCATCATCGACAATAAATTTCTCATAAGACATACTCATATAATATTCCAGGATACCCACGGCATGTAATACAAAGTTGATGCCGCTTTGCGACGCCGTGAGCAGATTCATCATGGATTCCGCTCCTGCCTGGGCATCCACGCATTTGGCATCTGTCAGGCCGCCGCCGGCCCGGCAGGGAATTCCATAGAAAGCTGCCATTTGAGCGGTAGCATTGGTGACCAGAGCCGTTTCGGGAGCGCCGATGGTCAATGATCCATACTTCATTTCCGTAATGGAAGACGTGGAACCGTATACCACAGGTGCGCCCGGTCGCACAATCTGGGCTAGAATGATCCCGGTAAGGATTTCCGCATTTTGCACGGCCAAAGTCCCAGCCAGGGAAGCAGGAGATGTGGCGCCTGCCATGGACAAAGCGGCGACAATGCATGCCTGTCCCCCTTTGGCATATTCCATCAATCCGCCCGCTTGACGCTCATCTAGGGTCAAAGGGGTAATGGTATTGATTAAGCTGATTAAGGCAGGCTTTTCCAGTAGAGAATGCTCGGGACCAAAGAGGATCTGGGCCATTTTTATGCTGTCAACAGCCTTCTTGGCTCCTGATGAACTGCCCATGAAACATTTATCCGAATAAAGGATGCAGGCATAGTGCATTTTGGCATGTCTGATCTCATCCGGAATATCGGAAGGCTCTACCAGAACTCCCCCGGTCATGCTCAGGTTTTTGCTGGCTCCGGCCAATTTGGCAAAGTTTTCGTAATCGGCATAGGTTGCCGTACGTTTTTTGTGATCCCAATCTGTCACGAAGGGAGCGCCGTATCCGGGAGCGGTAATAAAATGATCTCCCCCGATGGTAATATTTTTTTCCGGATTACGGGCATAAAGGGTAAATTCACTGGGGGCCTCCTTGACTTTCTTTTCCACAAGGGCCCTGGGGAGATAAACCCTTTCCCCATCTACCCGGGCACCGGCTTTTTTGAACGCTTCCAAGGCAGGCTCGTAGCCTACGTTGACCCCTGTTTTCTCCAGGATGGTTAACGTAGCTTCATGAATACTTTCCATATCCTGTTGACTGAGTACATTCCAACCACGTACAGTCATCCAGCCGCACCTCCTAAGATCTTTTTAGAAGCAAACTTTTTATTCGTACAATCCGTTCCTGTGTGCCGTCAAATATTTCATGCAGAATTCGTCTTTGCCCAAGAGAGCCTGGGACGCATATACAAATCCCATCATGGTCTTATCCAATGGGTCCAGAATGTAGCCGTCCATGCCCATGGTCATGGTTTGGATCATGAAGACCTGGTTCAAGATTTTCCGGTTGGGCAAACCGTAGGAAATGTTGCTCAAGCCGCAGATGCCGTGGACCTTGGGGTATTTCTGCTTGATCCCGTAAATGGTGTCCAGGACTTCCAAACCGGCTTTGTCTCCCGTGCTTACCGGCTTCACTAGGGGATCCAGATAGATGTCGTCTTCCGGTACCCCGGCGGCAACCATGTCGCCCACCAGCCTGTCGGCAATTCTTAAGCGGTCTTCCGCAGTTTCCGGCATTCCGGAGTCATCCATGCACAGACCGACGATTTTGGCTTTATATTTTAAGACAAAGGGCAGGATGGTAGCATAACGTTCTTTTTCCGCGGTGATGGAATTAATCATGGGCTGGCCGTGTTTGCATAAAGAAAGCCCTACTTCCAAAGCTTTGGGGTTGGGACTGTCGATACAGAGCGGTGCGGTCACCTGGGACTGCACAGTTTCCACTAACCAGGCCATGGTTTCTTCTTCGTTGAAAACCATAGTACCGCAGTTTACGTCGACATAATCGGCGCCGGCATCCACCTGTTTCTGGGCCATATCTTTGATAAAAGCGGCGTCTCTGGCTTCTACCGCAGGTTTGATCGCTTTCCGGCTGGTATTAATCAATTCTCCCACTATTAACATGCTAAGATATCCTCCTCGTAACCATTATTCTCTTTTGTCTTTGATAGATCCCTTATGATCATTTATTATGCCACTAAGAACAGTTTAGGGCAAATACAGTTTTTACCTGACTAACTTGGCGTAAGTCTCCCGCCTCGGGAGTCCAACGCCAATTAAGTCATGCATTTGCAGTTCCAAAACTTGCTAAGAAAATCACTTAGCAAGTTAAGACCTTGCTTCAACAACCAATGGTGTCGACAAAAAATTTCTCTTTTTCCTCTTCCCTTTCCCATTCAGGTCGCCCTACTGCCGTTACCTCTATCCGTGATTCCACATAAATATCATTTTCAATCATGCTGGCATTGGCATAAACGTCTTCATGGTTGACAACCAGCTCATAATTCTTGGCGCCCGCTTTTTCCGCCGCCAGAACTGCCCTTTTCTTAGCCTCATCCAAGGCATATTCTACTGCCTCTTCCAGCTCTTCAAAGGGTCTTCGCTCCCAAGAGGTATGCAAGAGATATCCACTGCCGGCTTCTCCCGGTTTAATCAGCACTTTGACGGTCTCCATAATTCTCCCGGTGGCCGCGCCTACTGCATTAGCCACTTCCGCATGCTCAGGAATCACCAGCTCGGTGTTTAATTTTTCTGCCATCTTAGGAAGCCAGGCGCGTACCGGTGCCCCAATTCCCACTACAGGCATTTTTACCTTAAAGGAACAGTCAAATACCTGATTTTTGGCAGGAGACAAGGCCTTTTTAATCAAATACATCACGTCATCATTTTTCTTCAGCCACATGCTTTCCCCCTCACAGCCCACTAAGCTCTGCAGGCAGGTGAGGCAAAGATCGTTGACAATGGTCTCGGAAGCCATATCAATAAACTCTTGTGGTGTTACGCCCATTCTTCGGGCAAGAATTTCCACACCGACTTGGGCTGCTTCCCTGTTCCACTGGTCGTAAGTCCCTTTCGCATGAAGGATGTCCGTGGGTGTAACCGATATTCTGGCCACAACCCCCAGGTTTACCAGATGCTGCAGATTGAACAGGTTAGGGTCAATTTCCAGCCTTTGGGCAAGGTAATAAAGGCTTCGGGGACCATCCTGAAGAATGGAAATTACTTTTTCCTCCAGATCGGTAAGTTTCTCTGCCGTAGCATGTCTTAAAAACATAAAACAGTCGGTGGCTTGAGCAAACATCAGATCATAATCTTTTTCAAAGCTTACCTTTAATTCCTCCACCAGGGAAGGATGCCGATAGGCCACGACACAAAGGGGCCAAACCCTCTGGGGACCCACCGCAATACCCCTGTCCTTGGTCAACTGGATATAACTGTCTCCGCCCAGTCCGTAGGTATAAATTTCTGCAGCCAGAACCCTGGTAAGCCATCCGCCCACCATCGCCCCTTCCTGGTTGATCCGGGGCACGCCATTCTTTAAAATGGCAATATCCGTGGTAGTTCCCCCCATATCCAGCACCAGAGCCTCCGGAGTTTGGGTCAAAAAAGTCCCGCCGATAATGCTGGCGGCCGGTCCGGAGAGAATGGTTTCAATGGGCTTCTCCCGGGCCAGAGACTCGCTCATTAAACAGCCGTCTCCTTTGACAATCATGACAGAAGCCTCAATTTGTCTTTCTTCCAGCACCTGTTGGACGGATTCAATCAACTCCGCGATAATGGGAATTAACCGGGCGTTAAGAACCGCGGTGACAGTCCTCTCATGAAACCCTAAAGATGTCGTAAGCTGGTGCGCACATACCACAGGCAGGTCCAGAATTTCCCGCACCATTTCTCTTACCTTGATTTCATGTTCCGGGTTTCGCACGCTTAAATATCCGGAGATGGCAATGGCATCTACTTTGCCCCTAAATTCACTAATTGCCTTACGGGTCAGTTCAAGGTCGAGGTCACTGAGAGGTCGGCCTTTAATATCATGTCCGCCGGGCAGTACCGAAAAATGCTCGATAGGGAGCTTAGAAATAGGTTCATGTCCGATCATGAGCAGTCCGACTTCACACCCACGGCCCTCCACGATGGCATTGGTCGCTAACGTTGTTGAAAGAGATACCACACTAATTTTGTTAAATTCTTCAAATTCCAAATTATTGATACAGTTACGGATGCCGACGGACAAATCTTCTCGGGTGGTTAAAGCCTTGGCCTTTTTTAAGATCTCTTTGCTTTTTAGCTCCACCACGACACCGTCGGTGTAAGTACCTCCAGTATCTATACCAAGTACTAGTGACATTGTCCTTCCCCCTCAAACCTCGATGAAATTACGAAATGTGTCAAAATTCAGGTGGGTCAAAAACCCCCACCTGAATTTTGCACTTGTTTCAAAGGGCCGCCTGTACAAACAGGCAGCCTATTTTTGTTTTACTCATCTTCTCCCGGCATATGGCCGACAGCATTTTCCACGATGTCTCTAATCTTCGCCGCGATCTCTTTGGGCAGCGGAGCCGGTTCATGGTAGTTAATGATGTCCCGGACTTTTTCGTTGGCTACTTGGGTCAAGGTCTTGCCTCCGGCTTGTTCAAAGATGTCCCGGGCAGCCCGGTTCACTAAGCGCGGTACATAATTTTCTTCCATGTGGTTTTGGGTATGCTCTTCAGCGCCGAATTTACCGCCCGGTCCTACTTTTTCAATGATATCCAGGGCCAGGGTTTCATCGTCTACCCGGATCCCTTTGGTTAACCTTCTGGCCATACCCAGAACCTCGTCAGCGACAACAACCAGGTCCAGATTGGAGGTGGTGCCGTATTCGGAATATCCGGTGTCATGGTTGAGGTTGGCTCCGGACATGTTGGTCATGGCTATGGATAGGGCGGCTTCGATACCGGCCTGCTCGTCGATGATGCAGGAGTCGGTGCACCCTGCCGTGCCAAACATGGGAATCTGCAGATAGTGGGCTACATCGGCCAGTCCGGCCAGGAGCAGGTGCAGTTCCGGTGCCCCGTAGGAGAAGATGGTGGATCCCATGTCAAGAATGGTGTATACACCACCCATGATGAAGGGAGCGCCTTCCCGGGTGCACTGGCTGAGTACGAGACCGCTTAAGCTTTCACATAGTCCTTGGACCATTACACCGGCCATGGTGGCAGGAGCTGTACCGCCAGCCATGATGCATGGGGTGTAAATGGTGGGCAGTCCTTTTTTCGCGCCCATGACTAGTTTCTGGGCAGCTTCCCGGCAGTGCATGCCGGGGGAAATTGGTTCGGCATATAAGCAGATGAAGGGATTCCGGCGCAGTTCTTCTTCGCCGCCGGCGACGATTTCCGCCATTTTGATGCAGTCTTCCTGGCCCCACTGGTCTACACATACGGTGATGATGGGTTTTTCGGTATGAAGTATCTGTTGTTCAAATTCGTGCCGGTCGGATATTAATAGGGGTACGTCCTGTACAATCCCCAGGGACATGGCATAGTCGATGTTGGGCAGCGCGTCTAATACTTTGGTGGCCCAGCCTACCGATTGTCTGGTCGCCCGGTGTCTTTCCCCGGTGAAGGGGTTTCTCGTGAACGGCGTGCAGGGACCGGAACCGAAGTAGGAGTTGTTGCCTTCTACGAAGAGTTCCCGGGCGCCGGTACGGCTGTTGCATAAGACGACGTGTTTTTGGCAGGATCTTAAGGCTGCCTCGGTGATGTGGGCAGGAATTCTAACCCGTTTGCCGTCTACCCAGCAGCCGGCTTTTTTCATGATTTCTAAGGATTCTTTATCATAAAAATCTGTCCCCGTTCGCCACATGGCCTCTTCAGCAGCCCATACTAATTCTTGGCACTGGGCAGGTGAGAATACGTTCATCATGGAACTGGCATAAGCTTTGAAATTCGTTCGCGTTGTCAACTTTTTTCTCTCCTTTCTTTACTACAGAAATTTAGCTTAATAACTTTTTGCACAGGTCTACTGCGGAAGCGGCATCAGGAGCAAAACCGTCGGCGCCGACTTCGTCTGCAAAATCTTGGGAGATGGGGGCTCCCCCGACGATGACTTTTACTTTATCGCGCAATCCTTCTTCTCTCATTAATTCGATGGTGTCTTTCATGTGCAGCATGGTGGTGGTCAGCAATGCGGACATGGCTAATACATCCGGGTTGTGTTCTTTGATGTATTTGACAAATTGTTCCGGTGAAATATCGATTCCTACATTGATCACGGTAAATCCGCCGCTTTCCAGCATCATGCCGACCAGGTTTTTACCAATGTCATGCAGGTCGCCTTTGACAGTACCCAGCAGTACTTTGCCGATGGAAGGCATATCTTCGGCCGCGATGAGGGGTTTGACCAGTTCAATGCCGGCACCCATGGATTTGGCTGCCATTAATACTTCAGGAACAAACATTTCACCGTTTTTGAAGCGGGCACCGACTATGGTCATGCCGGCAATGAGTCCCTGGTTGATGATATCTAAAGGAGCGACTCCTTCATTGACCAGGCCTTGGGTCAGTTCTTTTACTTTTGCCTGATTTCCTGCGATCACGTATTTGGACAGTTCTTCGAAATTTGCCATTTTATATTTACCTCCCTATCAAACGCTTTTTCTTTCTTTATCCAATTATGCTTTGTCTACAATGGCTTTGATTTTGGCCAGTGTTTCTTCAGCTAATTTTTCGGGTTGATGGTTTTTGATGATGCTTTGGGCCTTTTCTTTGACGCGCTGTCCCATGGATTTGGCTCCCATGGCTGTCCAGTCGTCAATCCGGTTTCTGTTCATTAAGGCGGGCCACCAGAATTCGGATTTGAAGAATTTGAGGGTATGTTCTTCTCCTAGGTAATGTCCCCCAGGCTGAACCGCATCAATGACGCCCCGGGATAATCTTTCTTCGTTGACTTCTACGCCTTTCATGATCCGGCGGGTCATGCCGATGGCTTCTATGTTCATGACAAGCAGTTCCAGGGAACCGGTCAAGCCGTATTCCATCTGACCGCAGCCGTGAATGAGGTTGGTGCCGCACATACCGGCATGGAGGACGGAGAAGGCGGATTCTAATCCCATCTGGGCATCGCTGTGTTTGGCATCGGTAGCACCGGCAAAGCCGAAACTGGGGATGCGGAGATAACGAAGCACGTTGCTCATTCCTGTTCCCATCAGGCTTACTTCCGGCGCTCCCTGGGGAAGGATGCCGTTCGCCGTGTCATTGATGGTGAAGAAACCGCCGGCAATTACGGGAGCACCTTGGCGCACTAACTGGCTAAGCAGAATACCTACCAATACATCGGCAAGAGCAACGACGATCGCTCCGGCTGAAGTGGCGGGAGCGGTATCCCCGGCGATTAATTTGGTGGCATACACAAAGGGTATGCCGTTCTTGGCGGCAAAGATTACTTTGGCTAAGGTTTCTTCAGAATGAATTAGGGTGCCTTCTGTGCCGAAATAGAGGGCTACGAAAGGTTTCTTTTGCAGTTCTCTTAGATCCCCTGCCACTGCACTGGCAATGTCCACAATGGCTTGGGCTTGTTTGACATTTTTCACGCTTTGTATGATCGGTTTGGTGGTATTGGTGACCAATGCTTCGAAGGCATGTACTTCGGCCGCATTTGCATCGACGTCTGTGGGCAGGCCATTGCTCATGGCAAAATCTATGTTCTTTAATCCGTCACATAGTAATCCGGTCGTAGCAACGTCGGCTTTTACCGGTTTTCTCAATTCCCCCGTCATGGGATCAACGATGTTCACATTGTCTTGTCCCGGTCCATAATAGGCATTGGTTGTTTCTAAACTTAAAGCCCGTTTGCCGTTTCTGTCACAGAGCGTTACTCTGGAGGGAGCCGTCCGCACCGCCCACTCGGATAAGGAGGAAGGAATGCGCACTCTGTTTCCGTCTACCCAGCAGCCACCTTTTTCAAATATCTCTAATGCTTCTTTGTTTAATACTTCTGCGCCCGTCCTTTCCAGAACTTCTAACGCAGTCATGACAATTTGTTCACACTGGTCTTCACTGAGCATTTTCCATAATGTGGTTTGGTTTACCTCATAATTGGCCCGAGAATAATTACTTTTTGTTGTATACAACTGTCTTCTCTCCTTTCTTTCTTTCAAAACTTTAGCTTAAAAGCTTTTTGCACAGATCCACTGCAGATGCGGCATCAGGGGCAAAACCGTCGGCGCCGACTTCATCCGCAAAGTCCTGAGAGATAGGTGCCCCACCAACGATGACTTTTACTTTGTCTGCCAGGCCTTCTTCTTTCATTAACTCAATGGTGTCTTTCATGTGCAGCATGGTCGTGGTAAGCAAAGCCGACATCGCCAAAACATCCGGTTTGTATTCTTTTATCGCTGCCACAAACTGTTCCGGAGAAATATCGATGCCCATATTAATGACGGTAAACCCGCCGCTTTCCAACATCATCCCTACCAGGTTCTTGCCTATGTCATGCAGGTCACCTTTCACGGTACCTAACAGCACCTTTCCAATGGAAGGCATATCTTCGGCTGCGATCAAGGGTTTGACAATTTCGATCCCGGCAGCCATGGATTTAGCAGCCATTAGTACTTCAGGAACAAACATTTCCCCGTTTTTGAAACGGGCACCAACTACGTTCATCCCGGCAATCAGGCCTTGATTGATAATTTCAAGGGGAGCGTCCCCTCCATCAACCAGGCTTTGGGTCAGCTCTTTTACTTTGGCTTGATTACCCGCAATTACCTGTTTTGACAAGTCTTCATAATTTGCCATAAAACAAAAATCCCCCTTAACTTAGTATCCCTTACAGATATAGCTGGTTCTCTTATTTTCCGGATACCTGCCCCCTTTCTAAAACGTTAATTTTTTTTGTCAAAAAATTAAGGAAAGGTAATTTTTTCGTCGTCTTAAATAATGTCACCAATTCTCAAATAATTATTAAATACAACATGTTTTTCTGTGGTCTTTTTCTGATGTAAACTATATTCTACGCGAATTATCAAATCTCCTCTATTTTCATTCAAAAATTTTATTAGTAAAGTACCGATGATAAACAATTTGTACTTTAACAGTTAATTAAACCTCTATCGGAAAATTCGACAAATTTTTCGCATCGCACCGGCGATTCGCGAGAGGCCTTTAGGCGTCAAAATCACCTTACTTGCCGATCCCCGTCACTTCTATATTCAGAATGTAGAAAAAGGGACCCGGAATGGAGGATGCCGTTTCCAAAACCAAAATCCCCAAACCCAGGTCCCTGTTTTTTTAGAAAACACAAGCTAGACGGTTAATTGAGGCAACGTCGTCCCGCCCGTTGGCATTACCCATATTTTTGCCTCAGAACCCACTTGGCTAAGCGCCTGCCGAAGGGCATCATTGACATGGGAAAAAGGCGTCATGAATAATTTTTTTGCCGTCTCCTCTGCTAAACCGGAAACCAGGTAGAGGCGATATTGCCTGGCCATGTCGGCAATTGCCGCCGCCTTATGACCGCCTAAACGGAAATCCCGAGAAATGCGCCCGATAATATCTTCCGGTTTTTCTGCTTCCTGAAGCCATTTTTCAAAGGTTTCCTCTCCCAAACCTTCACTGCATTCTGCTACCAAGATAATAATTCCCCCCGGCTTCACCGCCCATCGCGCATTGTCCAAGGCCTTTTGCGCCTGGTATACGTTAATATCCTTGGGAAAACCATGGGGACAGGTAATCACCACGTCGGCCAATTCTTTGATGGGCAGCCGGTAGGCTTGGTCCAAAATTTCGCAACCGGCCCGATGGGCCTTTTGGAAATGACCGGACACTGCCGCCATCACGTTTTTCTCTTCATCCAGCACCACATTTAAGATAAAATCCAGAGAGAGATATTTTATGATTTCCTCCAGGTCTTCCCGAACCGGGTTGTTCGCCAGGACTCCTACCTTGGCGGCGGGATGCAGCATCATGCGGTGATTTGCCTGAATGGTGGCCCGGGTGCACACCCCGGGAACAATAGCTTTCGCTCCCCCGCTGTAACCGGCAAAATAATGATAATCAATGTTTCCTAAGCAAACTCTTTTCGTGGCCTCCGCCACCGGCCGGAATACCTGAAAGGGGGTCCCCCGGGTGCTGACGCCAACTTCCACAAAATCATCTTCCTTCCCCCAGGAATCTATACAGGTAACCCGGTCGTAAACCTGACCCACCAGACGTTTCATCTCGTCTACCCGATGGGGACGGTGGGATCCTAGGGCGGACACGACGACGATATCTTGGTCCGGCACTCCGCCCTGATTCAGCTCATCTAAGACATAAGGGAGAAGCAAAGCACTGGGGCAGGGCCGGGTGATATCACTAATCATCACCGCCACCCGGTCCCCTTGTCCAACTATATCTTTCAAGCGGGCTGTTCCGATGGGATTTTCCAGCGCCCTCACGATCTCTTTTTCTGCATTTAGAATCCGAATATCATGAGGACGCAGGCAACCTAATAAATTGCCTTGGGGAATGTCTACCCTTTGCTGCGTTTTCCCGTATCCCAGGTTAATACTTTCCATACGACACACCTCCGACAAATAGAACCCCTATCACCATTTTCATCCTTTGGATAAAAGTAAGGGTATGTAATCATTATTATAATCACATACCCGATAAATTGAAACTTTTTACCCGTAACTATTCAGCATTCCTTTCAAGCATGCGTCATTTATTTTTTCAATACTACGGCACAAGATTCTTCCAGGATATCTAGGGCTTGCGTCAACTGCTCGTCGGTAATCACCAGAGGCATGAGCATGCGGATCACGTTGCCCAGGACACCTGCGGAAATAATAATCAAGCCCCGTTTGAAACATTCTTTCACAATTTTGCCCACGGCGTCTTTATCCGGTTCCTTGGTGCCCCTGTCTTTCACAAATTCCAGGGCAATCATTGCTCCTAAAGCTCTCACGTCACCGATTTCCGGATATTTCTCCTGCATTGCCCCCAGCCGGCCTAAGGTGTACTTGCTGATTGCACTTGCTCGGTCATTCAAGTTGGCCGCCTTTAAATAATCCAGGGTAGCGATACCGGCGGCACAGGCGACGGGATTTCCGCAGTAGGTTCCGCCCAACTGGCCGGGATCCGGCGCGTCCATAATTTCCGCTTTGCCCACGACAGCACTGACCGGCATCCCGGCCGCCATGGATTTGGCACAGGTGATCAGATCCGGTTCTACGCCATAATTCTCCACGGCAAACATCTTTCCCGTGCGGCAGAATCCGGTTTGAATTTCGTCAGCGATGAAGACAATGCCGTTCTCTTGGCAGATATTCTTTAATCCGGGTAAGAATTCTTTCGGCGGTACGATAAAGCCTCCTTCCCCCTGGACCGGTTCAATGATCATCGCCGCCACATCGGCCGCGTCTACCTCGGCTTTAAAGAAGTGATGGAACTGCTCCAGGCAATGCATGCCGCAGCCGGGATAGGCGGAGTTCCAGGGACAGCGATAACAGTAGGCGGAAGGAACTTTATAGATTTCCGGGGCGAAAGGCCCAAAACCATATTTATAGGGTTTCACTTTACTGGTCAGGGTCATAGTAAGTAAGGTGCGGCCATGGAAAGCGGATTCAAAACAGATCACAGCCTGCCTTTTGGTATAGAAACGGGCGGTCTTGACGGCATTTTCCACCGCTTCCGCCCCGCTGTTAAATAAGGCAGCCTTCTTGGGACCGTTAATTGGTACCAGGTCCAGAAGCTTTTCACTGAATTCTACATAGGGCCCATGCATCACTTGATGAAAGAAAGTATGCAGGTATTTGTCCGCCTGGTCTTTAATGGCTTCCACCACCGGTTCCGGACGATGGCCCGCGTTGAGTACGCCCACGCCGGCAAAAAAGTCAATATAAGTATTCCCATCCAGGTCCTGTATCACAGCGCCTTTTGCCTCGGCAGCAAATACTTCATTCCCCACAGACAAACCTCTGGACAAATTCTCCTTTACTTTTCCCAACAACTCTTTGGTTTTTTCTCCTTGCTCCTGCGAGACCTTTGCCAGCTCTTTTCCTGTTAACATTTTGATGACCTCCTTGATTTATATTAAAATTGCCTAAACAAACCTACAATGGGGGGCAAAACAGCCTTACATATGATGAACAGACGGATCATCTGCAATTTTCCAAAACTATTCCGGCGGCATGATCCTTACCCCCAAGCCGGGGGTAAGGACCGCCTGCCATGAACATACTTCTTCATCGAACTCTTTAGGCACTGATATTTGAGGACTGAGAGACCTGAGAGCTTGCTTCCGGTTGATAATCAATGGCGATCGGTCTTGGTTTCAGATGGGCAAAATCTTTATTAATCGCTTTCATAAAGGAAATTACCTGGAGGAACAGCACCGGCATTAAAGGCAGTGCCGATACAATACTGGAGGTCTGTACCGGCCCCAGACCGCCTACCGCCAACAAACCAATGGAAATCAAACCAATACAAAGAGCCCAGAATACCCGGTTCCAGGTAGCAGGCTGCTCATCTCCCCGGATGTCTCTGGTACACACGGATGCTAAAGTATAGGCTGAAGAATCCAGGGTGGTGGCCAGGAAGATAAAGATCAAAGTCAGGTAAACAAACATCACCAGCTTGCCGAGAGGCAAAGAGCCCATCACTGCCACAATCGCGGCCTGAGATCCTTGATCAGCTAAAATTTGGGAAACAGGTACGATTCCATTGATATCAACATAGATGGAATAAGCGCCGATTACACCGAAGAACAGCCAGCAGCCCAGAGTCCCCCAGAGGCACTCGGCAATAACGATGTCTTTAATGGTTCGCCCCCTGGAAATACGGGCGACGAAAAGACCCATCATGGGCGTATAAGCAATCCACCAGGCCCAGTAAAATACGGTCCAGCCTTCCGGGAAACCGCCCTGATTAATGGGATCCATCCAGAAGCTCATATGGAAGAAATTTGAGAACAACAGTCCCATACTATTGGTCCAAAGCTTCATGGTAAATACCGTGGGCCCCACAAACAGTACAAAGACAGCAAGAATAATCGCCAAATAAATGTTAATATCGCTGAGCACTTTTATCCCTTTGCTCAACCCTTTGAAAACACTGGTGCCGAACATGGCCGTCCACAGGGCGATGATCAGAAGGTTTAATCCCATCCCTTGAGGAATCCCGAACATTTCATGGAACAGGGCCGATACCACAGGAACGGCCAATCCCAGGGAGGTGCCTACAGCACCAATCAAACCAAACATCACGATCACGTCAATAACGACCCCGATCCAGCTGTCCACTACTTTCGGCCCGAACAAGTCTTTAAAGGTAACGCTCATTTTGAGGGAATTCTCTTTCCGCACATAGACATAATAAGCAATGGGAATGGTAGGCAGGCAGTAAATCGCCCAGGCGCTGAACCCCCAGTGGAACTGGCCGTACACATGAGCCCATTCTTTTGCCATAAAGGTACCGGCTTCCACGTTGAGGGGAGGTCCGGCCAAATAATAGATGGGTTCAATCACAGACCAGATCATGATCCCGCTGCCGATCCCGGCGCAAAACAGCATGGCGATCCAGCTAAAATAAGAAAATTCCGGTTCATCAGTGGGACCGCCCATTTTTACATTGCCATACCGGCCAAAGGCCAGCCACATTAAGAGGACGAAGCAAAACATACCAAACAAAAGGAATAACCAACCGAACTTGCCGGTACAAAATGCCAGTGCAGCATTTACTACCGTTCCGCCTTTCTCCGGGTTAATGGCCAGGGGAAGGCTGACGCCTAAAACCACGATTAATGCAGGCCAAAACACTCTCCAGTCAATTTGCAATTTTCTTTGTTGTTGTTCCATGTACTGTCCTCCCTTTTTTCTCTGATTAATAAATCATTTTATTTGAGGGACTGAACACATTGTGCCGCTTCCATCCATCACTCCTTTCCTTTTTATTTTTCTATCGTCATAGCAGGCAGGGTCCCCTCTTTTATCTTCCCTCGCCTGTTAATCGAGGATCACCTTTTTATTCCGTACTCCTCCTCCGCCTCTTCCACAATAGACCGGATCGTACCTTCGGTCCCGGGAGCCAAAGGGGCCACCTTGTGCGTATTCAGGATATGATTGGCCTCTTCATAGGCTCTCTCCGTTAGGTCCCTTCCTCCGCTGAGCAACCAGGTATCACGCATGGTGCGGTCAATTAATCTGCTTTGGGACTGCTCTTTTCTAAAGTTCTCGAAGGTATGGGCATGGCTGATGAATTCTCCGCCGGGTCCGATCTCCTTGATGATATCCACCGCCATGTCGGCATCGGTGACGCGGATGCCGCCCACAGCTTTTCTGATCATTTTAAAGATCTCGTTGTCCATAACAAATTGGGCAAAGTCAAAAGTAATTCCCAGCTCCAGCATCCCGGCCCCATAGATCAGGTTGGCGCCACCCTGGGCAGCCAAAAGACCGGTGAGGGTTTTTTCATGAGCTGCTTGAGCGTCAGGCACTTTACTGTCCGCCTACCCGCCCGCGACAAAACTAGGCAGCAAGTAATATTGAGCCATTTTGGCCACCGCCGCGCTAATCATGCCCAGTTCCGGCGCCCCTACGGGTGCGGTGGTATACCGCATATCCATGATCGTCGTAGAGCTTCCGTAAATACAGGGAGCGCCCTTGCATGTGAACTGGCTGAGTACGATGGTTGCCAGCACTTCCGCATTATGGGTCACTAAAGTTCCTGCCAGGGTTACGGGAGAGGTGGCTCCGGCCATGGCCATGGAAATAATATTCACAGGAATCCCGGCCCGGGCAGCTTCCATGACCACATCCGTACACTCGGGGATTAGTTTTAAAAGGCTGGTGGGGCAGACGTTGAAACTGATCAGGGGTCTTTCTTTTAATTTATCCTTACCGCCGGCTAGGGCCGCCCCCATCTTAATCAGCTTCCGGGCGTTTTTCACACCGTCCGCGCCGATGAAAAAGTGTTTGGCGGTATTGGGAAAAATGGCTTCCGCATTATGGAGGGACTGCACATGCCCCGGTTGATCCTGGGCTACCACGGCCCGATAGGAAATATCCATTTCCGATAAATAGTCGCTCATCAAGGCGGCGTTGGCCACATCCCTTTTGTTGGTAGGCCGGTACTTTCGGGTCACAGGATCGATGATATTGACCCCTTCACCGAAATTGACAAATCCCACCCGGTTGCTCTCCAAAATATAATCCTTTTTCGGGTCCCGGGCCGCCAGCAGCAAGGTGCCGGGAGCCCAACGCAGCGCATCTTCCACCATGTAGGGAGGTATTTTCACAATGTCGGTCTGAGGGTCCACCGTAGCTCCCCCGCCGGCGAAAATTTCCTGGGCTTCTTTGCTGTCCACTCTTACTCCCACATGCTGCAGCACATCCAAAGTAGCGCAGTGGACGGCATACAATTCGTCCCGGGAAAAAACATTGATGCCAAAACCGTCGATGCGATGAAATCCTGCGTGTAAATTTCGTGACACTCCTTTCACCTCCAAAAGAATGATCCGGTTTGATCTCTTACCACAATTACTCTTGGTACATTCCTTTTCTATGGGCGGTCAAATAACCCATGCAGAATTTATCTTTGCTCAGGAGGGCTTGGGTCCCGTAGACAAAACCCATCACGGCCTTATCCAGAGGATTGAAGCTGTAACTGGCCTTCTACTCTTCATCCGTTATTCGTTTAATAATGCCAGGGCTTTGTTCACGGCATCGGCCGCATCTTCTCCATAGGCATCGGCGCCGATCCGGTCCGCCCAGCGCTGGGTAGCCGGGGCTCCCCCGACCATGGTCTTAAACTTATTGCGCAGGCCATGCTTCTTAAGCTCCTCTTCCAATTTCTTTTGTTCCACCAAAGTGGTGGTTAACAAAGCGCTGGTGCCGATTAAATCCGCATCGACCTCTACCGCCTTCTCAATAATTTTGCTTACCGGAACATCCCGGCCTAAGTCAATGATCTCTATTCCTTGGGTCTTAATGAGAGAGATCACAATCCCTTTACCAATGTCATGGACGTCTCCTTCCACGGTGGCAAAAATCATCTTCCCCTTTTTCTGGGCCGCCTTGCCGTCCATGGCACCTTCGAAGGCACCGGTGACAGATTTCATCACATCCGCGGAGAGCATCAGTTCGGGAAGAAAAACCTCGCCCCGGCCGAAAAGATCTCCCACCTGCCGGATGCCCACACTGAATCCGTTGGTCAGAATATCCACCGGATCCAGCCCCTCGGAAAGTACTTGCCGGGCGATCTGCACCGCCCGCTCCTTGTCATATTTCAGAATAGTATCAATGGCTTCTTGAATCAAAGCTTCACGACTCATGTTCCTTCCTCCTTTTTCTATCTTCCTGATTTATACCATGCCAACTTTTCGTTTAAATTTATTTACCGAATTGATGGGAATATCCAGGACCCGGGCGATGTTGAACTTGGCTTCCATACCAAAAGAAGCGTTGGCCCGGTCCAGCACAGTGCCGATATCCAGCTGTTCCCTCAGCTCTTTCATCACATAGGAATCGGAAAGATCGAACAGGTCAACCCCTAGTTTCCCTGCTACATATTCTTTCGCATCCTTCAATTTCATGCCCTTCAGCATCTGCATCCGTGCTACCAGATCTCCGGCAGTACGTATTCCGCCCATGCCTGTGGTCACCTCATGCATCACGGCCATCCCGTAGGCATCGCCATGACCAATCTACAACCCGTCCGCCTTGCCGATTTCAATAATGGCCTTTGAGGCCCGGGACGTAGCATCGGTGGGAGAAGTATTGGTCAAGGGCACCCCGCCCACACCCATCCCGGCATTCACGTGAACCGGAATGCTGGCCGCTTCTACGCAGGCTTTGGTAAAGGTGACCGTTCGGGCCAGATTCCAGGCAAAGGACATGCTGCTGTTGGTATTGATCACACAACCAAAGATGGTGGCGCCGGCCTTTTCACAAACCTTGACCTGCTGGTGGGGATAAAGCCCCGCCAATCTGGTACCGTCAAAAGCCAACTGGCCGTGCATCCCCAAGACAAATTCTCCGGACATGCCGATTTCAATGGGTATTTCCGGATATTTTCCCTTGAGGATTTGGGCTGCTTTGAGCGTAGCCAGAACATCTCCGTCTCCTGACGCGCCTACCGTGTCAAAGTTGATGCCGTCTGCCCCGCCTTCTTCGTAAAGGGCGCTGGCAATAAAGACCATATCCCGCACCGCATGTTCAATCGCTTCCTCTTGCGCGGCCCGTGCTTCAGCAATTTTTGCCATCGGTAAAAGTTCCGACCAGTTATCAATGGGGCCATCCGGTTTTGTGTACTGGCCCAGATTGGGCATGGCGCCGTAAAACAGCGGGATGATGCTGTTTAATTGGGCCAGTTCCATAGACATGGCTTCTTCATGAACAAAATTCTTAATCGATTTATAACTGTAGTCCGTGGTGCAAAGCTCCATGGTATCCGAGCATAAGGCCCTTTCATGGGTGAGAATGGTGGTCATCCGGTCCATGGGAAGCCCTGCCCGCACAGGCAGCTTTAAGGTTCCGGCATCAAAGGTGACCACGGCCTCATTTCCCCGGGCACAGCTTACATTCTTTAAGGGATGGGTGACTATTTCAAATAATTGTTGCATTTCATCATCGGTCAGCTCAGGAATTTTGCCCCGGTCTGCCGCATCTTTCATGCCCTCTTCCAAGTCCCAGCGAATGTCTTCCTCGCTCATCCAGACCGCGGAACCATCCCCCATCCTGGTAAAAAACTTATCCAATTCTTTTACCTCCTTTAAATGTTAGGGAACACACCTCATCCAAGAAGCAAGATGCAAGAAGCCGGAAGCAGGAAAGAAAGATAAGCTAGAGTCGGGAAAAAAGGGCAAACATCTTGTTTTTTACCTTTTGACTCTTGTAACGAGGAATGTCCCCAAATTATGTTGACTTGTTTCATACCTATAGCAAAACCTTTGCCAATCCACTTGGTATCTTGCGGCCTTTCCTGCCGGCCCTTTTTCCGCCGGGAGAGATCGGTCTAATGAAATTATTCATTATTTTTGAGCAAGCAGCGCAGATGGAAATATTAATTAAGCCAAAATAATCAGAAAATACAGATGAAAAAAATCATACCCTTTCATGAAAAATTTCATTGCCGTTGCTTTATTTTCCGGCCACACCAAGTTCTTTTTCATAATCAGCAATAATTTCTTTCATGATACCGGCTGCCCCCGGAGGTAGGACCTTGGGCCGATGGTTCTCCAAAATATGTAAGGCCTCTTCGTAAGCCCGTTCCGCAGCATCTTTTCCTCCGCTTTTCAGCCAGGAATCCCGGGTCTTCCGGTCAAAAAGGGCCGGTTGGGACTGTTCCCGCATATGCTGAAAGGTATGCGCGTGGGTGAGAAACTCTCCGCCGGCACCAACCTGATGGATCACATCCAAGGCCAGGGTCTCATCGGTAATTTCCACGCCTTTCATGATTCTTTTGATGGACCGGATGGCTTCCACGTCCAGCACCAGCTTGGCATAATCTTGGGTCAGGCCTAATTCCAGCACACCTGCGCCATAGACAATGTTCGCTCCGGCCAAAGCGCCGGTTAAAGCGTTAAGGGCAAACTCATAAGCTGCTTGGGCATCAGGCAGTTTACTGTCCGACACACCGCCGCCGATCCAACTGGGTAATCGATAATATTGGGCCAGTTTTGCGGCCCCGGAAGCCAATAAAGCCTGTTCCGGAGCACCTACCGGGCCCACCATGAGCCGGAGATCCATAATCGTGCTCACACCGCAATAAACACAACGGCAGCCTTTTTTCGTCAGCTGGGCCAAGGCAAGAGCACTTAATACTTCCGCATTGTGGGTGACGATGGTCCCGGCCAAAGTCGCTGTCGACGTGGCGCCGGCTAAAGCCATGGGAATAATAGCAATGCCCGCCCCTAATCCGGCCGCTTCTATAATCACATCGCAGCAATTTTTCACTAAAAGCAAGGGGCTGGTAGGACAAACAAAAATATTTAGGAAGGGACGTTTATGGAAGTTTTCCTTTCCTCCGGCACAGACGATCGCCATCTCCACCATTTTTCTGCAATTGCGCGGGTTCACAGCGGCGAGAAACACCGGTTTGGAAGTATTGGTAAAAATGGCTTCCAAATTGTGCAGGGGCTGTGTCTCCGGATGCATATCCGAGGAGCAGCAAGGCCGTTCCATGACGCTGATCTCGTCAAAATAGTCGCAAATCAGGGAGATATCCCCGCAGTCTTTTTTGGTAGACTTCCTCACCCTTCTGGTCACGGGGTCGATCACTTGAATACATTCACCAAAGGTGGCAAACCCAACCCGATGGGGCTCCGCAAGAAAGTCATCTTCCGGAACCCGGCCGTAAAAAATTCCCGGACGGGCCGCCCAGCGGATGCAGTCTTCCACAATATAGGAAGGGATTCTCACGGTAAAATAATTGGAAAAGCGCTCTACCTGCGCACCGGCCCCGGAAAATATTTCCGCCGCCGCATCGCTTTCTACTTTGATTCCCGTATCTTGGAGCACCTTTAATGTAGCATCATGAAGCATCTCTACTTGGTCCGGGGAAAAAGACTTCAAGCCAAACCCCGTGCCGATCTCAATGCCGGATTTTTCACTTCTTTTCATGAACTTCTACCTCCGCCCGTTTTTAGTTTTAAGTTGGGTTTATCTATATTTTCTTTAATATTTTTACCACCGTAGATTGATCAATCTCCAATACCTCGCCCACTTTATAGGGGCTTTGATAAATACTATAGGCTTTCTTCATCAACTGTTCTTCCACTTCCTTAGAATAAAGCAAAAAATATGCCAAGCACGAAATAATAGAAAAAGCCCTCGAAACTTTCGGGATTTGACGGTTTCGGTTTCCGTTTTTCGGGAAACGCAAAAAGGGAAAACCCCGGCAGTTCAAGGGCTGAGTACCAAAGAAATGAATTTTTTCGAGAGCGCAAAAAGCCTTTCATAAAAGACGGAATTTTCCTAATCCCATGACAATTTTCATTAGTGAGAAGGATTTTTTCCTGTCATGATCACGTTTGGCCCCACAAATAACCAATCCCCGCCGATGAATTTTTTCATTGCATCATGAAATAAATCATCAGAGAGGATTTCTCCGATTCACGATCACAAAAAGGCATCTGAAGAATCATCAAACAAAGGGATTTTCGCGATGCCTTTTTCCGGATCTGGATTATCTATATTTTTTAAGCAGTTTCACCACCGTGGACTGGTCGATCTCTAATACCTTTCCTACTTTATAGGTAGATTTATAGATCTCGTAAGCCCGTTTGATGAGCTGGGCCTCCAATTCATTTTTCGCTTTTTTCAAAGGAATCAGGTCGGTGCAGATAATGGTCTGGCGGGGAGACGGATTTCCCCCGAACACTTCCGGCAACATGTCCCGGGTAATGAAATCCGCATCACTGATCACCATGATTCTCTCAATAAAATGGACCAATTCCCTGACATTGCCCGGCCAATCATACTCATAAAATGCTTCGATCACGTCCGGGGCCAACTTTTTATTCATTTGATACTTGTTGTTGAATTGATCCAGGAAATATTCCGCCAGCACCGGAATATCCTCCACTCTCTCCCTTAAAGGAGGAATGTTGATGGGCAGGACATTGAGGCGGTAAAAAAGATCCCGGCGGAAGCGGCCTTGATTGACCATCGTCTGCAAATCCCGGTTGGTGGCTAAAATCACCCGGGTATCAATTTTTATCTTTTGCGTGCCTCCCACCCGGGTAAACTCTCTGTCCTGCAAAAACTCCAACAGCTTCACCTGGAGACTTAAGGGCATCTCGCCAATTTCATCGAGAAATAAGGTTCCCTGGTTGGCTAATTCGATTTTCCCTAATTTCCCATGTTTATTCGCCCCGGTAAAAGCCCCGCCCTCATAACCGAATAATTCGGATTCCAACAAATTTTCCGGAATTAAGCCACAATTGATCTTGATCAAAGGGTACCTGTTTCTCAGGCCTAAATTGTGAATTAATTTTGTCACCACTTCTTTTCCCACGCCTGATTCTCCCTGAATCAGGACAGTGATATCCGTCGGGGCAATTTTGATGATGGTATCTTTAATTCCTGTCATTTTAGGGCTTTTGCACACAAAGTTGTCTTGGGCAAAAATACTTTCCCGCAACAAAGTCAGCTCCTGGTTTTTGTGCTTAATCTCTTTGTTCTTTTGTTCAATCTGTTCCATTAAATGATTGATCTCTCTGACATCTTTCGTGGTACTTAAAACCCGGACGAGCCGGCCTTTCTGATCAAAAATGGGTCTGCCCGTGGCCAAAACCGTTTTTCCGGACTTCAGCTTTTGCAGTAAATTGGCCTTCTTCTTGGTTTTAAGCACCTCAACGGTGGTACTGGACGTAAAAATCTTGGCCTTTTCCAAATCGCTGACGTGCTTTCCAATCACCTCTTCCAGTTTCACGCCGCAAACTTTTTCCCCTTCCGGGTTCAGATATAAAATAAATCCGGCACCATCGGTAACGAATATCTCTTCTTCCAGTTGCTCCACAATATCCCGGTATTCCGGCAAAGAAAGTTTTGTCCCGGGTATCATCCCATAAAAATCATGGAGCAGTTTCCGAATTGCCTCCAACCCGTCAATCATCCCCACGGGAACTGTTCCCTCATTGACCAGAACAATCAAATCAGGATGATCCTCCAAAGCCAATAAATCCAGGAGAGAATCCCCCTCCTGAATCACGGCAAATCTCTCACTGACCAGGATATTTTCCCCCAGGGAACCGGAGCCGTTTTTCAGAGCTTCCCGCAATAAAACAGATGTCCGGTAGACTGCGCCAACTTCTTTCTCTGAGCAGCGAATGATATATTGGGTGTGATGATCTAAAATATCTTCCAGAACATCGGCCACTTTTGCCCCGGAGGGCAAAAGAAAAAAATCGTCATGAGAAATATCTGCAAGCTTAATCATTTTATCCACTCCTTGCTCCGCTTAACCTGGACAGAACCCGTCAAAACAGTCTCAAGGCACGATAAAACAAATCATTTTCAGGTATGGCGGGGAGTCCGGGAGTTACACCCGGCTACATAGATTTAGAGTCTATGCGATCCTGCCGATCCACCCCCCACGTTTATTTAAGGCTTTACTGCCAAAGCCAGCATCGCTGCTACTC
This sequence comes from Candidatus Formimonas warabiya, assembly GCF_002777255.1. Taxonomy (GTDB): domain Bacteria; phylum Bacillota; class Dehalobacteriia; order Dehalobacteriales; family Dehalobacteriaceae; genus Formimonas; species Formimonas warabiya. The sequence goes on along the minus strand of NZ_CP017634.1, from coordinate 5,057,712 downwards.
CGATTTGTAAAGGATCATGGATGGTTGCGCCCTTAAATTTCCCATATGCTTCCGGAGTAAGTCCCAGGGGAATTCCCGGGGCAGCAATTTTTGCCTTCCCGTCTAATAGCTCCGGGGCGATAAAACTGTTTTCCGGTGTAGCGTCGATAAGATAGTGATATTTAGGCAACGCTGCCCTTAAATCCTTTTCCACTTGAACCTTATTTTTATCTATGTGATGTAATTTTTCCTCGTCAATATCATAAACAGCGGGTTTGGCTCCCAACTCCAAAAGAAATTCTACCGCCGGGGAACCCACTTGACCAAACCCTAAAACCAATACTTCGCACCCGTTCAGGTCTTTTGCCATTCCGTTCAGAGCAGCCACATAGCCCCTGCCGGTGGCTTCCCCATTATCTGCTATTCTTTTGTTGTGTAAATTTATGGCGATAAAGCGCACATCATCCGCCATAAAAATGATTTCACTGCCGGAAGACACCGCCTCAAAGATGCCGTCCACATCCGTCTCCCGGGTTACCGATACTTGAAACCCTAAACTGGCTACGATCCCTTGCACAGACTGGGCGAATCCGCCAATGATCCCTTCGCCGGCTGTGATCGGCACGACGGCAACCCGGTAATCTTCCCCTGCTTCCTGAAACTCTTGGGGGGAAATTCCTGCGGAAAAACAGGCAATTTCACCTAAGGTCATACCGGTCTTTTCAATTAGTTCCCTATCATAGGCGGAAAACCCCTGATCAAGCCCATCAATGTCTTTTACAGTAAGCCGTGTCATGTTTTTTCTCCCTCTTGCCAAAATAAAAAATCAGCGATTATTTTCTCTCCTAAGGTATTTGTACAAAACCAGAAAAAATCCTTTATTTTTATCACAAAAACATTTGGAAATATAAAAATTCGGGATCCGGGTACCGGTTACCGGGAAAATCAATGAAATCAATATTGATTGCCTGCAGGCAGAAGAGAGGAAATAAGGTGGTAAAAAAATCAGGAGGTCTCAAAAAGACCTCCTGATTATGGGATAGAAATATTTCAGATTAGAATAACCCGCTTACTTTTCCGGTATTCACGTCAATATCAATTCTTCTGAAGGCCGGATCGGAACCGGTTCCCGGCATCAAGCTGATCGTGCCGGCCATCGGGCAAAGGAACTTGGCGCCGCCGTAGACAAGTACGTCACGGATGGGCAATCTCCAGTTTTTCGGCACACCTTTCAGAGTAGGATCATGGGTCAAGCTGAGATGGGTCTTCACCATCATGGTTTGGAAATCGGCATACTTGGGATCAGATTCAAATCTCTTGGCTTTTGCTTCCGCTTCCGGAGCCCAATCAACACCGTCCGCACCGTATACTTCTTTGGCAACTATTTCCACCCGCTGTCTTAAGGGCATTTCGATGGGATAGAGACATTTGAAATTAACCGGATCCTTACAAGCGTCAATAACTGCATCGGCAAGCTCAAGAGCTCCGTCGCCGCCGTATCTCCAGTGTTCGGAAACGGCGCAGCGTCCGCCGGCTTGCTCCACGGCTCTTTTAATCAGTGCCACCTCTTCCTTGGTATCGGTAGCAAAGCTGTTAATACAAACCACCGGATTGATCCCGGATTTCTTCACGTTCTTCAAGTGGTGGAGCAAGTTCTCCAAGCCTTTTTCTACCAGGCCTAAATCCTGTTTGGTATAGGCCTCCGGCAAGGGACGACCGGGAACTACGGTAGGGCCGCCTCCATGCATCTTGAGGGCACGCACGGTACAGACCAGCACGGAAACATTCGGGGTCAATCCGCTTAAGCGGCATTTGACATTCCAGAATTTTTCAAATCCGATGTCGGCAGCAAATCCGCTCTCTGTAATATGGTAATCAAACATTTTCAAGCCTACCCGGTCCCCGATAATGGAAGACTGGCCAATGGCAATATTGGCAAAAGGACCGGCATGAACGAGTACAGGCTGATGCTCAACCGTATAGCACAGGGTAGGATTAATGGTATTGCGCATGAAGGCGGCCATAGCGCCGTCTACTTCCAAATCAGCCGTGGTAACAGGATTGCCGTACTTATCGTAAGCAACGATCATGTCGGCAATTCTTTCCCGTAAATCCTTCAAATCTCTGGCCACAGCAAGAATAGCCATTAACTCGGAACTAACGGCAATGCCAAATTTAGACTGCATGGTAAAGCCGTCTTTTTTGCCGCCCAGTCCGATCATGATGTTTCTCAGTCCTTGGGCACAAAAGTCGATAATCCAGCCCATTTCTACGTTTTTGGGATCAATATCCAGTCTTTTTAAATTCCTTTTCGCTAATTCGGCGTCACTATAATTCGCTTCATGCTGCATTCTGGCATTGAGAGCAACCATCGCCAGGTTGTGGGCATTCATAATATCATTAATATCGCCCGTGAGGCCCAAAGAAAATTCCGTCATGGGAATCAGCAGCGCATTGCCGCCGCCGGCAGCGGTTCCTTTCACATTCATGGTAGGTCCGCCGGAAGGCTGGCGCAGGCAGCCGCCCACATTCATTCCTCTCTTACCCAATCCTTCAATTAGGCCCAATGATGTAGTCGATTTTCCTTCTCCTAAGGGAGTCGGCGTAATCGCGGTAACCTCGACGAAGTTTCCGTCCGGGCGGTCTTTCAGTCTGTCCATAATTTTGATAAAATCAAGTTTGGGCGTCTTTCCGAAAGGAATCATCTCACCCTTTTCCAAACCAAGTTTTTCTTGCCACTGTTCCGGGGAAAGCATAGTCTTTTCCGCTTCTTCAGCAATCTGCCAGTCTTTAAATTGGGTCGGGTCAAGCATTCTGTTTCTCTCCTTTCATTCTTTACCTTACTAATAAATAATTTTTACCCATTTTGCCTTATCTTTTACCTATATTTGTTTAATATTTTATTCTTTTCCTCTATTTTCAGACAAGTGATAATATTTTGCGAAAAGTTAAATATATTGCTGATTGACAGTTTTCCCTTTTTTGTGCAAAAAATCACATGCCTTCTTTCATAACCTCTATTTGGAATCTTTCTCCAAGAGACTTTAAAATCCTCTTTTATTTAACCGGCAACTAAAAATTTAACTTTTCAAAAAAATAAAAAAACTATATCTTATCCTATCATGTCCCAAAAAACATCCGCTATACGAATAAGAACTATTCAGATCCTTGCAAGGATGACAATTAACATCAAAAAAAGCCCTCCTACAAATGGGGTCATTTATGGTATAATATAACATCAGTACCGAAAAAATATCGTAGGAGATGCTATGGAAAGCATTTTAAATTATCTATTTGCCATCATTGAACCGTTCATAGAACAATATGGCCTGCTTGGTGTTTTCATTGGCATGACCATTGAAAGCGCCTGTATCCCGCTACCCAGTGAAGTGGTCCTGCCATTTACGGGCTATTTAGTCTGGTTGGGAAAAATGAGCTTGTTTGAGGCGGTCATGGCAAGTACTTTGGGAAATCTGGCGGGCTCATTAATTGCTTATGCCGTGGGTTACTGGGGAGGAAGTCCCTTTATCTTAAAATATGGCAAATACATTCACATTTCCCCGAACAGGCTGAGAAGAACCGAATACTGGTTTAACCGCTATGGGGAATATATGATCTTTATCAGCAGGTTACTTCCGGGGATCCGAACTTTCATTTCTCTTCCTGCCGGTATCTGTAGAATGAATTTACTGAGATTTATTATTTTTACCACGCTGGGATCCTTCCCCTGGAATTTTGCCTTTGTTTATGGGGGGATGAAACTTGGGGAACATTGGGAGGACATTTTACCCATTTTTCACAAATTAGATTATGTTTCCCTTCTCGTCATCGCATTACTGATTCTCTTGATTATTAAAAAATGGTATAAAAAAGAAAGTTAAAAAATACCCTCCTGCGTCCATCTGCGCAGGAGGGTAAATAATGTTCCCATATTGATAGGTTAAGTGCCTGGCACTTGAGACCGCTTCATCCTTCGAACTACGACGATTCCATAAATGAGCACAGGAATCGCTAAGCACCAGGGAATCGCCGTAGCCCATATTTCTCCGATAAATTTGGTGAGATGGAGGGCTTTGTCGTGGATGATCATGCTTGAGGCAGTGTGGGCCAGGACCGTAGCCCCCAGATAAATAATGATAGGAAACTTGTCCATCAGGGTGGCTAACCAGGTTGCCCCAAAGATCAAAATTGGAATGGACATGGACAGGCCAAAAAGTATATACAAAACATTTCCTTCCGCCACTCCGGCTACGCCCATAATATTATCAAAGGCCATAGAAATATCCGCTACCACGATGGTACCTACTGCAGTCCAAAATTTGTCCGAAGCACTGACGTTTGCCTCTTCTTCTCCCCCTGGTTTAATCAATTTATAGGTAATAAAGATTAGTATTACGCCGCCAATGGCGCTCAGATAATTGACTTTCATCAAAAAAGTGGCTATGGAAGCCAAAGTAACCTGCAAAAAAACAGCTCCCCCCGCCCCAAACAAGGCCGCTTTTCTGCGCATTTTGTCCGGCAGATTTCGAATCGCCAAACCTACCACTGCCGCATTATCTCCGCTTAGCACTAAATCAATCAGCGTAATGGAAAAAATCTTCCCTAAAACTTCCCACATTTTTTCGGCCCCCCTATGAAAAAATTGAGCTGAACAAGAAAATCTTTTCTTTTCAGAGACTTACCTTGATGCAAAAAATATCTGCAGGCCCGGGCTATCTATTACAGCTATTCAACCCCACTTATCACTCTTCCTTAGGAGGAAAAACCTTGATCAAAAGTTTGATCATAAAATAGAAGAGAATGAGGACGACAAATACCCCGGCCAGGCCCATTCCCATTACTTCCAAACCCAATCCGACTAGATCCACTTTTCATACCCCCTAACGTGTTCATTACTTCAGCAAATAAGGCACCAGGGCAAGGACCATACCGCCAGCGATAATCGAGCCGATTTGGCCGGCTACGTTGGCGCCGATGGCCTGCATTAAAACAAAATTGGTGCGGTCTTCTTTTTGGGCCAACTTTTGGATCACCCGGGCCGACATGGGAAAAGCAGAAATTCCCGCCGCTCCCACCATGGGATTCACCTTTTCTTTCGTAAATAAATTCATAAATTTGGCAAAAAATACCCCGCCGGCGGTATCAAAGATAAAAGCAACCAGTCCTAAACCCAAAATCATCAATGTTTCCACCTGTAAAAACTGTTCATAGCGCATACTGGCCCCAATGGTAATCCCCAAAAGCAAGGTTACAAGATTCGCCAGTTCATTTTGGGCTGCCTGGGATAACCGTTCCACACATCCCGCCACCCGGAGCAAATTTCCAAACATGAGCAGCCCAATTAAGGGAACGCTGATCGGTGCAATAATTCCTGCAATGACGGTCACCAGGATGGGGAAAAGAATTAACACGGTTTTGGAAACTTTTTCCTCAGTATATTTCATTCGGATCATCCGCTCTTTTTTCGTGGTAATGGCTTTAATCACCGGCGGTTGAATAATCGGCACCAGGGACATATAGGAATATGCCGCAACAGAGATGGGCCCTAACCATTGCATGGCGAATTTAGACGCCACGAAAATCGATGTCGGTCCATCGGCGGCCCCAATGATCCCAATTGACGCGGCGAGTTTTAAGTCCTGGAAGGACTCCACCCCTAGTGCCCCAATCAGTAAAACGGTGAGCATGGTGAAGAATATGCCGAATTGGGCTGCCGCACCAAAAAAAATCATGCGGGGATTTTTTAAAAGAGGGGTAAAATCACACATGGCGCCTACCGCCACAAAAATCAGTACGGGAAAGATTTCCGTTAAAATCCCGGAATTATAAAATATCTGCAAAACTCCCGGCTCTCCCCCGAATTCCCAAATTGTTCTTAAAGGAATATTTACTAAAATGGCGCCAAACCCCATGGGGAGCAGCAGCATAGGTTCATAGTCCTTTTTTATGGCCAAGTAAATCAATATTCCCCCGATTGCGTACATCACCAAACATTGCCATTTAAATAATAAAATTCCTTGAAACAACTCTTCCATGTTCTATTCTCCCTTTACTCTGTAGTCTGTTTTCATACCACACCCATTAAAATCTCTGCACCTCTTCCCTCCTATCTGCGTAAGTATTCTTTACGGCATATACAGTATATGCCTAAAAATTCTATAGTTCCAATTTATAAAAATTAATCACAGCATAACTTAGAGTTATAGTATAATGGTACTATAGCTTAAGGGACGTTTTTATCTATGGCAATTGAAAAATGGGGGGAATATGTGATATGGACCTACATTACTTAAAACTGTTTCACGTGCTTGCCTTACAGGGAAGTTTTACCAAGGCTGCCGAATCCTTGCATATCAGCCAGCCCGCTTTGTCTGTGCAAATAAAAAAGCTGGAAGGCCAGCTTGGGATGAAACTATTTGACAAGGTGGGTAATAAAATCGCTTTAAATGAAAACGGCAAATTATTATCCGGCTACACCCAACAAATATTTGCTTTGGTAGACGAAGCGGAGCATATTCTGCTCAATAAAACTGAATGTATTATCGGCAGCGTCAATGTGGGCGGAAGCAACACTCCCGGTGCTTACATTTTGCCCAAAATAATCGGCGAATTTAAAAGTTTATATCCAAAAGTTGAAGTTAATTTGCATATTGCCAATACGGACGAAACTGCCCACATGGTCATTAACGGCCAGGTAGACTTCGCCGTCAACGGGGGGAATTTACCCTACAATCACTCTATTTGCATCGAAAAACTGATGGATGATAAAGCGGTCCTGGCTGCCTCTCCCCTCAACAGGCTTTCGGAAAAAGAATTTGTGAAACCGTCTGATTTTGCGGACATCAATTTTGTCTCCCATGAGACAAACTCCTATCTGCATAAATTTTTGGAAAACTTTATTCAAGAGATGAAAATCCCGTCCCGGATCGCCATGAAATTTGGCGGCATAGACGCCATCAAACAAGCAATCTCAGCAGATCTTGGCATATCTTTACTGCCCTATTCCGCGGTATCCTTTGAGCTAAAGTCAGGGTTAATTAAAGAATTACGCATCAGAGGCAAAAGCTGGTCCTATCCTTACAGCCTGATCTATCACAAGAATAAATATTTATCCCCTGCTGTGAAAAAGCTCATGGAGATGGTAAGAACCAGAATGTATGACTTAAGGATTCCCCCAAAATAGTTTCTCTCAGCCTTTTATCATCTGCAATAAGGTGTATATTTTATAAATTTGCGCATAAGAAAAATTCTTATGCGCTATTTCCGTGCCTTTGAAAAGAGCCGCACCACAGGAACAGGAGGTAGGAGACCAACTGCAATTAAGCAAGCAAAGCGTATCGATTTAAAAATATTTGAAAATAATAAATTTCGTACTCTTAAACAACTTTTCTGCTTTATCTTGATCTTTCATCAGCTTCTAGAGATGGGAAAGGATGATGATATGGACCGAACTTGTCGAGGACTGGTGGCTGGAGCAGTCGCCGGTATCGCTATGAATATCTGGAATCTAACGGATTATTATCTTTTTCATATCACAGAGATCCGGTTTCTGGATTGGGCAGCAGTTTTGTTAACATGGTCCAGGCCACCAGCCGCTTTCCAAGGGGTAATAAGTCTATTCGTACAGTTAATATGGGATGCGTTTCTTGGGGCTATTTTTGCCCACTTACTTGTCTTAATTACTTCAAGAGAGTTGATGATCAAATCAACCCTTTATAGTATGATATTATGGTTCTTTTTTAAAATCGTCGTCAATTTCTACAGGGTACCGGTCTTATCAGGTAAACAACCTTTTCCCGGGCTCTTGTCAAACTTAGCGGCAATAATTCTATGGGGAATTGTGCTCGGGCTAGTACTTGAAAAACTTAATAAAACATCTGAAGAGTAAAAGCCAACGCCCCTAGAATCTGAAACAACAGAGGTTTATTCCTCTCACACCTATACTATAACAGCACACCAAAAAGGTATTTCTAAGGTTCTGTTCCCTTGAGAAAAAACATAGCGGTTTCCCGGTCATATCCGGGACCGGAAAAAATTGTCTGCTAATTCTGATCAGAAAACTCCATAAAAAAAAGCAGTGCACCGCTTACTGCAGCACACTGCCCTTTGTATTTTTTACAGCTTACTTCTTATTTTTTCCATGCATCATCAAGGCCCGTACCTTTAAGGGAAGACCGAAGAGATTGATAAATCCTTCCGCATCCTTTTGGTTGTATACCTGATCCTCGCCGAAAGTGACGAATTCCTCATTGTAAAGAGAATAGGGGCTTCTCGTACCGGCCGGCGTGCAATTTCCTTTGTACAGTTTCATGCGCACAGTCCCGGTAACAAATTCCTGAGTTTTGTCTACAAAGCCATCTAATGCCTCCCGGATCGGCGCATACCAGACGCCGTCATAGACCAGTTCGGCATATTTCGCCGCCACGATTTCTTTAAAATGCAAGGTCTGACGATCCAAGCACAGGTACTCCAACTCCCGATGGGCGTTATAAAGCACGGTGCCTCCAGGGGTCTCATAAACGCCCCGGGATTTCATGCCTACCAGCCGGTTTTCTACCATATCCGCAATACCTACCCCGTTGGCTGCCGCGACTTCGTTCAAATATAAGACCAGATCCAGTGGTTTTTGGGCCTCGCCGTTGATCGCTACCGGAATACCCTTTTCGAAGTCTATCTCTATGTAGGTAGGCTTATCGGGAGCCTTCTCCGGTGGCGTAATGATCATCAGCAGGTCTTCCAGCGGCTCATTCCACGGGTTCTCTAAATCTCCTCCTTCATGGCTCAAGTGCCATAAATTACGGTCCATACTGTAGGGACGTTTCTTTGTCACAGGAACAGGGATCCCCCTGGCTTCCGCATAGTCCATGGCATCTTCCCGGGACCGAATATTCCATTCCCGCCAGGGAGCGATAATTTTGAGGTCCGGGGCCAATGCTTTGACCGTCAATTCAAAACGCACCTGGTCGTTGCCCTTTCCCGTAGCACCGTGGGAAATCGCCTCCGCTCCCTCTTGACGGGCAATTTCCACCAGTCTTTTGGCGATGAGGGGACGGGCAAAGGAAGTGCCCAGCAAATATTTCTGTTCATAAATCGCCCCGGCTTTTAATGTGGGAAAAATAAAGTCGGTGACAAACTCTTCTTTGACATCCTCAATATAAATCTTGCTGGCACCGGTTTTGATTGCTTTTTCCCGCAACGGTTCCAGTTCTTCTCCCTGACCTACGTCTGCCGCCATGGCGATTACTTCATAGCCATAGTTCTCCTTCAGCCAAGGAATAATAATGGATGTATCCAGTCCCCCTGAATACGCAAGAACAATTTTTTTTGACATTTTGTTTTTCCTCCCCCGGTAATTTTTGATTATTAGAAAACTTGGCTTGCGCCAAGCCTTTGGCGACGGCGGAAGCCTTAGTTGCACTTATACTTGTTACCTTTAGATTTATATTTCTGACAAGTATAAAATAAGCTTTAAGCTCTTTTATCCCGTCATTGCTGTAACGCTACGTAATGCTGGACCGGCAGACACTCCGGCGTCCCTTCCCTCACTGCTTCCACGGCCATCAGGTAAGCCCGGGCCGTATCCAGGGACGTTAAACAGGGTATGCGGTAATCTGCCGCGGTACGGCGAATTTTAAATCCGGACCGTTCCATCATTTTCCCCTTCGTCGGGGTATTGATCACCAGAACAATCTCGCCCTGGGCAATTCTTTTCATCAGGTCATCCAGGTGTTGAACCAGATCCACCTTTTCTACCTCCATGCCGGCTTTTCTCAAAGCGTCCGCCGTGTTCCCGGTAGCAACCAACTGGTATCCGGCCGCGAAAAAATCTCTAGCCACGCCAATGGACTCGGATAAATCTTTTTTGGCCAGGGAAAACAGGACTTGGCCCTTGGGCTCCAGACGCATCTTTGCGCCCCGCATCGCTTTGTAGACGGCCCGGCCAAAATGATGGTCAATGCCCAATACTTCCCCTGTGGATTTCATTTCCGGCCCCAGGGAAATATCTACCTGGGTAAGTTTTTCCGAAGAAAACACGGGTGCTTTGACGGTAACAAATTCCGGTTGTTTCCACAATCCCCCGGAGTAGCCTAAATCTTTCAGGCTGTGGCCCAGCATAATCTGGGTGGCTACTTTTACCATGGGTACTCCCGTGACTTTGCTTAAAATAGGCACCGTCCGGGAAGCTCTGGGGTTGACTTCCAGCACATAGACCCGGCCGTTTTTCACCACATACTGGATGTTGACCAAACCTTGCACATGCAGGGCCCGGGCAATCTTTTCCGTATGGTCGATAATCTGGTCTATTTCTTCCTGGCTCAGAGTTTGAGGCGGGAAAACAGCCATACTGTCTCCCGAATGGACCCCGGCCCGCTCAATGTGCTCAATCACGGAAGGAATCAGGACATCAATCCCGTCGCTGATGGCGTCCACTTCTACCTCTTTGCCCAAAATATATTTGTCAACCAGGATGGGATGCTTGGGACTGACCTGAACCGCATTTTCCATGTAGTTGATGAGGTCGTTCTCATTGTGCACCACTTCCATCGCCCTTCCCCCAATGACATAGGAAGGACGGACCAATACGGGGTAGCCTAAGTTGTTGGCAATCAGCACCGCTTCCTGGATTCCGGTAGCCGCCGCTCCTTTGGACTGGGGAATATCCAGACTGCGCAGCAAGGCTTCAAATTTTTTCCGATCTTCCGCCATGTCGATAAACTTGACGGGAGTCCCTAAAATGGGCACCTGGTGTTCTTCCAAGCCGGGGGCCAGATTAATGGCGGTCTGGCCGCCAAACTGAACCACCACCCCCGCCGGTTTTTCCTGGTCGATCACATTGAAGACATCTTCCAGGGTCAAGGGCTCAAAATATAATTTGTCGGAAGTATCAAAATCGGTACTGACCGTTTCCGGGTTATTGTTGATGATGATGGCCTCAATTCCCGCTTCTTTCAAGGCCCACACAGAGTGCACGGAACAATAATCAAATTCGATGCCCTGGCCGATCCGAATGGGTCCCGATCCCAGTACGAGGATTTTTTTACCTTCCGAATGGATGCTTTCGTTCTCCGTTTCATAAGTGGAATAATAATAAGCGGTTGCCGCTTGAAATTCTGCGGCACAGGTATCCACTACCTTGTAAACCGGCTGCATCTGATAGGTTTTCCGGATGTCCCGGATCATCTGGGTATGAATCCCGGCTAATTTGGAGATCTGATAGTCCGACATGCCGAGACGTTTTGCCTCCAGAAGGAGTTCCGCAGTAAATTGTTCCTTTTGAATTCTCTCTTCCAGGGCAATAATATCCTTAATCTTGTGGAGAAACCACTTGTCGATGCCGGTAATGAAATGGATCTCCCGCACCGTCCATTTGCGGCGAAAAGCCTCGGCAATGGCAAACAAGCGGTCGTCGGTGGCCCGGATGATCCGATCTTCCATTTCCATTTCCGTCCATTGAAAAGAATCGCGGGTCCTTAAACCATAGACGCCGATTTCCAGGCTACGCACGGCTTTGTTTAAAGCGGCTTCAAAGGTGCGGTCCAAAGCCATCACCTCGCCCGTCGCCTTCATTTGAGTACCCAGGGACCGGTCGGCATAACCGAACTTGTCGAAAGGCCACCGGGGTACCTTCACCACCACATAGTCCAAAGCAGGTTCAAAGCAGGCGGAGGTTTTGCCCGTCACCGGATTGACAATTTCATCCAGGGTAAGTCCCACGGCAATTTTCGCCGCAATCTTGGCGATGGGGTAGCCGGTGGCCTTGCTGGCTAAAGCGGAAGACCTGCTTACCCGGGGATTCACTTCAATCACATAATATTTCATACTGGCGGGATCCAGGGCATACTGCACATTGCAGCCCCCCTCCACTTTCAAAGCCCGGATGATGTTTAATGAGGCCCGGCGCAGCATCTGGTTTTCCCTGTCCGATAGGGTCTGACAAGGAGCCACCACAATGCTGTCTCCGGTGTGGATCCCTACGGGGTCAAAATTCTCCATATTGCAGATGGTAATGCAATTGTCTGCCGCATCCCGCATCACTTCATATTCAATCTCTTTGAAACCCGCTACACTGCGTTCCAATAACACCTGGCCAATCAAAGAGCTTTTTAATCCTAAATCACAAATACGCAACAGTTCCTCTTCGTTTTTGGCGATACCGCCGCCGGTGCCACCCAGGGTGTAGGCGGGCCGGATGATAATGGGATAGCCGATGGTCCGGGCAAAAACCACCGCCGCATCTAAATCGGTAACGATGGTGCTCTCCGGCACCGGTTCTCCGATCTCCAGCATGGTGGCTTTAAACAGTTCCCGGTCCTCTGCCTTCTTGATGGATGCCACGGAAGTGCCCAATAATTCCACGCCGTACTGCTCCAGCACCCCGGCAGCGGCAAGTTCCACGGCCAGATTTAACCCGGTCTGGCCGCCCAGGTTGGGCACCAGCCCGTCCGGACGTTCCTGGGCAATAATCTGGCTCAGGGTTTCCCCGTCCAAAGGTTCAATATAAACCCGGTGGGCCATATGGGCATCCGTCATAATCGTGGCAGGGTTGGAATTCACCAGAACCACTTCCAGCCCTTCTTCTTTGAGAGACTTACATGCCTGGGTGCCGGCATAATCAAATTCTGCCGCCTGACCGATCACAATCGGTCCGGACCCGATCACCAGCACCTTTTTTATTCCAGCCTTGATCGGCATTGCTGTTCCTCCTGTCGATGCTCCTTGTTAGCTGTCAAATGCTTGCTCCAGGATGGCCACCGCCTGGTCCACCTGGGTAAAGGTAATATTCAGGGGAGGCACAAATCTCAGCACATGGGGTCCTGCACTCAAAAGCAGCAAACCCTTTTCTTGACAGGACGCCACTACGGGAGCCACTTCTTTCGCGCACTCCACCCCCACCAGTAATCCTTTTCCTCTTACTTCTTTAATAAAATCGAATTTATGTCTTAAGCATTCCAGCTTATGGATCAGATACTCTCCTACCATCGCTGAATTATCTACCATACCTTCTTCCAGAATTGCCGTCAGAGCGGCTACTCCGGCGGCTGTAACCAGGGGGTTGCCTCCAAAAGTAGAAGCATGATCACCCGGCTGAAAAGCATTGGCCACTTCCTCTTTGGCCAGTAAAGCCCCGATAGGCGCCCCGCCCCCTAAAGCTTTAGCCAGGGTCATGATATCAGGCTCCACACCATAATGTTGATATGCAAACAGCTTTCCCGTTCTTCCCAACCCGCACTGAACTTCATCAACGATAAAAAGCAAGTGATGCCGGTCACACAATTCCCGCACACCTTTAATAAAGGATTCTTCACCCGGCATCACGCCCCCTTCTCCCTGGACAGGCTCCAGCATCACCGCGCAGGTATGGGGACCGATGGCCTCCTGAAGAGCGTCCAAATCGTTAAAAGGAGCATATTGAAAGCCTTCCGGCAGGGGTTCATACCCTTTATGAAATTTGTCCTGCCCGGTGGCCGTCAGCGTAGCCAGCGTTCTCCCATGAAAAGACTTTTTCATGGTAATGATTTCGTATTTATCCTCGCCCAGATGCTTTTTGGCATATTTCCGGGCCAGTTTGAGCGCCCCTTCATTGGCTTCCGCCCCGCTGTTGCAGAAAAACACCTTGTCAAAGGCGGAGTTTTCTACTAAGATCTTGGCCAACTTGACTTGAGGCTCAATCCAATACAGGTTGGAGCAGTGAAACAAAGTCTCCGCCTGGGCGGCAATGGCCTGAACCACCTTGGGATGACAGTGGCCCACATTATTGACCGCAATGCCGGACACAAAATCCAGATATTCCTTGCCGTCCGCATCCCAGACAGAAGCTCCCTTTCCCTTGACAATGGCCATCGGTAAACGGCCGTATGTATTCATGACATATTTTTTGCCTTCCGCCACAATTTCTTCATTATTCATCGCCTGTGCCTCCTTTTACGCTTTTTCCACCATGGTGCCGATGCCATGGTTGGTAAACACTTCCAACAAAATACTATGGGGGATACGGCCGTCGATAATGTGGGTGCGTTTGACCCCTCCTTCCAGGGCCTTGACACAGCACTGGACCTTGGGAATCATCCCCCCGGCGATAATTCCTTCTTTGATCAATCCGTCCACTTCATCACTTCTCAGGGAAGAAATAATCGACGACTTATCTGCCACATCGGTAAAAATTCCCTCCACGTCGGTTAACAGTACCAGCTTCTCAGCGCCCAAAGCGACGGCTAAGTCGCCGGCTACCGTATCGGCGTTAATATTGTAGCTCTCACCGTTCACGCCCACTCCAATGGGAGCTATGACCGGGATATAGCCTTTTTCCACTATGGCATCGATAATATCGGTATTCAGTTTTTCCACTTCCCCTACCAGCCCGATATCCTCTTCTATTTCGTTGCCATGAGCATCCGCCGTGATGGCAAATTGTTTGCGGGCCACAATCAATTGGCCGTCTTTTCCGGATAACCCAACCGCTTTGCCCCCATACTGGTTAATCTGAGCGACGATTCCTTTGTTCACTTTTCCCACCAGGACCATCTCCACAATCTCCATGGTGGCCTCGTCGGTAACCCGGAGACCGTTTACAAAACAGGACTTAATATCCAATCTTTTCAGCAACTGACTTATTTCCGGGCCTCCGCCGTGTACCAGCACCGGATTCATACCCACCAGCTTCATTAAAATCACATCATTCATCACGGCTTTTTTTAAATCGTCATTGATCATGGCATTGCCGCCATATTTAATGACGATAGTCTTGCCATGAAACATTTGTATGTAAGGCAAGGCTTCCATTAATATATTTGCTTTTTCTATCGGCGTGTACATGTTGATGTCATCTTTCCTTTCCCAAAAAGGTATCCTCTTTTGCTCCTCTGTACCAATCTTTTGCTTCAGTATATTTCGGATCCCGGTTCCCGATCAGATCAGGTTCGATAATCCGCATTGATCTTTACATAATCATAGGTCAGATCACAACCCCAGGCGGTTGCTTCCGCACTGCCCTGATGCAAGTCAATGACCACCCGAACCTCTTTTTCCTGCAAAATCTTTTTGGCATTGGCCTCATCAAAAACCTGTCCGGTCCCTTGATCGGCCATTTTTTCCCTGCCTGCCTTACTCTCCAACCAAATATCCACTGTTTCAGGATTAATGGCTGCTCCGGAGTATCCTGCCGCACATAAAATCCGGCCCCAGTTGGCATCTTCCCCGAAAAAGGCTGATTTCACCAGACTGGAGGAAACCACCGCTTTGGCAACCGTCCTGGCGTCGTCTTCATTCAAAGCATTCTTAACATGGACCTCAATCAGTTTAGTTGCTCCTTCTCCGTCTTTGGCCAGCATTTTTGCCAATGCAATACAGACGTAATCCAAAACCTCCTGAAAATCATGGAAAAGGGGGCTGTTCACGGTAATCTTTTCATTCCGGGCGGCACCGTTGGCCAGCACTACCGCCATATCATTAGTGCTGGTATCCCCGTCCACGGTAATCATATTAAAAGACTTGTTGACCGCATTTTTCATGGCCTGCTGCAGTGCAGCCGGCTCAATCAAAGCATCGGTGGTAATAAAGGCCAGCAGCGTCGCCATATTGGGATGAATCATGCCGGATCCTTTACACATACCGCCAAATTTCACCGTCGCTCCCCCGAGGGGAACTTGCACCGAAATTTCTTTGCAAAACAGATCCGTGGTCATGATTGCCACGGCGGCATCATGCCCTCCCTGGGCCGAGAGAGCCCCCACCGCCTTTTCAATGCCGGATTTGACAATATCCCGGGGCAGCTGGTGCCCAATTACTCCGGTAGAGGCTACGATAACCTGATCTTCTTGGATCCTTAATCCCCGGGCAGTCCAGTCGGCCATTAATTGGGCCGATTCTTCTCCTTCCCTACCGGTACAGGCATTGGCATTTCCGCTGTTGATCACCACCGCCTGGGCCCGGCCCGCCGACGTTACTTTCTGTGATAAGATCACCGGCGCCGCTTTCACCCGGTTTTGGGTAAAAACGCCTCCAACGGCAGCAGGAGCCTGAGAAAATATCACCGCCACATCGGGCTTTTCCTTGTTGCTCTTTTTAATCCCGGCATGAACACCGGCTGCCATGAAACCGGTCACCGCCGTAATCCCACCAGGAATTATTTTTATCTCCATCATTTCATCCCCCATTTTCTAATTCTCCGTCCAGTCCCCCAACCCCTATTTCCTCTCTTATGGATAGAGGGGCACCAGATCCAAGCCGGTTTTTTCCGGGATACCGAACATGAGGTTCATATTCTGTACCGCCTGACCGGCGGCCCCTTTGACTAGATTATCAATCACCGCGGTCACGACCACCCGGTTGGTTCTGGCATCAATGTCCACCCCAATATCACAGAAATTTGTTCCCGTGACCCATTTCGTCTGAGGCCAAACCCCTTTCGGCTGAACCCGGACAAAATACTCATCCCGGTAACAGGTCCGGTATAACCCTTCTATATCTATATCCTTGGCCGCACATGTCAGGCCGGCATAGACAGTTGATAAAATACCCCGGGTCATGGGAATCAAGTGGGGTGTAAACGACACGGTCACATCCGTTCCCGCCAGTTCACTCAAGATTTGCTCGATCTCCGGCGTATGCCGATGTTTTCCCACATTATATGCTTTTACGCTTTCCGCACATTCCGGATACAGACTGCCCAGCACCAGGCCTCGCCCGGCCCCGGATACCCCTGACTTGGAATCAATAATAATGGTTTTTACGTCCACGATATTTTGACGGATTAAAGGATACAAGGCCAGTACAGCACTGGTGGGATAACAGCCCGGGTTGCCGACAGCCTGGGCCTCTTTAATCCTGTTCCGGTTGATTTCCGGCAGTCCGTAAACGGCATCCCGGGACAGAACCGGGTTTTCATGGCTAACCTTGTACCATGCTTCATAGGTTTTGGTATCCCGGAAACGAAGATCCGCCCCCAGGTCAATTACCTTTTTCCCCATCTTTAAAACTTTTTCCGCAACAGCTACGGCATGCCCATGGGGTAAGGCCAAAAACACCAGATCGGACCCTTCGGCAATTTCTTCTATATTCTGTTCTCTTAATTCCTTATCAACAAATCCTCTCAAATGAGGATAGACATCCTGTATTTTTTGCCCGGAATATGTTTGAGAGGTGAGAAACATCAACTCAACTTCCGAATGAAGCGCCAATAAACGAACTAGCTCCACTCCTGCATACCCGGTAGCTCCGATGATACTGACTTTCACCATGCCACATTCCCCCTCGATACCCTTTTCCCCTGTAATAACGTTCTGCAAATTTAGAGTTAAAAACTTTTTATAATTATACATGTAAATGTATAATTTATCAACGGTTTTTAGAACATTATTTTTACGAAAAAGTTTAGAATTTTGTCATCTGGAAAAACTATTATTAAACTTAAATTTAGGAGGTTTTTCTTCATGAGTCTGTGGTTCATTGTTGCCTTTGTTTTACTGTTCCTGATCAGCAGCTCATTTATCCTTTTCTTTAATGGCGCCACTTTGCGAAAACCTCTGATAAAAATGGCTGCACATAACGAGGACAAGGAAGAATCCTCCAAAGACATTACCAAAGAGGACCAAGGAGATCAGGGCCATGCATGACATGTTATGTGACTGTCCTTTTCGTTTGGGCACCGGGGAATGTGATCTGGATCTTCGTCCACCCGGAGCAAGAAAATTCCCCAAGGGATGCCCGAAGAGATCCAAAGACCGGATCGGCCTTAAAAGCATGGAAAAGGCTTTTCTGGGCAACCTTTAATTATTAGAAAACTTGGCTTGCGCCAAGCCTCTGGCGACGGCGCAAGCCTTAGTTGCACTTATACTTTCAACCTTTTAAAACTTATAAATTCTGAAAGTACAAAAAAGGGCTTTTAGCCCTTTTTGCGTATCCTCAATCATATATTTGTCCGCATGAATTTGATTACCGGTAATTGATAAACTGCAATTCCAAATTATAATCTTTTTGCTTGAGAAATTGAATCACTGCCTGCAGGTCATCCCTGCTTTTGCCCGATACCCGGACCTGGTCCTCCATAATTTGTCCCTGTACTTTTAATTTCAGATTTTTAATATCCTTGACAATCTGTTTTGCCTTTTCCGTTTCAATGCCCTGCTGGATTTTGATGATCTGGCGCAGCATGCCGCCGCTGGCCTCCTCCGCCTTTCCGAAGTCCAAATTCTTCACCGCAACCTTTCGATTGATCAGTCTCGTTTCCAGAATATCAATAATGCTCTTGAGTTTGAAATCATCCTCCGCAATGATTTTGATCCCGTTATCCTCAATGTTTACCTGTGCTTTACTGTTTTTAAAATCATATCGCTGGGAAATTTCTTTTTTCGTTTGATTAACCGCATTGTCTACCTCTTGCATGTTTACTCTGGACACGATATCAAAAGACTCATCTTTCGCCACAATTATCCATCCTCGTATTATATATTTACAGTCATTTTTCTAGTTATAATTCCAATCCATAAATGACTGCATAAGAAAACTGAATTGGAATTATCAGAAGGGGTCTTCTTGAAGTATAATTTTCTTCGGGTTACAGAAAGGTTAGTTCTTATTCATCCTGTTGCACCGTATGGTGACTTCAAAGAAAGACTGTTCCCTTGTTCAATTTGTTAACTTCAAACCCAGGTGTTGTTCCTGCCTGCTTGGCGCTGTGGGTAGCAGCCGGCATGACAGCCAACAGACAGAGTTCTGATTTGTGCGAGGGTGTTGATGCATTTGAACCAAGGAGGCTCCTTTTGGTAATTCCAATATTCTCTTACGAAAGGTGGTGTTACCATGAAAAAGCAATTGCTATCAACACTCTTTATCGGTATAGATGTGAGCTTACGCGCTCACCATGCTGTCATTCTTGACTTCTTTGGAAATCAACTGGCTTCTGTTTCTTTTAACAACAATTTATCTGGAGCTTCATTGATCACTTCGGAGATCCTTCGTACAGCAGTTTCTTCCAAAGCTACTCATGTGGTCACTGCAATGGAAGCTACTTCTTTCTACAGCTTCCACCTTTGCAATTATCTTTTTCAGTCGCCGGAGCTGGCAGCTTTGAATATCAAGGTTTACTGCCTGAATCCCAAGGTGACAAGTGCCTATCAGAATACTTTTGTAGATATGGATAAGACTGACCCCAACGATGCCTATGGTATTGCCGATTTTGCAAGAACCGGCAAGATTACCTCTGAGCCCTTTAATGGTTCTGCTTTCGTTGCCCTACAACGACTAACCAGAGTAAGACTTCATTTGGTTGAGAGCCTCGCTAGGGAAAAGTCCTATATCCTTACCAACATTTTTATTAAATTCAGCGAACTAGCTGTCCTTAATCCAAGAGATAAAGAAGATAATCCTTTTTCCAATAGGTTTGGTGCAACTTCTGTTGCAGTTCTAACTGACTATTTATCACCGGATGAAATTGCATATGCTCCAGTAGAAGAACTTATTGATTTTCTCTGCGAAAAAGGTAAAAGCCGTTTTTCTGATCCTGAAGCCAAGGCTAAGCTGCTTCAACGTGCTGCACGTGATTCCTACCGTTTGGATAAAGCGCAGTATGAACCGCTAAACGCTGCGATTGCTGCTTCCTTTAACTGCATTAAGTCTTTTGAGAAGGAAATTAAGACAATTGATTCTGCTATTGAAAAAGCAGTAAAAGGTTTATCAAGCAACGGCTATCAATGTCTTCTGTCAATACCTGGCTTTGGGCCTGTGATTTCTGCCGGTATTATCGCTGAAATTGGTTTTATTGACCGTTTCAAATCGGAAGAAAAGCTGGCAAAGTTTGCTGGGCTTACATGGCGTAAAAAGCAATCCGGACGCCTTACCAGCGATATTACTTACATGACTAAATCAGGTAATAAGTATCTTCGCTATTATTTGGGCGAAGCCGTTATGAGTTTAATCAAAAACCATAATCCCGAATACACAGCTTTCTACCATAAAAAACGTAATGAAGCGACTCGCTTCCAGCATAAAAGAGCACTCGCACTGACTTCACGAAAACTTGTCAGGTTGATTTATGCACTGCTACGCAATAATCAACTCTATATTTCAACGAGAGGAGCTGTTGAAGCAACCACTTAACTAAATACAAACCTTTAGTCCTGTTTTTTTGATGCTTTTAAGGACGGGTTTGTTTGCTATACCCTTTTTTACAAAACCCAAGACAAGAATATTTAGATATTGTCTTGACATATCACCAGATGTCTTTCTTAATTAGAAAAAACCAGCTGTCCTTTCATCCACACCTTTTTTACTTGAAAGCTTTTATCGATTAAAACCAAATCCGCTTGTTTGCCCCTGTCAATGGATCCCACCCGGTGGAAAATGCCCAAGGTTTTAGCCGGATTGACGCTGGCCATATAAACCGCCTGCCATAGAGGGCAACCCGTATACTGCACCGTATTTTTTACTGCCTCCATCATGGTCAGATTTGTGCCGGCCAGATTTCCTTCCCGGTCATAAACCCCGTTCCCTGCCAGCCGCACCTCTTGATGCCCCATTTTACCCCTGCTGTTTTCCGGTAACCCGCTTAAAGCTACCGCATCCGTGACCAGAGACATCTTATCGTATCCTTTGAGTGCGAAAACCAGACGGACGGTGTCCGGATGCAGATGAATGCCGTCCGCAATCGCTTCCACGGTGATTTTGGGGTTCAGCAAACATGCGCCGGCCACACCCGGATTCCGGTGATGAAAAGGGGCCATGGCATTAAAAATATGGGTGGCTCGGGTCAGGCAGGACCTGATATGATCTTCAAAAGCGGAAAGATCAGCTTGGGAATGGCCTACACTGACCACAATCTTTTTCTCCTCCAGCCAGGGTATAAATAAATCCATGCCCGGCAATTCCGGGGCCAGCGTGATCAATTTGACCAGGGGGTGATTCTCTTCAATGAATTTTTTTACCTCAGGCAGCAGTTCCCTGCCCAGCCTGTGGCCTTGATGGATGCCGGCATTTTGGGGATTGATCAAAGGCCCTTCCATGTGGATGCCTAGAATATCCGGCAAATTCTCTCTCCCGGCCTTTGCGGTGTGGGCGGCCGCCTGCCACTCATCCGGCCGGCCGGAAAGGGTAGTGGCCAGTAAGCCGGTGGTCCCTCCCTTTAAATGGTGAGCCAATATTTTTTCCCATCCTGCCCCGTCGGAAAAGTGGTACCCCATGGCCCCATGGACGTGTAGATCCAGCAGGCCGGGAAGCAAAAATCCTCCTTCTCCATCCCATTTTACACCGGAAAATTTGCCGGTGCATCCGTAATCCATCATCAATCCGTCTTCTATTACTATTTCCTGGCCGGAAATTACTTCTCCCGGCAAGACCAGAGAAACATTACCGATGACCAGCCTCATTTATTTGATCATCTGCCCGTCTTTGAGCAGAACATCGCCATCAATCTCCAAGGTGGGCTGCAAAACAATACCATCCAAATGGCTGGATACTTCCACCACACCCCCGATGGTATGGTTGTCACCTAAAGCTACGTGTACCGTACCCAAGACCTTTTCATCCTCCAGCACCGCCCCGGTAAGCCGGGCCTGGTGATTGGTACCAATCCCCAATTCCGCAATGTTCCGGGCATCCCGGCCGTGGGGCTCCAAAAGCAGGTTAAGCTGACGGGCTTCTTCTCCTCCGCTGATATCGATGGCATATCCCTTTGCCACTTTGATCACAATAGGCTCCCTTAATTTTCCCACTCCGGCCATGGATCCGTCCACCACTAAAATTCCGGCCGCACTGCCTTCTATGGGAGCAATATAAGCCTCGCCGGCGGGAAGATTTCCGAACATCCCTTTTTCCTGGTAGATTCCTGTGTCTCCGTGGCCTTCTCTGGTTCCCAGTCCGAAAACGATATCCGTCCCGGCAGGAGAAGTCAATCTCGCCGTCCGGCCTTTCGTCAATAACTTACTGATCTCTGTACTTAAAAGACGGATCTGTTCATAATCGGCATTGAGGGCCCGTGCCATCATATCTCCGGTGAGACCGGGCAAAGAGGCGACACGGGCTCCTGCCGCGTTGGCGTTCCTTCTTGCCCCGGTATGGGATAATGACTTTTCCGTCACCATCAGTACCACATCCGCCTCCTTCATCGCGGCGGCGACAGCGGCAGGGGGCTCCTCTCCGCTGGAAAAGCGGGGAAGCATTTCCATTAATAAGGCTTCCGTTCCTATTTTTTGCGCCATCTCAAAAAAAATATAACCTAACTCATGCAGGTGGGTATCCGTGACGATGAGCACTCTTTCCTCCGGTCTGGCACCCATACAGCGCAGCAAAGCGATCTCTGCCGCTGATTTTAGCTGTTCATTCATGGTTTTTCTCTCCCTTTCGCCCAAGAATATGTTTCCTGATCAAATTGTACAACGGTTCCGTCTCTCCCTCAAACATTTCCCAAGTGAACATATTGCAGTTTTTGACGTGCCAATGCTTGTGCAGCCTCCAGCGTCTTAATCGGGGTCGGCGCCAAATCCAGCCGGTAATTGGGAAAATACCGGGAAAAATGGAGGGGCACCTCCGGACCGAGACTCCCCGCGATCCAATCCACCAACTGGGTCAATTCTTCCCCGGAGTCATTTAACCCGGGAATGAGCAGGGTGGTAATCTCCACATGTTTTCCCGCCTGGGAGGCCATCTCCGCGGCGGCCAGCACCGGTTCAAATTCCCCTTTGATAATTTTTTGATAGAATTCCCCGGTAAAACCTTTCACATCAATGTTTAAAGCATCAATAAAGGGCAATAAGCGAGAAAAAGGTTCCGGGCGGATAAAACCGTTGGTGACAAGCACATTCTTTAACCCGGCCTTTTTCACCTCTTGGGCCGCCTCCAAAACAAATTCATACCACATGAGAGGCTCCGAGTAGGTGTATGCCACGCCGATGGACCCTTGTTTTGCCGCTTCTGCCGCCCAAGCGGCCAGCCTTTGGGGCGATACCTCTTCCCCGTCGGTGGCGGCATGGGCAATCTGCCAATTCTGGCAAAAGGAGCAGTGGAAACTGCACCCGAATGTCCCAATCGATAAAATCAGGCTGCCCGGAAAAAAGTGGTACAAAGGCTTTTTTTCGATGGGATCTAAAGCCAGGGCAGTATATTTTCCGTAATTTAAGGCATATAAGATGCCCTGCCGATTTTGGCGCACCCGGCAAAACCCAGTCCCACCCGGTTTAATCACGCATCCCCGGGGACACAATGCGCACGCCGTATATCCATCTTCCCTGGTTTGGTAATACATGCCTTCCCGCATCATCCTACACCTCTAATAATACCTGACGACTTCAAATCTTTCCAATTCTATGGGCTCTCCCGGCCGGATGCCCGCCTTATTCCTGGCGATTTCCACCTGTTCTTCCGCGCTGTCTATCCCCTCCAAATTGGGAAGGAGCAACCCGGATTTTCGTCCGCTTTTTACAATGACGCCATATCTCTTGGGGTCAAGCTCCTCCAGTCCGGAAATAGCTTCCGCCGGATGCAGGACATCCACGGAATAAGTGAGATCATCCAATTCTCTTAACGTGACGGCATGAAACCTGGGATCCCGGGTTCCTGCACTTAAGGCATTTTGAATGATCTCTTGGGCCACCGAATCCTGAGTCGGTTCAATGGTGCCGATGCAGCCCCGCAGCTGGCCATGTTTTTTCAAGGACACAAACACCCCTGCCCTTTGTTTTTGCACCCCGTTTAATTTTTCCGGAGGGGAAATGATGGATCCGCTTTTTATGTATTCCTCCAGGGCCCGGCGGGCTAGCGCTACCGGCTCCGATTCACCGGCCCGCAAGTGTTTGACCACGCTCCGCCGCTCGTGAAACAGTTTTTCTGCCAGCTGCCTGTCCGGGCTGAACTCTTCCGGGGTAACCTGGGCTACCAAATATCCTACCCCAAAAGGACCTTCATAAGACAGCACATCAATCTTTAAACGATATCCGTCAAAGGCGCCCAGCATGATGATAAAGGAACGGATCCCGCATTCGCCGGCACATTCGATTAACCCTGGATCCATTTTTAATATTCCTTCGATATCTTGCTTGCGCAAAAGATCACCCAGTAATAGATCGTACTCTTGACCCCGCGGGTGGAAACCGGCGGGAGCATCTTTAGTCAGGCGGTGGGACAAATCCCCGCTGGCCACGAAAACGGCCCTGCGTCCCAGCCGCTCTACCGCCTCCCGGATTCCGGTGCCAAACTGATATAATTCTTCAAAGGGCAAAAAACCCATAGACACGGGCACAATGGGGCATGCCACTCCCGCCTTGTTCAAAAAATAGAGGGGGACGGTAATTCCATGGTCCAGCTGGAGGGAAGCGCCATATTCCTTGGCCAGTTCATGATCCAGAGCGACGGCGGGAATACCTTTTTTTACTGCCGTTCTGATTATTTCCTCTGCCAGTTCCGTATCGTTGGCATATTCAAATTGGGTATGGCGGGCGCCAAATCGTTCCAGCCCGCCCCTCAAGGCAGAAACAGCGGATACGGCCACAGCGTCTTGAAAAACCGTACCGTGAGGCGTGACAAAAATCAGCACCTCCGGATCCAGTTGTTTGATCCCCAAAGACGCTTTCGCCAGAGCGGAAGCCGTATCAATCACTTGCCTCGACTCCTCTCCTCCCACTTCAGGCACCACAATGGGCGGGTGGGGAGAAATTAATCCGCACAGGATACTCATCACAAGACCTCCTTAAAATTCTCTCTTTCAGGGGCCGGTTGCTCCCTATTTTATCTTTCCCTGTTTGTCCACCTTAATCCCTTCTAATTCCAGCAATCTCTTTTTCTGGTCCAATCCGCCGGGACCGGAAAAGCCGCACAGCGACCCGTCGGACCCTACAACCCGATGACAGGGTATTAAGATTGGTACGGGGTTTTTCCCCAGGGCACCTCCAACAGCCCGGCAGGCCCGGGGGGAACCGGCCTGTTGAGCGACCCACTGATAGGACCGGGTCTCTCCATAAGGAATCTTTCCCGTCGCTTCCAGCACCTTCCGTTGAAAGGGGGGCAGGCCCGACAGGTCCAGGGGAAAATCCAGCTCTCTCCTTTTCCCTTGAAAATATTCCTCTAAAGCATTTCTTAATGCTAAAATCTCGCCCTCTAATGCCGAAATACTGTTTTGTGCCGGCTCCGGTAAAGACAGATAGCGGATTCCCTTCTTTTGATCCCATATCACATCCATGACACCCCAGCTGAGGGAAATTTGTACTTTTTCTCCCATCTAACTTCTCTCCTTTGCCCAGGATCAATTAAGAGAACACTTCTTCCCGGATAAAAAAAATCCTGCAAAAAACATAAATGGTTTTATTTAGATGAGAAAATCTTTCCAAAAAGAAAACCCCACAAAATGTAGGGTAAAAGTCTTGACTAAAAATATTGATAGTTAGCTAATTTACTGCTCACTAAAATACTTGACGATGCCCGCATAAACAGCCCAGGCCACCTTCCCTTGGTAATAGGTATCATTCAACATTTTTTCTTCCTGAGGGTTTGACATAAAGCCCACTTCCACCACCACCGTGGGGATTTTTAATTGATTCAGAATGTAGGCTCCCGTATGGGGCCGGGCCAGCCGGTTGGTATTTTTTAGAATTCTCCCCATTTCCTGCTGGATACACACAGCCAGTTTTTTACTTTCCTCAGACCGGGGGTGATAAAAGGTCTGGGCCCCCGTCCAGCGGGATGATTTAATGGCATTTCCCTGAATGCTGACAAAAATATCGGCTTGTTGTTTTTCCGCCAAAGCGATCCGGGCATCCAGGTCGGCTTTTTTCTTCGGGCTAAAACTGCTGTCATCTTCTCTCGTCATAATAACAACTGCCCCGGCCTGGCTCAGAATCAAAGAAAGTCTTTTGGCAATGGCTAAATTGATGTCTTTTTCCAGGGAACCGGAAGGGCCTACCGCCCCCGGGTCGATGCCACCGTGCCCCGGATCCACCACGATCACCTTATTGGCGATGGACCAGGAAATCGCATCAATCTCGGCGTGCAGCAGATATGCCGAAATATAATAATATCCTGTCACAGTCAAAGCGGTAAGAAAAATTAATGCAGGTATCAAGAACCTGGGAATTTTTACGGTGTGAAAAAAGATCAAGCGCATATCTACCCCTCCCTTGCCCATACGTTACTATCTTATGCGCGCAAGAGAAAAGATAGAAGCGAAATAAATGTATGGGTATCCCTAAGATCCCGGATACCCATAAAAGCCCTTAAGGGCTTTTTATGGTCTGGCACATTCCTGGGCTTCGCCGCGCAATATCTCTATGCCGTGGGGTAATGCGGTCAGAATCACTTCCAGGCATTCTTTCACCGCTTTCGGACTTCCCGGCAAATTTACAATTAAGGTTTTACCCCTGATACCTGACGTGGCTCGGGAAAGCATGGCCTTGGGAGTGATCTTCAGGCTGGCCAGCCGCATCGCCTCCGCAATTCCCGGGGCCAGACGGTCCACCACAGCCAGTGTGGCTTCGGGTGTGACATCCCGGGGGGAAAACCCGGTGCCCCCGGTGGTAAAAATCAGGTCCACTCTCAGCTCGTCCGCATATTCTTTCAGTTTGGCCTGAAGCAGGATCTGGTCATCCGGCACAATGGCATAGGCAATAACCTCCCCCCCGATAGAAGCCACCATTTCTTTGATGGCGGGTCCGCTTAAATCCACCCGTTCTCCTCTCGCCCCTTTATCGCTGGCGGTAATGACACCTATTTTAATCATGGGATATCACCTCCACGGTATCTCCGACTTTTACCGGTCCCCCCTGCAGCACTTTCATAAAAATTCCTTCTTTCGGCATCACACAGTCTCCGGCCTGATAGTAGATGGCGCACCGGTTGTGGCACTCTTTGCCGATCTGGGTTACTTCTCCCCTCACCTGGCTCCCCACCTGGATCTGCGTTCCGATAGGCAGGGACACTAATTCAATTCCTTCTGTAGTCAGGTTTTCCGCAAAATCACCCGGGTTCACGTCCAATCCCTTGGCGCGCATTTTTTCAATACTCTCCAGGGCCAGAAGACTTACCTGACGGTGCCAGGGTCCGCCGTGGGCATCTCCTTCCAGGCCGAAATTTTCCAAGAGTGTTCCCTGGCCTACGTTTTTCTTCCGGGTCCCCTTTTTTTCACTGGTGCACACAGCGACTATTTTTCCCATGCCCCTTCACCTTCCCTTCGGAATTCTCCGCTTTTCCCGCCTGATTTACTTATCAGCCGGATATTGCCGATCATCATTTCTTTATCCACGGCCTTACACATATCATAAATGGTCAGGGCAGCCAGGGAAACGGCGGTTAATGCCTCCATTTCCACCCCGGTTTTTCCGGTCAATTTAACGGTTGCCTCAATCTCCACCTTGCTCTCCTGTTCATTGACCAAAAAAGAAAGATCAATCCCGGAGAGCAACAGGGGATGGCACATAGGAATTAAATCAGGGGTTTTTTTCGCCCCCATAATTCCCGCCACTTGAGATACGGCCAGCACATCCCCCTTGGATATCGCTCCCTCTTTAATCAATGTTAAGGTATGAAGGTTCATAAGAACTTCTCCTCTGGCTACCGCAACCCTTACCGTATCGCCTTTTGCACTCACATCAACCATCCGGGCTCTGCCCTGCTCATTCAGGTGGGTTAATTTACTCAAAACATTCCCCCCTTTTCATTTGCTTCCCTCGATTTTTCCTGATGTTTATGATTAATATCCCATGCAAGCAAGATTTCTCAACTCAACTTTATTATTTTCCACAATGACTTCGGTTTTCCTTCTTGAAAACCGGCGGCGGGCAGAAATCCCAAATTGTTCCTTCGGATTGCATAAAATCCGTCCCGGAGGCGGAGACTAACAAAAAACTCAGGAGGAAAAACCATGGCAATATTAGGTAACCCTTTCGTGGCAACTGTGCCTGCCCGAACATTGAGTGCCCAGGAATTAATTCAAGCCATTCGGGTAGATATAGCCGGTGAGCTGGAGGCCATTATCGGTTACGAAGCCCATGCTCTGGCCACTACAGACGAACGAGTCAAAAAAGTGCTTTATCACATTGCCGACGAAGAAAAACAGCATGTGGGGGAACTCCAGCAACTTCTCTATGTCTTAAGCCCCACGGAAGAACAGAGTTTTGAGAAGGGCAGACAAGCGGTCCAGCAACAACAATCAAGCAATTTTCAACAACCCATGCAGTAGAGAACCGGTCCAAAACAACTTCCGGATTTAGGAAGTTGTTTTTTTATTTCCTATCTCTCTTTTTTGCGTTATGATATAGTATGAAATATCTTGATTTGGGAGATGTGCAGATGGAAACGGAACGCATGAAAAAATACACTCTAATCGTAGTAACTCTGGCCTCATTTTTAACGCCCTTTATGGGAAGTGCAATAAATCTGGCGATCCCGGCCATGGGAAAATACTTTAACAGCAGTTCCCTATTTCTCAGTTGGGTCGCTACAAGCTACATTTTAGCATCGGCTGCCTTCTTGGTACCCTTTGGCCGGCTGGCCGATATCATCGGCAGAAAAAAAATATTTACCCTGGGCATTATTCTTTTTGCCTTCTCTTCCCTTATGTGCGGATTATCCTGGTCTATGCAGGCTTTATTAGTTTTCCGGGTTTTTCAGGGAATCGGCAGCGCCATGATTTTCAGTATCAGTATGGCTATTTTAACCTCTGTTTTTCCTCCCCAGGAACGGGGCAAGGTGTTAGGCATTAATATCGCCACAGTCTATACGGGCTTATCCTTAGGTCCGGTCCTTGGGGGTACGTTAAACCATCATTTTGGCTGGCAGTCCATTTTTTTCTTTACCACTCTCATCGCTTTATTTGCCATCGGCATGACGGTCACCAAATTAAAAGGGGCCTGGGCGGGGAGAGCGGAAGAAAGTTTTGATTATCTGGGCGCGTTTCTTTATATTGCCGGTCTGATTTCATTTATGTACGGCATCTCATCTGTAGTTACCGCACCCTCCGCCAAGTACCTGCTCGTTCTGGGCATCATTGTATTGGTCCTGTTTGCCTGGTATGAAATGAGGATCAAGGATCCCATCCTGAATCTGACACTGTTTAAAAACGTGCCTTTTGCCTTTTCTAACCTGGCCGCATTGATCAATTACAGCGCCACCTTTGCCGTAGGATTCGTGCTTTCCCTTTATCTCCAGGAGGTAAAGGGCTATGACTCCCAGATGGCAGGGTTGATTCTTCTTTTTCAGCCTGTCATTATGGCCCTTCTTTCTCCTGTGACCGGCACCCTTTCCGACAGAGTAGAACCGCGTATTCTTGCCACTGCAGGCATGGCCTTAACCACTCTGGGCCTGGTCTTCTTTTGCTTTATTTCCCAAACCACACCGGTTTGGCTCATCACAGCAAATTTGGCTTTGCTGGGCACCGGGTTTGCCCTCTTTTCCTCCCCCAATAGCAGTGCGATAATGGGGTCAGTGAATAAAAGGTTCTACGCCACCGCTTCATCCACCATGGGAACCATGCGTATGATCGGCCAGGCAATTAGTATGGCCATCGTCACCCTTGTCATGGCTCTTTTTGTGGGAAATGTGCAGCTTACCCCTGCCTTTGCCGGCAAACTGGTCTCAAGTTCCCGCATTGCCTTTATCGTATTTGCCCTGATCTGTTTTGGGGGAATCTTTGCTTCCAGCGCCAGGGGAAAAGTACATCCGGGAACCGGACAAGAGGACGGATACACCCTAAATAATGGGTTATGACTTCAGATAATTAATCGCTTCTTCCAAAGAAATTACATCTGCATATTTCCTATCCATATCAAACAAGCTGGCTTCATGGGGGCCGGTTGCTCTATCCCCCACACACTCTTTTACAACGATGGTGTAGTACCCATATTGAATCGCATCGACTGCGGTGGCACGGACACATCCACTTGTAGTGGTCCCGGTGATCAGAACAGTATCTGCCTGCTGAGATGCTAAGATCGCGCAAAGGTTCGTGCCAAAAAATGCGGAAGCTCCTTTTTTTATTATCGTCGTATCCTGGGGCATAGGTTCTAACCGGGGATCAATTTCCACAAACTTTGTGCCCAAGATCAAGTACTTCTGGCTGGGGATTTTTTTCGGCCATAATCCGGCGTCTTTCAGATTCGCCTCATAGCCTACAGTTGTAAAAATAACCGGTACCCTCTTTGCTCTGCCCGCATCAATCAGTTTTTTGGTCGCCATTACTTCCTTATCCAAATTGGCAGCAAGAGGAGATTCTAAGTTGGTAAAACCCTGAGAAAAATCAACCACAATAATTGCCGGTCTCTTTCCAAATCCCAGACGCCCCGTAATTCCGCTTTTTTGGTAAATATCCATGGTTTCTTCCGAAATAGAATCGGTCATGGCAATTTACCTCCTTTTCTAAAAAACTCATTTACAAAGCATTAAATATTATTGTGCCAGCGACAGAGACGGTGCCTTTTCAACGACCTCTTTATCTTATCTGTATACAAGTATACATAAAATTGTTTTATTTTGCTGGACTTTTAGTTAATCTAAGGGTATTGGGTATGGTACCACGAAGAACATATTACCATGCTGGTCTTTGAAACTATTCTCTTTTCTATTCTTATTTCCTGCCACTCTTTTAATCCTTTAACTTAATTAAACTACACACTGAATCGAAAATAGTCAAAAACTGTCGGAAAATAATTCCAGAAATCTGAAAGGAAACCATACAAAAAAGCAGAAAAAAGGAGGAAAAGGATTTCGGGGAGGCTTTAGGATGAAAAAGCAAAGAATATGTTTAAAAATATTTAATAAAAAACCGGCTCTGAGGGCCGGGAAGAAATTTATCGGTATCATAACCATACTGGCGCTGCTGGCTTCAAATGTCGCATTTATTCCAAACGCATACGCTGCAAACATTAGCAGTGTATCAGATAGTTCGGCTGTAACCGGTTCCTTTGAGAAATGGATAGCAGAGTATAGATTAGCCGATCAACTGGTTGCTTCCCTTAAACCCAGTACATCTCAAACAGCTCTCTCTCCTGAACTTCCCGATCTGCAAGAAAGCCTAAGCGAGAGTGTCTACGCAAAAGATCTGAACCCTGAAATACCTGCAATAATTGATAAAGAAATTGATTATCCCGCCTTTCAGGCATCTCTGACCCCTGATAAACAGGATGTGCAAACGGACGGCGTCTTTATGCGGCACGTGATCCATATGCCTGATGTGGTCGAAAAGCCAGTTCCTTTCACGCCTAATAACGCTGTGATAAATCAACATATACCGGATCAACCTATCGACCAAAACAATGGCAGCTCAATTATTCAGGGTTTAGGATACCAAGGTGTTTATGATTCACCAAATACATTCAGCATCAGGACGTCAGAAGAAGGTATGATAGATGAAAATGACCTGAATCTGATCAGCGCCGACTTACCGGAAAACAGCGATCAAAACGAATCCAGTGTTTCCGATTCGGTATATCGCAGTGTCTATGGTAAAGGACTCTCCTCACCGGCAGACTTAAATCAAGAAAGCATCGTCAACCGGGTTTATGATGCATTAGACGATTCCTTCCCCATCCATAACAAGGGAGGATATTTTTCCGCAGGCTTTTCCCGCCGGGCAGGAGGCAATCTCCTCCAATTTTCTCTTCAAGACGCAAATTTGACGTTAGGTCCTGAGAATGCCGATTCTGTTTCTGGTACGGTCTATAAAAACAGTATTATATATGAAGATATCTATCCTGAGACAGATCTAAGATATACAGTTGAACCCTTACGGCTTAAAGAAGAATTAATCGTCAACAGATACACCGGACAGAATGAATTTGCTTTTCAACTGAGTGTCAGCAATGCTGTTTATCAGGTAATACCCGATTCAATCATCATGTTTTCCGATCCCGACTCAGAGCAGCCTTTATTCTATATCCCCAAAAGTTATGCAATAGATAGTGAAGGCAATCGCTGTGATAATATTACAATGGAATTTGTTGAAGAAGGATTATTAATTTCGGTTGATGCTGATTGGCTTGAACATGCTGCATATCCTGTAATCATTGATCCAACGATCAATCTCTTTGATGCCACTTTTACCCGTTCCTCTATAGCTTACAAGCAGGATGGAACTCAGGTAGCGAGTGGTACCCCCCGATATGAGACGACAAAGTTTAATCAGGGGATTATGATAGAAGAAGGGACAACCAATCTTTGGTCTGAAGCATTGTACATTTACAATAACTATGGTGCCGATATTGAAACTTCACTTGTTGCTTTAAGTGAAACTTATATGGGACAACCTGTATACAGATTATCAATGAAGCCAAAAACCATTGCTGCACGGGATGGCCTCAGAACTGAAATGTGGAGTCATGGGGTATATGGGTCCTATAGGACGTATTCCGGCGGGAATACATATACTGCAAGCATTTATTGGCGGCAAGCCGGTTCTAAAACAATGGAGGTAGGAGGTATTGCCAGTAATGTTCCCGGCTGGACCGATATCGGAACTTACGATGCAGGCAATGGATGGAAAAGAAGCTCAGCTAAATGGTACGATGCTTCCAATCGCACCGATAATAAATATTGGAGTTTTCGTTGTCCAACTGTTGAATTAAATGAAACTGTGTATATCGATTGGGTTTGTCCTCAAATTGAGCAAAAATCCTATGCTACATCATGGCTTCCCAGTGGTACCACCCGTTCACCAGAAACCTTAACAATCCCAACGGCCGGGGTATTTCAGAAAGGGAATTGGGCAGTAGAATTAACGTTTACGCCAACGAGTAGTCCTCAAAACACAACAAATCGTTACGCCAGGTTGTGGAGGTGTAAAATCGATGCTAACAATGACTATATTATATTCATAGATCCGTCCGGTAGAGTATATGGTGGTGTTCATACAGGGGGAACTTGGTACGGTACCATTTTAAGTGTGCCTTTAGCGGCTGGTAATAGCTATTCTGTCAGTTTTTCCGGTAATGGAAGCGTACTGAGGTTATGTGTTAACGGCACTCAAGTCGGTACTGACATTTCATATGTCGAGCCTGTTGGAACATTGCCAGCAATAATGACCATCGGATACGATCAGGAATTGGCTGGCACACAGATCAACGGCATCATCGATGATCTCCGCATTTCCAATCGTGCCCGCACTGCTGCCGAAGCGTTAACCGCCTATCAGAGCAATCAGCCCTTACCGGTAGATACATATACTACCTGTAAGTTAAATTTTAACAACACTTTACATGCAAATCCCACTATTAATTCAACTAATGCCATCTTTACCCGTTCTTCTAAAGCCTATAAGCAGGACAACACTGAGGTAACATCCGGCACACCCCGTTATGAGGCAGGAAAGTTTAACCAAAGTATTACGATAGAAGAAGGGACTAGAAACTTTTTTGACAATCCTAGCTTTGAAGATGGAAAGTGGCCTGATTTTGATTTTGGGGGTGCAAATTATCCTCAATTAAGGACATCTACTGCTAGAAGAATAGGTGGTGTAGGTTGTCAACTTTCCGGGGGAAAAGAAGGTTCCTTCATATATCAATGCCCACCCCAAGCGGATCAATTGTATTATTCTCAAAGTTATTATGTTAAACGAGCTGATGGATTACCGTTACAAATGACAGATATCCATGTAGTTGTAAACAATACTCAGGAATATTTTGATAGCATTACAGCAGTAGATCATGGTTGGTACCTATGTAAAAAAGAAAATGTTCAAAATACAACTACCGCTTCAACATGGGGAATTTATGTTATACCCA
Source organism: Candidatus Formimonas warabiya (assembly GCF_002777255.1). Lineage (GTDB taxonomy): Bacteria > Bacillota > Dehalobacteriia > Dehalobacteriales > Dehalobacteriaceae > Formimonas > Formimonas warabiya. The sequence goes on along the minus strand of NZ_CP017634.1, from coordinate 5,024,047 downwards.
ACCTAACAATTTATATAGACGAGTGTCAGGTGGAGAGAAAACCATACTGTACGTCTTATATAGAGGGTACACGTAATGATGAAATACTTACCATCCCCACATCCCGTATATTAAACCCAGATCAGGGAACGATTGAGCAGTGGGCATACATCGACCCCAACGGTAAACACTCGGCCAGTATTCAGAGTTGGACGATGCCTTTCTCAGTTGCCACAGTACAAAGTTCACCTTATGCAGAGCTTAATCAGATCTCAATCAGGAGACTGCCCTTATCAACTTCATGGGAAGTGCTATTTTCTAATGCGGCAGGGTCCAGCAGTGCCGTATCATTAGGTAACATCACTACTCCAGGTTGGTATTGCTTCGGAGTTAAATGGCAGCAAGGAGTGGGAGGGTATGGATACTTAAATGGGGTGCTAAAAGGCTCGGTTGCTCCAGCCTATCTACCCTCTGAATTTACCTCAACGGCCTACATCGGCAGTTGGTGCAGCGGGAATCAGTTCGATAGCATCTTAGATGACTTCCGGATCTCATCCATCGCCCGCTCCGATTCGGACATCTTAGCAAATTATCAAAGTAATCAGCCTTTCCCGCTCGATATCTTTACGACTTTTAAACTGAATTTCGATGGTGGAACCAGCGGATACACGACAGTACAGTCCGGCCCAGGAATGGAATCCTACTGGAATTATACCTCCATGAACCTAGGTGGAGGATGGAACGCCTCGGTCAATACCTGGAACCAAAACCTGATTCTAACCAAACCCCTCTTCTCTATCCCCGGCCGAGGTTTGGCCATTGGAGAAAACATCGCCTACAACTCCATAAGTAAAACCTGGACCTTCGGCAATAACACCAGCCTGGTAGAAAATCAGGATGGAAGCGTCACCTATAACAAAGGAGATGGGGGTGCTTATACCTTCACTCCCAACGGAAGCGGCGGCTATACTGCTCCGGCCGGAGTCTATCTCACCCTGCAGAAAAACAGTACCGGGAATTTTACCATTTTCGACAAATATAAAAACACATATAATTACGTAAACAGAAAACCGAACCAGTTCACAGACAGAAACAACAACATTACAACATTTACATACGACAGCAACGGACGGCTCTACCAGGTTAGCGATCCCTCCGGACGGAAACTTACTTATACATATAATGGTCTGGGGAATATCAGTTCCGTCACCGATCCAGCCAACCATTCTTACCAGTTCGGATATCAAAACGGTAATCTTACCTCTGTTACTGACCCAGATAACAAAACGTTTAACTTAAGTTATGATGCCAACGGCCACGTCTTAACCTTTACAGACCCCTTAAACCGGGTAACCTCTTTCTACTCCGACCCTAACGGACAAATACAGCGGTTAAGAGATGCCCGGACCAACGGCCAGGATGTTTATGAGACTTCTTTTTCCCAGGCCCTTCAGGGAAACAGCATTCTCACCATGATGACCGACCCGGGAAACAAAACATCCATTTTCTCTCACGATAGCAACACAGGTAATCTAACCCAATACCAGGATGCCCTGGGTCATAACTGGCAGTATACGTGGACCGCCAACAACCTTATGCAGAGCCAGGACGCCAAGGGGACGACCAGCTACCAGTATGACACTAATGGCAACATCACCTGTAAAACCATCACTGTAGACAGCAGTTCCAGCCACAACATCATCGAAACCATGACTTACGACAGCTACAGCCAACTTCTCCAGGAAGTAGACGGGAGCGGTCGTACTACCTCATACAAATACAGCAACAAAGGAGAACTGCTCTCCACAGCCACCCCTGACATCAAAGAGTCCAACGGGAGGAAATATGACCAGTACGGCAATGTCATTGAGTACAGCCCCACCATCTTGGGCACCTACAACCTATTGGAGAACGGCAGCATGGAGATCCCCGGGACGGGAAGCAACCTCCTGGCCGGCTGGAGCAGGCTTGCCGGGGCGGCCAGCGTCAGCCTGGAAGGATTTAATTCCCACGGCAACTCTGCCCTCAAAATCAGTAGTGACACCCCCACTACAGACCGGTTTTACCAGAGGGCGGGCGGGATCAGTACAGGAGATAAACTGGTTTTAAGAGCCGACATCAAACTTGATAATGTCCAGCCTTCCAGTAGTGATGGAGGAGTCCTCATTAGACTGCTATATGTAAATGGGGCATGGGAATACTGGTATATTTGGGGCAGTGGTACTGTGCCGGTTAATCTCACTTCCAATTCCGCAGCAGAGGCCGTAACTGTTTATATAGGCCTCTCCAATGCGAGCGGAACCGTCTGGATAGACGGGGTGCAACTGGAGGACACGGGGTACTCAAGCGGCAGATATATTTTAAGCAATTTTAACTCCGTAGAAAACAGCGGCTTTGAGGAAAGTCTGGATAATTGGAGCTATACCGGAACAACTCCCACCGTGACCAGCGAAGCGGTCTGGGGGGGAGCGTATTCACTAAAAATTCAAGCAGCAGGAACCATATACCAGAACGTCCCGGTCTATGGGGGAGAGCCCCTTACCTTTTCCGGAATGGTCAAAACCAGCAATGTTACGGGCAACGGCGCCTGCTACAAAATTGACTACTACGACTCAGGAAACAACCTGATCACCGGCTCAACCGTCCAGACCGGATATGTCACCGGGACTCAGGACTTCACCATGCTCACCAGTCTAGCCTCGGCCCCGGCCAATGCCCGGTACGCGCGGGTGCAGGGGATCCTGGACGGCAGCGGAACCATCTACTTTGACACCGTAAAACTCGTACCGCGCAACAGTGAAAAATATACCTACGATTCCGCCAATGGAAACTATACAGGAAAAAACTACATTACAACATCCGAAGATGCCTTAGGAAAGCAAAACAACTACACCTATAATATCAACACCGGCAGCGAACTCAGCTTTACCGATGCCCGAAACCGGACAACATATTACGGCTACGACAACCTAAACCGTCTTATCCAGGTGACGGATCCATTGTCCCATACGGCATACTACGGGTATGACGCCGCAGATAACTGTACCAGTACCCGGGATCCCAGAAGTTCCTCCCCCACGGACAATACCTATTTAACGGGCTACGGGCCGAATAATCTTAATAAATTAGGCACATTAACCGATCCATTAAGCCGAAACTATACCTATACTTATGATCGCAGCGGAAATCTTACGGACATCCTGCTGCCTAACGGTCTGACAGAGCACTTCGATTATGATAACGCCAACCGTCTCATTAAAACTTCCTATGGCAATGGAAAATATTTCACCTATACCTACGATAATGCCAACGAACTAATCAGTGTAACAGACCAGGACAACAACAGTTTTTCCTGTGATTATGACAGAGCCCATAGGCTAACCAGTACCACAGATAATTTCGGATATAGTTTAACTTATCAGTGGGATAAAAGTAACAACCTGACTTCCTTAACAGCAAGTGGCATGGGTAGCTGCCAATACGCCTACGGAAGTGATAACGAATTACTGTTTATAAATCTGCCTGACGGTTCATACATATACTACGATTATGACGAAAACGGACGGGTCTTCCAGGTGAGATATCCCGGCAGTTATAACTATAGAAAATATAGCTATCTGGCAAACGGCTGGTGCATAAAAATTCAGGATCCTTGTTTTCCCGGACAGTATAATTACAATTACGATTATAACAATGATGGGACTATCTCCTCGTACACCTCATGGGTAGGTTCGGACTCCTTCAGTTATGATGCAGACGGCAGGCTAACTTATTGGCGCTATAGTCCTACGAGCGGAAATAGCATCCAGGAGAATTATTCCTACGATCATGCCGGAAACCTGTTGACTAAAGGAAGCCGGACCTTCACCTACAATAGCGCAAATCAAATCACCAACACCGGTTATACCTATGACAACAACGGTAACATGACCGGAGACGGCACCTACATTTACAGCTACAACGCTCTAAATCAACTGATCCAGGTGAAGAAAGCATCCGACAATAGCCTGATAGCCGATTACACCTACAATCATGATGGTCTAAGAAGGAGCAAAACCGTATATGTGGGATCCAGCCAGGGGACAACCAATTACAGCTGGGATGCTTCCGGGAATCTCGTACGAGAGGTTACGCCTTCTGGTACCAATTACTACTATTACGATACATCCAGCGCCTTTATCGGGCTGAAAAAGAACAACACTACTTATATCGTGCATAACAACCTGAGAGGTGATATAGAATCTATAACGGATACAAGCGGAAATATCGTTGCTCAGTACCATTTCGATCCCTGGGGGAATCAGATCACCTATTCCGGTAGTTTAACACAGCCTTTCCGATATGCGTCTTACTACTTTGATGATGAAACAGGATTGTATTATCTAAAGAGCGGATACTATAGCCCGGCATTGGGCAGGTTCTTGACGAAAGATTCCATTGAATATATAAAGCATGAAGATCCTCAGACACTTAACTTGTACACTTATTGCGGGAATGATCCGGTAAATAATGTTGACCCGGATGGAAATTTTCAAAATGCTGCACAAAATACAGTTATAGTTGTAGAAGCCGTAGTGATTACAATAATTTATGTTTCTTATAAATTAACTGAGAAGGCAATTAAGGATGCGATTACAAGTATAGTTAAAGGCGACATCGGAATGAAAAAACAGGGAAGGGAACGAATCGAAAAAAAGAAAAACAACCCTGAAAAGAAGTGGAAAGACAAATCAAACAAACCACAGGATAGGCCAATAAGACCCAATAAACATACTCCGTCTAAAGATCATCAAAAGTATATTAGAAAATAAGTAATTTATTTTGTAAATTTCTGGAATCAAAAATGTGATAACTTAAACAATCATTTGGAGGCTTTATGAAAAATAATAATGCGGGTGGCCTTTATGTTCAATATGAAAAAGGTGTAAATTATGATGTAAGACGGGGTAGCATCAATTTTGTTAAATGGATTCGAGGGAATATGGAATTCCCAATTCAATTAACAATTTTCTTAACAAATAATTATCAAATTACGACTAAACAAACAAAAGAATTGGTAAGTGCCGTTTTCTGGGGTCCTTATAGTTTAGAAGAAAAACCTTATATAAAGGTTGCAACAGGAGATTTCGAGGATTTGGTATGCCAAATGGGAAAATATAGTGCAATTGCAGCAACCCTAAATTCTATTACACACGAGTTGATTCATTATCAACAGTGGTTAATTAATCCACGATTTAAAAACGGAGAACGTGAGGCAAAAAAAAAGGCACGGGAAATTGTAATAAGTTATCTACAATTTCTTGAAGAAAAATTATTAATTAGAGTATCCGCCTTAAAATCAAAAAGAATTAAAAATGCTGAAGATGAGCTAATCAGCATTTTTGAAAAAGGAAACGAAAATATCCAAATATTGATAATTAAGGAATTCGCCAATTTTAATCAATCCGAAAAGGTAAAAACATTTCTTCTACAACAAGTAAAAAATAAAAACTATATAATCCGTTCTCAAGCTGTATTATCACTAAGTTATTTTGAAGGGGATTCCGAAATAAACGAGATTTGTGTTAATTGTTTAAATGATGATAATAGTTTGGTGAGAATTCGTGCAGCAGAGGTATTGCGGGATATAGGAAATAAAAATTCGATACCTCATCTTATTAATGCGCTTGGTGATAAGGATGAGTTAGTAAGGGGATATGCAGCGGTTTCATTGGGAATCCTTGGTGATAGTGATATTGTAGATATATTAAAAAACATGTTAAAGAATGAAAAACGTAATGCAGCAAAACTTAGGGTCTATATTGGTTTATTTTATCTAGGACAAACAGAGTTTTTTGATCTAATACTTAAGCAACTTCATAGTCGTTCTTATTTAGTTAGAATGGCGGCTGCTTACTATCTTCCCGAAATAGTGGATAGAAGTAATCTTGATAAAATGAAAAAAAGTTTTTATAATGGTCTTCTTAAAGAAAAAAATGAAGAAGTGCGTAATCTAATCCTCAAAGGAATTGATTATTTGGAAAACATCAATTTTTAAGTAAAACACATGAATCAGGGGACAGCAGGCCGTGTGAAAAGTCATGCTAAACTCTAAGGTGTGGGCCTCTAAAACTGTCTATCATCCACAATAAATTACTTATTAATAGGGGAAACCGGTACTCATACCAGTATCGGTTTTCTTCTTTCCATCAACAATCCCAATATTTCTTTCGTTCCTAGAATATTTATGGCCCGTCTAAAGTTATAGGATAGAAATGATAACCCAATCTCTACAGTAACAGAAATTTTCCCTTTGGTGAGAAAATAATATGCGTCCCAACTTCGTTTTATCGTACCAAATGGGTGCTCAACAATCATTTGGCGGAGTTTGTATTTTTCCATGTTCATTTCGGTTGGTAAGTCAATGGTGTCAAAAAAATCCCGATCTACATGCCGGCATACAACTCTGCCTTTTTTGCTTTTTGTACATCTATTTTTAAATTCGCATTCTTTGCAGGCATCATAATTTCTGTATGAGTCAGGGGACGGTTCTCTGACTCACTACAAAATCCGTTGTAAGATTTCTGTCTAGCTCCAGCATCTCTGCCAGCTATCTAATAGAAAATTTGATTGTTGTTTTAAGTTAACGAATCAATTCATCTCTTTGATCTGATTCCGTTTTTTTAAAAAAGTCATTCAAATACTATTTAGTTTGGGGGTATCCATTAATATATTTTTCCGCATCATTTTTATTTCTGATACTCTTTTCTTCTCCCGACTCATAATTTTTGAGTTCTTGTATTCCGGGGTTCTGAATTTATGTCGAAGGGATAGGGTTTTGACGTAACTTATTTGGAATGCTCGGCAATGTCGGCAACTCTGTCCCCCCTGTCATTCTGCCAAATAATTGGCGCGTTTCTTACTTGAAACCTTAAGGATTGTTAAGATGATGGAGATGCCTGACACTGCACCACAGATAAAAAATCCCATACCCGGTCCCCCTTTTTCAATAATACTACCCGCAAACATATTACCGATGGGGGTCGTACCATAATTGGCAAGCGTGTATAAGCTCATTACCCGCCCTCTGAATTCTTCACTTGAATTAATTTGCATGGTCGAGTTTACAGTTGTATTAAAAATAAGAACGAAGAATCCAATAAGGAAGAAAGTGATCACGGCTAGTGGCAGATAATACATAAAGCATAAGGAGGCTAAGAGAAAAGAAATTATTAATCCAAGAGCAAATAAATTCTTAAGCTTTGGATTACCCCGGGCCTGGGTAGCAAACAGAGCTCCGACAAGCGAACCCGCACCATTAGAAGTCAATAGTACTCCGTACCCATTTGCACCAAGCTTAAAAACTTTATCTGCGTATACAGGTGCTGTGACATTGAAATTCATTATCAGAGTGCCCACTGCCAACATTGAAAAAATTGCACCGAGTAGAGCGGCGGATTGGCGAATGTGATTCAATCCTTCTCCAATTTCAGTAAGGATCTTTTTTTCGGTTCTCTTGATCAGGAACGGTTTGGCCCTAATCAAATAAAGACTAATGATCATCGGAAAAAAACTAATACAGTCTAAAAAGAACACAAATTCTATTCTAAACCTGTCCATTAATAAAACCGCTATGGCTGGGCCCAGCATTCGAGCAGTATTGAATATAGTTGAATTAAGTCCGATCGCACTTCGAAGGTCGTTTTTTTCAACCAGCTCTCTTACGAATGCATTTTTCGAAGTTTGATCAAAACTCTGAAATATACCTCTAAATGCAGCTAAGATTAAGACATACGAATACCGAACATGTCCAGACCAGACTAAAATTGTTAAAACCAGTGTTTGTAACAAATACCCATACTGTATAATCAAGATTATTTTTTTAGTTGGGTAACGATCAATTATTACACCCGCAAACAAAGACAAGCACATAATAGGCCCATATTGAGCAACCCCCAGCAAGCCCATTAGTAGAGCAGATTTAGTAAGCGTATAAATAAGCCATTGCAAGGCAGTAATTTGCATAAAATTCCCTATTAACGAAATGGATTGACCCAACCAATAATTACGAAAATTATGGTACTTCATTGCCGGGAATTTATTACTAAGTATATGCATAAAAGCATTTGTATAACTCATATTAACCCACGCCTCCCCTTTTTGTTAAGAAAGTACTAACATAGATTCCCCTGAAAAAGTACCTTTTGGCTAAAAATACGGCCAGTACTCTTGGGTAATTTGTTCGAGCCGGGAATGTCAACAACCACCCCGTCCCTCTGACATATAAAGTATTGAATATTATTGTGCCAGCGACAAAGACAGTATCCTTTTCAACGATCCCCTTGTCTTATGTGTATACAAGTATCCATAAGATTATTAGTTTGCGGGCTTTTAGATAAATCTAAGGGTGCTGGGTATGATACCACAAAGAACATGTTACCATGGTGGTCCTTGAAGCTATTCTCTTTTATATTCTTATTTCCTGCCCATCTTTTAATCCTTTAACAAAATTAGACTGTAACTTAATCGAAAAAGTGAGTCAGAGAACCGTCCCCTGACTCACTGAATTGGTGTTGGAGACTAAGAGACCGAGACTTGTTTGGTGTAGGCTGACCGACCGCTCTATGTACCATCAACTTCAAAATAAAAAGCCTTTGACTTATATCTTTAGCCTTTTGACCAATGCGTATTATATATGTATAATATAATCAAGAGGTGGGGAAATGAAACGGAAAGATTTAATAAAAAGCTAACTGAAAACGGATGGTGGCTATTAAGGGAAGGCGCAAACCATGACATATACACCAACGGATCTAAAAGCGAACCGATTCCTCGCCATCGAGAAATAAGCGAAATGTTAGCAAAGGCAATTATCAAACGGCAGGGGCTAATATAAAAGCCCTCTGCTGGCTCTTTAAATATATGGAGGTGTGACAATTGAAAAAAGCTTATCCTGTCATATTAACCCCTTGCGAACTTGGATATGTTGTTTCTGTCCCTGATCTTGAAATTAATACCCAGGGTACAGATATTGCAAATGCTATTGAAATGGCTCGGGATGCTATTGGTTTGTGGGGTATATGTGAAGAAGATATGGGGCGTTCTATCCCGGAACCTTCTCTTCAATTACCCGAACATGCATCAAATGAAATCGTTACCCTGGTAGATATTGACTTTGATGCTTACCGTAAGGCCAACGATAATAGAACTATCCGTAAAAATCTCACTTTACCAAGTTGGCTAAACGATCAGGCTGAAAAAGCAGGTATTAATTTTTCCCAAACTCTTCAAACAGCCTTAAAAAAACAGCTTAATATTGTGAACCATCCCCGTAGTAATTTGAAAAAGCAGCCCTAATGACTGCTTTTTTGAGACTATCCCAAAGTTTGCATGAGGCAGTGAGTCAGGGAACCGTCCCCTGACTCACTCATGTCAGAATCACTTAAAAAATATTCCGGGGAAAAGTTTCATATTCAAAAGAACATCAAATCCCAGGTGGAGTATTAACGGTACCGCGATAGCGGTCACTATCGACCGCAACAGCTTCTCACGTGCCAGGAAAATCATGAAGGTAATAATGGAAAGACCTGTGGCCACAACAATACCGACCAGATAATAAGCAACAACGGTTCCAATTAACCAAACTAAAACCGAAACTAATGATAACTTGTTAGGAATTTCCTTAGGAGTGACGTCTTGATCAATCTCATCATCCTCCTTTTCATTCTCCTCCTTAGTGGGCAGCGCTGATGATTTGTCAACATTAGCGAACACGCCCCCAGGATCGAGAACCATGCCCCATTCCTTTTTCCATAAAGCCAAAATTTTTAAAATACAGATAACAATCGACAGGGCTAAGATAATTAATGGAAAAACAAACGAATGAATCTGCTCCCCTATTGACATGAAGGTCAGGAAAATAAACAATGCCAGCAGCATAAGATGAAATATGATTGCATTCCTGTTTTCCATCATTAATCCCCTCCTTGCTCTTGACCGGCAATAGTCTTTCCTGTTCTCATCCTTTTAATTGCAATACTAATATAGGGCCAGAAAAAGGCAACAATGGTAACAATCAAAAGGAACAAAGAAATCGGGCGGTTAAAGAAAACCATAAAATTTCCCCGACCCATTTGAAGCGACTGGAAAAAAGATTTTTCCATCACACTACCGAGAATATAACCCATAACCGCCGCGGCAACAGGTATCTTGTAACTTTTCATCGCGTAACCGATGAAACCGATCACTAAAGTAATCAGCACGTCCTCCATCCTTTTATTGTAGGTATAGCTCCCGATCAGGCTAACCGCCAGAATGATCGGTACTAAATAGGAGGGACGAACCCGGGTGATCAAGGCCAGTTGAGGTGAAGCCAGACAAGAAATTATGCTGCCAAAAATATGGGAAATAACTAATGACCAGACCATAACCCAGACTACGTCAAGATGCCTCGTGATCATCTCCGGACCTGGAGTAATCCCATGAAGCATTAATACGGGCAGCAATAAGGCTGTCATCTCGCTTCCCGGAATACCTAAAGACAGGGTCGGTATCAGGGCCCCGCCCCCCACTGCATTTTTCCCGCTCTCCGGTCCAATTACACCGCGGATATCTCCCTTTCCAAACATAGACTTATCCTTAGCACTCTGCACCGCATGGGCGTAAGTCAGGAAAGCCCCTACCACACCGCCGTGACCAGGTACGGCGCCCAGAACCGTTCCCATCGCGCTGCATCGTAATAAGAGACCCAAATGATGAAAAGGTGCCTTCACCCCCGTAAGCATTTGGTTGAAAGAGCCTTTCAGTTTCACCTTTATTTCCGCGATAGGGCTGCCTTCCAGAGCCATGTCCATCACTGCTGAAACGGCGAATAACCCAATAAAAGCACAAGTCATGGGGATCCCATCCCAAAGACCCATTATCCCAAATGTAAAACGCTCCCCTCCTACCACCGGGTTAAAGCCCACGTAGCTCATCATCAGCCCAATGCATACAGCCAATAAACCGCTTAATATCGAGCGTCCGGCCAAAGAACCGACGATGGAAAGACCCAATAGCGCAATCATAAAATATTCCGGCGGACCAAGAAGCAGCACGATTTTGCGCATCACGGGCAAGGAGATCATCAATACCAAAGCACCGAACATGCCGCCATAAGCGGAAGCTGCCGCCATCGCCCCAATAGCTTCAGCCGCACGCCCTTTCTTTGCTAGGGGGAAGCCGTCAAAAACCGTGGGGGTGTTTACTCCCGCACCGGGAATGCCGATTAAGATGGTGTGCACTGAGCCGCCGCACATTGACGCCCCTATGATCGATACCATGATCACCATGGCCTGGCTGGCGCCCATATGGTAGGTTAAAGGAATCAGTAAGATCATGGCATTAACCCCGGTTAGTCCGGGTACCAGGCTTAGAATTATGCCTAACATGCTGCCTTCCAACATGTAAAGAAGAGAGTCAGGTTGAAACAAGATCGCTAACCCTGACCATGCACTTTCCAGCAATATTATCAACTCCTCCATTAAGAAATCGGAGACAATCCAGGATTCTGCCAAAAAAGATTTCCTTAAGGGGGCAGTCCCGGCACGAATTTATCTAGGACTGCCCCTCCATATTTATCAAGGGAAAACCGATAAAATCAATAACTTGCTTTACTTCATAAGAGGCAAAATAAGATCCTTATACTTGTCGGCTACCTGTAAGCGAATGTCCATATTCTTTTGTACATCCTCAGGCGATGCATAGAAGACCGGCAGGCTTGCTGTCTTGGCCTTGTCCAGGAAATCGGGATTTTCTATTGCTTTCTTCAACGCGTCACGTAATACTTTGGCCACGTTGTCAGGCGTACCGGGAGATGATACGAGAATCCGCGTCATACCGATAGCGTTACTAATATCTTCCGCCCCAGAAATGTTTTGCTCCTTCATCGTGGGGGCATCCGTAACATATTTGCCCCGTTCCAAACTGGTAATGGCGATACCCTTTAAATCACCAGACTTTACTAAAGACAGCGCAGTACTTTCCGTTACCAGCTCAGCCTCTGCTTCTCCCTTAACTACGCCCAGCAAGGCCTGGCTAGTTCCCTCATAATGCAAGAAATCAATATTTAAATTTATGCCGTTATCTTTCAAAATCGATTGCGTTACCAAGGGATCTAAATGGCCGGAAGCACCTTGCCCCTCAGTGGCAAACAAGATCGGTTGCTGTTTAGAACGTTCAACTAAGTCATTAATGTTGTTGAAAGGTGATTTAGCGGAAACAACCAGTACGTCCGGATCATTGTTCATTTGACCAAGTTGGACGAATTTGCCAAGATCGAACTGGCCGCTGCTAAGCTGCTGGTAAGGTGACGCCGCAGTACCAATAACCCCTAAGGTTTTGCCATCTCCGGGTGCCCGGAACATTTCGCTGTACCCCAATACACCGCCGGCGCCAGTAATATTTTCCACAAGAACCGTGACGGATCCCCCACCAATTGCTTCGTTAATGGCATCCTGAAAATAGGGCTGAATCAGCCGGGCTAAACGATCATATCCACCGCCGGCAGAAAACGGCACGATAACCTTGATGACGTCGTCGGCTTTATAAGCCGGGGTCCCCGCCGCATTCGAGCCTTCGCCTGGAGGATTCTGCCCCTCTTTAGCGCCACATCCGGCTAAGGCCACCATTAAGAACATAACCAATAACGTTGTGACAAATAAATACTTTTTCATCCAATCCGCCTCCTTAATTTAATCAACCTAGGGCACTGTTAACTTTAAACCTCTAATGCATAAAATGGTAATCCACGTAATGGACCTATTCATTCTGGAAAAGCGTTGGATTTTCAATCGGTGTGTGTGCCGCCCGGATACATCTTAGTACCAGATCCCGGCGTAACTGCACTTCTCCTTCGGCCGATTTTTTCGGATCACCCGTAGGATTAGTAATGGCCACTCCCTGAACAATACGTGGCGTACCAATATTGCGTGCCACATCAGGCAAAGCAGTAATGATCACTGCCGGAATCCCCTCCCTTTCAATTTCTTTGGCAAGCGTTGCGCCGCAACGCGTCCCGGTCCCTCAGGTAGAGGTTACAATCACCATATTCACGCCTTCTTGCAGCAGGTCATGGGCTATCTCCGACCCGAACTTGGTGGCCCGGGCAATGGGCGCAGCCATCCCGGTCGTCACATAATAGTGCTGACAAACTTCCCCAATCACCCCCTCCCGCACCAGTGTAGCAACCGCATCCAAAGGTACTACTCGGTTGGGATCAGCATTAACAAATCTGACATCATATCCGCCATGCAAAGAATAGTGCTTATTGGCCACATATTTTTCACCGGGGATAGGATACTTCAACCACTTGGTGGCCCGGGAGCTTTCCAGATGATCCGGATTGCCTTCAGGAACCAGCCCCGACTCGGTCACCAGAGCCAAACGGATCTTACCCCCTGTTTCCAGGGGAGCAGCCGCAGTAACCTGATCATACTGAGGCAAAGGAATTTCTGTCATAAAAGAATGTTTGTTCATTTTGGCCAGCAGCATATTCACTGCGCGCACGGCCCCAGATTCTGTCCGAAGCGTATTTAAACGGTACCCGCGCGGAAGATAGCCCTCCTCCTGCGCTGCTCCCGGCGATTGTCCGCAAGCTAATTTTGCCGCTAACCTTGCCACCTTAGGCAAGACTCTCCCCATTCTGGCTACCCTGTCTGACGCCGATATGATGTATGCCAATCCTTTCGCCTCTTGGACCCCGGGATTCTCCGGCTCCATCGATGTGACACAGGGGATTCTCAATTTGGAAACGACCGCCCGGCAAAGATACCCGCAGGATAAACCATACCGCCCGGAAGCAAAAGCCGGACCGGCGATGACCACATCCGGGTGATGGGCTTCGATCAACGGCAAGAGCTCCTGAACCGTCGCTTCCGGATTGGTGGAAAAATAGTTGTCTCCACAGATCACAGTCGCTACTATTTTCCCCTGTCCTTGCCATAGCCTGTCCAGACTAAGTCCCGGTCCCACGCACCCTTCTCTGATCGCCGGAGACATGTCTGCCTGATCCTCGCCTCCAATTCCTGCAAAAAACTGATTGAGGTAGTGTACTACCCGGAAATTTTCCACGGCCTTTTTCCTCCTTTCAAAAAGCTTGGGCTCCGTTACGCCAGGCCCCCATTTCATTAGTAGCGCCACAAATATCACGCAAGGGAACTTTGATTTCACCCGCAGCAAGTATTTTACCTTCCAACAAGGTACCTCCCACAACCTGATCTACCGGAGGCAACTCTATGATTTCTTCCCTGTTCCCCACACTAACGATGGCGTCTGCCTCCGGGACAAAATCAATAAATCCCGGGTCATTCCCATTGGTATCAGACATTTCATTTAATAATATCACTGTGTGCAGGCCACGTTTTTCACACTCCTGACAGGTTAGCATGGTATCAATATGGGCATTGCCTGCTCCTTCCGTGGTGACGATCACGCCTTCAACTTCGGAGGCATCTGCTATTTCGGCCGCTAAGCCGGCCATGCGCAGTTTACTGTCCCGGGATTGGCTGTACCCGCGCGTAAGGATGACCCCACGAAGGGCGACTTCATCTGCACGGGCCAGCAAGGATTCTAAAAGCATATTTTGTTGATAAAGACAGGTATAATTTCGTTGACTGGCATAGGTAAAATTATTGGCTACTACCATTCCGTCAGCCAGTTTCTCATACCGGGTCAGCAATGGCAGCATCCCGGTAACAGAGTGCCCGGCGATGTAAGTATCATGAAGAGGCCCTTCTCCCCCCAGCTGCATCACTACTCCAACTCCGGGAAGGTTGGGGCTTATCACCCTGCTGTCCAATACCTGCTGCCGTGCCGGAATCTCCCTCAGGGTGATGCCGGCTAAAACTGTCGCCGCCCGGAAGCCGGCAAGGTTAATACTTTGAGCCAGGTCTTCATCTCCCAGGCCATCCAGAAATTCCAGCTTTAAAACAAACAAGTGACTTCCGGCAAAAGGAGATAAATCTGCCCCCGGGCAACCCATATCAATAATCCCCTCTTTAGGGGTAAATAGAGGATTGGCCCCCTCAACCTGAGCACAGGAAGCCACCAATAACCCCTCTAAGACGTTTGTCACTCCTTGGCCTCCACTGTTGGACGGTGCCAAAAAGCCCGGAAAACAGGGACTGCCGTCTGCCTTGACCCGAGGCTGAATCACGTCCAATACATGGATCACACGGGTAGATTCGCCCGGATGAACCAAGTCGAAACAAACCTGCTTTACATGAGCATCCTTCATAATCTGGGTGCGTACATCATCCAGGTTTATGTCCAGACGACCGTCGGTCCACCCGGCCTTTTCCCCTATAGCCACTTCTTTTACCGGAAAAAAATTCAGCCGTAAACTCATGTTCTTCACCTCCGTTGTTTTTTGCATACTTGTATACATAGTTGATAATAAATTAGAGGTATTCCTTTTGCTTAAGAATTTCCAAAGCTTTTTCCTTATCTTCCGGAGCGACCATCACAATTGGACCGGTACAGCCCATGCCGCTTTCCGCATAGATGTTAGCCCTCCACAAAACGGATACCGCATCTTCCAGCTGCATCACCTCAACTCCGGGGATAGCATCCGCTACCGGTTTCTTGGGCGGAGCGACGGCTTCCCTTTCTGCCTCTTCTTTTTTCGGCACCGCAGAAGAACGCAAGGACTTTATGATCGGATCCCAACCGGCTTTCCTGGCTAAAGCAAATTCCGCCTTTACCTTTTCCGGCAGTTTTCCCCGGGCACAGTCGGCCGCAAATCGAATGGCGCCGGCAATTACCGGTGCCCCCGAGGCGCGGGAAATAATGCAGATGATCCGGTCATAATCTTCGCTTACTCCGGGACCATAGCCGTAACCGGCAGACTCGTAACTCCCCCCGCTTGTATAGGCGGAAAAAACTTTCATCAGCACATTGCCGGTTAGGCTGTCATGAACCATAATGTCGGGAACACCCATCAAAAGGTCATTGCCTCTCATGACCACTCCGCCGTCCGCCCGGGCGGATTCGGCAAGGTGAAGAGGATATCCCCCTTCCTGAAGTTTTTTTAATGCCCTTTCCGCCTGTCTTGCTCCATCAATATTCAAGATTCCCACCGTAGGACAGCTCTTTCCGCAGGCTTTGGCGACGGCAATCCCGTAAATGGTATTTCGCATCATGGCGGGCACCCGTTCGGTAGCAGAGGTACCCGTGGTGGTGGCGAGAAACATCTCCCGGCCTTTGGCAGGGGTTACTACTCTGCCTACCGTAGAGACACCAATGGGAAAATTGTAATGCATGGTTACAGCAGAATCTAAGGTCCCCTTGAGAAGCATTTCATCCATTTTGGCGTGTGCCTCTTTTTCGTCTCCTGCCTCTACTATTTCCAGCTGATTTTCCGCGCCGCCGCCGATCACCACAACCTCTATATCCGGATTCTGCCTTTGCGCCAGCTCAGCTCCCTCGACCAGTTCTTTAGGCCCGTGCTCACTGCCGAGAATGGTCAGCCCTACTCGTATTTTTTTACCAAAGGACCCTGTTTCCAGAGCGTCGGCTACTTCTTCAAATACCTCAGCTATTGCTTCTCTGGTCTGGTTTACGCCCATGGTTTCACCCCCTCCGGGAATTGCTCTGATTCTTTTTACTCGGTTCTAAATGCTTGGGCAAAATCCCGCATGGCTTCCCCAATCAGGGCTCTGACTTCTTCTTTGTTAAAGCCGGTTTCCTGGGATACCCCGCTGTTCTTTTCTATCAAAAAGGACACGCCGTCAAATAGGTTGGTCAGTCTGCCCAGGAAGAGGCTTCCCTTACCGATCATCATCGCTCTGGTTATTTTCCCGGTCAAGATCATATCCCGGGCATGACCGATAAAGGGGACGCCGGAAGGAATATGGCCCTGGGTGGGAGCAAAACCCGGCATGCCAAAACGTGCAACCGCCTGAAGAAGATTTGCTTTGTCCAATTCTCCCCGTTTCACAGCCAGGGCGCCGATCATCTTGTAATTCGCCAGGGGAACGTCTCCTGCCCCGGCAGGTTCGGTAATCTCCGGATTCTGCATTTCCGGGCAATAATAGTCCACCTGAGGAATCTTATACCCTAGCTTGTCTAAAGGATCCGCCACAATGGCCGTCATCACCGCCTGGGGTGAAGCGCCGGAACCAATTTGATGGCGTCCTACAGCGTCGGTGCGGATGACCGGACTGACGCCGTCATTTTCCGTGATATGAACGGCAAATGCACCCAGCATATCTTCCAAAACCGGCATCCCTTTTTTCACATGGTCCTTGGAATTCATGCCTAGCTTAGCAGAAGCGCCCCCGGCCAAAACGACAACATTTTTATAAACGCCTGATTGGGCCAAAGCTGCAGCCTCAACCAAAGCATGGGCCGGACCGGCACAAAAACTTCGGGTATCAGAACCGGTAGCGTGAATACATCCGCACATTTCTCCGATCGCCTTGGCAAAATTGCCCCCGCCTCTTTGATTCATATCGCCGCAGGCTTCTTCTGAACACTCGATAATATATTCCACCTCTTCCGCCTGCAATTCGGTTTTGGCGAGAAGAAGTTTTAAAGCAAATACGGCGGAAGCTTTACAGACGAGATTTTCAAACATCACCTGGCCGGATAAGGCTTCATCAAATTCATGGGCTTTCTTCACACATCCCACAAGCCTTCCCTTAAAATACATGGGCTGCGCCAAATAGCCCTCTACCAGTTTGCTTATTTTCTCAGCGTGGCCAGGATTCTTGGATAATTTATCGAGATCTTTCATGCCCCCCAAGATGGGGTGGCCGGTGATCTTTTCTTGGACAGCTGCTTGGAACTGTTCTTCCAAAACCACCAGATCAAAGACATCAACAATTTTCATGAGCCCGAGAAATTCATCCTCCGGCATAATTTCCCCATACTTCCCCTCTCGGGAGGCACCGGCAACAGGTGCCCGGTACCAGGGACGGGAAATATCTTTTAAATCATCAGGGGCCATGTTGCCGATATAGACTTGATTGGGCGCATAACTGACGGCATCCTGAAAACTTCTCAGGTATTCCGGTAATTTCCCTAAATGCTCGGACACCGGATTTTTTCGCCGTTCCGACGTTTGCGTTGTACCGTGGTGTATCAGCATATCGGTAGCCTGTATTAAAGCATATGCGGCACCTTTGACAACCGGAAAACACATGAAATCTCCTCCCCTAGCTAACCCCGATAGGTCTTCACTTCATTGATGATTTCATCTACATCCAGAACCATTTCCATCATGCTGATCTGTTCATCGTAAACTTTCGGGTCAACTTCCTCTTTCAGTTCAAACATATGATAAGCTTTGAGTCCCAACGAGACTCCGGATAAGGGACCCGCAAAGGTAGGATCGCCGGTAGATACGGTTTCCGCGGCGAGACCGGAAGCCTCCGCTTCCGCTCCGCCAAGCACAACAATCAAGTCCTCGTTACCGTACTTTTCCGTTAAATCTTTAATCCTTGCCTGATTTTCCAGGTCCATTGCTCCAGCCGCCGTTCAGACAAAGCATTCTGTGGTTGAGAATACTACCTCTGCCCCGGCAGATTTCACGCATTCTTCGATGGCCGGTCCGGGAATGCCGTCACGATCGCCAAGAATGGCCACCTTTTTTCCTTGCAGCATTGTGCCTACCCCCTTCGTTTTGATTCTATCTTTGTCTCCTGTTTAGAAAAAGCTGCACCAGTCTTTATCCCAACTCATCCAATTTTTCCTGTACATCTTCAATAGCGAAATCCTTAACCAATTCGGCAATCTTTTCTCCATTTTTGTAAAATGCGATGGTGGGCAAACCTAAAACCTTTTGACTGATCGCAAGCCTTTTGTTACTGGCGGTATCCAAACTGCAGAATTTTGCCTTGCCTGCATTTTTTTCTGCCAACTGATGGACGCTGGGCATTAATGCCTTGCATGGTTCACATTTTTCACTCCAAAAATCAACCATTACCAAACTCTGTGCTTTTAGTACCTCTTCCGCAAAATTTTCCTTTGTGACTTCAATCATCGTATTCACCTACTTATCAAGTCTTTACTGATCTATTTTATATTTTACAGCTTTACGTAAATACCGCCATAGCTATACCAACCAAAGTATTTTGTTAATTGGTCACAAAAAGCGCATAAAAATAATAAAGAAATTTTGTAAAATAGCAAGAAGGATTAAAGAAATTTATCTTGAAAATTGTTTTAGCTGGGAGAGTCGTAATTTCCTTCCAGTTGACGGTACCATAAATATTCTGGCGCAAAGGACTAAGTCCTGCATAAATGGCCAGGGGGCGTGTATGGATGATGGATGAGGGTGATGCGGAATGAACGATGATAAAAAGGAACGAATCATTCAAATCGCTAAAAAAGGAGCAAACCTGTTTGAAATTTGCCGGGTTGTCGCTGACCAACTGGGCGGGGAAATATTCATCCTAAATTCCCATTTTCAATTGTTGGCTTCCAGTAAACCTGATCGTATGCAAGGTGAGAATTTGCCATGGGATTATCAGGAATTATGGCAGGAAGGTGTTCTTTCTTCTCTGCATTACCGGGATGAACCGGTTCATATTTCCAGGCATAACGATCATCTGGTATTGTTACCGATCACTGCGCATACCGGGAGAATGGAAGGAGTGCTGTGTGCCCTTCTTCATCCGCCATTGCATCCATGTACACAATCAACATTGGATTTACTCAAATTAGTCGCACTGATTTTATCCCTTAGGTGGGGCTGGGAAAAAGAAACGATATTGGTCAAACAAAAACGGAACACTGAAGTCATGAGACAGTTGATTTTCGGTCAGATTTCCCGAGAAGAAATCCTCCACCTTGAGCGAGAGGGATTAACTATCCCAAAAACAGGCGCCATCATTATTGTTCATCTGATTTACGACAATAATGGCGGCAAAATGGGAAAGGAAGATCTATCATCCGTCGAAAACAGTTGGATCAACTTTGCTTTACAATGCATTTCAAATAGCACCAGTTACGCTCAGGCATTCGCTTTTGAAAACCATAATGAGCTGGTGATCTTGATTGACGGGAATAAAGCACAGGCACTTGCGGAAGATTTGTTTACCGCTGTTCAGAAAAAAATGCCGGGCTATTGTTTTATCGTAGGTGTGGGCGGCATAAAAACGGACCTTTCATACTTCTATGAAAGTTACCTGGAAGCCCATTTGGCCATCGATAATAATTTTCAACTGGTGCGTAACCAAAGTGGTGTTTACCATTGTGAAAGCCTAGGAGCCTATAAGGTGTTAGGCCAAATACCGAAAAATCAAGAGATACAGGAATATATTGATCAATATCTAGGATCCGTAATACTGCATGATAAGGAAAAGGGGCCCTCGTTAATGCCTACCTTATACAGTTTTTTCCGTTGTGACTGTAATATTAACCGGGTTGCAGACAATCTGTTTTTGCACCGGAATACCGTAAAATACCGGCTGGGTAAAGTAGAGGAGCTAACCAAACTCAGCCTGGATAAAACGGAAGATCTCTTTAACCTACTTTTGGCACTGAAACTGCACCGTTTCATGACTAGTGGATTCCCTGCTTTTCTTGATTATTAATCTTCTTCATTTTGTCCCCAATAGACAAAACACTTTGTCTATCGCTCCATGGCGCTATTTTCGCGAAAATGTAAAATTAATGATGGGGGATCATTTATGAAGCTTTCTTTGCAAAAGATCCATGTTAACCGTGTGGAATTCGGAAAGCATTTTTCGGTTGAGCACGGACTGCTGACGATAAACATGGAAAAACTAAAGAATGAACTACTAAAAGACTGCCATCTAAAATCACTGGAAATCAATATCGTGCATCCCGGAGATTGTTGCCGGGTGATCAATGTTTTGGATGTGATTGAGCCCACTTGGAAACCCGACATGCTGGGGTTATTCCCCAATTTATTGGGGGAGAAAAACGGGGTGGGTATGGGCACTACGATAAAATTGTCCGGCATGTGCATTGTTACCTGCTGCAATCTGCCCTTTGAAGTTCAGGAGGCAATCATTGATTATTCGACGTCACTTCTGGGATTTTCACTTTTTAGTTCATTATGCGGCATCATCATAGAAATCACCCCAGACACGGGGTATCCTAAACCCGATATCATAAAAAGTCTGCAGTTGGCGGGACTTAAGAGCGCAGCATTAATAGCGGAATGGACCCATTCTTCATCCTACCCGGACTCCCATCAAATTTACCAAATTAATAAGGTGGCTCATTACTTACCTGGGGCAATAGGTATCCTGGAACTAGCAGGCGGGGGCAGACTATCCGGTGATTTACTCTATGGCCAGACAGTTGAGGAAGATATTTGCACGATCCACCCCAATGAACTTGTGGATGGCGCTATCGTAAGCGGCCTGATCAGGGATTCCGCAAACCGGAACACGACCTATTTTTACCAAAATAACCCCCTTGTCAACGCATTGATGGAAGCCCATGGCCAGATGGTCAGCTTTAATGGTTTAATTCTCCTTACGGAAAAAAGTTCTTGTCAATTGCGGTCGATTGAAGACGAATGTCTGGTTCTCGTACAAATGCTTCAGCTGCTAAATGCTACGGGAGCGATCATTTGCGGAGGGCGTAATAAGCTCGCAGTAAAGAGAATGTGCGTTTTACATGATAAATGTAATGCGCTCGGTATCAAGGTAGTGATGATGCCTGCTAATGGAGAACAATGCGCCGAAATGGGACGGCGGCAGCAGGTCAAAGAGTTTGACAATCTAATTAGCATCGGCAATGGGGAGGAAGAAATCATCCTGCCGGAGGTCAAGCGGGTCTATGGCGGTAAATATATCAGAGGCAATAACGCCATGAACGAAGTTAAAGTGCCTATACAGACGATGGTAGGCAGTATTAATCCGTGCGGTGGAGGGGTGATCCGAGCGAATGGCTAGATACCAAAATCCTGTCCGTATCGTTCATTATTTAAACCAATTCTTCGGCGGCATGGGTGGAGAGGAAATGGCGGACCTAAAGCCACAAGTAAAGAATGAGCCCATTGGACCGTCCAAAAAAATTCAGGAATTATTGGGAACCGACTACAAAATAGTGGCAACCATCATGGCAGGTGACAATTACTTTGTTGAACATAAGGATTTGGCCCTGCAAAAAGTGATGGCGTTTGTCAAAAAGATGAACCCGGATATTTTTATCGCCGGCCCTTGTTTATGTATGGGGCGCTATGGCTTAGCCTGTGCCTGGATATGCAGCCGGGTATCCCGGGAACTGGGCATTCCTACGGTATTAAGTATGTCCCCCCACAATCCGGCCTTTTCTATTCTACCGCCTGATATCTATTTTGTCCCTGCTGGTGAAACAATCAGAGATATGAAAAATGATGTCCGTCAATTTAGCAAAATGATAGACAAATTAAGGCAAGGGCAGAGAGGGATCATTGACACTGACGGGGCTTTTTTAACCGGCAAAAGGGGTAATACCCTGGTTAGCGCCAATGGGGCGACGAGAGCTGTGCAGATGCTGGTCCGGATTCTTCATGACGAAGAGGCTGGCTCTGAAATACCCATTGCCAAAAACAATGGGATCCGATCTGCCCCTCCTATCGCAGATTTGTCTACTGCCCGCATTGCTCTCGTTACCGAGGGAGGAATCGTGCCCTTAGGCAACCCGAACAGGTTGCGCTCGGCCAGAGAAACCCGTTGGTTCCGTTATGATTTACCCCTGGTTGAAGGAGAAATGGCAAGATTTCAGTGCATCCATGGCGGTTTTGATACCAATTACGCGACCATTGATTTTAACCGGATACTCCCGGTAGATACGCTGATTGGCATGGAGAAAAGTGGGGGCATTGGCCGGTTGGTACCGTGGTATTTTGTTACCTGCGGCAATCTGGTTTCCGTAAAAGATTCGAAACAAATGGGATCAGAGATTGTACGGTTTTTAATTCAAGACCAAGTTGACGGGGTTTTTCTTACCAGTACATGAGGGACAGGAACACGTTGCGGAGCAACAATGGCCAAGGTGTTTGAGTCGGCAGGAATTCCCACTGTGGTTCTCACCCCTTTAGTTGACTTAGCCATGCAATTTGGCGCCTATCGTATCGTCCGTGGCTTGACGGTAACAAGTCCTCTCGGAGATCCTGAAGTATCGGCAGAAAAAGAGAAGACGGGCAGGCAGGCTTTAGTGGTTAAGGCTCTGACAGCCTTAACCAAGCATATTACCGTACCGATGAGTTACTAAGAACGTTTATCATGGATTCAACTCAGATCTCTAAAAATGTGATATGAGGAGTGAAAAAAATGCTTTCAGGAAAAAAAGTTGCTGTCCTGGGTGACCAGAACGGCATCAGCGGTCAGGCCATTGAAGCTTGTGTCAAAGCGGCCGGGGGTGAGGTTGTCTTTTCCTCAACCGAATGTTTCCTTTGAATAACCGGCGGGGCAATGGACCTGAGGAATCAGGCGCGCGTCAAAGAATCTGCCGAGAAATACGGCAATCGGGACCTGATCGTCATACTGGGCGGAGCGGAGGCAGATGTTTGCGGCATTGCCGTCGAGACCGTATCCACCGGCGATCCCTCCTACGCCGGTCCATTGTCAGAAATCCCGTTGGGACTAAAGGCTTATCACATCTTTGAACTAAAGGATGAAATCCCTCCCGAAGTGTACGAAGAACATATCGGCTTCATGGAGACGGTATTCCCCGTAGAGGACATCATCAAGGAATGCCGGGCCTACCGGAGCCCCTGATCGAGGCAGTTTGGGAGTCAGACTAAGATATATTCTATTTAATAAAGATTCTGTTAAGATATACCTGATAATTTTATCATTTCAAGCTGCAAATAAAATAGCAAGGGTGGTAAAACATGTCTGAGATTTACGACATCATTATTGTTGGTGGAGGGCCGGCCGGTTTAGCTGCAGGTATATACGGGTCCCGGTCACGTTTAAAAACCGCAATTCTGCAAAAGGGAAAACCGGGCGGGCAGGCCGCTACTACGCAGGACCTGGAAAACTACCCCGGGTTTTCCAGGGGGACAACGGGTCCGGCATTAATGGAAGCAATGGCGGAACATGCCAAAAGTTTTGGCACGGAAATCATCAGAGAAGAAGTTGTGGATCTGGATTTGGGCGGCGAGATCAAAATATTTAAAGCAAAAAGCGGCCACCAGTACCGGGCCAGAATTGCTATTTTGGCGCCGGGTGCGGAACCCAGAACTTTAAATATTAAAGGAGAAAGAGCATTCAGGGGCAAGGGAGTGTCCTATTGCGCCACTTGTGACGCCGATTTTTTTGAGGAACTGGATGTAGCCGTTGTAGGGAACGGCGACGCCGCAGTGGAAGAAGCCATATACCTGACTAAATTCGCGTCAACCGTGACGATTATTGTGATTCATGACGAAGGGATTTTAGATTGCAACAAAGCCAGTGCCGAAGTTGCCTTTGCTCATCCGAAAATTAAATGGGTGTGGAATTCCGTGCTGGATGAGATTAAGGGAGACGGCCTGGTGGAAAGCGTGATGATCAAGAACATCAAAACAGGCGAGATTTCCGAAAGGGAAACCAACGGCGTCTTCTTCTTTGTGGGAACGGTGCCTAAAACCGAAATGCTCAAAGGAAAAGTGAAACTTAATGAGCAGGGATATATGATTACCAACGATCTGATGGAAACCTCGGTGCCGGGGGTTTATGGGGCGGGAGATGCCCGAATGAAGTATCTGCGCCAGGTAATTACCGCCGCCAGTGACGGGGCGATTGCCGCCGTTGCCGCAGAAAAATACTTGGCGGAAGAAGAAGGTTTTCAGGAAAGCGTGCTGGCTGTTCAAGAACCGGTTTTGGTTGCCTTTTGGACTCCCCAGATAGAAGCCAGTATTGAAGCGGTTTTCACATTGGAGAAAATCGTTTCAAAAACAGATGGTAAAGTAAAACTGGTTAAAATTGATACCTATCGCAACCAAAGAGTGGCGAAAAGATATGGTGTTACCACGATACCCAGTGTGGTGATTTTTAAACAAGGCGAAGTGATAGAAAAATTCTCCGGCTGTTGCTGCGAAAAAGAACTATGGGAAAAGGTGAATAGGATGATATCGTGAAAAACAGGGGCGGAACGAAATTGGATTTTCGGTCCGCCCCTAATTTTTTAACCTTTTCTAAGGATCCTTCTCTTAATCTTCCCCGCGGGGCCCGAGAGAAGGGGCATTGGGTATCCCCGTCCACCGGTGGATCATGTTATGCTCTACGCCCAACTGGTCCAACACACGGGCCACCAAATGATCGACAATTTCACCTACGGTAACCGGCTTTTGGTAGAGCGCCGGCATGGGCGGTATAATCGCCGTGCCCACCTCCGCTAAGGTGAGGAGGTTACGCAGGTGAATCACATGAAGAGGGGTTTCCCGGGGCACCAGGATCAATTTTCGTTTTTCTTTCATGGTCACGTCGGCGGCCCGGTGAATTAAATTATCTGTGAAGCCGTGAGCCAGGGCGGCTACTGTCTTCATGCTGGCCGGGATAATCACCATGCCGTCATGACGGAAAGAACCGCTGGATATGGCTGCGCCCATATCTTGATTCGGGTAAACATAGTTTGCCAAACCATAAACTTGGTCCAGGCTGTATTCGGTTTCTTGTTTAATCGTCACTTCCGCCCATGCACTTACCACTAAATGGGTCTCAATGCTTAAGGCCTTACAGGCCTCCAGCATGCGGATGCCATAAATTGCCCCTGATGCCCCTGATAAGCCAACCACTATTTTCATGCGGGCAAACCCCTTTCCCAATTTAAAGAATCTGTTTCAGTATTTCCGGGGGAAATAATTCCGGCCATTTCTTGATCAGCTTTTCCTTCAGTTCCGGACTGCTCTCACAGGTTTTGGGGAATTTGTCCAGCTTGTGATAAGGCCGGCAGGCATCAATGACCAAGCGCGAATTGATCACGTGTTTGTCGTCGGGATAGCTCATAGGATCCAGGGCCGTGCTCCAGCACCCTCTGAGGATCTCCACGTCTTCCCTGGGATCGGTCCTGGTGCACATGGCCCATACTACCTGATCCATATCGGCCGGATTGATATCGTCGTCAACGACCACGGTAAACCGGTTTGCGTATGCGCCGGCATGGCATTGAGAAGCAATCAGGCCGGCCTGCTTGGCATGTCCTGCATACATTTGTTTAATGGCGACGGTCGTCCACATGCGGCCGCCCCCTGCTTCATGGGCCCACACTCCTTTAACGCCCGGAATCCCGGCATTTTCCACCTCATCCCAGATGGCGGCGCATCGCAAGAATCCTCTGTAATAGGTATCATCACAAGGGGGAGCGGCAGGAACAGCAGCGAGAATGACAGGATCATTCCGGTGCAGCAGGCTCTGCACACGAATCACGGGCTGGTTTCTCACGCCGCTTGCGTAATAGCCGGTCCACTCTCCGAAAGGACCTTCCTTGATGGTATCATCCGGATGGATAAATCCTTCAAAAGCGATTTCCGCATCAGCAGGGATGGGAAGGCCGGTAACGGGGCCGCTAATGATATCAACGGCTTCGCCTCTTAGCCCGCCGCATACATCATATTCTCCTACGCCATAAGGTATTTCCATCCCGGACATCATAAACAAAAGGGGATCCATTCCCGCCACTATTACAACCGGGCAAGGTTTACCCATCTTAAAGTATTTGTCCATAATGATATGGCCTTGTTTCCCCTTGGAAATCATCACGGATGCCGTGGTGGCATCATAAATCTGCACCCGGTAGGCGCCATAATTAATCCAATCCGTATCCGGGTCTTTCATTAGGACCATACACCCGGTGCCAATAAATCTGCCCCCGTCCAATTCATGGAATAGAGGAGTGGGAAACTTCATAATATCCACATCTTTTCCCTGGGAAACATTCTCCATAATGGTGCCGGTTTCCACCAGTCTGGGGGGAATCTTTTTGAAGTCCTTCAAATAGTTACGCCAAAACATCACCAGATCAAGTTCATTGGTATTTTCCGGCAGACCAAAGGACAAAGCAATCCTCTTCAAAGAAGTGCAGGAATTGGCCAGAACACGGTAACCGGAAGGATAACCGGGCACCTTGTCAAACATCAATGCAGGCAGCCCCATTTTCCTTTGATAGAGGTCGATAATGCCCCCGATTTCCTTATCCCAGTGGGCACCCTCTACCACTTGCAAATCGTTCATTTTTTTAACTTCTTCCAACCAATCTCTTAAATCTCTAATCATCGATCTACCTCCATCGTAAAATTTGTTGTATCCTTGGATACAATATTTATTCTCTAAAAAATTTCTTTTCCCTTCTCTTTCATGCAAAAAATATAAATTTTTTCGCCGGATTAATTCATTTTCTTTCCCTGGTCTAATTTTACCACTTTTAAGCTCCTGAGGACAAAATTAATTTTTTCCTGGGAAAAGGGCTGACCGGCTTCTTTATAACGTTCCAGATAAAAAACTGCCGTTAAATCCGCAAGGGAATCCGCCATTTGAGGATATTTCTTTTTGAGCAGAGGACATAGCCGGTCCAGGTACTCCTGGGGTGTTTCTCCTACAGCCCTGCGCACACCATTTCGCCGCCCCCATCTGAGAAAGAAATAATATAAATCTTTCACACCCCGGGGAGGAAGGGGTAACCATTCTCGTACAAGTTCTTTGACCCGGTGAAAAAACCATTTTAAGATACGGGCCAGCTGTTCCTTAAGCCTCTTCCCATGAAAACGAAAGGTAACACCCTCTTTTTGATCGTGGGGAAGAGACTGTTTCAAATCCAGAAGGACCCGGAGGATTCTCCGTAAGCCGACTACAGCCTGGATCAAGATCAGGATGAGCAGGATGCCCAGAATTGTCCAGAGAATGATCATGAACCATAAGGGAGCGCTATCCCCAAAAGCGGAATAGGCCCCAGCGGAACCACTCCCGGATATTTTGGGCAGGCTTTTTGTTGGTTCAACAGTTCTGTCTAACCCGGTGATCTGGAAAAAGCGGGCGATCAGGCCCAATAGTTGGACGCAGGCCTGGATCACTTTATCCAAAAGGTGGGTGAATCGATCCGTCGCCACAAGCCACCCTAAAAAGAGGCCTGCTGCCATAAAGAAACCACTGAGCAAAAGGGGGAACCCGGCGCTCCACCGGCTAAAATTTAGCCGGGAAGGAAATCCTTCGGAATGGGCTAAGGCCTCACGAAGTAATCCCATGAATACAAAACCGCCTGCCCCCAGCCAAAAGAAGGGGATCTCCAGGGAAAAATGCTGCTGCGCCATGACCAGCAGCGTCATGATGCCCAGCCCGATTTCTAAAAACCGGACCCGGTCCCTTGAAGACAGCGGTTCCATGAGCAGGTAAACACAAAGGGGCCACAGCAGGGCTATTTCCACGATCCCGGGGCATGCGCCCGGCCACCACCGGGCAGCAGTAAGCATCTGTAAAACGACTACCGGTAAAGCGCCACCCAGCAGCCCCAGGAAGATGTTAAACAGGATCAGCCCCAGCATACTCCTGGCCCGGCGCAGAAAGCACCTGTTGCCCATGTGGGCCAAAGCGATGGTGATTCCCCAGAGCCACCAGGGAATCATGGCACTCCCCAGTCCAAACCCGGGATTTAGGGCCGCTGCCAAGGGATAAATCAAACAAACAATTTGTACTCCCTCTAATAGGGCGGTCATATTTCATTTCCCCTTTTACCTTTGGGCCCACTTTCCGGCGCTTCGTCCACCGGAGTTAAGCCCAGGAACTCTTTTAGAGAGGCGTCTTTTTCCCAGCCCGGTATCAATGAGATTTGCTCCCAGACTCCTTCATATTCCCTTTCCGGTTCCAACTGCATCCAAATTACTTTGTGCCGCTGGGCAACCGTTTGCAAGCTCTCATGAAGTTCACAGCCGGACGCTGCGGAAAGAATAATTAAGGTGACCCCGGGGGGAATGCTTACCGCCTGGAACACCTGGTCCGGCTTTATTCTAGTGCACCCGCTTTCCAAACAGGCAAGCAGAGAAAGAAGTTGAAAAAAACGGCCCCTTTGATTGCCGGATGCCGGCGCCATGAAATAAGGCTGCGGATTTTCCGGCTGAAGCAGCACATCCGTAAGAAAACCCCACTCCTGATTTTTCTCTGTCATCCCTTCTGCGATGGTAGCCGCCGAACTCAGTAATATTTCCCAGGCAAATTCCGCCTTTTCCGGGGACCAGGGCCGGGCCGCCAGGCTGGCTGTCTCCAGAAAAATACAGCTCCGGTGGGCCGCCTTTCCTTCCCAGATATTTGATTTTAGGGAGTGAAAGCGGGCGCTGGCTTTCCAATTTACGCGCCGGAGCGGATCTGTCTCTTGATAATCACGAATTCCTGTCACCAGTAAAGGATCTGTGAAGAGAAAGTTGAGATCGGCTTTTTCCCCCAGGGGGTCTCTGCGCTGAAGCTCAAACCGGTCGGCAGGCAGCAGGTGGGGATAGACAATGAGCTCAGGAATTTTTTTTACCGCCCTTTCCCGGGCAAAGAAGGCAAAAGGGTCCCCACTCTTGAGCCGGGCTGTCCCAAAACGGAAATACCCCCTGCGTTTAAAACTGATCACATATGCGCAGGTATAGTTTTGATGCCGGAAAATCCACCCCAGACGGCATACCCGCCGGCCATCTTCTTCCAGTTGATAAGGACTTCCTTCTTCCACTTTGCCCCCTTCCTTGGATGGGGCCTGCTCCAGCTCCAGCCAGGGTACAGGCAAAGGACTTTTATTTCCTACCGATATTTCTACTTTCACAGGAGTGTGGGGAAAAACCTCCCCGATGGTGGCCGTTTCCCCAAATATCACACCCTCCAGGGCAAATTTAGCCCACACACGGCTTAAGAGCCAGACAAGGGCCACAAGGGTAACCAGTATGGCCAGCGGGTAATAGCGCCAATATACCGCGATCAGGATCAGGGTTATTAATCCCCACAGTCCCCGGTCGCTAAAAATCACATAACCATGATAGGGGTGCACCCGGGCACTATTCGGCATGACCGTTTTCCTCCCCAAACACCGGTACCGGAATCGTTTCTAAAATTTCCTGGACGATATGCGCTCCGGTTAAGCCCCCCATTCTTTCCCTAGGCTTGAGAATTAAACGGTGGGTCAAAACCGTTTCCCCCAGGTATTTGATGTCGTCCGGAGTTACGTAATCCCGGCCCCGGAGAGCCGCTAAGGCCCGGGATGCATAGAAAAATCCCAGACTGGCCCGGGGACTGGCCCCTACGGCTACCGCTTTATGGGTCCTAGTGGCACGGCAAATATCAATCAAATAATCTTGCAGAGATTGTTCCACCTTAATCTGGGTGCACAATTTCTTGAAACCTTCCAGTTCTACCGGAGTCAACAGGGGCCTTAAAGCATGGATCGGTTCCTTACTGCTATAGGCATGCAGCATGGATTTCTCCTCTGCTGAGCTGGGATAGCCGATATGCAAACAAAACAAAAACCGGTCTAACTGAGCCTCCGGCAAAGGAAAGGTCCCTTCCTGCTCAATGGGGTTTTGGGTAGCCAAAACGATAAAGGGACGGGGGAGCACTCTGGTTACCCCATCAATTGTTACCTGGCCCTCACCCATACACTCTAAAAGGCTTGACTGGGTGCGGGGGATAGCCCGGTTGATTTCGTCCGCCAGGACGATATTGCTGATCACGGGTCCTTCCCGGAAGCGAAATATTTCATCTTTTTGATCAAAATAATTATACCCGGTGACATCTGCCGGCATCAAATCCGGGGTAAATTGAATCCGTTGAAAGGAACAATCCAAACATCGGGCTAAAGCTTTGGCTAAAGTCGTTTTGCCTGTACCGGGCAGATCCTCAATCAAGACATGCCCGCCTGACAGCAGTGCTGCCAATAACAATTCTACTGCTTCCGGTTTGCCCATGATCACCTTGCCTACTGCATTTTGCACTTCCTGTATGCGCGCCTGTAATTGTCCCAGACCCTCCATCGAAAACGTCCTTTCTATGTGGTCATATTCCTGCCGTAATGGAAGCAAGTTTCTAAATATTCCTTCCTGAATCATGGAAGCCAGCGAAATAAATGTTTTGCTAAAATTTCCAGGAGAACCTATAGAAAAAGGCAGATCCTTTCATCCACCTTTTTTTCGATCAAACAAGCCCTTTCTATGCAAAGCACTATTTCACTTCATACACCAACTGAAAAGTCTTTCCTTGTTAACCTGCTGATAATAGTGCCTCTTTTCCATGAGGTTTCCCAAGTTTACGGATGGACATCTTCGGTGAACCACTCCGTGGGTAATATTCTGCCTAACCCCGCTGCCTGTGCCTTTTGATACACCAGGTGGGCCACCGCCGCAAATTGTAAACCAAGTCCCATGTTATTCAGAAAACAGGTGATCTGGGCCTGGTCCTTTCTTTTTACCCGGCCCTGCACTAAAGCCGTGATATCCCCATCAGCCTCCCGAGGCATGGGGCGATAAGCTTTGTTAAGGCCGGAAACTTCCAGTCCGCCCACAAAATAATGCTTAGGCTTTCCTTCTTGGGTATGAAGCACCAAAACATCGCTCCGCATTAAAATGTCATCACCGATTTCTCCCCGCTTAATGGCGGAAACATGTTGACCCGGTTTCACCAGCCCGGCGTTCAGGACAGGCTCTACCGCATTGGTGGTCAGACACACAATATCGCTATCCTTCACCGCTTCCTCGACTGTCGGTACCGCCTGCACCCCAATGCCCAACCTTTTTGACCACTCTGCGGCAAAACTTTGCCGGTGTTCCGAATTGGGACTGTAAACCCGGATTTTGCGCACCGGCCGGACAGCGCACAACCCCATGGCTTGGGCTCCTGCCTGCCAGCCGCTTCCCACAAGTCCGACGGTTGCCGCTTCCTCACGGGCCAAATAACGGGCGCCCAGGGCGCTGGTACCGCCCACTCTAAAACGCTGGATCACACCATCCGAGATCATCGCCAGCAATTCTCCTGTCACGGCGCTAAAAAGCTGGATCAAACCGAGCCAGCGTCCGCCAGGTAAGGAAGGCACTTTCTCTCTAATCACCACACCGGCCCTTTCCGGCCAGCGAATAATATCAGAATTAAAGCGGAGGGCTACAACGCCTTCTTTCAGCAAAGCCCCTTCCATGCTTTTGAATCCATAGACATCCTGACCTTGCTGCCCTCCCGCCATCAGAATATCCGAACGGGGTCGTGATAAAGCTTTTTGGTCGGCCATCTCCAGATAGGCTGCTTCCAAAGCTTCAATTGTCTCCGACATTGTAATGACTTTTTCTACATCTTCATTGGATAATAACAATGTCAAGCCTAACCCCTCCATTCTGTTTCTTTATTCTATCTTTATTTTATTTTTATTTTCTTCATGCTTAACACTTTTCAAATAAATCCTCCATGATAAATAACTCAGGTAGGAAGAAAGTGATTCCAGGAATCAGCATGAAAAATGCCGACTCCTGGAATAGGGAATAAAAATTATTCAGCTTTTTTCAGAATTTCCTGCAGAATAGGAGCAATACTATCTCCCGCGGCCATACTATCGGTAATAAGCTGCTTAACGTCTGCGCTGCTTAGATATTCAACCGGTTTTTCCGAATCCTTCATTTTTTGGACCAGTTCGGGATCCTGCAGTGATTTTTCAATACCTGCTTCAAGATCCTTGATCCGGTCTGCCGGGAAATCGGGAGGAGCAAAATAGACCCGGCTTACCTTAATTAAGTTGATCGCCGTCTGGATCATATCTGCACCCTCTCCTTGGGCCAGACTTATTGCGGTAGGAACCCCGGGAAGCTCCGGTACTTCTTTGTCGTAAACAACCATAATCGGTTTTACGTCACCCGATTTAATCATCGGAAGCATGGTGCTTAGAGAGGTCTGGAATAAGTCAACTTCACCACGCACGACTGCCAGGGAACCCTCTTTCGTGCCGTCATATCCCGTAACAGGTAAAACATCAAATCCCAATGCTTTGGCTTCAATACCTAGAGCAAAGAAGTCGTCGTCACCCACGCCGGATACGGCAAAACTAACAGGATCCTTAGCCGCCATGACATCCTGAATACTCTGGTATTTTCCTTTGGCAGGAACAACCAGTACGGAAGGCTCCCCATAGAGACGAGGTAACCAAGTTACTTTGTTTACATCATATTGGACCCCTTCACTTTTAGACAATTGACTGTAAACCATTGCCGTGCCGCTGGTAAATCCAATCGTCAGCCCATCCGGCTGTGCAGCCCAAACCTGGTTTCTTCCTACGTTGCCGCCGGCGCCGGTAACGTTATCAATCACGATCGTAGCGTCCAGGTTTTTCTCCAGGTATGGCTGAACCAGTCTGGCATAGGTATCATAGCCGCCGCCCGCACCATGCGGTACCACAATGTGCAGTTCCTTACCCTGGTAGAAATTTCCTTCTGCTTGGGTTTGGTCGTCTGTGCCGTTTTCAGCAGGCGCAGAATTACCGCCACAGCCTGCCATAAATAATGCAGCAAGTGCAAGGATTGAGAAAACCACCAAAATTTTCTTCTTCAACATCTAATCTCCTCCTTTTCATCTTCCAACTGTACTTCCTAGATATTGAACAAAAAGGGTTGTTATGAGAATTTCACCTCCTTATATCAATAGATTAAAACATTTTGCCGATAAGCCCTGGGTATAAGCTAATCTGCAAAAGTACGCTGAAAAAGAAATAAAGCACTGCCGTAGCTCCAATCCCGGTAATGATAGACCGCAACCATGGAGACTTGTTGAATAACCGAAAATACAAGGTAATAAAAACCGGGATGGTAATCACGTATCCAAACACATAAATCATGGCGAAAAGCCCCAATAGAATGCCAATGGCCGTAGATTCTTTTGTTCCCTTAATGACTTCCTTTTCCAAGGTCTTTGCCGCTTCTTCATCGGCTTTGCGCCGGCCCTCTTTCTTGAGGCCGGTGGCGCCGAAGAGTTCCATGGTGTCAATGGCCAAGTCCACATCATTAGCCTTGCTGTTTTGGACAATGAGCTGAGCGATGATTAAAACTGTTGATACAATGGATATCGCTAATGGCATTAATCTGGCTCTGGGAGAATAATCAAGAGACATGATGCCAATGGCAACAAAAACCACTAAAAGTAACACGGCTGCAATGTTTTCTTGCGTTCTATTACTCATACGGTAAGCTCTCCTTTCTTTTTACGGCGGTGTTTGCTGTAAAGAGGATAGGCCGTAGTAAGAATGATCACGATTAGGAGACCCAGTGCGATGGGGCGGGTCACAAAAAACGTGTCGCCAAAGAGACGCGCCGAAATGTGGTAATACCGTTCAATCAGGCTGCCCATGACCATGCCGATGACCAGGTTTGCTCTTGAATAATCATATTTCTTCATGTAATAACCAACAATGCCAAAAATGACAGCGATGATCACATCACTGAAACTTCTGTTCACTGCATAAGCGCCGATCAGGCAAATGACAAAAACAAAGGGAATCAATGTCGTTCCCGGCAGGCTGCTGATGCGCACCAGCCTTTTGGCCAGCCCTAACCCGATCCCGGTGGCCAGCACATTTGCCAGTACAATAATCCAAACCATCATCAGCACTATATCCAAATGCTTGGTCATCATTTCCGGTCCCGGAGCAATCCCCATGATCAAAAGGGCAATCATCAGGATCGCCGGACCCTCTCCCCCCGGAATGCCGAAAGTGAGGGTAGGAATCAATCCGCCGCCTTCGTTGGAAGCGACGGCAGCTTCACAAGCAATGACCCCTTCCGGAATTCCTGTGCCGTATTTTTCCGGATGTTTGGAAGTTTGGACTGCTTGTCCATAGGCCATAATATTCCCCACCGTACCGCCCACTCCGGGAAGGGCGCCGATAAAGACACCCAGAACACTGGACCGGATTACTAAACTCCAGTTTCTTAAGGTATCCTTGATGCCCTGCAGCGGTCCGCTTGTTGCTGCAGGAGCCTGACGTTTCACGATAGCGCCGCCCCTCACAAACAACTCAATCATTTGAGCAAGGGCAAACATGCCAAGCACAGCCGGAGGGAACGTAATTCCTTCCCACAGAGAAACTAAACCCATGGTAAAGCGGGGCGTTCCTGTCATGGGGTCCATACCGACAAAGGCTATCAATAGCCCCAGGCCGGCCGCCGCCAGACCCTTCAGGAAAGAGCCTGACGTAAATAAGGCAATCACCGAGATGCCCCACAAGGCCAGCATAAAATACTCCGCCGGACCAAGGACCAGAATAATGGGCCGGATCACGGGCAAACTAACCAATAATACGAGGGCGCCGAAAATCCCCCCCAGCAGGGAAGATGTGGCGGAAGCGGCTAAAGCCCTCGCTCCTTCCCCGTTTTGGGTCATGGGATAGCCGTCGAAACAGGCGGCCACATTCTTGGAAGACCCCGGCACATTAAAAAGAATGGCACTTTGTGATCCGCCAAAACAGACGGCAACATGGGCGCCCCAGAGCAGGGCAAGGCCCTGCGCCGGTTCCAGATTATAAATAAATGGCATCAGCAGTACCAAAACTACTACTCCGCCGAGCCCGGGAAAAAAACTAACCACTAAGCCGAATATTACGCCAACCGCCAATAATAACAGAGCGAGTGGACTTAGCAGGGCACCAAGGCCCATTATAGCTGCATGTAACATAAAAACCTCCCTCTTTTAAGTATTCATTCAATTTGACAGGCTTTTTCATTCTTATGCCTTTTGCGATTTGGGGGATTTTATTTTACCTGTTCCGGGGCCGGTTCAATTTGCTCAAGATCGTCAAAATCCAACATTTTATACACATTATTAATCGCCGACATAATGCGCGCCGGGTGGTCCGGATCAGCATTAAAATGCTGGTGCACCGTATTGACCGGAATCACGATCAAGTCCCCCGCTTCCCAGTCAAATCTTTTCGGCTCTTCAGCGACAATCCATTCATAGCGGTCCGTCAGTTTCATATCCACATCCCAGTGCAGGTCATAGCCCCGGCCCTCCAGGACAAAAATCACTTCCTCCGCCATATGGCGATGCTTCCCGGATTTACTGCCCGCTGGAATCTCTTGCATATAGAGGTTCATCGCTTTACTGATGGCGTCCATTTCATCGTTGATCACATGCTTGATTTTTCCATGACAGCATTCTTCCCAAGGCATATCTTCCGGATGGATCACCTTCATCAATTTTGCGTGTTTTTCCGGCCGTTCCTTGGCTGCCTTCAGAATATCTTCATAATAGGTGGTTGTTTTGCTCCCTTTATTCCAAACCTCAGATTCTGGGTACTTTTTCATCGATCGTCTCTCCTTCCTTTAGTCCTCAGGTTTAAAGCCTTCCCAGCCCATCAGCGGCTCTTTGCTTGCCGGCTTGATCAGTTCCTGATAGGTTAGATTGGCAAACATGGCCAAAGATTTGGGCTTCAAGATCACCACTCTGGCCGGAATCTTGCTGGTGCAGAAATGCTGGTGCACCGTGCCTCCCCGAATGATGGCCAGGTCACCTGCGGCCCACTCGATTTTGACACCATCCTGCACATCAAAACCAGTGCCCTGGAGCACGTACATCAAAGCGTCGTTTTGATGGCCATGCAGTTGGGATTCCGTCCCAGGCAGAAATTCCTTTACATGGGTGTAGATGGTCTGTATGCTGCCGTATTTAGGATCGAGAAGAACTTTATTAAACATTCTGGGACCGCCCTTAAAAGGCACCTGACTGGCCTTAATCACCCGGGGTAGTTCCCGGAGTCTTCTCCTTTCTTCTTTGAGGTCATAATCTCCTTCAAGACCTCTGACATGAAGCCTTCCTTTTACTTCCCAAGCTTCCAACACTTTTTCTGACACAATCTTTCCCTCCTTATTGTTCATCTTTTTCCGCTTCCAAAGTGCTGCTTACAAACAAATCATCTAACTGCGGCTTCTTTTTGATTAAGCCGTCAGCCAAAGAATATCCGATCATGGTATTTAAAGCCTTTTCGTTATCTTTCAGGTTATAGGGCCAGGGATCGCCCCCGAACATGCCCATTTCCTCCTGTAAATAATGATTATGCCAGACCAGGCTTGACTTCCTTTGATCCCTTAGGTATTTATAGCATTCTTTTTTTGCGTGACAAAAGGCTTTATAGATTTCGCCGGCAACCCAAGGGTACCTGTCCAGGATTCGTTTATGAATCACCACCGTGTGCATGATGGGAAAAATCCCGGTATTTTTAAAATAGGTCATTTCCTCGGCAGCATAATTATCAAATAGCCGCCTTGTACCGTCTTTTTGATTGAGACTGAGTGTCTCTTGGGGATAAATCAGCGCATCGATGCTTCCTTTCAACAAGCACTGGTCCAGATTCTTGTCTTCCGGCCCGATGCGCCTGACATCAAGCCCGGGAGGAAACACGATATCTAATTCTTCATCATCTTCGGTAACCCAGTGTACATTTTTTCGCTCCACCCCATAATATTCTTCCAGGATTCCCCGCAGCCAGAGCCCGGCCGTATTTTGAAACCTTCTCACACCAATCCGTTTATGCACCAGATCCAGGGGATGCCGGATCTCAGAATCCTCCCGCACGAAAAGATAGCCGTGCCGGAAGCGCCGGTGGGGAAATACCGGGATGGCCACATAATCCCGGTTTTGCTCATGGGCAACTAAATAGGAAGACATCGATAATTCACAGACATCGAATTCCTCCCATTTCAACATTCTTTTATGGCGTTCAGGCGAAGACAAAATGACGGGAATGAATTCTATTCCTTGAATCCGGACAGTACCATCAATCAGGGCACGTGTTCTGTCGTAATCACCGCACGCGAGGGATAATTTAATTTTCATTGTTACCACGCTCCCGTATACAAGTATCCACTGCTTTTAAAAAAATTTTTACTTTAGTGTGTTAATGATACACAATGTATATTTGACAATAAAGTCTGTTATCCTCTATAATTCTCCCTCGTTCGGATAAATTTTTTCTAATCTTTTGACTTTTTCCTTAAACTGCCTTTTCCCGTCCCTAAAACAGTTTATGCTTCCGCAACGCCACAAATCTTCATCGCTGTTTTGCCGTATATTTTCGCTGTCATCACCAGGTCGGCAACGGTTAAATATTTGTCCGGAAAATCCGGAGATTGGTGCCGGATGGGCCCAAATGTTACAGAGGGAATCCCCATTTCATGATAGACATTGGTATCCCGCCACATGCTGGTAATATCCTCAGAAACACTAGGTGGCTCCGTACCGCTGATCTCCCGGTAAGCCCGGGATACGGCGCCCACTAACTCCTCCCCGCCCTTTCCCGTATATCCCTTCCGGTACAAATATACTTCCGGCCGAAGCTTTAATCCGGTCCGGTCCAGAACGTCCTGCAATTCCTCAAGTATTTCCTCCAGGCTCGTTTCCGGAGGCAGCCAAATGTCAAGATAGATACTGCAGCTTGCCGCCGTTTGGCTTGGGGAATAGGGAATGCCGCCTCTGATCGCACCAATATTTACCTTGGGTCTAATCATCCCGCAGGGGGACGATTTTTTGTGTTTTTCCTGGTATTCCTGGGCCCAGCGGGTAATCCTTTCCATGACCAGGCTCATTTTTACAATGGCATTGGGATGGTCCGTCACAGGGGATCCGGCTTCCACCCGGAGACGCGGTGTATAAATGCTCTGCCCGGCAACGGTAACTTTCACATAGGCCACTCCTGAGTTGACCCATGAAATGCCAAAATTTGTGGTCTCGGCAACGAGGGCATAATCCAGGGGTGGACCCTCGATAATGGCCTGTTTTGTTCCCGCTCCCTTCCCCAGGTATTCCGCTCCCTGATATTCTTCGATCTTAGCACTGCCTATTTCTCCCACCACGGCAGTTAGGAGCAGATCCCCCTTCAGTCGGATTCCAGACTCTTTCAAAGCCTTGGCCGCGATCAAAAAGGCAGCCATGGGGCCTCTGTCATTGAGCATGGCCAACCCAAAAAGCCTGTTTCCTTCCCGCCAGGCCCGGTATGCCTTCCTGTTTTCCACCCCGGTTTGGGCCTCCCCTTGGAAAACGGGAAGGGTATCCATGTGGCTGTTAAAGGCCAAATTTTTTCCTCCGCCCGTTCCTTTCACCATCCCCAGTACATTGAAACGGGTTCCCGCAACGATCTGCTTCTGGGCGGAAAATCCCTGATCACACAACCATTTGAAGACAGTTTCGCCTACCTGTTCCTCATGACCGACAGGGCCGTAAATATCTGCGAGCAGGAGGGCCAAAGAGGCAATTTCCTCGCCATCGATCCGGTTGAACACTTTCTCAGTGATATTCATAACATCTCCATCGATTTATTTTCATAATTTGCTCGCTGGAACTCCCGCGGGCAACGATCAGGGGCGCACTATTTGGGGGGCATTTCTGGTAAAAGCGGATCCCCTGACCGCGCTGGGGAAGTCCCCATGAGCACGGGAGACTTACGATAAGTTATCCCGGTTAAATTCAACTTCCATGTTGAGGCAGTTCCGTTTAAGCGTGAGTCGAAAAAGATTATTTACCGTACTGCCTACCTGCATCAACGGATTCCTGAACAGCTTTCTTTACCTCTTCCTGTGAGATCGGTTCTACCACATAACCGGTTTTCTCCGCTTGAGCCACAAATTCGGGATCATGCATGGCTTTATCCATGGCATCAACCAGTATCTTGGTAACATTGGCATCCAGGTCCGGCGGGCCGGCCAGCATCACGCGTAAGCGGCCGGACATGCCGTCAACACTGCTAAACCCAAGTTCTTCCGTTGTTTTCACGTCAGGTACGAGGGAACTTTGACCCCCGATTAAAGCAACCGGTAATAATTTCCCCTCCAGGGAAGTGATATTTTTAAACACCGATTCCGCCGTACCCATAAATACATCCACGTCGCCACGGGCTACAGCCATACAGGCCTCGGGATAACCGTTATACGCAATGAGCGTAGGAACACACTCTACTCCTTTAGCCAGGCAGTTAATCGCCGGAATATTGTCTCCCGAGGTAGCAAAAGATACCTTCTGTCCCTTCATCTCATCAAGTGTTTTATATTTGCCGTTGGCACTGATGACTACGAGACTGGGTGAATTGGTAATTTGGCCGATCCAGGCCAGACTCGCGGGATCATGGCCCTCTAAACCTCCTGCAAGCTCTAGTAAGGCTAAATGTAAAGGATCCGCCAAGGCCAGGGTGTAACCGTCGGGTGTGCTTTTGAGCATTTCCAAGGTACCAATCTTGGCATCTGCACCAGGTACATTCTTCACCACAATGTTCACTTGCTTGGGTAGATATTTGGGCATGTACTCGGCAAGCAAGCGTGCTTTCAGATCATATCCGCCCCCTGCATTATAGGGTACAATAAAGGTAATGTCCTTTTCAGGCCAGTTAACCTCTGCCTGGGAAGCTTCCGGTGTGGAAGTATCGGTAGTCTGGGTTCCGCCGCACCCCCCTAACAACAAGGCGGTCAAAATGAGCACCAAGCCTAAAGAAATCATTGTTTTTCTCATGTTAGTACCTCCCCTTATATGAGCCTCTGTATACTTTCCCATAACAACCCCGCAGGAAGGGAAATTTCTAATAGCCAGGCAAAAATCAGCGTGAAAATTCCCGAACCCACGGAAAGAGGTATTAGAACCAACCAATTTTTATAACCGGCACGAAGAGCGACTGCCAGCAAGAATAAGGCGCTGCTTAGGGCAAAACCAATCAGGTATACGCAAATCACAAATACCAGCAACATGATACTAAACAACCACATGGGAATCATGGGAACATTCCCGGTTTTCTCTTGTTTTGCTGCCACCAACCCTGTTTTTCCATGACGATACGCGAATAATCCCAGATGCAGTGCGCGTATGCCAATGAGGGCAAGGCCCAAGATACAAAACAGACTTGGAAATAAGGCTACCCTGGGCTCATAGTTTCGGCCTAAAACAATAAAAGTGACAAACACGACGGCTAATATCACCAGTGTCAGGATCTCTTTTCCCGTGACTTGTTCTGAATTTGGCGTCTCCCCTGCTGATACCTGGAAGATGTCATTTTCTACCTTGATGAAACGTTTAAAAAAGCTGATCAGGTATGGGCCTGCTAAAAAAAGAACCGTAATGGCCAGGATCGTAACAGATATGGGACGATGAAGGAAAACCAATGGTGAGCCGTAATCAATACCTAAGGAGCGGTGTAAGTTCTGCTCCACCATCGGCCCCAGAATCAAACCCAAAACTAGGCAGACAACCGGATAACCAACCTTATTTAAACCATAGGCAATCAGGCCAAAGACGATCAATATGAAAAGATCAAACAGGTAATTTCGTTCTACAAAGGCCCCTAAAAATGAGAGAATTGTGATCACGGGTGCCAGCAGTGCATTAGGAAGCGTAATTACGGGAACCAGGATTTTGCACAGCATGGGCCCGAAAATCACGTAAGCCAATTGCCCCAGCAATAAACCGGCAAATACGATGTAAGGCAGCGTTCCTGCCGTCATAAACCGGGGACCCGGGTCAATACCGTGAATCACTAAAGCCCCCATCAGAATCGCCCCTGTTACAGAGCCTGGAATGCCTAAAGTTAACGTGGGAATCAGATCACCAACTACGCAGGCCCCTTTGCCCACTTCAGCTGCCACTAACCCCTCGGGAGCACCCTTGCCAAACTGGTCTTTATTTTTTGAATACTTCTTTTCGACCAGGTAAGTGGAGATTCCCGCTAAAGAAACACCCAGGGCCGGAAGAATACCGACAAACCACCCCACAATTCCTGCCCTGATGATGGATACAGGTCTTTTCACCACCTCCCAGAAGCCGGAAAGAATCCGATCCTGAATATGGGCAGCCTTGGCAATGGAGCCTCCTTCTTCCAACATATTCATAATCTGAGAAACAGCAAAAATTCCTAGTGTGGATACCACTACCGGTATCCCGGCCTCCAGCCAGAGGATCCCGAAGGAATAACGGACACTTGTACCGGTTACGGGATCCTGGCCAATAGATGCCAGCACCAATCCGAGACAAACCATGATGATACCCTTCATCGTTTCTCCCTTGGACGCGATAGAAACCAAACTAAGTGCCATCACACCTAAGGCGAAATATTCCGGGGCACCGATTTGCATAGAGAAGACTCCAATCGGTTTTGCCAACAGCACAAGGGAAAACCAAGCAATCGCACCGCCGACAAAAGAAGCTAAGGTAGCAATGCCCAACGCCCGGCCGGCCCTGCCTTGTTGCGCCATAGGGTAACCGTCCCAGCATGTGGCCACTGTACCTGGCCCGCCGGGAACATTAATGAGAATTGAGCTTAGAGAGTCTCCGTAATTGCAGGAAGCATGAACTGCGGTCAAAAAGACCATCGCCGCAGCAGGATCAAGGCCAAAGGTAAAGGGCAGCATTAGAGCCACGCCAAAATTTGAGCCTAGTGCAGGCAAAACTCCGATCACAAGCCCAAACAATGTACCCAGTAACAGCCACAGTATATTAGTTGAACTGAGTGCCGCAACAAATCCATCTAACCACAAATCTCTCACCCCTAATATACTAACTATTAAATTTTTCTAAGTGCTTCTCCTCTTGCATCCTCGGATACTAATGTAGGCCCTTTTTGTTGCCTGATTTTCCCGGACAAACGTTACGGCCTACCTCTCTGTTTCCTATTAAGCATTACCTCCCTCCCCTGTTTTCTGTAGCTTTTCTTGTACCTGTCAGCAGTTTGCGGCGAGTTCTATTGTCAACAATCCTACATTTCGAGCTCGCTATTCAGCATCAATTGTACTACTTAATCAAGACAAAGTACGCGGGCATACCTCCTTTTTTAATGTATCCAAGTATACCATTATTACTGTGGTATATTCGGCCCTCCG
Source organism: Candidatus Formimonas warabiya (assembly GCF_002777255.1). GTDB lineage: Bacteria > Bacillota > Dehalobacteriia > Dehalobacteriales > Dehalobacteriaceae > Formimonas > Formimonas warabiya. The sequence goes on along the minus strand of NZ_CP017634.1, from coordinate 4,981,335 downwards.
CCTCAATATCCTCCTTTCCTTTAACAAAAATTTAACGAAAAATTTATTTTATAGGCAAACGGTCTCTAAAATGCCTGAACCTCTTATATCACCAGCGTCCGGCTCACCGTAAGCCCCGCCTGCACAGCCCTTAGATTGATTTCTTCCGTCCCGGCAGGAATTCTGTCCAACACCGCTTCTTTCAGGGCTTCCTCGGTTACCACTTTGGTCACGCCCACGATGGCCCCCAGGGCGACGATGTTGGCCGTCATTCCCAGGCCCGTTTCTTTCTTGGCGATTTCCGTGATGGGAATCCGGTAAATGTGTGCCGCCTTGTTCGCCCCGATATTCGTAACCAAAGTGCTGTCAATGATCAGGATTCCTCCCTCTCTGAGATCCGTAGCGTATTTATCATAGGCCTGCTGGGACATGGCCAGCAGGATGTCCGCTTCCCCGATTTTGGGGTAGTTGATCTCCCGGGTGCTGATGATCACTTCGGCTTTGCTCGCCCCGCCCCGGGCCTCAGGCCCATAGCTTTGGGACTGGACAGCCTTGTACCCGTCGAGGATCCCCGCCTCGGCCAGAATGATGCCGCCCAGAATCAGTCCCTGCCCTCCGGTGCCGCTTAGTCTCACTTCCCATTTGTCCCCCATTGTCATTCATTCCCTTCCCAGGCATTCAAGTCTATCTCATTGCCCCTTGTCAATTGTACATGATCCATTAAGCTATTCCTCCCTGTAGTTTGGCGATGAGCTTGTCGTATTCCGCCGTGTATTCGGGAGCTGCTGATTGATGAAGTTCTCCGATGAGGAATTTTCCCTCCAGTTCGGCTGGTGTCATTTTTTCCGCCGCTTTTTGGTTTACGGCATGCTCTTTCGCCCAGTTGACCATTTCTAAAGCGTTTTTCATTTTGTTCCTTCTCCCGTAGCTGACCGGGCACTGGGAGACGGCTTCAATCAGGGAGAACCCTTTGTGTTTGGCCCCCGCCACAATGAGGTCGGTAAGCTGTTTGGCATGATAGGTGGTACCCCGGGCCACATAGGTGGCCCCGGCCCCTTTGACCAGTTCACAAAGATCAAAGTTCCTTTCGATCATGCCGTAAGGAGCGGTGGTGGCTTTTTTCCCTGTGGGCGTGAGGGGGGAGTATTGACCTCCGGTCATGCCGTAAATGTTGTTGTTGATGATGACGGCGGTGATGTCGATGTTCCTCCGGCAGGCATGGATCAGGTGGTTCCCCCCAATGGCGGAACTATCCCCGTCTCCCATGAAGACAAAGACATTCAGTCTTGGCTCGGATAGTTTGACTCCGGTGGCAAAGGCCAAGGCTCTCCCGTGGGTGGTGTGCAGGGTGTTGAAATCCAGGTAGGTGGTGGCCCGGGAGGAGCAGCCGATGCCGGAGATGACCACGGTTTGATTTTGATCGATGTTCAGTTCTGCCATGGCCCGGGCAAAGGCCCCGAGCACGACGCCGTTGCCGCACCCGGGACACCAGATGTGGGGGAGCCGGTCCTGCCGGAAGTATTTTTCGTAAGCTTGCTGCATGTTATTGGACCCCCTTTACCGCATCGATGATTTCTTGGGGTGTGATCAGTTCTCCGTCTATTTTGTTGACGCCGATGACCTTGGTCAGCCCCCCCGCCGCCCGTTCGATTTCCAGCTTGAGCTGTCCCATGTTCATTTCGGGGACAATAAGGGCTTTGACTTTGCCGGCGATTTTTTTGATTTCTTTTTCGGGAAAGGGCCAGATGGTGATGGGCCGGAAGAAGCCGATTTTATGCCCGAGGGCGTTTAACCGGTCCATGGCCTCTTTGGCGGACCGGGCGCTGCCTCCGTAAGCGATGATGACGATTTCGGCGTCTTCGATATCCTGGCTTTCCCAGGCCAGGATGTCGGCAAGATGGTTTTGGATTTTGGTGCTGTTTCTTTGGTTCATGCGTGCTACCGCCTGGGGCGCCATGGTGGAGAACCCGCTTTCGTCATGGGTGAGTCCGGTGACGTGGTAACGGTATCCGGTACCGAAGGGAGCCAAGGCCGGCACGCCGTCTTCTCCCGCTCCAAAGGGGATGTATGCTTCCGGAGAAACTTCCGGTTTTTTCCGCTCCAGGATGTCCAGCTCTGCGACCTCGTCGAAGTTTAGGGGTTCTCTTAAGTGGCCGATCACTTCGTCCATGAGCAGGATCACCGGGGTCATGTATTTTTCCGCCAGATTGAAAGCCCGTACCGCCAGGGTGTAGCATTCTTTGATGGAGGCGGGACAAAGGGCAATCACCGGGTGGTCGCCGTGGGTGCCCCACCTGGCCTGCATCACGTCGCCCTGGGCAGGACTGGTGGGCAGACCGGTAGAAGGACCTCCTCTTTGCACGTTGACAACGACGCAAGGGATTTCGGCAATACAGGCATAGCCCAGGTTTTCTTGTTTTAAAGAGAATCCGGGTCCGCTGGTGGCCGTGAGCGCTTTTTTCCCCGTCAGGCTGGCCCCGATCACGGCCGCCATGCCGGCGATTTCGTCTTCCATTTGGATGAACTTGCCCCCCACTTTGGGCAGTTCTTTGGCCATGACTTCGGCGATTTCCGTGGACGGGGTGATGGGATACCCGGCAAAGAATCTCACCCCGGCTTTTAAAGCCCCCAGGGCACAGGCCTCGTTCCCTTGCAAGAGCCGGATATTTTTCTTACCGGTCATGATCTTCACCTACCTCAATGCAAAAGTCGGGGCAATGGAGGGCGCAGATTTTACAGCCCGCACATTTGTCCGCCTCTTCTACTACGGCTTTGCCCAGATAGTTTTCCCGGAATACTCCTTTAGGGCACAACCCGATACAGATACCGCACGCTTTACAGTGTTTTTCGTTGACACTGACACTGTACTTTTTCATGTCTTGCCTCCTTGATAGTGGTTAGTAGGCATAAATTTATCCTCAAAACCCCAGAAGGTTCACTACAGTATGATCAAACCTGGAAAATTAATTATTTTGCCAGACGCTGATTAACTTCCCTGAGAAAGTCTTCCGTATTGACAATCTTTTTGTTTTCATGATCTGAAAGCTGTGCTAAATCTTTGGTCATGACTCCTTCTGTGATGGTCCTGATCGATGCCTCTTCCAGCCTGTCAGCAAATCTAACAAGCTCATTGATCTGATCTAATTCTCCCCGTTTCCTTAATGCTCCGGTCCAGGCAAAAATGGTGGCCATGGAATTGGTAGACGTCTCTTCCCCCTTCAGATGCTTATAATAATGCCTGGTTACCGTGCCGTGGGCTGCTTCATATTCATAGCACCCGTCAGGTGATACCAAGACAGAGGTCATCATGGCCAGGCTGCCGAAGGCTGTCGCCACCATATCGGACATCACGTCTCCATCGTAATTTTTACAGGCCCAGATCATACCTCCTTCCGATCTGATCACCCGGGCCACGGCATCGTCAATCAGGGTATAAAAGTATTCAATACCCGCTCTGGCAAATCTATCCTGGTATTCCTTTTCAAATATTTCCTCGAAGATATCTTTAAAAGTGTGGTCATACTTTTTCGAAATCGTGTCTTTTGTGGCAAACCACAGTTCCTTCTTTTGATCAAGGGCAAAATTAAAGCAAGCACGGGCAAAGCTTTTAATGGACTTGTCCAGATTATGCATGCCCAGGATCACTCCCGGGCCATCAAAATCATAAATAGTCTGTCTGGACACCTCTCCCTTTTCAGGCGTATAGACTAATTCCGTTTTTCCCGGCCCCGGTACCCGGTATTCCACATCTTTGTATACGTCACCATAGGCATGACGGGCAATACAAATAGGTTTTTTCCAGTTTCGCACCAAAGGCTTGATGCTCTCAACAATAATTGGCGTACGAAAAACGGTACCGTCTAAGATCGCTCGAATGGTGCCATTGGGGCTTTTCCACATTTGTTTCAGGTTGTACTCTTTTACTCTTTGGGCATTTGGAGTAATCGTGGCACATTTTACCGCCACACCATATTTTTTCGTGGCCAAAGCAGAATCAATAGTAATTTGGTCGTCCGTTTCATCCCGTTTCAGTAACCCCAGGTCATAATATTCCGTCTTTAAGTCCACATAAGGCTTGATCAAAATCTCTTTGATGGAATTCCAAATAATCCTGGTCATCTCGTCCCCGTCCATTTCGACTAAGGGGACCTTCATTTGAATTTTGTTAACGCCTTCCAATTTGACCATACCCCCTTTTTCTTATTTCCCCTGAGTAATATTTGGTATACTTGGATACAAACTTATACCACTAAATTCCTTTATCCTGCTCTTTTGCCCAAAAAATAAAAGAGAATGGATAAAAAAGCGGAAATATAGGATACAAGTATTCAATAAAAGAGTAATTCTATTTTTTTAATTAATTTCCTCCCCGCGCATCATAAAAATTTATCCTATCCAACCTTACAGCTGAGAAAGTAGAAAACTTAAATTTTAATATTTTCGGACAAGAAAATAAAATACGGGTGAAGAAACCTTACACCCGTACCAATCAAGATCGATTGCATTTTGATAAATTCAGAAAAACCAATTTTATTAACTACCGCACTCCTACAAAATAAGAATATGCTTTGATTTTCATATAGTCCCCTTTGTAATATGTTTTCCCCCATCCAATCGGCTGGTCTTCTTGATCATAGAGACTCTGCTCCACAACTAATAAGGGCTCCGATTCCTTTAAACGCAACATTTTGTTAATTTTGGGCTTAGATGGTTCAGTAAAGATAGATAATTCTTTTTTTATGGCAAAGGGAGAACTCTTTTTAGCTACCATATCTGGAAAGGTGGCATACTGGATCTCTTTTTCCACAATCGGCTTTCCCCGGTCATAGGGTAAGTACTTCACATCGTATGCGATGGGTTCTTCATTAGAATACACCAACCTTAGGATCACCACAACTTTTTTCTCACCGGTAATATGAAGCTTTTGCTTTACCTCCGGGTCAGGTGTAATGGCATCTACACCCAATAGTTTACTATAACTGGTATTTTTTTCTCCATTGTTCAATTCATTAAAGAGTAAAGTATATTTACTGTGATCGGGTTGAACAATATAATATCCTTTACCGGGGACTGAATAAATAAACCCTTCATTCTCGAGCATGGCTAGACTTTTTCTTACCGTCAGCCTAGTGGTTTGATGCTTTTGCGCCAGTTCATTTTCAGACCAGAGCATATCCCCTGGATTCCAATCACCCTGAAATATTTTTTGTTTAAGATCTTTGTAGATTTCGATATAAATTGGAAAGCTCATACCATTCAGTTTCTCCTTCAAAAATAACTCGCTACAGAATTTAATTCCGTTTCACCCATGATAAACATATGTGCAATCCCTCTGAGGGGTCTTTCGTACTTGCATCCGCTCCTAAACCGGAACCAGCACCAGGATTAATACAATTCCCTCCTAAGATAATCTTAACCTTGTCCCTTAACCCGGCCTTTTCTAATTCCCCAATGATCACTTTCATGCTGTCTAAAGCTAAAGTTAGCACTCCGCTGATCCCTACAATATCAGGCTGGATTTCCTGAACAGCTTTACAGAAGTCTTCTGCGGAAACGTCAATACCTAAATCAATTACCTCAAAACCTACTGCTTTCATCATACTCCCGAATATGTTTTTTCCGATATCGTGCAAGTCACCAAAAGCTGTCCCTAAAACGATGGAGCCCGCCTTATTTGCAGAGGCATTCAGCCTTGGCTTCATTTCTTCCATTTCCAGAATACTCTTAAACAAATTTCCTACCATGATTAAATCTGCAATAAAGCATTCCCCTTTTTCATAAAGCTCTCCAACCTTTTCCATACCTATGCGTATCTGTTCCTGAATAAAAAGCGGGTCTATCCCATTCTGAAGCCGATTTTCCACTAATTCCATTGCCCGCTTTTCGTCTATTCTTTCCACCGCACTAATCAACGCCTGATCCATTGTTCCCCACCCTTAACTCTATTTTTTAGGAAAGCCCTTTTTCTCATAACTCTTACCTAATACCCTCCTATTCGGCAAAAAAAACTTACCTCCTCCTTCTGTCAAATTAATCCTGTAATTTAAATGCACTGGGAAGTAGAACCCGGTACCTCACAAAGATAAACAGCACTTCAGATGACTAAAGGAAGTGATACGTATTATCGCTTCCTTTAGTCTATTTTTTATGGGGGCAAAAAAGGCTGTTATTTAGATTCTCACAAAATCTATCACACTTTGGTTCCATGCTTCGAAAATTGCCATTTTTGATTTCTCCTGTCACCCTGTGAAATTATTATTTTTATTTGGTTTCCGTTAAAAATTGACGAATTATTTTAAAAATTCAACCGTCTACCCTTTTTGCCAGTTCGCAATCAGCTTTTTCTACTATTTCCTCTAAAAGACGAACGGTGTTTTCAGGTAAATATGTTTGTGTTTCTTCGCCCAGGATACTGTTTACTTTGACCTTTGCCCTATCCATAATTTCAGATTTTGATTCTATCTTTCCTCTAATCCGTCCATTCCGGTCAAATACCGACGGTTGAAAAATTTCCCGGCAATGTTCAAAGGTATGGCGGTGTGCCATAAAACTTCCTTTTCCTGAAACCACATCGAAGATGCATTGTACTGCCAGCTGATCTTCACTCAAATCCACGCCGTGATTCAATCTTTTAAACATTCCCAAAAGGTCATTATCTACGACCAACTGTCTTAAACTAATCGTATTTACCCCTTCCAGACTTCCCACAGCGCTTAATATATCTGTCTTAGCAAGCATTACTACTAGTCCCAGGAAAGTACGTTCAAGCATAGACTGGCTGTCTCCAAACAAGGCATCGGAACCAAAACTGTATGTCCGGCTTGGAATCCCGTAGAATTCTTTCGTGAGCTGAACCCCGGCCGCATTTCCCAGGGTCGCTTCGACTGAAGTCTGTAAGGCGATGCCGTTGACCATGTTCAGGGGTAATTGCTGCGTCACACCAATTACCGGTAAACCAGGACTTATCACCTGGGTTAATACTAAGCCTGCTAAAAATTCTGCATTGCTTTGCAGCACACTGCCGGCAATGGTGACTGGACCGGATCCGCCCGGACAATTCAGAGAAGCAACATGTACAGGTAACCCGTATTCCCCAGCTGCAAAGATCACGTCAACATCAAAGGCCTTATAACTTAGAGGCGATGTACAACAGGCAACCATGCTGATCGCCGGTCGTTTTTTTAGTTCTTCCTTTCCGCCCGCTACCAGTACTGCCATTTCACATAGGTAATTAAGGCTTTCCGAACTGTATGGTTGGATCATAATATGTTTCTTTGTATATTCCAAAGCGCATTTAAAAGCATGAATATCCCTTGTTTCCTGAGGGGTGTCCATGGGTGTAGGAACCGCACAAATATCAATATGCTCCAGTTTATCAATAAGCCTGACCCAGTGTTCTACATCTTTCGTCTGCACATACCGGAAGGTATCCGTTTCAAGGTCTATGCACCCCTGAGAACCGGTCCCGGTACGGGAATAAAAGCCGTTTTCCGGGTGGGGCAGCACAATATCGTTTTGGGGATCAAATCCTGCCAATACAAAACTTTTGGGGGCTGATTTCAAGGATTGTTCTACCAGGTCCTGTTTAATATAAGCACGATGATTTTGATAATCAATAGTTGCTCCGGCTTCTTCCAGTGCTTTCAATCCCTCACGATGCGGGATAGAAACACCCAGTTTTTCAAGTATCCCAAGGGATTGTTCATGTATTTTTTCCATCTCAGTTTGGGACAAAATTTGTAATCCGCTTAATTTAGCCAACTTCATCACCTCTAGTTTTTTTGTTTGCTATGATAGTATCGAAAACGAAAAATTCCATCCAAGACAAATATTATGCAAAGTGGCAGGCCACAAAATGTTTTTCATCAACCTGCCTTAATAAAGGCATTTCATGTCTGCACTTTTCTGTGGCATCTTTACAGCGGGTATGAAAATAGCAGCCGCTTGGCGGGTTAATGGGGCTTGGCACTTCTCCCTGGAGCACGATTCGCTCATTAGCTTTTTTCGTATCCAAGGTCGGTATGGCAGAGAACAAGGCCTTCGTATAAGGATGAAGCTGTTTTTTAAACAACACATCTTTGGGACCTGTTTCCACCAGCTTGCCCAAATACATCACACCCACCTGGTGAGAAATAAACTCCACCACATCCAGAGCATGAGAGATAAATAAATAACTAATTCCAGTACGCTGCTGCAGATCGAGAAGAAGATTAAGAATTTGCGCCTGAGCCGAAGTATCAAGAACCGATACCGGCTCGTCCGCAACGACCAGTTCCGGCTCCAAGGCCAATGCCCTGGCAATGGCCACCCGCTGCTGCTGCCCGGAGGAAAATTGGGAGGTGCGCTGTCCTAAACAATAAGCAGGAAGACCTACCATTTCCATTAGTTCCTTTACGCGTCGCCGCTGTTGGGCCCTATCACCGATTTTATAAATCTCTAGCGGTTCTTTAATCAACTCTTCCACAGTCATAAAAGGATTCAGGGAAGCAGAAGGATCCTGAAAAATAATTTGAACCCTTTTATGCAGCTCTTTTTTCATTGAATTCGTTAATTTATGCGCACGCCAGCCTCCCATGGCAATACCACCGTCTGTTTGCTCCAGTAAACCTGCCAGCATGCGCCCGACAGTCGTTTTTCCGCACCCGGACTCCCCCACCAAGCCAAAAGTATTTCCTTTTTCAATCACAAACGAAACATCATCCACTGCCTTAACTTCCGCGGTGACCCGGGAAAGAAGTCCGCTGCGAATGGGAAAAAATTTTTTTAAGTTCTGGACCTGCATCAAACTCTCGCTCATACGGTGATCGCCCCCTTTTCTGCCCTGGCCCAACACTTAACAACAGTTTCACCATCAACTACCTCTGTTGGTTCCTCAATCCGGCATTTTTCTGTAACATTCGGGCACCGGGTATGAAAATGACATCCTTGAGGAAGATCTGCCGGGTCAGGAGAAATTCCCTTTAATACGCCTAATCTGTTTCGGTCCTTGGCAGCGCCCGGAATAGCATCAAGCAGAGCGCGCGTGTAGGGATGTTTGGGGTGATGCAAGACTTCACGGACACTTCCCTGCTCCACCACTTGTCCTGCGTACATCACCAGCACCCTGCTGCACATTTGGGAAACAATGGCCAAGTCATGAGTAATAAGCAGCATCGCCATTTCTGCGCTTTCTTTCAAACGCTTCATCAGGTCAAGAATTTGGGCCTGGATCGTAACATCAAGACCGGCTGTAGGCTCGTCAGCCAATAATACCTGTGGATTACACGCCAAGCCCATAGCAATCATCGCCCGCTGGCGCATACCGCCCGAAAACTCGTGCGGGTAATTATGGACACGACGCCCGGGATCAGTTACCTCTACTTGTTTCAGCAGCTGCACAGCTTTTTGAAGGGCTTCGGTTTTGCTCATTCCTTCATGGATTTGCAGAACCTCAGCAATCTGATCTCCTACTGTACGTACCGGATTAAGAGAGCGTAAAGGTTCCTGAAAAATCATCGCCATTTCTTTTCCTCTGATATGAGAGAGTTCAGCCTCGGAACAGGAAAATAAATTTTTCCCCTTAAAATGGACACTTCCGCTCTTAATCCTCCCTGGCGGGGTAATAAGATTTAATATGGAAAGACCTAATACACTTTTCCCGCACCCTGACTCCCCCACTACCCCGATAGTCTCACCCGGTTTAAGCGTCAGGCTGATGCCGTCGACAGCCTTCACAGTGCCTCTTGGGACGTCAAAATACGTTTTTAGGTTAGATACTTCTAGAATATTTTCCTGCATAATTACCCTCCTAAAACCCACTATCAACCCTAATTTGTTTTAGAAATACTAATTCTTATTACTTTGCAACACGGTACGCAACCCATCCCCTAAAAGGTTAAATCCCAAAACCGCAACTAATGTAATAGTGGCCGGAGCAAAAGCTATCCATGGGGCTGTCTCCAAATATGGATAACCTGTTTTCAGCATCTGTCCCCAACTTGTATGCGGCGGCTGCACGCCTAATCCTAAAAAACTCAGACTCGCTTCAGTTAAAATAGAAAATGCAATGGTTAAAGTGGCCTCAATGACAATTAAGGGGACCAGGTGGGGAAATACGTACTTCGTCATAATTCTGATATGACCGGCATGCACTGCTCGGGCTGATTCAATAAAGTCTCTTTGCATTACGGTCATGACCTGCCCTCTGATCAGGCGGGCAAAACGGGGTACTGACACGATCCCCAAAGCAATGATCGTATTGGTAAGGCTTATTCCCATCAGGGCACTGATAATTAAGGCTAAAACTAAACCTGGAAAAGCCATCATAATATCCATCGTTCTGGTGACGATAGAATCCATCCATCCTCCGAAGTAACCGGTAACAAGTCCAATGAACACACCGGCAATAGTAGCAACGGCAACGGATCCTAGACCAACAATCATAGAGACGCGGGCACCATAGATGATCCTGCTTAGCTCATCACGGCCCAAATCATCCGTGCCAAGCCAATGAAGGGAACTTGGAGCCTGCAGCACAGCGGTGGTACTTGGGGCAAAAGGATCTGCAGGCGCAAGATGCGTGCTGAATATAGCAACGACCAGCAGAAACAGCGAGACAATAAGCCCAATAGCCCCTTCTTTCGTTTTAAAGCAACGTATAAATACGGAAAACACAGCATGAATCCAATTTTCGTCTTTTATAGGCTCTTCAACAGGTGGGATATCAGCGTGTTTATTGATGTCTGGCACTGGCCCAACCTACTTTCTTTCTAATATTGTCTTCAAATCATTAATAATACTTAATCCGTGGATCAAGAAAAGCATAGATAATATCTACAACAAGGGTAATTAAGAGCACTGAAATAGCGATAAACAAAATTGTACCCTGCAATACCGGGAAGTCCCGCTGAAAAATCGCATCAACCATCAGTCGTCCCATCCCCGGCAAACCGAAAATGGTTTCAGTAACCACAGCGCCGCCAAAAAGCTTTGCCATTTCTACCCCTAATATGGTTACCGTAGGAATCAGAGTATTTTTTAAAGCATGGCGTATCAAGACTCTGCGCCAGGGAACCCCTTTTCCCCTAGCTGCCAAAATGTAACGCTGTTTTAACACATCGGTCATCGTACTGCGTACATACCGGACAAATGTTCCCAGATAATAAGTAGCTAAAGTTACGGTAGGCAAAAGAATAAGCCGAAGATTACCCGCCAGATCCTGCGAAATCGGTATATATCCGGCCGGAGGAAGCCACCGTAAAATGATGGAAAACAGATAAATCAGCAATATGCCAATCCAAAAATTCGGCATGGCAACGCTGAAAGCGGCCAAACCGGAAACGAATCTGTCAAAGCGGCTCCCTTCATTTACCGCAGACCAAATTCCCAAAGGAAGAGCAAAAACAATCGCAATTGCAATGGATAAAAAAGCAAGTTCCATCGTCACAGGCAACCGCTGCAGCATTACTTGCACCACAGGCATCTGGGTACGATAGGATTTGCCCAGATCTCCTTGGATCGCCTTCTCAAACCAATGTCCATACTGAACATATAGGGGCTGATTAAGGCCCAAATCTTCACGAATCCGCTCTATAGTAGCCTGATCCGACTCTACGCCGGCCATCATTGATGACGGGTCGCCTAGCAAAGAATGCATCATCAAAAATACTACAATGCTGAGAATTATCATGACCGGAATCAAACCCAGTAGCCTTTTTAACGTATAAGTATACATTTCTTTCCCCCCAAATTGGGAAGGGAGGGGGTAGGCCCCCCCACCATCCTTCTAAGAAACCTATTCGACCTTAAGATCACGCACCCGAATAATCCCATCGGGGATAAACTCGTAACCCGTGACGTTGCTTCTTTGCGCGACCAGCATGGAAGGATAATAAATCCATACCATAGGCGCATCATTGACGATTAACTGCTCGGCCTGTTGAAACAGCTTTGTTCTTTCGGCTTGATCATAGGTGGCATTACCCTTGCTGATCAGATCGGCGACCTCCTTGTTATTATATCTGTCATTATTGGAAAAACCGGCAGGACTGAAATGCATGTCCAGAATCGTGCCCGGGTCTGCCCGCGGCGTCCATCGTTCAATAAATGCATAAGTCTCCCCGCTTTGCTCCATACTGTAGTGTTGACTGTAATCAACAGGTTTTACCTGCACATTGATGCCGATCTTACTCAATTGCTGCTGGACAAGCTCACCTATTTTTTGATAAATCGGCGTAGCGGAAACAGTCATCACAAAACTGAAATTAGCCGGTACACCCGCTTGTTTTAACAACTCTTTTGCCTTTTCAGGATTATAACTGTATGCCTGCAAATTGGGATTCGCCGCCCATCCTGTAGGTAACGGCCCGAGCCCGGGCTTACCATTACCGCTGGCAACCAAATCAATGATTTCTTGGCGGTCAATGCCATAGGAAATTGCCTGCCGCAAAGCCAAATTATTGAAAGGCGGCTGGTCACACCGCATACCAAGTTCAATAAATGTCATGCTGTCGTATTTACCCACTTTAATATTGGCATCTTTTTCAAGCAAGGCAATGTCGGTGGGTAAAACGTCGTCGATGATATCCAAATCGCCGGTGCGAAGCATTTGTTCCCGCACTGTCGTATCCGGCACAAATTTAAAGACGATTTGATCAGCAAAAGTTTTGGATGTATCCCAGTAACCGTCCCATTTGGTAAGGGTGATATGGTCATCTTTCACCCATTCCGTCAACTTGTAGGGTCCCGTACCGACCGGATTTTGTCCAAATATGTCCCCTGCTTTTTGCACCGCATCAGGCGATACCATAAAACCAGGTCTCTCCCCTAAGACGGAAAGAAAACTAGGGTAAGGAGAGTCGAAAGTAAATTTCACTTCATAGGGGCCCAATACCTCTACAGTTTTAAGAGGTCCCAGCAGTTTCTTACACGGAGATTTCGTGGCCGGATCAAGCATGCGGTCAAAATTCCATTTCACAGTATCCGCGTTAAAATCTGTCCCATCCTGGAATTTTACGCCTTCCCGCAATTTTAAAACGCAACTCTTGGGGTCCGGATTTGTCCAGGATACTGCCAAACCCGGCTGAATATTAAAGTCCTTGTCATACTGCACCAACGTATCAAATGTTGCATACATAATATAGCGCTCAGTCAACTGAGTAGAAATAGCAGGATCAAATGTATCCGCGCCGGAATTTAGCCCTACTCTAACTACTTGTGCTGCTTTTTCCGAGGTTGTCCCTGAATCAGAACTGTCTTTCGTACCACACCCTGCAGTTGAAATAAGAAGAAATGTCATCAACACAAAAAACCATAACATCCCCCAATACCGTTTCATCTTCTCAAACCTCCCAAATTTTCGAGCTTTTTTCTTTACAGTACTGTTTTCAACCTTACTCCAAACCCTTTCTCATTGATGAAAATACCTGAGCACAAATCCCTTCGCTTATCTGAGTAAAACACCTCCTCCCAACTCTGCCTTCTCACAGCCGGCTTTCAGCAGCTTTCCTGAACCCTTTATCACCATAAATCATTCGTCCATTTATCATCGCAATCTGATCAAACAAACTAAATCTTATGTATACTTGTATACTCTGCTTTATATATTCTTTCTTTCGACTAAAAATCCTTCTTTTAGTTTCTTTGAAAAAATATTTTATTTCATGTTTCCATAAATCAAAAATTTTTGTACCGAAAAATCTAAAAAGGCCTGATAGATCTGGGTATTTAACCATAACCCTCTCCATCAAGGCCTTTTTTATTGAATAAATAGATCCCTAATTTAACCACTTTTTGTCACAGGCTTATGTGGTAAAACCCGTTTTTACATTCGCAAATTCTGTATACAAGGATTCAATATATCTCTCTATTCTTCTGTTTCATTTCTTTTTTACGAAATATTAATTGATCTACATGCATCATTTTAGGATCATCTTAGGGGCAAATTCACTAAAGGCCAGTACCAATAGGCCAGCGCAATACTAACAAAAATATAGACGGGTGCCAACCACAAAGCCGCCCTCAAAAGGTCCCGCGCAGAATAGTAGCCATAAGCATAGGTAACAAGGGTATTGGGGGATTGAGAGGGAATAAAGAAAGCCATACTGCTGGAAACGACACAGACCATTCCTAACCAGGTAGGGTTTATACCCAGTTTGTTGGCGATGATGATGACCAGGGGAAGAAGTGTCGCTACTGTCGCTGTCATGCTGGACATGCCCAGCCGTATCAACGCGGTAAGCACTGCCACCGCTAACGCTAATCCAACGGGGCCCAAATTACCCAAACCCTGCAAAGCAGCCTCCGCCATCCAGGCCACCACATTGCTTTTCTGTAATCCTACCGCCAGGGCCGTACTGGCCCCAAACAGAATAATGATATCCCAGTTTACCATTTTGACAGACTTTTTCCACTCTAAGACTTTCAGTCCGGGAAAGAACAGCACCAAGGCCATAAACAGCTCGGCAGGAAATTTCTCGGACAGGTCGGCAAACCAGAGAAAAAGCAAAAAAATAAAAAGGACCAACACTAATTTTTCCTGCCTGCCCATCACACCTAGCTGCTTCAATTCTTGCTCGATAAATGCTTTACCACCGGGAAGTTCGGCGATCTCCGGAGGAAACAAGCGTAATAACAGGAAATAAACGATGACCGTGGTAATCAGCCCGATAGGCATGTTGACAATCATCCAGGGAAAGTAGGTCCATTTCACACCCAATAAGGCATCAAAAAGAGTAACGGCATAAACTTCCACCGAGGCTCCTACGATGACACTGGAGCTGGAGATCAGGCCGATCACAGGAATGGCGATAAAAAGAAACTTGCCCACATTGCTGGGGGGATGAATATCCACGGCTTTTAAGATCCCCAGGCTGATGGTGGCCAACAAAAGGGTGCGGGACAGGGCCCCCGGCACCACGAAAACAAAAAAATAAGACAGCATCACAATTAAAAACAGGCTTTTCTTTACGTTTCCCCGGGCAAGAAGAAGTACTTTGTAAGCAATCCTTTTATCCAAACCAACCTTTTGGATGGCTTCCGTCACCATAAAGATCCCTACCAGCCGCCAGATCATCACGGTACCCATGCCGAGAAAGGTTTCATCATAGGCCAGAATCCCTAGCATTGGCAGCAACACTAAAATGGCGACCCCTGTGACCGCCGGTTCTACCACTTCACTGGCCCAAAAGACAATTGCAAAAATAAGAATGCCCAGGGCTTTCCATCCTTGAGGGGTAATCCCGCCCATGGGAGGCAAAAGCGTACTCACCAGAATCACCGCTAGGCCGAACATCATTGGTCTGAGTCCCTTGACCCCGACCCCTGTCATATCTTTTATGGTAGTTCCCGTTCCCGTCATGCCGCCCCCTCCAAAACAGTTTTTTGCCTGAGGCACGGAGTCGTTGCCGGGCCTCAGGTTCATTTTTAAGACCGGGTTTTCTGCTTTTTCGTCATTTCATCTAAAAGCCGCTCCGGAATAATGGGCAGATCACGGCACCGCACGCCTACAGCATCATAGACTGCGTTGGCGATAGCAGCAGCTGCCGGTATTGCCGGAGGTTCTCCTATTCCCTTCGCACCATAAGGTCCCAAGGGATTGTTCTCTTCTACGATCACCGGCTCAATCTGGGGCAGGTCCCGAGACGTGGGAATCAGGTAACGGTCGAAATTCACATGGTTCAGATACCCGTCCCGGTTGGTAATCTCCTCCAGCAGGGCAAATCCTACCCCCATTGAAACGCCGCCCCGGATCTGTCCTTCCACTTGCTGCACATTGAGTGCTTTTCCCACGTCGTGGACGGCAGTAAACTTTTTTAAATCAATCTTTCCTGTCCGGGTATTTACTTCCACCTCCGCCACGTGAGCACCAAAGACATAGACATAAAAGGGGTTCCCTTTCCCATCCCCGGACCGGAAAGTAGACCGGGGCTTATTCCACACACCGGAACCGATGATGCGATCTTTCGCAGGGGCATAATAGCCTGCCAGTTCCTTTAGACTAACCAGCTTTTGAGGTGTCTTCCAGTGGGCAAGCCCCTGGGGGACCACCACGATTTGAGCCGGATCCACCTCCAAAACAGAGGCCGCCAGACTAAACAACTGACGTTTTGCCTCCTGGGCGGCAATCTGAACGGCCGGTCCCACCACAGAGGTTCCCCGGCTGGCAGAGGTCGATTGGCTGTCTGGATCAACCGCCGTATCCACCTCACGGATATCAATCCAATCCATGGGACAACTGATCTCTTCAGCGGCAATCTGGGTGAACACGCTCTGTACGCCTTGGCCGATCTCCGTAATCCCTGTCGCCACCCGGATCCTGCCATCCGTAGTAAGAAAAATAAGGGCTGCCCCTGTATCGGGAAACCGGGCGGTACTGATCCCGTAATAACCAAAACTGATCCCTCTTCCTCGCCTGATCAGCCCCTTCTCTTCGGCGGCAAGGGGATTCCTCCACTCGGAAACCTTTTCCGCTTTTTTTAAGGTTTTCAGGCTGCCCACACTGCTGCCCAGAACCTGACCGGTAACCGTCTCATCACCCTGTTTTATTAGGTTAATTTCCCGCACATGAACCGGATCCATGTGGAGGGCACGGGCTAGTTCATCCATTTGGCATTCATAGGCAAAACTAACCTGGGGTACGCCATAACCCCGCATGGCACCGCCATACGGAAGGTTTGTATAGACATTTTTCAAATGGATCTCCGCATGGGGAATGATATAGGGACCGGCGGCATGTACGATGGCCTTGGTGGGGACTCCTCCCGAGGCACCGCCCATGGAGGCATAAGCCCCTTTATTGTATAAAATATCAATATTAACCGCCATCAGTTTACCCTCTTTGGTTGCCCCCAACTTGTGCCTGATGATGGAAGCATGCCTTTTGCTGGATCCCATCATGGATTCTTCCCGGCTATAAACCATTTTTACCGGACGGCCGCACAAGAAAGAAAGAAGGGCAGCACGAACGGCCACATCGATTCCGGCGTCTAGTTTTCCCCCAAATCCGCCTCCGGTAACAGCCTGAATTACATGGACCTTTTGGGGTTCTATGCCTAAAACTTTGGCCACATTGCGCACAATGGGTAAAGGATCCTGGGTAGAAGCCCAGATCACGGTATTTTTCCGCGCATCCACATCCGCCACGGCACACTCTACTTCCAGATAGGCATGATCCACCATGGGTGTGGTATAGGTGTTTTCGATAATCACATCACAATCTTTAAAAGCCGACTCCGCATCCCCTTTTTTCACGGTAAGATGAGCAGCCAGATTTCCCTCCGGCCAGATCTTGGGGGCGTCCGGCTCCAGTGCTTCCTGGGGATCGGTCACAACAGGAAAGGGTTCAGAAATAGTTTTTACCGCCCGTAAAGCAGCACGCCCGTGCTCTACGGTATCGGCAGCCGCCATGGCGATCACATCGCCGATAAAGCGAAAACGGTCCGATACGATCACCGGCTGGTCCGGAACCGCCCGTCCGAATCCATTCAGCCCCGGAATATCCTTGGCTGTGGCTACTACCGCTACTCCGGGCAACCCAAGGGCGTCGGATACATCAATATGCTTCAATACGCCATGGGGGCACTCGCTTCTTAACGCCACCCCGTATAACATCCCAGGGAGATAAATATCATCACAAAAGACCGCCTCGCCTCTTACTTTGGTAAGAGCATCCGGTCTGGCCACCGATCGGCCAATTAACAGGCCATCATTGCTCATGGGACTGTTAGCCTCCTTTTATGCAAGAGCACAGTTTCTTCCGTCCTTTCGGGCTGCCTGTTCATTGCTCCTTGTTTTTTAAACGGACCCAATTAATGGACCCTCCGGACAAAAGAATCACCCGCTGTCTTTGGCTTAACTCTAATCTCATTTCTAATTCTTTTCCTGTGGCTAAACGAACTGCCCGGGTGAGCTCCCTGCCGGCCTCAATGTCGGCGCGCAGGGTCGGCAGAGCGATCCGGTCACCCTGAGCCAGGACCTCATAATCATTCTGACAGGCAAAAAATAGAGGAACAATACCAAAATTAATTAAATTGTCAAAATGAATCCGGGCAATAGACTTGGCTAATACAGCCCAAATCCCCAGGTACATGGGTGCCAGTGCCGCATGCTCCCGGCTGGACCCCTGGCCGTAATTCTCTCCTCCCACAATAAAACCGCCGCCTGCCGTTAGGGCTCGTTCCGCAAAAGTGGGATCCAAGGATCCGAAAACATGGCGCGAAATGGCTGGGATATTGGAGCGCAGCGGTAAGATTTTTGCTCCGGCAGGCATAATATGATCCGTGGTGATATGATCCCCTACTTTGATCAGCACTTCTCCCTCCACCTTTGCGGGAAGCTCCGATTTTAAGGGAAGGGGTTTTATATTGGGCCCCCGTCGTACTTCCCCGGAACTGCCTGCTGGTTGGGGCGGAATCACCATGCCATCGTCGACCATAAATTTTTCCGGCATGGAAAGATGCAAAATATCCCCATACTTGCGGGGATCGGTTAGCTTTCCTTCCAGGGCGCTGGCCGCGGCCGTTTCCGGGCTGACCAAATAAACCTGGGCATCTGCCGTACCGCTTCTTCCCTTAAAATTCCGGTTGTTGGTGCGCAAAGAAACCCCTGCGGAAGGAGGAGACTGCCCCATGCCGATACACGGGCCGCAGGTACATTCCAGAATTCTCGCCCCGGCCCGGAGCATATCGCCCAAATAACCATGCTCGCTGATCATGGTCAATACCTGCTTGGATCCGGGTGCCAGCACCAGACTGACCCCCGGGCTGACTTTTCCTCCCTGAAAAATTCGTGCCACTTTCACTAAGTCCAAATAAGAAGAATTTGTGCAACTGCCGATCACCACCTGGTCAACGGGCATTCCCGCCAATTCCGTCACTTCTTTGACCTGATCCGGACTGTGGGGACAGGCCACCAGGGGGCTTAAATCACCAAGAGAAATCTCCATCACTTGATCATAATGGGCATCCGCATCCGGACCTAAGGAGCACCAATCTGATTCCCGGCCCTGGGCGGCTAAAAATTCCCGGGTCTTTTCATCACTGGGAAAAATAGATGCGGTCGCCCCGGTTTCCGCGCCCATGTTGGTAATGGTAGCCCTCTCCGGAACAGAAAGATACTGCAAGCCGTCCCCGGAATATTCCAGCACCGCTCTCAGGCCGCCTTTGGTGGACAGGCGCCGCAGCACCTCCAGAATCACGTCTTTGGCGCTCACACCGGGTGCAAGCCTGCCGTGGAGCTGTACGTTAATTACTTTCGGCATTACTAAAGAAAAGGGAACGCCCCCCATGGCCAAGGCCACGTCCAGACCGCCCACCCCAATGGCCAGCATGCCCAGGGCCCCGCAGGTGGGCGTATGGCTGTCCGCCCCCAGGAGAGTTTTTCCCGGTTTCCCGAATCGTTCCAGATGGAGCTGGTGACAGATGCCATTTCCCGGCCGGGAATAATAAGCGCCGAATTTTGCCGTCATATCCTGCAGAAAACGATGGTCATCCGCATTCTCAAATCCGGTTTGCAGGGTATTGTGATCCACATAGGTAATACTGAGTTCTGTTTTCACCCGGGCCAGGCCCAAGGCCTCAAATTGGAGCCAGGCCATAGTACCCGTGGCATCCTGGGTAAGTGTTTGATCCACCCGAAGGGCAATTTCTTTTCCCGGTTCCATGCTCCCCTCAACCAGGTGGCTATGAATAATTTTATGGGCCAGGCTTAGACCCATGATCATCCTCTCCTTTTTCTTATTAATCCGTCCTAAGTTTTCCCACCAGATCATTCACATCATCGATGCCATTTTCCTGTAAATAGTCCTCAATCCCCCGGATCACATCCAGCATGGCCGTGGGTTGAATAAAAGTACCCAATCCTACCGCCACAGCCCGGGCACCGGCGAGGATATATTCAATCGCATCCTCCGCCCGGAGAATGCCCCCAATGCCGATCACCGGAACCTTTACCGTCTGAGCCACCCGCCACACCATATATAATGCTACAGGCTTAATGGCCGGACCGGTCAATCCCCCTGTAATATTGCCCAGGACAGGACGCCGGGTACGAATGTCAATGGCCATTCCCGTAAAGGCATTAATCAACGAGATGGCATCTGCTCCCGCACTTTCTACCGCGGCAGCAATCTTGGTAATATCCGTGACATTGGGAGAAAGTTTCACAATTAAAGGCAAGGTAGTGCGTTTTTTAACAGCAGCAGTGACCTGGGCAGCTAACACAGGGTCTGTCCCAAAAGCCACACCACCTTCTTCCACATTGGGGCAGGAGATATTTAGCTCCAAACCGGCGAGACCCTTTATTCCTTCCAATTCCCCGGCCAGATCCCCATATTCCTGGGCCGTCTTCCCGGCCAGGTTTACGATCACCGGTGTTTGAAACTGCCGCAAAAAAGGAAGTTTTTCTTTTAAAAAAATGTCAAGCCCCGGGTTCTGCCAGGCAATAGAATTTAACATCCCTGCCGGGGTTTCGCAAACCCGGGGCGGTTTATTGCCCATGGTGGGCCGTAAGGTCACAGATTTAACCACAATGGCACCCAAGGCATTCAAATCCATAAAATGGGCATACTCTTCTCCAAAACCAAAACATCCTGACGCAGGCATCACAGGATTTCTCATTTTGATGCCGGCTACCTCCACAGCCATGTTCGGTCTATGCATCAAAAACCACCTCCCTGCCCCGGAACACAGGACCTGTACTACACACATTTTCGTAAACCAATTCCCCTCTTTTGCGCACCAGGGTGACACAACCCCGGCAGGCTCCCACGCCGCAAGCCATCCGTGCTTCTAAAGAAATCTGTGTCTCAATGTCCCGGTCATTGCCCAGGGAGACGACTGTTTTTAACATGGGCTCAGGTCCACAGGCGTAGACGGCCTCCGGTTTTGACTTACTTATGAAATCGTGGAGCAAGTCGGTAACCTTTCCTTGTACGCCCTCACTGCCGTCCTCTGTAGCAACCATTATTTCCGTGCACCAAGCGCCGATCCCATCTAAAAGGCAAAGCCCTGCCTGATTGCGTGCCCCAAAGAGCAGCGTCACCGGAAGTTGCTTTTTTCGTGCTTCCTGGGCCAAAAAAAACAAAGGAGCAATGCCGATGCCACCTGCCGCCAAAACCACGGGACCCCGGTCGGGAAGCTCAAATCCTCGCCCTAAAGGCCCTATTAGGTCAACTTGCTCACCAGCCTGCCTCTGGGACAACCACTTTGTCCCTTCCCCCTTAATCTGGAATAACAGCACCAGCGCCCCATCCTCAATCTGGTGGATACTTAAGGGTCGGCGCATTAAACTGTATACCCCGCCCCCGCAGTTCACATGAACAAATTGTCCCGGTTGACACAGGCGTGCAATTTCCGGTACTTCCAAACAAATTTTGGCAAAACCTGCTCCCACTGTTTCATTGTAAATCACTTTTGCGTAGGATTCCTTCATTCTGTGTCTCCCCCATGGTTTGATAGCATGGGCCATTCCTTCAGGAAAGCTTCCTTGGACCGGGCGGCATGCTCTCTGGCCCTCCGTTCCGCTAATTCACCATCCCCCAGCTCAATGGCTTTTAAGAGACGATCGTGCTCCTCCCAGGTTTCATTTAACCTTCCGGGCAGTTTCAGGGAGATGATCCGAAATATGCGGAGATAATCGGCATAGTCGTTGAGTAACTGCTCTAAACGTTGATTCTTACTGGCCGCATAAAGCGCCAGGTGCCATTCCTTATGGTGATCCATCTCAGAAAAACTTTCACCTTTATTAATATCTTCTTTCATCACTTCTAAAAGGGCCTTCAGTTTACTAAGTTCCTTCTCCTCAATATGCTGGGCAGCCAGACTGGCGGCATACCCTTCTAAAACAGCCCGGAGATCGTAGATCTCTTCCGCATCCTTGGTGGAAAATTTTCTTACGATTACGCCACGCCGCGGACTATGCTTCACTAGACCTTCTAACTCCAGTTTACGAATAGCCTCACGAATCGGAGTGCGGGATACATTCAGCTTTTTTGCCAGTTCTTCCTCGACCAGGTGATCATCAGGCATGAGCCTGCTCGTAACAATGGCCTCCCGCAAATATTGAAAAATTAACTCCCGCATGGGTACAAACTGATTCTTCTCAATTAAGTCCGTAAAATCATCAAAGTGATCCATTTTTCTCCTCCCGCATCCGAGTATCCATTGGCAAAGATAAAACCCCTCATAAAACCTATTGTTGTGTTGCTCTTAAATTATACCTGCCTGCTTCCCGGTTTGATCGCCGGAATTCCTTGGGCACATAAAGGGCATTCCTCCGGCTGATACACCTTTGTATCCATGGTCACCAAGCTTTTGATGGGCACGCCCAGGTCAACCCGGCCGCCGCTTCTGTCCACGAAAACAGCCGCCCCGATCACCTTTCCTCCCGCTTTTTCCACTGCCTCCATTACTTCTCGCACAGAACCTCCCGTTGTAACTACATCCTCTACCACCAGAACCTTTTCTCCGGGATGAATCGTAAATCCTCTGCGCAGGCTCATGACGCCGTTATCCCTTTCGCCGAACATCGCCTTTGCTCCGAGGCTTCTTGCGATTTCATAGGCCATAATAATGGCACCGGTGGCAGGACCGACTACTACCTGGACTCCCTCCTCCTTAAACATCCCAGCAAGTGCATCACATAAGGGGCCGGCCTCTTCAGGGTACTGCATTAACTGGGCAAATTGCATATAGAAGTCTGCATGTTTACCGGAAGTAAGGCGAAAATGACCTTCCAGCAAAACCCCTGTCTTTCTGAGAATGTCCAAAACCTCTGCTTGCGTCATCGTTTCTCCTCCTGAAATATTTTTTTCGGAATATAAACAGAACCATCCATAATTCTTCTGGCGCTTCGTTCCACAGCAGCCTTTATGATCTGGAATTGGGAGGGACCGGACTCTCTGATCTCAATTTCCAGGGTAATCAGCCCTTCAGGATGGCCGAAGGTTACTTTTCCCTGGTGATGCAGCCGGGCCACCCGGTGCACAACCGTTCCCGGGAGAGAGGCTGCCACGGCGGTACAAACAGCTCCCGTAATGGCAAAAGATTTATGGGCCTTCTGCATGGACATGGACCGGGCCAAAAAATCCATCTGATCCTTTTCCACCAATTTCCCTTCCGCAGTCCGGTAAGAACCGCTGGGGGCAACAAAAGCGACTTTAGGAATAGCCGGACTCAGTTCTGTTGCTTTGAGAGGACTGTCCACCAGCCCGAGCCGGTAACAGGCTTCGGACCGAATGCTTTCCAGGATCCTGGATACTCTGGGATCATTGTCGATTTCTCCAGGGGTTTCCCTGCCTGTCAGCCCCATTTCTTCCGCCAGGGCAAAAACCAAGGGATTGGCCGCGTCGACAATAGAAACGTGGTATAATCCATCTTCGCCCAGATCAATCTCGTCTTGAAGAGATCCGGTCGGTAAAAGTTTTCCTGTCACGGCACCCCCAGGAGACTCAAATTCGATCAGAATGGGCGCCCATTTTCCGGGTACCCCCGCAATCTCACAGTCCCCCTCAATATCAGCCTTACCGTTTTTCACAGGCACGTGGGCGACAATGATCTTATTCGTATTGGT
Organism: Candidatus Formimonas warabiya; assembly: GCF_002777255.1. GTDB lineage: Bacteria > Bacillota > Dehalobacteriia > Dehalobacteriales > Dehalobacteriaceae > Formimonas > Formimonas warabiya. The sequence continues at coordinate 4,957,809 of NZ_CP017634.1, read as the reverse complement.
GTTGTGGATTCTTACGGTAGTAACCGGCTCAACCGGCTCCACCAATCCTTCGTCAATGGCAAAGGGCCCTACGGCGGCAGAAATGTTCCCACAGTTTCCTTTATAGTCCACCAAAGGCCGGGTGATACTGACCTGGCCGAAAGTATAATCAACATCCGCGTCCGGTGCCGTGGGCGGTCCGATGATGGCCGCCTTGCTGGTTACAGAAACAGCGCCCCCCAGCCCGTCAATTTGTTTAGGATCGGGGCTGCCGAAAGCAGCGAGCAGAATCCGGTCTCTTAAACGGATATCCTCAGGAAGGTCTTTTTGATGAAAAAATAATCCCCGGCTTGTTCCCCCACGCATGACTGTACACGTTATTCGACACTGCACGTCAATATCCTCCTATTCCTGGTATTTATTCCAGCATAATATTGTTTCCAGAGGCTTGCGTTTGGTTTCGTCCGGCACCATTTCCTGAGCAGGATAGCCCAGTGGGAGGCAGAACAATACTTCCCCTTTTTCCGGAATGGCCAATACTTTTTTAAATTGGTCCTGGGCCCAGGGCTCTGAACCGATGGTAAAAAATACCGTGCCTAATTGGAAACCGGCGGCGGCCAGCTGCATGTTTTCTACCGCGGCGCCGACACCGGCATAGTAGATTTTATCGGCGCTGACACCGGAGCGATTGGCCGGAAACTCCTGCCTCACTTCCGGAAATCCCACCACAACAATAAATACCGGGACATCCGCTAAGTAGGGTGCTAACTGCCCCGCAAAACCCGGTACTCTTTTTTTCGTTTCTGCTATTTCTGTGCCGATGGCCTCAATGAGTCTTTTTTTCTGCTCTGCTTCCTCTACGACAATAAACTTCCAGGGCTGCTTATTGTAGGCGGAAGGCGCCCACCGGCCTGCTTCAACAACGGCAAGCACGGTCTCCCGGTCCACCGGCTTTTTCAGATACCCCCGGACGCTGCGCCTGCTTTTCATAAGACGGATCATTTTTTCTCCATCCATTTTCTTCCCCTCAACTTTCTTGTACCCTGATTTGCCACATTTTATTCCAGGCTTCCCAGGCTACACCTTGTATGGCTTCCTTTTTATAAACAACGGAGGGCCGTTGCCCAATCAAGTCACTGACCACCGCACTTAATAATTCCGCAACCGGCGCAAAATCGCTTGCTTCATTCATGCCCTCAAGGAGGCGCTCCACCGCCGGAACACGTACCGGGTGGGGAGCCACAGCTCCTATGGCCAGAAAGGCCCGATTGATCTCTCCGGTTTCTCCTGGATCCGCCATCATGGTCATGCTCAGTCTCGAGATCGCTAAGGCATTTCGCCTGCCTAGCTTCACGAATGCCCAACGGTGACCTTTTTTTGGCACAGGAAAGCACACCTTTTTAAGAAATTCCCCCGGTTGGAGCACCGGTTTTCCAGGGCGGGCCAAAAGTTCCGTTAATTTCAGGACCCGTTCCCCGGCCTTACTCAGCAAAACCGCATCCGCATCCAAAGCCACCAGGGGACTGACTGTGTCGGCGGCAGCGGAACCATTCATAATATTTCCCCCGATGGTTCCCCTGTTCCGAATCTGAGGAGAACCTACACTCAGGGCAGCCTCCCCCAAGGCAGGGCAGAATTCCTGAATAACAGGACTTGCCCCCAGTGCGCTAAAGGATGCCAAAGAACCGATTTCCATGGTTTCTCCCGACCGTTCGATCCGGGCCAGTTCAGGAATGGCTGTAAGGTCCACCACATGTTCTGCCGAACAGTGCCCTTTCTTGATTTCAATCACCAAATCCGTCCCCCCGGCAAGGGGAACGGAATTTTCCTGAGACATGCGTTCTGCAGCTTCCTCCAGGGTTCTGGGGCGCCAAAATTTAAGACCTTCCATGAGCACCACTCCTTCCAGCAGCTACCAGTGTTTCGGGTATCACCGGCAGCATTCTAAATTTATGTTCCGTCGCTCTGTTGATGGCATTAATAATTGCTGCCGCGGTAGGAATGGTGGCCGGTTCACCGATGCCCTTGGCGCCAAAAGGCCCTAACTGGTCGTAATTGGGCACAGTGTAGGCATCGACTTGGCCTACATCCATACTCGTAGCCATTAAATAACGGTCAAAGTTGTCATTCTGCACTTTACCCTTCTTCAGGCCCAGCTCTTCGAGAAGAGCATAACCGATGCCCTGGGCGGTTCCCCCGTCCAATTGTCCTTGAAATAAGACCGGATTCACCACCACGCCGCAATCATAGCTGGCGATAATGCGGTCTACCTGGACCCGGCCTGTCAAGAGGTTAAGCGTCAATTCCACATACTGGGTGCCTAAAGTATAAGTTCCGTAGGGGATCCCCTGACCGGTCTCGTTATCCGGCGGTACCGTGGGCGGGTCAAAACGTCCTTCCCCCCGGAGCAAAATCCCCTTTTCTCCCGCCAGACGGCCCAATGTTTTCATGACTTTGGGCAGGCAGCCTGCCAACCCTTCTTTTTTCTGAAAATCAGTTATTTTTAGCAAAAGGTCCTCCGCCGCCCGTTTCACCCCGTTGGCCACAATAAAGGTCAATCTCGTTCCCGAAGTAGTTCCGGAATCCGGCGTGAGCAAGGTATCCGCAGACACCACATTTATTTTTTGGGGCGAAATATGCAGTGCCTCCGCCGCCACCTGCCGGAACACCGTATTGGAGCCCTGCCCTATGTCCGGAGACCCCACATAAAAAGTAATGGTACCGTCCGGATTCAGTTCCCCATGGGCGAGGCCCGGATTAGGCAGGCCGGTGCGTCCGTTGCCATACCAGAAACAGGCCACCCCCCACCCTTTTTTGATCCAGAGGGGATTGTTTCCTTGGGGCAAGGTCCCTGCTTTTTCCCGTGCTGCTAAAATCGTTTCCTGAAACTTAATATCTTCCCGCATCATCTGTCCTGTCGCCGAGTCATCCCCCGGCTTCAAGGCATTGATCAAGCGGACATCCCAGGGGTTAAGGCCCAATTGCTCTGCAATCTGGTCCATTTGACCTTCATGGCCGAAGCACATCTGGGGCGTACCGTACCCCCGCATGGCCCCGGAACTGGGGTTGTTGGTAAAAACAGCCTTGGCGTCAATTTCAATGTGCTCCACGGCGTAAGGTCCCACGGCGTTGCCCAAGGACCTCCCTAATACAGATGAGCTATAGCCGCTGTAAGCACCGGCATCAAGCAGGATCTCTCCCTTAACGCCTAGTATCCGGCCGTCTTTCCGCACCGCATGGGTAAAGGTAACGATGCAGGGATGTCTTTTGGTCGTGGTCTGCAAACATTCTTCCCGGGAATAAACAATCTTCACCGGGCACCCGGTTTTCCAGGCCGCAAGACTGGTCATACAGATCAAGGGCATATCCGCCTTGCCGCCGAAGCTTCCCCCGATCACTGCGGCGATCACCCGTACGCGATCACTGGGCAAACCTAAAACCCGGCAAATCTGATGCTGATCGTGGTGGGCACTCTTGGTGGTGGTACGGACGATTAGTTTTCCCTCCACCCAATCGGCAAAGCAGGCGTCCGGTTCCAGGTAGCCATGATCCACGGCATGGGTCCGGTAGGTATTGGTAATGAGCAGATCCGCTTGTTTTTCCGCCTCCGCAAAGTCTCCTTTCCGGAGTTTTTTGGCTTGGCAAAGATTCCCCTGATCATGAATCTTGGGACTATCGGTCTGCAAACTTTCCTCCGGGCTTTCCACCACGGGCAGAGGCTGATAATCCACCCGGATCAGGGCCGCCCCTTTTCTTGCCGCCGCTAAACTATCTGCTACCACAAGGGCGACTGCCTCACCGAAAAAGCGCACTTTGTCTTCCGCTAATACCGGTTGATCCTCAACCCCTGTGGGACTGACGGCATTGATACCGGGAATATCCCGGGCGGTTAAAACCGCCCGGACTCCCGGACAAGCAGAGGCATCTTCCACGGAAACAGCGGTAATTTTCGCATGGGCATAAGGACTGCGCACGGCAGCTGCCCAAAGCATCCCTTCTTTTGACAGATCGGCCACAAATTTGGCCTTTCCCGTCACTTTGTCAGGTGCATCCGCTTTTAACAGATTATGACCTACATATTCCATCATTCTCATCCCCTCCCGGCAATTTCTTGTGATGCCTTGAGGATGGCGGATACGATTTGATGATAGCCGGTGCACCGGCATAAATTACCCGAAATAGCCACCTTAACTTCTTCTTGGGAGGGGGCGGGGTTTTCATCCAATAAAGCCTTGGCCGAAAGGATCATCCCCGGCGTGCAATAGCCGCACTGCACGGCTCCCTCTTCAATAAAGGCTCTTTGTATCGGGTGAAGGTCGTCTTCCGCCAGGCCTTCAATGGTAAGAACTTCCTGTCCCTCCACGCTTCCCGCCAGAATCAGGCAGGAATTTACCGCTTTTCCATTCAAAATCACTGTACAGGCCCCGCACTCTCCCACACCGCATCCGTGCTTGGTGCCGGTAAGCCGCAACTGATCTCTTAACACTTCCAGCAGGGTCGCATCGGAACTACAAACAATTTCCACCGCTTTTCTATTTACGGTAAAGCTAACCTTAATTTCATCTGTTGCGCCATCCATTTTACCTCAGCTCCTAATGACTATTCATACCGAGCTTCTTCGATGTAATACTTCTTAAATACCTCGCCGTTACGGAAGCTTTCCGGAATATCTTCTAATTTGACATCCATGGTCAGGGTAATATGTCCGTCTGCTTCACGCCATGCCTGGCATGGTTTGCCCAGGCAAATACTGAATTTTGATTTTTCCGGGTTTTCCCCGTTTAATTCCATTAAACCGGCGCTCAAGGACGTCTCTTCTTCAATCCTGCTATCGTGCCGGCAGATGGAGTTCGGTCCGGGCCCGTTGGCATGATCCATAGAGATGGCCTTTAAGTCTTCCACCGTAACCTGGCCTTTTTTCGCCTTCAGCATTTCCTGGGTGCGATAGTAGCGGCCAATACTGGACAAGTCATCCTCCTGGTTCAGCTCTTTCAAGACGACAAAGCAGTTGGACCGGGAGTCAATGTCGTCCACAACCTTTTTCACCGCGATGCGGTCATAGGAACTTTCCACAATATAGGCCTCTTTTGCATCGGCAAATTCTACCGTTCCCGGCGTGGCCGTTGGCGTTGCTATCAAACTAGCGGCAGCCTGTTGGGCGGCAGGCAGAGCGGCACCAAATTCCAGGCCGTCCCGGATGATTTGGGCTCTATCAATGGCGCGAAGCTTGGTGAGATCCAAATTCTTTGCTTTTAATTCTTTGGTCCGGCCGATATTGGTTCCGGCAGCAACCCCTTTGCTGTTCATGCCGAATTTCAGGCCGGTAGCGCCGGCGGCACAAACTCCCACAATGCGGCTGCCGTCTTCTGCCTGAGAAAATGACACCACATTTATTTCTTTGTTTTTATAAAAGCGGTCGCCCACCAAGCTGGTGCCGCCTACTTTATCGCTGTTTTTGCCGAAAACCGTATATCCGGTAGCACTGGCAGAGCCTACAGCCATATAGACCGTGCAATCTTCCGGCAAGATTACGGAATGGTACAGGTTAAAAGCTAACAGGTCCTTAAAATTCCTACCTGCGCCTGCAGCGATTCCCGCGATTTCTTTTAGAGTGTTCAGGCTGAGCACGCCCTGAAGGCTTTCAGCCGCGCGCATCAATTCCAGCTTATTCAGGCCGCAGGTTTCCACGCCGGTCCAAAAACGCTTTAAGTTGCTGTCAATTAATTCGCGGACATTTTCCCCGTGTTGAACGCCCCGGTCATAGCTTGCCCCACGAATAATGTTAATTCCCTGAAACATGATTTTTTTCCTCCTCTTATTTTGCAGGTTTTACAATGGTCCCATGTCCCGGTTTACCCACAATTTCACTGTCTTTCATGACAAATTTGCCCCGGACGATGGTGCAGACCGGCATCCCTTTTACTTTGAAGCCGTCAAAGGGGGTCACTTTATTTTTGCTGTGCAGTTCTTCCGCTTTAATTTCACCTGTTCTTTCCATATCCACAATGGTCAGGTCCGCATCGGTACCAATGTTTAAGCTTCCTTTTTGGGGATACATGTTCCAAATCTTCGCCGGTCCTTCAGAGGCAACCTTTACGTACTGGTTCAGGGTCATTCTGCCTTCATTGACCGCCGTAAGCATTAAAGGAACACTCGTTTCCACGCCGCAGAAGCCAGGAATGGCATCCCAAATGTTTTTGTCTTTTTCTTCCATGGTATGAGGTGAATGGTCAGTAGCAATAGCTTCTACGGTACCATCATTCAGGCCTTCCCATAATTTCTCGGAATCTTCTTTATACCGCACAGGAGGATTCATCTTCAGCATGGACCCAACCTTATCACTTAAACTAACATCCGTTAAGAGATAATGGGGTCCGCTTTCTGCCGTAATATCGATTCCTTTTTCTTTTGCGGCCCGTACTAGTTCTACGCCTTCCTTGCTGCTCATATGGTAAATGTGCACTTTTACGCCGGTATATTCTGAAAAACGGATCAGTTTGGCAATGGCATCGGCTTCCGCCACAGCCGGACGGGCTTCGGCCCAAATCTTCGGATCCATAATTCCTTGCCCTTTGTATTGCTTAACTCTGTGGTTAATAATTTCATTATTTTCCGCATGGAAACCAATACGCAGCCCGGTACTGGCGACAACCTTCATGGCATCATACATCATGCCGTCATCCGGTGCAGGAATATTTCCTACTGTGGCGCCCAGGAAAATTTTATAACCGACTACCCCGGCATCTCTCAAAGGAATCAGATCATTAATGTTTTCCTGAAGAATTACCGCGTAAATACCAAAGTCTACATAGGAATGATCCTCAGCCGCATCCAATTTCAAATTAAATGCTTCTACCGTGGAGGTAGCAGGATTCACATTGGGCATATCCACAACCGTGGTAATACCGCCGCAAGCGGCAGCCAAAGAACCCGTTTGGAAATCTTCCTTGTAGGTTACACCCGGCTCACGGAAATGTACGTGACAATCAATTAAACCCGGCAAAACATACTTGCCGCTGGCATCGTATACTTCATCCGCCTCGGGAAGTTCCTTACCGGAAATCAGACCGACAAATTTTCCTCCACTGATCGCCACTGCTGCGTCATAGGTGGCCTCTGGGGTTACCACTTTACCATTCTTGATTAATAGATCTACTTTCATGAAAAAATTCCCTCCTTGAATAATTTTGATATATTTTTCCTCTCTAAAGAGGCCCTACCCTGGTTTAATTAGCGGGCTTCCTGCCCGGATTCAAGTTTTTCCAATCCTGCAATCACCTTTTCCTCGGAAAGCGGCCCTTCTTTGATCCGGACACCTACGGCATCTTCTATCGCAGCAGCAAGTGCCGCCATCGTAGGAGCTACCACAATTTCCCCGATTCCCTTGGCGCCAAAAGGACCGTTTTGATCAGGCGCATCAATAATGAAAGATTCCAAATCGGGAAGGTCCATAAATGTGGGAAGCTTGTAGTCGTGCAATGTGGGATTTAACATTCTTCCTTTATTATCAAAAATTAAACTTTCGGACATAGCCGCTCCCATGCCCATAATTGCCCCTCCTTCCACCTGCTGCAAACAGGTGACGGGATTTATGGGCTTGCCGACATCTTGAGCAGCTACTAGTTTTATAATGTCAACTTTCCCTGTTTCGGTGTCGACCTCAACCTCAGCCGCATGGGCGCAATACATCCAGAAAATACTGGGCGCCGACCACATGCCGTTCGTTTTTACTTCGGGATAATAGAAACCGCGGCCCAATATGGTACCACCGGCCCCATACTTCTTCATCATGATTTGTTTATATGGAAGAGGTTCTTTATTTAAACCGGCTTGGTCTTTAGGTCTTACTTCCCCGCCCTCTGCGATCAAATCATCACCGGGACATCCCATGATCTCTCCGGCCAAATTACAGAGCTGCTTTTTAATGTCTTCTGCGGCCTCTTTCACGGCATTCCCCATATGGAAGGTAGCCCGGCTGGAAGTAGTCGAAGCATCGTAAGGAGACAAATCCGTATCGGGATTAGAGACGCATACTTTTTCCACCGGAATTCCTAAGACCTCGGCAGCAATCTGAGTAAAGATGGTTTTTGCTCCCTGTCCTATCTCTACCGTACTTGTCACTACATTTGCGGTACCATCCTGGTTGAGGAGGACAACGGCCGCAGCGCCGGAAGGTGTTTTCGTGTTTTTAGCGGCGCAACAAATGCCAAATCCTCTTTTTTTGTAGCTTTCAGCGGGAGCAGGAGCATTCTTCCGTTTTTCCCAACCAATTACATCGGCAGCTTTTTTCAGGCACTCTTCTACGCCAATGCTGTGTACCGGCTGCCCTGTGGGATTTTCATCACCTTCTCTAAGGATGTTTTTCAATCTGAATTCCAGGGGATCCCAGCCCATTTTCCGGGCAATTACATCCATCGCGGATTCATAGGCCCAGGTTACCTGAGGAACCCCGTAACCCCGGTAGGCTCCGGCAATCACTTTGTTGGTATAGACGCAATATCCCTTCAACTTAACATGAGGAATTTTATACGGACCGGCGGATGCTGCCGTAGCCTGCATGCAGACAGTAGGACTCTTTTCCGCATAAGCCCCGGCATCCCAAATAGAAGTAACCTCCCGTGCTGTAATCGTCCCATCTTTCTTGATCCCTGTTTTAACGGTAAGATAGGTAGCATGCTTGACAACACAGGCAGAAAATTCTTCTTCTCTGGTATTGACAATTTTTACAGGCCGGTGATTAACCTTCTGGGCCAAAGCAACGGCCACAGGCTCAAGCTTCAGGCCTCCCTTACTGCCAAAACCTCCTCCGATATAAGTAGAAAGAACTCTGATTTTCGTTAAGGGAATTTTCAGGGCATCAGACAAATCTTTACGCAAACGGTGGGGCCCGTCGTTCGGCACCCAGACGGTGTATTTCCCGTCCGCTGTCATTTGTGCTACTACCGAATGTAATTCAATGGGGGCATGCTGGATAGAATGGCTGTAAAAAGTATCTTCAAAAACGCAATCTGCTTCCGCAAATCCCTGGTCTGTGTCTCCTTTGCTAAACTCACTGACTGTCATAATATTACTGTTTGGTACTGGTTTCATCACCGGAATATGCTGATACTGATGGTGATTTTCATGAACGATCGGGGCAGATTCCTTCATCGCCTCGCGGGGATCAAAGACCGCGGGAATCTCTTCATACTCAACTTGGATTAACTTGATCGCCTCTTCCGCAATCTCCAGACTTTCTGCAGCAACAGCCACCACAGGATCACCCACGTAACGAACCTTCCCCTGCGCTAAAAAAGGCAAATCCTTCATCGCCTCGCCGCCCAAAATGCCGGGGAAGTCATCACCTGTAACGATCGCCCGTACACCCCAGAGCTCCCAGGCCCGGGAGGCATCGATGGATTTAATTTTGGCATGGGCATAGGGGCTGCGCAGTATTTTCCCGTACAGCATCCCGCTCAATACCACATCCGGACCAAAAATTGCCGTACCGGTAACTTTTTCTGCGGCATCAACTCGAACAATTGGTTTTCCTACGAAATGTTCTGGCATCTTAATCACCTCCTGTTACTTACTTTCCTTGGCCATCATTTCACTGGCTTTGTGCACTGCATTGAGAATCCTTACATAGCCGGTACACCGGCAAATATTCCCTTCTAACCCTTTTTTTATCTCGGCATCTGTGGGTGATGGATTTTCTTGGAGCAGTCCATAGGTGGACATAATCATTCCCGGGATACAGTAGCCGCACTGAACGGAGCCTTCATCAACAAAAGCTTGCTGAATCGGATGAAGATTCCCGTCACGGGACAGCCCTTCAATGGTCAGCACTTCTCCCCCATCCGCCTCAACAGCCAAAACCAGACAGGAATCCACCGTCTTCCCATTGAGCAAAACCGTGCATGCGCCGCAGTCTCCCTCCGCACAGCCCTCTTTCGTGCCCGTTAGACCGATATCGTCCCGAATCAGGCTTAATAACGTTTTATTTTCAGGCACAGCGTCAAAAACATATGCCTGGCCATTTACCTTGAGTTTTATAGGTACCCTTTTCATCATTTCACCTCCCCGCTTAGTCAAGAACCGGCTTTTTAAGTCTCTCCCAGGCAAGCATCCCTGCTCTTGGGACCAGATGCTTAATCAGCCTTCTCCGGAATTCCTCAGGAGCACGCCAACTGCTGCGCGGCTTTGCTTCATTAAGGACTGCGGCGGCAGCTTGGCTGAACAGCTCTTGATCCAGAACCTGCCCTTTTAATACCGCTTCGGCCTGATATGCCCTGATCGGGGTAGGAGCAGCAGTCGTCAAAGCAATTCTTGCCCCTTTACAGGTCTTTTGATCCTCCTCAGTTTCCAGGAATACCGATACCCCAAGAAGGGCTAAATCCATTGCCTTTCTGCGGGTAAATTTGATATATGCACCACCGCTGTTCTTACCGTAAGCGGGAATAAAAATCCTTGTGAGAATTTCTCCCTTTTTCAGAACGGTTTTTTTGGTGCCAAGATAAAATTGATCCAAGGGAACTTCCCTCTTTCCTTCCGGACCATATATTTCCAAAACCGCATTTAACGCCAGAAGCGGGCCCGCACTATCGGCAGAAGGGAGTGCACTGCACAAATTTCCCCCCACGGTAGCCCGGTTTCGAATCTGCACCGACCCCACCCGGCTCACCCCGTCGAATAAAATAGCATATTTTTCCTGAATCAATTTCGAGTTGGCAAGCTCGCTGTGGGTCGCCAAAGCCCCAATGACCAGCCCTTTTTCCGGGGAAAACTCAAAACCTTTCAAGGCATCTAATTTTTTTATGTCTACCAGAGCCCCGGGATTGCTGCTCCCGGCCCTCATCTGCACCAAAACATCGGTTCCTCCTGCTAAGATCCTTGTGCTTTCCAATTCTGCCAAACGGGAAACTGCTTCTTCTAAAGTATTAGGTCGAATATACTCAAATGGAGGCAGCATATCTTTTCACCCCTTTCCATAAAAAACCATGTTTTAGTAACCTTTTTGCGCCAGTTTTCGTACTTCGTAGGCAAAAAATCCGGGATACCGGCCGCTCATTTTTTCAAAGGACTTTCTCATTTCTACGGCTTTTTCAAGACCTATTTCCTGTGCTTCGGGGCCGGCTACCAGCTGCATCCTGGCGGCCTTTTCCAGGTGCAAGGCCCAGCAAGTAGCCGCTTCTACACTGGGTGCAGCAATAACCGCACCATGATTTTTGAGCAAAGCCGCTCTTTTTGATCCTAAGCACTGGGCCAGGCTTTTACCTTCTTCTTCGGTGGTGATCAGATCCGGCGTCTCCTTAAAATAAGCCATTTCCCCTGCTAAGGGAACACCGTCATGATTCAGAATAGCCAGCGGTCTTTCTAAAGTGCTTAGGGCAATGGCATGAAAAGGATGGGTATGAATAACACACTTCACATCCGGACGGGCTTTATAAATCTCCGTATGAATGGTCAGTTCATTGTGCGGCTTCCTGGTACCTTTTACTACTTCCCCTTTAAAATTCAGGGCAATAATATCTTCCTCTCTGACTTCTTCCAATCCCAGGCCGCTTGGTTTCATCCAAATCAAACCATCCTCGTCCAGAGCGGAAATGTGCCCTAAACTAAAATCATCTTGTCCCTCCATGACTACAATGCGACATGCCAAGGCAACCTTGGCTGCCAGTGAGTATTGTTCACTCATCGTTTTACCCTCCTTATTATTTGTTAAGACCAGGTCTTTGTTGGCTGTTAGGTTTATGGGGCCTGTGTCCATTTTATTTAATGTGTACTTGTATACAATAAATACTGTTTTTCTTGTGTAAAATCCTTCTTTCTGAAAAATTTTTTTGACCCCATTATTTCACATAAGCAACAACAAAATAGTTCCCAAAACAATTAAGACGCTATATAACCAGGCGCGCTTGGTAACATTCTCCACCCCTTGAAAGAATATCCTGCTTAATGTAAGCGTGCTCAGAGGATAGTTTATCCTTACCAAGTTTGAAAAAAAGCTGCTCAAGTCATAAAATAAAGCGCTTAATATTGCCAATAATTCAGCCAACCTGTACATACTTTCCTCTTCTTCAGAATACAGCACCATCGGACTGAAAACAGCAACAAAATTATTGTATACAAGTATACTATTATACATTAACAATAAGATTCCTGCTTGAGATGATAATTTTTTTTAGAAGAGGAACTTAATTTGGTGCTATATGTTATACTATTATGATAGTTTTGAACTCTCTGGTATTCAATATTGCTGTTGGCTAAATAAAATGTACAAAGTGTATAATTTGATAGGAGTGTCCGGAAGTTTATTTAAGCTTCCGGGTACTCCTTTTTCTCCTTATCTAATTTTATTTAACCTTTAAGTTTTATTAGATGCAACAACAGCTCTAATACAAAAAAATTTTCCGGGTTGTCAAAACTCAAACCGGTAATCTCTTCAATTTGACGCAGCCTATTGCTTAGAGTATGCCGATGGATGTACAATCTGGCTGCGGTTTCTTTGGCATTCCGGTGACAGCTAAAATACTCTTCCATTGTCGGGACCAGCATATTACCTTTTGTTTTGTCATATTCGATGAGCGCGCCTAATTTTTCAGAGATAAAAATATTCGTTTTTGGATTTGACGCAATGTTATCCAACAGACAGTAAATTCTCAAATTTTCATAAGTGTAGATACCCGGCTTTCCAGCGGAGAGCTTTTTCCCAACCCGCAAGACCTGAAGCGCATCTTCATAGCTCTGGATAATTTGGGAACTCCCTGTACTGTTACCGCCGATCCCAACATTTAATTCTACGCTCGGGAAACTTCGTCTGATTCTTTTTATACAAGCTTCAACAAGCCGGGGTACTGATTGACCTTCTGTCTCAAAAAGTGCTATGATTTTAAGCCCTTCATGGTTAAATATCGCCGGCACCCTTGCCGCGCTTACTTCGGCAATTATTTGCTCCAAGATACGAGAGCAAAGCCGAAAGGTCTCTTCATCAGAAATATCTCTACAAGTTGTCTCCGGCAAGGAAAAGACGGCAACTGTCAAACTAGCTGTCAGATCCAGACCCAGCGCTTGGCTGCGATAAATCATTTGTTCTTCAGCGCCCGCTTTTCCCGCCAGCAGGTCATGCAAGAAGTTACCTTTCAGGCGGCTTTCCACGATCCGCATGGACCGTATTTTTGCTTCCAGCAGGGCTAATATCAGGACTCCGTGTTCCATGGTTTTTCTGTCCAGGTTGTCAATGGGGCGACCGGATTGGAGCACCATTAAAAACCCCCACAGTTCTTCTCCAGCCACAGCCGGGGTAATTAAGGCATCCACCGGTCTACCCTGGAAGGAAAATTGTATTTCTACGGGTCCTTTGGTTTGCGCCCCTTCCGATATAGCCTTTGTAAAATACTCGTCCAGAACTGCCAGGTTTTCCCCCTTGCAGTCATTGGCACCATATTCTGCAATAAGGGTCGCCGTACTGTCAAAAATCAAAACCGGATTAGCAACAAGCTCAGAAATCGTCGCACAAAGCGTATCAATTTCCCCACCCGTTACAATGACCTCCGTAAGACTGCGATGGATCTGCTCCGACCTTTCCAACAGTTCCAGTTGCTGATTTAAAAGAATCGTATACACTGGCTGCATCACTTGGTGGTAACTCACTTCCGGCGGTAACTCAATGATGGGGAGTCCACAGTTTTCCGCTTCCTCAAATATGGCTTTGGGAATATCCTCCACCCACCGGCGGACTTTAATGATTATGCCCGCTGCTTGAGCATCTTTCATGCGCCGGATAAGTTCCCGCTGCATATCCGGTTTTTCTATGAGAGAGTATAGATTCGTAATGACTAATTCGCCCGGCGCCATCCAATCTACAATGCTAGGACTCTCTAATACATGCAACCATGTCACAATATTGCTTAGATAATCCTTACCGGCAACTACCCGCCCCTTTGCCAATCCCCCTTTAGACAGCAGTTCTGATAAAGTAACCAACGCTGTTCTCCTCCTACTTAGAAAATAGATATAAATTGACGGTATGGCGCCCAGTAATGGACAAATAAATTATCCTGCGTTTTTCTGGAAAATTAAATATTCCCACCAAATCAGCTTTTTACTATGTCCGGAGCAAACTATTTGGTTATGCACCAAATTGTCCCTCTACTTCATGAACATCTCCGATCCTTCCCGGCCTTTACCCCATTGGTTGATGAAAACACTTCCCATAATAAACATAATTCCTGTAAGGGCAAAAACAGCCAAAAAACCGTTATTGACCCCAAACAATCCAATGATGCTTCCGCCAAAAATAGGTCCGGTAAACATACCGAAAGCACTGGCGCTCGCCATAAAACCAAATATGGATCCCCTATGCTCCATTGGCGTATGGATACTGATTAAAGCATTTGCAGAGGGCAGAATCCCTGCCAAAAAACCTCCAAAAGCAAAACGCACCACATACAACTGCCACATATTTCCGACCCAGATTTGGCCAATGCTAACGAGACCCGCCCCAAATAAACACCAAAACAGGATCTTAAAACTGTTATGCCGATCCCCAAGCTTTCCTAGAATTGGCCCCAGGATTACATTAGAAATTGCCGTAGCAATAAAAACATAGGCAATAATTAATCTGGTATTATCCCCGTGGTATATTGGGGAAATATAAATCGCCATTTGAGGTTCGATACTCTTGCTGGCAAGTTGGGTAATAATAATAACCAAAAATAAGGATACCAACAAAGGCTGTGTGCTCAGCCATTTTAATACGCCCCACGTATTCTCCCGTTCTTGAGGAACCCGCTTTTCAGGGGCCGGCTTAAAGGTTTCCTTAGTTCCCAGGGATACTGCTGCAAGCACGAAAAGATTCATAATACCTGTTATAACAAAGCCTTCCCTGAATCCCCAAAAGCTCACCATGACCCCTCCTAGGGCCGGACCTATTAGATTAGCGGCCTGTTGTCCGGTTTGCAGCCATCCGAGAGCATATCCTATTCTCTCTTTAGGAGTTTCAGTAGAGATAAACGCTATAGAAGCAGCATTGTATCCACTAAAACTTCCCAAGAGAAGCCTGACTCCCAACAATTGAAACGGGGTCTGAACAAAGCTCGACATGATCGTAAAAATGCCGCACGCCACGGCAGACCGCAGAACCATTGCTTTTCTTCCGTATCGGTCAGCTAATGAACCCCAAAAAGGAGACAAAAGAGCTTGGCCCAAAAAATTGGCTGATACAATAGTGCCTGCCCAAAAAGCAACTTGTTTGGGATCCTTTACGCCAAGTTCGCCAATAAATAAGGCAAAATAGGGGAGCATCATCGTAAATGATGCCATCATCACAAATTGGGCCAAGACTAAAATAACTAAATTTTTCTTCCATCGTTCCATATTTGTCCCATTAATTATTTTTAATATTTATGATAAATTCAAATATGAAGGAGGGGTGTAGCGAAACTAAAAAGCTTCGTTACACCCCCTTTTGGCGTTGACCTAATCCGCTTTCAGGCCCTCTTTTCCTCGCCCGCGGACCCAGATAAAAAATCCTTTCACCCACGGCCAAGCAAAGGAAGCGATGGTAATAATGAGCAATACCAAGGTGATCGGCCGCATATAAGCCCAAGAATAACTGCCTTTAGAAAGCATCATGGAGCGGCTAAAGTTTGATTCCACTAAATTTCCCAGGACCAGCCCCAGGATTAAAGCAGCAGCCGGATAATCGTACTTGTTCATAAAGTAACCGATAAAACCAAACACGGATAAGACAATAGCAACTTCCAAGCGGTTATTATCGGCAAATACGCCTACAAAAGCAATCACGGCGATAGCCGGGGCCAAGACGGCCACAGGAAACTGAATAATCTTTGCCCAATACTTTGCCGTAAAGATCCCCACCAAGAAGTAGCTAAACTGGGCAATTAAAATTCCGGCAAAAACAATATAGGGAAAATCCCCTTGAAAAAAATCCGGTCCCGGTCTTAAGCCGTGTACAATCAAGGCGGCCATTAACAAGGCGGCACTGCCGGATCCGGGTATACCCAGGGTAAAGGTAGGGACCAGATCGCCAATGACACAGGCCCCCTTCGCCCCCTCGGGCGCAATCACACCTTTGGGATTACCCTTGCCGAAGGAATCCTGGTCCGCTTTATCCTTGGCAGATTGCTTCTCAAGCAGGTAAGCCGACATACTGGCCGCGTTGATGCCCAGTGCCGGCAAAATGCCCATCCAGACGCCTGTCATCACGCCTCTGATTAAAGATTTATAGTTTTTGAAAGCTAATTTTACCGCATCAAAGGCTTTATCCTGTACCTTCGTCAGCTTTCCGGTAAGATCGCCTTCGTTGACCATGGTATAGACTTCCGCCATGGCAAACATCCCTACGACCACCGGAATCAGATCGATACCGTCTTCCAAATAGGGAATGCCAAAGGTATACCGGTAAAGACCCGTCATTTCATCCATGCCGATAAAGGACAGCATCAAGCCGATACATGCCATGATCATGCCCTTGATGGTATTCCCTTTCACCGCTACCGCCAGCATAGATAAAGCCAGGAGAGCGACCATAAAAATCTCCGGCGGGCCCAGTTTTAATGCAAAGGCCACCAGGAGCGGAGAAAAAAGCACCATAAAAAACCAGCTCACAACCCCCCCGGTAAGAGAAGCGGTTGCCGACAGTCCCAAGGCCAAACCGCCGCGTCCCTGCTTGGATAAGGGGTGGCCGTCCCAACAAGCGGGAACGGAACCTCCACCGCCGGGTACATTGATCAAAATGGAGGCGATGGAATCACCATAAGCCGTTGCTGCATGTACAGAACATAAAAAGATAATTGCAGTTGCCGGCGGCATTGTGAAGGTCATGGGCAGCAGTAAAGCTACTCCAAAGTTAGGGCCGATCCCGGGTAAGACTCCCACAATCATGCCTAACAGAGTACCTAATATTAAAAACATCAGGTTATTTAGGGAAAATACCTCTCCAAAACCATGCAACCACAAAGATGCTGAAGCAATTTCCATATATATAATCCCCTTTACAGCTTCAATTGGATGATGATTTACCTACGATTCTTTACAATCCCAGCGCCATTTCCCAGAGCATGCCGATCGGCAATGGCACATTCAGGAAGTATTGAAAAACAGCTACTGTAATTGCCGAATAAATTAAAGAAAAAGCGAGCCCTTTTTTCCAGCTATAAGCCATCAAACGGCCGATGCCGAAAAGATAAGTAAATGTGGCGATGGGAAAACCAACGATAAGCATTAGTCCCGGATACAGTAAACTTAACAGCCACATGGTTCCCCAATAGATCGTCTTACCCGGCTTGGCTGGCGCAGCTTCATGATTCTCTTCATGAGCATCCGCTGCGGCCGCAGGGGCTTCTGAAGCCCCTGCGGACCGGGCAGCCTTAACTGCTCTTCCCGCCAACAGCCAAAGGATCAAAACTAAGGCAAAAAGCGCTACCAAACGGGGAAACCGGGCGGATAAGTACGGTATGCCTATGCTCTGAAGTAAAAACCCTATACAGAAAACGCCAAGTCCCATGAGGAAAAAGTTTTCCTGGATGAAAAATCTTTTCGCAAACACTTTCGCTCCTCCTAACACGCCTTACGCATAAGACTCCTTAATTGGTCTGCCCGGAAGATTCCATTTCCTTCAGCATGGTCGGTACAATCTCTTGCAGATTCGCCATCATGTCGTCATTCATCTTCTTCACCTCATCCGGCCCCAGGGCACAGGGAATATAGCCGGCCTTTTCCGCGTTGGCAATATATTCCGGATTGGCGGCGACTTTTTCCATCGCGGCAACTAACACGTCCACAATGGCTTGATCCGTGTTGGGGGGAGCTAAAAGACAGGTCGAATTGGCCAGTTCCATCCCCGGATAGCCGTTTTCCGCCGTAGTCATCACATCCGGGTACAAGGGGGAACGTCCGGAATCACTGGCCTGGGTCAAAACACGAATCCGCTTCCCGTTCTCTGCCGCCACCCCATCACCGGTATCGGTGCCGCCGTCAATTTGCTTTCCGGCCACATTTAACAACACCTGGGCCGCATCAAAGGGTACTAAATCAGCCTTCAACCCTGCTTTCTCCTTGAATAGAGCAGCAGCCAGGTGGGCGCCGGACCCTAAGCCGGGTACCCCTAACGTGACGGGTTTTTTCTGTGAGGCGTCAACCATATCTTTCAACGTCTTGAAAGGTGAATCCTGGGCTACATAGAGCACAAAGTAAGCTTCACTGCCTACGAAAGAGTAAATCGGCGTAAATTCCGACGTCTTATAATCACCTTTATACAATAATTCTCCTAACTGGGTGGAAGGAAAGTTCGTAACTAAGAGGGTATAGCCGTCATTTTTTTCTTTAAAAACCGTGGCCCGGGCTAGCCGCCCACCGGCGCCTTCCATATTTTCCACAACCACGGGCTGGCCCAGTTCTTTTTGCAAAAACGGCTGCATAATCCGGGCGATAATATCGGTTCCGCTGCCCGGTCCATGCGTAATCACTAACTTGATGGGCTTGGTAGGATAATTTACGGCTTGCGTTTGTTCATCACCACTAGCAGGTTCTGTAGATTGCGTCGATTGCGTAGAACTACATCCGGTAATCCCCAGCATAAATGTTAATAATACAGCCATTATAATCAAGTATCGCTTCTTAAACATTTCTTGCCTCCTCATTACCTGTAAATTTTTTTAGTTCCATCAACAAACCTAAGGTTGTGCTCCAACTTTTTTATGGGTTTAATTGAAGCAAGCTTTTCCGGAAGGTGGGTTTTTTTATTAAATAATTAATTTTGACCCTGCACATGCAGAAAGTCTTCTTCTTGACCTTTAACCCACCTCCCTTCGAATACATGTATCCCGACCAACTAATTTTATAAGAGATATATTCTGACTTTTTACTCATTTTCCTCTTTTATGAATAAAAATATCTTGGTTTTTTTTAAAATTAGGTAAAGTTTTTAAAAAGGATACCCCATTTATATAATAAATTTTGAAAAATCTTACTACTCTTGGAATCCATGTATACATAAATCATTTCTATTTTAATCCTTTTGGTCGGCTACTTTTTTTATGGCCTGGATTATTCTGACATAGCCCGTACAACGGCAGAGATTTCCCGCGATGGCCTTGCGAATTTCTTGCTCCGTGGGATGGGGGTTTTCATCCAGTAGACCTTTGGCCGTCATTAACATGCCGGGGGAGCAAAAGCCGCATTGCACTGCTCCTTCATCAATAAAAGCTTGTTGCAGCGGATCAAGCACATTCTCTTTAGACAAGCCTTCCACGGTAATAATGTCATGGCCGTCTACTTCTATGGCTAAAGCGAGACAGGAATTAACGGGTTTACCATCCAGTAATACGGTACAGGCGCCACAGTCTCCCGACCCGCAGCCTTCCTTGGTACCTGTTAAACCTAAATCCTCCCGGAGAAAATCCAGTAAGGTACGCCGGGAAGGAACCCGTTTCACATAGATTTCACCATTTATTCTGACTTGGATTTTCTTTTCTAAATATCTTTCCATTTTATGTCTTCCCTCCGCTTAAGAAATTTTGCTCAGGGCTTCATGAAGGGCCCGGCGTGTTAAGACTATCACCATTTTACGCCGATAATCTGCCGAACTGCGCAGATCACTGATTGGCCTGGCTTCCCCTCCGGCAATTTCTCCGGCTTTCGCGATCAGATCTGTACTTATCTTTTGCCCCACCAATATTTCTTCGGCCGTCTTAGCCCGGAGAGGGGTTGAAGCAACTGCCCCCATAACAATTCTAGCTTGCCGGCAGATCCCCTGTTCATCCATCAGCACTGTTGCTGCCACGCCTGCAATCGCTATATCCATTGCTTCCCGGGGTCCGTGTTTCAGATAGGCTCCCCCCATACGGGCATCCGCCGCCGGGAGAGAAAAAGAAGCTAACAATTCTCCTGGCTGTAGAACAGATTTACCGGGACCGGTAAAGAACTCTTCTAAGGCAATGGAGCGACTGCCTTCGGGACCCACGATATTTGCTTTCGCTTGAAAGGCAATCAGCGCAGGTGAGGTGTCCGCCGATGGGGCAGCATTACAGACATTTCCGCCTAAAGTAGCCCGGTTACGCACCGGATATGATCCTACATAACCGGCCGCATCGGCAAGTGCGGAATAATTTTTGCGGATCAACGGACTCATCTCTACTTCGTGCAGGGTTGTCAGAGCGCCAATTTCCACGGAACCGTCTTCATTAACCTTAATCCCTTTTAATTCGGACAACCCCTTAAGGTCCACCAGAACTGCAGGTTTAAGTCCTTTTTCTTTTATGGCCACCAAAACATCGGTTCCCCCGGCTAATATTTTGGCACCTGCCCCTTCTTCCTTAAGAATAACAAAAGCTTCTGTTAGGTTTTGCGGAAAAACATACTCAAATTTGGTTAAACGCTGCATAGAAACACCCCCATATTTGCATAGACTCTTGGTATTTACCAAGCAACTTGGGCTAAAAACTTTTTCCCGCCAGTTCTGCCGGATTTTCCTCCTTTTACATCTATCGTCTCTCGGCATTTGCCGAGTGGATGGCTCATTTATCGTAAATACTTATCGTATGCAGGTATACAAATACTATTTTCTTCGCAGTAATAAATAAATTTTTATCCTGGAACAGTACGGGGAAGCATTCCTCTTTAACGGCGTTGGCTTCAGCCTTTTCCCCCTGTCGACACTTTGGGGCAGGGAAGGGAGTCCCTTCCCTGCTCTCTATAACAGCAGTACTATTTAGCCTTTTTTACCGCCTCGTCAAAAATCGGTTTTAACGCCTGAGCCGATTCCATAGCTTTTTCTACGGCAGACTGCACATCAGCCCCAGGCAAATAAAGTACATCCCGTTCAGCTTTCTTTGCCTGATCCAGAAATTCGGGATTATTCAGCACTTTGCCAATTGCAGCCCGCATAAATTCCACTACTGCGGGATCTGCCCCCGGAGGCATGGTAATAATACGGTCAGCCACCAGGATATTGGTCAGGGTTTCCACCATGTCCCTATTCTCACCAGGTGATAAGAGTTCTATCGCGGTAGGAACATCCGGAAGACGGGGGTTTCGTTCTGGGGCCACGATTAATAAGGGAACGGCAAACTTATTTTCAATTGGCGCCAAAGCACTGCTTAGAGAAATCTGCCCACCGTCAATCTCTCCGGCAGCAACCGCCGCCAGCCACTGGGAAGTGCCTTCCCATCCCGTGACAATTTTGTAATTCGTGATATCAAAAGCTTTGAAAATTACACTGGTGGTGTAAAAATCATCTTCACCAACACCGGTACAGGCTGTCTTAATTTCCCCTTGAGCATCCTGAAAATCTTTAACGCTTTTAAATTGCTTCTTGGTTGAAGCGATCAGAACGCTAGGGTCTGCGGAGACACGTCCCAGATAATTAAATTTGGCCGCATCAAATACCACGCCATCGGCTCCGGAGGTCTGGGCAAATACAATGTTAGCCCCACCCAGGATGCCGATTGCGGTGCCGTCGGCCGGGGACTCATAAAGCTTATTGGTGCCGATAATGGAACCGCCCCCAGGCACATTTTGCACAACCACCGTGGCATCTGTTTCTTTGGCCAGGAAAGGAGCCATTAAACGGGCATAAGTGTCAAAACCGCCGCCGGGGGAATAGGGCACAATAAAGGTAATCGTTTTTCCCGCCACCGGATTGGTTTGTTCCGATGGTGCCTGCGTGCCGGAATCCTGTGCGGGTGCGGTATTGCTCCCTCCACACCCGGCTAAAAACATGGTGCCTAAGAATGCACAGATGAATAACATTACCATGGCTCGGTGTGCTTTTTTCCTTTGTTTCATACTACCCCTCCTCATCCCTTTTTGGGTTTACAACATTTTTTCCAGCCTTCCTCTTTGGTTGGTTGACAAACTCCCCCCCTTCCCCTTTAAGGTTAATTTGTCAAATTAAATTAAGCAGCCCTTTATATAACGGGTAATGCAAGGCTACTCCAAAAAGACCATAGGTAAGGGCAAAGCCAAACAAGGCCATCCCAAAAGCAACCAGAAGCTTTCTTTTCGCTACAAAGCGGATAAAGGCGAATAAAAATAGAGCTACACCTAAACTAATGCCGGTGCAGATAATGATGAAAAAAAGAGCGACCACGCCAAGAAACATCTGATATTGACGTTTCTTTTCTTCTTTTGTTAAAGACGTCGCTTCTTTTTGAGGCTTAAGAAAATCGCTGACCAACAAGACAATCATTAAAATGATCCCAGGAATACCGATGATTAAGGGCAGCAGCTTTGCTTTCGGTGGAAATGTCAAAGACATGATGACGAATAGGCATAAAACCAAAAGGATACCCAAATTGAAAATCTTTTCCCCACTTATTTTCATACCGCTGCACCTGCTTCCTTTTTACCGAATTTCTTTTTGAGGCTAGGATACAAAAGTAATAAAACCGTACAAATTAAAAGAACGAAGCTGATGGGCCGGGTAAAAGGAAAACCTAACCCATACATCATTCTGGCCATTTGGAAGTTGCGTTCGAAGATGGTCCCCAGGACTAAACCAATAATCAGGCAGGCCTCCGAATAGTTGAAACGCCGCATAAAATATCCTATTACCCCAAAGCCCAGGCACAAAAAGACATCGGCTATATTCCCTTTACTGGCAAAGGCGCCTACCACGCCAAACATCACGATCATGGGTGCCAATATGTCCGACGGCACGGAAGTGATTTTGGCTAATTGTCCCGCCAGCAGAAGGCCTATGGCACTGGCAAATAAGCTGGAAAGGGCGATGATCCACATAATGGAGAAAGTCATATCCAAGTGTTCCCTAATCATGGCCGGTCCCGGCTGCAGGCCCAGGATTAAAAAGGCCCCCAGCAATACTGCGGTTGCTTCCCCGCCCGGAATACCCAAAGCTAAAGTAGGGATCATTTGGCCCCCTTCTTTGGCAATATGGGAAGATTCCGGTGCGATCAGCCCTTCTTCTCTTCCCGTGCCGAATGTTTCCGGATTTTTTGAGGTTTGGACGGCATGACCGTAAGCTACCACATTCGCCACAGTGCCTCCCACCCCGGGACAGGCACCGATGAGGGCGCCGATAATACTGCACCGAATAAATAAAAGTTTATGTTTGAAGGGCTGCTTCATTCCCTCCCAAACACCGGCAAAGCTGGTTGATACCTTTGTGGAAGCGATAGAACTACCCTCGACAAAGAGCTTAATCATTTCTCCTACGGCGTAAAGGCCGCAAACGACGGCAATCAAATCGATGCCATCCATAAGAAATACCGAGTCAAAAGTATATCTGGACACACCGGTGACGGGATCTTGACCGATGAAGGAGATTAATAAGCCCAGGATCCCGGAAACCAGACCCTTGATCATTGATTTGCCGCTTAAGGTGACAATTAAGGTTAAGCCCAATAAAGCAACCATAAAAAACTCCGCAGGCTGAAGCGCCAAAATCATGGGCTGCATCACCGGTATAGATAATCCTAAGACAATTACCCCGAACCAGCCCCCCAGGACATTGGACATGGCCGAGATGCCCAGGGCATATCCCGCCCTCCCTTGTTTCGCTAAGGGATGGCCGTCCCAACAGGTGGAAATGCTAAGGGATGTTCCCGGAACATTCAGCAAAATCGCCGTGACAGAACCACCGAAACAAGTTGCTACGTGGGCACCGAGCAGAAAGGAAAATGCCACCGCCGGGGACATGGTAAAAATAAACGGGATCAAAATCGCGAGAGCTTGAATTCCTGATAAACCTGGGATGGCACCAAATACTAACCCTAAAAGAATACCGATGAATTGGTAGATGAATGCATCCGGTTGAAGCGTAAGGCTTAATCCCTGCCACATTGCCTCAATCAAAATAATTCCCTCCCCTGCAAATTTATTACCCTGCCTTAGTTGTCTAAAAAGCTGAGCGTGAGATCACTCCCTGATTGGTTTATTTAAACTTGCTTTTTTATTCCTCTTAAAACTCGTTCCGGGTTTAAAGGTAAATCATTGTAGGCGACGCCAACTGCGTCGTAAACTGCATTTGCGATGGCAGGAGCCGTAGGCGCCAATCCGGGTTCTCCTACCCCTTTTGCCCCATAAGGGCCATCCCTGTGGGGCACTTCCACAATCATGGGAATGAAGAGGGGCATATCCAGCGCCGTAGGGATTTTATAGTCATGAAAATTGGGATTGCGGGTGATTCCGGCATCCACTTTTACCTCTTCCGTGAGCGCTCCTCCTAAACCCATACCCAAGGCTCCCTCAATCTGCTGCAGGCAGGTAACCGGATTAATCGCCTGCCCCACGTCATGGGCCGCCGACAACCTGAGGACTTTAACTTTCCCGGTTTCTATATCGACCTCCACCTCAGCAGCCTGGGCAGCATACATATAATAGGGGACCGCTTTGGGACTTTGGGCGTCCTGATCCATGGCAATCACATCCGGCCGATAGGAAGCCCGGCCGATTAAGGTGCCCCCCCTGGCCCCAAAATATTTGCCGATGGCCTGTTTCAGATTCAGCACCTGATCCGGTTTCTCCCGCACCCAGGCTTTGCCGTTTTTACTTTCCACCTCTTCCATGGTTACCTGAAAAGTCTCAGCCGTAATCCGCTTCAGTTGTTCTAGAATATCTGCGCAGGCCAAACGGATGGCATTACCCATATGGAAAGTAGACCGGCTGGAAGTAGTAGAAGAATCAAAAGGCGTATAATCTGTATCCGGCTGACTGACAGCAACTGCGTTCGTGGGCACGCCCAGTTCCTCGGCAACCATTTGGGCCAGAATGGTATTGGACCCCTGTCCCTGTTCAATCGTACTCATGAGCAATCCCACCGTGCCGTCTTCGTTCACCCGGACGATTGCGGAAGAACTGGACGGTGCTCCCGTTGCTTTATGAATGCACGCGATTCCTTTGCCGCGCCGGATACTTCCATTTTCCCCGCTTTTGGGAGACGGTTTACCCCACTCAATAGCTGCAGCAGCTTTTTCCAGGCATTCCTTTAGACCTACGCTGTGTACTTTTTGCCCGGTCTGGTTTTCATCGCCTTCCTGAAGAATGTTCCTGAGGCGAAATTCCAGGGGATCTATGCCCAGCTGATGGGCGATGGTCTCCATGTGCCTTTCATAAGCCCAGGAAACTTCCTGCACCCCATAGCCCCGAAAAGCCCCGCCGATATTTTTATTGGTATAGACACAATACCCGTCAATGCTGATATGAGGAATGTAATAAGGTCCTGCCGAAGTGTGCCCCCCGTTGCGGCTAATCCTGGGACCACAATCCGCATAGGCCCCGGTATCCCATATCGTTGTTACCTGACGGGCAATAATCTTGCCCTCCTTGGTAAGGCCGCTTTTCAGAGTGGTTTTGGTCGGCCCTTTCACCACCATGGTGGTCAGTTCTTCCGCCCGGGTCATCACAACCTTCACCGGCCGGTTCCCTGTTTTTTGGGCCAGCACCACTGCAATTGGCTCAACCTTCAAATACATTTTTGCCCCAAAAGAACCACCCACAGGAGGGACGATAATGCGGATATCCTTCATGGGAATTTCCAGGGCCTGGGCTAATTCGGTCCGGGAAATATAGGGAGCGGCTGTATTCACCCAAAGGGTATATCTTCCACTCACCGGGTCAGCCTGGGCGATAGCCATATGCGGTTCCATACACATTTGCTCCACCATTTGGGTCGTGTAGGTTTCTTCAATAATATCGTGGGCCAGGGCAAAACCGGCCTCAATATCCCCATGTCTTAATTTAAAGTGGCTGCAGATATTGGTGTTCACGATAGGACGGGCGGCATAGCTGTGAGAGTAGCTCATTAATTCAGGATGCACCAAAGGACTTCCGGCTTCCATAGCAATCTCCGGGTCCAGCAAGGGGGGCAGTTCCTCGTATTCTACCTGGATCAGACTTAAAGCATCTTCCACCGTGTCTAAGTCGACTGCAGCTACGGCTACGACAGGTTCTCCGGCAAAGCGCACAATATCGCGGGCCAGAATCGGCCGGTCCTTGATCGTGGATCCATAGGTATAAGGTAATTCTTGGCCGGTTACAATGGCCTTGACCCCAGGAAGATGGCGTGCCGCCCTGGTGTCTACATTTACAATACGGGCATGAGGATAGGGACTCAACAAGGCTTTTCCGTAAAGCATGCGCGGTAAGACTAAATCTACCCCGTAAATCGTCCTTCCCATCACCTTTTCTTTCGCATCCGTCCTCGTGATGGGCTGCCCGACTGTCTGATACTGCGTTTCTCCCATTTTGCCCTCCTTTTCAAGCTTAGCAGCAGCTTGGTTGAAGCTAGTTCTTAATTCGATGGAGATTCTTTTACTCCACCTGAATTTTGACGCAAGTTCTTAACTTGCTAAGTGGTTTTCTTAGCAAGTTTTAGAACTGCTAATACAGCGTGAGAACTGCGAATGCATGACTTAATAGGCGTTGGACTCCCGCCGTTAGCGGTCAGGGAACACTATTGAGGGCCACTCCTCGTAGAGCGGCTAAGGCAATGTCCCAATTATGGGGGAGACCTACGCCAAGTTAGTCAGGTTAAAAAAGTATGCCTTTCCATTTCTCAAGAAGCCGGGCAGTTTCCTCGGCACCTACTTCCACCACCACCGGGAAATCACCCTTTAATTTTCTGTGATAAGGGATACAGGCATCACAAAGGATGCGGTTATTAAAATTACCGGTTTGCACCAGGGGATCCCGTCCGGAGGACCAAGCCTTCTTGATGATGTCAATATCGTCAACAGGGTCAAAACGGGTGGTCAGCGCCCACATCACCTGATCCATATTAGAAGGATCAATATCCTCATCCACTACAATGACCCATTTGCCGTTGTAGGCTCCGGCCTGGCAGCTGGATGCCACATGGAGGACTTGACGGGCATGGCCGGGATAGCGTTGCTGAATGGAGATTACTAAAAAACGAACACCCATACCTCCTTCATGCTGCCAAACCCCTTTGATGTCAGGTATCCCCGCTAGCCTAAGAGCATCCCAGATCGCGGCGCTCCCGGCCACTGCTTTTAACAACACAGTTTCGTCCACAGGCTTATGCTGGGGCGCACAGCATAAAATCGGCTGATTACGGTGCATAATGGATTTCACCCGGACACAAGGCCTTTTTACCGGTGCGCTGCAATAGTAGCCCATCCACTCGCCAAAGGGTCCTTCGTCCAAGAGGTCACCGGGAGTAATATCGCCTTCAATAACGATTTCCGCATTAGCCGGCACCGGGAAACCGGTATAGACGCCTTTTATCACCGGATAGGGCTCTCCCAGGATGGCTCCGGCATAATCATATTCGGAAACACCCTCCGGAACCTGGCTTGCGGATAACAGGTAAAGCAAAGGATCTTGACCGACGACGATCGCCACTTTCATGGTTTCTCCCCGCTCAAAATACTTGTCGCGGTGAATCCGTCCATGTTTTCCCTCGGTAATCTGGCAGCCGATGGTCGCCGCGTCATAAACCTGAGACCGATAAGTCCCTAAGTTGTACCAGTCCCGGTCCGGATCCTTGGTAATAACGCAGGCAGCCGTACCGATGAACCTGGCTTTGTCTCTCTGATGATGCCTGGGAACAGGAAATTTAAAACAATCAATATCGCCTCCCGTGAGGACATTCTCCAGAATAGGTCCATCTGCCACAAAATGATAGGGAATGGGTTTGATGTTCGTCCATTTGTCTTGGTAAGCCTTTACCAATTTCACCTTATTCTCCGCCTCTTCAAGAGGAATATTCAAAGTGAGGGCAACCCTTTTCAGAGTGGTAAAATGACCATACAAGGTCCGAAAACCACCGGGATACCCCGGTACATCATCAAAAAGCAGCGCGGGAGCCTTGCCTGGATATTTTTCTGCCGTAAGTTCCGTTAATGCCCCCATTTCGCCGTCCCAGGCCGCTCCACTGATTTTTTTTAGTTCACCTATGGCTTCTACTTGTTTTAACCAATCCCTTAAATCACGCACGTCCCCTTCACCATCCTTGATAATTTTTTATTCACCATTCTTTTTGTTGTTTGGTATTCAGATGTCCCCTTCAGCGCTCACCTAATTTTTTCTTTTCAAAGGGTAGATAAAGCAAAAACCGTGCCAATCGTAAAAACCAAACAACTTGAGGCACGGTGCTTCATTTTGCACGAGCTATTTAATTTTTCTGCTCAAAAAACATTACAATTTGGAAGCTATGATTTCATTTTGGAATGTTTTTTAATTTAAGGCGCCGCCAAAGAGTGGTGGTGCTGATCCCTAAGTGCTTCGCCGTCATTTTGCGGTTTCCCCCGTATTGGTCCAGAATCTTGAAAATCACATCGGATTCAAAGGTTTTTAGATCATTTACTTCCTCCACATCACCATATCCCATATTCCATTCCAGCAATTGATCAATCTGTTTTACAGTGAGAATCTTGGTATCCCATAACACCAATGCCCTTTCCACCAGATTCTCCAGCTGTCTCACATTTCCGGGCCAGTGATACCGGCATAATAACGCATCAACCCCTTTTTCTACCCGGGGGCACACTTTTCCTAACTTAGGCGCAGTTTTCTCTAAAAAAAATTGGAATAGAATGGGGATGTCTTCTTTTCTCTCCCGCAAGGGAGGAATCCACAGGGGAAGAACATTGAGCCGGAAAAACAGGTCCTTACGGAATTTTCCCTGTTCCCCTACGCTCTGCAGATTTTTATTTGTGGCGGCGATCACCCGGATATCCACAGGAATTACTTTATCATCGCCGATCCGGATCACCTCTTTTTCCTGTAAAACCCGGAGAAATCGTCCTTGAATATCCAGGGGAACCTCGGTAATCTCGTCTAAAAAAATGCTTCCGCCATGGGCGAGTTCGAAAACTCCCTGCTTTCCCTGACGCCTGGCTCCGGTAAAAGCCCCTTCCGAGTACCCAAACAATTCGCTCTCCAAAAGAGAGGGGGGCAGAGCAGCACAATTGATCGCCACAAAGGGTTTCTTGGCCCGGGGGCTGTTGCGGTGGATGCTTTGGGCAAATATTTCTTTTCCGGTGCCGGACTCTCCCTGAATCAGGACCGCACTCTCCACCCGGCTGTATTTTTTGGCACATGCAATGGTGTATTGAATGGCCTCACTTTCTCCGATAATATTTTCAAAAGTAGATTTTGCCACAAATCCCTGGCTGTGCAGCTTTTTTCTTAACCGGGCTTCCATGTTCTGCAGCTCATATGCTTCTAAAATTGTAGCCACAGCGCCAACGGTCTTACCCGACACCGTAATAGAGACAATTTTCGTTAAATAGGGTTTGTGGTCAAACCAGAGCAGTTCTCCCGCTTCATAATTTTTTTTCCCGGCCAGGACCTGGGCAAACGGCAGGGAAGGATCTACTGTGCGGTAGTGACACCCATGAACCCGGCTGGATTGGCAGGAAAAGATTTTTTCCGCCTTTCGGTTGAACAGGGTCACCAGGCCCTTTGTATCGACGGCAATAATGCCGTCATGGGAAGACCTGAGAATGGTTTCCCAGCGTTCCGCCCGTTCCCGTTCTATTTTCCGGGCCGGAATCAGCCTTGCCGCCTCGGTTAAAGCCTGTTCGATGGATTCACGTCCCGCCCGGATTAAGATCCCCGTCAATCCCAATGTATTGGCCATATTCGTGGCCGTTATTCCCCCCAGGACAATTTTTACCCCATTTTTTTTCAAAGATAATAGTCCTTTTTTTATTTCTTCCAGGTCAAGACGGCTGATCTCAAAATGGACCAAATTGTTTAATCCCAAATAAGCAGCAAGATCCATGCATTTCTCTATCACCCACTTGGAATGGATGATGCCCATAGGTTTGGCATACTGCATCGCCCTGTAGGTAGAATCGATTAAGTCAAATGCTGTTAAGGGAATTTCGATCAAAGGAACCCGGGATAGCTCCACAAGCCTCCGGTAATCAAAGCCCCACCGGGACACCACCACCTCTGTGTCGTCGGGTGAAAGGGTAGTTAACAATTTCTCCCGTTCCAGACCAAACATAACCATGGCATGAATCGGGATATGCAAACCTGCAGAAATTTCCCGGGCTAATTGGGCTGTTTTTTCTTCCGGAGCGATAAACAAGATTTGGCCCATTATGCCTCCTCCTCTCTCCCATATCTGCCCCACCGTCTAATGAACGCACCACCCAACAAAAACATCATTCCCGTAAGGCAAAAAACAAGATAAAAACCGTAATCTACGCCAAATAATCCAATGATGCTTCCCCCAAAAATAGGACCGGCAAAATTTCCCAAAGCATTGGCACTTGCCAAAAAGCCAAATACGGCTCCTCTTTGGGCAAAGGGAGTATGGGTCCCAATCAGAGCATTGGCGGAAGGAAGAATACCCGCTAAAAAAGCCCCTAAGGCAAAACGGAGGATCAGTAACTGCCAGATGTTGTTCACCCAGATTTGACCGATGGTAACCAGGCCCGCTCCTAAGAGACACCAAAACAACACCTGAAAATGGTTGTTTTTGTCTCCAAACCGTCCCAGGATGGGGGCTAAAATCACATTAGAAACAGCCGTAATCATAAAAACATTGGCAATAACCAATTCCAGATTTTTCCCCTCATAAATCGTGGACAAAAAAATCGCTAATTGGGGCTCAATACTTTTATTGGAAAGCTGCGTAATAATAATGATAAAAAACAATGCCATCTGGACCGGTTGTTTTCCAATAATTTTTAAGGCCTCCAGAATCCCTTTACGCTTTTCCTGAGTGGGATTGCCTGAAGGATGACCGGTTCGGGTTTCCGTAACAAAATAAACCAGACCAAACAAGCCCAGGGTAATCAGACCGGCAATGATAAAGCTTCCTTTGAAACCCCAAATGTGCGCCAATACCCCGCCAATGGCCGGTCCGATTAAAAAGCCTGCCATCTGTCCGGTCTGCAGCCACCCTAAGGAATACCCCAATTTTTCTTTCGGCGTTTCCGTGGAAATATAGGCGATGGCGGCGGCATTAAATCCACTGAAACACCCTAATGTCAGCCGCACCAAAAAAAGTTGCAGCGGACTGACCACAATACTCATCATGAGCGTGAAAATGCCAATAGCGAGAATGGACCGGAGGAGCATGGCCTTTCTCCCGTATCGATCGGCTAAAGAACCCCAAATAGGAGAGCAAAGAGACTGGCCTAAAAAATTAGCCGAAGCAATGGCACCGGCCCAAAATGCCACTTGTTTTGGATCACTGACCCCCAACTCCGCGACAAATAATGCTAAATAAGGGAGGACAAAAGTATGGGCTGCGCGGATCACAAACTGGGCAAGTACTACAATAAACAGGTTCCTTTTCCATTTTTCCATGCTTGTTCCCTTTCTAGTATCCATGGATACAATTCTATATTTAACTGTTTCGCGATGATCAAGATAAATCCTGTATCAGAGAGCGATAAAAAAGAAAATAATTTTAGGGAATTTCCTTTCCCATAAAGCGTAAAAGCCATGGACTTTTCTCCATGGCTTTTGCCTTGTTGATATTTTAACGTTTCGAGAACTGGCTTGCTTTACGTGCTTTCTTCAACCCGTACTTTCTTCTTTCCTTCATCCGGGGATCCCGGGTGATAAAGCCGGCTGATTTCAGTTTCGGTCGTAAACCTGCATCGGCCTGAACCAGGGCCCGGGCAATCCCATGCCTGACTGCGCCTGCCTGTCCGGTGGTGCCGCCGCCTTGAACCTTGGCAATTACATTGAACCGGGACAAAGTACCTGTAAGCTCCAAAGGTTGCTTCACAATCATTTCCAGGGTTTTCTTGCCGAAATATTCGTCGAGCTGGCGCTCGTTTACCAACACATTTCCCTCGCCGGGTACAACCCATACTTTTGCGATGGCATTTTTCCGGCGCCCGGTGCCATAATATTTTACCTCTGCCACTGATCGAATCCTCCCTTCAAAAAATCTTAAGATTCAAAGTTCCAAACTTCAGGCTTTTGAGCTGCATGGGGGTGTTCCCCACCGCGATAAATTCTGATTTTGGTCATGATTTTTCTTCCCAAACGGTTATGAGGGACCATCCCTTTTACAGCTTTTTCGATCGCCCGCTCCGGTTTGGTTGCCAACAGAGTTTGATAATCTACCGCTTTTAACCCACCTGGATACCGGGAATGCTGATAGTATTTCTTTTGCTGAAGCTTATTACCGGTAAGCAAAACTTTTTCTGCATTAATTACAATCACATGGTCTCCTGTGTCAATATGTGGGGTAAAAATGGGTTTATGCTTTCCTCGTAACAAGCGGGCCGCTTCAGTCGCTAACCTGCCCAGAGGCTTGTTTGTCGCATCCAGGATATACCACTTTCTCTCTATATCCTTGGGGGTTGCCATAAATGTTTGCACGCTTTTTCCCTCCTTATACCTTGAGTAACATCTATTGTCTCGCCCATAACCAACGGGGCTGAAGATCACAGGCACGCCAATATTCTGCATTAGGTTGGTAATGAATCTTGGATAAACTCACACAAAGTTATTTTAATAAAATAAGCTAAATATGTCAAGAGCCTCTAACCGATGATAAAGGTACCAGAAACTTGGTGCTAATAGTTTACCTCACAGAGCATCAATCCCTGCGGTTCGGCCGTCGGTCCGGCCAGATTTCTATTTTTGGCTTCTATGATCGTTTTTACGTGCTCCGGGGCCCATCTGCCCCGGCCCACATTCACTAAGGTACCTACCATAATGCGCACCATGTTGTATAGGAAGCCATCTGCCGTAACCTCAAAATAAATGTGCTCTTGATCAGAAGATATCCGGCAGGCATGGACCGTTCTGATAAATTTTTTTGCCGGACTGCCTTTGGCGCAAAATGAAGTGAAATCATGGGTTCCCAGGAAAAAACCGGCCCCCGTTTTCATCGCCTCCACATTTAACGGTATGGGCAGATGCAGACTATACCGCCATTCAAAAGCACTCGGTGCCCTTGCCGTTCGAATGGTATAGCGATAGGTCTTTCTAAGCGCACTATACCGGGCATGAAACTGCTCCGGCACCTCCCAGGCCCCCTTTACCACGATATCTGCGGGAAGCAATCCCTTCAGTCCAGGGGGAAATCTCTCCGCAGGAATGGCGCTCGGGGTAAAAAAATTCGCCACCTGGCCCTGGGCGTGAACGCCTGCATCGGTACGCCCGGCAGCAGTTAAGTGTACCTCATGCTGGACCATGGTGCGTAAACTATCTTCTAATAGTCCTTGAATACTTTTTCCGTGGCTTTCCGGCTGTTTCTGCCACCCTACATAATTGGTCCCCTCATATTCGATGAGGAGCTTAATATTTCGCGTCATCCTGCTCTTCCTACCTTTCGGTTCAGTCGAAAGTCAAAAGTCTAAGGTCAAAAGTCACTTATTACTAGCTATTCTGTCTAATCTTCCTCCAAAGCTCTTGGACTCGCTTTCGGACTTAGGCTTTTGACTTTTGACTTTTGGCTTTTAACTTTCGACTTTACGCCAGCCACCTGTAATATCCCATGTAAGCTAAAAAAAGCATGATTACTCCTAAAGATATCCAGTCAAACCATTTCATCACCAGTACCCGCATCCTGGTGCGTCCTTCTCCGCCGTGATAGCCCCGGGCTTCCATGGCCAAGGCCAGCTCTTCCGCTCGTTTAAAGGCGCTGATAAACAAAGGAACCAGCAAGGGCACCAAAACTTTCGCCCTTTTCAGCAGGCTGCCTGAAGAGAAATTAGCCCCGCGGGATACCTGTGCTTTCATAATCTTCTCTGTCTCTTCCAATAATGTGGGGATAAACCGGAGGGCTATGGTCATCATCATGGCCAGTTCGTGGGCCGGAAGGCCTATTTTTTTAAAGGGCCCCAATAGCCGCTCCATCCCATCTGTTAAAGAAACAGGTGTCGTTGTCAGCGTGAGCAAAGAAGATACGCCGATGAGCAGGATCAATCGGATGGACATAAAAATGGCTTGATCCAACCCCTCTTTTGTTAATTTAAGGATTTTCCAGCGCCAAATCTCCGTTCCCGGCGTAAAAAACAGATGAATAAAGGCAGTAATGATCACAAAAATAAAGATGGGCTTCAGACCTCTGAGCAAAATCTTTATCGGCACCCGGGACAAAAATATCAGCAATAGGGAAAAGAGGATGGCGACAAAATAACTGTAATAATCATGGGCAAAAAACAGGGCAATAATGAAAAAAAATACCGCGCTGATTTTGGTCCGGGGATCCAACCGGTGCAGGGGCGATTTTATGGGATAATACTGACCAATACTAAAGTTACTGATCATCGGTTGCCCCCCATCCATTGTGATATTTCCTGAAAAGCCTCGTCTATGGTGATGGCTCTCCCCGGTACCGGCTTACCTCTTTCCTTCAATCTCCGTACCACAGCAGCTGCCGCCGGAATATCCAAGCCGATATTTTTTAGCTCCTGCTCCCGGGCAAAGACTTCCCTGGGCGCGCCATCCAGATATATTTTCCCCCGGTACATCACAATGAGCCTGTTAACTAAACGGGCAATTTCATCCATATTGTGAGAGATCCATACCACTGTTCTGTCGTATTTTTGATATAGCTGTTTGACCAGGCTAATCATCTCTTTCCGTCCCGCCGGATCCAAGCCCGCGGTTGGCTCGTCCAGCACAAGTACGTCAGACTGCATGGCCAGCACCCCTGCCATGGCCACTCTTCTTTTCTGGCCCCCGCTTAAGGCAAAAGGCGACCTGTCTTTAAATTCCTCATAGGACAAGCCTACCCACTCTAAAGACTGTCTGACCAGGGAAGGTAATTCTGCTTCCGGAATATCCAGGTTGCGGGGCCCAAAGGCCACATCCTCATAGACCGTCTCGGCAAAAAGCTGATGCTCTGGATACTGAAATACCAGGCCTACTTTACGGCATAAATCGGCGGGCGGTTTCTTTTTTTCCCAGAGGCTCACGCCGTCAATGGAAATACTGCCTTGGGTAGGCTTCAACAGCCCGTTCAAATGTTGGGCCAAGGTGGACTTACCGGATCCGGTGTGTCCTATCAGACCAATAAACTCCCCTTTGCCGATGTGCATATTGATTTTTTTTAAGGCAGTTTTTTCGTAAGGAGTACCGGGCAGATAGATATAAGAGAGATCTTTTATTTCAATTGACATAAGCTCTCCACCATTTCATTTATCGTCGTGATGCCACCCGACCGGATCCAGCCTTTTTGCTTTAATTTATCCGCCAAAAGGGTAATTTCCGGAACGTCCAGTCCCATTTTCATCAAGGCACCGGACTGGGCGAACACCTCTTTGGGTGTCCCTGTTATTTTTACTTTTCCTTGATCTAAAACTGCTACCCGATGGGCAAAGACTACCTCTTCCATGAAATGGGTAATGTAAACAATGGTTAATTTTAATTCTTGATTCAGGTGACTTAATGTCTTGATCACTTCCTGCCGCCCCTGGGGATCCAGCATGGCAGTTGCTTCATCCATCACCAAATATTCCGGGTTCATAGCTAAGGCCCCGGCAATGGCCACTCTTTGCTTTTGCCCCCCGGAAAGAAGGTGGGGAGCGGACTCACGAAAGTCCATCATTCCTACCACCTGTAAGGCTTGGGCAACCTGTTCGGCAATTTTTTGCGGAGGAAACCCCAGGTTTTCCGGACCGAAAGCCACGTCTTCCTCCACCGTGGTCGCAATCAACTGGTTGTCCGGGTTTTGAAAGACAAAGGCTACCTTCTGGCGGATTTTCCAGATCATGGCAGCATCAGAGGTATCCATTCCTTCCACGGTTACAGTACCTGACTCCGGCAATAGAAGGGCATTGAGATGACGGGCTAAAGTTGATTTTCCCGAACCGTTGGGTCCGATAATCGCCAGCCACTCCCCTTTTTTAATGTCCAAATTCACCTCATCTAAGGCCTTTGTTTCACCCTTTTGTGTTTTATATGCATACGAAAGGCTCTTAATGGAAATCAAGCTTCTCCCCTCCAGCAGCCCGAAATTGATGCATCCTTTGAATGAAAAAGTAAAGCCAGGAACCTGCCTCCTGACTCTTACTTCGATAAAAATATGGGGTTCCGCACTTAAACGCTAATTAAACCAATTCCACCAGAACCATTTGAGCTGAATCCCCCCGCCGCTGCTCCAGCTTCACAATGCGCAGGTATCCTCCTGGCCGGTCCTGGTAACGAGGGGCTGTAGTAGCAAACAATTTTGTGACCACATCTTCGTCCATCAAATAGGACAAAGCCAGGCGCCGGGAATGGAGATCTCCCCTTTTGCCCAGAGAAATCATTTTTTCGGCGATGCTTTTTAATTCCTTCGCCTTTGGTTCCGTGGTTTCAATACGTCCTTTATCCAGTAATGAAGTGACAATGTTTCTGAACATTGCACGACGGTGGCTGCTGGTTTTTCCCAGTTTACGATATGCCATGTCTAAACCTCCTTTGCCTGAGATTATTCGTCGCTCTTTCTTAAACTGAGTCCCAGTTCCTTTAATTTCTCCTGAACTTCCTCCAAGGACTTCCGGCCCAAATTCCGGACTTTCATCATATCCTCTTCTGTGCGCTGAATGAGTTCCTGCGCCGTATTGATTCCCGCCCTTTTCAGGCAGTTATAGGAGCGTACCGACAAATCCAATTCCTCAATGGTCAATTCCAAAAGCTTGTCTTTCTTTTCTTCCTCTTTTTCCACCATGGTGATTTCGTCGGAAATGGACTCAGTTAGACCAATAAATAATTTTAGGTGATCATTTAATATCTTGGCACTGGAACTGATTGCTTCATCAGGAGCGATGGTCCCATCCGTCCAGACTTCCAAAGTAAGCTTATCATAGTCTGTTTGTTGACCTACCCGGGTATCTTCCACATGATAATTCACTTTTGTCACCGGCGAAAACAAAGAGTCTACCGGGATGATCCCTATGACATGCCCCTCTTTTTTATTCTTTTCTGCGGAAACGTAACCCCGGCCTTTCTCTACGGTAATTTCCATAAACAGATGGCCGGAATCGTCTAAGGTGGCAATGGGATGATCCGGATTTAAAATTTCCACATCCAAATCCCCTTTAATATCACCGGCGGTAACCTGACCAGGCCCGTCAACTTCAATATAGACTTGTTGCGGCTCATCAGAGTACATCTTTACAGAAAGGCCTTTTAACTGGAGGATAATATCCGTGGTATCCTCTACTACTCCTGGAATAGTAGAGAACTCGTGCAACACCCCGTCAATTTTTACGGCCGTAACCGCTGCACCGGGGAGAGAAGACAAAAGCACCCGGCGGAGAGAATTGCCCAAGGTAATACCATAGCCTCTTTCCAAAGGTTCTACCACAAATTTTCCATACGTTTTGTCGCTCGCCATCTCGATGCACTGAATTTTGGGCTTTTCAATCTCTAACATTTATTCGCCCTCCTTCTTGGACACCCGATCTAAAATATCCATCAAAATAAACCCTTTTCTCATCACAATTAACGTGAATACAACTCTACGATCAGATGTTCTTCAATTGGTACGTCAATATCCTCCCTGGATGGTAGTGCTACCACCTTCCCTACCAGCTGATCCTTATCCATTTCCAGCCAGGCAGGGGTCGTTTTATGCGCAGCCAATTCACTGATCTCAGCAATTTTGGGAGATTTTCTGCTGCTTTCGCTCACAGCAATTTGCTCACCTACCCGAACAATAAAAGAAGGTATATTCACATGGCGCCCGTTGACGGTAAAGTGCCCATGCCGTACCAGCTGTCTGGCTTCCACCCGAGAATTGGCAAAGCCTAAACGGTAAACCACATTATCCAAACGGCACTCTAATAAGCGCAACAGATTCTCCCCTGTGACCCCTTTTTGTCGTTCAGCTTTTTCAAAATAGTTGCGGAACTGGTTTTCCAAAATACCATAAATTCTCCGCGCTTTTTGTTTTTCCCGGAGCTGAATTCCGTATTCAGACGTCTTTTTGCGGGATTGACCGTGCTGTCCCGGTGCATAGGCTCTTTTTACCACCGCACATTTATCTGAATAGCATCGATCGCCTTTAAGATACAGTTTGGTCCCTTCCCGCCGACATAACCTGCACACTGGCCCTGTATATCTTGCCATCTACACTGTACCTCCTATACTCTTCTTCTTTTCGGTGGTCTGCAACCATTATGAGGTATGGGAGTAACATCCTTAATCATGCTTACTTCCAAGCCGGCTGCCTGTAATGATCGAATTGCGGCTTCACGGCCCGCGCCAGGACCCTTCACCAAACATTCCACATGTCTCATGCCGTGTTCCATAGCTTCTTTGGCACAAGTCTCTGCCGCCATTTGAGCCGCAAAGGGGGTGCTCTTTCTCGATCCCTTAAATCCCATTGACCCGGCACTGGACCAGGAAATGGCATTCCCTACTTTGTCTGTAATCAAAACCAAGGTGTTATTAAAAGTTGACTGAATATGGGCCACTCCATACTCAACATTTTTTCGTTCCTTTTTCCTGCGTGTTTGTCTTCGCGCCAATTCTCACCGGCCTCCTTTCCATTACTTCTTACGTTTTACTCCTACCGTCCGCTTGGGACCTTTTCGGGTCCGGGCGTTGGTTTTTGTCTTTTGTCCCCGCACCGGAAGACCCCGGCGGTGACGAATGCCCCGGTAACATCCGATTTCCATGAGACGCTTAATATTTAACGCAATCTCCCGTCGAAGATCGCCTTCCACCTGGCAAGTCTTATCAATAATTTCCCTGATCCGGCCTACCTCATCCTCCGTAAGGTCACGCACCCGGGTATCGGGATTGACTCCTGCCTGGGTAAGCACTCTCTGAGAAGTTGAAAGGCCTATGCCGTAAATATAGGTAAGCGCAATTTCCGCCCGTTTATCCCGGGGTAGATCCACGCCAGCAATACGTGCCATGTAACTTATGCACCTCCATTAATTTAATCGAAGCCTCAAAATAATGCTTTGCGTCGTGTGACTAGCCCTGCTTCTGCTTATGCTTGGCGTTTTCGCAAATCACCATTACTTTGCCTCTCCGTTTGATAATTTTACATTTTTCACAAATCGTTTTCACCGAAGCTCTGACTTTCAACGTTGACCCCCCTTTACACGGATTAGGTACGTATTTCATATCGATCTAAATAATTCATAAATTAATTTATTTTACGTTTTATAAAATCAAATTAATGAGAAACTTATTTATACCGATAGATAATCCGACCTCTTTTTAAATCGTAGGGACTTACTTCCACAATCACCTTATCTCCAGGAAGAATCCGAATAAAATTCATGCGAATCTTTCCGGATACATGGGCCAATACCCGATGTCCGTTTGCCAGCTCTACCGTAAACATGGCGTTTGGCAGAGGCTCAATCACGGTACCTTCAACCTCTATGGCATCTTGCTTTGACATCCGCTTACCAACCTCCTTGTACCTCAACCCTGATTCTTCAGTCAACCTTAGACTCCTTTAGATACCTTTTAATTTCCTGGTCGCATGGTGCAACACCTTTTTGTATTTTCTCCGCGATTTCTCGTGCAATCATTTTTGTAACCTGAACATGGCAAAGATTTTTTTTCTTGGGATTGTTTAACAGTCTTTTGTCCCCATCAACCAAGAAAACCGACTTTTGTTCCGGTGATATCCTAGAAACGAGAAAATACCTGCCTTGATCGCGCCCGGATTTGGATTTTACTATCTGGCCAACCATGATCCTCTTTTCCATACCATTTACCTCACTTTAAAGCTTCGTCAAAATTTCCGGATCTGACGCCGTGATGGCAATTGTATGTTCAAAGTGGGCCGAACACTGTCCGTCTTCCGTAACCACCGTCCAGTTGTCCAGTAAAGTCCTTACTTTATAGGTACCCATGTTGACCATAGGCTCAACGGCAAGCGTCATGCCTTTCGCCAGCCTGGGGCCGTGCCCCGGCCTACCAAAATTAGGTATTTGGGGCTCTTCATGCATCTCTCTTCCGATACCATGGCCTACATAGTCGCGCACGACGGAAAAGCCCTGCTTTTCTACAAAGGTTTGAATCGCGTGGGAGATATCACTGAGGCGATTCCCCGGTATCGCATACTTGATTCCTTCCCAGAAGCTTTTCTCGGTAACCTGGAGCAATCGTAATTTTTCCTCCGAGACTATGCCGATGGGGTGAGTCCTGGCGGCATCCCCATAATATCCATTTTTTACCGCCCCGATGTCAATACTAATAATATCTCCACTTTCCAATTTCCTTAAACCTGGTATGCCGTGAACGACCTCATCGTTAACAGAGGCACAAATCGTGGCCGGAAAACCGTTATAGCCTTTGAATGCGGGAATTGCCCCTCTGCTTCGGATATACTCTTCCGCTGCTTCATCCAAATCCTTGGTGGTAATGCCTGGATGAATCATCTTGGCCAATAACTGATGGGTTTCCGCGACGATGCGCCCTGCTTCTCTCATCAAATCCACTTGTTTGTCAGATTTAAGTGTAATCACGCCCAATTTCTCCCCAGGTTTTTGCCGATATCCCCCAAAACCTGATCAATCGGCTGGTCACCGTTAATCGTTTTGAGAATACCCTTGGTCCCATAGAATTCAATGAGAGGAGCTGTTTGCTGTTCATAAACGTTTAACCTGTTCACAACCGTTTCCTCGCTGTCGTCCGCCCGCTGGTAAAGTTCTGCCCCGCATTTATCACATTTGTCTTGCTGGAGAGGCGGATTAAAAATTAAATGATAGGTAGCCCCGCATGTTTTGCACACGCGCCGGCCCGTTAATCGGCCCACCAGCTTCTCTTTGGGAACTTCAATATTAATCACGGCATCCAAGGTCAAATTCATCTCTTGCAAAATATGGTCCAATGCTTCAGCCTGGTTCACGGTACGGGGAAAGCCGTCCAGCAAAAATCCCCCGGCACAATCTGCCTGAGAAATCCTTTCTTTGACGATCCCAATGGTCACCTCATCGGGAACCAGTTGTCCTGCATCCATATACTCCTTGGCTTTTTTCCCCAGTCCGGTCCCTTCCTTAATGGCTTTGCGAAACATATCGCCTGTGGAAATGTGGGGAATCGCAAGCTTTTCGATCAGGGTTTCCGCTTGGGTACCCTTACCTGCCCCAGGGGGGCCCAAAAGAATCAGACGCATTTTTTATTTCCCCTCCTTGTTATACCGGTTACACCCTCATTATTTCATAAATCCCTGGTAATGCCGCATCAACAAATGGGACTCCAATTGTTTCATGGTCTCTAACGCTACGCCGACACAAATCAGCAATGACGTGCCGCCAAAATAAAGGTTTAAACCGGTGATCGCCATAACCAGATTCGGCAGGAGCGCAATAAAAGCCAGAAAAACAGCACCTGCTAAGGTAATACGGGTCAGGACACGGTCAATATATTCCGCTGTAGGTTTTCCCGGACGCAATCCCGGAATGAAGCCCCCGTATTTTTTCATGTTGTCTGCGACATCAGTGGGATTGAAAGTAACCGCAGTATAAAAATAGGTAAAAAAGATAATGAGCAAACTGTACAGCAGCATGTAAACAGGATGCCTAAAACTTAACACGTGCGATATCCACGCAGCCACCCCATTATTAGGAAAGAATCCGGCAATCGTGGTGGGAAACATGAGAATCGACATGGCAAAGATCACGGGAATAACCCCTGCCTGATTGACCTTGAGAGGGATATGGGTGCTTTGCCCTCCATACACTTTACGTCCCACTACTCGTTTCGCATACTGAACAGGAATCCGCCTCTGGCCCTCGTGCATGGCCACCACGCCTGCAATAATCACCACGGCAATGACCAGGAAAGCAAGGACGGCAAAAATATTGGTTTCCCCTTGCTTCAAATATTGGACCATGGTATTAATTCCTGAAGGTAGTCGGGAAACAATCCCGGCAAAAATAATCAACGAGATCCCATTTCCAATACCCTTTTCCGTAATCAGCTCGCCCATCCACATCAGAAATGCCGTTCCTGCGGTCAGTGTGATGGCAATCACCGCATAGGAAAAGAAGTTGGGATGTACCAGCGCTCCTTTGAGATAAAAGGACATTCCTACGGCCTGAAGAAAGCCTAAAACGACGGTGCCGTACCTGGTAAACTGGACCATCTTTTTTCTTCCTTCTTGGCCTTCTTTGGCCAGCTTTTCGAAATAGGGAACAACCACCGTCAACAGCTGCATGATGATAGACGCATTAATATAAGGCATGATCCCCATTGCGAACACCGTAAATTTCTTAAAGGCTCCCCCGGATACCACATCGATAAACCCGAAAATATTTTGGTTCAGTAAACCTTTCAAAGCCTCCGAATCAACGCCCGGTACCGGAATGTGCGCCCCGATCCTGAAGACGAGAAACATTCCCATCGTAAAAAGGATCTTTCTCCGTAATTCATCCAGCTTCCATGCGCTCTGCAGAGTTGACAGCACCCTAAATCACCTCTACTTTTCCACCAGCGGCAGCAATCTTTTCTGCGGCTGATTTACTGCACCCATGAACTTGAACCGTGAGTGCTTTCTCAATTTCTCCATTCGCAAGTACTTTCACGCCATCCTTGACAGATTTAATAATACCTGCTTCCACCAGTAATTCCGGAGTAACTGTGGTCCCCTGTTCAAACAGGTTGAGATCATCCAGATTCACATTGACAATTTCTTTCTTAAAGATATTTGTGAATCCCCTCTTGGGCAACCGGCGATGCAAAGGCATTTGTCCGCCCTCAAAACCTGGCCGCACCCCACCGCCGGACCGGGCTTTCTGGCCTTTGTGTCCCCGGCCTGAGGTCTTGCCTAAGCCGGAGCCGATCCCTCTTCCTACCCTGGTAGCTTTGGGCTTTGATCCTGGAGCAGGTCTTAACTCGCTT
The DNA here is from genome assembly GCF_002777255.1 of Candidatus Formimonas warabiya. Classification (GTDB taxonomy): domain Bacteria; phylum Bacillota; class Dehalobacteriia; order Dehalobacteriales; family Dehalobacteriaceae; genus Formimonas; species Formimonas warabiya. The sequence continues at coordinate 4,915,116 of NZ_CP017634.1, read as the reverse complement.
AGATTCATCGTTACACCTCCCTCGGAAATGTGTTGTTATGCTTCAATTTCTTCCACTCTGACCAGGTGTGGTACGGTATTGATTTTACCACGAATATCCGGTGTATCCTTTTGGATTGCCCAACTGTTCAATTTCCCCAATCCCAGAGACTTCACGGTTTCCCGCTGACTTTTCTCATAACCGATCAAACTTTTTACAAGGGTGATTTTCAATTGCTTAGCCACGTCATATCCCCCCTAGCCCAACAATTCTTCTACGGATTTGCCCCGCAATTTTGCCACTTCTTCCGCTTTTTTCAGGGATTTGAGTCCTTCCATGGTAGCCTGGACCATATTAATGGCATTATTGGAACCCAGTGACTTGGTTAAAATATTTCTCATGCCGGCCAACTCCAGCACCGCACGTACAGGACCTCCGGCAATTACGCCGGTACCTTCTGCGGCAGGTTTCAATAGAACTTTCCCGGCCCCAAAGTTTCCCACGACCTCATGGGGAATGGTGGCATTAACCAGGGGCACATTAATCATATTCTTCTTGGCATCTTCAATACCCTTGCGAATCGCTTCAGGTACTTCTCCAGCCTTTCCTAAACCGGCGCCCACGGTACCTTGGCCGTCTCCCACGACTACCAGGGCACTAAAGCTAAAGCGCCGACCACCCTTTACGACCTTGGCAACCCGGTTAATATTAACCACTTTTTCGCTCAGCTCCAGGTTACTTGCGTTAATTCTTGTCATCAATTTCCCTCCTTTTCCCGAAATTAAAATTCCAGGCCGCCTTCCCTAGCACCTTCGGCTAATGCGGCGATTCTGCCATGATAAATTAAGCCGCCTCGATCAAAAACCACGTTTTTGATCCCTTTTGCCAAAGCTTTCTGCGCCGTGAGCATTCCTACCTTTTTAGCTGCTTCTTTATTGCCGCCGAACTGCCCTTTTAAATCAGGATCCAGGGTGGAGGCTGCGACCAAAGTAACACCTTTTTGATCATCGATAATTTGAGCATAAATATGTTTAGCGCTGCGGTACACTGCTAACCGGGGAAATTCCGCCGTCCCGGTGATTTTTTTCCTGATGCGCAGATGCTTCTTTGTACGGATGGCTTTTCGGTCAATCCTTTTATACAACGCTGGTCACTCCCTTCCTTAAACGAGTCGGGCTCACATTACTTTTTAACTCCCGCTTTTCCGGCTTTCCGCTTGATCCGTTCCCCTTCATACTTGATCCCTTTCCCCTTGTATGGTTCAGGCTCACGTACCGCCCGGATATTTGCCGCAAATGCGCCCACCTTTTCCTTATCGATTCCCAATACGGAAATCTTTGTGGGAGCCGGCACCTCAACGCTTAAATCAGCGCCGGGATCCATTTCCACCGGGTGGGAATATCCTACGTTGAGAACAAGTTTATTCCCTTGTTTCGACGCCCGGTAACCAACTCCTACCAATTCCAGTTTTTTTTCAAATCCTTTTGTGACGCCGGTAACCATATTGTTCAACAGAGCCCGGGTTAAACCGTGCAGGGACCGGTGATTCTTACTGTCGGAAGGCCTGGTTACCAAAATTTTACCTTCTTCCAGCTGAATGGAAATCTCAGGATGGAATTCTCGCACCAGATGCCCTTTCGGTCCTTTTACTTTCACAGTATTCCCGTCCAACTCTACATGAACTCCCGCAGGAACTATAATGGGCATTCTTCCAATTCTGGACATGTTCACACCTCCTATGCAAAACTAATCCGCAACTTTTTGTGCCAAATACAAGATTCATCTTGCCGTGCTTACCATACGTAGCAAATTACCTCTCCACCCAAGCCTTCTTTGCGGGCTTGCTTATCGGTCATTAAGCCTTTGGAAGTGGAAACTACAGCAATGCCAAGACCACCTAACACTTTAGGCACTTGATCTCTCTTTGCATAAACTCTTAAACCGGGTTTGCTGATTCTTTTTAACCCGGTAATTACCTTTTCCCTGTTTGCTCCATACTTCAGGTAAAGTCTCAGGATTCCTTGCTTGCCGTCTTCGACAAATTCGACATCTTTAATAAATCCCTCTTCTTTCAGGATGTCGGCTAATCCTTGCTTGGTCCTGGACGCAGGGATTTCTACCTTATCCTGATACACTGTATTGGCATTGCGGATTCTGGTTAAGAAATCGGCAATCGGATCTGTCATAACCATTATTTAACTACCTCCTTCCATGGCATCCCTTACCAACTAGACTTCGTGACACCGGGGATTTCCCCTTTATACGCTAGGTGCCGGAAGCAAATACGGCACATTCCGAATTTACGCATATACGCATGAGGACGACCGCAGATCTGACAGCGATTATATCCTCTCACGCTGAATTTCGGCTGACGCTGCTGCTTGGTGATCATTGATTTTTTAGCCACATTTTTCCCTCCTTATTTGAAATGGTTGGGATGGCTATGCTTGAAAAGGCATTCCCATTAACCTTAAAAGTTCCCGACATTCTTCATCTGTGCGGGCCGATGTGACAAACCCCACTTCCATACCGCGCAGTTTGTCAATTTTGTCATATTCTATTTCCGGAAAGATCAATTGTTCCTTTAACCCCAGGGTATAATTGCCTCTGCCGTCAAAAGCCTTGGGCGATACACCTTTAAAGTCGCGCACCCGAGGAAGGGAAACAGAAATCAGCTTGTCGATAAATTCATACATACGGTCGCCGCGCAGGGTCACTTTGCACCCGATGGGCATTCCCGTTCTCACCTTAAAGGCGGCAATGGATTTTTTCGCCCGGGTGATCACCGGTTTTTGTCCTGCAATGGCAGTTAAATCATGAACGGCCGCATCCAGTGCTTTGGGATTTTGGATTGCTTCTCCTAAACCCATGTTAATGACAACCTTTTCCATCTTGGGAATTTCCATCACATTTTTATATCCAAACTTTTCCTGAAGAGCAGGCCGGATTTCTTTTACGTACTTTTCTTTCATTCTTGCCACAGAAAGAACCTCCTTTCTCCGGAATTACTTTTCAAATACTTCACCACAATGTTTGCATTGACGCAGAAACGCACCGTTTGGCATTTCTTTTTTGGCAATTTTTGTGGGCTTGTTGCACTTGGGGCAAAAAAGCATCACATTGGAACTGGCCATTGCAGCCTCTTTCTCCACAATACCGCCTTGGGGAGCCGCCTGGGTAGGTTTGGTATGACGTTTCACGATATTCATCCCTTCCACGATGACCCGGCTTTTTTTCGGCTGCACTTCCAGAATCTTGCCTTTCTTTCCGGCATCTTTACCGGTGATCACTAAAACGGTGTCGCCTTTTTTCACATGCACCTTAGGATTTGCCAATTCGCTTCACCTCCCATTGTCTCACAAGCCTGAGATTATAATACTTCCGGCGCTAAGGAGACAATTTTCATAAAATTCTTTTCCCGAAGTTCCCGGGCGACCGGGCCAAAAATACGGGTTCCTCTAGGCTGCCCGGCATCATTGATGATGACGCCGGCATTCTCGTCAAATCGAATATAGGAGCCGTCAGGGCGTTTAATCTCTTTGTGCGTGCGGACAACAACCGCTTTCACTACCTCACCCTTCTTAACAACGCCCCCAGGTGTCGCTTCTTTAACCGAACAAATAATAATATCGCCCACCGTAGCATAACGCCGTTTTGAGCCGCCAAGAACTTTAATGCAAAGAAGTTCTTTTGCACCGGTGTTGTCTCCGACTTTTAATCTGGTTTCGGCTTGTATCATGAACGCCGCCCCCTTTCTTTCCCGCAAATTACCTTCTTATACAATTGGTGCTTTTTCCATAATCTCCACCACTCTCCAGCGTTTCTCCTTGGACAGCGGTCTGGTTTCCATGATCCTCACCTTATCCCCGATGCGGGATTCATTATTCTCATCATGGGCTTTAAACTTTTTACTTTGTTTGATAATACGGCCGTAAAGCGGATGACGCACCCGCGTTTCTACACGAACCACAACTGTTTTGTCCATTTTATCGCTCACCACATGGCCGATACGCGTTTTCCGGGTTGTTCTCTCGGTCAAAGTACCTTCCTCCTTTCCGCCCAGCTCCTGGTTATATCCGAGCGCCCTTTAATTCCCGTTCCCGAATCACCGTTTGCACCTTGGCAATGGTCTTTTTGACATCCCGAATGCCCATGGGATTATCCAATTGCCCGGTGGCTAAACGAAAACGCAAATTAAACAGTTCACCTTTCAAATCAGCGATCTTTTTCACCAATTCTTCATTGGTCAAATCACGAATCTCTTTAGTTTTCATCTACTTCACCGCCCGTTTCTTCACGATATACAAACTTGGTTTTAATGGGCAGTTTGTGTTGGGCCAATCTCATGGCTTCTTTGGCAATCTCTTCCGTAACCCCAGCCATTTCAAACAGGATCCGTCCTGGCTTCACGACTGCGACCCAGTACTCTGGAGACCCTTTACCACTACCCATACGGGTTTCAGCAGGTTTAACCGTTACTGGTTTGTGCGGGAAAATTTTAATCCAAACCTTACCGCCACGTTTAATAAAACGGGTCATGGCAATACGGGCAGCCTCAATCTGACGGCTGGTGATCCAACCCGGTTCCACAGCCTGCAGCCCATATTCGCCAAAGGCCACATGGTTTCCCTTGTTTGCTTTTCCTGCCATACGTCCACGGTGTTGGCGGCGATACTTTACTCTTTTCGGAATTAACATTGGATTACTCGCCTCCCTCCACAGCTTGCTTCTTAATTTCCTTCTCCGGAAGAACCTCACCTTTATAAATCCAGACCTTGACACCGATCTTACCATAAGTGGTATTGGCCTCGGCAAAACCGTAATCAATATCGGCACGCAGGGTATGCAGAGGCACTTTTCCCTCGGCGTACCATTCGGTACGGGCAATTTCCGCACCGGCTAAACGACCGGCACACATAATTTTTATTCCTTCGGCGCCCATGCGCATGGTGCGGGAAACAGATTGTTTCATGGCCCGCCGGAAAGCAATCCGTTTTTCCAACGCGCTGGCCACACTTTCCGCGACAAGCTGGGCATCCAATTCCGGTTTCTTCACTTCCGAAATGTTAATATTGACCCGTTTCCCGGTCAGGGCTTCCAATTGTTTTTTCAGATTTTCCACTTCCGCGCCGCCCCGGCCGATGACAATCCCGGGCTTCGCCGTAAAAATATTTACTTTGACCCGGTTGGCCGCTCGCTCAATCTCCACCCGGGAAATACCGGAAGCAAATAATTTTTCTTTGACAAATTTTCTGACTCTAAAATCTTCATGAAGCAGTTTTCGATAATCCTTTTGGGAGTACCACTTGGCGTCCCAGTCCTTAATGATGCCAAGACGTAATCCCTTCGGATGCACTTTCTGACCCACTAATTAAGCCTCCTTCCTTTCCCCAACGATCACGGTAATATGGCTGGTGCGCCTTAACATGCGATCCGCCCGTCCCATGGCTCTGGGCTTAAACCGTTTCAAACTCGGTCCCTGGTCCACAAAAGCCTGGGAAACAATTAAATCATCCCGGTTTAAACTGGCATTATGTTCCGCATTGGCCACCGCAGACTTTAAAACTTTGCTTACGGGCTCTGTGGCCCGGTTCGGCAGCAATTTTAAAATGGCTGCTGCTTCATCCACCTTTTTGCCCCGGATTAAATCCACGACCTGACGGACCTTACGGGGAGAAATGCGAATATATTTTGCCACTGCTTTGCTTTCCACAAGATAACCCCCTCTCAATTCAGAGTATCACTTCAGTCAAAATGACTACTTCAATGCAGTAGACCTTTCCGTATGGGAACCATGGCCTTTAAATAGACGGGTGGGTGCAAATTCACCCAGCTTATGCCCTACCATATCTTCCGTAATATAGATAGGAACATGCTTCCGGCCGTCATGTACCGCCAGGGTGTGTCCTACCATCTGAGGAAATATTGTAGAACGGCGTGACCATGTCTTGATTACTTTTTTGTCACCTGTTCCATTCATCTTATCGATCTTGGCCAATAGGCTCTCTTCACAATATGGTCCTTTTTTTAATGATCTACCCATAGAAACAATTGCCTCCCTTCAACAGTGGTTACCGTCCCGCAGTACCAAACTAGCCCACTGCGGTCTGGTATTTATTTTGACCCACGATGTTTCACAATCAGTTTCTCAGATGTTTTTTTCTTCTTCCGGGTTTTCGCGCCTAGGGCCGGCTTACCCCACGGAGTAACCGGATTGCGCCCGACCGGGGAACGTCCTTCCCCACCGCCGTGCGGATGGTCCACCGGATTCATCACCACACCACGGACGGTAGGCCTGATGCCCAGCCATCTGGATCGTCCCGCTTTTCCCATGGTAATATTCTCTTGATCCAAATTACCGACCTGGCCGATGGTGGCTTTACAACGAATCAGCACCATGCGCATTTCGCCGGAAGGCATTCTTAAGGTAGCATAATTGCCTTCCTTGGCCATTAACTGGGCCGCGCCGCCCGCCGTGCGCACCATGCGCCCTCCTACCCCGGGACGAAGTTCCACATTATGCACAATGGTACCGACCGGAATGTTCAAAAGCGGTAAAGCATTCCCTGTTTTAATATCCGCATCCGGGCCGGAAATTACCGTATCACCCAGAGAGAGGCCTTGGGGGGCAAGGATGTATCTTTTTTCGCCGTCCACATAATGTAAAAGAGCAATATTAGCGGTCCGGTTCGGATCGTACTCAATACCGGCTACTCGGGCCGGAATACCATCCTTATCTCTTTTAAAATCGATGATTCGGTAAAGTTGCTTATGCCCTCCGCCATGATGCCGGGTGGTTAACCGGCCCTGGTTGTTCCGTCCGCCTGTCTTTTTCAGAGGCTCGGTGAGAGATTTTTCCGGTCTAACTTTCGTAATTTCCTCAAAGGTGGAAACCGTCATCCCCCGTCGTCCGGCCGAGGTGGGCCTATAACTTTTTATTCCCATACAATACTCCCTCCTATACCGTCGCCTTACAGACCTTCAAAAACCTCAATTTTATCACCGGGTTTCAAGGTCACAATAGCTTTTTTCCGGTCAGGTCTTTTTCCAATATACCTGCCCATTCTTTTCATTTTTCCCTTGACCGTCATTGTTGTGACATTTAGCACAGTCACTTTGAACAATTCCTGAACTGCATGTTTGATTTCTACTTTATTGGCATTCTTGTCAACGATAAAAGGATATTTGTTTTGTTCCATCAGACTGATGGATTTTTCAGAAACCAGAGGTTTAATCAAAACATCATGAGGATTACGCATCGGCAAGCACCTCCTCAACTTTGGCAACTGCATCCTTGGTCATAACCAGCTTTTTGTGGGCTAAAATATTATATACATTGATGCCTATTGCCTGGACGGGAGTCACTCCCGCAATATTTCGCGCCGACTTCACGACGTTTTCGTCATGGTCGCCGATGACTACTAAAGCATTCACCGCCTCTAGGGCGTTTAATACCTGAACCATCTCTTTTGTTTTGGGCTCATTCATGGTTAATTCTTCTAAAACAACCAGGTTGCCGTTATTCACTTTATCTGTCAAAGCCGATTTTAAAGCCAAACGCCGGGTTTTTCTCGGCATCTTAAAACCGTATTGCCGTGGCTGGGGTCCGAAGGCAATGCCGCCCCCGGTCCAAACAGGATTTCTGCTGGATCCCACCCGGGCCCGTCCCGTCCCCTTTTGTCTCCATGGTTTCTTGCCGCCGCCTGAAACCTCAGCCCGTGTCTTGGTGGCATGAGTCCCGCGCCGCAACGATGCTTGGTTGCTCACAACCGCCTGATGCAGCAAATGGGTATTTACGGTTACTCCAAAGACATTATCATTCAGTTCCAGTTCGCCTACCTGGCTTCCCTGCATATTATATACTGCTACCTTAGGCATGTTAGCCCTCCTTTCCTACGGGTCTCTTAGCCTGCTTTCACCGCGGTTTTCACCATCACCAGTCCTTGTTTGGGACCAGGTACAGCACCTTTGATTAAGAGCAGGTTTCTTTCCGGGTCAACTTTCACGACTTCCAAATTCTGTACGGTCACTCTGGCGCCGCCTAAGCGTCCGGGTGACTTTTTGCCTTTGAATACCCGGGCCGGACCTTTCGCTCCTGCCGATGCCGGGCGACGATGATTTTTCGAACCATGGGCCATGGGACCCCGGGCAAAATTCCATCTCTTAATGGTGCCGGCAAAGCCTTTCCCCCTGGATACCCCCATCACATCTACCTTATCACCCGCTTGAAAAACTGAGACATCGATATTCTGTCCCACCTGATACTGTCCGGGATTTTCCACCCGCAGTTCCCGCAAGAAACGCACGGGAGACGTACCGGCCTTAGCAAAATGCCCTTTCATGGCTTTATTGACATTTTTGTTCTTAATTTCCCCATAACCAATCTGAATGGCGTTATATCCATCTGTTGCTTCCGCTTTCACCTGCTCAATGATGCAAGGCCCTGCTTCAATTGCCGTCACCGGAATAATCCTGCCATCCTGACTGAAAACTTGAGTCATACCAATCTTTTTGCCTAGAATCACTTTTGCCATGATCCCACCTCCGTTTCACTTGCTAGATACCGGTCGAAACCGGCATTGCTCGCTTGTTTTCCTTCTTTCTTTGTCCACGCATCCACGCGTTCCCTCAGAAAGATTAAAGTTTAATCTCAATATCAACTCCTGCCGGCAAATCCAGCCTCATCAAAGAATCTACGGTTTTGGGAGTTGGTTCCAAAATATCGATTAAACGTTTATGGGTCCTCATTTCAAATTGTTCCCGGGAATCCTTATTCACATGGGGGGAACGTAAAATGGTATAAATATTTTTCTCCGTTGGCAACGGGATCGGTCCGGAAACCAGCGCTCCGGTTCTCTTTGCCGTGTCCACAATTTTTTCCGCGGACTGATCCAATATTTTATGATCGAATGCTTTCAACCTAATGCGGATTTTTTGCTTGGCCATTTCATAACCTCCTCTTCGCCCGATTTATTTACGGACCTGCTCTGTGAAAATTTCCGTTTCCCACGCAACCTTTCACCTCATCGCGTTCCTGAAACTAAAGCCTGAGGCAGGAAGCACGGTGCTTCCAGCCTCATCCTATCCGGAAAATCTCTTCTTAGTCGTTCACAATACCTGTGACGACACCGGCGCCAACGGTACGGCCGCCTTCACGAATGGCGAAGCGCAGTCCTTCTTCAATGGCAATGGGTGTGATCAGTTCGATGTTCATCCGGATATTGTCTCCCGGCATCACCATTTCCACTCCTTCGGGAAGATGAGCCACTCCCGTCACGTCTGTGGTCCGGAAATAGAACTGGGGACGGTATCCATTGAAGAACGGCGTATGGCGTCCGCCTTCTTCTTTGGTCAGCACGTATACTTCCCCTTGGAATTTGGTGTGGGGATGGATGCTGTTCGGCTTAGCCAATACTTGTCCCCGCTCCACTTCTTTGCGCTCTACACCTCTTAACAGACATCCCACGTTGTCTCCTGCCTCTGCATAGTCTAATAATTTCCGGAACATTTCCACACCGGTGACCACCGTCTGTTTCTTTTCTTCCATTAACCCGACGATGTGGACGGTATCTCCCACCTTCACCTGGCCTCTTTCCACACGACCGGTAACCACTGTGCCCCGGCCCGTAATGGTGAAGACATCTTCAATAGGCATTAAAAAGGGTTTGTCTTTATCCCGTTCCGGAGTGGGAATGTATTCATCTACCGCATCCATCAGCTTCCAAATCGCGCCGCAGGCCTCGCACTCTTTTTTGCCGCAGCCGCATTCCATGGCCTTGAGGGCGGATCCGGCGATAATGGGAATGTCGTCTCCCGGAAATTCGTATTCGGATAAGAGCTCCCGCACTTCCATTTCTACCAGTTCCATCAATTCAGGATCATCAACCTGGTCTGCTTTGTTCAGGAATACCACAATGTAGGGTACCCCTACCTGACGGGCCAGGAGAATATGTTCCCGGGTCTGGGGCATGGGGCCGTCAGCGGCCGATACCACCAGAATCGCGCCGTCCATCTGGGCTGCGCCGGTGATCATGTTCTTTACATAGTCCGCGTGTCCCGGGCAGTCTACGTGGGCATAGTGTCTTTTTTCCGTCTGATATTCCACGTGAGCGGTGTTGATGGTGATTCCTCTTGCTTTTTCTTCCGGCGCCGCGTCAATCTGGTCATAGGCCGTAGCTACGGCACCCCCTACCTTTGATAAACAAATGGTAATCGCTGCAGTCAATGTGGTTTTGCCATGGTCCACGTGACCGATGGTGCCCACGTTTACGTGTGGCTTCGTTCTTTCAAATTTCTGTTTTGCCATGAATTTTTCCCTCCATATCATTAACAAATAAATTTATTTTTAGGTTTTGCCCACTAAAAATTTTTATCCTTGCCGTTTTGCCACGATAGTTTCCGCAATATTTTTGGGAACTTCCTCATACCGGGCAAACTGCATCACATAAACGCCCCGCCCCTGGGTTTTCGACCTGAGATCAGTGGCGTAGCCAAACATTTCGGACAGAGGTACATATCCTCTGATCACCTGAACCCCGTTTCTGGGCTCCATTCCTTCCACCCGGCCCCGCCGGGAATTTAAGTCGCCGATCACTTCGCCCATATATTCATCCGGAACGGTTACTTCCAGTTTAAAAATCGGTTCCAAAATGACCGGGGCCGCCTTCCTGGTGCCTTCTTTAAAAGCAAGAGACCCGGCAATCTTAAAGGCCATTTCCGATGAATCCACTTCATGATAGGACCCGTCAACCAGTACCGCCTTGATATCAACAACCGGGAAACCGGCGAGAATCCCGTTGCCCATAGCCTCTCTGATGCCGGACTCCACCGGGGTAATATACTCTTTGGGTATGACCCCGCCCACAATCTTACTTTCAAATTGGAATCCTGATCCAGGCTCTAAGGGGGAGAACTCCACCACACAATGGCCGTACTGGCCATGTCCCCCGGACTGGCGTACAAACCGTCCCACCGACTTGACCGTGGCGCGGATGGTTTCCCGGTATGCTACCTGCGGTTTACCCACGTTGGCATCAACCCGGAACTCCCGCAGCAAGCGGTCCACAATGATTTCTAAATGCAGTTCCCCCATTCCGGAAATAATGGTCTGTCCTGTTTCCTGGTCACCCCGTACCCGAAAGGTGGGATCTTCTTCAGAAAGTTTTTGCAGCGCCAGGCTCATTTTTTCCTGGTCGGCCGTGGTCTTGGGCTCAATGGCCACATCAATTACCGGCTCCGGAAAATCCATGGATTCTAAAATCACCGGTTTGGTCTCCTCACACAGGGTATCCCCGGTAGTGGTATCCTTTAGTCCTACGGCGGCTAAAATATCTCCTGCATAAGCCTCCTGAATTTCTTCCCTATGATTGGCATGCATCTGGAGCAGCCGTCCGATCCGTTCCTTTTTCCCCTTCGTGGAATTATACACATAGGATCCGCTTTTCACAATGCCGGAATAAACCCGGAAAAAGGTCAGCTTCCCTACATAAGGATCGGTCATAATCTTAAAAGCCAGGGCGGCAAATGCTTCCGTATCGCTGGAATGCCGGATGGCTTCCATCTCACTCTCAGGATCGACTCCCCGAATCGCAGGTACATCCAAGGGAGAAGGCAAATAATCTACCACGGCATCCAAAAGAGGCTGTACGCCTTTATTCTTAAAAGAAGAACCGCACAATACGGGAATAATCTTCACCTGAACCGTTGCTTCCCGGAGGGCATCCTTGATTTCCTCTTCGGTGAGTTCTTCCCCGCCCAGATATTTCTCAATCAGCTCCTCATTGGTTTCGGCAACTGCTTCCAGGAGTTTTTCCCGGTATTCCGCCACCATTTCCCACATATCTGCAGGAATATCGGTTTCATTACTTTTTGTCCCTAAATCATCCACGTAAAAAATAGCCTTATTCCTGACTAGATCCACAATCCCTCTAAATTGATCCTCTACCCCTATGGGCAATTGGATCGCCACCGGATTTGCACCCAATCTTTCCCTGATCATATCCATACCCCGGAAAAAATCTGCACCGATCCGGTCCATTTTATTAATATAAGCAATTCTAGGTACGCCATAACGGTCCGCCTGTCTCCAGACAGTCTCCGATTGGGGTTCCACTCCGCCTACAGAGCAGAAAACCGCCACGGCACCGTCCAAAACCCGGAGAGACCGTTCCACTTCCACAGTGAAGTCCACGTGGCCTGGCGTATCTATAATGTTAACCCGATGACCCTTCCAGTGACAAGTAGTAGCAGCGGAGGTGATCGTAATACCTCGTTCCTGTTCCTGCACCATCCAATCCATCGTTGCAGCACCATCGTGCACTTCCCCAATGCGGTGGACCCGGCCTGTGTAAAACAAGATCCGTTCCGTCGTGGTTGTCTTTCCGGCGTCGATGTGTGCCATAATGCCAATATTTCGTGTATTTTCGAGTGTAAATTCCCTACCCATGAAGATCCTCCTTAACTGCCCTTACCCTGCTGCCAGTAAACCTTTACCAGCGATAATGCGCAAAAGCCTTGTTGGCTTCCGCCATCTTATGTGTGTCTTCTCTTTTTTTCACCGAGGCACCGGTGTTATTTGCGGCATCCATCAATTCACCGGCAATTTTTTCTTCCATACTTTTGCCGCCGCGTTTCCGGGCATAATTGACCATCCAACGGATGCCCAAAGTCTGTCTGCGGTCAGACCGCACCTCAATCGGGACCTGGTAGTTGGCGCCCCCCACTCTGCGGGCCTTTACTTCCAGTACCGGCATCACATTCTTCATCGCGGCGTCAAAAACCTCTAAAGGGTCTTTTCCCGTTTTACTTTGAATCATGTCAAAGGCCCCGTAAACAATGGCCTCTGCCGTACTTTTCTTCCCATCAAGCATAATCTGGTTAATAAATTTCGTCACCGTTTTGCTGTGATAAACCGGATCAGCGAGTATTTCAATTCTTTGTACATTTCCTCTTCTTGGCATTCAATTCCCCCCTTTGTCTCTTGTTTTTCGGTCATCCTCGTTGTACATGCAAAAACACCGGCCCGCAAGGGGGGCGGTTTTTTGCGTCACGGCACCTTTTTTAATGAGGACCTATTTTTTTGTTTTTGCTTTCGGTCTTTTTGTTCCATACTTGGACCTGGCCTGAAGCCGATTATTGACGCCGGCCGTATCCAAAGCGCCTCGAACAACATGATAACGAACACCAGGTAAATCTTTCACCCTACCACCCCTTACCAGGGTCACAGAGTGTTCCTGAAGATTATGGCCAATCCCCGGAATATATGCGGTTACTTCTACCCCGTTTACTAAACGTACCCGGGCTACTTTTCTTAAAGCAGAATTAGGCTTTTTCGGCGTGGTCGTATAAACCCTGGTACAAACACCTCTTTTTTGCGGGCACTCCTTCAATGCAGGAGCCGTTGATTTTTTCTCCATCGTTTCTCTGCTTTTTCTCACCAGTTGGCTGATAGTTGGCAAAAACTCCACCTCCTTCCCGGGTCGACAACACTTATGCAAAATCTTTATTTTAAGATGGCTACTGAAGCTGTTCCCACATCAATGCCGCATGCTTTTCCAAGTGCTGCCATAGAATCGACTTTGATTACTTCCACATTTTTTTCCGCGCACAATTCATATAAAGGTGTGACAATATGGGACTCAGCGTCTTCCGCAATCAGAACCTGAACTGCCAAACCCTTTTGTACTGCTTTGATCGCCTGCTTGGTGCCTACACTCTTATTGCTTCTTTTCAGTAGGTCAAGGTTCATTGCTTAACCTCCTCGCATAGCACACTTTTATATATTATCATTTCCCACTATTGGTGTCAAGATGGAGACACTTCCGCTTCTTCCATCTGATCCGGAGATAACACTTTGATATTACGGTAACGGGACATGCCGGTACCCGCAGGAATTAGTTTCCCAATGATCACATTTTCTTTCAACCCCAAGAGGGGGTCTACCTTGCCTTTAATGGCCGCATCCGTCAAAACCCTGGTTGTTTCCTGGAAGGAAGCGGCAGACAAGAAGGAATCCGTGGCCAAAGACGCCTTGGTAATACCCAACAGCACCGGACGGGCCATGGCCGGCTGCAGCATTTGGTCCAGAGCTTCCTGGTTTTTCGCTTCAAATTCAAAACTATCCACCAGGGCACCCGGGAGCAAGCCGGTATCTCCTGATTCCTCAATCTTTACCTTTTTCAGCATCTGCCGGATCATCACTTCAATATGCTTATCATTGATGTCCACACCCTGAAGCCGGTATACCCTTTGAACCTCTCTTAAAAGATACATCTGAACCCCGCGAATCCCTTTCACCTTGAGCAAATCATGGGGGTTCACCGAACCCTCGGTCAGCTCATCCCCTGCTTCCACCCAGAGTCCGTCATATACCTTTAGCCGGGAGCCATAAGGAACGGAATAGCTGTCTTTTTCTTCTCCGTCCCGGAAAATCCTGATTTCCCGTTTTCCTTTGTTCTCAAAAACCTTGACTTCCCCGTCGGTTTCCGCAATGATCCCTTGACCTTTGGGTTTTCTGGCTTCAAATAATTCCTCCACCCGGGGCAAACCTTGAGTAATATCGTCCCCGGCTACCCCACCGGTATGGAAAGTTCTCATGGTCAACTGGGTTCCCGGCTCCCCGATGGACTGGGCAGCAATAATGCCCACCGCTTCCCCGATATCTACCGATGATCCTGTGGCCAGGTTCCGTCCATAACACTTCCGGCACACGCCGTATTTGGTCCGGCAGGTGAGCACGGAGCGGATGTTTACTTTCCGTTTTTCCACAGGCAAGGTACTCAGGTAGGCCTCAATTTGGTTGGCTTTTTCTTCACTTATTTCCATCCCGGGAGACGCCAATACTTCACCGGTACGTTCATCGATAATCTCCTTATTGGCAATCCTGCCTTCAATCCGCTCGGCCAAAGGCTCCACATCTTTAATTTCATCGACCCAGACCCCTTGGGTATCGCCGCAGTCGTCTTCCCGGACGATCACATCTTGGGCCACATCCACCAAACGACGGGTCAAATAACCGGAGTCGGCCGTCCGCAGTGCGGTATCTGCCAAACCTTTTCTGGCGCCGTGGGTGGAGATGAAAAACTCCAGTACCGTTAAACCTTCCCGGAAATTGGCTTTGATGGGCAGGTCGATAATGCGCCCGGAAGGGTCGGCCATTAAGCCACGGGCTCCAGCCAGCTGCCGGATCTGCTGCACATTACCCCGGGCCCCGGAGTTGGCCATCATAAAGATGGGGTTAAATTTATCCAGATGGGCCATTAAGGCCTTTGTGACATCTTCCGTGGCCTGGTTCCAGACCCCGATTACTTTCTGATAACGCTCCTCTTCCGTAATCAAACCGCGGCGGTACTGATCTTCCACCTGTTCCACGGTTGCTTCCGAATTGGCCATAATCTCTTTCTTGGCTTCAGGAACCTGAATATCGCTCACCCCAATGGTTATTCCGGCCCGGGTGGAATAGGTAAACCCAAGCTTTTTAATACCGTCAATCAATTGGGCCGCGGCAGAAATTCCCATCTTCCGGTAACATCGGTCCACAATTTTCCCCAAGGTTTTTTTATCGACCTCGCTGTTGTAGTAGCCCAATGCCCGGGGTAATGGAATTTCATAATTAAAAATTAGTCTGCCCACAGTGGTTTCAAACTTTTTAAACCGGCCATATTCGTCTATTTCAAACTCTTTTTCTTGTTTATTTTCAATACTGAAGTCCCACTCCACAGGCTTCGGCACAATGATCCTGGCATGCAAATCCACGACTCCGTTCAGATAGGCCAGGTAAGCCTCATTATAGCCAACAAAAGCCTTGCCTTCTCCTTTTGCCCCTTCCTTAACCGCGGTCAAGTAATAAGAACCAAGGACCATGTCCTGGGTAGGAACCGCCACCGGACGGCCATCTTTGGGGTTGAGAATATTATAGGCGGACAGCATCAAGAGACGGGCCTCCGCCTGCGCTTCTGCCGCCAGGGGTACGTGAACAGCCATCTGGTCTCCGTCGAAGTCGGCGTTATAGGCCGTGCATACCAGGGGGTGAATTTGCAGGGCGCGTCCCTCCACCAAAACCGGCTCAAAAGCCTGAATACCTAAGCGGTGTAAGGTTGGAGCACGGTTCAGCAAGACTGGGTGCTCCTTAATCACTTCCTCCAGTACGTCCCATACTTCCGGACGAACTCTTTCCACCATTCTTTTGGCGCTCTTGATATTATGGGCATGGCCGTCATTCACCAGCCGTTTCATCACAAAAGGCTTAAATAATTCCAAGGCCATTTCTTTAGGCAAGCCGCACTGATGGAATTTCAGCTCCGGTCCTACCACGATCACGGACCGTCCCGAGTAATCCACCCGTTTTCCCAGCAAGTTTTGACGGAACCGGCCTTGTTTTCCTTTTAACATATCGCTTAAGGATTTTAAAGGACGATTGCCCGGTCCTGTCACCGGTCTGCCCCGCCGCCCGTTATCAATTAAAGCATCCACCGCTTCCTGGAGCATGCGCTTCTCATTGCGCACAATAATATCCGGTGCCCCTAAATCCAAAAGCCGTTTCAAGCGATTATTCCGGTTAATCACCCGCCGGTATAAATCATTTAAATCCGACGTGGCGAATCTTCCTCCGTCCAACTGGACCATGGGCCGCAATTCCGGCGGGATCACGGGGACCACATCCAAAACCATCCACTCCGGTTTGTTGTTGGAAATCAGGAAGGCCTCTACGACCTCCAAACGCCGGATGGCTCTGATTTTTCTCTGCCCGCTTACTTCCTTCAGTTCCGTACGCAGTTCCTGGGCCAGTTTTTCCAGCTCCATTTCCATGAGCATGGCCTTAATGGCTTCCGCACCCATGCCTGCTTGAAAACGCTGGCCGTATTTTTCCCGGTATTCCCGGTATTCTGTTTCCGTAAGCAGTTGTTTTTTCATCAAAGGGGTATCCCCGGGATCTAAAACAATATAGGAAACAAAATACAAGACCTTTTCCAGGGAACGGGGGGACATATCCAATAATAGCCCCATCCGGCTGGGGATGCCTTTAAAATACCAGATATGGGATACGGGAGCAGCCAGTTCTATATGCCCCAATCTTTCCCGACGTACTTTTGACCGGGTCACCTCAACGCCGCACCGGTCACAAACAATTCCCTTATAGCGTACCCGTTTGTACTTCCCGCAATGACACTCCCAGTCCCTGGTAGGGCCGAATATTTTTTCACAGAACAGCCCGTCACGTTCCGGCTTTAATGTCCGGTAATTAATGGTCTCGGGTTTCTTCACCTCTCCAAAGGACCACTGCCGAATTTGTTCCGGTGATGCTAGCCCAATTCGCATGCGATCAAAGTTACTAACATCTAACAAGGGCCTCTCTCCCTTCAGGAATTTTTCACTACCTAGTCCAAATCTTCAAAATCGTCGTCTTGATCTTCAAAATCAAGTTCCTCATCAGGTTCCTCCGCCAAAGGCTTCAGGCTACCCAAATCCAGTTCTAAATCATCGTCTTCCAAATCTTCATCCTCTTCGTCCTCTTCAATTTCTTCTCCGCTACCCTTGCCTTCCGCATCTTCCCCTAAAATATCAATGCCCAGCTCTTTGGCCGTTTCGGAAATGTCTTCTTCCTCTTCCTTAATTTCAATTTCTTCATCCTCTTCGGAGAGCACCTTCACATCCAGACCAAGGCTTTGCAATTCTTTGATCAAAACCTTAAAGGATTCAGGCACCCCGGGCTCCGGAACATTTTCCCCTTTGACGATGGCTTCGTAGGTTTTCACCCGGCCTACCACGTCATCGGACTTCACGGTGAGGATTTCCTGGAGGGTATAAGAGGAGCCATATGCTTCCAGGGCCCAAACCTCCATCTCTCCAAAACGCTGGCCCCCGAATTGGGCCTTCCCGCCCAAAGGCTGCTGGGTGACCAAAGAATAGGGTCCCGTGGACCGGGCATGAATTTTATCGTCCACCAGGTGGGCCAGTTTCAACATATACAGGTAGCCCACCGTTACTTCATTATCAAAGGGTTCTCCCGTTCTGCCGTCAAAGAGTCTCGTTTTGCCGTGGACCGGTAAACCTGCCTCTTTTAACGTGTTATGCACATCATCCTCACGGGCGCCATCGAAAACCGGTGTGGCCACCTGGATGCCCAAGGTCTTTGCGGCCCAGCCCAAATGACATTCCAGCACCTGTCCGATGTTCATCCGGGATGGTACGCCCAAGGGATTGAGGACGATTTCTACCGGTGTGCCGTCGGGTAGAAAGGGCATATTCTCTTCCGGTAAAATCCGGGACACAACCCCTTTGTTGCCGTGACGGCCCGCCATTTTGTCTCCCACGGATATTTTTCTTTTTTGGGCTACATAAGCCCGAACCAATTTATTTACGCCCGGAGCCAGTTCATCGCCGTTTTCCCGGGAAAAAACTTTCACGTCCACTACTTTTCCCGATTCCCCATGGGGCACTCTTAAGGAGGTATCCCGCACTTCCCGGGCCTTTTCCCCGAATATGGCCCGGAGCAGCCGCTCTTCTGCGGTGAGTTCGGTCTCTCCTTTGGGGGTAACTTTCCCTACCAAAATATCCCCGGGACGTACTTCGGCGCCGATTCTGATAATGCCGTTTTCGTCCAAATCCTTGAGAATATCTTCCCCTACGTTGGGAATATCCCGGGTAATTTCTTCCGGCCCCAGTTTGGTATCCCGGGCATCACATTCATACTCTTCAATATGAATGGAGGTAAAATAGTCCTCTTTTACCAGCTTCTCGCTGAGCAGAATAGCGTCCTCATAGTTATAACCTTCCCAGGTCATAAAGGCCACCAGAACATTTCTTCCCAGGGCCAATTCTCCCTGGTCGGTGGAGGGTCCGTCCGCAACGACCTGCCCTTTTTCCACCTTTTGACCTTTGTGCACGATGGGCTTCTGATTCATACAGGTGCCCTGGTTGGACCGTTGGAATTTAAGCAGTTTATGCCGCTCCAGGGTGGCCTGGTCCGTCCTGAGCACGATTTCGTTCCCCGTGACTTTCTCTACCACACCGGAATTCTGGGCCAATTCCACCACTACCGAATCCCGGGCGGTTTTCCCTTCAATCCCTGTGCCCACCAGCGGGGCATCTGTCCTTAGTAAAGGTACGGCCTGGCGCTGCATGTTGGCGCCCATCAGGGCCCGGTTGGCATCGTCATGCTCCAGAAAGGGGATCAAAGCTGTGGCAACGGAAACAACCTGCTTGGGACTTACGTCCATATAATCCACCCGATCAGAAGGAACCACCAGAATATCGTGGCCGTGGCGGGCATTCACCCTTTTATTGATAAAACGCCCCTCTTGATCCAATAGCTCATTGGCCTGGGCCACTACAAACTTGTCTTCTTCATCGGCAGTGAGATAGTCAATCACATCGGTGACCACACCCCGTTCCTTATCCACTTTCCGGTAGGGTGTTTCAATAAAACCAAATTCATTAATCCGGGCGTAGGTACTTAAGGATCCAATCAAACCGATGTTGGGACCTTCCGGCGTTTCAATGGGGCACATCCGTCCATAGTGGGAGTGGTGTACGTCCCGCACTTCAAAACCGGCCCGTTCCCGGGACAGTCCCCCGGGGCCCAGGGCGCTGAGTCGGCGTTTATGAGTTAATTCTGCCAAGGGATTGGTCTGGTCCATAAACTGGGATAATTGACTGGAACCGAAAAATTCTTTGATCGCGGCCACCACCGGTCGAATATTTACCAATACTTGGGGCGTGATCACATCGGCATCCTGAATCGTCATCCGTTCCCGCACCACCCGTTCCATCCGGGAAAGGCCGATGCGGAATTGATTTTGCAGTAATTCTCCCACGGAACGAAGGCGGCGGTTGCCCAAATGGTCGATATCATCCGCCTTCTGGTCCCCGTTCATTAATTTCAGCATGCAGCGCAGGGTTTCTATAATATCAGGTTTCGTGAGATGTCTAATATAATCATCATTAGAATAGAGGGAAGGATCCCCTTCCACATATTTTTGTTTTTCATCATCCCAAACCTTGCCGTCTTCCGAAAAACGTCTTAATACGCCATGATGCAGTTTTTTATGTAATTTGTACCGGCCTACATTGCCCAAATCATAGCGTTTGGGGTCAAAGAAAAGAGTATATAAAAGGGAACGGGCGGAATCCACCGTGGGAGGTTCTCCCGGGCGCAGCCTTTTATAAATTTCCACCAATGCTTCTTCTTCAGAGTCCGTATTGTCTTTTTCCAGCGTCACCTGGACGCGCCGGTCATTTTCAAACAAATCCAGAATCTGGGCATTATGGCTGTATCCTAAAGCCCGGATCAATACGGTTCCAGGCACTTTTCTGGTTCTGTCCACACGCACATAGATGTTTTCATTAATATCCGTTTCAAATTCCAACCAGGCCCCCCGGTTGGGAATAATGGTGGCCCCGTAAATTTTCACACCGCTGGGATCAATCGATTCATTATAATAGACACCGGGGGAACGCACCAGCTGGCTGACAATGACACGTTCCGCACCGTTAATGATAAAAGTTCCTTTGTCTGTCATCAAAGGAAAATCACCCATAAAGACTTCCTGTTCTTTTACTTCGCCCGTTTCCTTATTAATCAAGCGAACCTTTACCCGTAGAGGAGCGGCATATGTTACGTCTCTTTCTTTGCAGTCGTCAACAGAATATTTGGACTCACCCAGTGTATAACCCACAAACTCCAGGACCAGATTGCCTGTGAAATCTTGAATGGGGGAAATGTCATCAAACATTTCCTTCAATCCTTCTTCTAAAAACCAGTTATAGGACTTTTTCTGAACCTCAATCAGGTTCGGCATGTCTTGGACTTCCTGAATGCGGGCATAACTTCTTCTTTTTCTGGTACCAACATCAGCAGGATTAAGCATCAAACACTCACCCCTCAGTGCCAATTTTTCCATCTTGATATTCTTACCGTCAAAACATAATTTTATGCAACTTAGCAGGCATATTTGGTAAAATACCCAAAGAAACCAATATGAGCCATTTAATGATGTTATCACAAAAGGAAAGCTTTGTCAACAAAAAAACCGGTTTTAAGGTGTGAATTGGCCTCAAAATTGCTAGATAAATGAATCTCCTATGGATGGATTCTTCACGGTCATTGATGACGGGATACGCTACTAACAGAAAGTGCTGAAGGCACCCCGGATGAGGTGCCTTTCAGACCTGAAATTTTATAGCATCTTTTTAACTATTTAATTTCTACCGTGGCACCGGCTTCAACCAATTTGGCCTTAATGCTTTCCGCTTCTTCTTTGCTGACCTTTTCTTTCACAGGCTTGGGAGCGCCGTCAACCAGATCCTTCGCTTCTTTCAAGCCCAGAGCAGTGATTTCACGGACAACCTTAATTACGTTGATTTTCTTTTCTCCAGCGGCAGCTAAAATCACATCAAATTCCGTTTGTTCTTCCACCGGCTCGGCAGCAGCAGCACCCGCAGCAGGGGCAGCAGCAACAGCGACAGGAGCAGCGGCACTAACACCAAATTCTTCTTCAAAAGCTTTTACCAGCTCAGCAAGTTCTAAAACAGTCATACCTTTTACGGCTTCTAAAATCTCAGCAACTTTGGACATTTATCTTTTCCTCCTCAAATATAAAATATAATTCTTTTCGTTTGAAGCTTCTTTATGCTCCCGCTTTTTGTTCCCTGATTTGATCAAGAGCATAAACAAATTTTCTCAGCACACCGGCCAAGGATCCGGCAAAACCAGCCATGGGAGATTGCATTGCCCCTAATACTTGCCCTAACAATACCTCCCGCGGCGGCAGTTTCGCCAAATTCCGAATGTCTTCCGCGTTAACAACCTTTTTGTCCAAAAGGCCGGACTTGATTTCCAGGTCATTATGGGTTTTGGCAAATTCCACTAAAATTTTCGCTACGGCCACCGGATCGGCACTGAAGGCTACCGCCGTAGGTCCTTCCAGGTATTTATCAAGGTCCACAATACCCAGTTCATGAGCGGCCAGTCTAATTAATGTATTTTTGGCAACCTTGTATTTAACCCCGGCCTCTCTTAGTTTACTTCTTAATTCTGTCACTTCAGCAACATCAAGCCCCCGGTAATCGGTTAAAACGGCAATGGAAGATTGGGTCAAATGCTGGCTTAATGCGCTGATTTCCTCTTCCTTTTTGATAACTTGAGGTTTATGGGTCACGTTTCCACCTCCTCCCACGCATCTTTCACAAAAATAATTAAACCCCTGCAGACATGCAGGGGTTATCATTACCTTGGACGATCATTCCCCTAACCTCGGTAGGCGGTTTCCCTTTATGCCCTGCGGCACCTACTGTCTACAGTCAGTTTATCTTTATGAAGTTTCCTCAAACATACCACGAATCTGCCGGAATGTCAACTGAAAACAGTTTTCTTTACTTACCCGTAGGTTTTAAAGGATTCACCCGGACCCCGGCTCCCATGGTTGATGAAACGGTAATGCTTTTCACGTACTGTCCTTTGGCCGCAGCCGGTTTTGCTTTTATTAATACATCCACCAGCGTGACATAGTTGTCGAAAAGTTTGTCCGCTTCAAAAGATACCTTCCCAAGAGGTGCATGAATAATAGCAGCTTTATCCAGGCGGTACTCAATTTTACCGGCTTTAATTTCCTTGATCGCCCGGGTTACATCCATGGTCACCGTACCGGTTTTGGGATTGGGCATTAAACCTTTGGGGCCCAGCAAACGGCCCAATTTACCTACCGTACCCATCATATCCGGGGTTGCCACAGCCACGTCAAAACCAAACCAGCCGCCCTGAATTTTTTCTACCATATCTTCGGCACCAACAAAGTCAGCACCAGCTTCTTCCGCTTCCTTTGCCTTTTCCCCTTTGGCAAAGACTAAAACACTGCGGCTTTTTCCTGTTCCATGGGGCAGTACCACCGCACCACGGATCTGCTGATCGGCTTGTCGGGGATCCAAATTCAGCCGCACCGCCACTTCAACGGTTTCATCAAATTTGGCCGGTGCAGTCTTTTTGACGATTTCCAGGGCTTCCTGGGGATCATAAAAAGTATTCCGGTCAAAAGCTTTTAATAATTCTTGATACTTCTTGCCATGTTTCGGCATTTTATTGCAACCTCCTCTGTGGTAATTTCGGAAGAGTTCTTCCTCCCACTAGGGGTAGGAATTAATCTACAATAGTAATCCCCATGCTTCTGGCAGTGCCTTCAATCATCCGCATCGCTGCAGGGACATCTGCCGCATTTAAATCCTTCATTTTCATTTCCGCAATTTCCTGAACTTTAGATCGTGTCAACTTTGCTACTTTTTTCTTATTCGGTTCTCCTGAACCACTTTCAATGCCGGCCGCCTTCTTTAATAAAACAGCCGCGGGCGGGGTTTTCAGAACAAAAGAAAAAGAACGGTCCGCATAAATCGTAATCTCTGCCGGGATAATTAAGCCTGGTTCTTTGGCTGTTCTTTCATTAAATTCTTTACAAAAGGCCATAATATTCACACCATGCTGACCCAAAGCAGGACCTACAGGCGGAGCCGGATTCGCTTTCCCGCCAGGAATTTGCAGTTTCACCATCGCCATTACTTTTTTCGCCATGACCAACACCTCCTTACTCAGTTTGTGGTTTTCCGGGGCATTACCCCCTCCCACTTTTTTAGACCGCTAGTCCTTTACATCTTTTCCACTTGCGAAAACTCTAATTCTACAGGTGTTTCTCTTCCGAACATAGATACCATTACTCTTAATTTACCCTTTTCGGGATAAATCTCTTCTACATTGCCGACGAAATTTTCAAAAGGCCCACTGGAAACCCGCACACTTTCCCCGAGCATAAAGTTTACTTTTACTTTGGGTTCAATCACACCCATTTGTTTCAGAATATGCCGGGCCTCTTCGTCACGTAAAGGAACCGGTTTGGAACCGGTACCGACAAATCCCGTTACCCCCGGCGTGTTTCTTACCACATACCAGGAATCGTCCGTCATATTCATTTCTACCAGGACATATCCCGGATATACTTTCCGTTTGGTAACCTTCTTTTTCCCGTCTTTCACCTGTACCTCGTCTTCCATCGGTACAATCACCCGGAAAATATTTTCTCCCATATTCATGGAATCTACCCTTTTTTCCAGGTTGGCTTTGACTTTATTCTCATATCCCGCGTAAGTATGTATCACATACCATTGTTTTAGCATAACATAAGGGAACCTACACCAATATAGGTCCCTCACCCCCTTAAAAGCTTTTAGGAAAAGACTTCCTATAACACTCGGTTAAGAATAAATGTCAGACAGGAATCCACAATCCAGATGACAAATCCAATAATAAATACTGACGCTAATACCACCGAGGTATATACCATAATTTGTTTCCGGTCGGGCCAGTGAACTTTTTTCAGTTCAGCCCAAACTCCCCGGAGAAACTTACCTGATCTTTCTCTTAATCCTACTTTTTTTATCGAGCCAGCTGCAACCTTACCAGCAACCATGAGCTCACATCCTTATAACAAAGTCGTTGTGCCTATTTTGTTTCCTTGTGCACAGTATGAGTCTTGCAGAAACTGCAGTATTTTTTCATTTCTAAACGATCGGGATTATTTTTCTTATTTTTATTGGTGATATAATTGCGTCTCTTGCATTCAGTACAAGCCAAAGTAGCCGCTACACGCATTGTTGCCACCTCCTAACTAATCCTAGCAAAACCTGATTTTACAGACTACCTTGAATAATTTAACACAAATTAAATTTAGTGTCAAGACTTTTACCTGAACCGAAAAATCCAAGTAATATTGTCTGCAATTATTTCCCCTTATATACGCGGATAAGGGACGGTTTCCGGGTACCGGGAAAAAACAGGGAATTCGGGGTTTCGATTTGATAGAAATGAAAAACACAAATGGGCAGGTAAAAAAATGCGGGAGCTTGTCCCGCATTTTTAGTCGTTGTTGATAGCTGTGACGACACCGGCACCAACTGTACGGCCGCCTTCACGAATGGCGAAGCGCAGTCCTTCTTCAATGGCAATGGGCGTGATCAGTTCGATGTTCATCCGGATATTGTCTCCCGGCATCACCATTTCCACTCCTTCGGGAAGATGAGCCACTCCCGTCACGTCTGTGGTCCGGAAATAGAACTGGGGACGGTATCCATTGAAGAACGGCGTATGGCGTCCGCCTTCTTCTTTGGTCAGCACGTATACTTCCCCTTGGAATTTGGTGTGGGGATGGATGCTGTTCGGCTTAGCCAATACTTGTCCCCGCTCCACTTCTTTACGCTCTACACCTCTTAACAGACATCCCACGTTGTCTCCTGCCTCTGCATAGTCTAATAATTTCCGGAACATTTCCACACCGGTGACCACCGTTTGTTTCTTTTCTTCCATTAAACCGACGATGTGGACGGTATCTCCCACCTTCACCTGGCCTCTTTCCACACGACCGGTAACCACTGTGCCCCGGCCCGTAATGGTGAAGACATCTTCAATAGGCATTAAGAAGGGTTTGTCTTTATCCCGTTCCGGAGTGGGAATGTATTCATCTACCGCATCCATCAGCTTCCAAATCGCGCCGCAGGCCTCGCACTCTTTTTTGCCGCAGCCGCATTCCATGGCCTTGAGGGCGGATCCGGCGATAATGGGAATTTCGTCTCCCGGAAATTCGTATTCGGATAAGAGCTCCCGCACTTCCATTTCTACCAGTTCCATCAATTCAGGATCATCAACCTGGTCTGCTTTGTTCAGGAATACCACAATGTAGGGTACCCCTACCTGACGGGCCAGGAGAATATGTTCCCGGGTCTGGGGCATGGGGCCGTCAGCGGCCGATACCACCAGAATCGCGCCGTCCATCTGGGCTGCGCCGGTGATCATGTTCTTTACATAGTCCGCGTGTCCCGGGCAGTCTACGTGGGCATAGTGTCTTTTTTCCGTCTGATATTCCACGTGAGCGGTGTTGATGGTGATTCCTCTTGCTTTTTCTTCCGGCGCCGCGTCAATCTGGTCATAGGCCGTAGCTACGGCACCCCCTACCTTTGATAAACAAATTGTAATCGCTGCAGTCAATGTGGTTTTGCCATGGTCCACGTGACCGATGGTGCCCACGTTTACGTGTGGTTTCGTTCTTTCAAATTTCTGTTTAGCCATGAATTTTTCCCCCCTATTAATTAAATAATTTGTTTATTACAATTGTAATTAGCTTCATTTCTTCCGTGAAATTTGGATATAAATTCTACAAACAACCCATATTTCCTCCAAATAATAGAAAATTAATTCTCTTTACATTCCTTGAGTATGCAACAAGCCCTAATGCTGTTTCCCGGAACCCTTTATTGCTCCGCGCCGGTTTAGAAAAACTTACTACTATTCCACCAGGCTTCTAAATTGCTCCAAGCCAATCCGATCGATGAGGGAACCCAATCTTTCATGCTTTTTGGCATTTTCCGCATATACCTTGACGATTTTATCGATGATGGGAAAAACATCCCTCTGGTCTACGTTTTCAAATAAGGTATCTCCCAGTCTCGGTTTAACCCCACCTTTCCCTCCTACCTGAATTTTAAATCCCTTTGGCATACCCATCAGGCCGATATCCCGGACATGATTCTCCCCGCAGGAGTTGGCGCAACCGCTAACCCCAATTTTCAGCTTGCTGGGTAAGTTCATGCCGTGGTACAGTTCATCCAATTTCATGCCTGTCCCCACAGAATCCTGCTGTCCTCTTTTACAGAAAGTCGTTCCCGGGCAAAACTTGACACTGCGCACACACAGCCCAATCGCCGCTCCCGCTTTCATGCCCAGATCCTTCCACACCTGGTCAATTTCCTCTTCCCGGAGGCCCACAATGGCAATCCGCTGAGATGAAGTAATTTTTAAGGCCTGGGCTTGATACTTGTCCGCCACATCGGCAATCCTTCTTAAAGTATCCGCCGAAACAATCCCTCCCGGGATATGCGGGGCAATGGCAAAAGTTTCACCATCCCTTTGCAAAACTGCACCTTTTTCCAATAGATCCTTTTTGTTCACGGTACCTCCCCTTTTCCAAAGTTGTTATATATTAGTATAAACTAAATTTAGGATTTTAACCATGATAAATAAAAAAGCCTTCAGAGTTGCTGCTCTGAAAGCATTCATTTCTTGGTTGCGGAGGAGGGACTTGAACCCACGGCCTTCGGGTTATGAGCCCGACGAGCTACCAACTGCTCCACTCCGCGACGGAATACCTATGACACTATTATAAGCTTTTTCCGATTAAAAAAAACGGGTAATGCCCGTTTCTCCATTATTTTCTTTGGAGCCACTGACCAGGATTGAACTGGTGACCTCATCCTTACCAAGGATGCGCTCTACCTACTGAGCTACAGCGGCAGGTTGGTTGCGGAGAGAGGACTTGAACCTCTGACCTTCGGGTTATGAGCCCGACGAGCTACCAACTGCTCCACTCCGCGATGATGGTGGAGGGGGCTGGACTCGAACCAGCGAAGGCGGAGCCAGCAGATTTACAGTCTGCCCCCTTTGGCCAACTCGGGAACCCCTCCATATATACGCCAGAAACCAAGATGGTTTCAAGCAAAAACTATTTAACTTTACTGGAGCCGACGATGGGACTCGAACCCGCAACCTGCTGATTACAAGTCAGCTGCTCTGCCAATTGAGCTACGTCGGCGCAACTGACAAAACACATTATAACAACTTCTATTTTAAAAGTCAATGAATTTATCCAGGATATTTTCTTACCAAAAGTGCCAAGAAATATCAAGGCCCGCGGGCCCTGCATGGGCACCCGGGACCCGGTTGCGGGAAAAAACAACGCCGGATTACGGATTCTCATTGTTTATGGGCTGGCACCTGGGGAAGCCAGTGAAAAAGCCGATCTTTTGGACCGGCTCAGCAGCTTCCTTCTCTATTTTCCAAGTAACGTTCCAGTTTCCGTTTTACCCGCTGTAACGCATTATCGATGGACTTCACATGTCTCTTCAAATCCACGGCAATTTCCTGATAAGACTTTCCTTCCAGGTAATACATCAACACTTTCCACTCCAGGGAACTCAAGATTTCTCCCATTTTTTCTTCAATATCATCAAATTCTTCCCTGCTGATGATCAGCTCTTCCGGGTCGGTGATTTTCGATCCGGAAATCACATCCAGCAAGGTACGATCTGAATCCTCATCATAAATGGGTTTATTCAAAGACACATAGGAATTAAGCGGAATGTGCTTTTGTCTGGTCGCGGTCTTAATGGCCGTAATGATTTGCCGGGTAATACACAGTTCGGCAAAAGCCCGGAAAGACGATAATTTGTCACAGCGAAAGTCCCGAATCGCTTTGTATAATCCAATCATACCTTCTTGGATAATATCTTCCCGATCGGCGCCAATCAGAAAATATGATCTGGCTTTCGCCCGTACAAAATTTTTGTACTTATTGATCAAGTACTCTTGAGCGCCAATGTCACCATCCTTTGCCAATTCAACAATTTCTTCATCCACCATGATCCCAAACCCGTCAAATATTTCTCGCTGCACATTCACACTCATCTTCTCGTCCCCACCCCATTTTCTACAAGTAATGGTACCTCACAGCTATACATCACAGTAGTAAGCAATCTCCCGGCATCAATGCCCTCTTTCCTATGGAGACATGAGACGTAGCCTGTCTTTTGGACATTCTTATTATACCTGAGAGAAATCAGAAAAGTCAATAGCAGGTGATCCGTGTGACAAGCGCCAATTTACGTGATCATGCTCAATATTTGGCATCTTCCCCAATTAAACATGCTGGATCTTAGCCCAGGAGTCTTTCAGGGATACGATCCGGTTGAAAACCAGCACATCCTTGGTAGAATCTGGATCGACACAAAAATATCCTTGTCTCAGGAACTGAAACCGGCTTCCCGGCATCCCTTGGGCCAGGCCGGGCTCCGCCAGACATGATTTCAACAGGGTTAAGGATTGGGGATTTAAATTCGCCTTAAAATCGGCACTGTCCTCTTCTTCCGGGTTTTCTTTTAAGAAAAGATTCTCATATAACCGGATTTCAGCCGGAACCGCATGAGCGGCGGACACCCAGTGGAGGGTACCCTTTACTTTTCGGTGGTCCTGCGCCATCCCGCTCTTTGTCTCCGGGTCATAAGTACATTTCAATTCCACTATTTCCCCCGTTTTTTCGTCTTTTACTACGTCGACACATTTAATGATATAGGCGTGTTTTAGCCGTACTTCCGTTCCGGGAGACAAGCGAAAAAATTTTTTCGGCGGATTTTCCATGAAATCTTCCTGCTCAATATAAATCACGCGGGAAAAAGGCACTTCCCGGGTTCCCATGGTGGGATCCTCCGGG
Source organism: Candidatus Formimonas warabiya (assembly GCF_002777255.1). Taxonomy (GTDB): domain Bacteria; phylum Bacillota; class Dehalobacteriia; order Dehalobacteriales; family Dehalobacteriaceae; genus Formimonas; species Formimonas warabiya. The sequence continues at coordinate 4,885,843 of NZ_CP017634.1, read as the reverse complement.
TTAATTTCCGCCTTTAACCATTCCACCTGGCCTTCCGGATAATTTTCAATCACCACCCGGAGGGGGTGCAGGACGCACATGGCCCGGGGAGCCCGCTTATTCAAGTCCTCTCTGATACAGTGTTCCAGCATGGCGATATCGACGGTACTGTTGCTCTTGGCCACCCCGATGCGGTCACAAAAATCTTTAATTGCTTCCGGCGTGTAGCCCCGTCGTCGCAGTCCGGAAATGGTGGGCATTCTGGGATCATCCCACCCGCTCACATACCCCTGCTCCACCAGTTCCCGCAGCTTCCGTTTGCTCATTACCGTATAGGTAAGATTCAACCGGGCAAACTCAATCTGTTGGGGCCGGGGATCCGTCCGGCAGGCTTCGATCACCCAGTCATACAAGGGACGGTGATTTTCAAACTCCAGCGTACAAATGGAGTGGGTAATTTTTTCCAAAGCATCGGACAGGGGATGGGCATAATCATACATAGGATAGATGCACCAGTCATTCCCGGTCCGGTGGTGATGAGCCCGTTGGATGCGGTAAAGCACAGGATCACGCATATTCAGATTGGGGGAGGCCATGTCAATTTTCGCCCGCAGCACCCGGGAGCCATCTGCAAACTCGCCTGTCCGCATGCGGCGAAATAGATTTAGGTTTTCTTCCGCAGAACGGTTGCGGAAAGGACTGTCCTTGCCCGGTTCCGTCAAGGTGCCCCGGTATTCCCGGATCTCCTGGGCACTTAAGTCACAGACATATGCCTGACCGTCTTGAATTAGTTGTTCGGCAAACCGGTAAAGCTCTTCAAAATAATCCGAGGCATAATACATGCGGTCTTCCCAATCAAATCCCAGCCACCGTACATCGGTTTTAATGGATTCCACGTATTCTACTTCTTCTTTGCTGGGATTGGTATCATCAAAACGTAAATTGCATAAACCGCCGTTTTGGGCGGCGATACCGAAATTCAGGCAAACCGATTTGGCATGTCCGATATGTAAATAACCGTTTGGTTCCGGAGGAAACCTGGTATGAACCCGGCCGTTATTTTTGTTTTCTTTTAAATCGTCGTTAATGATGGTTTGAATAAAATTAGGAGGTAAAAACGACTTATTCTCTCCGGTTTCCGGAACATCCTTTTCCTCTTCATACATCGCATGGTCATTCCTTTCCAAATAAATATTACTTTCCCCGGCGCCATTTTTCTAAAGTAGCTTTGATATCGGCGCTGATCACATCATGGATGGTGGTATTATTTTTACGCCCACGCTGCATGGACGAGCGGCTCTGGTTCTCCGCTTCCCTGATTCTCATTAATAGTTCCCGGGCAGACAAACGCAAAGCCCCCTGCCCCATGACCAGCCGCTGCTGGGCCCAATCGGAAGTGGCCACCGTGATACGAATATCGCGGGGCATCAGGGTCACTAAACGCTCAATGCAAGAGTCGGCGGTTTCTCCTTCTTGGGTAAAGATAATTTCTAAACCGGGCAGGCTTTCCTTGCTGCCCACGCCTCTTTTTACGAGATGGGCATCAAAGACGACGACAACAACAAAGCCGGTGCTGCCTTGAAAGTTGGACAAAAGGTCCAGCAATCTGTCCCGGGCATGTTCCAAACTCTCGTTTTTCAATTTGATTAATTCCGGCCAGGCGTTAATAATATTATAGCCGTCTACGATCAGGATCTCTTCGCCCACTTCATTCCCCCATTTTACTCCTTTGGCGCAGCACCTCAAATAAAAGCACGGAGGCAGCGGCGGAAGCATTTAAGGAAGAAATAACCCCTTTCATGGGAATATAGGTCCGGAAATCACATTTCTCCTTTAAGAGCCGGGGAATGCCCCGGCCTTCCCCCCCGATCATGAGGGCTAAAGGTCCGGTCAAATTGGCCGCCCATAAGGAACTGTCTCCTTCCATATCCGCCCCCGAAATCCAAAGGCCTAATTCCTTCAGCTTTTCTACCGCGTTGACCAGGTTCGGCACCCGGGCCACGGGCACATACTCAGCGGCGCCGGAGGACACTTTTGCTACGGTAGCATTCAATTGCACGCCCCGCCGCTTGGGAATAATCACCCCGTGTACGCCCACCGCTTCCGCAGTCCGTAGAATGGCGCCGAAATTATGGGGATCTTCCAATTCGGCCAAAATCAGCACCAAGGGGTCTTCTCCTCGATCCCGGGCCTTTTTAATGATGTCTTCCACCTCAACGTATTCATAAGGAGCAGCCTCCGCCACTACTCCTTGATGTCTCTCTGCCGTCAGCTTGTCTAAAACACTCCGGTCCGACTCCTGCAAGGGAATTCCCCGCTCTTTTACCAAAGCGATAATTTCCCGGATGGAGCCTTCCCGGCTTCCTTGGGCTACATAAACTTTGTTCACCGATCTTCCGGACCTCAGCGTCTCCAACACGCTGTTGCGGCCCGCAATCAATTCGGGCATACGCTCAACTCCTGCTTCGAATGCTGGCAACTCTGCCGCATGACATCTTTCCCTCAAAACAGATTCCCTGGGAAACACAGGTAGGGCCCGCTTTACTGAAAAGGCTTGGCGCCACCTTCTTCACTTCCTCCAGCATTAATTCCGCCAGATGGCGGATTTCCCATTGGGCTCTTTTACAGCACCGGAGCTGGAAAAAGTGGTATAAGCTGCGGGCGTTATAGGTCACCACCAGCTTCGTCTCCGTGGCATTGGGCAAAACATACCGGGCATCTTCCGGGGGAACCAGCTTTGCTAATTCGTTATAAGCCAGCTGAATTTCTCCCATCTTGTCCCGGAATATTTTTTCCGCTTCCGGATTCTTCAGAATCGAGGGAGGAATGATATATTCAAATTGGTTCTCTCTCACATAACGCTGGGACTTTTGGGAATAGGATACACCAATTCTGTGGCGCACCAGCTGATGGGACAAAACCCGGCTCACCCCTTCGATGGCAAAGGTAAAGGAGACATGTTCCACCGGTGACAAGTGCCCCATCTCCACCAGGTTATTCAAAAAGCTTTCCGCTTCCCCTGGTAAAAACTTCTCCCTAATCTCTGCCGCCCCCAGAGGAGAATAGCACAAGCGGGCTGCTGCCGCCACTGTTTCATCAGGGTTCGGAGTATGATTTATTAATGTGACCTTCATTTCTCTCCCTCCCGGAACCGATGCTGTTTCAGGTTATTTCACGGCCAGCTCTGCTTCGATCAACTGGGCCAGCAAGGAAAAAATTTGTTCCAGCCGTTCCTGTTTTTTCTCAAGATACAAATAACCTACCAGGGCCTCCAATCCGGTAGCCCGCCGGTAATCAATCATCTCCATATGCTTTGGCTGCCGGCCGCTTTTGGCGTTACGGCCCCTCCTTAAAACCTGGGCCTCTTTTTCATCTAAAAGGGCATCCAATTGGGCCACCAATTTGGATTGGGTTCCCGCATTCACATATTTTATGGCCATCCGGTGCAAATCATGCACTTTGGTGCAGCCTTGGGCCACTAAATGCTCACGGACCCAGAGCTCATATACGGCATCCCCGATATAAGCCAAGGTTAAAGAAGGCAGCAATTCCACCTTTTCCGGCGTCTCCCTATTCATGGGCACCATCAATCTTTTTCCAGCGCACACCATGGGGCGTATCTTCCAGGATGATTCCCGCTGCTTTCAGCCGGTCCCGGATGGCGTCGGCGGTAGCCCAATCCTTCTTTTTCCGGGCCTCTTGCCTGATATCGATAATTATTTCCATTAACTTTTCATCCATACCTTGATCTTGTATTCCTGCCGGTCTATTTGGTTCAATCATCCCCAATACCTCATGAAATTCATGAAAAATACCGAGGGCCTTTTCCAGCACCGGCACCGCAGCTTTTCCCGGCTTAAAACTGCTGTCATTAATAAAACTGTTTGCCTCCCGGCTCAAATCAAATACCGCGGCAATAGCCAGGGAAGTGTTAAAATCATCATCCATAGCTTCAATGAAAGCAGCCTTAATGGCATCCAGCTTCTGCTGCAATTCTCCTGCCGCTCCGGCTTGTCCCTGATCCGGGGATTTCTTACACATCCTTAAAGTATCCTCCACCAGCCTCAAAGAGGTACGGATCCGTTCCAGACCCTTTTCCGCCACGTGCAGCTTTTGGTCGTCAAAATCCAAAGGGCTGCGATAGTGGGTGGAAAGAAGATAAAACCGGATCACGTCCGGGGAGAACCTGGCCAGGATATCCCTGAGCAAGAAAAAATTCCCCAAAGATTTAGACATTTTTTCTTCGTTTACCGTAATAAAGCCGTTGTGCAGCCAGTAGCGCACAAACTGCTGTCCGGAAAAAGCCTCTGTTTGAGCGATTTCATTTTCATGGTGGGGGAAAATCAGGTCTGCTCCTCCCCCGTGAATATCGAAACCAGGGCCCAAATATTTTAAAGACATGGCGGAACATTCAATATGCCACCCCGGCCGTCCCTGGCCCCAGGGGCTATCCCAACTGGGCTCCCCAGGTTTGGCCGCTTTCCACAGGGCAAAATCCAGAGGATCCTGTTTTTCCTCCCCTACATCTACCCTGGCCCCCGCTTTCATCTCGTCCAGGTCCCGCCCGGACAGCTTGCCGTATCCGAAGAACTTGCGCACATCAAAGTAGACGTTTCCCCCCACTTCATAAGCCAGGCCCTTCTCCATAATCCCCTGTACCATTTGAATGATTTCACCCATATGATCCGTCACCCGGGGATGTACATCCGCCCTTAAGACATTTAAGGCATCCGCATCCTCAAAATAGGCGTTAATATATTTTTGGGCTAATGCCGCCGGACTTTCCCCTTCTTCCCGGGACCTATTAATAATCTTATCGTCCACATCGGTAAAATTCTGTACGTATGTGACATCGTAACCCCGGTATTTCAGATAGCGTCTTACTGTATCAAAAGCCACCAGGGGGCGGGCATTGCCCAGGTGGATATAATTATAGGTGGTCGGCCCGCACACATACATGCTCACTTTGCCGGGGTCCCGGGTCACTAATTCCTCTTTCTTTTTCGTCAAGGTATTAAATACTTTGACTGCCATCTTTCTTTCCCTCCAATTCCAATAAGCGGTGCTCCAAAATCCCAATCCTCCGCTGCATGCAAGCCAGCATTTCCGCGATGGGATCGGGCAGCTCCGCATGTTCCAAATCGATGGTGGTTATTTTCGCATCGCCAATTTTTCGTCCGTTACGCACCACAACCCGTCCAGGAACACCTACCACCGTGCAATTATCCGGGACCTCCCTGAGTACCACCGATCCCGCTCCAATCTTTACATTATTTCCAATCTTAATGGATCCTAAAACAGTTGCATTGCTGCTGATCACTACATTGTCGCCAATGGTAGGGTGCCGTTTCCCTTTTTCTTTTCCGGTGCCGCCCAGAACAACCCCTTTATACAGGGTGACGTTTTTTCCCACTTCCGCCGTTTCCCCAATCACAATCCCCATGCCATGGTCAATAAACAGTCCTTCCCCCAAAAGGGCACCGGGATGAATCTCAATCCCCGTAATAAACCTGTTGATATGGGAAACAAATCTGGCCCAAAAAGTCCATCCTTTTTTATAAAGTTTATGGGCTAAGCGGTGCATCCAAATCGCGTGCAGTCCCGGATAGCAGAGTAAAACCTCCCATTTGCTCTTTGCCGCCGGATCCCGGTCAAAAACAACCTGAATATCTTCCCTCAATTGTTTAAACATGGACATTCTCCTTTCTAGAATACCACATTTACTATGTTATGTCTAAAAAAGTCCACAAGTTCCCAGGAAAAAATCCCAACCTGTGCCAAAATAAAATAATAAAAAGCCCGTCCCTGTAGTCGCCTACAGAGACGGGATCACCGCGGTTCCACTCTGTTTGGGCCAAAGCCCCTCCTTTGCCGCCCTTAACGCAGGCCACGCACAGCCCTAACGGCTTTGCAGCACTTTCAGGCCATGGATTCCGGGACGCACTTCAACCGTACTGGTTCCTAAATCCGCTTACACCCGGCGGCGGATTCTCTCTGCAGGCCAATCCGGCTTACTCTTTCCCTTCATGATCGATAAAACATATTTTTGATAGTTTTACGTAAAATTATAGCCCCATTACGGGGAAATAGTCAAGATATATCAGGGTCCGGGAACCGGATAAAAAAAATTAATCAATGGCATAGCCAATTTGTGCCGCGCTATCCCTCAGCCGGGCAATGATCACTTCTTTACCCAAAATGGCGGCCAGTTTATCCAGATCGGGCCCGTGCATTTGTCCGGTCAGGGCCACCCGGATCGGCATAAAAACCTGGCTGCCCCCCAGACTGGTCTCTTTGCGAATTTGCTTCAAAATCCCTTTTACCGAATCCGCTGTAACAGATTCACTGTCCCGGATTTTTGCTACAAACAGATTCACCACCGTCGGTACCTGCTCCGCCTGGAGAATGGCTCTAGCCTCCTCCGTTTCAAAGCGCACCGTCTGGCCCATGAATATTTCCAGCCGTTCTTTAAGATCTTCCAGGCAGGAAAGATAATTGCGCAGCGTTTCCACGACCAGACTGACCCAAGCCGACTCGTCCGCATCTAGCTCCGCACCGATAAATCCCGCCTCTTGAAGATAAGGAATGGCCAGAGCCTTTAATTTTTCCGGCTCGGTATTTCTGATATAGTGGCCGTTAATCCACTTTAATTTTTCCATGTCAAATACCGCCGGACTCTTGGACACCCGGTCCAAGCTGAATTTTTCAATTAATTGGCCCATGGAGAAGATTTCTTCTTCTCCTTCCGGAGCCCATCCCAGTAAAGCCAAAAAGTTCACCAGGGCTTCCGGTAAGTATCCTTGCTCCTGATAAGCCACCACAGAAGTTGACCCGTGCCGTTTGCTCATTTTAGACCGGTCTTTGCCTAAGATCAAAGAAATATGGGCAAATTGAGGCATCGGCAGGCCTAAGGCGTCATAGATCAAAATCTGCCTGGGCGTATTGGATAAATGTTCTTCTCCCCGTATGACGTGGGTGATGCCCATGTCGGCATCATCCAGGACGACGGCAAAATTATAGGTAGGAATGCCGTCGGACTTGACGATAATGTAGTCTCCCATTCCTGCCGTCTCAAAAGACACTTCACCCCGGACCAGATCATGGATGGTGACGGTATGGTTGTCCGGCACCCGGAAACGCACCACCGGCTGCCGTCCTTCCTGCTCATACTTTTTCTTCTCTTCTTCCGTCAGGTTGCGGCACTTACCCAAGTACCTGGGCGTTTCTCCTTTTTCTATTAATTCCTGTCGTTCCGCTTCACATTCTTCTTCAGAGCAGTAGCAGAAATAGGCCTGTCCCTCCTGGATCAACCGGTGCACCGCTTTTTGATAAATCTCCAAACGCTCCGTTTGGCGGTAAGGGCCATGAGGGCCGCCCACATCTATTCCTTCATTCCACTCAATGCCCAACCATTTTAAAGAACGCTTAATGTTTTCTTCCGATTCTTTAGAGGACCTGTCCAAGTCGGTATCCTCCATGCGCAGGATAAAGTCCCCCTGATTTTGTTTGACAAATAAATAATTAAAAAGAGCCGATCTGGCCCCTCCTATATGTAACGGCCCCGTGGGACTTGGGGCAAAACGCACTCTGATCTTATCCATGTGCCGAAGACCTCCCCTATCTCACCAAGTTAAAATTCTTCCTAATTATACCATAGGCTTTTCCTGCCTGACAACAAGTCAATGGCTTACATTAACTCAGTAGAGACTTAATGCCGTTGACGATTTGGGCCAAAAAATCCAGAATCCGCTGGAGGAAACCTCTAATTCCTTGACTTTGGGCGACTAAGGTATCCAGCTTGGACCGGATATCCGCCAACTGGGTGCCGATTTCAGAGGCACTTAAGTTTAGGCCGTTAATTTTTTGCATCAGCGACACCAACTGCTGAATCTGCTTTTCCGTCAGCTGCACATTTAGGTCCTGAGAAATATTGATCACCACCTGGCGAATTTCACTGGGATCACTTAAGTTCCTTTTGATTACTTCCTCTTTGATACGAATCACCAGATCAGCCGCTTTATGGTTGTTATCAATGGCTTCTCCGATTTCTCCGGTACGTACCATTTCTTCGTTGGCGACAACTTTCGCCTCTCTATCCAGGTTCTTTCCGGTAGCAGCCTCAAAAGCCTTAAAAATCCCTGTCAAAGCTGCCGTTCCCGAAACAGGAAATGGAGCGGCGGCAACCACCTTGGCATCTTTCACTTCTCCGGTCGTTAAAGCGCTGGCGTACATTTCAGGAGTAACCCAAGTAATATTGTGGGTTTTTACCGTAATGCCTGCACCTGCTTCCAATAATTCCACATAAGCGCAGGAAATAGCTTTCGACCCGATCACCTTTGGTTCCACTAAACCCTCCAGGTATTTCTTTTCTTCTTTATTGCTCACCTCTGTTACGGCAATATCCTTTTTCTCCCCTTCCTCCAATCCAAAGATGCCATATACCTTGTCTCTTTGGGCATCGGTCAGGTCAGCCCCATAACTGATGACACGCACCGCATCCGCCAAAACTTCCTTTGCGCAAAAAATTCCCAAGAAAACTAAAATGATAATGGCTATTTTACGGGTATGCATACCTATCCCTCCTACTCATTCTGGTATGATTTAGCATACCCAATTGAAACAAAAATCAATCTTGCGCCGACAACTTTTCCCCCTCCATCAGAGCGAAAGTAAAAAAGCCCATTCGTGGGAATGAGCTTTTGGGGAGTTTACCGTCTTCCCCGGGACTATCCTATGCAGCCTTCTTTGCAATGGGCGGTTTCACGCAACATCCAGTGCTGTGTAAACATGTAAATTCACCTCCTTTGAAATAGTGTGACAATCTGAACTTCTCACGTGCTGTGATACTTATAACAACTCAAGGCAAGGAAAAGGAGGGCCCAGGTATAAAGAATCCAAATAGCACTGTTGACGAATAGCCAAACAAGATTAACCTCTATGATATGGCCAAGTGCCATGAAGAAATCGCTCCAATAAAAACACATCATTCCTAAGGCAACCATTTTTGCATTTTTTTTCGGAAATAGACCTATTAGATAATTTGCTAATCCTACCCATAAGGATATACTCAGAAGCACTTCATAGAACAAAGCGATGAAAAATAAGTGACCCCTGAGCAAAGGATAACAGAATGCGACCGCTACCAGTGGAATACATACGATCATGAACCCCAATAATTTGAGCTTAGTTTTTTGTTTTTCGCCGGCACACTTGAGACTTCTGATCAGTCCTCTACCGTTTCTTCGGATCAGTAAAAACTGACAGAGCGCAAAGAATCCTATGCCGGCAAAGGTTTTTCCCAGAAGAAAGGAAACTTCTCCCCCCCATAATATCAAAAAAATAACCTTCATGCGCCTGTTGTCTGTTAAATCGTACCTGTCTTTCCCGGCTGACCACACCATCATGGTTGCCAGCATAATATTAATCCGTTTAATTAAATTACCGGGATATGGTTGATATAAGCCGCAGGACGCGAAGAAGCCGGAAAAGTCCCAATAAAGATACCATCCGGTAACAGCCAAAAACAGGATCATTAAGAATAAAAGATATCGCCTTTTATTTGTTGACATGCCGCACTCCCATTGAACTTCATTCTGCTCTATTCTTATTTATGTGTTGCATGATTCATACCAATGGGAGTCCATAACTGTCCGGCCCTTTACATTTTTTAACCTGACTAACTTGGCTTACTCTGTATTCGCAGTTCTAAGGTTTGGTAAAAAGCAACCAAACCAAGAACTTGCTTCAGTCTCCCGCCATCAGCGGTCAGGGGACATACTCATTGGGGACATTCCTCTGTAAGAGGTGTGTCCCCTGACCGCTAACGGAATGTCCCCAAATATGCGGGAGTCAAACGCCAACTAAGTCATGCATTTGCAGTTCTCACGCTGTATTAGCAGTTCTAAAACTTGCTAAGAACTTGCGTCAACCGAGTCCTTTTCTATGATCGGCTTTTTGACAAAAATCCTTTCCAAAGATGGGTGAAGCTGCTGCCGCGTCCATGCCCATGATGCCCTAACCCCTTGTGCCAGCCTGATTTTTCCTTCATGATGACGAGTTTTATCGCCCGCCAAGTCTCATCGTAAGAGCAAATCTTAACACCCACCAAGTTTATTTTCCCGGCCATCTCTCTAATCACCTGCTCATCCAAATCGCTGATAAATTCAGAGGACTTCTCTGGCCAGGAAACCCAAATCATTCCTGCAGGTTTCAGCAGGTAAATCCATTGACGCAACTGTTGTTCAAGCATTTTCTTGTTAACGGCAAAGAGATGAATGAAGTCCAGCCGGCCGTAACTCGGCTGCCGGATCATGAAATCACTTGGGCTTCGGCCAATGCGCTCCCAGTAATCCGCCGGCGCATTGAGCACGGCCACACTCATCGTTTCCTCCATCTCTAACTTTGGGTCTAATGTTTCAATTCCTACGCGATCCATCAAATGATCCCTCCCCCAAAACTCTGTCCTTGCTTGATCGCTTCTTCCATTTTCTTCTCCTATGATAAAACATATGTATTCTGCCTGTTTTCAGATATTCCCATTATGCATCTCAAAAATAGAAACCACCGAAGGTGGTTTTATTGGGATGGTGCCAAGCCTATTTTTCATAGCAGGCAACTATTTCTCCGAAATATAGCGTATGATAGTCGTTGTCTGCATACATCGCCTTTTGGATTTGGGGCATGAGCATTTCCGGATTCATCTCTTGCTTATAGACGATCTTGCATTCATAGTACTGACGGCAGTCCGCGATGACCGGGGAACCAACGGCTATAGAAGGGATAAAAGATATCCCGGCTTCTTTACATTTATCCCTATCTCGGCCGGATATCGTCCCACAAATGGTCAATGCTTTTTTCATTTCCTTTTCGTAAGGAATGCTGACGGTAAAGCTGTCGGCATGATCAATTAATTGATAGGTATATCTTGATTTTCTCACCAGCGCCATAAAGACCGGCTTTTGCCACATGAAACCTACGCTTCCCCAACCGATGGTCATGGTATTGATGCGATCTTGATCTTTTACCGTAAGGAAAGCGCCTTGTTTGGGTAAATGCTCCAGTGCTTTTTCTAAGCCTTTGATAAAATCTACTTCCATCTTTTTACCTCCACATAAACATAATAGAATTATTAGTAATATTTTACCATATTTGTCAGTTTTAACAATGCGCCCCATGCCCGAAAAATTTTTCACCAAGGTATTTTGTCAAAATCATCTCCTCGGAATATGGGCTCCAGCCTACTCCGTAAAGGCTCTGAAACGTCTTTTAACTTGAGTTCGTCGACACGTTTAATTTCTATACTCTCTAATTTCAGCCGATTGGCCAGTTCGATCACTGTATATCCTTTATTCTTTCTCAATTCTTTCACAGTCTTGTTCCTGAAACCAAAACCAAAGATCATGTTTATCTCCCCTGATTCACAACAAGTCCTTTCCTCGCCTCAGCATGCATGGTCTTCCTATGCATGAATCTGCTTTAATAGTCTTGCCATGTTTTTGCCCAGCGTTTGAAAGGTCTGGATCCCTTCCTGGTCTTTTTGGACGTCGCCCGGTTCTAATGATAAAGTCATATTCCAGTAGCTGGAGCCGGGAATAACCATCTCGGCGATGCCGAAAAAGAAGTTGATGGCAGCATAGGTAAAATTGGATCCCGCTCTGCGCACAGATACCACCGCAGCACCTACTTTTCCCCGGAGAATGTTGCCGTTATTTGCTTTTGATACAAAACCGCAGCGGTCGATCAGCGCCTTTACTTCCGTACTGACATTACTGAAATAAGTGGGAGAACCAATAATGATGCCATCTGCCTCCTGCATCTTCTGAATAAATGTATTCATCTCGTCTCCCTGCCGGGCACAACGATTGTTTTTTGTTTCCCAGCATTTCCCACAGGAAAGGCATCCGAAAACCTTCGTCCCGCCTAATTGAACAAATTCCGTTTCAATGCCTTCCTTTTTTAATTCCTCTAGTACCATGCGAATGCTTTGTGCCGTATTTCCATTTGTTCTCGGGCTTCCGTTAAATGCAACAACTTTCACGTATAACCACTCCTTCTACTTTGATTCTTTGCTATTTTACCCTTCTCGAAAGCAGATATCATGCTATAATAATAGGGTATTAGTGAAGAAAGCAACAAGTACGCACTTATTTGTGGCATTGTACCCATTAGGATACCATGTTTCCTGCCTTTCCATGAACGAGAGACACGGAGGGACGAAAAAAATGATTAAATTTAAGGATACCGAATACCAGTGTTCCATGGAATTAACTTTGGATCTGATCGGAGGTAAATGGAAATCTCTGATTCTGTGGTATTTAGGGGAAAACACTTTGCGCTTTAGTGAGCTGAGAAAAATGATCCCCAGGATTACCCAGAAAATGCTCACGCAGCAGCTGAGAGAGCTGGAAGGGAACGGATTGGTGAACCGGTTTATCTATACCCAGGTACCGCCTAAGGTGGAATATTCTCTGACGGAAGCCGGCAAAAGCCTTTTGCCCATTTTATCCACCATGTGTCAATGGGGTTTGGACTATGTCAACAACCTTGAACCAGGTAACAACAAAACTGCTTGTGAAAGGTCAAACCAATAAGTGTCTCCTGATTTTGCATACGATTATTTATCCTTCCTCTTCATCATGAAAAAGTTCCCGCAAAAAATGTTCCCGGTGATTGAGGAATCTTTTTGTGATATAAAAATGGGCCGTATCTTCATAGGCAATCTCAGCCAAAGGCGACACATCAAAATTAAGCAGCGTGGCCCCCGGATAGGCCATCAGAATCGGGGCATGGGTGGCAATGATAAATTGTCCCCGATCACTCTTATCCAACTGTCTCATAATCCTGAGAAAAGCCAGTTGCCGCTGGGGTGATAAGGCTGCTTCCGGTTCATCCAGTAAGTAAACTCCTCTCTTTTTGAAACGATTCATAAATAGCGAAATAAAGGATTCCCCGTGGGATTGCTGATGCAGGGATTTTCCTCCATATGGCCGATAGACCTCCCCTGCATCGTTATCCGGGTCCTTTGCCAAATCATCTATGTAATTGGCATAGTCATAAAAGGTCTCGGCCCTTAAAAAGAAACCGGTTTTAATTTTGGGCATCCAGGATAACCGGATCACGTGCTCTAAGGTATACGCATCCTCATATGCCGATAAAAGGGTTCCGCTGCCCCCGCCCATCAGCTTAAAGCCGCACTTCAAGGCAATCGCTTCCAGTAAAGTTGACTTGCCCGAACCGTTTTCACCAATGAAAAATGTCACATTGCTTTTTAATTGAAGACATGATAATCCTTTGATGGAGGGGATATTAAAAGGGAAGATATTTTTATCCGGCACCCCCTCCCAATCAAATAGAATATTCTTTAGAAAAGGCATCCTCGATTCCCCCAGTCAATTCAGGCAGTCAATTCAGGGACGGTTCTTGAATTGAATAAGCTATTTTTCTCTTACCACCACATTGGATGTAACATGACCATGATGCCGAAAATAAAACTGGCTATGTTAGCTGTCACGGCAAAAAAGACTCGTCTAGCTTTGGAATGCTGCTTCAGATATTTCGCAAATAAACTTGCTTCCATTACAAGAATGATCATTTCAAAGGGCAAATACAGTAACACTGCTAACAACGTCCCTAACTTATACATGGTAGAAAACACGACCAATGTTAATAAGACTTGCGTAATAACATTAATTGTGATAAATGGCTTCCAGTTAGATTTTAAGTTAAACCCAAATAATAACAACACAACCCCTTCAATAACTATTGTTACGGAGCAAGTGAAAATAAACTGAAACAAGTACGCCCAGAGGGGAGACCTTTCTGATGCTCTTCCCGTTTCATAATCAAAGCGGACGGTACTATTAAACGCTTTCCGCTCAATCACGTTGGAAACTGTTGTCTTGCCATCGGATGAAACCACGATGATTTTGAACTTGTCCGGTACGCCCAAATAACTGAAATTCAGAGTGCATTGACCGTTTTTTATGTCGCAGATAATATCGCCAAATAAGGGCGGCATCGTTCCCGTAACCATGGCGGGGCGCCAACCGTCAATTTTGTATTTCTTCAATTTCTCAAGCAACTGGGGATCATATTTCTCCACTTCCGTGATGTTTTGATGCACGCCTTCCGGAGGATCATTAACAAGCAAGTCCAGGTAGCAAGTGGTATCCGGCATATTTTGGGCGATTACTTCCAATGTAGGCTTTGGCCCGACATCTGCATAAGCCAAGAAGGGACAAATGAATAAGCATAAATTTAAAATGAGAAGCACAGATAACAATTTCTTCAAAATATGATACCTCCAGATTGGGATCAGTCCCGCCTCAAACCCTATCCATTATTTTATCGGGTCATTTTCGAGTACCATGAGAGCAGCCTCTGGACACTAACACACCTTATAAATTAATAATCTCTGTGCTTTTTTAACAAATGGAAATAAGTTCGCGATCCCATACATTACTTTCATGCCAAAATTTAAATTTTCCACCTCTTTATTAGCAGTAAAATACAATTCGTTGAGAAATTTAATTTCCCTTCCCCATCTTTCCAGTTCTTCCGGGTGATCAATACCCCATTGAATCACTGCACTAGTTTTCTTGATTGAGGGGTGATTTCCTGCTTTTTTAGCTGTAAAGACATTAAAAGCATCAAAAATTAAGGTATAACAACCTAGTCTATGCTTCAGCTTTCTCAATAAATTTTTGATGTCATCTTCTTTCAGATACATGAACAGTCCCTCAGCGATAACTAGGTTATGCCCTTTGCCCTCCGGTACTTTCTCAATCCATTCGTCCTCAGTAACTGAAGACGAGACCAGATGATACTTATTTGTCTCCTCAAAAAACAGTTTTCTAATCTCCATCACTTCTTTAAAATCCACATCGTACCAGTCAACATTGCTGTTTTGGATTCTGTGATACCTGCTGTCCAGCCCGCAACCCAAATGCAGGGCCACACTATCCCTATGCCCGGACAGAAAATCTTTTGTAAAATTATCAATCAGCTTGGCTCTGAGGCACATCAAGATATTCGTTTTCTCAGGAATTTTTAGCGAGGAAAAATCGTAATCAATTTGACTAATTATCTCGACTGCTTTTGTATCTACAAGGATGGGGGATGCTTTTTGGGTTTCTTTTGCTTTGCCGTATAAGGGAATGAGCAAAGTTTCCTTTTCGCGGGTCAAAATTATCTTGTCCATAGGATATCACCTCCGCAAAAACGTTTATCCGTCCGATCAATGTGGGGTCTCACGTAGGACTTGGATAACGTTTCAAGGATTCTTAACAAGTGGCAAATACCATTATGAATTAGTCATTGGCGCTATGAATACGTTTATCCCCAAATGCATGGATGGATCTTGTTCCGGCAATACACTTTCCCCACTGTTCCGTCCCCTTGGGAATAAATAATTCATCACCCGGATGGAGAACATACTCCTGATCATTTATCACTGCTGTATATTGACCGTTTACACAGACCATATACTTATCAAGTTCATGGGTGTGTTTCTTAGATACTCTACCAGCCCTTTTCAGTTCCTCTTCCCCTCCTCATTTTTTGCGTAATACTCAGCCAACGCCATAAAACACTGTTTGGGCTCCCACGGCATATCTTTATAGGTGGTCCCATTTCGATTCACGTAGGTTTTGACCAGACTATAGCTCGCCATATCCAAATCGTATAAAGAATTTTCATGATAAGGGTAGGTCGGGCTTACGAAAGTAAACACAAATGCCCCTTGGACATTTTCCCCTTTAAAAATATCCAGCAACTCAATTACATAATTAGCCTGTACGCTTTCATCGCGCACAAACTCCCCTTTAAGCTGATAGGGTTTTTGGCTCCGGTCAACAATTGCCCAACCATAACCGCCCTTATCTTCAGCGCCTCTATATGTGCAACAGCCAAACTCTAAAATCACTACCGGTTTCCCATGTTTAAAGTATGTTCTTAACTTCTTCCGGTATGAATTCTTGTTCATGGCCTCCCGGTAGTAATCAATGCCCACAATTTCGAATAAATCCCAATTTACATCTTCCCAGGGACCAGACGCATAAGTAAGCTGGCCATGAAAATGTGCTCTCACAACAGTTGTAGCCTGAGACAAAAAACAATTTAACCGTTTATTGAAAGAACCTTTCAAAAGCGTGCTTTTAAGCAAGCGCCAAGGTTTCATAAAAGTATTGATCCGGTCAAATGTAGTGTTTCCTTCCACCAGCCCCTTCATAAAGAAGGTAAGCTCACATCCGATGACAAAAACAATGTGTGGGGATTGCACCCGTAATTGTTCCGCCGCCTTAGCACATTCGGCTAAGTAGGACAGTGTCTCCTGCTCATTGGCATCAACAAAGGACGGGGAAAACCAGACTTCTAAACCCAGCTCCAATGCGGATTCAGCGGCCATCGTGAGTCTGGCGATATCTTGGCCTGAAATTCTGATAGCGTTACAGTGCAAATCACTTTTGATGATTTCAAGTTCACGCTGTACAATATCAGGCTCGAATTTATCACGGGAGGATGATTCTTTTCCCCTGGTAAACGTTCCTACATCATAATTAACACCTTTACGCACTGAATACCCTCCTATTCAATTCAAGGGACGGTTCTTGAATTGAATCTTACTGATTCCCTGCTTAATCTCACTTTTTCTATTCTAACACTGCTGCCCTAATTCAATTCAAGAACCGTCCCTGAATTGAATTAGATGGCTGCACTTTCTGTCTCTTCATCCTCCAAAAGCTGTACCGCCTCGGCCGAGGGCAGTTCTTGAACCTGCTTCAGCTTCCGCTCAATGGTGCGGGACTTTTTCGCCGCATTTTCAATGGTTGTGCTGGCTTCCTCAAGTTTTTTCTTGGTCTTGTCCAAAATATCGCCGAACCGGCCAAATTCGGTTTTCACCGCACCCAGCAAAGCCCAGACCTCGCTGGACCGTTTCTCAATGGCCAGGGTGCGGAATCCCATCTGCAGGCTGTTCAACAGGGCCGCTAAAGTGGTGGGCCCGGTCACGACCACCCGGTAGGTCCGCTGCAGGTTTTCACAAAGCCCGGGACGGCGCAGTACTTCTGCATATAAGCCTTCCGTGGGCAAAAACATAATGCCGAAATCAGTCGTATAAGGAGGATCCAGATATTTTTCCTTAATATCCTTGGCCTCCCCCTTAATCCTGGCTTCCAGCAGTTTGCCCGCTTCTTCTGCCAGTTCTGCGTTAGCTTCTTCCCGGGCATCAAGAAGTCGTTGATAATCCTCCTGGGGGAATTTCGCATCGATCGGCAGCCACACATCCTGCTCTTTGTCGTGGCGTCCCGGCAGTTTGATAGCAAACTCTACCCGTTCGGAACCGCCCTTCTTGGTCGCCACATTTTGCGCGTACTGTTCCATGGTAAGAATTTGCTCCAAAAGATTCCCCAGTTGGATTTCTCCCCAAGTTCCCCTGGTCTTCACATTGGTTAAAACTTTCTTTAAATCTCCCACCCCGGACGCAAGGGATTGCATTTCTCCCAACCCTTTATGTACCTGCTCCAGCCTGTCGCTCACCAGCTTAAAGGACTCGCCCAGGCGTTTTTCCAGCGTGGCATGAAGTTTTTCGTCAACCGTAGCCCGCATCTGCTCCAGCTTCTTGTTGTTGTCTTCTTGGAGGTGGGTCATTTTTTGTTCCACCGTTTCCCGCATTTTGTCCAGTTTGGTTTCATTTGTTTGGGTAAGATTGGTCAGTCGGGTAGAGAAAAGGTCCAGCTGATTCTTCTGCAGGGTGGCAATTTCCGTCATTCTGGCCAGGAAAAGATCTCCGAATGTTTTCAGGGATTCGCTTACTTCCCTTCTCACTTCTTTGGAATTAAGAGCAGCTTCTTCCCGGTTTTTTGCCAGTTCCCCTTGCATCATCCGCTCTGCTTTTTCCTGGTTTCTGTCCAGATTACCTAGGGAAGTCTCCAACTGGGCCAGATACGTATAAGGATTCCTCAATAATAATAGGCATAATAAAATCACGGCAACTAGATTCAGCACGATCAGCGCGATCATTAATATTTCAGGCATCGTCCACTCCCCCATTCCGAAAACTTTTCCATCAGGCTATTTGCTATTCACTTCTCCAAAAAGAGATGGTTTCCTTCCTGATGCCACCTTTTTCAAGAATAAAGGCTTTGCCTCTCAGCAAAGCCCCTGATGTATTATGCTGTTTCCTGATTAGACTGGTGTGCGGAAATGATTTTCTCCGCCATCTCCCGAATGGGAGTTCCCTGATTATGTGCTAATATCTGGATGGTATAAAGGGCCTGTACCTCCCCGATTTGCCAATTTTCCATGAGCAGCTGCCTGGCCTGGTCTACAATTTTCCGGGTAGTATGGGCAGAATGAACCTGCTGGTATCTGGAATCAAGCTCCATAACTTTATGAAATTGATCCATCGTTACCTTAATGGCTGACTTCCACTTTGTCTCATCTGCCAACTTGTCCAAGAAGGCAACGCCCCATTTGTTCCTATTCTGAGCGATAAACTTCGGGCAGTCCTTATCGGCAAACAAGATAATGGGCACCAGATTATTTTTGCGGATCGTTTTGGCCAAATCCATAAAAGCAGGTATCCCCTCCACAACCACCAAACCGGGCTGGATTGCCTTAATTATGTTCAGGGCATTGGCATCTTCCAGAATGCGCCCCGTCACCGCACATCCCAGGCGGTGAAAAATCTCCTCTAATGTTTCAGCGGTTTTTATCTCCGTACATACAATGATCACATTTAATCCAAGCATCTGCCCACCACCTTTCTGAGTTTAGGTACCACAAATGCCTTCCAGAGAGTGCTTACTCCTAAAAGGCATTTAAAAATTTTGTTCCCATCGAGGAAACACAACATCATTAGTTGTAAAAGTTATCATAATACATTCAGGTCAATAATGCAATACGCAAATTTAAACAATTTTATTTATTTTCTGTCAATTCTACAACCATTTTTTGCGCCGGAAAAAAAACAGCATCAGAATAGCGATGATCAACATAAATCCCATAATCACCGGGTAGCCCCAATGCCACTTCAGTTCCGGCATAAAAGTAAAATTCATGCCATAAACACCGGCAATAAAGGTGAGCGGAATAAAAATGGTGGAAATTACCGTCAACACTTTCATCACTTCATTCATGCGGTTGCTGATACTGGACAGGTAAATATCCAGCATGCCGGACAACATATCCCGGTACGTCTCAATCACATCTACCATTTCAATGACATGGTCATAAAGATCCCGTAAATAAGGCCCGGTGGACGCTTGGATCATAGGCGTCACCTCATTTTGCATACTGTCAATCACTTCACGCAAGGGCCAAATAGATTTCCGCAGCAAGAGCATTTCATGTTTTAATTTATGAATCATACGCAGAGTCTCCCGGGTGGGACGGGACATCAGATTCTCTTCTAATTGTTCAATTTCTTCTCCCAAAACCTCCAACACGATAAAATAGTTGTCGATTACCCCATCCAACAAGGAGTAGGCCAAAAAATCAGCACCCATTTTCCGGATCGAGCCCTTCCCGTTGATAATCCGATCCCGGACAGGGGAAAAAATGTCTCCCTCTCTTTCTTGAAAAGAGACCACAAAATTCTTTCCCACGATGAGGCTGACCTGCTCCATATCAATTTCATGCTGCTGCTCTTGATAACCGATTCTTTTTAAAATGATAAAGTAATATTCGCCATAATCCTCAAATTTCGGCCGCTGGTTGGTATTGAGGATATCCTCCAAAACCAAGGCGTGAATGCCTAACCGTTCTCCACAGTTCTCTAATAGTTGAATATCATGGATACCAGAGATATTAATCCAGCTCACCGTGGCATTCTTAAAAACAACCGGACACTGATCAAATATATTTACTTCCTGCTCCTGGTATCCCTTCTCATCATACTTTAAAAAGTTGATTTTCGGCTTTTCTCCATAGTTTTGCCCGATATGTACCAAAGTCCCTGGAGGCAGCCCGGCCTTTTGGGAATGGCCCCTGATTCTTCCCTTCATCTCAGTTCCTCCAAGCCGATCTCAAATAATTTTCACCAAGTTTAATAATAGCAAAAGCCCTAAACCCCCGATAAATGAACCGGAAATCCGGTAAACCCATTGGATTTTGGGAGGGTCCAACCTGAGCCCGAAGATTTTAAAACCGCCGCCCAAAACCACCCACCACAAAGCGGATCCGGTAAAAACGCCTAAGATTAATTCTCCCTCTCCCAGATAATGCCCCCTGACGTCAACTACACCCAGGGCGGCAAATATGCCGGCAAAGGACAGGATAGTCATAGGATTGGTAAAGGTCAAAAACAAGGCCGAGAAATATGCCCGGAGGAGACTATTTTTTCGCACCGTACCCCGGGGCTCCGGTACAGGCACCGTAAAGAAAATTCTCATGCCTAAAACGCCTAGCACCAATCCTCCCAGCAGGCCAAACCAGATTTGCTCATGGGTCAGTATTTGGGATACATAGGATACCCCCAACACGGCAACAAATCCATAAACAGCATCTGCGGTTGCGGCACCCAACCCGGAAATAATTCCGTATACCCGCCCCTCCGTCAAAGTACGGCATAAGCATAGCACCCCGATCGGACCAACCGGCACCGCTACGATTAGCCCCACAACAATCCCTTTCAGGAAAACAGAGATCCCCATTTCACTCTCCCGCATCAATTCGCCTGTGATCCATCATATTCATATTTGTTTCATGTTATCCGGAAAACTTTATTTTCCTTCAATCTTATGTAAATTTAGGCAAAAAAACTTTATCCCCCTTCCCCGATCAGTGAGATGCAGTGACAGTCACTACCGCATGGGCCCCGATCCCTTCTCCGGTTCCCGTAAATCCCAGTCCTTCCGTAGTAGTAGCTTTCACATTGACCTGATCGGTTTCAATCTCTAAGGCAAGGGCAATTTGCCGGCACATCCCTTGCATAAAAGGAGCCAGCTTAGGCTGTTCAGCCACAATCACCGCATCTACGTTGTGGGTCCGATATCCTTTTTCCTCTAATAATTCTCTCACCGTTTTTAAAAGGAACAGGCTGGAGATTCCTTTAAACTTGGGATCTGAATCAGGAAAATGTTTACCAATATCACCCAGGGCCGCGGCGCCCAAAAGAGCATCCATAATGGCATGAATCAGCACATCGGCATCCGAATGCCCCAGAAGTCCCAATTTATAAGGAATCTCAACTCCTCCCAGAATTAATTTGCGTCCTTCCACCAATCTGTGCACGTCATAACCGTAACCAATGCGCACCCTATCCTCTCCTTCTCAATATTAATTCGGCAAAGTCCAAGTCTTCCGGAGTCGTAATTTTTATATTTTCATAACTTCCTTCCACAACCTGGACCTGAAAGCCACACTGCTCCACCAGGGAGGCATCATCTGTCCCCTTGATTCCTTCCTGAAACGCCCGGTCGTAAGCAAAGGTAATGACTCCTTTTTTGAACACCTGAGGAGTTTGCACCGCCCAGAGTTTTGCCCTTTCTAAGGTACTTTTTACCTGACCGTTACCGGAGATTTCTTTAATGGTATCTTTCACGGGGACAGCCAAAATCGCGCCATCATGCGCACCGGCTGCCTGAATCACCTTGGTCAGGTGGGAAGGCAGCAAAAGTGGCCGCGCACCATCATGCACGGCCACTATTTCACATTCACTCGAAAGTGGGGCAAGCCCATGAGCGACTGAATGCTGGCGTTCCCGCCCACCGGAGACCACTCTTGTCACCTTTGTGAGTCCATATTCTTGCACCATTTTCCGGCAATAATCCTCTTCTCCGGGGGTGGCGACCAGAATCACCTCGGTAATCAGGTCACATTGTTGAAATAGTTCCAGCGTGTGTACCAACACCGGTTTGCCCTGGAGCAAGAGGAATTGTTTGTTGACACCTGCTTTCATTCTGGTCCCCTGACCGGCTGCCGCTATTACCGCCGTTACGTAAGGCACTGGTACTCACCTCTGCTATCAAGCTCATGAATCATACCCATTTTTTTGTCTAACTGCTTGGGTCGGCCAAAAATCATTCTTCCTGCCGCCGTCTGCAGCACGCTTGTCACCACCACTCCAATGGTCTGGCCCATATATTTCTTGCCGTTTTCCACCACAATCATGGTGCCGTCGTCCAGATACCCAATACCTTGTCCCATTTCTTTTCCATCTTTAATGACACGGACAATCATCTCTTCCCCCGGCAGGACGACGGGTTTGACCGCATTGGCCAATTCGTTTATGTTCAATACTACCACGCCTTGCAGTTGAGCCACTTTATTGAGATTATAATCATTGGTAATGATATACCCGTTTGTTTCTTGGGCCAACCGCACCAGCTTGCTGTCAACTTCCGTAATGTCTTCATAATCTTTGTCGACAATTTCGATCATGAGGTCGAACTCCTGCCGCAGTTTGTTCAAAATATCCAAACCCCGGCGGCCCCTGTTGCGCTTGAGCAAATCGGATGAATCCGCAATATGGCGCAGCTCTTCCAAAACAAAATTAGGAATTACCAACGTCCCTTCCACAAAACCAGTTTTATAAATATCGGAAATCCTGCCGTCAATAATCACACTGGTATCTAAAATTTTACCAGGTATTATTTTTTTTGTCTCGGTTTTGCTGGCCTTTTCTTTATCTTTTCCGGAAAAACGCATTACGTTTGTGAGGAATGAAAGCAGCTCATCTCTCTTTTTTACCCCTACACTAAGCCCCACATATCCTAAAAACAAGCTGCCCGTTAGGGACAAGTAAGGGCCCACGTATTTGATCCGCGCAACCGACGAGCCGAATTGATTGGCAATAAAAAGGCCAATTATAAGTCCAACTGCCCCTCCTGCAATATCCTGAACAGGAATCTTAAATAATTGGGTTAAAAACCAATTCGTAAAGCGCTGGACACCCACCATGATTTTAGGTGCGATACTCAAACCGATCAGTAAAGACAGAACCACGCTGAAAGATATGGTAGACCACCGGATTTCATCAGATGGGGAAACAAGAAAGTAGTCAATTAAAAATCTGCTCAGAAAAAAACCACCTACCGCCGTAGCAATGCCGATAAAAGCCTGAATAAATTTTCTTAGCATCTTTTCACCTCCTTTATAAAGATTTATCAAGACAATCCAGCTATTATTCTGTGCTGCTCCCGGTTAACATTATACGTCATGTTTGGAAAATGTTTCAACTATAAATTAAAAAAGAAAAATAGCCCATCTGATTTGGGCCTAACAGAGCGCCTTGGAAATACCGCCCAGAACGCCTTCAATCATGGATAGCACCTTACCCTCTTCCTGCCCCTTTGATAGTACCAGCTCACTGATCAATATTTGCCTGGCATAGTCAAGCATCTTCTTTTCTCCCGAAGACAGGGATTTCTCCCGGTCCCTGAGCATTAAATTTCGCACCACTTCTGCTACCTCATAAATATTTCCACTTTTTATTTTCTCCATATTGGCCCGGTAGCGCCGGTTCCAATTTGAGGACATGGGGCTTTTGCGGTCGTTTAAAATGGCCATTACTTTTTGGAATCCCACATCATCAATCACCTGGCGCAAGCCAATCTCCTCCACATTATCCATGGGAACCATCACTTTCATATCGCCAATGGGGATTTTCATCACGTAATAGCTTCTCTTTTCGCCTAATATTTCTTTTTCTTCAATCGCTTCAATGACTCCGGCTCCATGCATGGGGTAGACAACTTTATCACCAATTCGAAACATCCCGCAACCCCCCAAAAAATCACCTAATAAGCTAATTGTATCAAAGGAAGCCTCCGCTGTCAATTTAAAATGATATTTTAACACAGTGGTTGTACAGTGTCAACATTTTTTTCAACATCTTTTGCGTCCTTTTGCCCGCTCCATCACATTGACAATGTAACGCCATAAAAAGTATAATGAATTTATAAAAGGCACGTTTAAAGGAGTGGGCAGGGGATGAAGGATCTGATTTGCGATGAATTCCAGAACACCGTGTCAAAATATTTAGTACGTCATCAAAGTATTTTAGACATTCTTTCCAAAATCCAAGAGTCAACCGCCCGGGTGAACAGAGCAACGATCAAGGCAGTAACCAATTGCGGTTGTGTACAGATACATGCGGCAAAAAAAGAAATGCCTCCGGATGCCACCTTTGATGACTTTGCCATAACCAAACTGCTGGATAATAACTTAGAAGGGGAGCTTTGTGCAGACTGCAAAGAAATGGTGGAAACGGAACTGGGTAAAACTCTTTTTTATCTGGCCGCCCTCTGTAACGCATTGGATTTAAATTTGTATGATGTCCTGCTCAAAGAGCACAAAAAACTTTCCACTTTAAGGATTTTTAATTTTACCTAAACAATCCGAAAGCCGATTTTCTAAAAACCGTTGGCAACAAGAATGCCAACGGTTTTTGTGTGCATAAAGTGGTATTTATGGACTTACATGATATTTTCCCCTCTGGGCAGACTACCTACCAGATTCTGTCCGGGAAGGTGATCCTGTGGATCAATTCATTTCGCTCATGAAATCTTTTCAATTACACCGGTTCTATCTCCAGCTTCCGGTCCGGGAAAAGGAGCTGATGCACCGTTTTGGCTCTTACCTGGCGGAAGAGGAACACTTTGGGTTCCAGTTTTCCCAACCAACCCTGCTTTGGGTGATCGCCGCCAATGCCATTCCTGTGGGGGAGAAAGAATTTGCCAAAAAACTTCTTTTCCAAGCACTCACCCATGCCCATGGTCAGAAGGACCTGTGCTACATCCACAGCAATTTGGCCCAGATCTACCAAGATGAGGGGAACAGGGAGAAAAGTAATTTTCACTGCAGGCAAGCTTTATCCACCCAGTGCTATAATAAATGGGCGGTAGACACCCTCATCAATAACCTGATCCAAATGAACAGGCTGAAAGACGCCGGCCAAGTATGCGAAACCGTTCTTGCCACAGATGTTTACGGTCAGGACCGGCCCAAATACCGGCAAATCCTGGCTTCCGTTAAGTCATGTTCAGAAATGCCGGTCCAAGAGTACTTGCTCCCGCAGTTTTAATAATCCATTTTTGATGGCTTTAGCCCGGATTTCCCCGATTCCTTCCACCTGATCTAACTCTTCAATGGTGGCGGCAATTATCTTTTGCAGGCTACCAAAGAATCGGATCAGATTTTCCACGATGTTGAAGGGCATCCGGGAAAGCTTATTTAAGATCCGGAACCCCTTGGGACTTACGGCCATATCTAACGAGCTAAAGGTATTGCCATACCCGAGAATCCTGCTGATCACCGTGAGTTCCAAAAGATCCTCCCATCCTAAACTGCGCAGATTTTTGTTGATCTGGTCCAGATTTTTGGGTTCCGTATCCACATAGTCGAGCAAAACAAGCTGGGCCTCTTCATGGACATTGGTGGTCAATTCCTCCATCTGCATGTTTACCAGTTGGCCTTCCGAGCCTAACAGGGCAAGATAAAAATCCAGCTCATGAATAATCCTTTTCACCATTTCTACCCTTTGGATCACTTTACTCACATCCAGCACGGTGACTACGTCTTCAAATTCCTGGATGCTTAAATTGACCAGAACCCGCTCCAAAACCGACCGGTATTTCTCCAAGGTTTGAATGGCCTGGTTCGCTTTCGTGAGGATTAAACTCAGGTCAGGTAATACATATTTTACCGGCCCTTTTAAGACCGTAATCAGTGACCTCCTTTGAGAAATGGCGATCACCAGGGCTCCCGTCTGCCGGGCCACTCTTTCGGCAATGCGGTGCCTGATCCCTGTTTCCTCGGAAAAAATTCCGGACTGAGGCACCAGTTGTGCGTTGGCCTTCCAAATGCTTTCGCCTTTTTCATCCAGAATAATGGCGCCATCCATTTTTGCCAGCTCATAAATCTTGCGCGCAGAAACGGGGGAATTAATTTCAAAGCCGCCCTCAACAAGCCCTTTTACTTCCGGGCTATCCCCCAGTACCAGCAGCCCCCCTGTTTTGGCCCGTAATACGCTTTCGATGCCCTCCCGGATCACTGTCCCCGGAGCCACCGTCCGGATCGCTGATAAAAAATGATCCGGCAATTCTTTTTCCGGTTTCAATCAGGTCACCTTCTTATTACCAAGTCTCATCCCTTTGCCTCACGAATGGCAGGCCTTAACTGGAAAATCAGAGACTTTCATCATTTTCCCCACTACTAAAATAATTATGTCGCCCATCACCTTTCCATGACCACTTCTAAAGCCTCCGCCACACTAGTTACCGGTACCACATTAAGATTAATGTCATCCCCTACCTTGTTCCCTTTCGGAATTACCGCTTTCTTAAATCCCATTTTTACCGCCTCTTTGAGCCTGCGCTCCAAATTCGTCACCGCCCTTACCTCTCCTCCTAAGCCAATCTCCCCCATCACCACAGTATGGCCGTCAATTTCCCGGTCCCGGAAACTGGATGCCACGGCCACAGCAATCGCCAGGTCAACGGCAGGATCTTCCACCCGCACACCGCCGGCAATATTTACGTAAACATCCTGACTGCTCAGATTCATGCCGACGATTTTCTCCAGTACGGCCAGAATAATTAAGGTGCGGTTGTAATCAACCCCTGAGGTGAGCCGGCGGGGATTTCCAAAAGCCGTAGATGAGGCTAAAGCCTGTAATTCCAGTAACACAGGTCTGGTTCCCTGCATGGCGCAAACAACAACAGATCCGGACACCCCTTCCGGCCGCTGGGCTAAAAACAACTGAGACAGGTTGGTGAAAGGGATCAAGCCCTGGTGCTGCATATCAAAAACAGCAATCTCATTGGTTGAGCCGAATCTGTTCTTGATCGCCCGCAAGAGGCGAAAAGAATGATGACGTTCTCCTTCAAAATACAAAACCGTATCCACCATATGCTCTAAAACCCGGGGGCCGGCCAGCATTCCCTCTTTTGTGACATGGCCCACCAAAATCAAGGCCAGATTATGGGTTTTGGCAAAACGCATCCCTTCGGCAGCACACTGCCGGACCTGGGAGACACTGCCCGGTGCGGCGGACAAGTCGGGCAAAAAAACCGTTTGGATGCTGTCAATCACGGTTAATACCGGTTTTTCTTTTTTGGCATGGTCCATGATTTGTTCCATATTGGTTTCCGTTAAAACCAGCACCCGGGGGGAAAGGGTCCCCAAACGCTCTGCCCGTATCCTTACCTGATGGGCAGATTCCTCTCCGGAAACATACAGTACCTTGCCGTATTTCTGGGCAATTTCATAGGCAACCTGCATTAAAAGGGTCGATTTGCCAATGCCCGGTTCCCCTCCTACCAGGATTAAGGAACCCGGAACAATGCCTCCGCCCAGAACGCCTCTTAATTCTTCGTTATCAAGGACCAGCCTGTCGGCATCCTTCACTTCTACTTCGCTGATGGGCTGGGGTTTAGAAGAAGCCGGATTTTCCCCCAGCCCCGAAAGGGGGGACCTTTTAGTGCTGATGACTTCTTCTTCCAGGGTGTTCCACGCGCCGCACCCCGGGCAGCGTCCCTGCCATTTCACAGAATCGTGGCCACACTCCCGGCACACATAAATTGTTTTGTTCTTTGACAACGCCCTTCCCTCCTATTAAAAAAGCAGGGCAAAAGCTGCCCTGCTTCCTCTTCCTATTTGGTTATCAGCAGCTTATCCCAGCTACTTGTTCGACACAACCGGGTTCAAATCCTTTTTGCCCCTCAGGATCACCGTACCCTCTTGAACATCAGCTACAATATGATCCCCCGGTTTAAATTCCTCTCTCAGCAGTGCCTCCGACAGATTATCTTCAATGTATCGTAAAACGGCTCTGCGCAAGGGACGGGCGCCAAAAATCTCATCAAATCCTTCCTGGGCCAAAAATTCTTTGGCGGCATCGGTTACTTCCAGCTCAAACCCTTGCTCCCGGACCCGCTTGTTTAATTCATCCACCATTAAGGTGACGATTTCCTTAATATGGTCACGGTTCAGGGCATGGAAGACAATAATCTCGTCGATCCGGTTTAGAAACTCTGGCCGGAAGGTTTTTTTCATTTCTTCCATTACCCGTTCTTTCATGGTGTCGTAATGATCCGACGAGATCGATGCCGTGAAGCCCAGGGTAGTCTCTTTGCGAATGGTTCTCGCCCCGGCATTGGAGGTCATAATGATTACGGTATTGCGAAAATCCACCGTCCTTCCTTTGGAATCTGTCAGCCTGCCATCCTCCAAAACCTGGAGCAGGATATTGAAAACTTCCGGATGGGCTTTTTCGATTTCATCCAACAAGATTACGGAATAGGGCCTTCTGCGCACCGCCTCGGTAAGCTGTCCCCCTTCTTCATAACCCACATAGCCCGGAGGGGCCCCTACTAAGCGGGAGACAGCGTGTTTCTCCATATATTCCGACATATCGATGCGGACCAGCGCGTCTTCCGCACCAAATATAGCTTCCGCCAAAGCCCGGGCTAATTCCGTTTTCCCTACGCCGGTGGGACCTAAGAAAATGAAGGACCCGACCGGACGCTTGGGATCTTTTAACCCTGAGCGTGCCCTTCTGATGGCCCGGGAAATGGCCTTCACCGCTTCATCCTGTCCGATCACTCTTTGATGCAGAATATTTTCCAAATTGAGCAGACGTTCCGTTTCTTCTTGTTTCAGCTTACTCACAGGGATTCTGGTCCAGCTGGACAAAATATGGGCAATGTCTTCCTCGTCCACAACCCATTTTTCCGTTTCTTTTTCCTGAGTCCAGTGGTTTTTCAGGTCCTCCAGCTGCTGCTGGATCCCTTTTTCTTCGTCCCTGAAACGGGCCGCTTTTTCAAACTCCTGGCTATTGATGGCGGCCTCCTTTTCCTTTTTGACCCCTTCCAGTTTCTCCTCCAGTTGCCGTACCTCCGGCGGGGCCGTATGCACGGCCAGTCTTACTTTGGACGACGCTTCATCGATCAGGTCAATGGCTTTGTCAGGCAAAAACCGGTCGGTAATATAGCGGTCGGATAGATTAACTGCGGCTTCCAGAGCCCCGTCGGTAATTTTTACCCGGTGATGGGCTTCGTATTTATCTCTTAACCCCCGGAGAATTTCCAAAGATTCTTCTTTCGTGGGTTCATCTACGGTAATGGGCTGGAACCTGCGTTCTAAAGCGGCGTCCTTTTCAATGTGTTTCCGGTACTCATCAAGGGTAGTCGCCCCGATGCACTGCAGTTCTCCCCGGGCTAAAGCCGGTTTTAAAATATTGGCGGCGTCAATGGCCCCTTCCGCTGCCCCGGCCCCAACTAAGGTATGCATTTCATCAATAAAAAGGATCACATTTTCCGTCTGACGGATTTCTTCCATCACTTTCTTCAATCTTTCCTCAAATTCGCCCCGGTACTTAGACCCGGCCACCAAGGAAGACATATCCAGGGTCACGACCCGCTTATCCTTTAAGATTTCAGGAACTTTGCCGTCAACAATTTTTTGGGCCAGACCCTCTGCAATAGCGGTTTTCCCCACGCCCGGTTCTCCGATCAGCACCGGATTATTCTTGGTTCTCCGGCTCAATACCTGAATCACGCGTTGAATCTCTTTTTCCCGGCCAATCACAGGATCTACTTTCCCCTTTTGGGCCATTTCGGTCAGATCCCGGCCAAAATTGTCCAAAGTCGGTGTGGTGGACGTGGGTTTCGCCCTTTTGGCAGACTTGGGTTGTTTCCCGTTACCGGCAAACCCGCCGTTGGTAAAAAACATGTTGGGCGTTCCCGTGCTGGCCGGACCCGGAGGAATTGCCGTCCCGCCCGTGATAATTTCGATGACTTTTTCCCGGGCCACATCCAGGCTGACCCCGGAAGAAATGAGGATCCGGGCGGCCAGGCCTTCTCCTTCCCGAATTAAACCCAATAAAATATGCTCTGTGGCCACATAATTAACGCCTTGCGCGCGAGACTCTTCCCCGGCCAGTTCCAGTACCTTTTTGGCCCGGGGAGTCAGGCCGAGTTCCCCGATAGATTGTTCTCCTCCGTTACCCAGCATCTTCTCTATTTCCGCAGCTGCCGGGAGTAAGTTAATCCCCAATTCCTGGAGGGCTCTCGCGGCCACGCCTTCCCCTTCTTTCAGAAGTCCCAGCAAGAGATGCTCCGTCCCTACTGCCGGGTGCCGCAGTCTTTTGGCCTCCATTTGGGCCAGGTAGATTACTTTCTGGGCCCTTTCCGTAAATCTATTCGACATTTTTAATCTCCTCCACTATAGCTTGATATTTTCTCCCGGACAATTTCAGCTCTCTTAATATCTCTTACCTGCGGCTGAAGCTCAAGCTCGCTTTTTTGCTGTAAAAAGGCCGGCTGGGTGGTGACCATTAAGACGTTAAATACCTTGGGATCTATCTCTTTAATGATCTTCATATCGATTCCCAAACGAAGCTCCGATAAGAGGGTCATCGCTTCTTGGGAAGATAAGATTCTGGCATGGGAGAGAATGCCGTATGCCCTCCATACCCGATCTTCCAGCTGTTCTTTTGCTTCCTGTAATAGAATTCCCCGCGCATGGCGCTCCTGTTCAATAACCTGCAGCGTCACGGAGGTAAGGTGGTTAATAATATCATCCTCAGACAGTCCCAGGGTTACCTGATTGGAAATTTGAAACAGGTTTCCCAAGGCTTCGGTTCCTTCCCCGTACATCCCTCTCACGGTCAAACCAATTTGGGACATGGTGGCAAAAATCTGGTATCCCTGTCTCGTTAAGACCAATCCCGGCAGGTGCAGCATTACAGAAGCTCGCATCCCCGTACCCACATTGGTCGGACAAGAAGTTAAATAGCCTTTGTCCTTATCAAAAGCAAAATCCAATGCCTGCTCAAATCGATCGTCTATTTCATCGGCCAGGTGCCATGCCTCATTTAGCTGCATCGCAGGCAGCAAACACTGGATGCGCAGGTGGTCCTCCTCGTTAATCATTACACTTACCGCTTCATCCTCCCGAATCACAACACCTTTGTGGCCGTGGCTTTGGGCATGCTGGGGACTGATTAAATGTTTTTCCACCAAAACCCATCTTTCCATGGGGGTCAATTCACT
This sequence comes from Candidatus Formimonas warabiya, assembly GCF_002777255.1. Lineage (GTDB taxonomy): Bacteria > Bacillota > Dehalobacteriia > Dehalobacteriales > Dehalobacteriaceae > Formimonas > Formimonas warabiya. The sequence continues at coordinate 4,854,869 of NZ_CP017634.1, read as the reverse complement.
GAGGGGAAGATAGTGAAAAATGCCTACTTTTTCTTTGAAATCAGGATCTTGAATGATATTCTTAATTAAATTTAGTATTTCCCCTTCCTTGTCATCCCCAAGCAAATAGGGAAATGGTATATTCTGAATATTTCTCGCCAGTCTCACCCTGCTGCTGATCACAATGTCCGCGTTGGGCCCTAATCCCTCCGTCCATTTGCTGTCCGGATGAGAAAAAATATCGGCTCTGTCCATCCTTTTCACCCCCTAGCTCCCCATTTTCTTTTCCAGGTCTTTAATTTTATCCCGCACCTCGGCGGCTTTTTCAAATTCTTCCCGGCTCACCAAAACACCCAGTTCATTTTTTAACGATTCCATTTCCTTGAGCAGCTTTAATTTTCCCCCGGTTCTTTCCGGCACTTTCCCTTTATGGTATTCGGAACTGTGAATCCGCCTTAACAGGGGATCCAACTTTTCCCGAAATACATGATAACAGTTGCTGCACCCCAGTTTTCCTCCTTGGGAAAACTGGCTATAGGTCAAACCACAATTTTCGCATCGTTCCGTCTTATAGGTCAGTCCCAACCCGGACAAGGCCGGATCATTGGTCAAAAGATGGGCCAGAAACTTGTTCAGTGAGAAGTTGGGGTCGCCGCCGAAGCCAAAATGGGGTACCCCTTTGGCACATTCGTCACACAGGTGCTGTTCATATTTCTCATTGTTGACAATTTTGGTAAAATGGACGGTGGCAGGGCGTTGCTTGCATTTATCACAAAGCATTATAAATCCTCCCTTAATAACGATATTAAGACCACCCGAAGAATCCTGGCCCGGATCAGATCCCGGTCCGGCAGGTCAAGCACCAGCGTATTTCTGTCAATGATGGACCTGATCAAGATGCTTTCCCGCTTGGTTAAAAACCCTTCTTCCTCCAGTCTTTTAATCAAGCCTTCTCCGGATTGCTGGGAAATCATTTTGCCTACGGTGCTGTTTACCATGGTTAAGAGATCTTCATCCTCTTTCACGCCTAATTTCACAATCTTGATATAACCGCCCCCCCCACGCCTGCTCTCTACATGATAACCCTGGGCATGGGTAAACCTGGTTTCTAAAACATAATTTATCTGAGAGGGGACACACATAAATACTTCCGCCAAATCATTCCGCTTAATCTCTAGACAGCCATCCCTTTGACCTTCCAATAGTCTTTTTAAGTACTTCTCAATTTCATTTGCCAGTGTGCTCACACCATCACCTCATCGTCTGACTTTCACTGATATTTTGACCATTTTTGACCTTACTATATTATACACACTCTTTACCCGTCCTATGCAATTTCCTGCTTAGGCTATATTCAAACAAAATCAGGTTTATTCACGTGTTATGGGTTCATTTCCTCTTCATCTCTTTGAATCTCTTTCTATTGCTCAAGATTCAGACAGCAGAAGAAAGCCGGGGAGGTTTGCCTCAGCTGCTACAAATAAAAAAACGCCTACTTGATAGGCGCCTGATGATGCATTCTTTCTCTACCATAACATAACAAAAAACCTCTTATATTCTAAGAGGTTTTGCAAAATTGGCTCCCCGAGTTGGACTCGAACCAACAACCACCCGGTTAACAGCCGGGTGCTCTACCATTGAGCTATCGAGGATCAAAATTTATTCAAATTAGATCCCGGCAACGACCTACCCTTCCAGGGACCTGCGTCCCAAGTACTATCGGCGCGGGAGAGCTTAACTTCTGTGTTCGGAATGGGAACAGGTGTGGCCTCTCCGCCATCATCACCAGGAAAATTTATGCGCTTGAAAGAATTGTTCTCTCAAAACTACACAGTGAGCTTTTCATGCTTAGATTCTATCTTTAAGGTCAAGTCCTCGACCAATTAGTACCGGTCAGCTCCGGACATTGCTGCCCTTCCACATCCGGCCTATCAACCAGATCGTCTCTCTGGGGTCTTACCAGCTTGCGCTGTGGGAAATCTTATCTTGAGGCCGGCTTCGCGCTTAGATGCTTTCAGCGCTTATCCCTTCCAGACTTAGCTACCCAGCTGTACCCTTGGCAGGATAACTGGTACACCAGAGGTCTGTCCATCCCGGTCCTCTCGTACTAGGGACAGTTCCTCTCAAATTTCCTACGCCTGCGACGGATAGGGACCGAACTGTCTCACGACGTTCTGAACCCAGCTCACGTACCGCTTTAATGGGCGAACAGCCCAACCCTTGGGACCTACTACAGCCCCAGGATGCGATGAGCCGACATCGAGGTGCCAAACCTCCCCGTCGATGTGGACTCTTGGGGGAGATAAGCCTGTTATCCCCGGGGTAGCTTTTATCCGTTGAGCGACGGCCCTTCCACTCGGTACCGCCGGATCACTAAGCCCGACTTTCGTCCCTGCTCGAGATGTCTCTCTCGCAGTCAAGCTCCCTTCTGCCTTTACACTCTTCGCGCGATTTCCATCCGCGCTGAGGAAACCTTTGGGCGCCTCCGTTACTCTTTGGGAGGCGACCGCCCCAGTCAAACTGCCCACCTGACACTGTCCTTTAACCGGCTTACGGTTTAAAGTTAGAACTTCAGCACATCAAGAGTGGTATCCCACCGGTGACTCCTCTGATACTGGCGTACCAGATTCCAAGTCTCCCACCTATCCTGTACATGATATACCAAAATCCAATGTCAGGCTACAGTAAAGCTCCACGGGGTCTTTCTGTCCTGTCGCAGGTAACCGGCATCTTCACCGGTATTACAATTTCGCCGAGTCCCTCGTTGAGACAGTGCCCAAATCGTTACGCCTTTCGTGCGGGTCGGAACTTACCCGACAAGGAATTTCGCTACCTTAGGACCGTTATAGTTACGGCCGCCGTTTACTGGGGCTTCGGTTCTCACCTTCGCTTGCGCTAAGCAATCCCCTTAACCTTCCAGCACCGGGCAGGCGTCAGCACCTATACGTCGTCTTTCGACTTTGCAGGCACCTGTGTTTTTGTTAAACAGTCGCTTGGGCCTTTTCTCTGCGACCTCTTCTTGCTCCAGTTGTTTACTTTCACATTACCGAGGTACCCCTTCTCCCGAAGTTACGGGGTCATTTTGCCGAGTTCCTTAACGAGGGTTCTCTCGCGCGCCTTAGGATTCTCACCCCACCTACCTGTGTCGGTTTGCGGTACAGGCACCCAAACCCTCGTTAGAGGCTTTTCTTGACAGTGTGGGATCAGCCAGTTCGCTACTTAGTTTCGCTCCCCGTCACCTCTCGGGATTTTGAATAGCGGTTTTTCCTACTATTCTCCCTACCGGCTTGGACGCACTCGACCAACGGTGCGCTGTGCCTACCCTCCTGTGTCACCCCTTCCTTCATACGGGTTCAGGTGGTATCGGATTTTTAACCGATTGTCCATCATCTACGCTCTTCGCCTCGACTTAGGTCCTGACTTACCCTGGGCGGACGAGCCTTCCCCAGGAAACCTTAGGCTTTCGGCGGGCAGGATTCTCGCCTGCCTTTTCGCTTACTTATACCGGCATTCTCTCTGCTCAACTGTCCACATGTCCTTCCGGTCATGCTTCGTCCTGTTGAGTACGCTCCCCTACCATTCAAGAAGCAAGAAGCTAGAAACAAGATGCAAGATTATTTCTTTTGCCATTTCTTGTGCAGCATATATAACATCTTTCCTATTTGGTCATATTCATCTGTTAATACCAAATATTCGTTTCCTGTTATATATCCTAAGTCTTTGGCAAATTCAATCAATATCTTGACCTCGTCACATGAACCAATTGCCATTTGTAAAAAGCGCTTAAACTCTTCTGTCGAGTTCTTCTTTCCATATCCTTCCCCTATGTTTAGTGGTATGGATTTTGTTGCTTTTCTGATCTGGCTTCCTAGTTCATATCTCTCATAATCAGGAAATTTTAAGGTGATTTCATGTATCATCAGTGCCGCTTTATACGACCTTTGATATACTTCCAAGTCTTTGTAACTTGTAATCATTCTTTCACCTCTTGTTTCTTGCCTCTAGCATCTTGCCTCTTGAATCCGAAGCTTCGGTGTTGTGCTTGAGCCCCGTTACATTTTCGGCGCAGAGTCACTCGACCAGTGAGCTATTACGCACTCTTTGAATGGTGGCTGCTTCTAAGCCAACATCCTGGTTGTTTTAGCAACTCTACATCCTTTTCCACTTAGCACTTACTTTGGGACCTTAGCTGTCGGTCTGGGCTGTTTCCCTTTCGACTACGAAGCTTATCCCCCGCAGTCTGACTCCCAACTTAAATTCATGGCATTCGCAGTTTGTGAGAGTTCAGTAACCTGGTTAGGCCCCTAGCCCTAACAGTGCTCTACCGCCATGAATCATCAATTGAGGCTAGCCCTAAAGCTATTTCGGGGAGAACCAGCTATCTCTTGGTTCGATTGGCATTTCACCCCTACCCACAGTTCATCCGCCGGCTTTTCAACGCCGGTCAGTTCGGGCCTCCACTCAGTCTTACCTAAGCTTCACCCTGACCATGGGTAGATCACCAAGTTTCGGGTCTACGACAACGAACTATTCGCCCTTTTAAGACTCGCTTTCGCTCCGGCTCCGTCTTTTCGACTTAACCTCGCTCGTTACCGTAACTCGCCGGTCCATTCTACAAAAGGTACGCCATCACACATTAAAAGTGCTCTGACTGTTTGTAAGCATACGGTTTCAGGTTCTTTTTCACTCCCCTCCCGGGGTTCTTTTCACCTTTCCCTCACGGTACTGGTTCACTATCGGTCGCCAAGGAGTATTTAGCCTTGGGGGGTGGTCCCCCCGGATTCCCACGGGGTTTCTCGTGTCCCGCGGTACTTGGGATCCTCACAAGTATTTCTGCCTTTCGCCTACAGGATTGTTACCCTCTGTGATGGGCCTTTCCAGACCTCTTCGGCTAGGCTTTCATCCTTTTGATGTGAGTCCCGCAACCCCAGCATCCGAAGACGCTGGTTTAGGCTCTTCCCGTTTCGCTCGCCGCTACTCAGGGAATCGAGTTTTCTTTCTCTTCCTCTGGGTACTTAGATGTTTCAGTTCCCCAGGTTGTCTTCTCTGTATCTATGTGTTCAATACAGGATGAATGGATATTACTCCATCCGGGTTTCCCCATTCGGACATCTCCGGTTCAACGCCTGCTTGCGGCTCCCCGAAGCTTTTCGCAGCTTACCACGTCCTTCTTCGACTCTTGGCGCCAAGGCATCCACCGTACGCTCTTATTACCTTGACCTTATTTTTTCTTTTGATGATGAATCCTAAGCATTTAAAATTGTAATTTTCAGTTCTTACACTGATTTACCCTTTTTTGCTTCACTGTGTAATTTTCAAAGAACACGCGCACTTTGTGTGCGCCTCTCTCCGGTTTCGGCTTTTCGGGCTTAGAGTTTGTTAAAACGCGCAAGCGCGTTTTCTTTTCTTTCCCGTATTTCCTTTTACCCGGACCCTGATCTTCAATTCTGAAGATCATGATGGTGGAGATGAGCGGAATCGAACCGCTGACCCCCTGCTTGCAAGGCAGGTGCTCTCCCAGCTGAGCTACACCCCCATATTTCTTTGGTGGGCCTGGGTGGACTCGAACCACCGACCTCACGCTTATCAGGCGTGCGCTCTAACCGGCTGAGCTACAGGCCCATTCTTTTCACCGGGTTCTGTCTCCTGTTTTTAGCTTTTCTTTTGACAGTCCCCTGTCTTCAGAGATTTTTGGTCCCTGAGAACTAAACAGTGTTTAAAAGCCTGAGATCGACCTTAGGATGTACACTTTCGTGTAGCTCCTTAGAAAGGAGGTGATCCAGCCGCACCTTCCGATACGGCTACCTTGTTACGACTTCACCCCAATCATCAGCCCCACCTTCGGCGACTGCCTCTCATAAAGAGTTAGCTCATCGACTTCGGGTGTTGCCAACTTTCGTGGTGTGACGGGCGGTGTGTACAAGACCCGGGAACGTATTCACCGCGATATGCTGACTCGCGATTACTAGCGATTCCGACTTCATGCAGGCGAGTTGCAGCCTGCAATCCGAACTGAGACCGGCTTTTTGGGATTTGCTTCACCTCGCGGCTTCGCTTCCCTCTGTACCGGCCATTGTAGCACGTGTGTAGCCCAGAACATAAAGGGCATGATGATTTGACGTCATCCCCACCTTCCTCCGGTTTGTCACCGGCAGTTCCTTTAGAGTGCCCAACTTAATGCTGGCAACTAAAAGTAGGGGTTGCGCTCGTTGCGGGACTTAACCCAACATCTCACGACACGAGCTGACGACAACCATGCACCACCTGTCTCCTCGTCTATACCGAAGCATAGAACTCCATATTTCTATGGATTGCGAGGGATGTCAAGCCCTGGTAAGGTTCTTCGCGTTGCGTCGAATTAAACCACATGCTCCACCGCTTGTGCGGGTCCCCGTCAATTCCTTTGAGTTTCAACCTTGCGGCCGTACTCCCCAGGCGGGGTACTTATTGCGTTAACTCCGGCACAGAAGGGGTCGATACCTCCTACACCTAGTACCCATCGTTTACAGCGTGGATTACCGGGGTATCTAATCCCGTTCACTCCCCACGCTTTCGCGCCTCAGCGTCAGGTTCAGTCCAGAAAGTCGCCTTCGCCACTGGTGTTCCTCCTAATATCTACGCATTTCACCGCTACACTAGGAATTCCACTTTCCTCTCCTGTCCTCAAGAATACCAGTCTCAAGTGCCATCTCCGAGTTGAGCCCGGAGTTTTCACACCTGACTTAATATCCCGCCTACGCGCCCTTTACGCCCAGTAATTCCGGACAACGCTCGCTCCCTACGTATTACCGCGGCTGCTGGCACGTAGTTAGCCGGAGCTTCCTCCTTAGGTACCGTCTCCTTCCTACATTGTTTACATAGAAAGTCTTCTTCCCTAAAGACAGAACTTTACGACCCGAAGGCCTTCTTCATTCACGCGGCGTTGCTCCGTCAGGCTTTCGCCCATTGCGGAAGATTCCCCACTGCTGCCTCCCGTAGGAGTCTGGGCCGTGTCTCAGTCCCAGTGTGGCCGGTCACCCTCTCAGGCCGGCTACTGATCGTCGCCTTGGTAGGCTTCTACCCTGCCAACTAGCTAATCAGACGCGGGTCCATCCTTGATCGGTAGCATCTTCAGAGGCCACCTTTCTTCATCAAGAGATGCCTCTTAATGAACTTATCCGGTATTAGCAGCCGTTTCCAGCTGTTGTCCCGGTTTCTAGGGCAGGTTACCCACGCGTTACTCACCCGTCCGCCACTAAAAAAGAAGATTCGCAAGCTTCCTCTTCTTTCTCCGTTCGACTTGCATGTGTTAAGCACGCCGCCAGCGTTCGTCCTGAGCCAGGATCAAACTCTCCAATAAAAATTTATCGTCTCAGCCTCTCGGCCGCTACGCTCTTTATCGTAGTTTAATTGGCTCGTTTTTGAATTACCTGTTCTTAACTCTCAAAGTTATTTACAGGGTTTGATGTTTTTTGTTTAAACATCAGGCTTTTCACTGTTCAGTTCTCAAAGACCAGCTTTCGTATCTTAACAAACTCTTTTACGTTTGTCAACATACTTTTTTTCTTGACGTGCACGGATGCACTAAGATCGACGTTGCAGCAGGACGCTGCGTTCTTAGTCGATCTTCATTTTTTACCCGCTCTCTCGAGCGCTTGACCAGTCTACCAGACTTTCTGGCTCTTGTCAACTTCCTCTTTCAGGAAAGTATCTCTGGTTACCAGGTAAAAATTTCTTCCCCGCCAGAGACATTTATTAATATACCACTATTCTCCCGGCATTGTCAAGTTACTAACAACAAAAATCGTCAGGAAAAAAATCAAACTAAAAAGGTCAGGGGACACACCTCTTATGAATGTAACAATGCTGAGGTATGTCCCCAATTGGTGTCAGGGGACACGCCTCGTCCCAGATGCAGAATACAGGAGGCATGATGCAGTATAAAACCTTCCTGCTTCTTGCCTCCTGCTCCTTGCTTCTTAAAGGGAGATATGCCCCCCATTGATCGTTATATGCCACATATACGGGCGTAAAAAATTAGTCTCTGGGACGTAATGTCGGGAAAAGAATCACATCCCGGATGGACGGAGAATCCGTTAACAGCATCACCAGGCGGTCGATGCCAATTCCCAAGCCACCGGTAGGGGGCATGCCGTATTCCAAAGCCCGTACAAAATCTTCATCCATCATTTGCGCTTCATCATCACCCGCATCTCTTCTCTTCACCTGGTCCCGGAAACGTTCCGCTTGATCTAGCGGGTCATTCAATTCGGTAAAAGCATTAGCCAGCTCTCTCGAATAAACAAAGGCTTCAAACCGATAGGTCAAACTGGGATCATCACTTTTACGCTTCGCCAATGGGGATATTTCTATGGGATAATCGATAATAAATGTGGGCTGGAGCAAATGCCCTTCTACTTTTTCTTCAAAGACCGCATTGATCACATCCCCTTTTGTGGCGTCTCTGTCAACGTGTACGCCAATCTCCTCCGCGGCCCCTCTGGCTTCTTCATCCGTTTTGATGGTACCAAAGTCTTTTCCCGAGTATTTGGTAATGGCATCGATCATGCTGATGCGCGTCCAGGGCGGGGTAAGGTCAATCTCTTCTCCCTGATAAGAAATTTTCGTCGACCCTAATACCTCACGGGCAATATGGGCGACTACATTCTCGGTAATTTCCATCATATCGTGATAATCGGCGTATGCCCAGTAGAGTTCCATCATGGTAAATTCGGGGTTGTGTTTAATAGAAATCCCTTCATTACGAAATACCCGGCCGATTTCATAAACCTTTTCCATGCCGCCGACAATTAAACGCTTTAAATGCAGTTCCAAAGCAATGCGCATATATAAATCAATATCCAAGGCATTGTGGTGCGTAATAAAGGGCCGGGCCGATGCTCCTCCAGGAATGGCGTGCATGGTGGGCGTCTCTACCTCTAAAAAGCCCCGGCCGTCCAAATACCGTCTCATAGACCGGATAATTTTACTGCGTAATTCAAAGACCCGTTTTACTTCGGGATTTACAATGAGATCCACATACCTTTGCCGATAACGCAGTTCCACATCTTTTAATCCATGCCATTTTTCCGGAAGGGGTCTCAGGCTCTTGGTGAGAAAAGTCAATTTCTCTACGTGCACGGAAATTTCCCCTCGTTTGGTACGAAAAACAAACCCGTCCACTCCAATAATATCTCCGATATCCACCTTCTTAAAAATCTGAAATTGCTCTTCCCCCACATCATCCAGACGGACATAAATCTGAATTTGGCCCTCATTGTCCTGCAACTGGGCAAAGCTAACCTTGCCGTGTTCCCGAACAGCCATAATCCGGCCCGCAATGACTACTTTTTGCTGCTCCATTTCTTCAAAGCGAGAAATAATCTCTTTTGATGTACTCGTCCGCTCAAATTTTGCCCCAAAAGGATCAATCCCCATCTCCCGAAGCTCGTCCATTTTCTTCCGGCGGACCACCATTTGGTCATTAAAATCCAAATCCAATTTCGTCACTCCCCAAATCTTGTGCAGAATAATTTATTTACTGATGTTTAACACTTTGTATTTAATGGTACCTACCGGTACGTTGATTTCTACAACCGAACCGATACTATTTCCCAACAGTGCTTTCCCCACCGGGGACTCATTGGAGATCTTATTCTTAGCCGGGTCTGCTTCCACAGAACCGACGATGGTATACTCCAATTGCTCACCAGAATTAGCATCCTCCAATTTTACCGTGGATCCTACCGAAACAGTAGCTACATCAACGTCGTTAGCATCTATCACGCGGGCATTGCGTAATTTTTTCTCTAAAGCCAGAATACTTCCTTCGATAAATGCCTGTTCATTTTTTGCATCCTCATATTCAGAATTCTCGCTGATATCACCAAATTCAATCGCCTGCTTGATACGGGCCGCCACTTCTCGGCGGCGGACAGTCTTTAACTGTTCCAGTTCGTCTTCCAGTTTCTTAAGACCTTCAACCGTTAGAATTACTTCTTTATCCGACATTGATTTCGCTCCCTTTTGTTGTTAAGTTACCTTCAGTTCATATTATCATTATGACGTAAGACCAAAATTTATGCGGCGAATTTGGAATGTCTATAACTACCACAACAAGCACTACCTGGGTGAAAAAACCTGGCAGTGCTTGCATTGACCGTAAATTACCGATGTCTTTATGCGGTATTATATGCTGGATGCTAAAAATTGTCAAGGGAATTATTTACTATCCCCGGTATTAAATTGCTTGAGAGGAGCCGGTCATTCTTAGGGACCGGATGCGGAGAATGTTTTCCTCCTTTACCGGCCGTTCAAAACTCCGCAAACCTGCCAGTCGAAAACCGTGTCTCTGCGCAATTTTACCCATATTCTCCACCTGTTCTATGGTTAGATCACGGCCCAGGGTGTAATTCTCCCATTTATTCTCCAATGCCAATAAAATGGTCTCCGCCATACATGCAAGAGCCAGTCTGGGCGGGTAGCCAAAATTAAAATTAAAGTTAACATCTCCCGGTAGCTCAATTAAACCGCCTTCAATCACCAACACATCGTCCCTTGTCCGGGCTACCGTTTGCGAGACACTGCGGGGTCGAGCCACATCACAAACCACGGCCCCGGTTTTTAAATATTGGGGATTGATCACATCGGTAACAGCGCTTGACACAGCCAAAACAATGTCTGCCTGCCTCAGGACATTTTTTACCTCGGTAGAGGTTCGGACGGCGATGCCGTTTTCATAATAAATGCGCTGGGCTAACTTCTCCAGTTTGCTTTCATCCCGGGCAGCCAGTGTTAAGAATTTACAATCCCTGGCCAATATGCGGGCGCAAATACTGCCGATGGAGCCGGTAGCCCCGATAATTAGTATCTCTGATTTGCTCCAATTAATTCCTACCAGTTCTGCCGCTCTTTTCATTCCTTCCAGAGCAGTAAATACAGTATAACTGTTGCCTGTGGTCACCGGAATGCTGAGATTCTTGGCCACAGTAATGCCTGCATCCCCAACTACGGAAGTCATAGCCCCCAGCCCTAAAATTTTTACGCCCAGTTTTTCCGCATATTTTCCGGTTTGGATAATTTTACTGAGCACATATTTTTCCGGTAATTCCACCATCTTTCGGGCGGTGAGGGGGCAAGCGACCAAGTAGCCTTCCGTTTTCTTATATTTGGATTCAATCCCGGTCACGTGGGACACATACAGCGGGGGGCTAAAACACATCACTCTCTCTACCAGTTTTTGGGGCAGTTTTTTGGTAAAAGGAAATTTTCGATACACGTCGCTCAAATCCAAAGGATGAATCATAAAGGCAAATTCATTCAACAGGTATCCACTCCTTTGACAAGACTGGTTAAGCCATCAAGCATATTTCTGGTCCTGCAGGTATTCCACACGCGGGTTAAAACCAATCTGATCCAATAATTTTTCATAATCTTGCGCCGTTAATTGGTCCGGGTCTTTTTCCGCCAAAGAAACCAAAACCCCTTCCATCACATTGGTGCCAAAAGATCGCCCCTCCAATTCAGGCGTTGTGGTAATTAAAAGTTTCACCTGCCGCCGGCGCAGGTCCTCCACATCAGCCGGAGTCACCGTATTTGTGAGAATGGTTTTTCCTTTTAGGAGGGGAGGCATATGCTTTTTGATAAAGTGAAAATCTCCCGCAATGATTTGCGCTTCCTGATAATAGCGCTCAAACTTAGGAGAAGAAATATCCTGCTTGGCTCCTGTAGGATACAAATATTTGATGGGCAGATTCACAATAATGGGGGCGACGATCCGGGCGACTCTGCTTAAAGCCTTTAGCGAATAAAGGGGTACCGGTATACCCAGGCCAAAAATCAAATCCCCGAAGACCAAATGGGCTCCGCTTTCATGCAAAGCTTCTGCCATGCCAAAACGATCTACGGCGGAAACCATCAATACGTTGGTTCCCGCAAAGGAAAATCCCTTTTCTTTTTGCAGGTACTCAATCACCCTTCTTTCCAGGGTGTTTTTTAGGCTGCTGCCATCAACCACCGGGGTATGGGGAGCACAGTTTTTCAAGCGCAGGGACTCTTTAAAAGTATATCTTCTCCCTCCGGCATAAATGTATAAATCTGTGCCTCCTAAGCCGATGGCATTTACTTTTCCGTCCAGAGAAGCAATCATTTCCATGGCTTTTTTGACATCCCCATCCGTACCAATACGTTCAACAGAAAACTCTTCCCCCAGAATGTCTACCCTTACGGTATGATTTCTCTTGGATGAACCTAATGATACGCTGACGACACGTTTCATGGTTTAACCTCCTTGCTTTCCTACTTCTTTCAATGTTTGAATAAGTTTCTGTACTTGTTCGATCTCTACTATCTTATCTTCTTCGATGGGAGATTGTCCGATCTCGACACCAACCACCTCATTGTTGAAAAGGCTTTGGAACAGTTTAATCCGTTTGTTGGAAGCCAGCACAACCAAACAGTCAAACCTGTGCAGCTCTGCTGTTAATTCCATCACTTTATTAAACAAATCCAGACCGCTGGGCTCCCTGACGAAAGCCCATCTTTCTTCTTCTGAGAGAATAAGAGAGAATTCCACGCCTTCCTTTTCCAACATTTTGAGCAATTCTTCTCTATTCTTAATAGGAAAGCCGATCACGGCAATGCGATGTCCTTTTCTCACCTCACCTAAGCTTTCCAGGCGGGAAATAAAGGCCCGGTCCAAAGACATCTGCCTGGCCGCCTCTTGTTGGGATACTCCCTTCACCCGCAAATCCAGAATTTTTTCAATTTGGGCCCATAGTTTTGCCTTATTGATGATCTTGTCACCAATGCGGATAAAATCCATCTTTGATCTCACTCCATAAAATACGCAAGTTGGGGCAAATTTATGTGCACAATTATGTGCACACCATTATATTACCAAAATTTTCTTGTAGAATCAAATTTTTTTATCGTCTATTTTCGCAAAAAGTCTTTTAACTTGCGGTTTCTCGCGTTTTTCCGGGTATAATGAAAAAAAGCGCGACGCGCTTTTTTGGGGGTTGTGATCTCTTCATTGAAGACTCATTTATTTACCTGAGATATTGATCAGGGGTGGTGAAGATAATAAGGATTCCAGCAGCCGATCAATCTCTTCATGCCTGGCGAGAGTATTGATCTCAGCACGGACCCGGGCCGCCTCTCTCAACCCTTTTATGTACCAGGCCAGATGTTTTCTCATTTGCCGCACGCCCTTGGTTTCCCCCTTCAGTTCTACCACGCGGGATAAATGAACCCTGGCCACGCGTATTTTCTCCCCCAAATCAGGTATCTCTGACAGAGGTGCGCCCTGAAGCATTTCCCTTGTTTTTTTGACCAGCCAGGGATTGCCCAGCATGCCCCGGGCAAGCATCACCCCGTCACAGCCGGTCAGTTCCATCATCCGCACGGCATCCTCCGGGGTCCAAATATCACCGTTTCCCACCACCGGGATGCGCAAAACACGTTTCACTTCAGCAATCATATGCCAATCCGCTTTACCGGAATAAAACTGGTCCCTGGTACGCCCGTGGACAGTGACCGCAGCAGCCCCGTTATCCTGAACAATTTGAGCCAATTGGACCGCATTCACGGAATCTCCGTCCCACCCTTTACGCATCTTTACGGTGACGGGTACTTTTACGGCATTTACCACAGCTTTGACGATTTCCCCGGCTAAATTGGGCGTCCGCATCAGCGCGCAGCCCTCCCCATTACGGACAATTTTCGGGGCTGGACAACCCATATTGATATCAATAAGATGGGCTCCTTTATTTTCGGCTATTTTTGCCGCTTCCGACATCACATGGGGTTCTGAACCGAAAATCTGCACACAAACCGGACATTCCTCGCCCTCTATATCAAGAAGTTCCAGCGTATTCTTGTTGGCATAAGTTAATGCTTTATCGCTTATCATTTCCGTACAAACCAGGCCGGCCCCCATCGACTTCAGGATTTCTCTGAATGCCTTATCCGTAATTCCTGCCATAGGGGCGGTGATGACGGGATTTGTCAAGATTACATGACCAATGTTCACAGAGTTTATCACCACTTCTTAGAGGATCAGGTTACTGATTTTTTAAATAAATCATGCGCAGTCCTTCCAGAGTGAGCCATGGGTCTACCCGCTGAATGGTTTCCGATTCAGAGGCGATTAATTCGGCCAAACCTCCCGTAGCAACCACAAAAAGTTCTTCGCCCAGTTCCTTCTTCATGCGGTTTACAATGCCGTCCACTTGGCCGGTAAAACCAAAAATAATCCCTGCCTGCATGCCGTTAATGGTATTTTTCGTAATCACACAGGGCGGTTTCACCAGTTCCACCCTGGGAAGCTTAGCTGCCCGGGCAAACAAGGCTTCCGTAGAAATGCCAATTCCCGGAGCAATTGCCCCGCCAATATATTCTCCTTGCCGGGTCACCACATCAAAGGTGGTGGCGGTGCCAAAATCTACTACAATGAGCGGGCCCCCATAAGTTTCATAGGCGGCAACCGCATTGACAATTCTATCTGCCCCGATCTCCTTAGGGTTGTCGAATTTTAAAGGCATCCCCGTTTTTACTCCAGGTCCCACAATTAAGGGATGGATGCCAAAATACTCCAGGGACATATTCGCCAATGCCGACATCAGCGGCGGCACAACAGACGCCATGGCGATGGCGCTAATATCTTCAAAGCGATGACCTTGAAAATCAAAAAGATTTTTTAACAAAATCCCGTACTCATCAGCCGTTTTCTGGCGATCCGTAGAAACACGCCAATGCGATATCAGCGTACTATCCCGATATATTCCCAATACAATGTTTGTATTACCTGCATCAATCGCCAACAGCATAGCGAAACACCCCTTTCTCATCCCATCTCGAAACCATAAAACCCATAAACTCTCCCTTGTTCTATTCAGCATTCCCCATTCCATCATGGCATAAACAAGATTCCGAATTCAGGCAGGGTACACCATCCGGTACCGGGCGGCGGCCAGCTAACGGATAAACATTTGCAGTAAGGCCATGGTAACCATCCCTGTAGCCAAAGAATAGCCTAAACTTTTTGTTTTTGCCGCCACGGCAATGGTGGGCAGGGCACTGAGCAGATTTAAATTATGCCAGGAAAGATAGACTATTTTGCCTTCTCCCTTAAAAAGCTCCGGTACCACAATTGCCGCCATCGTCGCCACAGGAACAAAAGATAACCACTCTTCCACCACTTTGGGCAAGGCAAATTTGTTTAACAATACCGCAGGCAAAAAACGGATGAGAAAATTCGTTCCCCCCACGACGATAATTAAAATTATGATCCGGGAATCCATTTGTTCATCACCACCCCCGCTGTCGCAGCCAAAACAGTTGCCATAATCACGCTGGCATCCGAGAATCCCCAAGATAGCAGCATTAAAGAAAATATCCCCGCCGTAACTCCGGACAAAACTGCTTTGAAATTGGCTGCCGTCATAAAAAATAAGGCAATAAACATGGCGGGAAGGGCAAAATTCAAGCCCAGTTTTTCCATATGGGGAATAAAATTGCCTACCGCCGCCCCCAACATAGTACTGGAAATCCAAACAGCATGGGACGTAAGATTCAAGGACAACCAGAATTTGGGGTCTACGTCGTTTTGCTGAAAATGGGTGGTAGAGACGACAAATGTCTCATCGGTCAGTCCCTGACAAATCAAGGCGGTAACCCAGTAAGACAGCTTTTTCACATAACGGGAAAGAGTGGCACTGAATAACATGTAGCGAGAATTCACTAATAGAATGGTCAAAACAATCGTCCAAAAACCAGTCCCCATACTGAGAAGCGCTACCGTAATAAACTGGCCGGATCCGGAAAACAGAAGAAGAGACATGAAGCCCACTTCCCCGACAGACAGGCCTGCGTTTTGGGCAATCACACCAAAGGCCAGTCCCAGGGGAAAATACCCCATGCCGATGGGCAACGCTTTCTGCATTCCCTGTTTTACAGCATTCAGGATCACCCGGTTTTCCTCCAAACATCTTGTCATTCGCTGTACATTATAGCACAAAAATCCCGAATTCGGGATCATTTTCCTTGATTATTTACCCGGCATGTCAGGAGACTGTCAGGGGGACAGGTCCCTTGACATGCAAAAAAATTATGTCAAGGGACCTGTCCCCCTGACAGTCTTCCCCTGACATAGACCTGGCCTATGCTCGGGCCTTTGACAGTTGAATAAAGAAAGAATCCCTGAAAGCCTTGAGATAGGCTTATTTTTTTGTCAAATTTTCGCACTTCCAATTGCGTGATAACGCGTGATATGTTATAATATAAGTAGTTTGGAGGATTGCTTATGAGATTAAAGGTATCACGTTCAAAAAATTCAGCTTCACTTTATGTTACAAAAACTGTTTATATGAATAAGAAAGAACGCACAATTACTGTTGAGAAACTTGGAACCGAAACTGAACTCAGGGAAAAACTTAATGGTGCAGATCCATATGAGTGGGCTAAAGAATATATAAGAAAATTGAATGAAAAAGAAAAGGAACAAATACGGAAAATACTTGTTCCTTTCGAGCAATCTAAAATTATTTCGAAAGACGAACAGCGTTCCTTCAACGGCGGATATCTATTTCTGCAAAAGATTTATCACGAACTCGGAATTCATAAGATCTGTAAAGATATTTCCCAAAGGTACAAATTTGATTTTGACCTGGATTCAATTCTCTCAAGGTTAATTTACGGCAGAGTTATCTTCCCTTCCTCAAAACTTGCAACATACGAGCTTTCTAAAAGGTTTATTGAGCAGCCTAATTTTGATTTACATCAAATATACAGAGCTCTTGAAGTGCTTTCCAAGGAAACAGGTTTTATTCAGTCCTCTTTGTATGAAAACAGCCTTAAGGTTTCCAAAAGAAACACCAGTGTACTTTACTATGATTGCACCAATTACTTTTTTGAAATAGAACAGGAAGACGGCAGTAAACAATACGGTCCGTCAAAAGAACACAGACCAAACCCAATAGTCCAAATGGGACTATTCATGGACGGGGATGGCATTCCTCTGGCTTTTAGCATTAACAGGGGTAATATGAACGAGCAGCTGACTTTAAAGCCATTGGAAAAAAAGATTTTATCCGATTTTGAACTTTCCAAATTCATCGTCTGTACTGATGCAGGCCTTGCTTCCGAAGATAATCGAAAGTTTAACGACAAAGATGGACGGGCGTTTATTACAACTCAGTCTATTAAAAAATTAAAAGAGCACCTAAAAAAATGGGCTCTTGCTCCAGATGGCTGGAAACTTCCAGATAGCGAAAAAACCTATGACATTTCCAAGCTTGATGAAATGATAGATAAAGCCACTACTGAAGATAAAGCCAAAATACGAGCTAAAGTTTTTTACAAGGAACGTTGGATCAAAGAAAACGGTTTTGAACAAAGGCTTATTGTAACCTACTCTATCAAATACAGGGATTATCAGCGTAAAATCCGTAACTCTCAAATAGAACGTGCCCAAAAGGTTATAGATGCAAACCCAATAAAAATTAAGAAATGCAATCCTAACGATTACAAAAGGTTTATTCATAAAACAAGCTGTACTCCTGATGGAGAAGTCGCAGAAAAAGAGATCTACAGCATTGATTCTACTCTCATCCAGAAAGAAGAAGCCTTTGATGGTTTTTATGGAATTTGCACAAACCTTGAGGATGATGTATCTGAAATCATCAAGGTAAATCACAGGAGATGGGAGATCGAAGAATGCTTTAGGATTATGAAAAGCGAATTCAAAGCAAGACCTGTGTACTTAAGCAATGATGACAGGATTGAAGCGCATTTTACCACTTGCTTTATATCGCTAATTATTTTTAGGCTACTTGAAAAGAGGCTCAACGAAAATTTCACATGCCACGAGATTATTGGCGGGCTGAGAGATATGGATTTTCTAGAAGTTAAAAACGAAGGGTATGTTCCAACCTACACAAGAACAGATTTTACCGATGCGCTTCATGATGCTTTTGGCTTTCGCACGGACTATCAGATTGTTGCAACAAGCATCATGAAAAAAATTTTTAAAGAAACGAAAAAGTAAAAAAAGTACGCACTTTTTACACATACATTAAATCCTGCAAAACCTTTCAAATCAAGGCTTTGCAGGATTTTTATTTTGATCAAGTGTCAAATACGGGATTATAGCACAAAAATCCCGAATTCGGGATCATTTTCCTTGATTATTTACCCGGCATGTCAGGAGACTGTCAGGGGGACAGGTCCCTTGACATGCAAAAAAATTATGTCAAGGGACCTGTCCCCCTGACAGTCTTCCCCTGACATAGACCTGGCCTATGCTCTCATGCTCCAAATTCCGGTAAAGCTTTTAGCACCGCTCTTCGGACGGCGCATCCCAGATATGCTCCCACCAGTACTTTAACTACTTCCAAAGGCAAATAGGGAGCAGCGCCCATGGCAAAAGCCTCCGGGAAAGTCACATTCATGACAAATTTTAATTGGATGACACCGGCCGCATAAATTACCGTCACACCGATCACCAAAGCAACAAGGGCTCTGAAATAGGTTACTTGAGCCGACCTTTCCACTATTTTTCCAATCAAGAAAGCGGCAATGATAAACCCGAATAGATACCCTCCCGTTGGCCCTACCAACACAGACAGCCCTGATTTTGCCTGGGAAAAAACAGGTAAGCCAAAAAGCCCCATGAGGGTATAGACGATTAGCGCACCGGTACCTTTCCGGCTGCCCAGCACTATTCCGGTGAAAACAACGGCAAAAGTCTGTAAAGTGACAGGGACAGGGGAAAAGGGCAGGGGAACAGCGATTTGGGACAGTACAGCGGTCAAAGCAGCAAACATGGCAATTGCGGTCATATCTTTCATTTTCAATCTAATCCTCTCCTTTTGTTTGATAAAAACAAGCCCATGATCCTGGCTAAAGCCTTAGGCTATCTCTTCAGCCTAGTTATTGTTAACTATTAAGCGATAAATGGTTAACAATAAAAATAAATAAGTACGATCTGCTATTTTCTTAAGCTAACATCGCCTGCAACAATTCTATGGATTTTCCCGGTGGCGTCTTTTACAAGAAGCATGCCATCTTCGTCAATATCCATAGCCCTTCCCGAAATCGTTTCCTTGAAAGTGGTTACCGATACCTCCTTCCCCAGGTTCACCGCATAATTTTTCCACCCGTCTTTTACGGGAGCAAACCCCTGACTTAAAAAATTTTGATAATTCTTTTCCCAATCATTCAGAATAGATGCGGCAATCCTGGCCCTGTTCATCCGGCTGCCGGTTTCTATCTGTAAGGAGGTGGCAGTCTCCCGGATCTCCTCAGGAAAATTCTGATCATTGACGTTGATCCCCATGCCTACCACCACATAATGAATCCGGTCCATATCCGCCTTCATCTCTGTCAAAATGCCACATACTTTTTTCCCATTTACCAAAACATCGTTAGGCCATTTGATTCCGGGTTTCATGCCGGTTTCATGGACGATCCCCTCTGCCACTGCCACAGCCGTCAACAAGGTTATTTTGGGAGCATCGGGCGGAGCAATGGGCGGACGAACAATCAGTGACATCCAAATCCCCGTTCCAAAAGGTGAATTCCACTTGCGGCCTAATCTCCCTTTACCTGCCGTCTGCATTTCTGCCACCACCACAGTTCCTTCTGCAAACTCTCTTTCCGCCATTTCCTTGGCCGTCTGGTTGGTGGAATCAACAGCCTCATGATAATCAATATTTCGCCCGATATATTCTGTGTTTAAACCGTCTTTTATTTCCTCCGGGTACAACCGGTCAGGTGCCCCAAGCAAAC
The DNA here is from genome assembly GCF_002777255.1 of Candidatus Formimonas warabiya. Lineage (GTDB taxonomy): Bacteria > Bacillota > Dehalobacteriia > Dehalobacteriales > Dehalobacteriaceae > Formimonas > Formimonas warabiya. The sequence goes on along the minus strand of NZ_CP017634.1, from coordinate 4,835,123 downwards.
GATAGCCCAGTTTGGTTTGTGATTCAATCACATATCCCTCTGTTTTTAAAGTATTGATATGTTTCCACACGGCAGTACGGGAAACCCCCAGGAGATTGCTGATTTCCTCTCCGGATAGATATTGGTCTTCACTTTTCAGGAGCCTGAGAATTTTTTCTTTCATCGCATCTGTCAACCCCATCTTTACGTATGGTTAACATTATACCATTTTATCAAAAAAGTGCCAAGCAAAAAGTAGCGTCACTCAGGTTCAAAATTGATCTAATTAACAACAGTCACGGGATTGCTTAAAGGCAAGTGAATCCGAAAAATCGTTCCCTGGACAGGTACACTTGACACACGAATGATCCCCCGGTGCTTTTCAACGATCAGTTTAGCGATAGCCAGCCCCAGTCCTGCCCCTCCTTTTGACCGGGACTTATCAATCTGGTAAAAACGCTGGAATATTTTATCCAAATGCTCAGGCTCCATGCCGTATCCGTTGTCTGCCACACTGATCACGGCTACATGACCGATCTGTTCTAAACCTACACGGATCCTTCCGCCGGCGGGGGAGTATTTGATGGCATTATCCACCAGGATGCTGATAACTTGTTTCATCCTAAATTCATCCCCATAACAGCTTACTTTGTCTCTACCCTCATAATCCAAACTTTTTTCCTGGGCGGCGGCAATGGTTTGGAATGATTCTACAACCATATTCACCATGTCATGAAGAGAAAAATAATCTTTACTTAGGAATTGCTGCTGGGAATCAACCCGGGCCAAGAATAAAAGAGAATCCACCATCTTTGCCATATAAGAAATTTCCTCTCCGATATTATGGAGCCATTTTTCCTGGTTGCCCACCATTTCTTTGGGATCCGACAGGACAGCCTCCAAATTGGTCTGCATCACCGTCAAAGGATTGCGCAGTTCATGGGAAGCATCCGCTAAAAAACCTTTTTGCTGCTCCCAGGACTTTTGGATCGGGATGATGGCCCGATTGGCCATAAAGAGGCTCCCCGCCAGGGATAATAACAAACATGTAATTCCTGCTAAACTTAAAGCGGTCATCACGGACATGCGGGCATTCCTTTCCGGGCTCAGATCCTGAAAGACAAAGAGCATGCCTTTACGCTCCGGCAAGTTCGTCTTCAAATAATAATATCCTGTTTGGTTAATAGAGAGACGCCCTTCTTGATCAGGCATTTTGAGCATATCTTGGACAAGAGTTTTTAAATCGGTTTGTTTAAGGGGAAAGAAGGAAGATGTCTTAATGATTTCACCTTGGGCAGATATTTCCACAAAAAAGGCAAGAGGATAAAGCCCGGGCCGAGGGGGCAAATCAACCGCCGAACCGGGAAAATTATCCCGGCCTTCCCCTGGGGGATTCCCCTCATGCGTGAAAGGGGGCACCATGATCTCCGGCTCTTGACCCGGATGTTTGTCTTCCTCCCATGCGGGGGGCAAATCAGTGATTTTTCCCGTCACAATATCCCGGGCCAAAGACTGAGCCATTTGCCTGGTCATTCTTTCCATTTGGTTTTGGGATAACAGGTATGTACCCATGATCAATAAGACGAACAGAAGGGCAATAATTCCTGCGTTAAAAAATGTCAACTGCCACCTCAATTTACGAAACATAATCATCCTCCTTGAAACAATACCCCAATCCTCTCACTGTTTTAATACAGGTTGAATTTAACTTTTTTCTTAAATAGTGAATATACAAATCGATATTACCCTCATCGATATCGGCATTAAAACCCCAAACCTTTTCCAGGATGCATATCTTCGACTGCACCTTTCCATAATTTCTCATCAGAAGTTCTAAAAGAAGAGATTCTTTCACGGTTAATCTAATTACTTGATCACCCATTTTAACCTCTCCCATTTTGGGATTAAAAGTAAAACCCCTGGCACTTAAAGTATCTTCGGCCAGGTCTTTCTCCTTTCTGCGCATCAGTGCCCGCAATCTTGCCAGCAATTCTTCCATGGAAAAGGGTTTGACCAGATAATCATCGGCGCCGGAATCCAATCCTTCAATCCGGTCTTTAACGGTATCTTTGGCCGTTAAAAAGATCACCGGCGTCTGAATATGGTTACTGCGCATCCGCTTCAAAATCGAAAGGCCGTCCCGGCCGGGAAGCATCCGATCAAGGACAATCACATCATAAATCCCGGTCAAAACCATTTCCAGGCCTGTCTCACCATCCAAAGCCACATCGACTGTATAACCGTTTTTCTTTAAGATATAGGAAAGGGCGTCCGTCAGTTTTTTTTCATCCTCAATTAATAGCAATAACATCTTCATCCCCTCATTGTGACAAAAGTTTTTATGAAATATTTCTCATTTCCTTGATTCTCAAAGAGATTTCAAAGATAGCATACCGATAATAGAGATAAATCAGGTAAAAAAATGTCAAAAGGGAGGTCATGGTGGTGAAATCCTGTCAAATACTATCATACTAAAATATTCTTTGAATTTTCTTTATTTCAAAGATAATTCAAAGAAATTGTGCCGAAAATATTTCACAAATAGGAAAGGAACGAGATTAAAAAAGGAGGAAAAAGAATGAGTATTTCATCGGTAAACAATAATTCCTGGTTAAGTTACCTGACAAATTACACCAGCAAGACAAACAAAACTAGCGCTTCCATAAATGTAAGCGCACTGACACAACTGATATCCAGCACGGATCAGCAAAGCAGCGTATTGTTATCCAATACCGACGGTGATACCGTGCAGTTAAGCACTCAGGCAATAAATATGAACAGCGCATCTGTTTCAGAGGAAAATAACATGGAGGATTTGATTAATAAGATTGCCGACGGCTCCGCCTCCGACGAGGAAATTGAAGAATTCACTTCCCTCATCAAAGAAGGATTCGAGAAGATGCCGGCCCCTCCGCCTCCCGCCCAGGATGCTGATTCTGACAGCTCCGAAATAGAGGATTTGATCAATAAAGTTGTCGATGATTCCGCCTCGGAGGAGGATATTAAAGAACTGGCCACCAAAATGAAAGAACACGCGGAAAAGATGCCTGCTCCTCCTGGCAAAGACTCTGATTCGGCTACCTCGGAAATAGAGGATTTAATCAGCAAAATTACCGATGGTTCCGCCTCGGAGGAGGATATTCAAGAACTGGCTACCAAAATGAAAGAACACGCGGAAAAGAGGTCATCCATGGGAACAGGTACTTTAGATTCTCTCGGCTGAGAAGAATCCGCTCCGGTATAATACAATTGAGGGGGAGATATCATCTCCCCCTCGTGATTGACTTCCTTGATTTCTTCTTTCAATTTTACGGCTAAAGCTGATTTTTAAGCGGTCTTCCTGTCTTTACGCCGGTGATCGCGCCCTGGTCCAGAGCCAGTCCCCCATTGACAAATACGTATTTCATGCCCAATGAGGTTTGGTTAGGCTTGTCCCGGGTAGCCTGCTCCGCCACCCCGGAAAGATTAAAAACAGCCAGATCCGCTTTATGACCCACGGCAATCATGCCCCGGTCTTTCAGCTTTAAACGCCGGGCCGGCATCAAAGTCATTTTATGGACGGCTTGTTCCAGGCCTAATAATTTGGTATCCCTTACATAATGGGATAAGACCCTGGTGTAATTGCCGTAAGCCCGGGGATGGGTGGCAACCCCTTCTTGGGATAACCCGGAATCACTGCCCACCATGATCAGAGGATGCTGTAAAGCCATATTCATGTCCTCTTCGCACATGGACTCAGCCTGGTCGTTCTGTGCCACATCCAAGCTGGAGTAGGTATAAGGATAAGTATCACCGGTAATGTCCAGCCCGTCATTGGCGGCTTGTTCAACCAGTTTCAGTACTTGCGCCATCTTCCCCCAGTTGCGTTGGCCGGCCGTTTTGACATGGGAATATTCCACGGGAACCTGGGCAGAAAGCCCGATAGAAATAGCCTCCTGGACAGAAGGAATCACCTCATCGTTTTCGTTTCGGATATGAGTGGAATAAAAACCGTTCCCTTCTTTCACCGTCCGGCATAATTGGATCAACTCATCTTTTGTCGCTTTAATCTGGGGATCATAGCTCAAGCCGACGGATAAGCCAAAGGCCCCTTCCTCCAGGCCTTTGGCCAGGATCATCTGCATTTTCCCGATCTCAGCTCCCCCTACTTCTTTCACCTGATCCGGGACAACTGACCGCCGGAGATTTTTATATCCCACAAACAACCCCACATTGATGGGGGCCTGGTGCAGGGATGCCAAATAGTCTCCAATGGAGGAAACGGAACTCCCGCAGTTTCCTCCGATCTGGGTAGTCACCCCTTGTTTTAAAACCATTTCACCGTCGCCCCCGGCGAGCCAGTAATCTTCCGTATGGGTGTGCAGGTCAATGAATCCGGGAGTAATCACCAGTCCGGAAGCATTCATCTTTTTGGCGTTTTCCCCCGCCAGGAAATCACCCACAGCAACAATGGTATCTCCCTTGATGCCGATATTACCCAAAAAGCCCGCCTGGCCTGTCCCATCAACGATCAAGCCGTTTTCCAGAACATAGTCACAATCCATTTCCGGAACCACCGGCTCTTCCGAAGGCTGTTCCTCAGGTTTTGCACCCGTTGATGCGGATATGGACGTAACATAACCATACACGGTATCCCATTTTAATAGGCTGAAAAGGCCCAGCGAACCCAACCCTAAGCCCCATAAAAATTCTCTGCGCTTCCAAAGCTTCATGTCGGTCCCTCGTTCTTTAGGATGTTTTCGTAAAAATTCGACATAAAGCTGTCAATATCCTCCCCCTTTAGGGATCTTCATCCCATTTGTTGCTTTTTCCTGATAATACTTTCACCTTCCAAATTTCCTTAAGCAATAAGGCGAAGAATACCAATCCTCCCCAGGCGAATACATTCTTGATGATCTCGAAAAAAGTCCCCTTCACCGTCAAGGATAAGGCCATAAACATACAGAATAAAGCCACCAGCAAATAAGATTTCATATCCCCCGCTCCTCGTATCAGCAATCTCTCCTATTACTTATGAAGAGATGCTTGCACAAAAGTACAAAAAAAGTGTGCTTCCGCACACTTTTTGACACCAAAAATTTTCCTGGCCTGAAAAGGGGATTCAATCCGTTTTTGGCACCGGCCGTCGGCCCATGATCTTCACCAAACCAAGTAAAAACACCGCCCCACCGATGATGGCAAAAGATCCTCCCATTCCCATCCATCCGCTCATCGCTCCAAAAACAAAAGAACCCAGTCCGATGCTTGTATCGATCGTGCTCTCCTGCAGGGCAATCACTGTTCCCCTGTTGTCTTTGCTTGTAACATCCACCAGCCATGCCGCTAATGCCGCTAATCCTCCCGAAAAACCAATCCCCGTGGCAATACTGCTGATCAGAAAAATGATGGGCACCCAGGGAAGGAAAAATAAAATCCCCACGCCGATGCCGATCAGGATCACGGAGGGCCAGACGATGACCTCTCTGCCGAACCGGTCGGACAGGTATCCGGAACCAAGGTTCCCCGCAATTCCTACCAGGCTGAAAAAGGTAAAATAAATGCCGGGATTGGCAATCTGGGTATACTTGGAGATATACAAAACGGCAAAGGTGAGCAGCACCCCGTAAGCGATCGAAGTTAAAGCAATCCCCATAAATACCGGGTAGGCGGCCTTTTCCTGTAAAACAGTCTTAAACCGGCTCAAGGAGCCTGATTCACTGACCGTACTTTTGCCCGGTGTTTTTACCAAACAGACCAGAATCAAAGAAACCAGGCCAATTAAGAAACTGATCAAAAACCAGGCCTGAAAACTATGGGCTTTGATCACGGAAAGAGCCAGCAAGGGTCCTGCCAGCAAGGCCAAAACATAGGTGAGACGGTAGAGTCCGATATAAGTCCCCACCCTGTTCGGGGGCGCCAAATCCGCCATGAGAGATCCCCCGCTGGAAAAAAACGAAGCCAAGCCGATGGCATTGTAAATGCGGGCGAGGGTCAAGGTCCAAACACTATCGCAAAAAATAAATAGCAAAGAAGATGTAGAAAAGGCAAAAGCGCCGATCAGTAAAGGGATCTTCCTACCTTTCCGGTCGGTCAGAGGGCCAAAATAGAAACGCATCAGAACCGATGCCAGATAAAATAAAGTAGTCTGCACCCCGGTGTCAAATTCTGTCCCCCCCAGCTCGTAAACATAAAGGGGTAGGATGGTCATCGACGAATAAAATGTGACAAAAGAAAAAACGCTCCCCGTTAAAAACAGGAAAACATTCGCCCGGTGTTTTTGCTGACCCGCCTGATCGGTGGTCAAAACAGCCTGTTCACTGTTCATAGCCCAGAACCTCTTATGCAAAGAATTTTACTCTTCTCCTAATTCTTCAGGCCCGGGTCATTTCCCTTCCTTAATTGACCAGTATAATTTTTTATTTTTTTTTGTAGACTACCGGTTGTATACTAGAGGCAAAAAAGAGAAAAAACCTCCGGACCGCCGATTTCTCAGGATCCGGCGGCCAGTTGGCGGGGTTGGGGCACCTATTCGCTTATTTTATTTTGGATTTGATGAAAAATCTGGTATAATCAACTTACCAATAAATTGGAATGAGGGAAGGGGGCTAAATGATATGAATGTCGTGGTATTATTGATTGGAAAACGGGTGGACAGCGCAGTAAAAGTCCAGGAAATTCTCACGCAAAACGGCGACATCATCAAAACAAGGCTGGGCATCAACCGGGAACCGGGAAGCAAGGACCCTGGCTCGGGCTTTATCTTCCTGGAACTTTGCGGCTCCGATGACAGAATGAAAAAAATGTGTGAGGACCTGAATTCCATCGGCACGGTGAAAGCCGAATGTCTTAAACTGGATCTTCCGGCATGCTCCTGTGAATAAGATCAGAAAGCGCGTCTCAAGACGCGCTTTCTTTCTGGATCCGGCGCCGGTTGCCGGGTCCCAGTCATTTTATGGTATTGGCTGCTTCCAGATCAGCTTTTTCCTTAACCTGATTCGTGGCGGCGTCCATAAAAAGAATTTTCGGCTTGTATGCTTTGGCTTCCCGGTCTTCCATCAGGGCATACGAAATGATAATGACGATATCCCCCGGCTGCACCAGACGGGCTGCTGCCCCATTCAGACAAATCTGACCGGACCCGGGCTCTCCGGGAATCACATAGGTCTCCAGCCGGGCCCCGTTATTGTTGTTCACCACCGCTACCTTTTCATTGGGCAAAATGTCCGCCGCCTCCAGAAGCTCACTGTCAATGGTAATGCTGCCGATATAGTTTAAATTGGCCTCGGTAACCCGGGCCCGGTGAATCTTCGATTTCATCATGGTTCTAAACACCTTTTACACCTCCAATAAAACGTTGTCAATTAAACGGGTCTTGCCAAATTTTACGGCCAGGGCAATCAACACTTTGCCCCTTAATATCTCAACCGGTTCCATGGTTCGGCCGTCGACAATTTCGATATAATCAATTCGGGCCAGGGGAGCCTGGGAAATCATGTCCCTGATCCGATCTTTCGCTACTTTTGCGTCTCTTTCTCCCTTTTCCACCAGGGATTTTGCTTCTGCCAGGGAGCGGGACAGGACCAGGGCTTGCTTTCTTTCTTCCGGGTTCAGGTAGACATTTCGGGAACTCATCGCCAAACCGTCTTCCTCCCGGACAATGGGGACCCGGACAATTTTTACATTCATGTTTAGATCCTCCACCATCCGCTCAATCACCGTGACCTGTTGGGCGTCTTTCTGCCCAAAATAGGCCAAGTCAGGCTGGATGATGTTAAAAAGCTTGGCCACCACCGTGGTTACCCCCCGGAAATGTCCGGGCCGGGAAGCGCCGCATAGATAGTCGGTAAGGGACTCCACATGAACAAAGGTATGGTATCCTTTGGGATACATTTCCCCTACGGAGGGAGCAAAGATGGCGTCCACACCGACACTTTCCGCCAGGGCCCCATCCCGGGTCAAATCCCTGGGATACTCCTCATAATCTTCCCCAATGCCAAACTGAATCGGATTCACAAAGATGCTGGCAATCACCACGGCACAGTCTTTTCTTGCCGCCTGCATCAAGGCTAAATGTCCCTGATGCAAATATCCCATGGTAGGAACAAAACCGATGGTCTGGTGCTCTCTTCTTTTCTCGGCTGTATAAGACTTCATTTCGCTCAAGGTCTTGATGATCTTCATTGCGGTAACCCCTTCCCTTCACAAGTCTCTATCTATGTGCCATTAAAAAAGCCTTCCCGGGCACGGGAAGGCATAGAAACAGTCTTGTTTATCTTCCTCCCGTCTCGGTCCGGTGATCCAAGCGGTATAAAAAACTCTGGAGCTGCGGATTTCAGTCTTTCAATGCTGCGGAAGAGAAAAACTGAACAGGATACAAAACGGCCAAGTATGTTTCCTTTTCGGATCACATCCCAGCGGCTTTATTTTACCACTGTTCCGCTGTTTTCACAAGAAAAACTCTCTCCCCGTCCGGACAATCTTCCAGTGCTTTTCCTGCTTGCCCAAAACCGGGAATGAGGATTTGCCGGTCCAATTCCGCCAGGGGCACCAGCACAAAGCGCCGGTGCAGCATCTCGGCGTGGGGGATGACCAGGTCCGGCTTTGAGACCTTTTCCTCATTAAATAATAAAATATCAATATCCATGGTCCTGGGTCCCCAATGGATCGTCCGTTTGCGCCCTAAACGGTTTTCAATTTCCTGGGTGTTTTTCAGCAGCTCATCCGGATTCAGGGTTGTTTCCACCCGGACCACAGCATTGAGAAAGAAATCCTGTTCCGTATATCCTACGGGATCCGTTTGATATAAGGAGGATTTTTGAGCTACCCTGATCTCGGGAACTTCATCCAGGTACACCAGCGCTTTTTTCAGGTAAGCTTCCTTGTCGCCAAGATTACTGCCCAGGCTTAAGTAGGCCGAGTTTGCATGCATCTTTTTTCTCCCGTTCGATTTCCACTCTGGCGGCCAAACTTCCTCCCGGAAGGGGGGCCAGCGGTTTGTCTACTATCACTCTTACTTTCCCAATGTCATAGCGGCTCAGCACCAGTATCGCAATGGCATGGGCCAATGCCTCAATCAAATCAAACCTTTGTTCCTGAACAATCTTTTTAATCTCCTGATAAGCCTCCGCATAATTCACGGTCTGGCTCAGGTCATCGGCCATACCTGCCGGAGCCAGGTCGAGATACATTTCCACACAGATGATAAAAGGCTGCCCCACTTTTTTTTCCTGCTCTAATACGCCATGGTAGCCGTAAAACTCCATGCGGGGAAGGACGATTTTATCCACCAGATTACCTCCTCACCATGGCATCGGTCATTCTTACCACCCGGACCATTTCTTTAATATCATGGACCCGGACAATATCCACACCCTTCGCTATGCCCAAGGCCACGGTGGCAGCGGTCCCTTCCACCCGGTCCGTAACGGGCAAATCCAGTACTTTGCCGATCATGGATTTGCGTGAAGTTCCTAAAAGCACCGGTTTACCTAAGGATTGAAACTCTTCCAGGCGGTTCATCACCTCCAGGTTTTGCTCCAGGTCTTTGCCAAAGCCGATGCCCGGATCAAGGATGATTTTTTCCGGTTTCACACCGGCGCTTTCTGCAATCTGGATACTTTTCCTCAGAAAGGATAAAATATCTCCCATCAAATTTCTGTATGTGGTGCCATTTTGGTTATGCATCAATACCACGGGGCAATCGTATTCCGCCCCTACTTTGGCCAGTTCCGGCTCCCTTTGAAATCCCCAGATATCGTTAAGGATGGAGGCACCGGCTTCCATTGCCTCTCTGCCCACCTGGGCTTTGTAGGTATCCACGGAAATAGGTACTTTGATCTTCTTAGCCAAGGCTTTGATCACCGGCAAAACCCGGGCCGTTTCTTCTGCTGCGGATACTTCCGCGAAACCCGGCCGGGTGGATTCTCCCCCCACATCAATGATATCTGCCCCTTCTTCGATCATTTGGAGGGCATGCTCAACGGCCAGATCGGTTTGATGAAATTTTCCCCCGTCGGAAAAAGAATCCGGCGTGACATTGAGAATCCCCATCACCAGGGTTCTTTTTCCCAATTCCAAGGGACCGTTGACACAGTCCATCTCCCTGGAAGCTTCTTTGGTTAAATGGGAGATCAGCATCTCCAGCTCTTGAGATAGCCGGGATAGCTGAAACTGCTGGCCTTTCAGCTTGGCAATCAACCCCTTGAATTGTTTCACCGTGCCCATTAGGAGCACAGGCGCGGTTCCGGTTTTATGGATCAAAGCATCCCGGTGCATGGCGGCGTCCCCGCCTTTAGAGAGCATTTCCTGCTTGATGATATTGGCGGCCGGATCAGACACATTTTCCACCATGATCGTGTAAAACAGGGATTTGGACTGCATCAGGCCTTGTCCCCCGCTACTCGCGCCCACCTCGGAGAAAATTTTTTTTGCCGTCCCATAATTATGAATCGATACGATCCTGGGGTTAAACTCCATACCCAATTCACTCCCACAAATAATTATCACTTTTAGTATAAAGTCAAAAGTCAGCTATTATTTTACAAAACCCAAAAACAGACCCCTGCCCTTTTAATACAAAATATTTTCCAACGTTTCCATTTCCGACAACTTGTAGCATTTGTCCTTTGCCTTGCATCCTGTGCAGTTTCGAGACAGCTTGTCTGCCCGGTACAAAACTTTTCCCATCCCAGCCGCATGGGCATCTCGGTGGGCACGGATGGCATCTATGGCTATTTTTATTTCTTCAGGGGTAAATCCGGCATCCTGTAAAATAGGTTTAGCAAGTGCCGCTCCCTCTTCAGCGTGGTCCAAGCTTTTATCCAAATATTGTTTCCAGCGGCCAATGTCATGGAGCAGGCCTGCAGCATAAACTAATTCTTTAACCTGTTCTCCATTCATCTCCCTTAATTCGGGTAAGGGTTTTTCCTTATTTGCCTCTAAACATAATATATAGTATATCCGAGCCACGTCCAATGCATGTTGCAGTTGGTGGCAGCAGAATTCCCGGTTGATTTCCTGCTGTTCGTTAAGAGCCATATATATTTGAAAATCCGGATGAGCCATGATGGCATGCACACGTTGCATCGGTCAGCCCTCCTTTGTTCGAGACCATTATAATATACCTGTACCCGTTTCGTAAATGAGAAAAAAAACGGGAAAAAATATTCCCGTTAAATAGCTCTTTATTCGTTTTCTGGTCCCACACCTAAATAGCCTTTTGCCCAATTCTATGACGAAAACCCATGTGACGCAGATCTGTCTGTGCCAATTTCAGCGGCGAAGTCCGGATAAACAGGAGCGCATTAGCCTCCTCCTAAAGCAAGCAGAATGGTCAGTTCATCCCCGTCCTTTAATAAATAGCCGGGGCTTACCGATACCTTATTGATCCAAAAATCAACCAAATATTTTCTATTCCTGGCATTGATGCAGACAATATCCTTAAACCTATGTCCGTACCTGGTACATAATTCTTCCACCAGCTTTTCGATACTCGTATTGTCTTCAATTTCCAAAACTTCCGAGTTTTTGCCGGTAATAAGATTAACCACCGCCATATAGTTAACTCTAATTTCCATTGCTTACACCAACTTTAGCGCTTCTTTTTTGTGTTCCGTGGGTATTCCGCTTTCATCCCAGCCTCTTAACTTGTAGTACTCATCTAAGGTACTCTCCAAATTAAATGGCGCCTTATTGGCCCGAAACCCTTTTAAAGCCGGTTCAAACATTCTTTTAGGTAATTGATCCGATCTTCGGTCATAACCATCGCCGACATTGATGACCCTTTGTAAATTGGAAATCCGTTCGCCAATCTCCATTAATTCCTCGGGGCTTAATTCCCAGCCTGTAATGGCATTTAAGATATCATTGGTGATGGTGAGATCCATCCCGCAGCACTGCATGAACAGGCAGCAGACCAAGGAATCCAAAACTGCCGCCAGGTCCTGGAAAACAATGGTCAGGTAAGCCTGGCCCTCCATAGAAAATCTTTCCGGAGCTTTTGTAATACCGATCTCCGGAACAGTCATTCCTGATTCCCCTATGTGGGGAAAACCTCTTAAATGACAACCCCCCCGGGTACCTGTGGCGTAATTGACGGCGAGACTGAAATAACTTCTGGGATCATGGGCCGGCAAGTCTAACCCCTTCACTTGAATGGCATACTGCCGAGAGTCTTTGCCCACTTTTTCCGCTGCCGGAAGAATTCCTCCAGAAAATATGGCCCCAAAACCGGTATTCTGACCAATTTCGGTAACCAGTCGAATTAATGCTTCCGGGTTACCCCAATCCAGCTTATAGCCTATATCCTGCTCAGTTAAACAGCCTTTTTCAAAGCATTCCATGGCAAATGCCACAAAGGAACCGGCGGAAATAGTATCCATGCCCAGCCTAGTGCAGATATCATTGGCCAGGCATATTGCCTCCAGGTCATCAACCAGGCAGCATGATCCCAGCATGCCTAAGGTCTCGTATTCGGGACCTGCCCCTTCAAATGGGACTCCCTTTCTGGTCGTAAAACTGATCTTTCGGTGGCAGCCGATGGGACAACTCCAACAGGGCCAGGATTTTGCGTTCAGCTTTTGAGTATAAACCGGAGCACCGATTTTACCGGCCTTTTCTGTCCATACTTCTTCCTGCCAATTTTTTATCGGCAAATCCCCCACGGCTTCACAAGAAGAAACCAAAATCGCCGTGCCGTGTTTCTGGAATGTTTCTCTAGCATTATTGCTCAGCATCTTAAATGTATTTCTCGATAACTCTTTTAGTTTCTGCGGCTTAAAGACGGGAATTTCCTGGTTTCCCTTTACAGCAATGGCTTTCAGTTTTTTGGACCCCATCACTGCTCCCATGCCGCACCTCCCGGCTATGCTGTGTTCATCGGCCACAATCGCAGCAATAGAAACCAAATTTTCTCCCGCCGGGCCAATGGCTGCGACACTGGTGTGTTCAGGCATTTGAGCCTTCAGCTTTTGCGTGGCGGCCACGGCATCCAGCCCCCAGATATGGGAAGCATCCTGAATCGTCACCTTATCATCCCCAATGGATAAATATACCGGGCGATCCGAACTGCCTTTGATACAAACAGCATCATATCCCGTCTTTTTAAACCTGTTTCCCCATTCTGCCCCGGCTGTCGCCACGGCAAATGTTTTTGTCAGGGGGGATTTGGAAACAACAGCCCATTTTCCGCTTCCCGGGACCGTTGTGCCTTGATAAGGCCCGGTGGCAAAAATCAGGATGTTTTCATCACTCAGCGGGTCTGTCCCGGGTTTGACCTGGTCAAACAACAGTTTTGTGCCAAATCCTGCTCCGCCCAAATAATCCCGGCAAAATTGTTCTGAAAGGTTTTCCACCCAAACGCTTTTTGCCGATAAATCTACTACCAATAGCTTTAACCAATAGCCCCAGGCCATAAGAATACTCCTCCTTTGACAATCAAGTGAAGTGGCAAAAACCTGGAGAAACTTATCCCCCGTCTACAATTTTTAATCTGTGGGAATAGACATTGATCACTTCGAAGCTATCTCCTTCCCCTTTGTATACGGCCCAATAAGTAATGGCGCCTAATTGCAGGTGTCCGATAAAGTACCCAGTTGCAGCATCGATCAGCTTTCTCCCGGTCTGTTCACAATGCATAATTGTTTTGCTTACATCGTCTTCCAGTATCAAACATTTGTTCATTTTTTCGGTTAATACATCTGATATTTTTAATTTCAGGGCTGATAAACCTACCTTTTTTCCTTTCTCTTCCCCTCCATAGATTGCCTTAGATAAATTCTGTTTCAGAATGACCTTATTGTTTCGTCTTTCCGTGAGGGAGGGGGGCTTTCTATTTTCGCCATGAATATCAAAGACAATATCCAATATGTGCCTGCTCGATTTTCCCGTTGCAGCAAAAATATCACGGCAATTTGCACAATAGGTGAGATAGGGATAGGTACCCAGACCTGTTCTTTCAGCGGCAAGTTCCCAGGCATATTGGGGATTTGCGGCATAAATATTTCCCCCCCAGCCACAGCACTGAGTAAAGTTTGCCTGTAGGTTTATTTCTTCCAGAGCGAAACCCGCTGCTTTCGCTAAACCTCGAACACTCTTTTGCATGGCTGGTTGGTATCGGCTTGAGCAGGGATCAAATATACTCAGTTTTGATGGCCCCACAGTAAAACCTTCCGGCAGCCCATGCTGCATGATGATCTCATAAAGCGACAATCCAGGTATCTCCGGCAAATGTCCGGCAAACATTTTCATACAGGTGGGGCAGGCAAAAACAACCCTGGGCCTGCCCATCTTTTCCCAATCAGCACGAATTTTATGGACCATCTGCCCATGCAAATTCTGATCGCCGGCCCACTCAGCCGGAGCCCCGCAGCAGGTTACCATGATCCCGGTATGAGGGATCTTTTCTCTTAAATAGGCATAGGATTTTTCCACATAAGCCGGATCTGATGATCCCAACTGGCATCCGGGAAAAAACAGATAATCGCTGGTGCCGGAACCAGGAGCATTAGAAACAAAGCGCGCATGCTCTCCATTACTGAACGCCATATCCTGAAGCCAAAATTCGTGAAAAGCCGGGGGCAGCACGCCATCCTGATGCAAGATTTTTCTGCTTGTCAGCATAAGCTCACCCAGATCAATTTTTTCCGGACATACTTCTTTACATAATCCACACAGGTTGCACATATTGATCATCCGGGTAGCCGCCCGCTTTGTCAGCGTATCGACGGGGTAAATCGTTCCCAGCACATCATTGGCTACTTTGGCGGGAAATTTATCAAAATAGTGCAAAAGAGCGCAGGAGGCTTTGCAAAAATTGCAATCACATTTTAGGCACCTTTTTGCCTCTTTCACCGCCTCGTCTGCCGTATAAGCTATCTGATTAACCGGCCTTACTAAATCGGCTTTCCCAATATCAACCACAGGCAACTTCAAACAGGTTGATTTTTGATCATAGGTTTCCCCATATCCTTCCATGGAACCTACTTTTAAAAACTTTTCCATCGCATTTGCCGCCCGAATTCCGTTTTCCACGGACATAAGAGGGGAAACGCCGAATATATTCCCCCCCATAAACACCCCTGTCTTCGAGGTAGCTAAAGAGCCTTTATTCACGCTGGCTAAGAGTCCAAAATCTTCCCCTCCTGCCCCCGTAGCGATTAATGCGGCATCAAATTCCAAATCCTCCAGCCGGTCTACCTTCCTATGGGAAAAAAGCTTATATTCCAAATGTTGAAACTGATTAGCTATTTCCTTTTGGATGATTTCACCAGGCAATAGATCATGCATCCGGCCTCCCAGACGCTCCTGTTGCTCATAGATGGCAACATCATATCCCCGGGACGCTAATTTAAGACCAGCGCTTAACCCGGTTAACCCTGCCCCAATAATGGCAATTTTCTTATGCTTTAAAGGAATATGGAACCGTGTTGGTGCGGTATTCGTGGCATGATCAATACATGCCCTTTCCAATTCCGGAAGAGAAACAGAAGCATCCATGTTCCTTCTAACACAAACGCCGGTACAGGGAGCATCGCAAATGCGCGAAACGATTGCCGGAAAAAGAGTTTGATTCCGATATAATCGATAGGCGCCGTTAAAATCCTTGCGTTGTATCTTATCTATGATACTGCGGATGTCTAAATTCAAAGGGCAGACAACACTGCAGTAGGGGTCAGCTCCCTGTACGCATGGCTCAATAAACCTTTTAAACATATTCGCATCCATCATCATATACCTTTTCATAGATTAAAACGAACAGACTGGGGATAAGGTCTGTTGTTTAATTCCTTTAGACGATTAATGAGGCAGAATCCGTAATTTTGATCGGGTTTTCCCCTATTTCATCAAGGGTTTCGTGCAGGTCAGAGCCTAAGAAATATTTAACCGGTTTAATTTCTTTGCCCTGTTCTTTTGCTTTAATAGCCTCTTTTACTTTTTCGGGAGTAGCGGGAAGTTCATATATCCTTACCCCTACCGCGTTATGAATGGCATTGATAACAGCGACATGGGGAGAAGATTGAAACATCTCCGCACAGCCGCTTGACCCTTGCGGGCCGTATTTCCTGGGCGTTTCTACATAATAAGATTCCAGTTTGTCCGGAACATCCTCAATATAAGGGAATCCGCTCCCGGCTAGACTGGTATGCTTCTTCAGGTCCTCATAATTTTCCGAAAGGGCAAAGCCGATCGCATGCATCATGCCGCCATAGGCCTGCCCATCTACGGCTTGCTTGCTGCCAACTACTCCCACATCGGCAACGGATGTCATACCCAATACCTTAGTCTTGCCTGTTGCCACATCAACCTCAACTTCAGCCAGAAACATGCCATAGGTGTATTCAACGGTGGGATCTCCTGCTCCGGTATTGGGATCGAGATCAATGCACTGTCCGGAAGTGTCATAAACACCCACATACTTTGTAGGAATATTTTCTGCCTTCATTTCATCATAAGTACGGAAAGAACCATCTTCCTTACGCATGGCATCCATCAACAAATTTGCGGCAATAATGGTAGCATTGCCTGCCATATAGTGAGAACGGCTGGATGCGGCAGGACCTGTCACCGGACACAATAAAGTGTCATTCTGCACCAGCTTAATCTGATCTATGGATATTCCAAGAGGCCTCAGAGCTTCATGGGTGTGCACCAGTGTTCCGACATCAGCTCCCTGACCCTGGTCCGACCATGAATTAAAGTGGGTAATCGTGCCGTCAGCATTTAATTCAAGGGCAATCTCAGCATGGTCCGGCCCGCCGGTCACATTGTATCCACCTAAAGCGATGCCGACGCCCCGCCTTTTTTCCGGGGTACTTTCCGCCTTTGCCCGCTCCTTGGCAGCATCATACATGGGTTTCATCTTATCCATAATGGCTTCCATGGGATAGTCTTTATAAGGATAGCTGTTTAAGTTGGTATCACCTGGGCGGGCAATATTCCTATATCTAAATTCAAAGGGGTCCATGCCCATTTTTTCTGCCATCATATCGATCATCCCTTCGGAAGATGTGTATACCTGGGTACTGCCAAAACCGCGATAGGCAGTGGCAAAGCTGTGGTTGGTCGCCGCACAGCGGGAGAGCCCTCTGGCATTTGGGATAAAATACGGATAGCCGAAAAACCGAATCCCCTTGGAAGCAAGACCCTCAGCCAATTCGCAGTAAGCTCCATGATCATAGGCGATATCAAATTCCACAGCCAAAATTTTACCGTCGTCATCACATGCCATTTTCGCATTGGCATAGGATGGTGCCCGTTTGCCGGTGAAATGCTGATGCTCTTCATAGCTCATGGTGAGTGTTACCGGTTTGTTCACAGCCATGGCACAGGCTGCCACAATAGCTTGCCCGCCGGGTGAAAAAGAGTAACCAAAGCTTGCGCCGGTCGGATTCTGAATTCCCCTGATCTTCTCCGGCGGCAGCCCTATGCCGTCAGCAATCGTAAATTTGGGCACCTGAATAAATAAATTCTTACAGTGGATCGTTATGCAGCCGTTTTCATCCCAGTACGCTTGGATCACATCAGGTTCGATAACGAGATGGGGCTGGCGGGTAGAATAAAAACTCCCTTCCACCACATGTTGGGCAGATTCCATGATCGGTCTGGTGTCTTTTCCTTTCAACAAGGGCAGCTCAATGTATAAATTGGGCATTTCCTTGTGTATTTGCAGGGCATCAGGTGCAATCGCATCCAGAAGATTCAGATATTCCGGAAGCTGCTCATACTCGATTTTCACTGTTTTAGCCGCAGCACGGGCATGCGCTTCGCTATCTGCAACCGCTACGGCAACCACATCACCACGTCTAAAAATCTTGTCCTCGGCCAAAATACATCTTTCAAAGCCGTTTACTTTAGACCGGGGATGAGGCGCCCCAAGGGTAATCCTATTGCTTCCCTTGATATCCTTATAAGTAACAATTTTTACTACCCCAGGCATTTTTTCCGCTTCAGCATAATCCAGGTTTATTATTTTGGCATGGGACAGATCTGGCTGAACAACAGCCAGATGTAAAGTATCGGCCGGCATCTTCAGCTGAATATCATCACCATAGTCACAAACACCGCACACCTTGGCCAATGCTGCCGGGCGGGGGACATTCGTGCCATAAATACGTCCGTTTTCAGGAATTTTGAACGCTAATTCCTCCATGGTCATTCCGCCGCGCAGTACCTTGGCTGCCCCCATCACCGCATCGACAAGGGGCTTATAGCCGGTGCACCGGCATGCATTGCGGTGCTTTTGAAACCAGCTGCGCACATCCTCACGGCTGGGATGGGAGTTTTCATCCAAAAGGCCCTTGGCGGAAACAATGAAGCCCGGCGCGCAAAAACCGCACTGGACACCGCCATAGACCATCCATGCCAATTGTAGGGGGTGTAGGCTTGCAGGGGTGCCAATTCCTTCGATGGTAACTATTTTACTGTAATCGGGAATGTTTTTAATCTTTCTAGCGCAGGAACGGACTACTTTTCCATCCAGCAAAACCGAACATGCCCCACACTGGCCTGCTTTGCACCCTAATTTTGTACCAGTCAGGCCCATCCGGCGGATGACATCAGCCAGCGTATCCTTTTCCGGATCACAAATGGTCATTCTATCCGCACCATTCAGATTTAACCAGATTTTTCTTAGCGCCATCTTTCATCTACCTTTCCTTTTACGATACTTTCAAAAAAGGCCAACTTGCACAAGTTCCGGTCATGCCCGTCCTTGATATGAATTAATCTTTGTAAATGATCACCGGTACTTATCTGTAACAATTTTTTCTGCTCTCCTGACAGCCTCCAGAACATCTTCTTGGGAAACCTCTTTATGGAGGACAAATCTGATCGATTGTGCGCCCACCGGGATTGACCTCACCCCTTCCCGCTCCAACGCCTCCGCAAATCCTGCCCCATCCAGAGTAAGTCCTGTAGTATCAAGAAATACCATGTTTGTCTGCACCTTTTCCAGATCAACTTTTAAGCCCTTGATCCGGGAAAAGCCTGCCGCCAATATTTTCGCGTTGGCATGGTCCTCTTTTAACTGATCCGTCATTTTCAAAGCCATTAACCCGGCAGCAGCCAGCACCCCAGCCTGACGCATGCCTCCGCCCAGGGCCTTCCGATACTTGCGCGCTTTTTCGATGAATTCTTTTTCTCCAGCCAAAATGGATCCCACCGGAGCGCTCAATCCCTTGGAAAGACAAAACTGCACCGAATCACAATGGCAGGTAAATTCCTTTACATCCCGGCCGCTTGCTACAGCCGCATTAAAAATCCTGGCCCCGTCCAAGTGCACGCGTAAGCCTAATTCTTTGGCGGCATCAGCAGCTGTCTCCATCTCTTCCGGGAGCATGACTGTACCTCCGCCCCGGTTAAAGGTGTTTTCCAAGCAAACCAGTCTGCTCGTAGGATAATGAATATTCGGCACCCGGAAAGCATTTTTGATCTTTTCCGCCGTCTCGCCGGCCATCAGGTCTGGCACCGGGGCCAATTGCACGCCGGCAAACATACAGGCGCTGCCCACTTCAAAAATGGCAATATGAGAACCGGCATCCACAATCACTTCATCACCCCGGTTGGTGTGGGTAAGAATGGCAATCTGATTTCCCATAGTGCCGCTGGGGACAAACAGGGCTGCGTTCTTCCCCACCAGGGCGGCGGCACTTTTCTCCAGCGCATTAACCGTAGGGTCTTCCCCGTAAACATCATCACCCACCTCTGCATAGGCCATGGCTACCCGCATTTCTTTGGTCGGAGTGGTTAAGGTATCACTCCTCATGTCGATCACTGTAACTTCTTTGTTACCGGTGCTTTCCCCTTGGCCCTCTGCCCCATAACTGATACTCATTTCTTGTTCCCACCCTTAATTTAAAAGTTATTTATATTGGGCCTCGTATTTTGCCATCAACTCTCCTAACTTTTCTTTCATTGCACCGGAAAGAGGACTAGGCGCATATTCCGCAAGGAGCTTTTTGGCTTTTTTGTTGGCCTTTTCTCCCAAAGTGAACCCGCCGTTTGCTCTCCAGGTATCGTGTCTCACCCGGTTTAATAAATCTGGGTTCCAGAAATCTCTGAAATGGTTATATGTATGCTCGTCTTCGAAATAGTTACCGCCCTTCGCTACTCTTTCCATGACCTCTACAGCCAATGTTTCCTTGTTCACCACAATACCTCTATTAACAAACCGGGCCAGGCCGATAATTTCGTTGCAGATTACGAGCGCCTCCAGCGCCCCAAGCAGACCGGTGTTAAGGTACCCGATATCATGGATAATGTTGGCGCCGCTGCACTGAGCCATAAAGATATTGAACCCCCATTCCATGGTTGCTTGCTGGTCCAAAACCGGAGCGTCGGAGTTTCCCGCCGTGCTCCAGCAGGGCAGGTTATAGAACCGGGCCAGATGGGCCAGTGCCGTGCCATAGATTTGGAATTCCGGGGAACCATGAGGAATAATGGTGGTTTTCATGTCCATGGCCCCGCAGGCAGCTCCGTATATATAGGGCGCCCCTTTTGATTTCAACTGGTGCATCACAAGACCGCTTAATATCTCCGCATTCACCTGGGTTAAGAGACCGGCCAAGGAGCATGGAGCCGTGGCGCCTGCTCCCGCACCCGGAGTATAGATGGCCGGAATCCCATACTCAGCACATAACAACAATTTATCCAGGCCTTCCCGGGCATGAATGAGAGGAGAGATCGGTTCAGAATAGCAGGCAATAAAGGGGTTCTGCTTCAACTGCTCATAACCGCCCCTTATAACCGCCGCCATTTCCACAATCTGCATAAAGTCTTCCCCGTCCCGGGCTGTAAACACAATAGGCTTTCTGGTGTTTTCCACCATGGCGTGAAATTCATGCACGTAAGAAAGCTGGTTGGTCACATCGCCGGCAATGGCATAACACATCATAAAATCAAGGTTCTCTAAGGCATCGACAATGCGGGAAGCATTAACAATATCCTGTTTCACACTCTTCCTGGTTTCTCCCGTGTAGAGGTCGATGGTCCAGGGCAGGTCCGATCCCGGTCCGAAATAGCTCTGATTCTTTTCGCAGAACATCACCCGCTCCCCATCCCGGTTAGACAATACGACACGGGACGGAGCACTCTGCAAAGCCTCCTCCACTAAAAACACGGGAAACCTCACCACATGATTTTCCCCCATATAAGCACCGGCATCTTTCAATAACCGACGCGCCTCTTCATGATCTACCCGGAGCCCAATGCGTTCCAGCACTTCCAGCGTGGCCATATGAATCTCGTACATTTGGTCTTCGGAAAGATAGATATAACGCGGCGTTGTTTGTTCCTGGAAATTCGATTTAGTAATTCTCATCCTTTCTCCTCCTCCAAGTTGTATGTTTATGCTCTTACTTTACAAACAGCTTCCTGGGGAAAGCCGCCAACGTTTCACAGCCGTTTTCCGTGATTCTGATCGACTCCGTAATGGCTACCCCAAAATCCCCCCGCCAGACTCCGGGCATTAAATGGAAGGTCATATTGGGTTTGAGCACTGATTTATCCCCCGGCCTCATGTGCATGGTATGCTGCATCCAGACCGGAGGATAACTCAGCCCAATATCGTATCCCATGCGGGATTCCTTTTCTATCCCATATTTGGTGATGACGCTTTTCCAGGCTCTTTCAATTTCTTCACAGGTTGCTCCCGGTTTTGCCGTTTCCATGGCCATATTCAGCCCTTCTACCACTACTTTGGCCGTCTCTTCGATTTCCGGAGGAGGATTGCCGATATAAATAGTTCTGGCCATAGGTGCGTGATAACGCTTATAACAGCCGGCAAACTCCACATAAACAATCTGATCTTTTTGATATTTCTCTTCCGTCCAGGTCAAATGAGCGCCTCCGGTCCTTTTCCCGGAAGGCATAATCGGAGCAAGGGAGGGATAATCTCCCCCGGCGCTTGCCGTCCCGCTGATTAAATCATGATAAATTTCCGCCGCGGCGTCACATTCTCTTACTCCTTCATTAATGACATCAACAGCCCGTTGCATGCCCTTTTCCAGTATGGCGGCAGCCTTTTTCATATAAACAATTTCCTGGGGCGACTTAACCGCCCTGATCCGGTTCACCAATAATGTGGCATCTAAAAAGCCGGCGTTGGGTAAATCCTTTTTTAACCTTTCAAACCAAAAGGCGGTAAAATAATAAGCGTCCATCTCCACTCCCATCACGGAGCCGGCCAGGCCTTTACCTTTCAGAAAATCCGCCACAAAGTCCATCACATGTTTCTCGGTCGGTTCCCAGAGATAATAGTCCGGATAGGCAATGAAATTTCCTTGATCCATCCAGCAAGTTTCCTGAGCGCAGACCAAATCTTGAAACCTGCCGATCCAAACCGGCTGGTCTTGTTGGGTGCTTACCACCACAGCCTGGGGCGTGTAAAATGATAATGCATCATAGCCTGACAGGTAGCACATATTAGCCGGGTCCGTTACCAGCAATACGTCCATCCCTTTTGCTGCCATCTGCTCTTTTGTCTGATTAACCCTGGCCATGTATTCTGTTTTTTCAAAAGCTAACATATTAACCCCTCTCTCATGATTAATTTTTTTAAAGTCGTCATAAGACGCCTATTCCTTGGTTCCTCTTTCCTGCTGCCTGTCTGAACCTGCTTAGAAATTCACGGGTCCGGGCACACTGGGGATCTCCCAGAACTTGTTCCGGCGGGCCTTGCTCCGCAATGCAGCCCCCGTCAATAAAAATAATGCGGTCTGCGATATCCCGGGCAAATTCCATTTCATGAGTTACCAAAATCATGGTAGTTTCGCCTTCTGAGGCGATTTCCTTAATTACGGCCAGCACCTCCCCCACCAGTTCCGGGTCTAAGGCGGAAGTCACTTCGTCAAACAACATCACCTTGGGGCGCATCACCAGAGCCCGGGCAATGGCCACCCGCTGCTGCTGCCCGCCGGACAGTTGGGAGGGATAATTGTTTGTTTTTTCTCCTAATCCCACCTTTTTCAGCATTTCCACAGCCTGAATTTCCGCCTCTTCCTTCTTCATCCCCAGCACATGAACCGGCCCCTCTGTAACATTTCTCAGCACTTTCATATGGGGAAAAAGGTTAAATTGCTGAAAAATCATACCGACTTTACCGCGTACCCGGTGCAAGTGTTTCTCACCGGCGGAAACCAGCTTTCCCTTCACTTCTTCATGCCATAATAATTCGCCATCTACCTCAATGACACCGGAAGTAGGCTTTTCCAAAGTCATGAGCAACCGGATTAATGTGGTCTTGCCGGAACCGCTTGGCCCGATGACGGCAACCTTCTCTGTAGGCGTGATATCAAGATCAATCTCCCGCAGGACCTCTAGGTTCCCAAAGGATTTGCTCACCTTTTGATACCTGACCATATACTGGTTTTTTTCTCTTTCTTTTATCTCTCCGTTTGGAATTGCACCGATACTCATATTGCACGCCCTTTCCACCTTGTCTTAAATACTGGGTTCCCTGCTGACCATTCATTACAGACAATTACCTGCGATTTAATCTTCTTTCTAAATGCTGTACCCCTAAGGAGGACACATAACTGAGGATTAAGAAAAATACCCCGACCAATGTAATTGGCTCCATATAGCGGAAAGTCCGGGAACCAATTATTTTTGCCATCTGCAGAAGTTCCACCAAAGTAATGGCCGAAAGCAGGGGGGTGTCTTTAAACATGCCAATTAAGTAATTACCCATCACCGGAACTACCGGGGGAATGGCTTGGGGCAGAATGATATTGATCCAGGTGCGCAATTTGGAAAAATTCAAAGCAGCCGCAGCCTCCCATTGTCCGCGGGGAATCGCTTCTATACCGGACCGGTAAACCTCGGAAAGGTAAGTACTGTAGTGAATGCCCAGACCAAGCACCCCGGCGGCAAAAGGAGAAAGGGTCAGTCCATGCAAAGGGAAAACGTAAAAGATAAAATAGAGCTGCGCCAATAAGGGGGTACTCCGTACAAATTCTACAAACCCACCTGTTGCCAGAGAAACCGGTTTAAATTTTGCCCGTCTGCCCAGGGTGAGAAATATCCCTAAAATACAAGCCAGGAAAAAACCGGCGAAAGTTGCACTGATCGTTATCTTTAGGGTCTTGACCAGTTCAGGTAATATGTCAGAAACAAATTGCCAATCCCACATTTTATGCCCTCCCCGCAGATAACTTTTTCTCACACCAACGCACACCTAAAGTAAGAGGGTAAGCCAGCACAAAGTAGATCAGCAAGATGGAGGTAAATACCTCTGTCGTGCGCATCGTTGTCATATTCATCTTGACTCCCTGAAACATTAAATCCGATAGGGTAATCAGGGAGACCAAAGCTGTCCCTTTTAACAATTCAATCAGGTTATTGCCAAAAGGGGGCAGCATAATTAAAAATGCCTGCGGCAGGATAATCTGAAACATGATTTGGCGGGGAGACAGATTCAAGGCCACGCCTGCCTCAGTTTGTCCTTTTGGTATCGCCAAGATGGCACTGCGCACTATTTCCGAAGAATAAGCGCCATAGTTTAATCCCATAATCATTACCCCGGCCTGCATGGCAGTTAATTCCAAACCAAATAAGGGCAAAACAAAATATGCCCAAAATAATTGCACCAGTAAGGAAGTACCCCGAAAAAACTCCACATAGATCTTAGCCGCAATCCGCATGATCCGGTATTTTGATAGCCGGGCCAGTCCGACAATAAATGCTACCATAAAAGCTAAAATAGCCGCCATTACCGTAAGTTGAATGGTTACACCCAGTCCATTCAATAGGAACGGAATAATATCCAGATAGCTAATTTCGACCACCTCCTCTTCAAGCTTGGTCTTAAGCAAAACTTTTAAAATGCTTAATCAGGGGCCTTCCCCTTAACATGAGAACAGGTCCAAAGGTGCTTCGTGAGAAGCACCTTTGGATGCCCTATTACCAGTTATCAATGGCAAATTGCGCAGTTAATTCCGGGGCGGCAAATTCAGCCTCAGTAAAGCCAAATTCTTTTTGAATCTCTAAGACTTTTCCTGATTCCTTCAGCTTTTTCAATTCTGCGTTATATGCTTCTACAAAGTCGGTGTCTTCTTGACGAAATGCGGATGACCCAAATCCTTGCTGTCTTTTCCCGTTTACTTCGGCAATTTTAAAGTCCATGACCATTTCAATATTCGGATTATTTGCTGTTTCCACTACATTCTTAACTGAGGGTGAGGTAGCGGTAAAGCAGTCTACCCGACCGGCAATCAGGGCCGCCAAGGCCGCCGGATTGTCCGGTGAAATAACCATTTGATCTTCTTTCACGCCACAGGCTTTTAACTGATCAATCTCAGAAACGCCTCCCATGACCGAAATCTTGACATTGGGGTTCGCGGCAATGTCAGAATAACTGTGCAGATTTAAAGGATTTCCTTTCTTCACGGCTAAACCGCCGCCAATGGTGTATTCCGGATCGGCAAAAGCAACTTCCTGGGCTCTTTCTGGGGTAATATACATTCCCGCCGTAATCATGTCAAAACGTCCAGCTTTTAAGCCCGGGATCAGGGAGCCAAATTCGGTAAGTACGCCTTGCATTTCGTTAATGCCCAGGTTTTTTAGTACCGCCCGGCAAATTTCCACATTTTGTCCCGTCAATTTGCCCTCCGGGGTAGCAAAAGCAAAGGGTGCTTCATTGGCAAATCCAACCGTGACATAACCCTGACTTTTCGCCTTTTCCAACGTGGTCTGTTTTGTTTCTTGAGCGGTGGAGTCCGACGTTCCCGCATCAGTCGTTCCCGCATCAGGCGTACTCGAACCACACCCGGCCAAGCAAACTACGGCAACAAGAAAAATGAACACCAACATGACTAGGGCTGCTCGTTTCTTCATTTTCGTCCCCTCCCTCAACTTCAAATACCAACTGGCACAAAAACAAAATACTGAATAAACGGTTCACCTCCTTACTTTTAGTGGTTGATGATGCTTTACAGGATGAAGAATATTTTGCCATCATACTCCTCTGTTTAGATGAACCTCTTGCAGATGGTCAAAATCATTTCTGTTGCTATTTTCAAAGCCGATTCATCCAAATCAAATTTGGGACTGTGTAAACAATTTTCCCAATTTCCCTCTTCTCTGCTGCAGCCTACCCAGTAGTAACAGCCAGGCGTTGTTTTAAGATAGACGGAAAAGTCCTCGGACGCCAACGACGGTTTCACTTCCGTGATCACATCGATCCCACTTTCCATTTCCCC
This sequence comes from Candidatus Formimonas warabiya, assembly GCF_002777255.1. Taxonomy (GTDB): domain Bacteria; phylum Bacillota; class Dehalobacteriia; order Dehalobacteriales; family Dehalobacteriaceae; genus Formimonas; species Formimonas warabiya. The sequence continues at coordinate 4,808,970 of NZ_CP017634.1, read as the reverse complement.
AGCACACGCTTTGATAATCTGCGTCATCCGGAAATCATTTTCCAGTAGTGGATACCCGTACGTATAATTAAGCACGTGACTTCCGTTATAGGCCTTACAGATTCCTTCCAGCACTGCTTTAATCTTTTCGGGAAACAGATTTCTGAAATCACGGCACAAATAGCGCGTTGTCCCCCTGATCAGGGCATTAGCCGGCAATACGTTAGCGGTCTTTCCTCCTTCCAGAACCGTCACAGACAAAGTGGCCGGAACACCAGGCTCAATATTTCTTAAAACCACACTGGTTAGCGCTATTACCGCGTTGCTCGCCATCATCAATACGTCTGAAGAATGCTGCGGTGTAGCTCCGTGGGCGCCCTTCCCGGTGAACTCTACTTCAAAAACATCTCCTGCCGCCATCAGGGCCCCGGGCACCACCGCAATTTCTCCCGTTTTTAAAGCGGGCCAAAAATGAAAACCAAATATTCCGGTCAAACCGCTCAACAGCGTTTTCCCGTCCTGCACCAGCCGTTTGGCCCCGCCCTCCGGCAAGTTTTCTTCCGCAGGCTGAAAAATGAAGAGGATATTTCCGTTCAGCCGGCTTCTCATTTGGGATAGGATTTTAGCGGCAATTAACCCTACTGCCATATGACCGTCATGCCCGCAGGCATGCATTTTGTTGCGATAAACCGATTTAAAATCCCGGTCCGTCTCTTCTTCAATGGGTAGGGCATCCATATCAAAGCGAAAACCGATGGATGGTCCTTCAAGACCCTTTAAAATCCCGATCACGCCATGCCCCGCCAGGCTCTCGTGAATCTCCAGTCCGCAATCAACTAAATATTTGCTGATAAATTCTGCTGTTTTCCCTTCTTCATTGGATAATTCCGGGTACTTATGAAAATGTCTTCTTAAAAAGACCAGTTCTTGTTCATAGCGATTCGCCCATACTCTGTCGCTCATTATGGTGCTCATTATGCCCTCCTCCATCAATGATTTTGGGGGTCTCCCAATTCCTCTGGCTTTTTATTCCCTTGGAATGATTCTCTTTTGTGCAAAAATTTTGACAAAATTTTCTGGTATCCTGTCATCCACCTGTACAAGAATCATGGCAGGGTTTTGTATTTTTGGATAATAAAAACAGAGAGAGCAACAAAATATTTGTCATTCTCTCTGTTATCGATGCCGGTGAAAAGATAAAAAATAATAATAGCCGCTATGTTTTTATCATAACAACTATTATTGTGATTTATCGAAAAGTTTTGTGATTTTTATTTTACTAATTTATTTATAAATCAAAAATATTCCAACTTTTAAAAAGAGTGAAAAGGAAAATAGTGGTCATGTGTCGTAGATTTAATTATGTATTGGCATCCGGATTCATCTAAATCGATTTACCCCGTTACTCCGGCATTGAGCAAAGGAGGTAAAAATACTGGTGAATTTTACCGTGAGAGATATTCTTAACCTGGAGGTCTTAAAAGGAATTGAAGTTGCTGCCGGTCAGCAAGGTTTAGATAAACAGGTTAATCATGTGACCGTTTTCGATGCTCCGGATGCGGCAGAATGGGTAAAAGGGCATGAGTTTGTCATTACTACTCTTTACGTATTTCAGGAGTCTTGTGACCAAATCAAACTGATTTGTGACCTGGCAGAAAAAAATGTCTCCGCTTTAGGAATTAAACTGAAAAGATACGTAAACGGTTTATGCCAGGATGTGATTGATATGGCTAACAAAAGGGGGTTGCCTTTATTAATTATTCCCTACGATAAAGCCTGGGTCGATGTGATAAATCCGATCATGGCGGAAATTCTTAATCAACAGCTGGTCTTATTAGAAAAAGCCAATGCTTTTCGTCGTTCTTTTACCCAGCAGGTTTTGGAAGGGAAAAAAATTTCTTCCATCGCCAAATTACTTTCGGAATTGACCCATAATCCGATTACGATTATCGAGTTAATTAATAAAGGTTCGGTTACATGGCCCTATTTTTTCCGGCATCATATCAATCAGGGACAACTATGGGATTTAATCAGGGCTTCCCACCAGGCACCATTTGATAAAATAATCAGCAACATTAATCACGTTGAGGGGATCATCTTCCCGATCGAAGTGGCAAAGAATATTGAAGGGTATATTATTGTCTGGAAAACCAAGGAACTAAGTGGATTAGACTTAATCGCCATCGAGCATGCCAGTACGGTGACTGCATTATATATTCAAAAATTAAAAGCGATCAACGAGACCGATCAGCGTTTCAAAGATGCATTTATCCGAGAACTGATCCAAGGGGAATCTTGTTATAGTTATGTGCAGCAAAAAGGGGAAAAGTTTGGCTGGAATATTTCCCAAACCAATACCGTGATTGTGGTCAAAATCATACGTGATCAAAAAAGCAGCACCGATGCCTGGGAAACGAATTACCTGATTCTCAATAAGATAAAAAATAATATTACCCTCTATTTCGCCAAAGAGACATTGGCCGGTATTGATAGTGACGATACCCTGATTTTTTTAGTGTCAAATAAGCTGGATAGTGTGATGATGCACATGGAGAATATTCAAGAAGACATCCAGGCCAAAAACAAGTCCATTACCCTTGCCATCGGCATAGGAGATACCCATCAGGGAATAGAGAAAATTGCTGCTTCCTTTCGGGAAGCAAATATTGCCTGTCAGCTCAGTAAATTATTAAAAAAGATCTGTAAGTATGGGGAATTAGGACCTTATTTATTATTCATTCCCCTCATTGAGTCTCAGGAAACGGAAGAGTTTTTAAAAAGATATATTTTACCTGTTGTGAGCTATGACAAAACAAACGGCACAGAACTGTTAAAAACATTAGATTCCTTTGTAAATTTAATGTGTAATTATCGGGAAACGGCAAAAGCCCTGTATGTGCACCATAATACCATCCGGTACAGACTAAATACCATTGAAAAATTAATCGGTTATAAACTAAGACACTCGGAAGAAATCATCAACATCATGCTGGGTTTAAAATTATATAAACTTAGAAACTGATGCTACTTTTGCGGCATCATGTGAATAGCCTTGCCTTCAATGCCCAAAACCGCTTCCAGAAAAGACTCGGCTAATGTGGGATGGGCATGGATGGCCCGGCCAATCTCTTCGGCAGTCAGACCTTGTTCCACGGCCAGAACACCTTCATGAATCAAATCACTGGCATGTGGGCCTAAGATATGTACGCCCATAATTTTTTTCGTATTTCCATCCGCCAGTACCTTTACCAGGCCGTCGGTCTCACCCATGGTTAAGGCCTTCCCGTTCGCAGCAAACATAAATTTGCTCACCAGGTAAGAAATGCCCCTGCTTTTAGCCGCCTCTTCCGTCAAACCTACGGCGGCTACTTCCGGGAAGGTGAAGACACAGGAGGGAACTGCATCATAGTTGATATGCCCTGATAACCCCAAAATGTTTTCCACCGCCGCCTTTCCTTCGTCTGAGGCCACATGGGCCAGCATTTGGCCTCCAATCACATCACCAATCGCGTAAATTCCCGGCACAGATGTGGCAAAATGACTGTCCACTGTGATTCCGCCCCGGCTGTAGGATACTCCTACTTCATCCAGGTGCAGCCCTGCCGTGTTAACCGACCTGCCGGCAGACACCAGTACTATTTCTGCATTCCATGCCACTTCGGCATTTTTCCCTTCGGCCAAAACCTGCAGCCCGCCACTTTCCCGGCGAATCTCTTTTACTTTTACGCCGGTTTCAATTTTGATGCCTTTTCTCTTCAGCAGCATGGTAAGTCTTTTTACAATTTCATCATCGACCCCAGGGAGGATGCGGGGGAGAAATTCCACCACCGTCACTTCAGTCCCAAAAGACTGGTATATTCCCGCAAACTCAATGCCTACAACCCCTCCCCCAATAATCACCATACTTTTCGGCACATGATCCAGCTCTAAAGCCTCCGTGCTGGTCATCACCCCGGGAAGATCCAGACCGGGGACAGGGATTTGGGCCGGTATGGACCCGGTGGCAATGATAATATTCTTTGCTTTTGCGCATTCTCTATTTCCGGAAGAAGTGACCACAGAGACCGTAGATTTGTCCATCAGGCTGCCTCTTCCGGGCAGCACCTCTACACCAAACCCTTTAAGCAATTGGCCAATCCCGGAACAAAGGCGGCTGACCGCCTCTTTTTTTCTGTCCTGAACTTTTTTCATATCCAGGTCATACCCCTGCAGCCGGATGCCGAACTCTCCGGCTTTTTTTAAGGTATTGAGCACCTGGGCGTTTTTATACAAAGACTTGGTGGGAATGCACCCCCGGTTCAAACAAGTTCCGCCCAATTTGTCCTCTTCTACCAGGGCTACCTTAGCGCCCAGATGGGCAGCCCGGATCGCCGCCACATATCCTCCGGGCCCTCCCCCCATGATCACGATATCTCTTTCCATCGTGTTACCTCCTGTCTTTTAGGCTTTACGGCTCTTTAAACGCATTTCTTGAGAAATTACGTAAATTGAGAAGCCCCGTCAGGGACTTCTCAACTTACTGCCCTATTATTCTAGCCTTGTTTCCCCGGCTTCCAGCGCACCACCGGATTCCGGGCGGCGGCGGCCTCATCCAGACGCCCTACCACCGTCTGATGGGGAGCGGATCTAACCATGTCCGGATCCGTATCAACTTCTCCGGCAATCTGGCGGAGCACTTGGATGAATTCGTCCAGGGTTTCCTTGCTCTCCGATTCCGTAGGTTCAATCATCAATGCCTCGTGGACAATGAGAGGAAAATAGATGGTGGGGGGATGGAATCCGAAATCCAGCAGCCGCTTGGCAATATCCAAGGTGGATACGCCCTTGTTTTTTTGGCTTTGCCCGGACAGGACACACTCATGCATACAGATGCGGTCATAAGGCAATTGATAGACGTCCTTGAGTTTGGCGGCCAGATAGTTGGCATTGAGCACCGCCGCCTCGGATGCCTGCTTCAGGCCGTCCGGTCCCATACTCCGGATAAAAGCATAGGCTTTGACAACGACATTAAAATTACCGTAAAAGGCTTTCACTTTACCGATGGAAAGGGGCCGGTCATAGTCAAAATAATACTTGCCGTCCTTACATTCAATTAGGGGTTTGGGCAAGAAAGGCACCAGATCTTTCTTCACGCCTACCGGCCCGGCACCGGGCCCCCCTCCACCGTGGGGCGTACTAAAGGTCTTATGCAGATTCAAGTGCACCACATCAAAACCCATATCTCCCGGGCGGGTAATGCCCATAATGGCATTGGCGTTTGCGCCGTCATAATAGAGGAGCCCCCCCGCCTGGTGCACAATCTCCGCAATTTCCCGGATATTTTCCTCGAACAGGCCCAAGGTGTTGGGGTTGGTTAGCATTAAGCCGGCTATTTCCTCACTCATCAGGCTCCTGAGGGCCGCTAAATCCACACCGCCCCGGGCGCTGGATTTCACCTCGATCACATCAAATCCGGCTACCGCCGCGGACGCCGGGTTGGTCCCATGGGCGGCATCCGGCACCACTATTTTGGTGCGCCTGTGATCGCCCCGGTATTGATGATAGGCTTTGATGATCATTAATCCGGTCATTTCTCCGTGGGCTCCTGCCGCGGGCTGGAGGGAAACTCTGTCCATGCCGGCAATTTCCGCCAGCATCTGATCCGTCAGATACATCAATTCCAAAGCTCCCTGAACCGTCTCTTCCGGCTGGTAGGGATGCAATTTGGTAAAACCGTCCAGACGGGAAAGGGCCTCATTGATCTTAGGATTATATTTCATAGTACAACTGCCTAAAGGATAAAAGCCGGAATCCACCCCGTGATTGCGCTGGGACAGCCGGGTAAAATGGCGTACGGCATCAAGCTCGCTTACTTCAGGCAGTTCCGGAGAAACAGCGCGCAGGTATTCCGAAGGAATCATTTGGGCCACTGGTGCTTCAGGGACATCGCACCGGGGCAGCCCATAGGCCTTGCGTCCCGGCCTGCTGATTTCAAAGATTAAAGATTTCTCTTTCATGCCATTTCCCCTGCCTTTCGTACCAGAGCATCAATTTCTGACCTGGTTCTTTTTTCCGTAACGGCAATTAACCACCCCGGAGCAAGTTCCGGGTAGTCCCGGCCCAAATCATAGCCGCCGATTATTTTTTCCCTCAACAACCTTTGATTCAATTCTTGTACGGGCGTATCCGTTCTCAGAACAAATTCTTTAAAGAAGGGAGCAGTAAAGGCCGGAGAAAATTTCCCCGTTTTCACCAGTTGGTCGAAAGTATAATGGGCTTTTTGCAGGCATAAATGGGCCACTTCTTTCAAGCCCTGCTTTCCCAGCAGGGTTAAGTAAATGGTGGCCGTTAAGGCATTGAGTGCTTCATTGGAGCAGATATTGGATGTGGCCTTTTCCCGGCGGATATGCTGTTCCCGGGTCTGAATCGTCAGCACAAACCCCCTGTTGCCAAATTTGTCTACCGTTTCTCCCACGATCCGGCCGGGCATTTTCCGCATCAGTTTTTCCGTGGCGGCAAAGAAGCCCAGATAAGGCCCGCCAAAACTGACCGGGTTCCCCAATGCTTGCCCTTCGCCGACCACAATGTCGGCGCCCAGTTCGCCGGGAGATTTCAGGACCGCCAGAGAAACTGGATCCACACTAACTACAAACAAGCTCTTATTGCCATGGGCTAATTCTGCTATTTCTTTTAAGGATTCCATAATGCCGAAGAAATTGGGGCTTTGCACAATTACCGCCGCCGTATTGGCCGTGATCTTGCTCTCCAAGTCCTTCAGGTCTACCTGCCCGTTCTGGTACCCCACCTCCTGAACCCGGATGCCCCGGAACTTACAATAGGTATCGATCACTTCCCTGCTTTCCGGGTGGACACTTTTCGCCACCAGTATTTCCTGACGCCGGACAGACTGGCAGGCCATCAAGGCCGCTTCCGCCAAGGCGCTGGCCCCGTCATACATGGAGGCATTGGCCACATCCATTCCTGTCAGCTCGCACACAAAAGTCTGATACTCAAAAATGGACTGCAGGGTGCCCTGGCTGATTTCCGGCTGGTAAGGGGTATAGGCGGTATAAAACTCCTGCCGGGAAATCAGCTGGTCGATCACGCTGGGCACGAAATGGTCATAAGCCCCGGCGCCGAGAAAACAAGGATATTCTTCCAGGCTACAATTTCTTTGGGCCAGGTTCCTCATGTGTCTGACCAGCTCCATTTCCGACAGCTCTTCCGGGAGATCCAGCTTCCTCTTTAAGCGTACCTCCGGAGGAACATCCTGGAAAAGATCCTCGGTCGTATCCAGGCCAATTTCTTTCAGCATTTCCCCCTGCTGTTCCGCCGTATTCGAAATGTATCTGGACACGGTTTAGTCCTCCTCTGCGCAGAGCTTTTCATATTCCGCCGCATCCAACAGTGCCTCCAGCTGGGACAGATCACTTAATTCCAGGGAAGCAAGCCAGCTGCCATAGGGATCCTGGTTGATGTTTCCCGGGTTATCCAGCAGTTCTTCATTAATCTCTCTTACGGTTCCCGATACGGGAGCATAAACGTCGGAAACTGCTTTTACCGATTCTACTACGCCTAACGGGCTGCCGGCGCTTAACTCGTCACCTACCTGGGGCAGTTCTACGAAAACAATTTCGCCCAAATGGCCCTGGGCATAATCAGTGAGCCCGACCAACCCTTTACTTCCTTCCACCTTTACCCATTCATGGGTCTTAGTATACTTTAATCCCTGAACAACTTGCATGTTTAAACCCTCCTTGTTTATTTTTGTTATTTAACGCCAAATCTCTCCCTTACTGCTTCCGGTTCAAAGGGTCCTCCATGGGAGGCAAATATTTTCCGGGGTTCATCGTGCATAATCCTTCGGATGCTTTCTTCCACCTGTGCCACATCATCGGCAAAAAGGGGCAGCTCCGGTCTGGTTTTGGGGAAAAAACCCATCATTAAGTCCCCCACAATTACCTCCCGGCTCTCTAGAATCACAGAGACAGATCCCGGCGTATGGCCCGGAGTCGCTATCACTTTCCCGGGCACCCCATAGGCAGCCAAACTGAATTCCTCATCAAGAAGAATATCGGGTTCCAAACCCATGCCCAGGGGTTCCCGGTTTTCCAGAGCGGTCAACAACCGGCCCAGTCTGCGTGTGGGCTGAAGTTTCCCGTTGATACCCTTTCTTAAATGATCGGCATCACATGAATGAATGGCAACCGGGGCCCCGGTCCGTTCTTTTAATCCCCCGGCGCCGCCAAAATGATCATCGTGACCGTGGGTAAGCACAATCAGGGCCAGGTCTTTAGGGTCCAACCCTTTTTGGATCATTTTTTGGCAAAGCAGATCTTCCGTTCCCGAAAAACCTGTATCGATTAAGATCAATTTCGTCCCTTTCAGGACAAATACGGAAACCTGCCCTAAGGAAATTGGAGTTACCAAAGATCGAATTTCAGGCATCATTCCACCTGTCCTGAGGAGATGGACCGGTACCGGTCCATAGGAGTTGCTTTCAGGATTTCCCCTGCTTCATCCGCATGGTAAGAGCTGCGCACAAAGGGGGCGGAAGCAACATATTTGAACCCCATGCCTTCCCCTAAGCTTTTGTATTGGGCAAAAATTTCGGGATGAATATAGGCCACGACGGCATGATGCTGCTTCGAGGGGGCCAGATATTGGCCGATCGTGAGCAGATCACAATCAACGGCACGCAAATCTTGCATCAGATCTCTGATCTCTTGCTCCTCTTCCCCTAACCCCACCATGATCCCGGATTTCGTATAAATACCGGGGTCCAGCTTCTTTACTACTCTGAGAAGTTCCAGTGACCGCTGATAATTTGCTAGAGGGCGTACCGACGGATATAATCTTGGCACCGTCTCCACATTGTGATTCAGGATATCCGGTTTGGCTTTCACCACGACGGATAATGCTTTTTGATCACCCCGGAAATCGGGGATCAGTACTTCTACCAGGATGCTTTCATTTATCCTTTTGATGCATCTAATAGCTTGGGCAAAATGA